>CAXXGJ010000039.1:0-46421 GCA_963677895.2 Treponemataceae bacterium | reverse complement strand
TATATTCCATTACATCGCCTGTTATAAGATCTATAATCCACCCTCCAATTAATAAGACATCAGCTATAAACCATCCACTTATCTTTTTTTGAAGTTGCAGTGTACGTGAATTTCCATCTTTATCTTTATACTGAACTGTATAGTTATTATTACCATTTACATTAATTGTTGCAGGAAGTGATCCTTGATAAACCACAGAACCATTTTCTAAAATTGTTACTTCACTAGCAACCTTTGAAGATGATGATACAGTGGTTTGTTTATTATTAAATATTGTCGCACAGCTACCGAGTACCAGCAACGACGTGATCAGTCCGAAGAAAATCAGCGATTTAAAAATTGTAAGCTTCATGCAAGTTCTCCTTCTTTTAAGAAAACAAATTATAACATATAATACTTTTGCATCTGATATTGAATTATGTCAATCTTTTTTTTAGTATTTTTACCATTGGCTTAACCATTAACGTTCATTCCTGAGCGAAACGAATGATTAGCTTGTTATTTACCGTATCTCCTCGCAAAAACCATGACTAAGAGTGTAATAGGATTTACGCAGTTGTTGGCCGAAAATTAATACAACATTCCTTTGTAATTATTCTTTATGGCTACAATTATTTTTTCTTTTCTTTTTCTTCGTGTCTCTTCAGTTTTTGCATCACAATAGAATCCCGCTAGTTGCTTCTGTCTAGAAGGTGTAGTACTTTCAAGTAGTTTCAATGTATCATTTTCCATGCACAATACGTCTTTTAATTTTTTAATATTGGCAGCATGTACACTATTCTTATCTACGGCCTCATTATTCTTATCATTATCTTGATATGCTTCTATTCCGAACTCTGTAATTAATCCTTTTTCTTTAAGTCCTTTATAGATTGCCTTATTCTTTTCAGACCACTTCTTTTTATCAATCCTTCTTGAGAAGTACTTTTTATACTTTGTTTCATCTATTGACTTCATTAGCCCATCAATCCAACCAAAACAGATTGCTTCTTCCAAGGCATCATTTGAGGTAAAATCTTTGTTTCCTTTGATAATAACAATCCAAATGCCATATGAAGAACTATGGTTGATTTCAAGCCATATTCTAAATGCTTTTCTATTTTCGAATTGAAGAATTGAACCAGTACTATTCACCATAATTATCACCAATACTTAATACATTTTGTATGCTTTTAAAAAGCAAACAGCTTAAATATTATTATTAATACGCGAAACCCGTCCACAAAACATTGGCTTAATGGCTTAACCTTTAAAGCCTGGCCCGAGCGGTGTTGCGTAGCAAAGATTCGAAGGATTATCATGTTTTTTGTGTTATCTTCTCATAAAAACCATGACAAAAGTCTTTATAAGATTGAAGCAATTGTTAGGTTTTGTTTTTTATTTGAATCCATTCAGAAATTAAGCTTTTCATTTCATTCTCATAATCATCATCAGAGTATTTTAATGCTTTCATAGATACACTAGGATCAATAAATGCATTTTTGTATTGTAAAGCAGCATAATTTCTAATTGATAATCCTCTTTCTTTATTGCGAAATAATAGTATGATTGAATCTATTACTCCATATATTGTGAATATAAACTTTGGTATGCCTATTACATTCTTTTGTTTCTCTGATACGTCAAAATATATCTTTGCGAAATCTCTCCATGCATAATTGCTGCCAACAATTGGATATGCCTTACCACCAATTCCTTGTTCTAGAGCTCCAATCGTTGCCTGTGCCACTTGATGGGCGGTTACAAGTGCTGTTCCTCCTTTATTAAAAAAGAATACACTCTTTTCTCCCTTTTCAAGTAACGAAAAAATGAATGTCCAAGGAGGTACTTTCCCAGGTAAATATCCAATTATGTATGGCAACTCAAAAACATATGTTTCAAATGCATCGGTTGATTCAGCTAACACCGCTTCTTTCTGTTCAGATCTAGTACGTATATAAACGTTCTTCTCTGCAAGTTTTAATTCAGGATATTCTTTATCAAAGTAGGTGAAGTAACTTCCATAGACAATAAACTTTTTAACTCCACATCCCTTTGCGATTTTTACTATCTTCATACATACAGTAACATGATCATAGTGAAAAGCTTTATATGCTGGTCTTTTATGTAACTCTCTATCATCGATACCAAGAGAATATACAACCGCATCTTGTCCTAGCATTAAGCTTTTTACAGCATCATCGTTCATATCATAAACGTTACCTATATTGTTTGTAACACTATTTTCAAGTTCTTTTGGAATATGGTTATTACCTCTCGATAGAATCGTTACTATATGCCCATGTTTTATAGCTTCACGTACAGCATGGGTACCCAATAGACCGTTTCCACCGATAATAAGTATTTTCATATGAGTACCTTATTCCTTTGAAGCATTACTTTATGTAATTTGCCTATTCACTTCAGTTGATTCTTTACTACGCCGAAAGCACCAACCTAACTAGACACATAATAGTAATTCCAATGCACGTTATCTATTTTCAACCTAATTAATAAACCCAACATTCATTTAACCTTTAAATCCGGGCCTGAGCGAAGCGAGGGCTTGGCGCGTTTTTTGCATGGGATTTCTGCACAAAACGTGCCAAAGGATTTATAAGGTTGAAACGGTTGTTCGGTTTCTTCTTATTATATTTCTATCCAATACCTTCTTACTCTCTTTTCTTTATCTTCTATCGTATTCTCTAGTTTCCCTTTACACTTTTCTATTGTCTTTATTGATCCAATATTGCTTTCATCACACGTTAGTAATACTCTTTCAATGTTTTTATCATTGATCATTTTTATAAATGTTTTCAACATTAATGTACAATTACCTTCTCTTCTTTTTGAAGGGCGTACTCCATATCCTATATGGCCCCCATGAACTAGTAGTTGCTCATTAAGTTCATACCTAAAATCCAAAGCTCCTATAATTATTCTATCTTCATCAGTCAAATAGTACAAAGTTGAAGGTACTTTCCCTTCAAGATACATACGTCTACTTTCATTAGATTTCCATTTTTCAATCATCTCACTAAATGATCGCCCTTTTCTATCACTTGCTCCCGGGATAATTGTCTCATTTGCATTTTCCCATTCCAATATATACTCTAAATACTCATTCTCATTGATTTCATCAAATCGAACTAATTTCAATTTTATCCTCCGCGTCGAAGGCGTAAACCGAACATTGGCTTGACCTTTAACGCTCGTTCCCGAGCGTAGCGAGGTATTGGCGTGGTTTGTGCATTGTTGTTCTGCACAAACCATGACAAAGAGCGTTATAAGGTTGAAGCGTTTGTTAGATTTCAGCACTTCCCATTTTGAGCAACATATAACAAATGTTCTGCGCAACCTATGCAATGAGGATCTTCTACAAACTCCATTGCTAAGGTAATACACTCAGAAATCACTTCCTTTGGATACTTCTTTAAAACCTCTTCATAAGGACCAAGGATACTCTCAACAGCATAACAACCAATTTTCTTAATCGAAAAAGAGCTCATTAATTCTTCTACTTCTTCTATCCTTGAGAAGTAAGCTGCGGTAAAGCCATCATCGCTCACAATATTTGTACCATTACTAAAGTATCCTAACAATGTACTAATATTTCCAACAGCCTTATCTGGATATTTCTTTAATATATCAATGATAGGTGCATATGCTGATATGAATGTAGAACTTATTATTCCATCAGGTTTTAATACTTTTAATGCATTTTCAATGACTTTTTCTCTATCAGCTTTGTCTGTAAGGTGATAAAGAGGTCCCATGATGAGGACTGCATCATACTCATTTTCATTAAGATTATTAAGATCAAGAGCATTCCCAACAACAAACGAATCTATATGCTCATCGTTATGTGTATCTTTTTCTCGTGCAAACGTAATATTCTCTTCTGAAAGATCAAATAGCGTGACAGAATACCCTAATTTTGCTAACCAAAATGAATAATGTCCTGGGCCTCCCCCAAGATCCAATATTTTTGCTGGCGTCTTTGGTAGATGCCTTAACAACAAACGTTTTGTTATCTCAAATTCTACTGGATGCCTTTCTGCACGAGTCCATTCATGTTCTACCTGTCTATTGTAAAACTTCTTTACGATATCGCTATCATGCATAACTGTCTCCGATACATTCTGTAAATCTAACATTGGCTTAACCTTTAAAGCCTGGCCCGAGCGGCGTTGCGTAGCAACGATGCGAGGGATTGGCGTGGTTTTTGCGTGATCTTCTCGCAAAAACCATGACAAAAGGCGTTATAGGGTTGAAGCAGTTGTTAGGTTATTTCTTTTCTCTATATATATTAGACTTTGATTCCCACAAAATAGACATTTTTCTCGATGCATGCAAAAATATTTGCCACATTTATCACATTGCCATTTTACTTTTTCGTTCTTTATAAATTTCCTAATTCCTAATATCTTTATATCCTCAAAATTCTTATATATGCTCACATTATATCTATTGGTATATCTTTTTTCTAAATCCTTTATTCTTCTACATGGATATTTCTTACATTTACTACATAATAGCTTTTTATTTCCCTTTTTTTCTTCACAATTCCTTATTCTACATTCTATACAATGGTATGCCTTATGATCATCTGATCCATTACATCCATTACAATGATTCTTATCCCTTTGATATGCTAGACAGAGACTGCAATTAAGTCCACAAGGAGCAATATCTTTAGTTTTCATTGTTCTAAAAGAAACGATTTAGCAAGCTCATAATCCTTTTCGCTAACGAGTAGCGTTGCAGCTATGCTATATGATGCTGGTCTTTGGCCTCCACTATCATCTGACTGAATGATGTAGGGAATACTCTCTTTATCCAGGATGGTAGCGAAAAATTCTGCTTCAAACCTATTTTGGAATTGCTTAAGTTTGATCATGTAACCACCTCTTTTATTAACATGAAGCGTCAATCTAACATTTGCATTTTATAGTTTAGCATGTATCTTTGCGCGCCGAAGGCGTCAACCTAACATTCGTTTAACCTTTAAATCCGTGCCCGAAGGGCTTGGCGTGGTTCTTGCGTAATCTTCCCGCAAGAACCATGACAAAGGATTTATAAGGTTGAAGCATGTGTTAGAAGGCTATTTTTTTAATGAAAAAAGTAAACTAATTATCGAAATAATAACAGCAATCATTGACTTATTAATCTCAGCATTCTCTTTTCGATAAGTATCAACTTTATGATTGATTACCTCTATCTTGCTATCGATTTTAGAAAGATTTCCTCCCACCGAATTGGTTACAGATCGTTCTAGCTCACTTTTTTTTAACTCATATCCTGAAACATAAATTCCATGCATATTTTTAAAATAAGAAATCAAATCTCCAAAGATTAACTTAATAAGTCCACCTAATATTACAAATACAAAATACTTAAATACTCGCTTGATATTATCAGCGATAACTTTTATTACAACCAATATTCTACTGTTATACTTGACTACGTATTTGTTTATCTCATTTTGATAGTTTAAATCTTTGTCAAATACCAACGCTTTTCCGAGAAATTTACTAAACTCCTTATATGATTTGACTCTTTTATCATTGTTTTTTAGAATAAATTTTTCTTTTATTTCAAATATATACCCTGGAAGTATTTGGTCTTCTGGTAGATCTAATAAATCTTCACTCCTAACCAAAATCCAATATTGATCTCTTTCTGTTTCCTTACCCTTACGAACTACCCATGCATTCGTTAATCCTTCTTCATATTCCTTTGGGTAATATACCTTATCGGCTTTAAGAAACTTATCCATAGCATCCTCAGTCAATCATAGATAATATTAAAGTCCTTCTAACATTGGCTTAACCCTTAACGCCTACTCCTGAGCGAAGCGAAGGATTGGCGTGGTTTTTGCATTGTTGTTCTGCAAAAACCATGACAAAAGGCGTTATAGGGTTGAAGCATTTGTTAGGTAAAAACACTTTATACTTCAATGGTTCCTTTCAAAACTACTTTTGCATTTCCAATAATTTGAACTGTATCATTTTTTATAATCAGCTTTATCTCGCCTGGCCTCTGTGAGGCTTGATATGCTCGTAATGTATCTTTTCTTAGTATATCTCCCCAATATCGAGCTAACACTGTATGCATAGAGCCTGTGACTGGATCTTCATCAACTCCATACCACGGATTGAAGTAACGTGATTCAAAATCATATACATTTGATAGTTTTGTTATCCCAATGCCATTTTTGCACAGCCCATCGTAGTTTCTCATAGATGAATAATCAGGCTTTATCGATATTATATCTGTTTTTTCATCTATTCTTAGAATGACTTTTTTTGTCTTTGTACCCAATATACACTCTTTAATATATACATAAGGAAAGAAGACTTGATATACAGGATCTATTTCTATTTTTTCATATGTATCAAGCGGAAAGTCCATAATGAACATATTGTCTTTAGCATGCTCTACAAGTATAGAACCATTTGCATAGATGAAAGTAATCTTATCAAATGGATGCAGCTCATAAAGAACTTTAGACGCTGCTAGTGTTGCATGCCCACAAATAGGAACTTCTTTTAACGGAGAAAACCATCGAATACCATACATATTTTCTTTATCAGTTTTATTAATAAATGCTGTTTCTGATTTATTTATATCAAAAGCAATAGTCTGCATCATAGTACTTGATAATTCATTTTCGTAGATGACAACACCTGCTGGATTCCCCGAAGCAAACTTGTCTGTAAAAGAATTCACAATGAAAGCGTTAAGTATCATAAACTCCAATTCCTTTACATATTATCAATACACTAGGGCGCCGAAGGCGTCTACCTAACATTGGCTTAACCTTTAAATCCGTGCCCGAAGGGCTTGGCATGGTTTGTGCATAGGATTTCTGCACAAACCATGCCAAAGGATTTATTAAGTTGAAGCAGTTGTTAGGCCAGTATTTTTTATTCGAATATATTCCTATTTTTTATTACCTTTTAATATTTTCAAATATGTATTTTCTGAATCTCTATTGTCCCAAGCACCTTTTATAAATTCTGTCAATTCAGGCATATCTTTCTCTATCGTAGTTTGCCAAAGATTAGGATTATACTCGAAAACTCTAAGAAGATTATCAATATCAAAAAGAGGACCCGTGCTAAATGCTTTAATCAATACAACAGGTTTATCTACTGCCATTCTCATACCGAGTTCAAATAGAACATTAGGATTATGTTCTGTAAGATCTGCAATAACAAGATCTGCTTCTATTAGTCCATTTATTATAGTTGATTGTATCAAATCGCTACCCTGCCTATTAGCGGTTTTAACCTTAAAATCGGCTTCTTTGGCTGCTGGAGTTATTAGGCTTCGAAGTACTTCTGCAAAAAAGCCAGGTGAATGTTTAGAATCTCTTTCCGTAAATGGTAAAATTACAAATGCAGTTAATTTTGAAGACCCCTCGGGTTCTGCAAGCAAGATTGTATCTGGAGCTGTTTTATGGGTTAGTAAGCTTTTTTCACTTCCATCCGCTTGAGGCAATAAGCCTGATGTTAATCCTAAATATTGACAATTTTCTCGAAATGTCTTTGAGAATTCTTCATGAGTCCCGGATTCGAGACCGAATTGTTTATGTAATGTATTCCCGAGGTATTTCATTTCAGGTAAATTACTACCTTTATAATATTCAAGTACTTTTTTAAATATTTCGTTATAAATGAATGCTTTAATTTTTAAGTTTTTTTCTGTATCCGGATCGGGAGCATATGCAATTTCTCTTCCTAAATCTGTTAATTCTATTTTTTCACTTTTATTTGTACCAGTAGTTAATCCATATTCCCTAGATGCAGCTAAAAGGTAAAAATAGGTATTCCCACCAGAGCCAACACCTATAGCCTTTCTTAGTTCTTCCGGCTCCCATGGGTTACCACCATTATATTCTTTTAGCGCCATAGGTATTCTTAAGGCTGATTCAAGCGTACTTCTAGGAAATGGCCAATTGAGCTTCTTAGATGCTACCTTGATAGTTGCTTCTTTTTCTGTTGACATAATGCACTCCTTAAATTTTCGATATCTTTATATGAATAGGAATTAATACAGTATTGAGCTAGAATTCACACTATTGATGCGCCGAAGGCGTCGGCCTAACGTTGGCTTAACCTTTAATGCTCGTTCCCGAGCGAAGCAAGGGATTGGCGTGGTTTGTGCATTGTTGTTCTGCACAAACCATGACAAAGATCGTTATAAGGTTGAAGTATCTGTTAGGTTGTTTTATTTCTTTTTTGAAGTCACTTTTTTCATATATTGTTTACTATAATCAATAAGCTCACTTATCTTGTGGTCTGTATCATACCTTTTAGAAATATTTACTATTTTGCTTTTCTCATAATACTTCCCAGTGCCAATTCTTTCTGCCGTAGCAAGATAGACATTCCCTTTAGCACCTTCTTCAACAGTAACAATAAATGGAGCTAGGAGTACCTTAATTACTGCATCATACCATTTATTGGTATACATAATTGATGTCTTTACAATTCCAGGATGAACAGCGTTTACTTTTATCCCTCTATTACGTAGTTGCTTTGATAGCCATAAAGAATACAAAAGTAACATATACTTGGATACAGCATACGCTTTGAACCAATGGTACTTATTTATTTTATCAATAGCAAAATTACCAATTTTAAATATATTCGATGTAACAATGATTATTCTATTATCTGCATTCTTTGGGAATAAGGGTAGCAATAAACTAGTTAACAGATAGGTCCCGAAGTAGTTTGTTCCAACATTTATTTCAAATCCATCTTCTGTTATTTCATGACTGTTTTTAGAGACACCTGCATTATTAATAAGTATATGTATCTCTTTGAACTTTTTAAAATAATCATCTACAAAGGCTTGAATCGATTTTGAACTAGCTAAATCAAGCTTCATCACGAAGATATTACTATTCCCCGATGCTTCTTTTATCTCATTACAAACAAGAGTTGCAGCATCAATATCTCTGCATGCCATAATGATCGTATAACCGAGTTTAGAAAGCGCTATTGTTGTTTGTTTACCGATCCCACGATTCGCACCAGTAATAATTACATTCATAGCTACAACTTACATCCTTTGCCGTTAATCAACCTAACATTGGCTTAACCCTTAACGCCTGTTCCTGAGCGAAGCGAAGGATTGGCGTGGTTTTTGCGTCATCTTCTAGCAAAAACCATGACAAATAGCGTTATAGGGTTGAAGCATTTGTTAGGTGAATGGCTATTAATATGAATATTTCTCTTTAAGTCTATCCAACCCTGGGAATTTTCTTTCTTTCATATCTCTAAATAACATATCTATATCAAACCATACTTCTTTAAATTCAAAGCTAACATAATCATTATCATCTATTTCTATAATACCATATCTTGCCATTTTACTATAATCATTGCCAGGTATGCTTATTGATCCAAAATTAATTATTGATATGCTTTTATACCTTATGTTCGTTTTTATATGAGTATGGCCACAACAAATAATACTTGCATTGGTACTAGATATTATAGTATCCATTTTTTCTTTATCAGTATTCATCAGAATAGCTTGAGAAAATAATGTTGGAGAACCATGGCAAAATGTAATTAGTGTGTCCCCATAAACAAATTCTTGCTTGATCGGCTTACTAATTATTTCTTCTATGTTGATAGTATTCAAATACTGAAAAGAATAATCTCGTAATACTTTACAAAAGATCTCATTATCATTTTTTGGTACAAATTCATTGTTGATCTCTTCTAGCCAATTATCAGTATTTCCTTGAAGCCAGATAAATGGATTAATTTCTTTAAGAAGATTGAATGCTTCACTTGGTCTCGGTCCTGTCATAACGAGATCACCGAGAAAAACAGTTATGTCAGTTTTTTGCTTTTTTATATCAGAATAGGCAGCTTCCAAGGCAAGTACATTTGCATGGATATCTGATAGTACTGCTATTCTCATTTTATTCCTCTATTACTGCGCGTAGCGTCCACCTAACATTGGCATAACCCTTAACGCCTGCTCCTGAGCGAAGCGAAGGATTGGCGTGGTTTTTGCGTCATCTTCGAGCAAAAACCATGACAAAAGGCGTTATAGGGTTGAAGCATTTGTTAGGCTCTTATTTTCTTTCATATAATAAATTACTTCTTTATATTTTTTGCTTAATAACAAAATGCATTCCTTCTTCAAATTTCTTCTTCCTATAAAAATCTTTGGCTTCGGTGTTCTTCTCCCAATATGTTAATTCTAGTTGACTTACTTTATCTGCTTTTCCTTTGTCTTCAGCTTTTTTCATTAATAAGGATCCTATACCTCTTTTTTGATACTCTTTAATCACACTTAACTGATCTATATGGATTCCTTTATATGAATACCGAAAAGGATTCTCTTTAAATTCTTTTACATAAAATATGATATATCCAACAGCCTTTTTATCATCATATGCTACATAAGAATACCAATTATCTTGAACAAGTAGTTCTTCAATTGCTTTTCTTATGTTCTCATAATTATATGCTTTAAAGTATTCTGGATATTTCTCATGATGAAGATTCTGAACAGTTTTATTGAGCATGGTGATTATGTTCACATCTTTAGATTCAACGACAGTAATACTCATGCTGAAGTCCCTTTCGTAATATTAATGAGCCTAACATTAGCTTAACCCTTAACGCCTGTTCCTGAGCGAAGCGAAGGATTGGCGTGGTTTTTGCGTGATCTTCTCGCAAAAACCATGACAAAAGGCGTTATAGGGTTGAAGCACTTATTAGCTGTTTTTATTTTTTATCGAACAGATATATTTTTCAATAATTATTCTTGTAGTAGTTTCAATATTTGAAACCTCATTTGTTAAGTTTATTGTTTCAAAGCTACTATGAGCTACATCTTTTTTATTTCTAGTATGAAATATTTTTTGAGTTCGTTCTATAAGTTCCTGTTCTACAATTCCGATATTATATAATCCACTTTTCCACTTTTTACCTTCACCGATAATAATTGTAACAGATTTCCAAAAATTAAGAATAGCTTCTGAAATATAGAATTGCTTTTGACTTTCTTCAATGCTTTTACAATTTTCATCCAATAAAAACAAAGCATGGTTATAGTATATTAGTGCTTTTTCAAGTTTTTCATCATGTATTCCTAAATTTGATATAGAATAATTTATATATTCTTCTTTTTCTTTTTGATCAAACTTATAAATAGTACCCATTGCTGTAATATTCCTTGATCTTTTATAAATAACGCCTTTTTGATAATCAGTAATTGACTGCAATATAAATTCGATATAGTGCATTCTTTTTAGCTCTAATAATCGAATAAATCTAAAAAAATCTATAACTGAATTTACTAAACCAGATGTAGTTTCTAAAAAATAGCATCCATTTAAATACGATAAAGTTGAAGTCTCGTTATTATATATTTCAATTTCACTTAATAATGCTGGTTCGGAATCTATACTGAGTAAGTTTACTAAGAAATTTTTTGGTACAGTTGTAAAAGTACAACAGGTAGTTCCTGCTTTAATGCTTTTTATCACCAACATCTATTAATCCTTAGGAAAAGCTAAATATTCTAATACTTTGCGCGAAGCGTCCAGCTAACATTGGCTTAACTCTTAACGCCTGTTCCTGAGCGAAGCGAAGGATTGGCGTGGTTTTTGCGTCATCTTCTAGCAAAAACCATGACAAAAGGCGTTATAGGGTTGAAGCTTTTGTTAGAAGCTTCTTTTCTTGTCTTCTTTATAAAAATCTTCTTTTATTATATCCATATAGATATCATTATGCCTTTCATTATTATAGTAATGAGCCTTTCGTCTTTCACCTATCTTCTTAAATCCTACTTTCTCATAACATTTTTTAGCTCGCACATTATAATCAAATACTTTTAACATTATGTTTTCAATTCCTAATACTCTGAATGAATAGTCTATAAGCAGCTTCAAGGCTTCAGTTCCATACCCTTTTCCCCAGTATTCTTTTCTACCTATGAATATTCCCACTTCTGCTGTCTTATGAATATGATTCACACTTACAAGCCCTACATTACCTATCAGCGTATTATTCTCATTCTCAATGATTCCATATACATGTTCTTTTGATAGCCTAAGTAATATTTCTTTTTCGGATTCATAAGATACTATGTTTGTGCCTACTAAGAGATACTGAAACACTTCTTCTGAGTTGAGCCATTCTGCATAGAGATTAGTATCTTCTAGGTCTATAGGAGAAAGATAACATTTCTCTCCTATCATCTTTTTAAAGTGCATGGTTGCCTCGAAAGAATTTATTTTTTTCTGGCGCCGAAGGCGTCCTTCTAACATTGGCTTAACCCTTAACGCCTGTTCCTGAGCGAAGCGAAGGATTGGCGTGGTTTTTGCGTCATCTTCTCGCAAAAACCACGACAAAAGGCGTTATAGGGTTGAAGCTTTTGTTATGCGTATTTTTCTAGCTTAATTCTTATATGCTTTTTATAGAGCTGAAAATCATTATCCAATGTAAATATTGACATATCATTATTTGTGGCAACTGAGCATATTAGGTAATCTATATGAGATCCTTGTATCCCATGTTTTCTACATTCATTAAAGTATTCTGCAGCAAGTTCATAATCATGGGTATGTATTGTATGATCATCGAATATTGATATCTTTTCTTTAAGTACTTCAAATCGTTCTTTCGTTGAGATTCCTGATAAAATTTCTTGTCGTATTGGACCTATAAGAACAACAGTAAGGTTACTTATCAATTTTGATAGATGACTTACTATCTTTTGTTCTTCCTCAGTTCTTTCCTTTTTTCTTAGTGCAAGAGACCATACCGAAGTATCTACTAATACTCGTTTCATCTTGATCTCATTTTCTTGTAATCATAAGAAGCGTCATATTCTATTGTACCAAAAATATCTATTAGCTCTTTTGCTTTTCTTCTTTTGATAAATTCATCAAGTGCAGCATTAACAGTGTCCTTTTTTGATTTATAACCGCCAATTTCAAGTGCTTTGGTGAGCAATCTATCATCTATAGCGAGGTTTGTAGCCATAATGTCCTCCTTATGTTTATAGCTTACACATTATATTGTGTAATGTCAAGGACAACATTATACTTTTTTATATACTTCTATTATAATAACTTAGCTCGCGCGAATGCGCGAGTCCGCATAACATTGGCTTAACCTTTAAATCCGCGCCTGAGCTACTGCGAAGGCTTGGCGTGGTTTGTGCATGGGATTTCTGCACAAACCATGACAAAGGATTTATAAGGTTGAAGCATGTGTTGGGTGGCATATGAATTACTAGTCTTCATAACTTTTTTCATCATAATATTTATTAGCAATAGCTAGATTTATTAACATATCATCAGATAAGTTAGAATTCTTTTTATTTATATAATCTAATGCAAAAAAAGGTCCATCTGGTTCACTATATAAAAAGAATTCACCTTGAAGACTTTTACAAATAGGGCAAGTATTAGCTAGATACTCTTCACGTTTAGTATTAGAGAATTTTCTCATTACAGTTTTTGGATAATAATCTTCATTCTCAATACCAATATCAAATACCGGAATTTCATTTCCACACTTCCAACAGTTTACTATTCCACAATGATATTTTTCAGTATTTATATTTAATTTATAGCGATCAGATAGTTCCATAATTTTTACATTATATTTATTTAATCTATTTCTGCATTCTTTACATACAAAACTTTTAAAGTTATCATAAATTGGTATCCAAGTAATCTTGTCACTAATAAGATCTTTTGCGTTTAGCTCAATCCACGGAATTTCAATGCAACCCATTTTTTCTTGATCTACTCTATGTGTTACATATATTTCAATAGCAGCTTCTAAAGTATCTTCATTATATAAACCAATATCAACAATAAAGCCAGATTTCAATCTTATCTCTTCTACTGCATGTGTTACTTTTTCTGGTAACTTTTGCATAAGCTCTGAATCACATATTAAGCAATTTCTTTTTATTTCTGGTTGACTTCCCTTCTCTTTTTTAAATTCTTTTATTGCTTGAATAATTAACCCTTTAGCAATTTTATGTAATATTGTCTCATTTGAACAGTTAGTATTATTATTATGCGAGTAATGTGGTATTTTGATATCACCTTTTCTTAATATAAGTTTCTCTTTACAAGTTGGACAAAAGTATTCTTTATTTTTTTCTGCATCAGAAGGTGATACTAATTCTCCTTCAGAATTAGCTCCATATGGGATATGCAACTTTTCAATACTTGCCATAAATGTTTATTTCTCGCTTTTATAGATTTTTTGTCCACCCAACATTGGCTTAACCCTTAACGCCTGCTCCTGAGCGAAGCGAAGGATTGGCGTGGTTTTTGCGTAATCTTCAAGCAAAAACCATGACAAAAGGCGTTATAGGGTTGAAGCATTTGTTAGGATATACTTTTTACCGTAGTATCCTAACGTATTCTCTGTGCAACAACATAAAATCTATGATTAATGAAATCTTTATATTTATGTTCTTTTATATACTCATCAAGCAAATATAATCTATCAAAGTACTTTTCAACACAAAAATCATCAATCTGCCAAGGTATACACTTTAAATAGTAAACGATACTTCCAATGTCATAGAACCTTGAATATCCTATCGTTTCATCACTGATTACAATTTTAAATCCAGCATTTGTTAAATCTTCAATTGTCTTTAGCAAACACCAATTATAATAATGTGGCGGAATTGCACCTAATGTTGAATTGATATCAATATTATTCATACCGCCTACTTGTTGCGTTACGAAGTATCCGTTTTCTTTTAAAACCCTTTTTACCTCATCGACAATATACTCCTCGTGGCGGTTTATAACTACGTCAAAGGATACATTATCAAAAGGAAGAATGTTGGTCTCGTCTATGACTTTAACTTCAATATTTTTATGCTTTAATCTATTTTGTGCAATAGGAATATTAGGTGCATAACCTTCGGTAGCATATACAAGTTTTGGTAATTCTTCTAATGAATCCAAGAATTCTCCACCGCCAGTTCCCATATCAAGCATACATGATGAAGTCTTCATATACTCGGTGATTATATTTCTATAATTCCATGGTAATGGTGATTCTTCCATTTTTCCATCGAGATAGGAGAAATCCCAACCACTGAACTTAATCTCGTATTGTGAGATCAAGTATTCTTTTAGCTGTAATTGATTTGTTTTCATAGATTCTCGTTGATTTGCGCCGAAGGCGTCATCCTAACATTGGCTTAACCTTTAAATCCGCGCCTGAGCGAAGCGAAGGCTTGGCGTGGTTTGTACTTGGGATTTCTGCACAAACCATGACAAAGGATTTATAAGGTTGAAGCAGTTGTTAGGTTTCTTGGGTTCAAATAGTAAGTGCAACGGTGTAGGCGAAAAGAGGGAGAGTCACGATACTAAGTGCACCCTCATTCTGCCAAGAAAAGGAATCCACCGTTGAGCTATCAGCAACTCTCCCAGCAAGAACGATACACTATTCACGCCCTTTTGCGAACCCACTGCTCTCTTAGTACTATTGCTAAAGAGCTTGGTAGAGATAAATCTACTATATGCCGTGAATTACACCGAAACAGAAGACCTAAGCTCAATACCTATTCTCCTGAAATCGCTCACAGTTACGCTACGGCTCGACGAAAACGTAATCGACGAGGTTCTCAATTCTCTCCTGATCAATGGCGTATTGTTCTGCTCCTTATCAAAGCTGACTACAGCCCGGAACAAGCTTCAAATATCATCAAAGAGTGCTTTGGCTTTTCTATAAGTCATGAAACCATATACTTATACCTGCTCTATGATAAAAAGAAAGGAGGAACGCTCTTTAAGCATCTTCGTATCGTCCCTAAGCGCCGGCGTAAACGCTACAACTCGCATGATTCCCGCGGTGTCTTACCTGGAAAGCGTATGATCGCCGATCGCCCTTTCGAAATTGATTCTCGAGCTTCCTTGGGCCACTGGGAAGGCGATACTGTTATGGGTAAGGATCGCCACCATTGTATTGTTACCTTAGTTGAGCGTAAAACCGGCTTCCTTATTATCAAAAAGGTTAAAGCGAGAACGACGCTCCAAGTTAATGCTGCTTGTGTTGCCGCAATTCGTGAACACGGAAAGAAATTCGTTTCAATCACTTTTGATAATGGTACCGAGTTCCATGCTTATAAAGATCTCGAATATCTCTTCCCTGTTACCTGCTACTTCGCTAATCCTTACCATTCATGGGAACGAGGAACCAATGAAAACACGAATGGCCTCATTCGCCAATATCTTCCTAAAGGATCCTGTATGAAACGTGTTACCCAGACTGAATGTGACAGTATTGCCTATAAACTCAATACGAGACCCCGTAAGAGGCATGGTTATAAAACCCCTTTCGAGTTATTCTACAACGTCGCCTCTCCGTTGCACTTCGACCTTGAATTCAGGTTTCTTTTATTTCACTTTTCTTTTCAATTGTTATATAGTCTTCAAATTTTTGATAGTCTTCTAATATTCCACGACATAAATTCATTTTTTTTGCTAGCATATCAATTGATCCATTTTTATTTACTACTATATCTATATAACTACAAAGCAATTGTGTTGTTGTTAAAAGACAATGCTCTCTGCTAACACAATATTTTATCATCTGGTCAGGAAAAGATGGATCTTTTCTATTTTCTAGCGGATCATTCCTAAAAGCATTTACTAACAAAATTGGCTTTGGTTTTTATATCATGCTTTATCTGATACTCACTTACCCATTTTTCTAGTTGAGCAGCATTTTTTTCTGCTGCACTACTTGTTAGCCCCTTTATTTCGATAATATATACTATCTGCTTCCATTTTATTATAAGATCTTCTCGATTCACATTTTCACTTTCACATATTTCAAATCCAATTTTTTCAAGGATTTTAACACACTGATTCTCTAATGCTTTCCCTGACCCACAAATCAAATTTTTTCTTAATTCAATTTCTTCTTTTTGTCTTTTTAGTTTACTTTGTTTACTTAATAATAAGTCTAGCTTAATTTGTCCCTTTTCTATTTTTTCTCTTATTTCTTTCTCGCTTGGCAAAATATACCCTATCGCCCAATCAGGTAATGAATAATCTCCTTCAGAATAATTAAGCTCTTTCATTAACTCGAATATAGCATTGATAAATAGTATACTGTTCTTTGTATAATCACTTTTTAATTTATAGTTTCTTTCTTTATACATCGAAGGCAAGCATATAATGTAACCATTATTATGTTTAGTATTACTCAGAAACCGTTTTATTGGTTCCTTTAATTTTTGCAATACAAGTACCAGTACTACTTTCATAGTAAGCTGAGTAATAAAATATTTCTTTTAGCTTTTTAAAGAATGGCATAAATATCTTGTCATTCTCATATTCAATATTTGTTCCTGTTGCCGGAATAGTATTCATTTGTATATTTAGCGCTTTAATTATATCTAGCTTGCTTACTATTCGAGTAGTTTTTTGGTTTCTTCCAGTACCAGAATGTTCTTTTTTCCCGGTTGCATAATAGCAATAAATTGGCATAGAAGAAAAAACGATTAAGTTCTTCCCATTTTTGTAGCATATCTTTTATCTCTATCTTTCTTCGTTCTATATCATTACTAATTTTTACTGAATCGTCATCAGACAAACATTTATATCCCATATAAGTTGAATAGGAATAATCTGAATTGTACTCATCTAGAATATTTGTGAAATCAAGTAGCACAAGATCATAATCAAGAAATGAAAATGAAGAAGAAAAATAACTATTTGTAACCTCAGAGTGCTTGATAGAAACACCAATTGATAATGTTTTCATTCACTACCTCTATATATTATGTTAAATTTCTTCTGCGCGAAGCGTCAATCTAACATTGGCTTAACCCTTAACGCCTGTTCCTGAGCGAAGCGAAGGATTGGCGTGGTTTTTGCGTTATCTTCTCGCAAAAACCATGACAAAGGGCGTTATAGGGTTGAAGCATGTGTTAGGTGTCTGCCCTATTTTACTGATTAGCTTCTATTACTTTCTTAAGTATATCTTTATCTTTATATGCTTTACTTAATTCTTTTATTCTCTCTTTAACCATTCCATCCTTTATCTTCATACTCTACAAAACTATATACTTTATTATTCCCCTTAGAAAACAAAGAAAATATATCTTCCGTCTCTTCTTAAAACTTTTATAAAGTTCAAGTATTTCCTTCGTTTCAAGTAATGATAGAGTAAATGCCCATTTGGGTGTGTTGATCCATCCATTATCATATATCGCCAAAGATCCATTTTAAAACCTAATGGTAGATCATTCTTAATAAGATCTTCTTTACTATAGGTTGCTATTACTGCTTTATACTTCTCAATTGCATTTTCAAATCCTGACTCTACTATCTTGAGTTCTTTATCATTATCAACCGCATACCATTCTCTATTTGCTTTTCGAAAGTCATCTACATCTTTAAAAGGGATTTGATTTTTAATACTTTCAAGCTTGTTGGCAGAGAATGATATCCATCGTGTCAAATGTGTAATAACATCTTTATAGTTCCAATCTTCATATGAGCTATCATATAAATTTTCAGATTTACATATTGTAATGAACTCGAGGACATTCTTATGTGTTCTATCAATTTCAAGATTAATTCTTTTAAAATCAGGAATCATATGGTTCTTCTAGTATCTGCGCTATAGCGTCAACCTAACATTGGCTTGACCCTTAACGCCTGCACCTGAGCGAAGCGAAGGTTTGGCGTGGTTTGTGCATTGTTGTTCTGCACAAACCATGACAAAGGGCGTTATAGGGTCGAAGCAGGTGTTAGGTTTCTTCTTTTCTTTTTATGTAAATACTCTTTATCTTCCCTGATCTTTCTTCATTCATCCAATACTTCATTCCTATAGATTTTGCCACTTCTTTTGATGCTTCATTCTCAGGATTTATAATCGCTATAACCTTATCTAATTTCTTTTCCTTAAAGGCATAATCAACTAATGCCTTTGATATCTCTTTTGCATATCCCTTTTTCCATTTTGTTTTATCTATGTAATAATTTAGCTCTATATATTCTTTTCCCTTTATCTCTTTTGGAATAAATCCTGCGTGTCCTATCAGTTCATGGGTGTTTTTAAGCTCTATTGGCCAAAGATCATATTCTTCTTTCTTTGGATCTTCTGCTATCTTTCTAAACTCTTCAATTAAATTTAGCTTATCTCTTGGCCCTCCAGTGTACTTCGTCATTTCTTCATCCATCCACAAGTTCACCAAGAACTTTATGTCTGATTTTCTTTGGTAGCGCAGTATTAATCTGCTCGTTTTTATTATTGTATCATCCATATTTTCTCCAACAGAACAAATCCGCTTTTCAGCTATTCGGCTTTTCTACGCTAAGCTTCAATATAACATTAACACTAACTTATTTAGTATGTATCTTTTTGCGCCGAAGGCGTCAACCTAACATTGGCTTAACCTTTAACGCTCGCTCCCGAGCGAAGCGAGGGATTGGCGTGGTTTGTGCATTGTTGTGCTGCACAAACCATGACAAAGAGCGTTATAAGTTGAGGCACTTGTTAGGATAATTTTTTTAAGATCTTTACCCTATTCTTCATTATCATTCTTTCCAAATATCTTTAATATCTCTTCTTTACTTTCTTTAAATATTACCTGCTTAGTCTTATTACTCTCATATATAAATTCTCTTAAGCTTTCACTCTTAATAGATGTAAAATCTCCTATAATGCCAATCTTTAATCCATAGTTACTTGTCTTCTGTAATATTTCGCCTGCTACTTTTGTCTTTAGATCAAAGAAATCTGGTATGATATTTTCTTTCTTAGTATGATAGTTCGTACAGAGTATGCTCCTATAATATCTAATAGATCCTGCGCATCCTTTAAAATATAGCCATTGTCTTCAAGCTCAAGTATTCTTTCATCGTTAATGGTATGTAATGTTGTTTTCATAATATTATTATCTCTCATATGCTCAATTTATCAATTTGCCGTAAAAGCACAATTAGCAGGCGATAAATATTTCAACGATGCATTTAACTTAATACTTTTGCTATAAACTATTATTATCACCTACTTATTACGAAGAGCACCTGCGCGCGTTTAGCGCGTCATCCTAACATTGGCTTAACCTGCGAGCCGTCGTGCGCTCCTGCGCTACCAGGGCATTATCAGGTTAACATTGTAGCTATTTACGCTTTTCAAACGCGAGTCAGGTTGAAGCTTTTGTTAGGTTATTTCTTTTCTCTATATATATTAGATTTTGATTTCCACAGAATAGACACATATCTCTATGCATGCAAAAATATTTGCCACATTTATCACATTGCCATTTTACTTTTTCGTTCTGTATAAATTCTCTTATTCCTAATATCTTTATATCCTCAAAGTTCTTATAAGATGCTCACATTATATCTATTTGTATATCTCTTTTCTAAATCCTTTATTCTTCTACATGGATACTTCTTACATTTACTACATAACCGTTCTTTATTTCCCTTTTTCTCTTCACAATTCCTTATTCTACATTCAACACAATGGTATGCTTTATGATCATCTGATCCATTGCATCCATTACAATGATTCTTATCCCTTTGATACGCTAAACAGAGACTACAATTAATCCCACAAGGAGCAATATCTTTAGTTTTCATTGTTCTAAAAGAAAGGATTTAGCCAGTTCATAATCTTTTTCGCTAACGAGTATTGTTGCAGCTATACTATATGATGCTGGTCTTTGTCCTCCGCTATCATCTGACTGGATTATGTAGGGAATATTTTCTTTATCTAAGATGGTAGCGAAGAATTCCGCTTCAAACCTATTTTGGAATTGCTTAAGTTTGATCATGGTATCACCTCTTTTATTGGCGCGAAGCGTCAACCTAACATTGGCTTAACCCTTAACGCCTGCTCCTGAGCGAAGCGAAGGATTGGCGTGGTTTGTGCATTGTTGTTCTGCACAAACCATGACAAAAGGCATTATAGGGTTGAAGCATTTGTTAGGTTTCTACTTTTCTTCTTTTCTAATATCTGATCCAATCATTTTGTCATACTTTTTATTCTCTTCTTCAATCATCTTCAGATGTATCTCATCTTTTCGTATCTCTAACTCTAATATTTCTTTTTGATACTTTTTCTTTTCTACATCAGCTTTAATCTTTTTCATATATGAAATAAAACCAAAGGTTAATGTTGGTGCTACAAAGAAGCACATGATCATTCCAAAATATGGTATAGGTATAAATTCCATTTATTGGTTCCTACTACTATTTTTCGACTTAGGTATACTTACTAGTGGTTCTACAAGCTTAATCACTTCTGTACATAGTTCTTTATTATCAATATCTAATATGTAATGTTCTTTGGCTCCAGTATAGGGAATTCCTTTTTCTGATTCTTTCATCAACTCAACGAGACATGCGTGTTGCTTTATATATACACTGTTATTACAGACTAATAATATTGGCTTATCATTTACATATGCCATATATTCACCAAACATTTTTCTATAACGAATTCTACCAGTTTCACTAATCTGTTCACATACATACTGTATGAATTCAAGATCTGTTGCCATAGACACTCCAACTCAGCATCATTTACTTATTTGATTATTCCATCATGAAACATCAAGCTAACATTACCAATAAATAGTTTGGCATGTATCTTTTTGCGCCGAAGGCGTCAACCTAACATTGGCTTAACCTTTAAATCCGCGCTTGAGCGCAGCGAAAGCTTGGCGTGGTTTGTGCTCTTCCGTCCTCGCACAAACCATGCCAAAGGATTTATAAGGTTGAAGCATGTGTTAGGTTATTGTAGAATTTCTTTAACAAGATCTTTAATATTTTCTAAATCGCTTTCAATATTTTTTTCTATTGGATATATTGTTATTTCTCCTGTTTCAGTATCTGTTTTTAAAATTGTTGGCTTAAATTCTCCAATATTCCTAGCATCAAAAAGAGAACTTGTCCATGTCTTATCCGCATTACATAATTTATTATCTGCTTCTTTATATAATTTTTGTGCATTTTCTGCATCTTTTTTATCAGTTATTATCCTATATGGGATATATAAGGGCAATCGATGTGCAATTGGATCCCTTTTCTTTTTTATTTCAGAAAACCAGTCATCAAATCTCTGAATTCTATCAATATTAAATCCTTTTTCTACAAGTTCTTTCCTAAATATTTTACCCTTAAGGTCAATTTGGTTTTCAGACTTTGTACTAATATTTAGCTCATATTTTAAATACCAAGACAAATTATCAATTATTCCACGAATATTAATATATATAGAATTTATGTATATATTTACTTCCATTAATTTTGTTTCTTCATACTTCAAGTTTTCTATTCCATCTAAAAGTAATCTATATGCTTCTTCAATTAAAGAACATCTAAAACATACTCCATTTCTCAAATGAAGATGTGCTTGTTTGGTTTTAGTGCTTTTTTGCGAAGAGATCAATATAATTTCACCCAGAGGTGATATAACAGAATAACTCATTTATAATTGCCTCTTTTAAAATTCCTAATGGCGCGAAGCGTCAACCTAACATTGGCTTAACCCTTAACGCCTAGCCTGAGCGATAGCTCAGGATTGGCGTGGTTTTTGCGTCATCTTCTCGCAAAAACCATGACAAAAGGCGTTATAGGGTTGAAGCAGTTGTTAGGTTCCTATATTTTTCTGTTCTATTTTTCTTGATCTTCGAATTTTTAGTAATGCTATTTTGCATCTCTTATTCCATAATTCTTTATATTCTTCTGAACTTACTATTCTTCCCTTAAGATCATCGATTGAATTAATGTTTTCTTCTTACACCAATTAATACATCTTCTATATAGATCCCAATTATATTCTTCTTTTTCCCAATATACCTTGATTGTATAGATTCCATGATTTATGAGCCATGCTGCTCTTGTATGCCCATCTATAAATATTACTTTATCATCAAACTGCTTTATCGGAATTGCATTATAGAGTTCATGAGAAAACTTTTCTCTAGATAATTTTTCATTTACAATTTGATACTTCAATGCACTGATGTATAATTGTGTCGGTTGAATCGATAATATATCTAAAAAGAAAGAATCATACATAATTTTCCATCGAATCATTTTCACATTCATAGCAAATACAAGATACAATCAAAATTGCTCTTGAATCGCAAATTTTCAAGAATAAATTATAAATTTTATATAATAGACAAAGAAACATTTTTCTCGCAGCATTTTCTCATTACAAATAAGTGTAAATTTTTTCTCCATTTCATAGTGAATCTAACATTGGCTTAACCTTTAAAGCCTGGCCTGAGCGGCGTTGCGTAGCAACGATGCGAGGGATTGGCGTGGTTTTTGCATTGTTGTTCTGCAAAAACCATGACAAAAGGCTTTATAAGGTTGAAGCATTTGTTAGGTCACAATTTTTATTACCATTTATATTTAAAATCTAATACACTATCATTCTTGATTAGCTTAATCCCTCCAATGTATTCTTTTGGTTCCATACTTCGTTTATATAAATCTCTCGTATTAACAATGTAGTTATGATAGTCTGATTGTCTAAATATAATACTTCCTGGGTCAAAGCATCTAAACATTTCTACAAAACCTTTTTTGGCAAATCCCGGTATTACAATAGGTATTATTTTTGAATAATAATTTTTAATAATATATTTTCTTTCACGTGTTGAATCAATTAATATAAATTGCTTATCAATATATGCACATATAAAAACATGGCCTCCCCAACTCTTTCCATCTTTTTCTTCAGCATCTTCAATTTCATAGCTTGAATATAAATACATGGAATTTGGTAAAGCCTAAGGATACTTAACCATATAACACCATATTCTGCACAGTGCCTTATGGTTTTAGTTCTTATAATTTCATCTGAATATCTCATATTAGCACCATCAACTATTTCTGCGCTTTTATATTCATTTTTTAAATATAAACAAATTTTTTGTAATAATTCGTCATTTGTATTATAGTCACCTATTTTACTTCTAATTTCTATTTTATTAGTTTCATTCAATACCGCTTTATTAAAGCTTTTTAATCCTAAACTAGGATATTGATAAAAATCATCGATATCATCTTCAATATTTATAGCTTTATTAGTTGTACAAGATATAAATATTGCAGAATATATTAATATTAAATGTATAATAAAAATAATTTTTCGTTTTACATATATCATTCAATTTCCTAATTCTTTATTGTTGACCTAACATTGGCTTGACCCTTAACGCGTATATTGGCGCGATTCTTGCTCCACTTTACGTTGTCGCTCCTACTTTACAGCAATTCGCAAGAAGCGTGACAATAGCGTTATAGGGTCGAAGCAGGTGTTAGAATTCTTCCTTTCTTTAATTCTTCTATAAATATTTTTGCTTCGCTTGGACTCTTTAACACGATATAAGTTTTTATCTTATATGGATTCTCTTTAACCATTTCCTTATATTGAGCTTTCCTTTTACTATATGTATTCCATGCCCACAGTATTATGGAATCTTTATCAAAGAATGATTTCTTTATTGTCTCTTATTTCCTGCCCATAACTCTTCTTGTATCAGTATTCTAATAAATGTTCTTTTTATTACTCTCCACATTACAATAAAACGAGAATAATCAAGCCATATAACCGTATCAGCATTCCCCCACGTCAGATCTTTAACTTTATTGTAATTTCCATGAATTACATAGCCGCTTGTACCTTTTATTGATTGTACTATTTTATCTCTGAAATCATCATTACTTGATTCTTGCCAGTTCTCTTTCCAATGTAATGCATCAAGTTCTATATCCTTAATTTTTAGAATAGCACTAATATTTCTAGCTAATGTACTTTTCCCAGAACCACTAGTACCTACAACAAGTATTTTTGAATGCTCATCAAGCTTTACATTCATTTTTTAATTCTTCCTGCGCGGGAGCGCTATTCTAACATTGGCTTAACCCTTAACGCCTGTTCCTGAGCGTAGCGAAGGATTGGCGTGGTTTTTGCGTCATCTTCTAGCAAAAACCATGACAAAAGGCGTTATAGGGTTGAAGCATTGTTAGAATTATTCTCTTCTTTATCCTGTAATACATTTATAAACCTGCTAAAGCTATAATTGTATTTGCCATTTTTTGATTACTTATTTTATAGTTTTTTCTATCGACTGTTTGTGATATAAAATGAACATTATATATATTTGATATAGAATTAATCCAATCTACTGTCATTCCTCTAGTACGACAAGCACAAAATATAATATCGCATTTTAGATTTTTAAAATAATTTAGACTATGTTCAAGCCTAGAATTAGGATCTCCTTGCGTCTCTATTCCTATTGTCATTCCATTTACATTTTTTAATACAATTTTTAAATCCACATTTCCTTTTTTCATACTTACTATTATAGATGGATATTTTTCTATTAATATTTGATAAATATTTTTAAGTTTTTCTGTTTTTCCAGAATCATACGTACCTTGTAATGCATATAATTCACTCATTCGTCTCTCCTAATAATATTTAACAAATTTTATAACGATGACTTCATTCTTTATTAAATATAATAACCCTATTTTCTGCTTGTAAATACAATATTGTTGCTCTTAGATTATCCTCAATTTTCGCACGCATTCGTGACAAAACCATGTCTCTTTTATTAGTTTGTGTTCTTTTTCTGTTTTTCTTACCATTTGATTTGGTAAATACATTCTTTCAATCCTACAACCATTTTCCTCATAGGAACCATCAGCTAAGAGTATTGAATACTTTGCTTCACTATTACAGCAAAAACATTTCATTGAAATCCTCCTAAAATGAATATTAGATCTTATTATATCTTTTCCTATGCGCCGAAGGCGTCATTCTAACATTTGCTTAACCTGCGAGCCGTCGTACGCTACTGCGTAACCAAAGCATTATCATTTTCATACTGTAGTAATCTACTTTCTCAAACGCGAGTCAGGTTGAAGCAGTTGTTAGGTTTTTCTTACTTTATACTTATTTCTGTATTATTAATATCTTTACTCTATATATTTTCTCTTTTCACCAAACATTCTTATGTATCTTGTTTTCTTTATATTTATCTATAGGTTTCGAATTCTTCTCTAAAGGTATTCCTATTGGAATTACATTTAATGGAATTATATCCTTAGGTATTTTACATTCACTTCTTACAGGTTCAATCCTTGATTCATATTTATATACCGCCGTCCATACGGCTCCATATCCTAATGCATGTGCTGTAAGCAATATGTTTTCTGTTGCAGCGGCACAATCTACTACCCAATTATCTTCTTTAGAATCTCCACAAACAATAATCGCAGCACCAGCCATATCAAGCATTTTAGCATATGGTAATGCTTTACAAAGATTATTTAAGATCACTTTATCAGTAACAACAATGAATGACCAAGGCTGAATGTTCATTGCAGAAGGAGCAGCCATAGCTGATTTAAGAATTATGTTCAGATCATCTTCATTTATTGATTCTCCAGTGAACTTACGGACACTATGTCTTGATAGAATTCCATCGATTATGGTTTGCATATATTTTCCTTCTTTTAAGAGCCTAAGATCTTTTATTCCTCATGGAGAACGTTACTACTTAACAAATGCACATAATATTTTATCCGGATTAATAAATAAACCTAACATTGGCTTAACCTTTAAATCCGCGCCTGAGCTACTGCGAAGGCTTGGCGCGGTTTGTGCATGAAGGAGCGAAGCGACTGCACAAACCGTGACAAAGGATTTATAAGGTTGAAGCGGTTGTTCGATGCTTCTTATCTTATTATTACGTCTATTTTTTCTATTACTTCTTCCATCTTTTTATCTCCAATTTTTTCTATAAATTCTATATTTCTTTCTCTCCAATCTAAACTCTTTATTTGATCACTTAATACAGAACCTTTTATCTTTTTTAACTCTAGTTCAACTTCAAATGGATATCCCTTTACCTTACTTGTAATTGGGCAAAATAATGCTAATCCAATTTTCTCATTATATGCTTTAAATGATAATGTGAGTGCTGGTCTTCTTCCCCTTTGTTCATGGCCCAATTGTGGGTTAAAGTCCAGCCAAACAATGTCTCCTCTCTCAGGAATATAGCTTTTACTTACCATTCTTCTTTTCCTATTGAAGATCCAGTATCTACATAGGCATGCAGGTTTTCTTCTTTTACTTGAGAAAGGAGTGATTCAAGCGTCGTTTTCTTTGGAAGAATAACAAGTTTTCCATTATCCTCCATTATTTCTACTGAGCTTCCGCCCTTAAGATCAAATTCTTTCACATACAGCGAAGGAATACGTATACCGAGACTATTGCCCCATTTTTGAACAACTGTTTTCATAAGAACCTCCACAACAATAGTATACACATTGTATATCTATTTGTCAAGTATACATTGTATATACTATTTGGGCGCCGAAGGCGTCCATCGAACATTGGCTTAACCTGCGAGCCGTCGTGCGCTACTGCGCCACCAGGGCATTATCAGGTTAACATTGCAGCTATTTATCCTTTCTCTAACGCGAGTCAGGTTGAAGCATTTGTTAGAATTGCCCTCTTATGTATGGATGCAAGCCACTTCGCTTATGCCATCTAACATATAATAGTGACCAACCAGGAATCCCTAACAAACGCAGCAAAAAGAGGAAACTCCTATGCTGCTCCTCTTCGCGCGCTTAATCTCATTGCCTTTGGCGGCTCTTGGATTCTCTTTTTCGCAGCTCTTCAGGTTTCAATATCTCATTCCGCTTTTCTACTACTTGTTACATTCAACATATGCTTCTTGATACATCATCGCAAATCTGCGAAAAAGCGAATCTCTTTACCGCCTTATTCTATCGACACTAACGCGCTCTTGGAGCAGCTCTTTGTTTCCTCTTTTTTAACAGGCGATAATAATTATTATTTTTCTTATTTCTTATTTAGGATCTTACATAATTCTTAGAACAAGCTTATGTAATGATCTTACGATACATAGGTCATTCTAACATTGGCTTAACCCTTAACGCCTGTTCCTGAGCGTAGCGAAGGATTGGCATGGTTTTTGCGTCATCTTCTAGCAAAAACCATGACAAAAGGCGTTATAGGGTTGAAGCATTTGTTAGATTTTCCTTTTCTTTATTTTTCTTATTTATTAATAGTAGATCACCTTTCTTAATATTTCTTTCGTCGCATATTTTTCTTACATTTTTAAGTAGTATTTTTATAATAATGTATAGTATTCCTATCATTAATAATCCGGATATTACAAATGGAATAAAATTATAAATAAACTTATACCCTAAATTATCAACGATAATTAATAAAGAAATACCAGATTCAATTACCCCAATAAGAGAAGCAAAAAATAACATAATATATAGAAATGGATTTTTTTGATAATAATTTGTATAAACATATTCCCATTCACATATTTTATATTTGCTAAGTCTATTTATTTTTTTTTCAATACTCTTTCTATACATTCCATGTGTAAATATTGAAAATGCATGATTAGAAAAATATGATATCAGCCATAAAATTGATACTATTACAAGCATGCTAAGTATAGAACTTTTCTTATCAAACGAAACAAATGACATAGCAGTAATTATTGTCATGCCAATTGTAATAATACTTTCTTGCCTTTCTTCATGGTTTGTTATCACATTCGTTTCTAATTCATAATTCTTGTGTAATGCGATCACTCTCTCAGCAATTACTTTATTATACCTTAATCTTTGTTTAAATTTTCTCATATGTACTCCTCTAATTTTAATTACAGACGATTAACTATTAATGAATAATCTTCTTTTGATATAAACATTATTTATAATATTTTCAATTACAATTCTAAAAACAATTATGTAGTATCTTTATCTAGCGTAACATTTCACAATTATTATATAGATAAATCTAACATTGGCTTAACCTTTAAATCCGCGCCTGAGCGTAGCGAAGGCTTGGCATGGTTTGTGCATGAGATTTCTGCACAAACCATGCCAAAGGATTTATAAGGTTGAAGCATGTGTTAGACACCTCACTTTTAAAATGGCACATCACTAAATGGAACATCATCTTCTTTTTTTTCACCATGAATGGAAAATTGACTAATTTTTGCATATAAATCATCATTAAGCTTTTTTAATCCTTCTGAATTATTTAGGTATCTCAATACTCTATGATGCCGCATATCAAAAGGAACATCATCCATACTCTGTGAAATAGGAATCACATGTTTCCCAAGTGTATGAGCAATACCTGTCTCATACATCACATTTGCATTTTTACCAGTAAAATCAACTATAACAATTTGTGATCGAAATATTAAATTAAATATATCTTGAATTATAGTTGATTCTTCCCAAATATCATCTGTTCGTAAACAACGAAGCCCACACCTCTGTGAAGCAGATTTAATAGTTGTATTTATTTCATCAAATTCTTTAGAAAATGGCATCATTATTGATACAAGATCAATTTCTACATAACAATCTGGAACATCAAAAACATAAGGAGAAAATGTAATTTTTCTTTCAGCTGGTTTTGCAGAAATGTACTGTGAATCTTGTTCAAAGTTTCTATCTAAGTATTCCTCAATCAAAGCTAATGTCGTTGGATTCTTTTCAACAATTTTTCTAATAACAGTTAAAACATTGCCAGAATAATCTTCATCATTCCATAATAAACTTCTAAGTAACCTTGGATGACGATTAATAATATCCCTTTCACCAGTTAATAATCCTAACTCCTCCCAGTTTTCAGAATCAAAACCCTCTACTATTCTTTCTCTAGCTTTGAATATTCTATCAGCAATAGAAGTATCTATCATTTTTCATAATCCTTTAGTGTGTCTAACATTGGCTTGACCCTTAACGCCCGCTCCTGAGCGTAGCGAAGGATTGGCATGGTTTGTGCATTGTTGTTCTGCACAAACCATGCCAAAGGGCGTTATAGGGTCGAAGCAGGTGTTAGGCATCTTTTCTATTTCTATTCTCTATAGTTATATACATTACTTTTCAATATGATATTTTATTGTCTTTCCCTAATCTTATGATACTGTTCTTATCTAAATGTCATCTTCATCTATTACTTTTATCCCATTCTTTAATAATAATTCTGCTGTTATTCCATTTCCCTCTATCAATGTTCCAGTGAAAGTACCATCATAGATTTCACCTATGCCGCATGATGGAGATCTTGCTTTCAGAATAGCTCTTTTACATTTATAAGTACGAGCAAGTTCAAGAGTAATCTCAGCCCCTTTTATAAACTCTTTAGTTACATCTCTTCCTTCTTTATCTACTACTCTTCCATTGATTATCTCTGCAGGTGGCCTTGGTGTTGTTAATCCGCCCAATTGTTCAGGGCATACAAATAGTGCTTCTCCATCTTTTATAAGTTGCATTACGTCTTTATTAAGCTGACTTTCTCCATTGTATCTACAAGGAACACCAGCTAAACATGCACTAACTAGAATCATATTTTCCCCCTATTCTGGAAGATAATTTATGTTTTCAACTTGTTTTTGCTCGCGCTTTGCGCGAGTCTGCCTAACATTGGCTTAACCGGTAATTCCGTGCCCGAAGGGCTTGGCGTGGTTTGTGCATGAGATTTCTGCACAAACCATGCCAAAGGAATTATCCGGTTGAAGCAGTTGTTAGGTAGTTCTTATTTTACCTTTGGATATTCATCAGCTGAACCTTGACTATACTCGACTGAGTTAAATAGCTTTAAGTCTTTTATCATTTTTTCTGCTAATTGCTGGTCTTCTTTACTCCAATCTTTCCTCTCAAAGTATATTAGATCAAAACTATGCCCTACAGATATATCGTTTTCTGTAGCAATTCCAATAACTATAGCATTTCTATTAATTTTATGTCTAACTATGAAACATCTGGCGTATAGTTCTCTTTGACGTTCAAGTCTGTCTATCTCTATTGGTTTCTTTAAAAAAACATAAACAATTCCATTTACTGATTCAACTACTCTTGATGCAATCCGTTTTACATTTATAAAATCTAAAAACTCTTCTGATAGTATCCTTCTTGAAAATCTGTTTTCTTTTGCTAATATTCTTAGAGCATTTTCTACATCAACGTTTTTTGGATCAGAATATCCAAGAATATTTTTCATTGATGGATCTCGTAAATTTATTAACTCTTCAATTATAGAATCCCAAATATAACTTACTTTATCTATATGCTTTTTACCTAAATATTCTGGTTTTTTAGAAAATCCTTTCCAAATACCATCTTCAATAATCATAAGTTCAGATTTTATTGGAAATTTTCTATTGTTAAATAGGTAAAGTGCCAATAAATCTTCTTCTGCTCCTATTACAATTTTCTTTATTTCCGCTAAAAATGTTTCTTTCTTTTGCATGTATTCAATAAAATCACTAATAGTGTCCAATTCAGAAAAAATAATATCAAGATTGTAATCATCAAAAAAATGAACAACTTCATCAAGTATTGGAAGACTAAGTGGAATTTCTCTTTTTGCCCCTAAGGAAATAGTAATAAAATAATATTTTCGATCTTTCTTAGGAGGTAAAGAAAATACTACTCTACCATCTTTTGATTTAACTTCATTGACGGTCTCTAAGAATCTTTTTGCTCCTTTTAATTGCTTAATCGATTTTTCTATAGCTGCTTTATTCCATCTGTCATATCCAGTTTGAAGATCTTCTGTTGGTTTATATACTATATCTTTTACTGAAATAATTAAGATACAATTTTCAAATACTACTAGAGCATCACATAGCTCTTTTCCCGCTTCTTTTCCTAATGGATTTGATACAGTCCAAAGAGACAAAAAAGCTTTTTACATAGCTTTGATACTAATACCTCACTTTTAGTCATTAATGCCTCTTAATCTACCTAACATTGGCTTAACCTTTAAATCCGCGCCTGAGCTACTGCGAAGGCTTGGCGTGGTTCTTGCATAAAGGAGCGCCGCCACGAAGTGGCGAAGCGACATGCAAGAACCATGACAAAGGATTTATAAGGTTGAAGCAGTTGTTGGACAGTTCACTAAATCAAATTTTCCTATTCTTTTCTTCAAACTCTTTTACAAGTCTTTCCATATTTACCTTATTCTTTGGAACTATATCTTTAGCTATTAATGCAATTATTACTTCCATTGTTTTAAATACTTCTTCTGTTAATAAGCTTGCTATTTGTAATATATCATTATTACATTCAAACTTTAAATTTTTCATAATCAACTGTAATTGTTCTGGACATTTAATTATTAAAGTATGTTCTATTGCATTTTGATATAGTTGTTCCTTATGAATTGCTTCAGATCCATCACTTTTATAATGAATTAAATTTGATCTATATTTATATAGGTGATTAAATAATCTTCTATCTTCATTAATAATTGCTTGCTTTAATGATTCATTGATTGTGATATGATTACAGTCTCGACACAATTTTGCTATTCCATTCCATTTTAAAGTACCCTTATGTTCTCCAAGATATATATACCCAATTAGGTTTCCTAAATAATCAATTTGAGAAATAAGGCTATATATTAAGTCTTCAAAAGAAAAATATACTTCCCTAACAATTTGCATCAGCAATGCCGGATTTCTATCATCTTCATTATCAGCAAGCCTATTTATTCCAAGATTTTTCACATGACTAATCAATGATAAATGGAATAGTGAAGACTGAATACGATAAAGCAAATTATCTCTATACTTATATTTAGGATGAGTCGCTGGTTGAAGCTTTATACTCTTTTTCCCAAAATCAATAAATATATCAATAATATTATGATTAATAGAAGATAAATACTTTTCTAATTGCCCCATTTTTTACTCCGAAAAAATAATCTGTCCAACATTGGCTTAACCCTTAACGCCTGCTCCTGAGCGAAGCGAAGGATTGGCGTGGTTTTTGCGTCATCTTCTAGCAAAAACCATGACAAAGGGCGTTATAGGGTTGAAGCTTTTGTTAGGCACTTTTTCTTTCTATAATATTAGTACTTCCGTAATTCTATTTACACTTTATTTCTTTATAATATTACTTTTTCTTCTATATGCTTACTATTTCAATCTAATTCTGAACTTTTACTGTAGGAGAGTATCTCGCTTATTAAATCATTCTTCTCTTTAATAATATCTATTCCACGTATAGTCTCTTCTGAGCTATCCTCATTTACCCATATACATTCCCATCGAATAATACATCGATGACCAAAGCCCAATAATTCTTCTGTTTTAAACCTTACTTCTCTTCTTTCTTCAAATAGATTTTCATAGTATTTTCTTATTTGATCTTTCCCAGTATAAATCAATCCACGAGGAACAGGAGATGTACTTTCCAGAGTACAATCATCACTTAATAGCCTTATGATATCTTCTACCTTATGATCATTAATGCCATTTGTATAATTTTACAACAAGGCGAATGCCAGATTCTATTAGATGCATTTTCATTGGACTCATACGATTAGCCCTTTATTGCTAGTAAAATGATCTTTAATCCTCGGCGCGAAGCGTCTGCCTAACATTAGCTTAACCCTTAATGCCTGTTCCTGAGCGAAGCGAAGGATTGCGTGGTTTGTGCATTGTTGTTCTGCACAAACCATGACAAAAGGCGTTATAGGTTGAAGCATTTGTTAGCTGTCTCTTCTTCGTTATTTCTGCTTTAATAATTCTAATTTTCTCAATATCTTTATTATTATTTTTCTCTTTACGATAGTTATCTTTAATTGATCTTTCATATACTCTTAAATACTGATCTAAACCTAATACTTTATACTTTACTTCTTTATCTATTATTGTTTTAATGTCTTCTTCAAATATTTTTGCATACTCCCTTAAGTCTTCAATAAATGAAAATGCTATTTTATACCTACCGTATAAAAACTCATGCTCATGAAGATCTTCTAAATGATAACCAATACTTTCCATTGATTCTTTTAAATTTATCCACTTTTCTTTGATAAATTCCTCTGAACAAGTATATCAATATCTTCAGGAAACAACTCTGCAACAACTAATTGCTGCAAGCCTAAAGATCCATATAAAAGAGGAGTAATACTCAGTTTTTTATTTAAACAAATTGCTACTCTGATGAATTCATTATATTTTTCTTGCATTTTGATATTTTACTGTAGTGCCCTTAAAACAACTTGAACATGTATTCTTTTTGCGCGATAGCGTCCAGCTAACATTGCTTAACCGGTAATTCCGTGCCCGAAGGGCTTGGCGCGGTTTGTGCATAAAGAGCGAAGCGATAGCACAAACCGTGACAAAGGAATTATCCGGTTGAAGCATTTGTTAGGAATTTTCTTTTTTCTTTCCAAATATCTCTATTATGTCTTCAATATTCTCTTTAAATAATATCTCTTTTGTCTTATTGCTTTCATATATAAAATCTCGTAGGCTTTTACTCTTAATGTTTTTATAATCTCCTACTATTCCTATTCTGATTCTATAGTAACTTGACTTCTGTAATATATCTCCAGCAATCTTTGTCTTTAGATCAAAGAATTCTGGTATGATATTTTCTTTATGTAGAATTATATTTCTTGATGGACTATTAGCAATAATATCAATAAAATCCTGTACATTTTTGAGAATAAGCCCATCATCAAGTATTTCCGTAATTTGAGCTTCATTCTTTGAATGGATTATTATATTCATATGATTTCTCTTTTCATTTGCCTTACGCTATTTCAAGGTAGTAATGATTCCCCTAATATATTTTCTTTTTCCTCTGGGCGCCGAAGGCGTCCTCCTAACATTGGCTTAACCCTTAACGCCTGTTCCTGAGCGAAGCGAAGGATTGGCGTGGTTTTTGCGTCATCTTCTCGCAAAAACCATGACAAAAGGCGTTATAGGGTTGAAGCTTTTGTTAGACGTATTTCTTTTCTATAATTGTCTTTATACTCTTTCTTAAACAATTCCACTTCTTCATCTTGACTTTTATATGATAATGTACATACTTTGTAACACATGAAGGATATTTCCTTTGTTTGGGATCCAAGAAAGAACCTTATCAATCAAACGAAGCATGATATTGGCTTTGAAGAAGCCAAGACTGTCTTCTTTGATGAATATGCTCGCGTAATCTTTGATCCTTTACATTCTACCGAAGAAGATCGCTTCATCATCTTAGGTCTTAGTTCTAAATTACGGCTATTAGTTGTTTGCCATTGCTATCGTGAATCGGATTCTATTATCCGATTGATATCAGCCAGAAAGGCTACGAAGAAGGAGGAGACCTCCTATGAAAGACACCGACATGCTTGATAACTACGATTTTGATAAATCTATTAAAAATCCCTATATCAACCGCCTCAAGAAATCTATAACTATTCGGCTTGATACTGATACGATAAATGTACTTCAAGGCACTTTCGAAAGACTCAGGGATTCCTTATCAAACGCTAATAAATTATTTTCTTTCTCAATGTGCTAAAGAAAAGAAAAAGCCTGAAGTTGTATGGGAGTAATAGATCATTTTCTATTACCATCTGCCTCTGTATTATAATTCTCTATAATCTTCATCTTGCGCGCGATAGCGCGTCCGTCTAACATTGGCTTAACCTTAAAGCCTGCTCCTGAGCGAAGCGAGGGATTGGCGCGCTTTTTGCGTAAAGGAGCGTAGCGACTAGCAAAAAGCGTGACAAAAGGCTTTATAAGGTTGAAGCATTTGTTAGATTGTTTTTCTAGTCTCATTTTAAGATAATAATTAGCATTTATGTTCAATTTTGTACGTTTATATAGATATAATTCAGATTCTTTAATCCTAATTTCTTTATAATCATCAGTTTCAGATATTATTGTAATATCTTGCCATTTTACTATTTTCCCTCGTATATATAATTCCTTTCTCATATTCAAGTACATTTTCATATTGGTCTCCCTTGATTATTTTAATCAATGTTAATGATACTCCAAATATAATTGGGAAATATATCATCACATTATTTTTCAAAAGCAACTCTAATACAACATATATTAAATTCCACATGCTTTGAAATATCTTTCTAATTTTGTATTTTCCATTTATTTTATCTTGGCTTTTAAACGCAAGTATATTCTCCTTCTTCTTTCCTAATGCAATTCTTTTATATGCTGTACTACCAATTTTTATTATTCCTGATAAGAATAAGTACATTACTATAGTGAATAAAGTATCATTATCATTTATATTTTTGATAAAGACCTTAAAGTTTTCCATATTTATATTATTTCAAATTAATACTAAGTTATACAAAATATTCTAATATATATTAATAAAACTTAATATTATTAATCAATCTAACATGGCTTAACCTTTAAAGCCTGGCCCGAGCTACTGCGAGGGATTGGCGTGGTTTTTGCGTAATCTTCAAGCAAAAACCATGACAAAAGGCTTTATAAGGTTGAAGCATTTGTTAGGCACTTTTCTAAATATTAATATAGGTACTTACTTCATTTAAGTACTACTAAAATTACTATAAATATCTAGTCCGATTTTAATGTATCTTTCACTTAATATTTCAAGCTTTCTAATGACAATTCAACTCCTTCATTGACATTTCTAAGGAATAGGCCGCAAAATAAATCAATATCATATTTTTTATTTATTTCGCGCCATATTTCTATATCTATAGGCAGTTTCCTAAATATTTCACTAATTTGATGATTTATATTCCACTGGTTCTTGTTTTTCAGCATTTAGGCACCATAATCTTGTTCTTGCTATTACAATTTTCTTTGCTTTCCAATTCGATATATTCTCATTCTTCATATATGCTATAGTCGGTTCACATCTGAATAATTCTGATATTTCTTTGGGTACTAAACTATCACCGCTAATTCTTAATGATGTCGTTGTTTTATTTATAACAGCCATACTTGATTTTCTCCATTTTTAAAGAATCCTTGGTTTTTATATAATTGTTTAGTTTCCCTATAAACAAATTGAAGGACAATGTCAAGCTGAATTTTTTCTTACTTCAAAGTACTTACAATGAATTTACTAAATAATCATCTTTTTAGATGTTATTGCTAAGATATCACAACCCGCGCGGAGCGTCTGCCTAACATTGGCTTAACCTTTAAATCCGCGCCTGAGCGAAGCGAAGGCTTGGCGTGGTTTGTGCATGGGATTTCTGCACAAACCATGACAAAGGATTTATAAGGTTGAAGCATGTGTTATGTGTCTCCATTTTTATATTTATCTTTAATTATGCTTAATTTTTTTTAAGTATACTTCTTATGATTTTATTTATCTTTATTTGACTTATCTTCTAATAATCTATCCATAAATTGGATTTTAATTTCTAACTGCTTTATCTCTTCATCTTTTTCTATTAAGGTATTTTCAAGTGTATTCATTCTGCTCTCAATATTTTTTACTTTATTTAAAATATCGCTTGATACTCCTTTAGACTTTTTACCCATGTAATCAAATCCAGCTGCAATTAATGTCATCGCAGTCAAACCTACTATAATTGCTATAACTACTCCCATATGCATCCTCTTATTCTTCTTATTTCATCTTAATGAGACTAATATCTTGAAGAGCATTTATCTTGATTACCAATTTTTTCTTCATAATCTATTACTGCCCGGAGGGTCCACATAACATTAGCTTAACCCTTAACGCCTGTTCCTGAGCGAAGCGAAGGATTGGCGTGGTTTTTGCGTCATCTTCTCGCAAAAAACCATGACAAAAGGCGTTATAGGGTTGAAGCGTTTGTTAGATTTCGTATTCTAACATGTCATATGCTATTTTAATATTTTTTCCTGTAATCTCTGAACAATATATGCTCAATCTCTCACCCATTTCAAAGGTAATACCATCTGGTTCTTCAACGTGGCCGAGTATGAATTGTTTACTTTTTAATGCTTTTATATACTCAAGGGTCTCTAGTATTGTTTGTTCGTCTTCTAGTACTGGATGATTTGGATCAATGTTTCGCTTTTTAGTTATTGGATTTACATCAACAACACCTAACGGCAAATATATCAGATCATAAGTAGTGGCATATATCTCTTGCTTAGGAATCCAAAACTTAAGTTCGTCCATTATTACCAATATTCTTTTTCCAAAACCAGCAATGTCATAGCCAAATGAATAATCCTGACCTAACTGAATAGGTGTTACTCTATAGCCATCAAATTCATAGCTTTTTGAATTAGGAATTACTTCTAACTTTATTAAGCCTGTATATGCTAAATAATCAAGATGACTTTTTATACCCAAGCATTTAGAAAATGTATCGGCTATCTTCTCAGTTAAGATAACATTAGTAGTTTTATTTTTTGCTGGATAATTTATCCAATCTTTATTCATCTCAAATATTCTCTTCCCAGAAGTATGATCAGGATGCCAATGAGAATAGAAACACACGGCTATATGGCTCACCTTTGATCGGTTCAGTTGGATAAATATTTCTTCAGGTGTATCAATAAGAATGTCAGGACCATGAATAAACACGCTAGGCCCGAAGCGTGAGTTCTTTGGATCTCCTAATCGAGCTTCGGTGCATGATTTGCATGTACAAAAAGGTTTGGGTGTGGATACAGCGCCGCCAGATCCTAAGACTTCAAATCTCATATACTCCTCAGTAATTCCGTAAATCTAACATTGGCTTAACCCTTAACGCCTGGTAAGCGTCCAATTCTCCCCGTCTTGACCAGAGATTAATAAGTAGCAGGATCAAGCCGGTACGGAAGGAGCGCAAGCTTCTCATCAAGCGTCGTTGCCCTTGGAAGCATATCGAATAGGTAACAAAGATATTTATACGGCTCATGCCCATTGACCTTTGCCGTTTCTATAAGGCTGTAAAGTCCCGCGCTCGTATGAGCTCCTGACGGTGTGTTCGAAAAAAGCCAATTCTTTCTGCCTAGGACAAAAGGCCGGATCGCGTTCTCGACGACATTGTTGTCAGGCGTCAAAAGCACATGATCAAGATAGCGAATCGCGCGCTCCCATTGCCCCAGTGCATAGGAAATCGCCTTTCCCAGACTGCTCGAAGGCGCTACGCTTAGGCTTCGTGAGGTGAGCCACTCATAGATCGCCGTAAGCTGTGGCTCTTGCAGCAGTTTCCGTTCTGCAAGGAATGAAGCTTCATCGAGCGCCTTGCTCTCATACCGTTGTCGTAGAAGCGCTTCGTTATGGTAGAACGCTCCGATCATCGAGAGCATATCAGCAGCGTCTCCTGAACCGCCTGCGATTTTGTCCGCGTCGTAGAACTTCCTTCGGATATGCGCCATACAGCCCACATGGACGATTCCCGGAGCTTCGCCTATCGGCAAATACCCTGAATAGCCGTCCGTTTGAAGATAGCCTGAATAGCCCTTTAGAAATTCAGTTGGCACAGTGCTAGATCTTGTCGGGTGGTAGTGAAAAAACAAAAGCCGCTTGGTATCCTTGAATCCCGACGCTACCCACATATACGACTTCGCCGTCGCGCTTCGATTCTTTTCGTGCAGTACCTGTAATGGTGTTTCATCCATCCCGATCACGGGCGATACTTTTATGTCATCCCTGATCGCCTGGACAAGATCGCCCACTGCACGGCCAGCGTTCATGGCAAGGGAACACAAGGTTGAACGCCCCGTGTCTACGCCCCAGCGGGAAAGGATTCCTTCCATCCGGTAGAAGGGCTGGGCGTCGACAAACTTACTCGTCAGGAAGAAGGCGATCGTTCCGTTCGAGAATCTCGAACCGGGAACAATCTTTGCAGGTCCTGGAGCCTGAATAATCGGAGTCTTTTCGGTGCCCGTGCATTCTTTGCAGGGACAAGGCCCGTATTTCTTTATGACATGAACGTCGATCACTGCCTTGGCGGGAATGAGCCTCAATTCTTCCGTACGCTCTTCACCGATTTCCGGCCGTAAAGAACCACAGGACGGGCAGGTGCGTTGTTCCCTGCTCATTTCATGCACGATTTCATTTCGTTCGAGCGTATCCGGGAAATGTTTCCTTCCCGATTTCTTTCGCTCATGAGCGTTAACCATTATCGTGGCTGGTTTTCGATCGGGGACATTGAAGAACGTTTCGGCTTCGTTGAACAGCAGATCCTGTTTAGGATTCTCTTTTTGGTGTTTCTCGCTCTTTGGTCCAAATATCAGGCGCTGTAATGCGGCGTACTTTTCCTGTTCAAGGGAGAGCCTGCTCTGCAGTTCATGGACTTCCTTCGTATGTTCTTTCGCCATTTCCCTGACCAGTTTCTTGAGACTAGCCACGTCGTCAGGAAGGTTTTCTAGCACGCTCACCATGCACTGTAGTATAGCATGAAATGCCCTATTTGCAGCCTGAAATCGCCTATGCTACCGCAGAATATTCGAGCTTTCGATGTTCTCTAAATATGTCGATTCCCTTTATAAGAAGCTTGAATTTATCACGTTCGATTTCTATAACACCCTTCTGTTTTCGCGTCCAGGGAAAGGTTTCTTCTTCGAGTCTTTTGATCCACATGCAGAAACCACTTTTGTCCAGTAAAGAATCTTCATTACTTTTCTTGTCTTCCCGAGAAATACAAAGTACGACCCTGAGAAGACTTCTTCTGGTTGCTTGTCTTGCGCGATTGCCGAAAGTCCATTGATTTGTTTTCGCATATCGGTAATCCCGGCGACGAGGTAAATGGTCCGATCCTTTTTCAGGTACATTGATGATCCCTCCCTTGCGAGAAGGATAATCGAATTTACAATACTGTCAGCATGTGGAGAATTGGACGCTTACCATTGTACCAAATGTAACATTCCAATAATTTGAACTTGGCATGAACATTTCAGCATAATTTATATAGTTGTTTAATTGGCTATATGCTACTACTGCTCCTGCTCTTCGATCTGCTATTACACTAACTCCTACTTTATACCGAAACAGATTATCGTTTGAACCTGCAACATAAAAGGCCCTATCTAAAAATGATTTCATCGTTCCTGTAATTCCAGAAAAGTAAACTGGAGATCCTAATATGATTCCATCTGCAGTCTTCATCTTTTGAATACATTCATTTACTTCATCATTCGAATAGATACACTTTTCATTTTTTTGTTTTGCACATTGGCCACAGCCCATACATCCACGTATTACCTTATTCCCAATATGAATAATCTCTATTTCAATATTTTGTATTTCAAGCTGTTCGGTTACAAGCTTAATGGCATGATATGTATTACCCTCTTTTTTAGGGCTTCCATTTATCGCAACTACTTTCATAGAATCTCCTCATAGTGCAATTTTTTGCTTAACTATTTCCAGGATTGCTTAATAATTCTAACATTGGCTTAACCCTTAACGCCTGTTCCTGAGCGAAGCGAAGGATTGGCGTGGTTCTTGCGTAATCTTTTCGCAAGAACCATGACAAAGGGCGTTATAGGGTTGAAGCATTTGTTAGATTCCTCTTACTTACTGTTTACATCAATTTCCCAATACTCTTTTACTTCTATATCATTCTTATGTTTATTAAATAGTCTCTTTAGAATTTCTCTATGTTCATACCCACATAACAGAATAGATCGTATATCATTATTTTTTTCTTTAAGCGCTTTTAAGACATTTTCTACCATTGCTTCATTTCTAATTTTCCAGAAATGATCTATAAAATGAACATATTCTTTGAATGCATGAAGCTCTTCATATTTTCTTACGATATCTCTATAGAAACTATAAGCAAGCTTTTCTTTATACCGTATTAAGCTATCAGAAATTGTACTATTAATTATCCTTACATGATCATTGCTTAAGCTTTTATCTCTCATTTTATAGATATCATAAAGGTGCTTAAATCTTAATCTATCTTCAGAAGTTGGTATTTTCTCTTTGTATAGCTTTTCTAATGCAGCATTGAATTGCTTTTGCATCTCAAAATAATTCTTTTCTTTAAGAGTTCTATTTCTATGCTGAATATCATATTGAATCACTTTACATTCTGGGTGTCTTTTTATATATGCAATAATCGCTTTGCTTTCTAAACCAGTTATGTTTTTTTTTCTGAATTCTAAATCTACTTTCCACTCCTCTGGCAACTCTTCAAATATGATTGAAGGTTGAAGCCCCTCCATTATATCAACAATATGCTCTGCCTTATAGTTTTTTGTCTCTTCATGACAAGTTCCCAATATTACGACCGTTTTCATAACTTTGTTTATTATGTTCCTTTTAGTGAATCTAACATTGGCTTAACCCTTAACGCCTGTTCCTGAGCGAAGCGAAGGATTGGCGTGGTTTTTGCGTTATCTTCTAGCAAAAACCATGACAAAAGGCGTTATAGGGTTGAAGCTTTTGTTATGCGTATTTTTCTAGCTTAATTCTTATATGCTTTTTATAGAGCTGAAAATCATTATCCAATGTAAATATTGACATATCATTATTTGTGGCAACTGAGCATATTAGGTAATCTATATGAGATCCTTGTATCCCATGTTTTCTACACTCATTAAAGTATTCTGCAGCAAGTTCATAATCATGTGTATGTATTGTATGATCATCAAATATTGATATCTTTTCTTTAAGTACTTCAAATCGTTCTTTCGTTGAGATTCCTGATAGAATTTCCTGCCTTATTGGACCTATAAGAACAACAGTAAGGTTACTTATCAATTTTGATAGATGACTTACTATCTTTTGTTCTACTTCAGTTCTTTCCTTTTTTCTTAGTGCAAGAGACCATACTGAAGTATCTACTAATACTCGTTTCATCTAGATCTCATTTTCTTATAATCATAAGAAGCGTCATATTCTATTGTACCAAATATATCTATAAGCTCTTTTGCTTTTCTTCTTTTGATAAATTCATCAAGTGCAGCGTTAACAGTGTCCTTTTTTGATTTATAACCACCAATTTCAAGCGCTTTGGTGAGTAATCTATCATCTATAGCAAGGTTTGTAGCCATAATGTCCTCCTTATGTTTATAGTCTACACATTATGCTGTGTAATGTCAAGGATAACATTATACTTTTTATATATTTCTATTATAATAACTTAGCTCGCGCGAATGCGCGAGTCCGCATAACATTGGCTTAACCCTTAACGCCTGTTCCTGAGCGAAGCGAAGGATTGGCGTGGTTTTTGCGTCATCTTCTAGCAAAAACCATGACAAAAGGCGTTATAGGGTTGAAGCATTTGTTAGATCGCCCATTTTCAATTATTCTTACTCATATTCATTAATGATCTTAATAACTTCGATTTCTCCATCAAGTAATACCTCTGATAATCCACAATTATTATTACTTTCCCAATATTCTTTTGCCTGACTTATTTTCGTATCAAATGAAACTCCATCTTCTTTTGGTAGTAATTCTCCATCGCCTTCAAAAGAATTCCCATTTGACTGTAACTTTACTAGCTGCAATATTTTTCTATTATAAGATTCAAATATATCTTTCCATTTTAATAAATCTTCATATGTTTTAGATACATACAAGCAATTCAAACGTGATGGATAGTTTGGATAATATTTTAACCTAACCATTTCAACAATCAACTCTCTAATGCCTCTTATAGTAATATCATTATATTTATGAATTATTCTTGTATCTTCTTCATTTAGTAACAATCCACTAGGTGTTGATCCAGAGTTTATAATATCAAAACAATCTCTTCCTTCATTATTTCTAAACTCTTTTTTAAAAAAGAAATCATATAGTATATTATTTGTGTCTTTGTTAAAAAGAATCTTTTGTCCAAGTTCTAGTTTTGTATTTGTTACAAGGTGAAAATATTCTTTTGGTTTATCCATAACAAAAGATCCTTTAAAATATGAATAGAATTATATCGCATTTGGTCGATCTAACATTGGCTTAACCTTTAAATCCGTGCCTGAGCGAAGCGAGGGCTTGGCGTGGTTCTTGCGTGATCTTTTCGCAAGAACCATGACAAAGGATTTATAAGGTTGAAGCAGTTGTTGGATGGCATTTATTATTCAATATACTTTTCTTAATTAAATATTATTTTCCTTAATAATTAGATGGATCAATTCTATTTATTCTAAATCTATTTTCGTTTTTATTCCATATAAAATAGATTGCATCAGTTGTATTATTCCCTACATTTGCCCACCATTGAATATTAATTCCCGATGGTTTTTTTTGAATACATATCTCTTGAAATATTAATGCTCCACCCATAAAACTCTTTTGGAGCTAGACTTAAATCAACTAGAATCACCATCTCTCCAGAATATATTTTTGGACCATCAACAAAAATAAATGGTGTAATATTTTTATCTATAATACTATAAATAGCCAATTTAGTAATATTATTTCCTTCAGTATTCTTATTAGAAGAAATTTTTATTTCATTATTGTTAATATCAAATAATCCAGTATATGATAAATATTTATCACAGCCGACATATTGTGCAATAAATTTTCTCTCTTCCTCTTGTGAATATCCATATTGAATTAAACAAAACATAATCAATATTACATAAATTATCTTTTTCATTTTTTCCTTTTATATTTATTTCATCTACCTACACGATCCATAATACCTGTCCATCCAACATTGGCTTAACCCTTAACGCCTGTTCCTGAGCGAAGCGAAGGATTGGCGTGGTTTTTGCATTGTTGTTCTGCAAAAACCATGACAAAAGGCGTTATAGGGTTGAAGCATTTGTTAGATTTTAATTATTTCTTTACCACTTCATATTTTACATTATCAATCATTGTCTTTCCTCTTTGACTGTTCCCTTTATACTCTGCCCCATTCTTTAATATTTCTATCGTTTTTCCTTTATCTATTATCGCCTTATATTGAACTTCACTTGGATCCTTTGAATTTCCATCAAAGGTAGCTTCAAATACTATTGTATACTTACCATCAGTTACTGCCTTACCATTATTATCTGTAAAATCCCAATAATATTTTTGCTCACCAGTCTTTTGGTGTTGCTCCACTTATTAGGTCAACTTGTTTTTTCCCAATTTTGCTAATATTTGATTTTTTTTACCCATACAGGAATCGCTTCAGGTCTAGTTTTCCACCCTTTTGTTGCTGTAAATTTTGTGACATATATTGTTTTTATATAATCGCCATTTTCATTTTCAACCCATATAGCATATTGATTGCTACTAAAGCCAGAAACTTTAGAATAAAGAAATGATATTTCTATGCTTTGGTTATCCTTATTTTGAGCATAAATGATACTAGCACTCAATAGAAGCATTATAGCAATTAGAACAAATACCTTATCCTTAGATTTTCTTATAATACGCATAATTCCCCTCACAATTTATTATTCTAGTATATTCAATATAACTCATGCTTTTAGTAAAACTAGCATCTTGTTACTATTTTGTTGGAATAAATGTATATACTTTTTTTCACCAAAGAAGCCAATCTTTTACAGAGTTAGTTATTCAATAAATCTAACATTGGCTTAACCCTTAACGCCTGCTCCTGAGCGAAGCGAAGGATTGGCGTGGTTTGTGCATTGTTGTTCTGCACAAACCCATGACAAAAGGCGTTATAGGGTTGAAGCATTTGTTAGGCAATTTTACTTTTACTTATATGCATCTTTACGATTTTCTATATCAATGATGAATATTATAACCGTCTCTTCTGATACTTTATAAAATAGCCTGTAATCTCCTATACGATATCTATATACTTCTTTGTACTCGCCTTTAAGCTTTTTTATATTCGATCCAAAATATGGATTCTCTCGCAATATCGGATATATATATTCTTTAATCTTTTTATATAAGAATTTATACTTCGGAGTACTGATCTTCTTTTCAAAGGTTTCAGTCTCTGCAATTTTATAGTTAAGCAATTACTTTATACCTTCCCGATGAAATATCCTTAAGTCCTTTCTTAAGATCCTTTTCAAAGGTAAGTATTTCTTTCATTTCTTCATCATCAACAATCGATTCATTGACAGTAAAGTTTAACGCGGCGTACTCAAGATAGTTAGATATAGTTCTCTTTTGTCCTTCTGCTGCCTTTTTGAATATATCATAGCTTGTTTCATCAAGCCGTACAGTAATAGTCTTTGCCATATAAATACCTCTTGCTTCAATAGTATTCATATTGCATCTATTTGTCAAGTACAAATTTTCATCTATAATTGAAGAATAACTACTTTAAATATATTGATTTATCTTGCGCGCGCGTAAGCGCGTCTGCCTAACATTGGCTTAACCCTTAACGCCTGTTCCTGAGCGAAGCGAAGGATTGGCGTGGTTTTTGCGTGATCTTCTCGCAAAAACCATAACAAAAGGCGTTATAGGGTTGAAGCAGTTGTTAGGTTATTCTTTCTTCATTATTGTTCTTTGTACCCATGTGATATTATTTTTCGAATAATCATCTTCAGTATATATATGCCATTCTCTCCATTCTTTTGTCTCTTCATAATCATTCTCTTTAATAAATCTTGATAATGTCTTATATGATTTAGGTACAGACCAATTAGTGCCCCATACTATGATTCCTGCCACTACCGTTGATTTTATCTTTTCTATCTTTGCATTTGTCTCTACTTTTAATCCTTTCTCAATTTTAAAT
>CAXXGJ010000038.1:0-670825 GCA_963677895.2 Treponemataceae bacterium | reverse complement strand
GCTCGAGCTGAGCTTTTCGGGCGCGAGAATCATCAAGGCCTTCGCCAGCGAGGCGAAGTACGAGCGATTCTTCTCGGAAGCCCTCGAGCGGCGCTACAAGACAGAGATGGACGTCATAAAACTCGATACGATCCTCAACCTCATCTATCAGAATATCGATTATGTGGCGCAGATCGCCCTCATCTTCGCGGGCGGCCTCATGGTGGTGAAGGGAGAGATAACCATAGGGACGTTCTACGCCTTCTACAATTACCTCAACCTCCTCATCTATCCGATCCTCGACATTCCCACAGCTTTTCATTTTCGGCAAGAGGGCTTTCGTCAACATCGACCGGCTGGAGGAAATAGGCAGATTCCCACGCGCCCCTGAGACCTCGTCGCCCATCGCCATTTCGCGTTTCGAGAAACTCGAAGTCAGGAAGGCTTCCTTCGGGTACAAGGGAAGGGGAGAAACGCGCGGTTTCGGAGGTTTCCTTCGAGCTCGCGCGCGGCGAACGCCTCCTCGTCATAGGTCCCTGTAGGCTGCGGCAAGACTAGTCTCGTGAAGATGATCGCCGGCCTCCTGCCAGCTCAGGAAGGCGGCATATCGGTAAACGGGATTCCCCTTGCCGGACTTTCAAAGAGCGATTGGGCGGCGCTCGTCGGCTATGTACCCCAGGAAGCCTTGCTCTTTTCGGGAACCATCGAGGAAAACGTGGCCTTCGGCGTCAGGCGGACCCCGCCGGTCCTCTCCTCCGAACGATTCTGGGAGCTGGCGGAAACAGCCCAGATAGACGAGGAGGTCCGTTCCTTCCCTCTCAAGGAAAAAAACGCCGCTGGGCCAGCGCGGCGTGAGCGTTTCTGGGAGGGCAGAAGCAGCGCATCGCGATAGCGAGGGCGCTTGCCCGCGAGCCCGAGCTCCTCCTTCTGGACGATATGACGGCGAGTCTCGACACGAAGAACGAGGAGAGGCTCTGGAAGGCCCTCGACAGGGGCGGCACGACGATCATCGCCGTTTCCCACCGGCTTTCGAGCATACAGTACGTGGACAAGGTGCTTTTCCTCAAGGAAGGTTCCGTCGCCGGATTCGGCCGCCACGAAAAGCTCATGGATACCAACGGCGAATACAGGGCTTTCGTCGCGTCGCATATAAGCGGGTAGTTCCATTGACGTCGAGATATACGCGAGGTAGGCTGGGATGCATGAAAACAAATAACATCAAAAAGACCGCCAGAGCGGCCATCGCGGCTTTTTTATTCTTTGTCGTGACGGCATCGCCTTTCGCCCAGCAGCGTCTCGTACTCGGGGAAAAGCGGTGATCATGGTCGCCGATGCCGTATATCTTTTCCCCGACGCGGGCAGGCGCGTCATCGCCGTGGCCGGAGCCGACCAGGGGTTGGGAACCTTCCTTTCCGCCATCGACACCGGTTTTCCGAAAAAGCCGGTTATCGACAAGACCGCGGGCGTGGAGGTGTACGCCTCGCTCAAGCCCGACACGGTGATACTAAAAACAGCGATGAAAAAGAGCCTCGGGCCTTCGCTCGACGCGCTGGGTATCAAGCAGATTTACCTGAACCTGGAAACGCCCGAAGACTATGAGGCCGATATCGCGCGGCTGGGCGATTTCCTGGGCCAGAAAGCGAGGGCCAACGAGATCGTTTCCTTCTATAAGAATGCGCTGGCCGAGGTTTCGAAGCGCGTGGGCGCGGCTCAGGGCACCCTCGCGGCTCCGGGCGCCCCCCCGGCTCCGGGCGCATCCGCGGCTCCGGGCGCCGGCAAGACCACGAAACCGAAGGTTCTCCTCGTCCAGGCGGCCAGCCCGACCGAGGGCGTGTGGGAAGTGCCTCCCGCTTCGTGGATGCAGACGAGGCTCGTGGAGCTCGCCGGGGGCATCCCTGTCTGGGTAGGCGCCAACCCCGGCTCGGGCTGGGCGAAGGTGAATCCCGAACAGATAGCGGCCTGGAATCCCGACGCGGTGTTCGTCGTCAACTACAGGGCGGACGCGGCGAGTTCGGCGAGGATTTTCTCATCCGACGCGAGGCTTTCCCGCGTCGCTGCGGTAAAAAACGGGGCCGTCCACGGCTTTGCCCAGGATTTCTACTCCTGGGACCAGCCCGATACGCGCTGGATCCTTGGCCTCGAATGGATGGCGGGGAAGCTCTATCCAGCCCAGTTCGCCGACAAACCCATCCTCGCAGAAGCGAGGGCGTTTTTCTCGGCCATGTACGGCATGGACGCCGCCGCTTTCGACGCCACGGTGGCGCCGAAGCTCGCCGGCGACCTGGCCAAGTGAAACCGGGAAATCTTCAGTCGATGAAAAACCTCCGGTCGGTCCGCTTCGCTTTCGCCGCCGTTTTCACGGCGGCCCTTTTGCTCTACCTGTTCGCGGGGCGATATCCCGGGCCGGGATTCATGAGACCAAGCCTGCTTTTCTCCGACGAGACGGCGAGGCGCATTTTCCTCTCCATCAGGCTGCCGCGCGCCCTGGGAGCCATTCTCCTCGGGGCCGTCCTGGGCGGGTCGGGGGCGGCTTTCCAGACGATCTTCGGAAATCCTCTCGTGGACGCGGGCTTTCTCGGCGTCTCCCAGGGCGCGGCTTTCGGGGCGGCACTGGCGCTCGTCGCCGGATCCTGGCAGCCTCTCAAAGCCCTTTTCTCCGGGTTCGCCCTCAACGCCTTCGTTTCGCTCTCATCCTTCGCCATGGCGCTCGCGGCGCTGGGAGCGAGCCTCGCCCTCTCGAAACGCTTCAAATTCGGCGGACAGGTGCTGCGCCTCATTCTCGCGGGCCTGGCCGTTTCAGCATTCTTCTCTTCCCTGCTCGCGGCCGTGAAGTACGTGGCCGATCCTCTGTCCCAGCTGCCCGATATCGTCTTCTGGACGATGGGCTCGCTGACGGCCATGGGATGGCAGCGGTTCTGGACGATTGCGCCCGTCTCCATATTCTCCCTCGGGTTTCTTTACCTCATGCGCTGGCGGACGACGCTTCTGTCCCTCGACGACGAAGTGAGCCGTTCGATGGGCTTGAGACCGGAGATCGAGCGGGCGGCCATCGCGATGGTCGCCGCCACGGGCGTCGCGGCGGTGACGGCCGCCTGCGGCATCGTCTCGTGGATTGGGCTCGTCGTGCCGCATGTGGCAAGGCTTTACGCCGGCGCCGACGGAAGAAATTCCATCCCCCTGTCGATGGCGGGAGGAGCGATATTCGCCCTCGCTGCCGACGGTCTCGCCCGGACGCTTTTCCCCGGCGAGTTGCCCCTGGGCATCGTGACCGCCCTGCTCGGCGCCCTCGCTTTCTCCGCCTTGCTGGCTTCCCGCTCGACGGAGCTGACTAAATGAAGCAACTCGAAGCCAGGAACCTCTCTTTCTCCTGGGCGGCGGGAGGTCCTATCCTCGACGATGTCTCGTTCAGGGTAGGCGAGGGGAAGAAGGTTGCGATTCTCGGCGCCAACGGCGCCGGCAAGACGACCCTCCTGTCGCTTCTGGGCGGGAGACTTATCCCCAAGACCGGCGACGTGCTTCTCGACGGCGGCTCCGTGCGCGAGTTTTCCCCGCGCGCCTTGGCCCGGAAGGTCGCTTTCCTTCCCCAGATAGAGCGGCTTTCCTTCAACTATAGGGTGCTGGAGTTCGTCCTCATGGGCAGGGCTCCCCATATCGCGGCGCTCGCCCAGCCCGACGCGGGCGACGAAGCGGCGGCTCTCGGAGCCCTCGCGGAACTGGGGTTGGAATCCCTCGCCGGACGCAGGGCGGGCGAACTATCAGGCGGCGAATACCAGCTCGTCAGGATAGCGCGCTGCCTGGCCCAGGAAGCGGAAATCCTCCTCCTGGACGAACCGACATCCCTCCTCGATCCCGCCAACGCACAGCGCGTCGCGCGCGAGCTCGCCGCCCTGGCCTCCAAGGGCAAGACCATCGTCTTCACCACCCACGACATGGCGCTCGCGCGCTCCCTCGCCGACACCATCCTCATGCTTGGACAGCGCCGGCTCCTGCGCACGGGCTCCCCTTCCGAAGTGCTCACCCCGGAATTCCTCGAGGAGGCCTTCGGCGTCGAGTTCGGCATAGGGCAGATACCCACGGCATATCCGGCGGCTTCCGCGCGCTAGAACAAGTCTTTTAAAAAAATGACGTTTTACATTTTTTCGTCTTGACAAATCCAAAAAACGACATACAATACGACTTAATACATCATAAGATGTATTATAATGACATATGAGAGGAATCCCGATGACCGTCGACCATGGAGCATTGCTAGTCCAGGCTATTGAGGCTGTGAAGCGGAGAAATCCCAAAAATATTTACTTTGTCGCCTGCGGCGGCTCTCTCGCCTATATGTACAATCAGCAGTACCTGATCGACAGGGAAACGGCGATCCCCTCCTTCGTCCTTTCCTCCAACGAGTTCATCCATCGCGATCCCAAGGGGCTGGGGAAGGATTCCCTCGTCATAACCTGCAGCCACTCGGGCAACACGCCCGAAACCGTCGAGGCTACGGCCTTCGCGCGCCGGAAAGGCGCCCTCACCGTCGCCTATTCCTTCAAGGTGGATTCTCCCCTCTGGCTGGCCGCCGAATACAACCTCCACTACGACTGGGGTCCCGAGGCCGACGCCTATGAGCACCGCGCCGGCATGGCGCTCCGCTTCATGTTCGGCATCCTCGACGCGATCCAGCCCAAGCCGCTCTACAAGACGGCTCTCGAGAACATCAAAGGCCTTCAGGACATTTTCGCCCGCAACAAGGCCAAGTTCGCCGCCGCCGCCGATGTTTTCGGCTCGAGCCACAAGCGCGAGCCCATCGTCTATACCATGGCTTCCGGCCCTGTCTACGGCGAGGCCTATTCCTTCGCCATCTGCCTCCTCCAGGAGATGCAGTGGGTCCACTCCGCCGCCATCCACTCGGGCGAATATTTCCATGGACCCTTCGAGATCACGGATTACGACGTTCCCTTCCTTCTCATGAAGACGGCGGGGGAGACGAGGCCGCTGGACGAGCGGGCGCTCGCCTTCGCGACGAAATTCTCGAAGAAGGTGACGGTGGTGGATGCCGAAGGTTTCGACTGGACCGGCATCGACGCGAGCCTGAAGAGTTACCTCTCGGCGCCGATCTTCGGCGCCGTGCTCCGCGTCTACGCCGAGCGTCTGGCCGAACACCGCGGGCATCCTCTTTCGGTGCGTCGCTATATGTGGAAAATGGAATACTGATCGTCGCGATGGTCCGAACGCGGGTTCAAGCCCTCGTTCGGGCATTTACGGTAGGTAGCTACGCCTCGCGCCTGGCGCGGGGCAGCACGATACATAGGAGGCTTTCATGTTCAAGAAACTTTTAGCCGTATCTGTCCTGCTCGCCATGACAGTGTCTTTCGCTGCGGCGCAGAGCGGCAAGGTAACGATCCGCTTCTTCCACCGCTGGCCGATGGAACCGCGATTCAGCTACTTCAACCAGGTAGTGGCCGAGTTCGAGAAGCAGAATCCCAACATCAAGATCGAGATGGACAGCGTCGTCAACGACGCCTACAAGGAGAAAATCCGCGTACTCATCTCCTCGAACGACGTCCCCGACGTCTTCCTGTCCTGGTCCGACAGCTTCGCAGCCAACCTCGTGAAATCCGGGAAGGTCAAACCCCTCAACGACATGCTCGCCAAGGACAAAGCTTTCGCGAGTTCCTTCATACAGTCCCAGATCAAGCCCTTCAGCTTCGACGGCGTAACCTACGGCATGCCGCTGACGATCGACGGCAAGGTCTTCGTCTACAATAAGGAAATGTTCGCTAAAGCCGGAATCACGAAGGATCCCAAGACCTGGGATGAGCTGCTCGCCGTCCTCGATACCCTCAAGGCCAAGGGAAATCCCGTTCCCCTCCTCGAAGGCCTCTCCGATGCCTGGGCGATCTCCCACTATCAGGGCACGATGCTGCAGCGCTATCTCCCTGCCGAAGTCCTCGCGAAAGACTACACCGAAGCCACCGGTGAGTTCACCAACCCCGGCTACAAGGTCGTCCTGGAGCGCTTCCAGAAACTCGTGAGCTATATGGGGCCGAACGCCACCTCCTTGAGCCACACCGAAGTGCGCAATCAGTTCATCGCCGGGAAACTCCCCCTGATCTACCTCCAGCTGGCCGAGTTCTCCTATATCAACAACGCCAAGTCCAAACCCGAATTCGGCTACTTCAATTTCCCCGCTTTCGCCGATGGAAAAGGCGACCCCGGGCTTCTCACCGGAGCTCCCGAGGGCTTCATGCTGTCCAACACCAGCAAAAATCCCGAAGCCGCCGAGAAATTCTTCAAATTCCTCCTCTCCAAGGAGAACATGATCAAGTTCGTGAAGGATGTGGGCGCTCCCGTGGCCGTCATCGGCGCCGTCAACAAGGATAACTCCTACCCGGCGCTCATGGGCGCGATCGACCTCATCCTCAGCGTAAAAGGTTCCATGCCCTGGTTCGACAACGCGGTCAACATCAAGATCGCCGATGCCTTTATGCGCGGCTCGCAGGCCGTCGCTACGGGCGACAAGACCATCGACCAGGTGATAGCCGACGCCCAGGCCGCGGCCAAGATTGTGAGAAGCGAAGCGAAAAAGTAAGCGCTGTGCTAGAATCAGGGGACGCGGGCTAGCCCGCGTCCCCTCGCTTATGGATAGGGGAGGAGCCTTTACATGATCTCGAGAAGACTTCGGTCGACGGTGGAGCCCCTCGGCTTCGTCCTGCCTTGCATCCTCATGCTGGGGATATTCGTCTATTATCCCCTCGTGCAGAACGTGATTTACAGCTTCTTCAGGTTTTCGGCCTTCTCACCCGAGAAGATTTTCATCGGCTTAGAGAACTACCGGATGCTGCTCAAGGACGGCGTCATCCTCACGGCGCTGAGAAACAACCTCCGCTACGCCATCGTTTCCGTCATCATCCAGGTGTGTTGGGGTCTTGTTCTCGCGGCCCTCCTCGAGGACAAAGCCCTGAGGCGGGTATCGCCCTTCTTTCGCACCACCTTCTTCCTCCCCGTCGTCATCTCCATTTCCGTAATCTGCCTGCTTTTCGGCTTCATCTACAGCCCGATAGACGGCATTCTCAACAACTTCCTCACCCTCGTCGGCCTCGGCTCCTGGGCCCGGCCCTGGCTTGGGTCGGGAAAGACGGCGATCTGGGCGACGATAGCCGTCTCCCAATGGCAGAGCGTCGGTTATGTCATGATGCTCTTCATCGTCGCGATCCAGAAGATTCCCGATGAACTCTACGAGGCCGCCGAAATCGATGGGGCTGGCAAGCTCCGCAGGTTTTTCGTCATCACGCTTCCCCAGGTCAAGGAAATGTTCTTTGTCACCTCGGTCATAACGGTGACGGGATCCTTCCTCGTCTTCAACGAGCCCTACATCCTCACCAAGGGCGGAGGCCCGGGCACGAGTTCCGTGACGCTGGCGGTGCACATGTACCAGTCGGGCTTTTTCAAGGACATGATGGGCTACGCCTCCACGATCGCCGTCGTCATCTTCCTGATCTCGGCCGCTCTTTCTGTCGTTCAGCTCAAGGCTTTCAAGAGCGGGGAGGACTGAACCATGACCAACGCAGGAATTTTCCGATACAGAAGGAATTCCATCGGACCAGCGCAGATACTCCTTCTCATCGTTCTCTGCATCGGCTTCGTGATGGTGGCATACCCGCTTTTCTGGGTCGTCATGTCCTCGCTCAAGACCACCGAGGATATCACCCTCAACATCTGGGCGCTTCCGACGGTTCCCCAATGGCAGAACTACGCCAACGCGTGGAACAGGGGCATTTCGGGCTATTTCGTCAACAGTCTCATCGTGACCTTGAGCACCATAGCGGGCGTCCTCGCCCTCTCCTCGCTCTGCGCCTATGGCCTCGCCAGGTACAAGGCTCCCTGGCTCAAGTATGTCCTCATCGCCATCATGGGCGGCATGATGCTGAATCCGCAGGTCTGTCTCGTTCCACTCTATGGCCTCCTCACGGCGCTGAAGATCAGGAACACCTATCTCGCCCTCATCATCCCCTATGTGGCTTTCAGGCTTCCCCTCAACACCCTCCTCATACGCACTTTCTTCCTGAGCGTACCCAAGGAGATTGAGGAGTCGGCAACGCTGGACGGCTGCACGAGCGTCCAGACCTTCTCGAAGATTTTCCTTCCGATGTCCAGGCCTATCCTCCTCACGAGCGCGATCCTCACGGCCTACTACGCCTGGAACGAATTCCTCTTCGCCATCATCTTCATCGATTCGAACAAATACAGAACGATACCCGCGGGTCTCATGAGTTTCAGGGACGCGCTGCAGATAGACTGGGGCCCCCTGCTCGCCGGCATGGCGATTTCGGCGCTGCCCCTCATGGTGTTTTTCATCCTGGTGCAGAAATACTTCATCCGCGGCATGATGGCGGGTTCGGTCAAGGGCTGAGCCGGATTTGGGCTGGCGCTCAGGCGCCCGCCGCGATAGCCGCGAGAAAGGAAAGAAAACGATGAAAATGATCGGCGTGGGCGACAATGTCGTCGACTGTTATCTCGACCAGAAAATGTACTATCCGGGCGGAAACGCGGTGAACGTGGCCGTCAACTGCCGCCGGAACGGGGCTAATCCCGTGGCCTACATGGGCGTCTTCGGGGACGATCCGGAAGCCGAGCATATCAAGCGCTGCCTGGACCTGGAAGGGGTCGAATGGAGGCATTCCCGCAAGGTGTATGCCGCGTCGGGACATCCCGCCGTCAACCTTTCTCCCGATGGGGACAGGGTCTTCGTCGGGGGACCGAAGGACACGGCCCAGCATATCCTTCGGATCAGGCTTACGCCTCCCGACCTGGAGTATATCGGCGCCTTCGACCTCTGCCATACTTCCTGCTATTCCGGAATCGAGCCCGAGCTCGCGAGGCTGGCCTCGAAGACCGATGTCTCCTACGATTTTTCCACCAGGAACGAGGAAGACTATCTGGCGGAAGTATGTCCCCATGTGCGTTTCGCTTTCTTTTCCGGCGCCGCGTTGACAGAAACCAAGCTTGACTCTATCATCGAAAGTTGCCACGCCTTCGGCACCGAAACGGTGGGCATCACCTTGGGATCGAAAGGCGCCCTCTTTTCGCGGCGCGGACAGCGTTTTTTCCAGCCCGTGAAGGCCGCCGAGAAGGTGGTGGACACCATGGGAGCGGGCGACAGTTTCATAGCCGGCTTCCTGACGCGTTTCTACGAGAGCGGCGACATGGCCGCCTCCCTCGATTTCGCGGCCGAGAGGGCCGCCATCACCTGCGGATATTTCGGAGGATTCGGTTATCCCCACGATTTCGAACGCTGATTGGAGATTGATCTGGAAATGTTGACGCAGACCAGCGCCCGGCCTCTGTATGAACAGCTCAAGCAGACGCTTATAGGGAAAATACTGGATGGATCCTATGCCTTCGGCGAGCGTCTTCCGGGGGAGCTGAGCCTGGTGGAAACCTACGGCATCAGCAGGATAACGGTGCGCCGCGCCCTGTCGGAACTTGTCGAGGAAGGCTACCTTTCATCCCAGCAGGGCAGGGGAACCTTCGTCAGTTACCGCCACGTGAAACGCCAGCTGCGCTCCTTCGGGGGCTTCAGCGAGTCCTCCAACGACGGCGTCAAGAACAAATACAGCCGGGTGCTCTCGAAAGAAGTGGAGGGCGCCGAGATCGAAGTCGCCGACAAGCTCGGAATCGAGCCCGGTACCAAGGTCATCCACCTGCGCCGCCTGATGTCGGACTCCCAGATTCCCTATATGATCGACGACGCCTATTTCATCGAATCGATGTATCCGGGCTTGGGCGATCTGCTCGTGGACAACATCTCCACCTTCGGCATCATGCAGAAGAAATACGGCATCGTCTTCGCGAAGGCGTACAAGACGCTGGGCGTCATCCGCGCCGGCCCCGAACACGCCGAATTCCTGAAATGCGTTCCGGGCGATCCGCTTTTTTCCATTACTAAAGTCATCTACGACCCGCTGGATCTTCCCGTGCATTATTCCCACTATCTGGTCCTGGGCGACCGCTGCGTCTATTCGCTCATGGTATCGGGCGACCAGAACGACATGGAACTGCGCTACCAGAAAGCCCCGGACGCGGCGGCGACCTGAAGCGCCCTGGCGCCGTTTTTAAGCAAGCGAAATGTATTTCCCTCACATCTTCTCGCATCTCATCACTTGACGATCCGCCAGGCGACAGCCACCCAATAGTCCTTTCCGTTTTCGGTGACGGCGAGTTTTATGGTATCCGCCGTGGGAATCTCCATCTCGAGGCGGAAGACTCCGTCGCTACCTTTTTCCATGGGATAGAGGGCGCCGTTGGCCAGAAGCGCCGCCTTGGCCGCCGCGGGCGAGAGATAGCCGAAGCGCACCTTTTTTCCATGCCGGAGATCGCCCGAGAGGGGTTCGACGAGGGAATCGCCGGGGGCGTTCTGGTACTGCGCGTAGAAAAGCGGGAAGCGACTCTGCTTGGAAGCCGCCGCGTTCTCCAGCTGGAAGGTAAGCACCTTCTGAAGAGGACCCTCGGATTTCGATGAGGGTATCGGGGAATCAGGACGTTTTTCCCCGATATCCTTGGCGAATACTTCCAGCGTGTAGAGACCTGCCGAGGGGAGGATGACTTGTATCCTCCGCGAATCGGGCGAGAGTTTCTGGATCATCGTCCCCTGTTCGATTTCGGCGCCATTGGGGCCGCTGAGGACGGCGTCGATGACGATTCCGTGCTTTGTCAGCCCGATATCGAAGGAAAATTCGCCCGCCGAGGCCATTTTCCAGGATAGTCCGGAGCCGGGCAATTTTAGGCCATAGGAAAAGAAGGCGTTCTCGACATCGGGGGAATTCAGGAATTCTTCCGGGGAGATGGGGCGGGTGACGAGCTGCTGCTCTTCCTGTTTCGGGTAGCGCATATAGAGACTGACCTGGGGATCGACGAAGAGGTTATCGGTCGAATAACGTTTGATGAAGAGCCAGTCCTTCACGTGTCCCGAGTCGAAAGTGGTGTCGACGATATACCGGCCGCCGTTGATCTGTACAATATTCCAAGCGTGCGAGTTGCCCGCCGTGAGGCCGCGGGGGCCTACTTGGTTTTTCGTGAAGCCGCTGACGGTGACGCAGGAAAAGCTGGCCTGTTCGGCCATGGCCTGGAAAACCCGCGAATAGCCGCTGCATACCGCCTTCCTGGAATTCATCACATGCTCGATATCCTGGTCAGCGGCGAACTGGTTCCTCAGCATGGCCACATCGTAGGAAATGTTGACGCAGATCCAGTCGTGGATGAGTTTGATCTTCATGAAGGGATCTTTTTCCTGGCCGACGAGGGCCGCGGTGAGATCCTTGAGGCCTGTCACCGGGTTCCTGAAGGCCGCCGCCTGGATCTTCTCGCTCAGGGCGCGAACTCGGGGATCGATCTGGCCGTTCCGGTAGAGGGAAAGGTCAGGCCACGCGGACGGCGCGAGCGGCGTGGGTTTCGTCGCGGGCTCTGGCGGCCGCGCGACGAGCTCCGGAGGCCGCGCGACGGCGGCGATCTGAACGGATTTTTTCGAGGGAAGCAGGGAACAGGCCGGCAGGAGCAGGCAGGCGGCGAGGATGACGGCGATCAGGGCCGTCGGGGAAAAGCCGGGACGGCGGCATGGCGAATGGCGCATGATATTCCTCGAAAGCCTGCCCGGAAGCCTTCAGAGCCCCAGAGCGCGCGAAGCGCCGCGTTCCATGGCCGCCTTGAGCAGCGCGGCCGGGTCCTTGAATTTGCCGAGGACGATCATCGCGGCAATGATGTAGGGCTTGTAGCTGGCTTCCCTGTACGTATCGTCGCGGTAGCGGTCGAAGACGGAAGCGGCCACCTCGCCCGCCTTGCAGGATACGTCGGTGATGTCGGCGGGCAGGCAGTGCATGTAGAGCGCCTGCGGCCCCGCGGCGTCGCCGTGCCTGGTCAGCTTCATCTTCTCTTCCGTGCACTCCCAATCCTTGAACTTCGCGTTGTTCGCGAGGCAGCTCTTCTCGAGTTCCTTCAGGCCCGCCTGATCGCCCGAGTGGAGGAGGGGAACGCGCTTCTGCATCACGTCGAAGGGAGCCCAACTCTTCGGGTAGACGATGTCGGCGCCGGCGAAGGCCGCGTCCATCGAGTGCCCGACGGTGAGGAGGCCGCCCGAAGCCTCGGCCTGGTCTCTCGAGAGCTGGACAACCTCGGGGATGAGATCGTAGCCCTCGGGATAGGCGAGGGCGATTTCCATGCCGAAGCGGCTCGCGAGGCCGATGATGCCCTGGGGCACCGAAAGGGGCTTGCCGTAGGAGGGCGAATAGGCCCAGGACATGGCGATCTTCTTGCCCTTGAGCGCCTCGATTCCGCCGAAACAGTGGGCCAGATGGAGGAAATCGGCCATGGACTGCGTGGGATGGTCGATGTCGGACTGGAGATTGACGACGGTGGGCCTGGAGGGGAGGACGCCAGCGGCGACGCCTTCGTCGAGGGCTTTCGCCACCTCGCGCTGATACTTGTCGCCTTCGCCGAGGTACATGTCGTCGCGTATGCCGATCGCCTCGGTGAGGAAGCTGATCATGTTGGCCGTCTCGCGCACCGTCTCGCCGTGGGCGATCTGGCTCTTGCCCTCGTCCAGGTCCTGGATATAAAGGCCGAGGAGGTCGCAGGCCGACGCGTAGGAGAAGCGGGTGCGCGTCGAGTTGTCGCGGAAGTTGGAGACGGCGATGCCTGAATCCCAAATTCTGGGGCTGATGTTGTTGTCCCTCATCCCCCGCAGAATGTCGGCGACGAGGAAGGTGGCGTCCAGTTCATCCCTGGACTTTTCCCAGGTGAGAAAAAAGTCCTTGCCCTTCATGGCTATTTTTTTCGTTGTGAGTTCGGCGATCAGCGCCGCGATTCCATGCTTGTCCATAATTCCTCCGAATCTTCATTTTCCCAGAGCAAGGGCTGCAAAGCAAGCCTCATACCTTAAGCAAGATTTCGCCTTGAGTCGTCCCAATTGAGCCCTTTGGATAAACCCGGAGCTCCAATCCAAAGCCAATTTCATCAAGGTATTCCACAAGAGTAGATACTTTCATATCCTTCCGTTTCTCAAACTTGGACACAGCGGTCTGGCTGAATGTTGAGAAATCAGTTTGTTTGATACCGCGGCGCTCCCTGAGTTCGGCGAGCCTGATCGCTAGTATTTCACGCTCGGTAATGGTATGAGCATGACGAATCTGTTCCTCGGTCATCATTCCTTCCATCGCTTTGATCGCGTTCTTCACGATTGCCATATCAGTCCCCTTTCATTGCCTATATCGCTCGATGAGCGTTTCGGCGGCCTGGATCAAACTCTTATAGAAGTCCCTTTCGTTCTTACCCTTCTTGTCGCCCCCGATGAGGAGCAAGGCCTGACGGTTTTCATCGAAGTAGTACAGAACGCGAAGAACATGAACACGCGTCCTCGCTCGAAGCTCCTTGAGGTTCTTAACCCTGCTTCCTTTTAAAGTGTCAGCATGAGGTCGCCCCAACTGCGGACCGAAAGTTTCAAGGAGAAGGACCTTTGAGAGCACTGCATCCTGGACGTCTGGCTCCTGCTCACGGAACCATTCGAGATATTCCTCGGTGGCCTCAATGTGCCACATATGAATAATATGCACTATAGTTCATATGATGTCAAGTTCATAATAGTATTTATTCCAACTTTCCCAAAGCCCGTAGCACCCGCTCCGGCGAGAAGGGCCATTCCCTCACCCAGGCGCCGACGGCGTCGTGGATGGCGATCGATATCGCCGGGGCCGCGCCGTTCACCGATATCTCGGAGACGCTCTTGGCGCCGAAGGGGCCGATCTCGTCCTCCACAGGCATGAGTTCGACATGGAAGTCGGCGGGCACCTCGGCGATGGTCGGGATCTTGTAGTCGAGGAAACGAGGATTGAGGCAGCGGCCTTCGCCGTCGTAGAGCATTTCCTCGTAGAGCGAATGGCCTATGGCCTTGAGGATGGCCCCGTACACCTGCCCGGTCGCGAGGGCCGGGTTGATGGGGGTGCCGCAGTCCTGATAGGCATGGTAGCGCTGGACCTTCACCTCGCCCGTGCGTTCGTTTACAGCGACCTGGACGAAATGAGCGCCGTAGGGGAAGGCCGAGTGATCGGTCTTGAAGCTTCCGAAGCCCGAAAGCTCGCCGTGGCCTTCACCCTGGACGGAGCGGTGGCCGAGGGCTGCAAGGCTGATTTTGCCCTTTTTGCCGACCACCATGCCCTTGTATTCGATGCGGAGGTCTTCGGGGGCCTCGCCGAGGATGGGCGCGGCGGCTTCGAACACTCGCCGTCTCAGATCCTCGGCGGCCTTGAGGGCGGCATTGCCGGAGAAATAGGTGCCCGAGGAGGCGTAGGCGCCCTTGTCGAAGGGAGTGATGTCGGTGTCGCCCGAGACCACCGTAACGTCGGTCAGGTCGAGGCCGAGTATCTCGGCGGCGGCCTTGGCGGTGACGGTATCGAGGCCTGTGCCGAGGTCGGCCCCGCCCGAGAGCATAAGGAGGGTGCCGTCGGAGAGAAGGCGCACTTCGGCGTTGGCCGCGTCGAGGCCGGGAAGGCCCGATCCCTGTTGAATGATGACGGCCCCGCGGCCGATCTTCCAGTCGGATCCCGGGGCGAGCGGCTTGGGAAAATCCCAGCCGAAGGCTTGGCGGCCGCGCGCCATCATGTCGCCCAGGCCGCATTTTCCCAGCATGACGGCGGCGCCTTCGCGCCCCTCGCCGAGGCTTTTGAGGATGTCGATGCGGGAACCTGAGCGCACGCGGTTCTTCTCGAGGAAATCGAGCTGGTCCATGCCGAGGGCTTCGGCCATCTCGGCGAAGGCCGTCTGCAGAGCGAAGGAACCCTTCGGGGCGCCATAGCCCTGGTAGGCTCCCGCCGGCGAGAGGTTCGTGTAGTAAGATTTCACCTCGAAGCGCGCGTTGTCGCAGAGGAGGAGGGGTAGGCTCTTCGAGATCGCGTTCATCGGCACGGTGAGGCAGTGCTGGCCGTAGGGGCCGGTGTCGGCGTCGAGATTCATGAGGATGGCGGTGAGCTTGCCGTCGCGCTTGGCGCCCAGCTTCACCTTGATCTCCATGGCGTGGCGGGTCCGGCTCGCGATGAATTCCTCTTCCCTGGTGTAGCGGAAATATACCGGCCGCCGCGTCGTCCAGGTGAGATAGCCAGCGATGTCCTCGACGACGATGTCCTGCTTGGCGCCGAAACCGCCGCCGACCCTTTCCTTTATCACGCGCACCTTATTCTCTGAGATGCCGACGGCCCGGGCGACGATGCGCCGCACGTGCCAGGGCACCTGGGTCGAGGCGTGGAGGACGAGTCGTCCGGCCTCGATCTTCGCGAAGACGACATGGGGCTCCATGGGCGTGCACTGCACCCTGTTGGTCTTGTAGCCGCGTTCGATGACGATGTCGGCTGCCGCGAAGCCCGCCTCTATGTCGCCTATGCCGCCCGAGGCCGAGGCCGCGAGGTTGCGGTGCGGGTCGGAATGCAGGGGGAACTGGTAGACGACAGGATCGTCGCGGCCGTCGCCCTTCGTGTCCGTGCCGACAGGGGGCGAACCCGCGACATAGGAGATTTCGCCCGAGTGGATGACGGGGGCTCCCTCGGCCTTGGCCTGGGTTATCGAGAGGACGGGCGGAAGGACCTCATAGATCACTTTTATGGTGGCGAGGGCGGCCACCGCGATTTCGGGACTCTCGGCGAGAACGGCGGCGACCCTGTCGCCGACATGGCGCATCTTGCGCGGGAACATGCGCTGATCGTAGGGGGAGGGTTCGGGGAAGCCCTGGCCCGCCGTCGTGTACACCCGCTCGGGCGTGTTCTTGTGCGTGAGGACGGCGACGACGCCGGGCATGGCTTCGGCTTCGGCCGTGTCGATGGAGGCGATCCAGGCATGGGCATAGGGGCTTCCGAGGACTTTCAGGGCGCAGGCGTCGCCCGTGACCCGGTCCTCGACAAAGGCGCGCTCGCCCCGGCTCAAGGTTTCTGCGTCGACCTTCTCGCGGTCCTTGCCCACATGGCGGAGGTCGGGCCGGAATTCGGGGCCGGCAGGTGGCATATAGCCGGGTTCGGAAAGCCGGCGGGCGGAGAGGCGCACGGCCTCGAAATACTGCTTGTAGCCGGTGCAGCGGCAGAGGGTGCCCGAAAGAGCGTCGGCGACTTCCGCGTCGGAAGGCTCGGGCGATCGCGCGAGGAGTTCGCGTATGGAGAGGGCGACGGCCGGCGTGCAGTAGCCGCACTGGACGCAAGCGCAATCGATGAGGGCGCGCTGGATTGTCTGCAGGATGGGATCTTTATTGTAGTGGTCGATAGTGACGATATCGTGGCCCTCGGCCTCGGCGGCGAGGACGAGGCAGGAATTGACGAGCTTGCCGTCGAGGAGGAGAGCGCAGAGGCCGCAGGAGCCTTCGCCGTCGCAGCCGTTTCGCAGCGAGACGATGCCTGCCCGGCGCAATACGGTTTTCAGGCTTTCGCCGGGTTCGCATGAGTAGCTGGCAGCGCGGCCGTTGAGCGTGAATGTCGTGGTCATAGGGAGGCCTCCAGCGAGACAAGGACATCGGCGAGGAGGGCGGCCGCCCTGAGGCGCTTGAAGGCCGCGCCGCCCCTCACGTCGTCGACGGGAGCGAAGAGGGGCGCGGCTGCGGCTTCGATCGCGGCCTTGTCCGGCGGCGGCACGCCCTCAAAGAGGCTTTCCAGTTCTGGGAAGCGGCGCGCGTGGGGCGAGAGGCCGCCCATGGCGATTCGGAGGCCGTGAAGGGCCGGTTGATTGCCCCTTAAGGCGCCCTCGGCCCTTAGCTCGGCCGAGACCGCGCAGGTGAGGACGGCCACGTCGCAGGAGGTGCGGGCGTAGCGTCCGACGGCGAAGCGGCGCGACGCGGGAAGTTCAAATTCGATGCCGGCGATCAATCCCTTTTCGGCCGGGTTGGCCGCTTGCCATTCCGCCGCCGTGACGGCCGGGGCCTGGGCGCGGCTGTAGCGCGCTTCGGCCACGAGGAGGAAGGGCAGGAGGCTGGAGCAGGATTTATCGGCGCCTATGTTGCCGCCTATCGTCGCCCTGTTGCGTACGTTCCTGTCGGCCATACAGAGGGCGGCCTCACGCAGCGCGGCTGGAAGCAGCGCGGAATCGGTTATATCCTGGAAAGTCGCGCCCGCGCCTATGATGATCCTGTCGCCATGGCGCTCGATTCCCTTCGGGACGAGGTCCGTGATCGCGATCGCGGTCATGGGGCGTTCGGCGAATTGGGATGTCATGAGCCAGGTGCCGCCGGCCAGGAGGACGGCGCCCTCTTCGCTCGAAAGCAGTTCGAGCGCTTCCCTGGCGGTTTTTGGCCTGAAATATGCTTTTACCATATGGTTTTCCTACAGAATGCCCGCGGACGTATAGAGCCGGCGGGCCGCTTTTTCGGCGTTGACGCGGATCAGCTCCTCGTCGGCGCCGCGAAGCCGGCCGGAACGCACGACGAAGCGTCCGTTCACGATGAGGTGATCGACGCCGTGGTTGTACCCTGAAAAGAGAAGCGCGGCGACCGGGTCCGACAGGGCGCCGACGTATTCGAGCTTCATGACGTCGAAGAGGGCGAGGTCGGCGAGGGCGCCCTCGCGGATGACCCCGGCCTCGTCGTAGCCGAGGAGGTTGGCGCCGCCCTTCGTGGCGATGTTCAGCACTTCCCGCGCCGTTATGCCCGCCGATCCGTAGCGGACGCGCTGCAGCAGCAGGGCTTGGCGCGCCTCGCCCAGCATGTCGGAGGAGTCGTTCGAGGCCGAACCGTCGACGGCGAGGCCGACGGGTATGCCGCGGTCGATCATCTCGCGAACCCGGCAGATGCCCGAGCCCAGTCGCATGTTCGAGGAAGGGCAATGGGCGATGCCCGTTTTCGTTTTCGCGAGGAGATCGAGTTCCTCGTCGTTGAAGAAGATGCCGTGGGCGAACCAGACGTCGGGGCCGACGAAGCCGCAGTCCTCCATGAGCCTGAGGGGCCGCCTGCCGTACATCTGCACGCAGTAGGCTTCCTCGTCGCTCGTCTCGGCGAGGTGGGTGTGGAGGCGGACGTCATGCTTGCGCGCCAGTTCGGCGCTGCGGCGCATCAAGCCTTCGGATACGGAAAAGGGCGAGCAGGGGGCGAGGGCTACCTTCCGCATCGAATCGGGGGCCGGGTCGTGGAAGCGCTTTATCGTCGCCTCGCAATGAGCGAGGATCTTATCCTCGTCCTGGACCGTGGAATCGGGAGGCAGTCCGCCGTCCTTCTTCGAGCGGCTCATCGAGCCCCTCGTGGGCGCGAAGCGCAGTCCCAGGTCCGCCGCAGCCTTGAACTGCAGCGCCGGTATGTCGTCGCCGAAACCTTCCGGGTAGAGGTAATGATGGTCGGTGGTGAGGGTGCAGCCCGTCTTGGCGAGCTCGGCCATCGCGAGCATCGAGGACCAGTAAACGGCTTCGGGATCGAGATGTTTCCAGATTTCGTAGAGATAGAGGAGCCAGTCGAAGAGCTTCGCGTTTTGCACGGCGGGCAGGTTGCGCGTCAGCGTCTGGTAGAAATGGTGATGCGTGTTGACGAGACCCGGAAGGACGACATGGCGCGACGCGTCGACGATATCGGCTCCCGCGGGAGCGACGATGTTCGCTCCTATCCGCGTTATGCGATTTTTGTCGACGAGGATATCGACGCCTGATAGTTCGGCGTCGGCAGCGAGCACCCTGAAGCAGTTCCGGAGGAGTATCACCGCATAACCTCCGCGTTGAACTCGTCGATGAGATCGTCCAACGCTTCAACCTGGGCGTGGAGGCCGCCCCAGTAATTTCGATGGTCGTCCCACTGCGCCCTGAGTTCGGCCAGATCTTTGCCCTGCTGCTCGATCCAGGTGAAGTATTTGAGGTTGTGGATGCGGCGCTTGTCCACCTGCGAGAGTTCGAACACATGATCCACGGAAATTCCGGCGAGTCTGTCCTGGTCCCTGTCGGACTGGCGCTGGCCGTAGGGACCGCGCTCCGCGTTGAGTTCGTCGAGCCTGGACTGGTACATGGCCATGGAGTCGGTGAACATGGTGAAGACGACGTCGTGCTCGTCCATTTCGTAGTATTTCGCCATCTTGATCGCGCCGATGAGGTTGCCGACGCCCGAGATGCCGAGGAGTCCCAGCTGGGCCACGGCTTCGGGATCGGCTCCCGCGGCGACAAGGGCGTCGCGGCCCGCCTTCTCGTTGAAGAGGCGGATGAAGCGGATGGGCAGTTCGTCGTCGACGCCGATGGCGGCGTCGGTTTCGCGAAGGTTGTGGATCCATGGAATATGTTTGTCGCCGATGCCCTCGATGCGGTGGTCGCCGAATCCATTCTCGAGGATGGTCGGGCACTGGAGGGCCTCGGCCACGGCGACCTTGGCGCCGGGGAAGTGGTCGCGCAGGTAGGAGCCTGAACCGAGCGTTCCGGCCGATCCCGAGGAGAGGACGGCGCCAGCGACATGGTCGCCCGGCTTGGCCACCTTCGCGAAGACTTCGGCCATGGCCGGTCCCGTGACCTGATAGTGCCAGAGATTGTTGGGCAGCTGGTCGAACTGATTGAAGATGACGGCGTCGGGGCGCGTCCGCTCGAGTTCGATGCACTTGTCGAAGATTTCCTTGACGTTGGATTCGCATCCCGGGGTAGCGATCACTTCCTCGGCCATGGTCTTGAGCCATTCGAAGCGCTCGCGGCTCATGCCGGCCGGGAGGATGGCGATCGAGGGGCAGGAGAGGAGGCGGGAGATATAGGCGCCGCCCCTGCAGTAGTTGCCGGTCGAAGGCCATACGGCCTTCTTGGTCGTCGGGTCGAACCGGCCGGTGACGAGCTCGGGCACCAGGCAGGAATAGGCCGCGCCGACCTTGTGCGCTCCCGTGGGGAACCATTTACCGACGAGACCGATGATGCGTGCCTTCGTGCCGGTAATGGCGCGCGGAATCTCGAGGAAATTGACGCCGCCGAAGCCGCCGCCCTTTTCGACGGGGGCATTGTGCCAGTTGACTCGGAAAAGGTTGCGTGGATGGACGTCCCAAAGACCGATGCCGGACAGCTCTTTCTTCACCGAGGCGGGAATCTTGGCCGGATCCCTCATCTGGGCGTAGGTGGGAAGGATAATGCCTTTTTCCCTGCATCGCTGGATATTTTTCTTTCTTTGAGTTTCGTTGACGTTAAGGTCGATCATCGGCGGCTCCTTTGAAACGCGTGATGGAAGACCGCGGGCGGCGAGAACCGCCCGCGGCTCGAATAGTATACGACGCATTCCGGAAATTTTACAGGGCAACTTGACAATGTTCTTCGATCGCTTCATTATGAGCATATGACAATAATATCGATATGAACCGATAAGGAGTCGCGCTATGGATCTGGTTCCTGAGAAAAAGCGGAATCCCGCGATAAAGCGGGTTGTGGGCGTCATGAGCGGAAAGGGCGGCGTCGGCAAATCCACCGTGGCGGTGCTGCTGGCGGAATCGCTCGCGGCCAAAGGCAGAAAGGTCGGGGTCCTCGATGCCGACATCACGGGGCCGAGTCTGCCAAGGCTTCTGGGCGTCGATTCCTTCCGGGCCGAATCGGACGGCCAAAAGCTATACCCCATCGTCAACGAGGAGGGCATCAAGGTCCTTTCGATCAATCTTCTCAACGAAGACGAGGACGCGCCGGTGATCTGGCGAGGCCCTCTTCTAGGGAAGGCGATCGAGCAGTTCTGGGAGGATACCGATTGGGGCGAGCTAGATTATCTCGTCGTCGATTTCCCCCCGGGCACGTCGGACGTCGCCCTCACGGCGTTGCAGACGCTTCCTTTCGCCGGGATCGTCGTGGTAGGCACGCCTCAGGACTACGTGTCGATGATCGTCTCGAAATCGGTAAAGATGGCGGCCATGCTGAAGGTGCCTGTCCTCGGCATCGTCGAGAACATGAGAACGATGATCTGCCCCTCCTGCGGGGAAAAGGTCTCGTTGTTCGATGACGGAAGCGAGAGCGGGGCTACTCAGATGGGTATGCCCCTCATCGCGAGTCTTCCCTGGAGGAAGGAAATCGCCCAGGCAAGATCCATTCGCTGGTCGGCGATTTCGGAAGAAGCGCGAAAGGAAGCCGATCTGATAGCGAACGAGGTGGAACTCGCCATTGCCGGTCTTTCCGGAAGTCCCGCTCAGGCCGGGAAGAGCCCCCGCTAGGAGAATGTAATGCCACGTCCGATCAGCGAACGTCGTCTTGGCGCCCCTCTTCCCTCGCGGGTGATGAAGCCCGCCGGCATCCCCGCCCGCGGACTGGAGGAAATCATACTGGGTTTCGACGAGGCCGAGGCGCTCAGGCTCGCCGACTATGAGGGACTCTACCAGGAGGCGGCCGCGCGTTCCATGGGCGTATCGCGGCAGACCTTCGGCCGGATCGTGGAGGCCGCGCGGCACAAGGTCGCCGACGCGATATTGAACGGAAAAGCCCTGCGGATCGAGGGCGGCGAAATCACCATACGAGAACAAGGAGAGACGATCATGAAAATAGCGGTACCTTCACGGGATGGGCTTGTGGACGAGCATTTTGGCCACTGCAAGGAATTCCTTATTTTTCGCGTCGAGAACGACGGGCTTGTGGAAGAACAGTCCATACCGTCGCTCGAGGGATGCGGCTGCAAGTCAGGCGTGGCTTCAATCCTCGCGAAATCGGGAGTCACCCACCTCGTGGCGGGCAACATGGGAGACGGAGCCGTCCGCGTTTTAGGCTCTCAGGGAATCGTCGTGACGCGCGGGGCCTCGGGTTCGGCCAAGGCGGCCGCCGAGGCAGCCGCTTTAGCGGTCTCGAAGGGCACCCTCGCCGATTCGGGCCTTGGCTGCGCGGGCCATGGCGAACCAGGACATGAGTGCGCGCATTGATTTTTCGTTTCATGAAAAAGCGGTCGTCGGGAATCGACGGCCGCTTTTTTAATGCTTTTTCGCTTTGTTACGAGAGCCGGGCGCCCACCGCCTTCGCGGCGCTCTTTATGTCCTTGAGGCCCGAACCCGTGAGCATGACGACGACGGATTCGTCGCGGGGAATTACCGGCATGGCTTTCAGGTAGGAGGCAAAGGCGCAGGCGCTCGAGGGTTCCGCGAAGAGGCCGGACATGGACGAGAGCATACGCTGGGCGGCGAGGATTTCCTCGTCGGTGACGGTTACGCCCTTGCCGCCGTACTTTCTCAATTTGGCGAGGACGAAGCTGCCGTTGCGCGGCACATCGACGGAGATCGAGTCGGCGAGGGTATCGGAGGAACGTTCCTCGAAGCTGCCCGTCGCGAGGGCGCGCGCGATGGCGCTCGAGCCTTCGGCTTGGGCTGCCCAGAAGGTCGGCATTTTGGCGGTAAGGCCCAGCCTGAGCAGATCCTCGAAGCCTTTGATTACGCCGGCCAGGATGACGCCGTCGCCCGTGGGCACGAAGACGTGATCGGGGGCGATGTAGGTGGCGACGGCGTTCGCGTGGGAGGCGGGCGCGAGCGCGCGCGCCAGGTTCCGAGCGATCTCGAAGCTGGCCGTCTTTTTCCCTTCGATGGTGAGGGGATTGTAGGCGGTGTTCCGCGAGAGGACGCCGGTGGCCGTCGAATAGGCGAGGGATTCGTCGAAGGCCTGATCGTAGGTGCCCTGGACCTCGCGCAGCTCGGCGCCATACTGGAGGACCTGGACGCGCTTGGCCGCCGGCGCGGAGGCCGGCAGGAAGACGGTGATTTTGAGGCCGGCGGCCGCTCCCACGCAGGCCATGCTCGAGGCGGCGTTGCCTGTGGAAGCGAGGGCGATTTCCTTGAGCCCGAACTTGCGCGCGAAAGCCGCCACGAGCCAGCTCGCCCTGTCCTTGTAGGAGCCTGAGGGATTGCAGGTGTCGTCTTTCAGATAAAGGTTTGGAGCCCCGAGGGCTTCGCGGAGCCTGGATGGTTGCCAAAGCGGCGTTTCGCCCACGGGGAGAGGCGGAAAATATTCGGCCTCGACGGGCAGGGGAATGCCAGCAGGCAGTTCGCCCGCTTCCTTCTCCCAGACGCATTCGAGGACGCCTTCCAGGGGAATGCCCGGCTTGTTTTTCTTGCCGCATTCATCGCAGAGGTAGCGTCCGGGCTCAATCGCGTACGCGGCGCCGCAGGTGGGGCAACGGTAGAGCCATTTCACGCGCGTTTCTCCAGCCTGCCGGGGAGGGCGGCGTAGAAGGCGGCGCAGATCTCGAGGTCATCGATCCTGTTTATTTCGTTGGGTGCGTGGGCCTGGCTCTCGTCGCCGGGGCCGAAGCCGATGCAGGGGATCTGGTGGCGGCCGCAGATGGCGACGCAGTTTGTCGAGAAGGTCCATTTGTCCACGACGGGAGGCTTGCCGAAAAGGTCGCCGTAGGCTTCCACGCCCGAACGGACGAGAGGATGGTCGGCCTTGATTTTCCATGTGGGGAAATAGAGTTCCTGCCTGTAGAGGGTTCCCGTGTATGCCGGCTGGGCGTACTCGGGCATTTTTACCGTGAAGTTGTTCACGCCGGCTTCCATCAGGGCTTTTTCGACCTGAGCGATGGCGATCGCGTCGTTTTCGCCCCAGGTGAGGCGGCGGTCGCAGTAGAGCATGGCCTGGTCAGGCACGGCGCACTGGCTCGGTCCCTGCACCTTGATCTGCGATACCGTGATGGTGCCCTTGCCGAGGAATTCGTCGTCATCCGGCTTCAGTTCGGTGTTGAGCTTCTCGATGGCGAGGGCGGCGCGCGCCGCCTTGTAGGCAGCCGAGTCGCCGCGCTCGGGCGCCGAGCCGTGGCAGGAGATGCCTTTGATGTCGATCTGGATTTCCATGCGCCCGCGGTGACCGCGGTAGAGCCTGCAGGAGGTGGGTTCGGTGGAGACGGCGAAATCGGGGACGAATTTCTCTTCCTCGATGAGGTATTTCCAACAGAGCCCGTCGCAGTCTTCCTCGATGACGGTGAAGGCGAACCAGACGGTGAAGTCGCCTTCGTAGGCCAGTTCCTTCAGGATGCGCGCCGCGGTGATCATAGAGGCGGCGCCGCCCAGCTGATCGGAGGAGCCGCGCCCGTAGACGAGGCCGTCCTTTATCATGCCCGAGTGGGGCGGGGTTTTCCACTGGGCGGGATCGCCGACGCCGACCGTGTCGATGTGGGCGTCGAAAACGAGCTTTCTTTTGCCCTTTCCGACGCGTCCGAGAAGGGAGCCGAGGCCGTCGATGTGGATATCTTCCATGCCCGCTTCGGCGCAGAGTTTCTTCAGCAGGAGGACGCGGTCTTTTTCCGTCGTGCTGAAGCCCGGCACCTTGATCATTTCGCTTAGGTTGCGTGCGGTGTAGTCCCTGTATTCCTTCGCTTTCGCTAGAATCTTCGCGTTGTCCATAGTCACCTTCCTTCCATGTTGTTCCAGAGACGGCGAGCCTGGGCGCGCGCCATTGCCTGGATTTTTTCCATATCGAACAGGGGCTTCCTGTCCTGGATGCGAATTTTACCCGCGACGGCGACGCTGCGCACGGAGCGCGAACTCATGCCGAAGGCCATGTGTCCCGCGATGTTGGCCGCGTCGAGGGGGGTGGGCGGGTCGTAGTCCCAGAGGACAAGATCGGCCGGATTGCCGGGGGCGAGGACGCCGAAGGCGACGGGTGCCGCGAAATCGGCCGCAAAATAGCGCTCGAGAAGCCTGTTGCCGCGGTCGAGGCAGGCGAGGAAGTTGTCGGGCCACCAGGGGCCGGCCGATTCCCTGTGCCGGAAGACGGCGAACTTGAATTCCTCGAGCATGTCCGCGCCCATGCCGTCGGTGCCGAGGACGACGTTCCTGTGCTTCGGGAGGAGGGCGTTGTAGCCTACCGCGTTGTTCATGTTGGATCTCGCGTTGTGGGCGAGGAAGACGTCTCGGGCGTTCATGATCTCGATCTCCGAGGGCGTGAGCCAGAGGCCGTGGCCGATGATGCCCTTGGGGGTGAGAGCCCCGACTTTTTCCAGCCTTTCGACGAGATCGAGGCCGTGGCGATAGCGTGAATCGACGGCGTCGTACCTGTCCTCGGCGAGGTGGATGTGGATGCCCCTGCCGGAGGCTTTCACCGCGTCGGCGAGGCCTTCCAGCGTCTCCTGGCCGACGGTGAAGCCGGCGTGGCCGCCTATGGCGGCCTCGACCTGTGGGCGCTGGCCGCGCGCGCGCATCCCGTCCACTTCGCGCGCGAAGCGCAGGTTTTCGGACAGCCCCCCGCGCGCGTCATCGGCGCCATTCCGGTCCGTCGTCTCGTAGCAGAGTATGCCGCGCAAGCCCACTTCCTCGTAAGCCTGCCTGATCACCGACAGGCTCCCGTCGATGGCGCTGGGGCTCGCGTGATGGTCGACGAGGGAGGTGACGCCGGCCGCCAGCGCGTCGGCGCAGCCCGCGAGTGCGCTCGCCTCGATGATGGGCAAGTCGATCGCCCTATCTAGCCTCCACCAGAGGTGCTCGAGGATCTGGCAGAAGTCCTTGGAGGGCTGGATGGACACCTCCATGCCCCGCGCGAGCGCGGAATAAAGGTGCGTGTGGGCGCAAACGAGGCCCGGCGAGAGATAGCCGCCTGAGCCCGCGAGTTCGGCCCGCGGGTATTTCGCGCGCAGCCCGGCGCCGATCTCCGCGATCGTCCCGGCCTTAGCGCCTTCCTCCTCCGGTCCATAGGCGACGAGGTCGCATTCCCCCGAAACGGCGGGCGGGTTGAATGAAAGGAGCTTTACGTTCTCGAAAAGGATCATGGAGCTTCCTCCAGAAGATAGCGATGGGTTCGGTAGACTTCGCGCGCGAAGGCCACCATGGCCGAATCAGCCGGCGCGGAAACCGCTCCGTTCCAGGATGCGTAATCGAGCCTATGCGGGGGAGCGCCGATCTCGGTTCTCAGGACAAGATTGGGGAGACCGCCTTCGGAAACGAAGGCGAATCCGGCGTTCTTCGAGGCGGCGAGATCTTCCTCGCCGTCGAAGAGAGTGACTTTGCCGGAGAATGGCTCCCCCTCGAAGGGGCAGAAGAAGCCGCAGTTGCCGCATTCGTTGCAGAGACGGTCCAGATGGAGGATCTGGGCATCCTGGGCGAAGGGCTGGCCGGATTCGATGAACATGTTGGCGCGGTTGGGGCAGACCTCGACGCAGCGTAAACACGCCGAGTCGCAGGCGAGGCAGCGTTCGGCCTCCCTCTCGGCGAATTTAGGATCGTCGAAATCAAGGGAAGGTAGGATCTCTCCACGCTTCGTCAGCTTGGACTTGTCCATGCGGGGCGGGCGGTAATCGGCCGTCGGCAGGACGAATCCTTCGGCGGCGAGAATGGCCCTGGCGGCCGCCCTTCCGTCGGCTTCCGCGGCGATGATGGAGGCAGGACCGCGTCTGGCGTCGCCGCCGACGTAAAAGCCCTTCACCTCGGTTTCCATGGTGTCGGGATTAACGATGGGCAGATGGTTTCTTCCAAGACGTACTCCCAGCTTCTCGAGAAGCCGCGCGTCTGGCTCTTCGCCTACCGCCGTTATGAGGAGATCGCAGGGAAGTTCGAAGGTTTCCTCCGAGGGAAGGGGAGAACGTCGCCCGGAGGCGTCCTTCTCGCCGAGGACCATGCGTCTCAGCACGAGGCTGCCCGGCTTCGCTTCCTCGGGTTGGGAGAGTTCCAGCATCGTATTCCGCTCGCCGGCGAGCGCCTTGGATTCCTTGAGCGCGTTTTCCAGTTCTTCCAGATCGGCGGGCATTTCCTTGCGCGTCCTTCTGTAGGAAAGGTGGACGGATTCCATCCCGGGAACGCGCGTGGCGGCGCGCACCGCGTCGCAGGCAGTGTTGCCGCCGCCCGCCACGATGACATGGCGGAGACCGGCGAAGGCTTCGGCGCCTTCTGCCCCGAAACGTTTCAGGAATTCGAGGGCGTCCATGGTCTTGAGCCCCGAACCCTTCAACGTCAGTTGGCGCGCGGAATCGGCCCCCGTGCAGACAAAGAAGCTCGTGTAGCCTTCCTTCTTGAGTTCGTCGAGCGAGGCGATGGTCCGACCGAATTCGAATTCGACCCCCATGGAGGCTATCCTGTCGATATCGCGGGTGATTTCCTCCCTCGCGATCCTGAAGCCGGGTATGACGTTGGCGGGGACTCCTCCGGGCGCCGGGCCTGAGTCGAACACTTTCACGTCGTGGCGCGCCGAAGCCAGGTAATAGGCGCAGGCGAGGCCGGCCGGCCCGGCGCCTATCACGGCACTTTTTCCTCCGGGTACGCAGAGCGCTTCGGGCAGGGGAGACGCGGGCAGATCGGCGGCTCTCGCGGCTGTCAGCTTCACGTCTCGTATCCGTACCGAGCCCTCGTAATCGAGCCGGGAACAATGTTCCTGGCAGACATGGTCGCAGAGCACGCCCGTTATGTGGGCGAGGGGATTGTCAGAGAGTATGGCGGCGAGAGCCTGTTCGCTCAAGCCGGATCCCTGCGCCTTGATATAGGACGGCGCCTTCTGGTTTACGGGGCAGGCTTCGATGCAGGGGGCGGCGAAGCAGTCATAGAGCGGCAGTTTCTTCGCGATGGAAGCCTTGCCCGCCTTCCACCCTTTTCGATACTCGGGTCTTCCGAGAGCGGCCTCGGCCAGGGATTCCAGAGCCTCGGGGCTGGTCAACCTCGGCTCAAGCGGGAGAGGCAGGGCGCCGACGGCTTCCCTCGCGATCTGCGCCAGGCGCAGGTATCCACCTGGTTTCAGAATGTCGGTGGCGACAGTAAGAGGCCCGAGCCCCGCGGCGATGAGGTCAGCGGCGTTGAGCGCCGAAACGCCGCCGCAGTAAGAGATGCGCATTCCCGGATCGGGGAGGGCTTTAGCTATCTTTGCCGCGAGCTTCATGGTGATGGGGAAAAGCGCCCGTCCGGACATATAGCGCTCCTGTCCGGGGAGATTCGCGCCGTCGTTGGCGTTGGCGAGGGTGTTCGAAAGCTTGATGCCGAACCGGCGGCCCCTTGCCTGAGCCGTCTCGCCCAGTTTCTTGACGAGGGCGAGGGCGGCGTCGAACTGCAGGTCGTGTTCGAAAGTCTCCCTTTTGATGACAATATCGTCCCAGCCCAGGCTGTCCAGAATCCGCCGCGCCTCGTCGAAGCCGAGGAGGGTGGGATTGAGCTTGATATAGGTGTCGAAGCCTTTCTCTTCTATCAGATAGAGGCCTATGCGTTCGATTTCCTCAGGCGGGCAGCCGTGCATCGTGGAGAGCGTCACCGAGTGAACGGGCCGCACCGGCATGTGCGCGGCGAGGGTTCTCGCCTTCTCGGCCAGCGCGTCGCCGAATGCCCGGGCGAAAGGCTCGCCCGCGATGAAATGTTCGAGTTCCGCCATCGCCTTCGACCAATACTCGGTGGTTTCCGGTCGCCTCATCCCCTCGATGAAGGCATCGACCTTCCCGCTTTTTATCCCGTCGAGCGTGTAGCCGACCGACATGTTGAAGAAGAACTCGGTGGGCTTGCGGGACCAGAGGAAGGAGAAGAGATTCACCGCGATCCATGCGTCGATATATTCCTTCCTGGCTTCCTCCAGGCTCAGTTCAGTCGACCATTCGACATTGTGTCCCTCGTCCAGCGCGTCGATGCATGGCTTGTCGATATCGAGGCGGTCGTTCTGCTGGACGGTCTTGAGTTCGAAGACGCGAGCTCCCGACAAGTACGCGGCGAGGATGTTCGGGGCAATCTGCGTATGGGGGCCGGCGGCTGGGCCAACGGGGATGCTTGCCCTTCCCGACATGACCGTGAGTCCCGGGCTCTCCGCTTCCAGATCGAAGATTCCGCGGAAAACGCTTCCCGGGATTTCGTAGATTGAATCCTTGGCCGCGAATTCTCCCGCCGCCCGCGCGAGAAGCGCCGAAAGCGAGGTCGTTTTCATGATTTTGCTCATCGATAACCCCATTGGATGAATTTTCCGCTGCCCGGAAGGGCGAGTATTCCGCCCGCGCCGTAGACACGAGATCCCCTGACGAAGGTTCCCGCGATCCTGCCGGCAAGCCGCATGCCCGCGAAAGGCGTTATGCGACTCTTGCTGTACATCGAAGCCGGGTCGAGAAGGGTGCTGGCTTCTGGGTCCACGAGGACGAAGTCCGCGTCCTTGCCTTCGGCGAGCGAGCCCTTGCCGCCCGAAATTCCGTAGCGGGCCGCGGCTGCTCCCGAGGTCGCTTCGAGGAAGCGGGGGAGGCTGAGCCTTTTGGCGAAGAGACCTTCGGAAAGGAGGTAGGGAAAGAAGGTGCCAGTGCCGGGAATACCGCCATAGGCGCTCAAAGGGTCGCCCGTGAATTTTTCGTAGTCGGGCGCGCCGGCATGGTCAGACGCCACGAAGGATATCGCGCCTTCCGCGAGCTGCTTCCAGAGCAGGGCTTTCTGGGAAGCTTCCTTGACCGGCGGGGCTGTCTTGAGCGCCGCCCCCAGGGTTTCGAAATCATCCTCGTCGAAGGCGAGGTAGTGGGCGCAGGTTTCGCAGCTCGCGCCTGAGGCGGCGACGAGCGCGGCCGCCTCGGCCGTGCCGACGTGGACGATGTGGAGCCATTGCGGCCGCGCTCCGGCAAGCCGCAGCGCGGCGGAGCAGGCCGCCGTTTCGGCCTCCATGGGGCGCGAGGCATAGTAATCCTTCCAAGCGGGAGCCTTTCCGCCTCGAGCCGCGCTCAGGGCGGCCTGGGCCGCCGCTATCACGCCTGGATCCTCGGCGTGGAGGAGAAGCGGCCTGCCGGCTGCCGCGCAGCGTTCGTAAGCCCTGGCGAACTGGGCCGGCGTGACCGCCGTGAAACTGTCCATTCCCGACACGAAATAGCACTTGAAGCCGACGACGCGCGAGGCGAGGGCGTCGATCGCCAGATCCATCGACGCGTCGTCGAAGAGACCGTTGACGCCGCCGTAAAAGGCGAAATCGACCACCGCGCTTTTCGAGACAATGGCGAGCTTGTTCTTCAGCGCGGCGAGGCTCGTGACAGGCGGCAGGGAGGTGCAGGGCATGTCGATCACCGTCGTCACGCCGCCGCGCGCCGCTTCGGAGCTGCCGTGGAGAAAGTCCTCTCTCTGCGTGAACCCCGGCTCGTCGAAGTGGACATGGGGATCTATGGCTCCGGGGAACATCATGAGCCCGGTCGCGTCGATCGTTTCCTCGTCGGCCGACGATAGATCGGCGAGGCTTCCCGCGGCGGCGATACGGGCGATTTTTCCCTCGCGCACGAGAATGTCGGCCCTGCGGAAATCCTTCTCACCGGGTAGGGCTGCCAGGGCGTTCGCGATCAGCATAAGCCCTCCCCGCTCAGGAAAGCCTCGATTTTTTCGGGGATGAAGGGAATATCGTAGGTCGTCTTTCCGTCCGGTTTCGCCGCCCGCAACGCGTCCAGGACGGCGAAGTAAGCCGCAATGCCGTACTGCAGGGGCGGTTCGCCCACGGCCTTCGAGTTGAAGGGAGCAAAGGGATTGTCCATGTCGGACATCAATTCTATCTCTATCTTCTCGGGCAGGAAGGAATCGTTCGGGAGCTTGTAGGTCGAGAGCGTATCCGACAATGGCCTGCCGTCTGCGCCGAAGCGGAGATCCTCGAGGAGCGTCCAGCCTAAGCCCTGGGCGAAGGCGCCCTCGATCTGCCCGATGTCGACGCGCTCGTCCAGGCTGTTGCCCGAGTCGTGGACGATGGTCGCCGATTCTATCCTACAGGTCGCGTGGACGAGATCGACCCGCGCCGTGAGACAGGCAGCGCCGTAAACATGATAGGCGAAGGGCGTCCCGCGCTCAGCCTTCATATCATAGAAAAGCCCCGGCGTCGAATAGAAACCGTGAGCCGAGAGATCTATCCTCGCCTCGTTCGCCGCCGCGACGAGTTCGTTCCAGCCGAGCGCGCTCGATTTCCTATCGACGAGGATCTTTCCGTCCTTTATTTCGATCGAAGAGGGATCGACGCCTAACATGGACGCCGCTTTCGCCGCCAGCCTTGTCTTGATTTTCTCGCAGGCGATTTTTGCCGCCATGCCGTTGAGGTCGCTGCCCGTGCTCGCCGCCGTGGGGACGGTGTTGGCCACGGTCAGGGTCGTGGTGCGTTCCACGGAAACCCTTTCCTGGGGAATACCCAGGGTCTTCGCGGCGATCAGCGCGATTTTCCGCGACACCTGCTGGCCCATCTCGATGGCGCCTGTCGAGACGAGGACGGAGCCGTCCGTGTATACATGCACGAGGGCTCCCGCCTGGTTCATCGGCAGCTTCGTGAAGGAAATGCCGAAACAGAGGGGAAGAATGGCGGCGCCTCTTTTTTCCAGGCTGTTCGAGGCGTTGAAGGCTTCGATGTCGGCGCGAAGCTCCTTCCAGGAGACTTTCTCGAGAAGCCTGTCGAAGGACTCCTCTGCGCGCACGCGCTCGAGCGGCATGCCGAAATAGGTAGAATCCCCTTCGCGGTAGAGATTTCTGCGCTGGAGTTCGACCCTGTCCATTCCCATGGAGCGAGCGAGAGCGTCCAGGGCGGCTTCTATGACGAAGAAGCCCTGTGGAGCCCCGAAACCGCGGAAGGCGGTGAAGGAGGGCAGGTTCGTGCGGCACATGTTGCCCGTCACCCTCACGTTGGGAATTTTGTAGGCGCCTGTCGCGTGGAGGAGGGTTCTGGAGAGAATGGCGGGAGAAAGGTCGCAGGTGCAGCCGGAGTTCTGGTAGTAGTCGGCCTCGAAAGCCAGAAGCCTTCCGTCGGCGTCGGCGCCTATCCGGAAATCGCTTGAGTAGGGATGCCTTTTCCCTGTGGCTTGCATATCCACACGCCGGTCGAGGTAGAGCTTGACGGGTTTTCTGCTTACCCAGGCTCCCAGCGCCGCGAGGGAGCCCCATATGGCGGCCTGATCTTCCTTGCCGCCGAAGCCTCCGCCAAGACGGCGCGCTTCCACTTCCACCATGTTCATGGCGAGGCCCAGGGACTGCGCCACGGCGCGCTGGACGCCGGTCGGACCCTGCGTGCTCGAAATGACGAAGACCTTTCTGTCGTCGCGGATCTCCGCGTAAGCTCCCTGCGTTTCGAGGTAGACATGCTCCTGGCCGCCCGAATCCACTCGCCCCGAAACCACATGGACGCAGCTCGCGAAAGCGGATTCGGGCTCTCCACACTTGATCGTCCGCGAGGGCAGTATGAAATCGGCGGCGGCGGCCGCTTCCCTCGGATCGAACACGGCCGGCAAGTTCTCGCCGCTGACCCGGACGGCAGCGGCCGCTCTCCTCGCGAGCGAGCGCGTCCTCGCGAGCACGAGCGCTATAGGCTGTCCCCAGTATTCCCATTCTTCGTCGGGAAGGAGCGGTTCATCCGGCTTATTGAAGCCTATCTGGTTCTGGCCCGGCACATCCTTGGCGGTGATCACCCTGACCGAGGGATCGAGGGCGAGGGCCGCCGAGGCGTCGATGGACAATATCCGTCCGTGCGCGCTCTCGGAGAGCTTCGCCGCGGCCTGGAGGCAGTCCCTGGGCTCGGGCAGGTCGTCGATATATCTCGTGGCGCCCCTCAGGTTCAGGGCGGATTCGGCGATGGTTTTCATGGAAACAGCTCCTTCGCGATGCCGTCGGCGCCGAAGAGGCGGACGAAATGGGCCAGCACGAGCCTGCCCGTCATCCTTTTCCGGTAGGAAGCCGAACCTCGAACGTCGCCAATGGGCGAGATTTCGGCTTCGGCGGCCGAGCCGACCTCCCTGGCGAGTCTCGCCAGAGCCTTCGCGTCCTTCCTGTCGATAGCCGCACCCTCCAGCGCCGCCGAAGCCTTCCTCAGCAGCGTCGGAACGGCGGCGACGCCGCCAGCGCTGATCCTGACTCCGCGCGCGAAGCCCTCCTCGACACGGAATGAAATGGCCGTATTGACCGCCGCGATATCGAGTTTTTCCCTTTTCGCGATCTTCTCGAAGGAAAACAGGAGCCCCGACCTTGCCCCCGGAGCGCCCGATTGGCCGCCCGATTCATCGGGGCGTTTTCGCGCGTCCGGTATCAGAATGGCGCGTATGATTTCGTTTTTCCGGAGCGCCGTCGTCTTGTAGCCTGTGAAAAAATCCTCGATGGGAATGAGCCGCGATCCGGCTTCAGCGCCCGCGGCCGGGCCGGCGTCGGCGCCTGCGGCCGCGCCGGCGTACCCGCCCGATTGAGCCGCGTACCCGCCAATTTCCAGCCTCGCGCCCAGAGCCATCAGCATGGAGGTGATGTCCCCCACGGGCGAAGCGTTGGCGATGTTGCCCCCTACGGTGGCGATATTCCTGATCAACGTGCTGGCGAACTGTCCTTCGTAAGTATCGATGCCGGGGGCGGCTTCCCGCACCAACAGGGAGGCGAAAAAATCGCGCAGGGTCACGGCGGCGCCTATCCTGATCCACGGAGAACCAGCGGATTTTATCCGGGCGATTTTCTTGAAATCATCGGACGAGCGGAGGCGTAGAGGCCTGAAATCGCCGGCCGGATAGGGATTCCTGACATAGTAGTCGGTTCCGCCGCCCAGGGCGACCAAGGTGGCCGCCTCCAGCAAGTCGGCCCCATCCGGCGAGTCGGCTGCCTCCGGCGCGTTGTCCGCCGAAACCTTCGTCTCGGTACTTACCATGGGTCTCGCCTCTGCCATAAAAGCGAGGACCGAGCGCGGCAGCACGCTTTTCTCCACGAGCGCTTTCAGGCGCTCCGTGGGATCCCGCGGCAGTTCCCCGAACTCCCTCGCGAGGCATTCGGCGGCTCTCCTTATGGCGCCATACCCGGTGCATCGGCACAGGTTGCCGTCAGCGGCGATCATGGCTCCCGCCAGATCCGGCCTGCCCGGACCCGCAAGCCAGGCGCTCAGGCTGACGACGAAGCCGGGGCTGCAGAATCCGCACTGGCTCGCGTTTTCTTCCAGGAAGGCCTGCATCACGGGAGTCAGCCCCTCGGGCGCGGAAGCGCTCAAACCTTCGATCGTTATCAGGTGTTTTCCGGCGAGATCGCCCAGCGACAGCAGGCAGGACGGTACCGCCAGGTACCGCGGCGCGCCTCCGCCGCAGTCGCCTCCGTCTCCGCAGCCGGCGGCGAATTCCCCCACCAGCACGGCGCAGGCGCCGCAGTCGCCCTCCCTGCAGCCTTCCTTCGTTCCCGTCAGCCCCAGCTCCCCCCGAATGAAGTCGAGGGCGGGCGTGCCGGGCCCCGTTTTCGGTTCGACCCAGGCGTCATTCACGAATATCCTGAACGTTTCCATCTTTATTATCTGTTCCTTACCCGCTTTTTTCTCACTCATCCACATAGAGATCCACCGGCGCGAAGCGGTCCACGTCGATGAGCCCCACATCCGTGATCTTGAGACTGGGAATCACGGGAAGGGCCATGAAAGAAAGAGTCATCAGCGGCGAATGGTTCGTCAAGCCTTCGCGGATGAATATTTCCTCGAAAGCGCGAAGCCTCTCGATGACGAAGTCGGCGTTTTGATCGCTCATGAGACCCCCAACAGGAAGCGGGAGATCGAGGATTATATCGTTGCCCACGGCATAGACGAGACCGCCCTTCATCTTGTTGAGATGCCGGGCCGCCTTGAAAATGGAGGTGTCGTCCACGCCAGCGATGATCATGTTGTGCGAGTCGTGGCTGATCGTGCCGCCGATGGCGCCGCGCTTCAGGCCGAGCCCCCTGATGAAACCCTTGCCGATGCGCCCCGAGCCGATGTGACGCTCGATCACGAATATCTTGATGAGGTCCCGTTCAGGATCGGAGACGCATTCGCCGTTCCTTACCGTCGGCTTTTCCACGAGATGGCCGGTGATGATGGAATCCTGCCTGGCTTCGATGACGCGGATCTTCTTGCCCTGGTCGGGGATGACGAAATCCCCCGCCGTAAGCCACTTGATGTTCACCGAGTCCCGGAGCGAAACCTGCCGCGGCGGGAAATTTTCCAGGAGAACTCCGTTTTCGGCGATGAGACGGCCGCGCTTGAACACCATCTCCGCCCTGAAATCCTTGAATGAGGAAAAAGCGACGAAATCGGCCTTGCATCCCGGCGCGATCACGCCGATGTCCTTCATCCCGAACCACTGGGCGGGGTTGGCCGCCGCTATCCTGAAGGCGTCCACGGGCGCCACGCCACCCGCGAGGAGAAGCCTGAGCGCGTGGTCCATGTGGCCTTCGTCGCGCAGGTCGTTGGAATGCCTGTCGTCCGAGCAGATCATGAATCTGGATACCGAGGAAGGCGTTATGACCGAGATGAGATGACCCAGGTCGCGGGCCGTCGAACCCTCCCTGAGCATGATATACATGCCCTTGGACAGCTTTTCCGCCGCCTCCGCGGGCGTCGTGCACTCGTGGTCCGAGCCGATTCCGGCCAGTATGTAAGCCGAGAGGGCGGCCCCCGAAAGACCCGGCGCGTGTCCGTCCACGGGCTTATGCGCGTTCGTGAAGAGGGCGATCTTGTCCATGAGCCGCTGTTCGCGCGCCAGGACGCCCGGGTAATTCATCACTTCGCCCAGGCCGAGAACCCTTTTGTCCTGGAGAAAGGGGTACATGTCGGAGGCATAGAGCGCCGCGCCCGCCGTATCGAACTCGGTGGCCGGCACGCAGGACGGAACCATGAAGAAAATATCCAGGGGAAGGTTGTCCGAGGCGGCCAGCATGAAGCGCATGCCGTCGTAGCCCATGACGTTGACGATTTCGTGAGGATCGGCCACCACCGTCGTGGTGCCGTGAGGCAGGACGACGCGGGAATATTCGGCAGGGGTAAGCAGCGACGATTCTATGTGGACATGGGCATCCACCAGGCCGGGGGCGAGGAATTTCCCGCCCAAATCGATCTCGGCCTTGGCTTCGAGACCGTCGTTCACCCCGACGATCCTGCCGCTGCGAACCGATACCGTGGCCTTCTCGATGAAGGTACCGCCGAGCACATCGACGATCGTGCAGTTTCTGATGTTGAGGTCGCACGGAACCTTTCCGGCCGCGGTATCGATAAGGTCTTTGTTCATGCCCGCTCCTCGTCAGAATGCTTAGCTCTCAATGATAGCCGGAAAGCCTGCGGCGCGCAATGTTTTTCTATGGAGCGCGGGACATGAAAAAGGCGTCCCCGCGGGAACGCCCAGTTTTCGCGACGTCGGAATTCCGCTACTTGTCTTCCCTCATATAGGCCTTGCTCAAGGCGGCGGGCGCCCCGATCTTCTTCGACAGCGCCTCCCACCAGGTCATGAGCACGAGCACAGCGATCGTCCCTAGATAGGGAAGCATGTTGAGGAAGGCGGCGGGGATATTAGTGCCGGAAGCCTGGAGCCTGAACTGGACGGCGTTGATTCCGCCGAAAAGCAGGGCGCCCCAGATCGAGCGCGCCGGATTCCACATCGAGAAGATCACGAGGGCCACCACGATCCATCCGCGGCCGCCTGTGATGTTCTCGGACCAGCCCGGCGTGTAGGAGAGTGAGAGGTGGGCGCCACCCAGACCCATCAGGGCGCCCCCCAGGATCGTGTAGAGATACTTGGACTTGATGACGTCGATGCCCATGGCGTCGGCCGTCTGTGGGTCCTCCCCGATGGAACGGAGCCACAGGCCGGGTCGCGTCTTGTAGAGGTAGAACCAGGATATCGGTATGAGAAGGTAGACGGCATAGGTCAGGATGTCCTGGCTGAAGAGGGCTCCGAGTATGGGAACCTCGGCGACGGCCTCGAGTTTCAGGGGCGTGAATTTCGCGGCCTTCAGTCCCATGAGGCGCAGACTATTGGAAGTCGGTCCCAGACGCTGGCCAAGGAAACTCGAGAAACCCGTGCCGAAAAGCGTGATCGAGAGGCCGGAGACTACCTGGTTCGCGCGCATGGTCACCGTGAGGAAAGCATGGACCGTCGCCATGGCCGCGCCTACGGCCGCGGCCACGAGGAGGGCGACCACGAGATTCTGGCTGTAGAAGGAAGCCGCGAAACTCGTCACCGCGCCCATGAGCATGATGCCCTCGATGCCCAGGTTGAGGATTCCCGCCCGCTCGGTCAGAATCTCGCCGATGGTGGCGAAGATGAGGCTCGTGCCCGCCCTCACCGTGATCGCGAGAATCGAAGTGATAAGGTCCATCACGCTTCTCCTTCGACGCAGGCGTCCTGCTGGCCCCGCTTGCCGCGCCCAATTCTCCTGATCCTGTACTCGGTGAAAAGGGAGCCGGCCAGCATGGGGAAAAGGATGAGGCCCTGCATCACCATACCCATGGCGGAAGGCAGTCCCATCATGAGCTGGACCTGGTCGCCGCCGACGAGGATGCCTCCCATAAGCAGGGCGACGAAGGGAATGGCGATGGGGTTCAGCTGGGACATCCAGGCGATGATGATGGCCGTGAAGCCGTAGCCCAGGTTGAGCCCCTGCTGGAGCCGGTGCGAGATGCCCGTCACCTCGCAGGCGCCGGCCAGTCCGCAGAAGGCTCCCGAAAGGATGACGGCGAGGAAGATGTTGCGCTTCACCGCTATGCCCTGATACCGCGCGGCTTTGGGGCTTGCCCCTATGATCGTCAGCTCGAAGCCCCAGCGCGTCCGCTTGATCACGATCCAGAGGATGACGGCGAGGACGAGGGCGAAGTAGATGCCGATGTGGGCCCGCCCGAACAGCCTCGGCAGCCATGCCGCTTCGGGGAAGGGCGCCGAACCGGGGAATCCGTAACCCTTGGGATCGCGCCAGGGACCGTAGTAGAGGTATTCGGCGAAGAGAATCGCCACATAGTTGAGCATCAGGGTGACGAGGGTCTCGTCCACATTGAGTCTTGTCTTGAGGAAGGCGGGAATGCTCGCCCAGAGCGCTCCTCCCACGCAGCCGACGATGAGGCAGGCAGGGAGGACCAGGGAGGGAGGGAGGCCCGCGCTTTGGAACAGGGCTACCCAGGCCGCCGCGATGCCGCCGAGCATCAGCTGGCCTTCGGCGCCGATATTCCAGAACTTGAGCTTGAAGGCGAGGGCGACGCCCAGGCCGGTCAGCATAAGGGGAATGGCCTTCACGAGGGTTTCCGAAAAGCCGTTGGCCGAACCGAAGGCTCCCTGGAACATGGCGACGAAGGTCGTGAATGGATTCGTGCGGAAGATGAAAAGGACGAGGCCCGTCAGGATCAGCGAAACCATGAAGGATGCCGCCGGCACCACGAAAAGAGCCGTCTTGGATATGGATTTCCGCTTTTCGAAGACTATTTTCATCACAGGCTCCCCTCGCGTTCCGCCGCTTTTCCCTTCGAGTCCGGGTCGACGCCCGCCATGAGGAGGCCCAGCGTCTCCGCCTCAGCCTCGGCCGCCGGCAGCAAATCCATGATTCTTCCCTCGAACATGACCGCGATGGTGTCAGCCACCTGAAGCAGCTCGTCGATGTCCTCCGAGACGAAGAGCACGCCCAGGCCCTGGTCGCGCTGCGCCACGAGCTGCCTTCGCACCGATTCCGTGGCCCCGATGTCGAGGCCGCGGGAAGGATAGACGGCGACGAGGAGATTCCTGCACGCGCCGATCTCCCTCGCGAGGATGGTCTTCTGGATGTTTCCTCCGGAGAGGAATTTAACCTGCGTCTCGGGGCTCGGCGTCATGATCTTGAAGGATTCGATCAGTTTCCTGGCCATCGAGGCTATGCGCCCGGGCAGAAGGAAAATGCCCGTCGAGAGGGGAGGCTTCCTGTAGCTCTTCATGGCCAGGTTCGAGGCCACGCTCATGTCGCCCACTGCCCCTACCGAGGAGCGGTCCTGGGGAATATGGGCGACGCCGGCCCTGATCACCGAGATGGGCGCGGCGTTGGTGACATCCTTGTTCCCGACGCTTACCTTGCCCGCGGTGAGGCGCCGCAGTCCGGTGATGACTTCGGCGAGCTCCCTCTGTCCGTTGCCCGCGACGCCCGCTATGCCGACGATCTCGCCCGAGCGGATTTCCAGGTTCACTTCCCTCAAGGCAGGCAGGTCCCTGTCATCCTTCGCCGAGACTTTTTCGAGACGCAGGATGACATCTCCGGGAGAAAAAGGCTTCTTTTCAAGCTCAAAGAGGATTTCCCTTCCGACCATGAGCCTGGCCAGTTCGGCGGGGCTCGTCCCGGCCGTGGTCACGCCCGCCACCACCTTTCCGCGCCGCAGGACCATGACCCTGTCGGAGAAGGTCATCACCTCCTCCATCTTGTGGGTGATGAAGACGGCCGATTTCCCCTCGGCGCGCATGAGGTGGATCACCTTGCTCAGCTCGGCCGACTCCTGCGGCGTCAGGATGGCCGTGGGTTCGTCGAGGATGAGGATTTCAGCCTTGCGGTAGAGGAGCTTGAGGATTTCCACGCGCTGCTGCTCGCCCACCGAAAGCTGCCAGATCGAGGCTTCGGGATCGACGCGCAGGTTGTATTTTTCAGAGAGCGCCTCGACGTCCTTCCTCACTCGCTTCATGTCCGGGACGAGAGGCTGGTCGCGCATCCCCAGAATGATGTTCTCCAGCACCGTCATCGAATCGACGAGCTTGAAGTTCTGGTGGACCATTCCGATGCCCAAATCCTGAGAATCTTTAGGACCGCCTATCGAGACGGGCTTGCCCTTGACGAGGATTTCCCCCGAATCCGGCCTGTACAGCCCGCAGAGAATATTCATGAGCGTGCTTTTACCCGCCCCGTTTTCGCCCAGGAGGGCCAGGACTTCTCCCGGAAAGAGCTCCAGATCGACGCAATCGTTCGCCTGGACACCCGGGAAGGACTTGGAGACCGCTCTCATCTCGACGAGGGCCTGCCTGCTGTTTTTTTCCATCTGAACTTGCCTTGATTTCCGGATTCTTGAAGGGATTTTTATTTTAGATGCTTGAAATTACAAAAAAAGCCGCCCGGGTCCAGGACCCAGGCAGCTCTTTTCAGATCGACGATTACTGGACCTTTCCGACCACGCCTTCGACGAACCAATCCATCGAAGCCTGTTTGCCGTCGGGCACGACCTGTCCGGCCGGATAGACCACTTTCCCGTCCTGACCCTTGAGGGGGCCTGAGAAGATGGACCAACCGCCGAGAATCTTTTTCTGCGCGTTCTCGACTTCTTTTTTCACGCTGGCGGGGACCTTGGGACTGATGTCGGAAATTTTGACGACCTTGTCCTTGAGTCCGCCCCAGTATTCGTGGCTTTTCCAGGTGCCGTTAAGGGCGTTCTGGATGGTGTCGGTCAGGTAGGTGCTCCACTCCCAGACGGCGCTGGCGAGAACGGAATCGCCCACGAATTTGCCCATGTCGGAATCGTAGCCGATGGAGTACTTGCCGCGTTCCTGGGCCGCTTTTTGCGGCTCCGTGGTGTCCTGGTGCTGGGCGATGATGTCGGCGCCGGAATCGAGGAGGGCGACGGCCGCCTCGCGTTCCTTGACGGGGTCATACCAGGTATTGGTCCAGACGACCTTGACCTGGGCCTTGGGATTGACCGAGCGGACGCCGAGGGTGAATCCGTTGATGCCGCGCACGACCTCGGGAATGGGGAAGGCGGCGACATAGCCGATGACGTTGGATTTGGTCATGCGGCCGGCGATGATGCCGGTCAGGTAGCGCGCTTCCTCGATGCGGCCGAAATAGGTGGCCATGTTGGGAGCGGTCTTGTAGCCCGAGCAGTGCTCGAACTTGACGTTGGGGAATTCCTTGGCCACGGCGAACGTCGGATCCATGTAGCCGAAGCTAGTCGTGAAGATCATGTCGAAACCGGCCATCGCGTACTGGCGGATGACGCGCTCGGCATCGGGGCCTTCGGGGACGTTCTCGATGTATTTGGTCTCGATCTGGTTGCCGAATTTCTTCTCGACGGCCAGGCGACCGCGATCCTGCTCATAGGTCCAGCCCATATCTCCGGGAGGGCCAATATACACGAAGGCGATCTTAAGCGGTTTTTTCGCCTGGGCGGCCATGGGGGCTACCAGGGAAAATGTCATGGCCAAAACCATGAGTCCAAGGATCAGCTTTTTCATCGACAACTCCTCCAACCTGACGGATATGCGACGGGAGCACGAAGCCCGCGGCGCGAAGCATGCGCTAGGGTCATACTATCCTCTGGTCAGAGGGCTGTCAATTTATTTTATTGGGTGATCCAGGCTTGTTCCGCTCCCTTCACCGATTTCGCGGCAGAAAGCCACTTGCCCGCTTCGGCGCGCGTGGGGTAGGGACCTACTCTTACATTGTAGCGGCTTTTTCCGTCTATATCCTTTACCGTTATCACGGCGGGGAGGGATTTTTCCATGAAGGCGCTCTTAAGCGAATCGGCGTTGGTCTTGACCGAGAAGCTGCCTGCCTGAATCCAGTATTCGCCCGTTGAGGGCTGGGCGGCGGGCGCGGCCTTAGCCGGCGCTTTCGCGATAGTCGTGGCGGTCGGCTTGACGGCTGGGGTCGAGGGCGCTTTCTGGACGGGTTTAGGCTGAACAGCCTTGGGCGCTTCGACGGGAGCGGCCGGGATCGCTGAGGGTGTCGCTGCCGAGGGCGCGGACGGTGTCGGCGAGGGTGTCACATAGATTGTAGTCGTGGCGGGCTTGGCCTGCTCCACGGGCGCTGACGATTGGCCGGAGGGATCGTTTCCGTACACGATTATGATATCGCCGCCGCTTGTGGTCTTCGTGGTCGAAGGATCGGTGGGGGCGTCGGCGAGAAAATCCTGGGGAGAGTCCTGTCGCGGCTCCGCCTTCCCCGTAAGGTCGAAAGGCACTTCCTCGACGGATTTGCCGGGAGAGAAGAGAAGGAAGGCCGCGCCTACCACGACAAGAACGAAAAGACTGACGGCGGCCGCCAGCCAGAGCAATTTTTTGGAATTTTCTGCCATTCAACGACTCCATGAGGTGTCCGGCTTGCCAGCGATTTCATACCGAGGCTTAAGTGTATGTCCGGTTTTTCCTCTTCCATTCAAGAATATCGGAGGCTTCGGCGGCGGAATATAGGCTTTTTTTACGCTTTAGCGCCGTTGCCGCCGGCAGGCAAGGCGGCGAGAGCCGCCTTGATGCCGCGCTCGAGCGCCTCGCGGCTGCCGGAATTGTCCACGAAGACGACGAGCGGCTTTCCGCTTGGCAGGCCCGTGGGCCTCAGTTTCCACATGGATCGCTGGCTGGCGATCCGCCTGAGGATGTCGAGCGTGCCCAGGCCATCGCGCTTGCGGCCGCGTCGGATTCTCTGGCAGAGCGGCGCCCGAACCTCGATGATGAGATCGCAGCGCCGCGCGTAGTCGGTCCTGTAGAGGAGCGGGGCGTTGACGCAGACCCAGTCGTTCGCCGCGATCTCCTCCTCCATGAGCCCGAGTATGACGGGGTGGACGATGGATTCGTGGAGGCGCAGGCGTTCGGGGTCCGAAAAGACCAACGCGCCCAGGGCTTTCCTGTCGATCGAGCCGTCGGCGGCGAGAATTCCCCGGCCGAAGGTCGCGACGAGCTTTTCCGCGCAGAGCGCGAGTGCCTTGTGCGCCAGCCTGTCGGCGTCGACATTGGCGAAGCCCATGGCTTCGAGTATGTCGGCGGCCTGGCTTTTCCCGGCGCAGTAGCCGCCCGTAAGTCCGATTATTCTTTTCATTTAATGCATGTCGCCCCAGGAATAGGCCGACTCCATGCTCACTCTCAGCGGAATGGAAAGTTCGGCCGCCGCCTCCATTTCCTTCTTTATGATGACGCATGCGGCGTCGACGCTCGCCTCGGGAGCCTCGAACACGAGCTCGTCGTGCACCTGGAGGAGCATGGTGACTTCGGGCATTTTTTCCCGCAGCTCGGCGTCGACGAGGAGCATGGCCCTTTTTACGATGTCGGCGGCCGTCCCCTGGATGGGCGTGTTCACCGCGACGCGCTGCGCCGCCTGCCGTTCCGTCTTGTTCCTCGAGTTGATCGCGTCGATTTTTCGTCTTCGGCCGAACAACGTCGTGGAATATCCCGACGCCTCGGTTTCGGCTATCGTCTTCTGGATGAAGCCCGCGACGCCCGAGTAGGTGGTGAAATAAGCGTCGATGAACCCCTGGGCCTTGGCGTTCGGTATGCCCAGGTCCCTGGCCAGCCTGAAGGCGCTCATGCCGTAGATCACGCCGAAATTTATGGTCTTGGCGACCCTGCGGTGTTCCGGCGTCACCGCTGCCTCGTCGATCCCGAAGATGAAGGCGGCGGTGCGCTTGTGGATGTCGACGCCTTCCTTGAAGGCGGCGATGAGATTCGCGTCGCCCGAAAGATGAGCCATCACCACGAGCTCTATCTGGGAATAGTCGGCCGAAATGAGGCGCTGGCCGGGCGCGGCCGTGAACGAAGCCCGTATCCGCCTGCCTTCCTCGTCGCGTATCGGAATGTTCTGGAGGTTTGGGTCCTTGCTGGAGAGGCGCCCCGTGGCCGCGCCCGTCTGTATATAAGTCGTGTGGACGCGGCCAGAAGGCGTGCGTTCGGCGAGTTCGGCCAACGTGTCCACGTAGGTGTTCTTGAGCTTGGCAAGCTGCCGCTGGCGCAGGATGAGCTGCGGAACTGGGTCGAGAGGCGCCAGTTCCTCGAGGACGATCGTGTCGGTGGAATACCCTGTCTTCGTCCGCTTCTGCGGCGGCAGCTTGCGCTCCACGAAGAGCACTTCCTGCAGCTGTTTCGTCGAGGCGAGGTTGAAGTCGTGGCCGACGAGTTCCCAAACCTTCTTTTCGATGTCGCGGAGCTCAGCCTCCAGCTCGACGCCGTATTTGCGCAGTTCCCCGGCGTTGACGACGATGCCCTTCTCCTCCATCTCGGCGAGCACGGGAATGAGCGGCATTTCCATGTACCTGAAAATATCCTCGAGCTTTTCGCGCTTGAGTTCTTCGCTCAGGAGAAGATGCAGGCGGAGCGTGAAGTCGGCGTCCTCCGACGCATAACGCGTAGCCGTGGCGATGGGCACGGAATCGAAGGTTTTTCCTTTCTCGACGACCGCTTCGAAACTGAGCCCCGACAGTCCGAGAAGCCGCTCCGAAAGGCTCTCGAGGGAGAAGGAATTGGATTCGGCGTCGATGATCCAGGCCGCTATCATGGTGTCAAAGATGCGGTTGCCGATCGTGAGTCCGATTCTCTTCATTATATGGAAATCGTACTTTATGTTGTGTCCGACGATGAGCGCTTTCGACGCGAACAGCCGCTTTAGCTGACGTTGTGCGGCATCGAGAGGGACGGTCGGCGAATCGGGCGACTGGAGCGGAACGTAGAAAGCTTCCTTGGGAGTCTTCGAAAGCGAAAAGCCGACGATGTTCGCCACAATGGCGTCGACGCTGTCCGTTTCCGTGTCGAAGGCGAAAGTTCCCGCGGCGATGCACGCGTCCACGAGGGAGCCGAGTTCCTCCTCGGTCGTGACCGCCAGGTATGTTCCATCGCCCTTGAGATCCTCGGGCGAGAGGTTGGGCGACGCGGACGGCGCTGGTTGCGCGGACGATACCGGCTGCGCCGACGGCGCGGAGGCGGCGTCAAGGTCATTCTCGTCGAAAAGGCCTCCGACCATCGCCTTCCTTTTTGGATCGGCGCGGACCGCGGCCGCGGCCGCAGCTCCCGCCACTGGAGCCGCCAATCCTTGCGACGCCAATCCTTGCGACGCCAATCCTTGCGACGCCAATCCTTGCGACGCCAATCCTTGCGACGCCTCGGCTGCTTGCCCGGATCCTCCCCCCTGCGCAAGGCTCTTCATTCCTTCCCTCAAGAAGATAATCGATGCGGCCGCTTTGTCGAGCTTTCCCACATGGAGTTCGTCCAGGGATGCAAGCCCAAGGGGCAATTCATCGGCGAGCGTTATAAGCTTGCGCGAGAGGGCGGCGTCCTCCCGCCCGAGCTCCAGCTTCGCCTTCAGCGAATCGGGCTTGACGCTGTCGAGGGAAGCGTAGATACCGTCGACCGTCCTGAACTGCGAGAGCAGCTTGAGGGCGGTTTTATCCCCGATGCCGCGCACGCCGGGGATATTGTCCGAGGCGTCTCCGGTGAGCGACAGATAGTCGAGTATCCTGTCGGGACCCACGCCCCATTCGACCTCCACTTCCGCCGAGTCCAGCTCCTTGAAACCGAAACCTTCCTGTGGACGAAGCGCCTTGACGCTCCCTCCGACAAGCTGGAGAAGATCCTTGTCGCCTGAGACGACATAGCAGTCTCGCTCTTCCCGGCGGCTCCACTTGGCGATGGTCGCTATCACGTCGTCGGCTTCGTAGCCCTCGGCCCTCAGCATGGGGACCTTCAGGGCCGCGAGAATTTCCTCGACCATGGGAACCTGGTCTATGAGGTCCTCGGGCGTCTTCTGGCGGGTGGCCTTGTAGGCATCGTACATCCCATGCCGGAAAGTTTTTCCCTTCGAATCGAAGACGGCCGCGAAGGCATCCGGCTTTCGCTGATCAAAAAGCGAGAAAAGGAATCTGAAGAAACCATAGACGGCCGACACGTTCCTGCCCGAGGAATTCCTCAAAGGTCTGGACAGAAAGGCGAAATAGGAACGGTAGACGATGGCGTAGACATCGAGGACATAGAGGGAGGGTTTCATAGGGACCTCTTTCATCGTGCCTTCTTGGATTCTTCGTACGTTTCGATGATCTGGTAAGCGGCGTTGATTCTCGTGCTCGTCTCGGTGGCATTTTTAAGCTGGTCGGGCGTGGAGGCGTTCCTGTCGGGGTGGTACTTGAAGAGGAGCTTCTTGTAGGCCGCCTTCACTTCCGCGAAGGGGCTGTAGGGTTTGAGGCCGAGATATTTGTAGGCGTCCTCGATGACGGCGTTCGTGGCGTCGGCCGAGGCTCCGTTGCCCCAGGAAGTCCGGTAGCGTCGGTTCTGGTCTTCCCTGGCTCGCCGCTCGCGTTCGGCCTGCGCCCGCTGTTCCTCGGCTTCGCGTTTTTCGCTTTCGGTTTTGCTCGTGTCGAGGAAATCGTCCAGTTCGGCCATGGCGGCGTCCAGATCCGGGTCGCCATAGGTCTGCCGCGCTCCGGCCCTGCCGTATGAAGAAGAAGCCGCCGAAGTTCCGGAACTGACCCACGCTTTCACCAACTTTTCCAGACGCTCGAAAATCTGATCCACCCATAGCTCCTTGACCCTGACTCTTGCGCTACTCTACCGCAGGGACGGGGCATTTTCAATGGCCGGCAGGCTTTGCCAAAGAGGCCTTCTCTGTGTATCATGAAGCAGCAACAGTATGGAAAACCAAGAAAAGGTCCGCGTTGTCATTATTGGCGGAACCAATATCGACATTCAGGGAAAGTCGGACGCCCCCTTCATCCTCGCGGATTCCAATCCCGGCAGAATCATCAAGGCTTCAGGCGGCGTGGGGCGCAACATCGCCGAGAACTGCGCCAGACTGGGACTTTCGACATGGCTCATCACGGCCTTCGGCGACGATGAGGACGCGCGCTTTCTCCAATCCGACTGCGAGCGCAAAGGCATCGTCGTGAGCGCGAGTCTTCGCGCTCACGCACCCACCGCGCGCTATATCTGCGCCATAAATAACGATGGATCCCTCGTCGCGGCGGTGGCCGACATGGCGATCGTCGACTTGCTGACGCCCGAGTTTCTCGCGTCCAGAAAACCCTATCTCGATTCGACGGACTATATCGTCGCCGACGCCAACCTTCCGGCCTCGAGCCTGGCTTGGCTCGCCCAAGGCTACGGCAGAACGGCGAGGGCGGCGACAGGCAGGCGCTCGCCGCGCCTCTTCCTCGATACCGTGTCCTCGGCCAAGGCCGTCAAAGCCAAAGAACTGACGGGCGAATTCGACTGCATGAAACCCAACAGGGCAGAGGCGGCCATACTGGCTGGGGTCACGGGGCTCGCGGGGACGGAAACTGTCGAACCCGAAACCCTCTGCGCGGCGATGGCTTCCAGAGGAAAAATCCCCGGCGAGCTCTTCATATCGCTTGGTGAAAAGGGAATATATTATTATACAGATATAGCGGACCGCGGACGCGTTTGTCTTCCGGCGCCGGAATTGAGGCCCGTCTCGATAAACCGTTCGGGCGCAGGCGACGCGGCCTGCGCCGCCCTGGTCTGGGCTGACGCCAGGGGCTATGGAATGAGGGACAAGGCTCGCTATGCCCTCGCAGCGGCCATGCTCACGACGGCTTCGCCCGAACCCGTGGCTCCCGACCTGGATGGAACCGCCCTTGAGACGCGGACGCGCCTCATGTTTCCCGAGGAGTGATTCGATGAACAAATACCTGGATCTCGCGGAAGAAGTGAAGTCCGCCATCGCGGCGGGCAAGCCCGTCGTGGCGCTCGAGTCGACCATAATCAGCCACGGAATGCCCTGGCCGAAAAACCTCGACACCGCCCTCGAAGTGGAAGAGGTGGTGAGGGCGGCCGGCGCCCAGCCCGCCACGGTGGCCATCATAGGCGGCCGGCTGAAGGCCGGGCTATCCCGCGCCGACCTCGAACGCCTCGCAAAGGCCGGACCCTCCGTGACGAAGGCATCCAGGCGCGACTTCCCGCGTCTCCTGGCCGAAGGCGGCATGGGAGCCACCACCGTGGCGGGCACCATGATCGTGGCCTCCATGGCTGGGATCAGGATTTTCGCAACGGGCGGGATGGGCGGCATCCACCGGGGCGCCGAGAGCACCTGGGACATTTCCGCCGACCTCGAGGAACTGTCGCGGACAAGCGTGGCTGTCGTCTGCGCGGGCGCGAAGTCCATTCTCGATCTTCCCAAAACCCTCGAATACCTCGAAACGAAGGGCGTGCCCGTCATCGGCTACCGGACCCAGGAGCTTCCCGCCTTCTATACGAGCCATTCCGGAATAATGCTCGAGGAGAAGGCCGAGAGTCCCTCCGAGATCGCCGCCATGCTCGAGGCGAAATGGGCGGCGGGACTCGAAGGCGGCGTCGTGGTGGCCAATCCCATACCCGAGGAATATTCCATGGATCCCGAAACCATCAATCCGGCCATAGACGCCGCCGTCGCGGATGCCCGCAGGCTGGGGATAAGCGGGAAAAGGCTCACGCCCTTTCTCCTCGCCAGGATAGTCGAACTCACGGGCGGGGACAGCCTGGAATCCAACATCGCCCTCGTAAAGCACAACGCGGCGCTCGCGGCGGCCATAGCTTCCGCTTACGCGTCCATTCACCGATAAAGGAAGGAGTCTTTCATGAAAATCGTCCGTTTCCTCCATGAAGCCAAGGAAACTTATGGCATCCTCGAAGGATCCATGATTCGAATAGCCGCCGGCACGCCTTTCGGCGCCTTCGAGACAACCGGAGCAACCGTTCCCCTGTCGGCCGTGAAGCTTCTCTCGCCCTGCATGCCCCGCAAGGCCCTCTGCATCGGTCTCAATTACCGCGACCACGCGGTGGAGTTCGGGCTCGCCATTCCCAAGACTCCCGTCTTTTTCATCAAGCCTTCTACGGCTGTCATCGCTCCTCTCGACTACATCGAGCGGCCGGCCATGTCCGGACAGGTGGAGTTTGAAGGGGAATTCGTCGTCGTGATCGGGAAGAAAGCGAAGAACGTGCCGGCCGCCGAATCCTCCGGCTATATACTCGGCTACACCTGCGGCAACGACGTCACCGCGCGCGATCTTCAGCCCAAGGAAGGGCAGTGGACCATGTCCAAATCATTCGACAGCTTTCTGCCTTTCGGCCCCTGGATCGAGACGGAATTGGATCCTTCTTCGCTCAAGATCCAAACCTTTCTCAACGGCCAGGCGAAACAGTCGTCCACTACCGCCAACCTTATCTTCGCGGTGCCGAAGCTTATTGAATATCTATCGGCGATAATGACCCTTGAGCCTGGCGACATCATCATGACGGGCACTCCTTCGGGCGTGGGGCCTATGCGGGCGGGAGACGAGGTCGCCGTCGAGATCGAGGGCATAGGCCGGCTTGTGAATCCCGTTCGCTGAGGACAATCCACACGGCAAGGCGCCGACGTCGTTCGCGCGCTATTGCTTCGAGGCCTCGTCGTATCCGAAAGCGAGGGCTAGGAGCGCCGTCATCCCTGCCTCCAGCGCCTCGTCGTTGAAATCGAAGGCGGGGTTGTGAAGCCTGGGCCAGTCCTTTCCCAATCCCAGCCTCATGAAGGCTCCGGGAATCCTGTCCAGGTAATAGGCGAAGTCCTCGGTTCCCATCGAGGGTATGAAGTCTTCGGACCACGCGGCTTCGCCCATGGTTGAAATGATGATAGAGCGCGCGATTTCCGCGCTTTTCCTGTCGTTTATCGTAGGAATATAGCCTTCGATGAGGGTGAAGCTGTTCGTGCAGCCCAGGGCGGCGCAAGTGTTCGAGACGACCGACCGCATCTTCTCGCCGAGATAGTCCCGAAGTTCTTTGTCGAAATAGCGTATCGTCCCCTCGAGAACCACTTCGTCGGGAATTACGTTGCGCGTGCTCCCCCCGTGGAGCGAGCAGATGGAGATGACGACGGGCTTCAGCGGATCGACGTTGCGCGACGCTATCGTCTGCAGCGCGATTATGGACTGGGCAGCGGCCACCACCGGATCTATCGCCTCGTGAGGCATGCCCCCATGTCCGCCTTTTCCCTTTATCGTGATCGAAAAACTATCCGCGGCCGCCATCGCCGGACCGGGAGCGCAGCTTATCTTTCCCGCGGGGAGGCCACTCCATCCATGGAAGGCGAAGGCGACGTTGGCCCTGGGCTCAAGCTCGAGCAGTCCTTTTTCGATAAGCGCCTTGCCTCCGCCTATCTCCTCCTCAGCCGGCTGGAAAACGAAGCGGACATTGCCCGCGAGGTCACCCGCGAATTCGCCCGCGATTTTCATGGCGCCGAGCAGCATGGCCATATGGCCGTCGTGTCCGCAGGCGTGGGATCTTCCTTGAGTGGCGGAGCTCCAGGGCATGCCCGAACAATCCTGAATCGGAAGCGCGTCGATATCGGCCCGCAGAAGCACCGTCGGGCCTGGCCGTCCTCCTCGGAGGAGGGCTACCGTGTCGGTTCCGATGAGCGGTTCCATCAGCTCGACGCCGCAGCCGGCCGCGAAATCCCTTATGATGGCCATTGTCCCGCGCTCTTCGAATTTCAGCTCCGGCAGGCCGTGCAATCTATGGCGCAGCTGGATCATGGACGGCGTCATCTCGTGTATCCTGTCGACGATTTTTCCTGGCAAGCTCGGTTTCATGTTCACGCGCTCCTGTATACTGGATAATGCTCCATCGGATCAGCCTTCGACAAGCGTTTTTGGGAGGATATAGCTGTCATTGACAACGGCGAGGTCCCGAGCCCCATCCCGAAAAGCCTCGGCAGTCGCGCTGTCGATGTCTCCCGAAATTGGCGCGCCCAGCAGGTCATGCCCGACGATCGAGCGGTTGTTCGTCACGATTCTCAACCTGCACCTTTCGCTGATGCGGCGGATTGCATAGGATGCCACGGCCGCCAAGGGATCTTCAAGCTTTCCGGAATCGAGGACAGCCAGGATTTCCGCGGGGCTTTTCTCGAGAAGAGAGATGAACTCCGGGTGGTCGCCCAGCCCTTCATCGAGCGGCGTGACGAGGACGAGAGTCCCGCCATCCTTGACGAGCAGGTCCCCATTGTAAAAGCCTTTGCCGCTCTGCCATAGGTCCGTGGTCGCTGGGTAGGCCGAGACCACCACGAGGTCATGTTTTTTCTCGAACGAGGTGGCCATGAAGTCTTCGGCGATGGAGACGCTTCTGTCAAAGGCGGCATGGGGATCGCCCGCCACGACGCCGACGAGACCGCCGATCGTGGGGATACAGTTGACGCTGTATTTCAGCCCCGCGAGATCGCCGATCCTGTCGATGAATCCCCGGAACCAGTTGTCCTTCTGTCCGGGGATGATATGTTCTTCGATGATGGATTTGTAGTGGCAGCGATAGATCGTTTCGTACCCTGTCAGCCCTGGACAGACGATCTTGGCGCCGCCTGACCAGCCCGAGAACTTGTGGGCCACGAGGCTGCCGATGCCGATCACCGTGCCCGCGTCCCTTAGGTTCTTGTTGAGAAGAACGGGAATGCCATCGATAATCCCGGCTTTGTACAGTTCCCCGGAATTCATGCAGTCATGCAGGATAATTTCCACGCGGCCGTAAAGCCCGCCGACCTTCATGCGGAGTTCCTGTTCGTTCATAGGCCTATGCGTGCCGGCCGAGACCAGGATCATCGTCTGCGAGTCCGAGAGGCCCATGGCGTTCAGCCGCTCCTGAAGTCTCTCCAGAATGGGAGCCGTAGGGGTTCCCCGGGTGTGGTCGTCGATGGCGTAGATCACGCGCTTTCGCGGGTTGACGATGTCCTCGAGGGCCGGCCCGTGACGGGAAGATAGGGCTTCGTTGATCGCCCCGCGTAGCGCGGCGCCCTGTCTTGGCAGCGGCCCGGGCAGGCTTTGCGCGAAGCGCGCCGATTTCGCGGCCGATCCGTCGAGGACGATCGAGTTCGCGGAATCGAGCCTCACCTCGATGGAAGAAAAATTGGATCTGGGAAGAATTTTCGCAGCATTCATCTTCGCGATTCCTTCGATGGCAAAATTATCTAGACTTTCGGGGGATTCTATTCCGCGAGGGCGCTGATGTCGTCGAGGAGGGATTTCGGCAGCCGCACGCCATCCTTCATCGAATTCGCCCTCGCCGCCATCTCCTTCTCCCCGTGGAAGTAAATCTTATCCTTGCCCGAGGATCTGGGGCTGGCGCAGAGCCTATCCATGATGTCCTGCACCTCGGCCCTGATAGCCTGAGCGTCCCCGAAGGCTTCCACGCGGATCGCGCCGAAGAAGTGGCAGACGCCGCCTCCCTGGTCGGTGTAGGTGTCGCGGCTCATCTGTCCTAGCGACAAGCCCGCGGAAAGCAGGTCGACGAGGGTGGCCAGGCCGAATCCCTTATGGCCGCCGAATCCTTCGCCTTCCCCGCCTAAAGGCAGGATGCCGCCATAGGAGTGCGTGTTGAAGTTGTGGATGACAGCTTCGGCATCCGTGGTCCGAGAGCCGTTCTCGTCGACGGCCCAGCCCTCGGGTATCGGCTGCCCTGCGCGGAGCTTCACTTCGATCTTGCCTCTCGGGACCACGCTCGTCGCCATGTCCATGTGGAAAGGAACCCTCGTGCCGGGGATGCAGACGGCGATCGGATTCGTTCCGAGCATGGCTTCCCTTCCGAAGGTGGGGACGACCAGCGGATAGGTGTTGGTCATCGAGATTCCTATCATGCCTTTTTTCTGCGCCAGCTCCGAGTAATAGCCCGCGATCCCGAAATGGTTGGAATTCCTGACGGTAGCGAAGCAGATATAGCTTGCTTCGGCCTTCTCGATGCAGCGCTCCATGGCGAAGATCGACACGTGCTGCCCCAAACCCCTGTTTCCGTCCACCACGAGGGAGACTGGCGTCTCGAAGACGACCTCGGGCTCGGCCTCGGGGCGGATGAACCCTTGTTTCGCTTCGCTGAGATATCGGGTCAGGCGGACGACGCCGTGGGAGCGGATCCCTCTTGAGTCCGCCTCGACCAGCACGCGAGCCGCTTCCTCGCTCTTGTCGGCCGGAAATCCGGCGCGCTGGAGAGCGGCGGCGGAAATCTTCACGAGCTCTTCAAAATCGATCGCAATGTCTTCCAATGTATCCTCCGTTGTGAGGGCGCCAGAGACGCCGTCGCCCGAAATGTCGCCGCCCGATGGCCGCGGATCAGAGCCGGGGGCCGATCCTGGTGATGCCGAAGTCGGCGTAGCCGAAGGCTTCCGATTTTGTCAGCGTTCCATTCGCTATGACCGCGACAAAATCGATCATCTTCGCGGACTCCTCCGCGAAGGTGCCGCCTTCCTCGAGAATCGAGGAAACGTCTATGTCGATATCGTCTTTCATCTGCATCGCGGTTTTCCTGTTGCCGGTGACCTTGATGATAGGCGTGACGGGATTTCCCAGGGGAGTCCCAAGCCCGGTGGTGAAAAGCACCAGATTGCAGCCGCAGGCCATGAGCCCCGTCGTGCATTCCGGATCGTAGCCGGGTGAATCCATGAACCACAGTCCCGGCGTGGAGCCCACCATCTCGGCGTATTCGACGACGCCGACGATAGGGCAGGTGTATCCGCCTTTGGAAATGGCGCCCAGCGATTTTTCTTCAATAGTAGTGAGGCCTCCCCTGACGTTTCCCGGGGAGATGTTGTTGGGTACGGCGACGCCGTCCACCTCGTCCCTGTCCTCGCCTCGGCTGTACTCGACCATCTTCTTGATGCGGTCCACCAGCTTCGCCGCGATTTCAGTGCTGGCGCAGCGCTTGGTGAGGATGCTCTCGGTGCCTATGACCTCGGTGGTCTCGGATAGGACGATTCGCCCGCCCAAGGTGAAGAGTTCGTCCGCGACGTAACCCACCACGGGATTGGATGAGAGGCTGGACGAAAAATCGCTTCCTCCGCATTCGACGCCGAGCACGATGCTCGAGGGCTGGACCTCCTCGCGTTTCATGCCCGCGAGGTCGCGGACCATGGCCGACACGATTTCCTTTCCTCTCTTCACGGTCGAAAGGGTACCACCCAGCTCTTGGGTAACGATGAATTCGACTGGTTTTCCCGACTTCGCCAAATCGGCGGCCAATTCCTGGGGATCGATCCTCTCGCATCCCAAGCCCACGAGGAGGATGGCCCCCACGTTGGGATTTAGCCCCGTATTCAGCAGTGTCCTGAACGCCTGCCTATGATCGGCGCCAATCTGCGCGCAGCCTACCTCGTGGTGGACGGCCACGGCGCCGGGAATGTCCTTCGCGATCAGGGAAGCGATATGATTCACGCAGGCGACGACGGGCATTACGAGCGTCACATTGCGGAAGCCGACTTTTCCGTCGGGACGGCGATAGCCGAATAATGTCTTCATCGTTTATTCCTCCGTTCTCTTGCTTCCCACATTGTGCACGTGAACATATGAACCTTTCGCTATTTCGCAGAGGGAATACCCAATTTCAAAACCATATTTCACGACGGCTTCTCCCTCGGGAATCATGGAGAGCGAAATCTTGTGGCCGCGCGGGATTTTTTCGTTGGCCTTCAATTCGACGATATTGGTCAAGCCCTTACACGAGACGATTTCATTCTTCTCGACATCGTCCAGCACGGTGGCGACATTGTCGAGCCGATTCATTATCAGTCCTCGCTTCATTGCTTCACTCCTTTGTTATGGGTATGGGGAAGGCTATATTCGACAGCTTTTCGCTCACGATCGAGATCAAATGCTTGATGTGGCGGGCGAGCAGTTCCTTCGCGCTGCCCAGGTCGCCTTTCAATATAAGCTCGCCGATCTGAATATGCTGCTCGAGTTCGGATCGTACCCAATTCATATCGTCGGGCGGCGAAAATTTCCTGATGACATTGCGGTAGCGCTGGATATTGGCCATCAGCCTTTCATAGGTATGCTGCAGGTAAGGGTTTCCGCATGAGGAGATTATGAGGTCGTGGAGAGAATAATCGAGTTCGTACGGAAGGCTCGTGGGAGACTTGTCGTGGAGCTCGAGGAGTTCCACCATTTTTTTTATGAGGTTGTTCAGCATTTTTTTGTCGATATTGACTATCGCTCTCTCCAGCGCGAGCAGTTCGAGAGAGAGGCGCATTTCGTAGACATATTCGGAATCCAGCTTCGTCATGGGCGCGACGAAGAAGCCCTTATTGTGAATCCTCCGGATGAGGTCTTCCCTTTCGAGCAGCTGCAGCGCGCCTCTCACCGGCGTGATGCTCACATTAAGGGAAGCCGCGAGGGAGTTGATATTGAGCGTTTCTTCCGGCGGAATCTCAAGCGAGATGATCCTGTTTTTGATATTCAGATAGACGACTTTCTCGAGGCTTTGCGCTTCAATGGGTTCAATATTCATACCTTACCTTCCCGATTGTTGTGACCTATATAATCCTCAAGTTTCTCGGCCATTTCGGCCAAAAAGACGGATTCTCCCATTTTCTTGTCCCCGAAGACTTCGACGCTGCAGTAGCCAGCGTATTCAAGCCGTCCGAGCAGCTCGAAATATCGCGGGAAATCGATCTTTCCCCTGCCCATGGGGACATGAAAGGTGTCCGCGAGGTGCACGAAACCCAATCGGCGCATATTTTCCACGATGCCGGCTTCCTGGTCGAGCCCCACGTGATCGGTGTCCAGAAGCCAGCCGAAATTGGAAAGACCGGCGGCGTCCATGAAGGAGCATGCCTGCGATACGGTGTTGAGCGTGTCGCAGATGTCGGGCCTAAGGGGCTCGATCAGCAGTTCCACGCCCTCTTCGCCGGCGAGCCTGTCGAGCGCGGAAAAGGATCCTGCCATCGCCTCGAGCGATGACGTTGCATCTCCATTCCATATTTTTCCGCGAAAGCGCCCGATCCCGACCTTACGGCCTAGGCTGCCGGCCAGCCTGATCACGCTTTCGGCCTTCTTTAGCGCGGCCATCCTTGCCGAGCCGTCAGGGTCGTTCAGCATGAGGTTCAGGGAACCGAAGAGTTCGCCGGTGCACAGCTGGCTGACTTCAAGGCCATGCGCCAGGACAGCCTTCCCGAAAACATCCCGATCGAAGAGGTCCGGATCGCCAATCATGACTTCGACGCCATCAAACCCGAGCCCTTTCATGCGTGACAAAGCTTCGGGGAGCGGCAGATCAAGGCCGGTGATGGCATGGTCTCGGGGGAGGGAAGGATCGATCCACATGTAGGATTTTTTCATTGCGCCTTCGCCGCCAGTTTGCAAACGCAGAGAGAAAGATATTTCGCTTCATCGGAATCCGCGCGCGAGGTGAGGACGATCGGACACTTCGTTCCCCAAAGAATCCCGCCCACCGAGGCTCCGGCAAGGTGGACGGCCGCCTTGATCAACATGGCCGCGCTCTCCAGGTCCGGCGCGATCAGGACATCGGCGGGGGGGACGAATGAAAAGCGAAGGCCTTTCTTTTCGCAGGCGAGGGGAGAGAGCGCCGAATCCAAGGCCATCGGCCCGTCGACGATCGCGCCGGCGATCTGACCTCTTCTGGCCATGGTCGAGAGAACTGCCGCGTCGCTTCCCGATGTTATGCCCGGCAGCACGAGTTCGTTGGCGCTGAGGATGGCCACTTTGGGCGTCGTCTCGCCCAGGATCCTGGAACAACGGATGGCATTGAGCACAATCTCGACTTTCTGCGCCAGATCCGGATAGGGGGTTACGGTACCGTCTGATACGACAATCGGCTTTTCGTAGCCGGGCAGGTCGAGAATGGAACAGTGCGTGATATAGCTGGTACGGAAGGCCGATTTTACGAGGCCCTTGAGGAAGATGTTGGTGTTGACCAAACCCTTCACCAGACTGTCCAGGTCTCCCCGGAGGCAGAACTCCAGCGCTTTTTCGATGGCCTCCGCGGGGCTACGCGCCAGGACCGTCTCGATTCCTTCTATAGTCGAGGGGCTGAAGGCTATGGAATCGGCTACTCCGTTTTCGCGTGCCCGCAGCGCCGTTCTCACAAGTCCCTCATCGGGAAAGATCAGGCCTACCTTGAAATCCTGTGCGCGGGATTCCGCCTTCTGGATGCATCGAGCCAGTGTCTTCGATAGCTCCGCCATATCTCTCGATCTCCTTTCAAACAAAATAGGCTGCCCCCGTCGATATTTAACCGATCGGGACGCTTTTCCCGGCGCCCTCAATAGTCCAGGGGGAGAAGACCGCCTCTTAAGACGCCGCGGACGCCTTCGGCGAGCGCCTCCATCTCGAATTCGCCTGGATACCAGAGCAGCCGGCCGGCGAATCCGAGGGAGTCGGCGAGCATCCCCCGTATTTTTTCGCTATGGACCACGCCTCCCGTGAAGGCGAGGGCATCGGGTCTGCCGCCAAAGAGAGGAAGGAAGCTGGAGACTCCCTTCGCGATCTGGTAGACGTAGGCGTCGATGACCGACGTGGCCCCCGCGTCTTCTTCGGCAAGCTTCAGTATATCCTGAATGTCTCTCACGCCAAAGTGCGAGACCATGCCGCCTTCGTGCGCCAGCTCTTTTACCGCTTCAGGTATGGAAATCGCTTTCGTCTCCATGTATTCCAGCAGCTTGAGGGTAGGAAGCCCGCCGGCCCGCTCCACGGCGAAGGGGCCCTCCTGGTCGCTGTTGTAGAGATCGACCATTCTCCCTCGTCGATGGGCGCTGATGGATCCTCCTCCGCCGAGATGGGTCACTATAAGCCCCGCATCGGCGTATTCCATCCCGATCTCCCGGGCGGCTTTTTTCGCGACCGATTTCATGGAAAGGGCATGCGACAGCGAAGCCCGGCGAATGCCTTTTATGCCAGTGATCCTCGCCGTCTCGTCCAATTCGTCGACGCTGATGGGGTCAACCGTGTAGCCGGGTACGCCGAATTCCTTTTCGAAATCCCAAGCCATGACCACCGCGATGTTCGCGGGATGCTGGCCTTGAAGTCCTCGTTTCGCGTGCCTGACCATCTCTTCGTTCACCCGGTAGACGCCCGACGGTATGGGCTTAAGCCGCCCTCCTCGGGCGGCGAAACCGTCAAGCTGTCGGGGATCTACGCCGATGCGCTCCAGATGATCGAGGACGCTTTGCCTGCGAGCGCGATACTGATCGGGGAAAAGCGGCAGATCCAGAAAATCGCCGGCATGTTCCATCTTGGCGCTGTCGACGCATCGCTCATCTTCGAAGAGAGCGGTGCGCGTCGATGTGGAACCGGGATTCACCGCCAGAATCAACATGTTTTATGCCTTTCCTTTCACGTCGCCGACGATCTTCGCGATCAGGGATTCTTCGAGGACCGTCTTTCTGATGCGACCTTCCCCATGTATCCTCTCGAGTATTTCCTCGAGCTGATCTTCCGTCGCCTCGATGCCGTTCTGCCGCAGGTAATACTTTACGCTTGCGTTTCCGCTGAAGGCCCCGTATTTTATTTCCGGACCTGGCCTGCCCACCAGCTGGGGCATGTAGGGTGTCATCGCCGCGTTGATGCCGGCGTCGTTCAACTTGTCGAGAGCGTCGACGACGACGCCCGATTCGACCCAGAACAGTCTTTCGCCTACGACGGGACTGTTGTACGCGGGCGACAGCTTCGCTATATCCTGCACCAGTTTCGACACGTTCCACAATTTGGATATGTCGACGCCGGAATCGATGTTGAGCAGGATTTTGAGCGCCGCGGCCACTTGCTCCGTAGCGACGTTTCCCGTCCTCTCGCCGAGTCCATTCATCGAAGAGTGAATTGTCCTCGCGCCTCCCATGACGGCGGCTATCACCGATCCCATGGCGAGACCGAATTCGTTGTGGACGTGGAATTCGAGGCCAATTTTTTCGGGGATTACCTTTCGCAGTTCCTCGAAGGCGAACTGTATGGCCGAAGGCGTACCCACGCCGAAACTGTCGACGAAGGCTACGGTTTCCGGGTTGGCCGCCGCGGCGATCCTGCCGAAGGTGTCGAGCACGTAGTCTATCGAAGAGCGCGTCGCGTCCCAACCCATGAAACTCACCTTGGTGCCGTTCTTCCTGGCCATTTCGATGCAGTTCGTCACTTTCTCGACGACCTGATCCATGGTGCTGTGATAGACATAGGCGTTCAGGTAGGGATTGACCGCATGTTCGACGATGATACGGTCGACGCCCACTTCGAGGGCCGCCTCGATATCCTTGGGCATAGCCCTGCAGAACGCGACGATCTCGCTTTTGAGATGCATCTGTTTCAGGCGCTTGATCGCCCTGCGGTTCTCGTCGGAGATGATGGGCATGCCCACCTCGATGCGGTCGACGCCGAGCTCGTCGAGGGCTTCGCCGATCCTGACGCGGTCATCTTCCCTCCACACAAGCCCGCAGGTCTGCTCGCCGTCCCGAAGGGTGACGTCGTGGATGCTGACCCTTTTCGGCAGCTTGGCGTACGAGGCTCCTTCGAGGTAATTCTGGGGGGAGACCCAGCGCTGTGCGTCAAAATATGGCGTGCCTTTCATGGGCATGCCTTTTAATTCATGTAACTCGTTTGTCATTTCCGTTTCCTCCTAGCTTTGCTATATAAATTTGCCGTCAAAAATATTCGATATTGCCTGCTCCAGACGACTTCGTCTCAATCTTTCGCGAAATACATGTCCTGGATCATCTGGTTGGAGTGGATCTCCGACACCGGGCCTTCCATGACGATCGATCCCTGCGACAGAATATAGATGCGATCGCTCAACGGCAGGGACAGCTTGGCGTTTTGCTCCACGATCAGAAGCGTGAGTTTCGTGTTCTTCACGATTTCCTTCAAAGTCCTGAAAATTCTCTGGACGATAACGGGGGCCAAACCCATGGAAGGTTCGTCGATCAAGACGAGATCGCATTTGGAGACGATCGCCCTTCCGATGGCGAGCATCTGCTGTTCGCCGCCGCTCAAGGATCCGGCCTGCTGATTCTTTCGGGTTACCAGTTCCGGAAAGAGCTGATAAACCTCATCGATTTTCGCCTTGCGCGAAGAGCCCGGAATTCTGGTGGCCGCGACTTCGAGGTTCTCGTTCACCGACATCGCCGGAAACACCTGTCTACCTTCCGGAACATGCGCAACGCCTTCCTTGACGATAGTGTATGCCGGTTTGCCCACAAGTTGCGCGCCGCAGAACTTGATGCTGGAGCCGCTCTCCGGCTTCACCAGTCCCGAAATCGTGCGCAGGAGCGTCGTTTTTCCGGCCCCATTGGGGCCCAGAACCGATACCACCTCACCTTTATTGACATACATGGAAATGGATCTAAGCGCGGTTATACCGTTATACGCCACTTTCAGGTTTTCGATTTCGAGCATAGCTTCGTGATTGCCATTCATTCTTCGTCTCCCAAATAGGCGGTTATGACCGCCCTGTTCTTTTCAATCTCCTCGAATGGTCCCTGGGCGATCACTTCGCCGAAATTAAGCACATATACCCAATCGACGGCTTTTCTGATGAATTCCATGGTGTGTTCGACCAGCAGCATGGTGATTTTCTTTTCCTTGAGTATATCCATGATGCGCAATACCTCAACAAATTCTTCCTTCGTCATTCCGGCCGCTGGTTCGTCGAGCAGTAGCAGGGAAGGTTCGAGCGCGAGAGCCCGGGCAATTTCCAGCGCGCGCCTTTTACCGTATGGAAGCTTGGACGGATAGGTCATCGCGTCGCTTTCGAGGCCCAACAATCGCAGAAGTTCCATCGACTTTTCGTATTGCTGGTCTTCTTCGCGGCGCAGTTTTTTTGACCTGAACGCCACGTCAAAAAGCGATGACGAGATGAATTTGCCCCTTGGAACCAATACATTCTCCAGAACATTCAGCCGATCGAAAAGCTGGATTCTTTGAAAAGTCCTGGCGATTCCCATGGAGGCTACTTTGCACGCCGGTTGCTGCGATATCTCCGTTCCCTTGAATTTGATGCTTCCCGATGTGGGAGGGAAAATGCCGGAAATCTGATTGATGAAGGTCGTCTTGCCCGAACCGTTGGGGCCAATCAGACCGGTCGTTTTTCCTTCCGTTATTAAAAGGTCGATCCCGTTGTTCGCGACGATGCCGCCGAATTTTTTCGTAAGCGCTTTCGTTTCCAGAATATACGACATGATTATGCTTTCTCCTTGCCTTTTGGGTTACGCAAGGTCATAGCTCGCGGATTTTCGCCCCAAAGCCGTGATAGACCATTGAAAAGGCTTGCTCCGAGCCCCTTTGGAAGGAAGATGATGATGAGGAGAACGATGGATGAGTTGACGATCAGGTAATAATTCTCGAAACCCCTTATGTTCAGACGGAGCAGTTCGGGAAGCCATGTGAGCAGTACACCTCCAACAACGCCGCCGCTCATGTGGCGCAGGCCGCCGACGACGGCCATCGCGACCGCGTTGCCCGATTCGAAAAAGACAAAAGGCTCCGGAGTGAGAAATCCCAACATATGGGCGTAGAGACTGCCCGAGAGTCCCGCCAGGGCGGCGGAAATGCTGAACGCCATAATCTTCGTGTTTTTGGAGTTGATTCCGCAGGCTTCGGCGGCGATTTCGTCGTCGTTCACCGCGAACATCTTTCGTCCGATATGCGAATATTTTATCCGGTTAATCAAAACGAGAGACAGGACGGCGAAAGCGAGAAACACATAATAGTACATCGTGTTCGAAAACAGATTATTCCCTATTTTCATGAGAGGAATGTTGAACAGACCCTGGGACCCCCCGGTCAGCTTCGTCAGATTCACGAGCAAAAGCCATACGATCTGCCCGAATGCGATCGTCATTAGCGAAAGGAAGAAAGCCTTCAGCTTGAATGAAGGGACAGCCACCAAAAGTCCAGCGAGAGCGCTGAGCGTGACACCCGCGAGGATGCCGACGGGAATGGGCAGTCCCAGTTTCACGGTCACGAGCGCCGAGGTATATGCTCCGATCGCGGAGAAGCCTGCCTGACCAAGAGAAATCTGCCCCGCGAAGCCGGTGAGAAATACCAAGCCTGAAGCCAAGATCACATTCAACAAGGCTCGATTGGTCACGAAAAGATCATAATCGTTCCTGCTCAGCAGAGGCATGCAGAGGAGGAAGGCGAAAAACAGGAAATAGACGATTCGTTTTATTATTTGGCGCATTGCTTCAGTCTCCTTTGGTTGTCCAGTTAAAAATGCCTCGCGGCTTCCAGAGCAGCACGACAACGAGAATCATGAAGGAGATGATATCCTTGTAGGCCGACGAAATGAAAAGCGTGGAAAAGTTCTCGATCAAACCTATCGTGATTCCGCCGAGAATCGCGCCGAAAGGATCGATCAAGCCTCCCATCACCGCGGAAGCGAATCCTTTCACGCCGATCGATCCGCCCCCGAGTTCCAGGGATACGAAATATATAGGGGCCAGCAAAATGCCCGCTATGCCGACTATCGTGGTCGCCATCATGAAGGCGATGGATGTTGTCAGGTTGACGTTGACGCCCATAAGCGCCGCGGCTTCCTTGTTCTGCGCGGTCGCCCTGAGCATTTTCCCGATGAACGTTTTTCGGAGAAGAAAGTAAAGACCGAGAATCAACAACAATACGACCAGGAATATCCAGAAATAGACCGAAGAGATACTGATCGGGCCTAGCTGGACAAAACTCGTGGATTCGCCGAAAACGGGCGGGAATGGCTTCGGAAGACCTCCGAAGGTGGCGTTTATAACCGACAACCATAAAATGCACAGCATCAGCGTAGCGACCACGAATTCGAGTTTGTCTCCGCCGTGCCGGGTGATCGGTTCATAGACGAGATAGCGCAATAGCATTCCATAAATCGCGATGATCAGTATCGAACAGATGAAGGATAGAAAAAAACCGAAATGCAACTGAGTGTAGAATGTGTAAAACAAGTACGCGGCAAGCATCGCCGAACTTATGTTCGCGAAATTTATCCTGTTTATGCTTTGCCAGAGGAAAACGACGCCGAGGCCTATAAGTCCATAGGTGGACCCCACGGTTACACCGCCAATAATATTTTGAAGAAGATCATTAAAAAGCATGGATGTTTCCTCTCAAAGCCTGGAATTTAGCCAATTCGGCCGGGAATGCCGGCCGAATTGGCTATAAAGAAGCGAACGCTAAGAAAGTCTGACTATTGAATCTTCGTGATTATCTTCCATATCTTGCCGTCGAACTGCGAGATGTAGCAGATGTCGGTGTAATTGTGCAGCGCGTCCATCTTCATTCTCCCCTGTACGCCAGTGTATTCGATGGTCGCCAAGGCTTCGGTAATCTTCACGGAATCGGTGGATCCGGCCGTCTCGATCGCCTTTTTCAGCAGGTAAACGCCATCATAATAGCACTGGGCGGGATCGCTGGGCTCTCTGCCCCACTTGGCCTTGTAGGCATCCACGAAGGCTTTCACGGGCGGATCGGTATCAGCGGGATTGAATCCTTGTACCGAGATTACGCCCACGGCCGCGTCGCCGGCCAGGTCCGTGAAGGCGGGAACGCCCCAAGCCGAGAAGCCGACGACAGGCGCGGTGAGCTTCATCTGGCGATACTGCTTCATCACGACGGCCGCTTCCGGCTCATGGGTAAGTCCGACGAGACAGTCGATGCCCGCGTTCTTGAGCTTGGTGATCTGCGCGGTGACGTCTTTGTCGCCTTCTTTCATGTTCTCGATATCGACGATCTTGATGCCGTATTTCGCGAAGGCTTCTTTGGCGACATCGAGCGCCGAAGTGCAATAGTCCGTGGATCCGACGATGACGCCCGGTCTTTTCGCCTTGAGCACTTCCGCTATGTACTTGACTTGCTGGGCGACTTTGATGCCGTCATCGGCGCGAAGTCTGAATAGATAGTCGTTCTTTACCTTGTCGAAGCGGAAGGAAGGGGAGGTGGCTCCCACGAGCATGGGTTTCTTGGCCTGCTGGGCGAGGGTATGTACGCCGATGACCGCCGCGCTCATGTTCGGGCCGAATATTGCCACTGCTCTGTCGTCGAAGAGCGCCCTGCGAACGACCGTAGCCGCCGTGCTCGCGTTCGCCTGGTCGTCATAGACCACGAGGTCGAACTTCGCGCCAGCGACTCCGCCGGCCGCGTTGATCTCGTCTATGGCGAGCAAAGCGCCCTGCTTGATGTAGTCGCCCAGGATCGACCCCAGCCCTGTGAACGGGGCGCTGAGAGCAATTTTAATCGGCTTCGATGGGTCGATTTTTCCCTGTCCCCAAACGTTGCCGTTTATGAGGATGAGCAGAATCAAGCCTACGAAAACCTTTCGAGAGAGCTTTTTCATAAGATCCTCCTATTCTAGATGCATCATAAAATATATGATGCATCATGCATGATTGATGAACAGTAGACTGGGTTTTTGTATATGTCAACCTTTTTTTATTTTTTTATATCTTATTGAGGCGATCGGCGATTTTATCGGAATCCGAAGGGTGTGCAGGCTAGTCAATCGAGAGGAGCAGGGCTAGGTGTAGCGCGGCGGAGGTATGTATAAAAAAAAGGGAAGCAATCCGGCAGTCTTGCCATCGGATCGCTTCCCTATTCTCTATTTTCCCCTGGATTATTTTCCCATCAACTTCAACAACCCTATGCTGGTCGCCGGTATGTACGTAAGCACCATCAAGGCGACGAACATCGCCGCGATGAAGGGCCATGCCTTCCGCACAATCTTGTCGAGCGGTATGCCCGTCATGCCCGAAGCCACGAAGAGGTTGGCGGCGACGGGAGGCGTCACGAAACCGATGGCCAGGTTGACCGTCATCAGGAGGCCGAAGTGAACTGGGTCCACTCCGTACGGCAGAAGCGCGGCCAGGAGAATCGGCGAGAAGATGATGTTCGCCGATGTGGTATCCATGACCATGCCGACGAAGAGGAGGAAAACGTTCACGATGAGGAGAATGACGATCTTGTTGCTGGAAATCCCAAACAGGAAGGCGGTGATCGACTGCGGCACGCCGAGCAGCGACAATACCGCGCCCATGGCGGCGGCTGGAGCGAAGGTCAGCATGATGCCGCCCACGAACGAGGTGTTGTCGACCAGCATTTTCCAGCAGGCCTTGAGCGACAGTTCCTTGTAGACGAACAGCCCGATGATGATGCCGTACACCGTGGCGACGACGGCGGCTTCAGTCGGCGTGAAGATACCGCCGTAGATGCCGCCCAGGATGATGATCGGCATGAAGAGCGCCCATTTTGCGTCCCAGGTGGCCTTGAGCAGCTCTTTGAAGCTGAAGGGTGTCCCATTTCCAAGGTAGCCCGCCTTCTTGGAGAGGAAAACGTTCACTACTATCAGGCAGAAGGCGACGATGAAAGCCGGCACGATACCCGCCAGGAAGAGGTCGCCGATGGAGGTGTTGGTGGCGACGCCGTAGACAACCAGCGGTATGCTGGGCGGCATTATGACGCCCAGACCGCCCGCGACGGCCGAAAGGCCGGTGGCGTAGGTCCTGTCGTACTTGGCTTTCACCATGTAGGGAATCATGATTCCGCCGATGGCGGCGACGGTGGCGGGACCCGATCCGGAGATGGCGCCGAAGAAGAGGCAGGCGACGACGGTGACGGTTCCGAGACCGCCGATGTTATGCCCGAAGGCCTTGTCCGCCACATTGACGAGCCGCTTCGACAAGCCGCCCGTCTCCATCACGGCGCCGGCGAGCATGAAGCAGGGGATGGCTGTCAAAGGCAGGGATTCGAAACCGGAATACATGCCCTGAGCCAGGAAGGTGAGATTCGTCGTGCCGAAACCCAGCGCGACGGCTATCATGCCGAGTCCCAGGGAAATGCCGACCGGTACGCCTATGAAAAGGAGTCCGGCGGCGACTAACGCTAATACTAATGGTGCCATACCTTGCTCCTCAATTGCCTTGTTTGGCGCTGCCGGCGGCGTTTAGTCCCGCCTTGTAGTTTTTTACCCTCGCGATACTGTCCTGGATCAGCCTGAAGAACATCAGGGCGAACATCACAGGTAACACGGAGTAGTTGATCCATTTGGGGATGCTCAATACGGCGGTGGCGGTTCCGCTTCTGAACAGTCGTTGGACTATGGGCATCACACCAACAATCACGACGCAGGAAAAAAGAGCGAAAAAGAAATTGGCGATAAGATCGAAGACCAAGCGGGCTTTTGGATTCAGCTTGTCGACGAGGATTTCGAGGCGAAGGTGCTGGTGTCTTTTTACGGCGGCCACGGCGCCGAAATAAATCGACCATACGAATAAAATGAGGGCGAGTTCTTCCGACCAGGAAAACGATTGGTTGAAAACATATCTGGAGACAACCTGCATTCCCAGGACCACGAACATGGCGCCGGATATCACGGCGCCAGTATACAATTCGAATTCGTTGAGGAATTTCTTGACGGTCATTGCCACCTTCCTATAGCGGACGGCAGGCGGCGATCTGACTGTCAGCCAGCCGCCTGTCGTTCATCGCTTCAAACTTCAACGCCGCGATCCGTGAACCCGAGCATGTACGGGTTCACGTTCGGCAGGTTGATCAGTATCCCATCTTCGCGACTGCGTCCTTGATCGAATTGAAATAATCGACGCCTATTCTCTTCGCCGCTTCGGTCCAGGTGTCCATGGACAGCTTCCTGAATTTTCCGAATTCTTCAGCGCTGAGCTCGTTCATCGTCATTCTTTCCTTGAGTTTCTCGATCATCTTCGTTTCGGTTTTTTTGAGTTCGGGACCGGAATAATCCTGGGCGATCTTCGCGGATTCGGCGATGGCCTTCTGGAATTCCGGGCTCAATGATTTGATCCACTTGTCGTTCACAACGAGGGCGCCGGCGGTGTAGAGGTGGTTGGTGAAGGTCAGGTACTTCTGAACTTCGGCGTAATTCTGGGCAAAGATGTTGGCGATCGGGTTCTCCTGGCCGTCGACCACTTTCTGCTGGAGGCTGGTGAAGAGCTCGGAGTAAGCGATAGGAGTGGCCGCGGCGCCGAGCTTGTTCATGGCGAGGATGTGGAGGGGGTTGTTCTGTGTGCGGATCTTCAGGCCTTTGATGTCGGATACCTGGTCGATGGGCCTTTTGCTGTTGGTGATGTGGCGCATGCCGATCGAGCCCATAGTCAGGACATTCAAACCCGTGTCCTTGATGCATTTTTCGTTCATCAGCTTTCCGGGCTCACCCGAGACGATGGCTATGCCGGCATCGAGGTTCGGAACCAGGAACATCACATTGAGGGGCATGAAGGCTTTGGTGTATTCGGCGAAAGCTCCGATGTTATAGGAGCTGCTCTCGAAATTCCTGCTCTGGAGGCCGCCGAGAATCTGGTCGGCGCTCGTGCCGAGGCTTCCATTCATGTAGAACTGGAATTCCACCTTATCCCCGAGCCGTCTTTTCATCTCGAGAAAGAACTGCCTGTCTCCGCGCACGCTCGGCGAATCGAGCATGTTTCCGGTGACGTTGCCATGGCGCCAGATTACTTTTTGGGGATTGGTGGATTTTGCATCCACCGTTTTCCAGATGGCTTCATCGGCCGCTGAAAGGGGGGTGGCGATGGACAGCGCGAAGGCCGTTACATCTAGTTTCTGGGCAGCGACGTTGGACACGAGTCCCGTGAGGGCCAAGAAGGTCACCAGCGCGATGGCGGTGATTCTGGTTCCAGTCTTCATATATTCCTCCTGATTTCGACATTGATGCCCGCAAGGGACATCCTGAAAGATCATTTGATCGTGACGACCTTGGCCTGCCTGTAGGCCTGCTCCGAGATTTCGTTGCCGATGCCAGGCTCGTTCGGCACTTCGAAGTACCCGTCGACCGGCTGGGGATTGTACTTCGAAAGACAGGCGTTCCACGCGCAGCGGTTGGCGATGTGGTGCTCGTGGATGAGGAAATTGGGGATCACGGACTCGAGGTGGAGCGCCACGTTCGTGGACAGGGGGCTCGCGCAGACATGCGCCTGGACGTTCACGTCGTAGGTGTAGGCCATGTCGCAGATTTTCTTGGCCTCGGTAAGCCCGCCGCAGTTGCCGATGTCCGGCTGGATCACCTGCAGCGACTTGTTCTCGAAGTACGGCGCGTACTGCCACCTCGAGTAGATGCGCTCGCCGGATGCCTGGGGGATGTTCACCTTTTCGGCGATGTATTTCTGCATGTAGGGCGAGGGGGTGTTGGGCTCTTCAAAGTAAAGGATCCGGTATTTCTCGGCCATCTGGCCAACCTGGACGGCGCCCTGGGCATCGAGGAAAGAGTGGTTCTCGATGATGATGTCCAGGTCCCAGCCGCACTTCTCGCGGATCGCCTTGAGCCTGTCCTCGATCATGTGCATGTATTTGGGAAGGATGATCCGGGTGCGCTCGTCCTCGCCGAAGGCCTCGCCGTTCGGGCCGAAGGTGAAGAAATCGATCTTAACGGAGTCGTAGCCTTCGCCCATCGCCTTCACGCAGACATTGGCGTAGTCCTCGGTCGTGAGCGAGGGCTTGCCCATCCCAGTCTGGGCGTTCCAGTCCCAGCCGAACTGGAGCTGGGAGGCATAGGTCCTGAGTTTGTCCCTGCGCTTTCCGCCCAGGAGGACATGGAGGGGCTGGTTGAAGAACTTGCCCTTGATGTCCCAGAGGGCGATATCGATGGCGCTGATGCCGGAGAAGACGATCGGACCGCCGTTCTGTCCCCAGAAGGTGGTCTTGTACATCTTGTCCCAGATCACTTCGTTCTTGAGGGGATCCATGCCGATGATGATCTTCGAGAGATCCTGGATCATTCCGAAGGCCGCGGTCTGGCCGGAGACATAGGCTACGGCAGCCTCGCCGTCTCCGTAGATGCCTGAGTCGGTGTAGATGCGGCAGAGGATAGGGTGCCAGATGGGATTCCCCGGAGCGTCCACAAGAAGCACGTCGACTTTCGTGATTTTCATGCTATTTCCTTTGTGGTCTTCGCCATTCAAGCCCAGCGATTGGCCTTGATGGTCACCACTTCACTGGCCGCGATCGTCTCGTCCGTCAGCTCGTTGCCTATTCCAGGTCTTTCGGGGACGCTGAAGTAGCCGTTGACGGGCTGGTAATCGTACTTGCAGAGATTGATGTTCGCGTCGAGAAGGGCGGCTTCGTGGTGTTCGTGGATGACGAAGTTGGGGATGACCGCCTCGACCTGGAGCGCCGCGGCCGTGGAGATCGGGCCGCCGCAGATGTGGATCTGGACACCGACGTCGTAGACGTGGGCCATGTCGCAGATTTTCTTGCCTTCGGAGATGCCGCCAGTGTTGCAGAGATCGGGCTGGATGATGCCGACCGAACCCTGTTCGAAGAATTCGCGGAAGCCCCAGCGGGAGTAGGATCTTTCGCCGGTGGCCATCGGGATCTTAACGTTGTCGGCGATCTCGCGGAACAGGGTCTGGTTCAGCGGCTGCGTCGGCTCCTCATAATAGAAGCAGCGGAACTTCTCGAGCTCGCGGCCGAGCTGGATGGCCGTCTTTTTGTCGGTGAGGGAGTGGAGCTCGATGATGATGTCGAGGGCGGGGCCGCCGGCTTCGCGGATCGCCGCCACGCGATCGACCGCGATCTTCAGCTGGTCGTATTCCAGGATTCCATAGTTGCTCCAGCCCATCCAGCGGCCCTTGAGGTCGAAGCCGACCGGGTCCACTTTGACGCAGTTGTAGCCGTCGGCGATGGCCTTCCTAGCCGCGTCGCCGTACTGTTCGGGTTTGGAGAGCGCGTGGCATTCCTTGCCCCAGTCGAACTGGATCTGGCTGGCGTAGGCGCGGAGCTTATCGTTCGTCTTTCCACCGAGGAGCTGATAGACGGGCACGCCGAGCGCCTTTCCTTTTATGTCCCACAGCGCGATATCGATCGCGCTGATCCCCGAGAAGATTACTCCGCCGCCGCCCATTCCCCAGAATGTCGAGCGATGCAGCTTGTTCCAGACTTTCTCGATGTTCATCGGATCCATGCCGATGATGAGTTCGGCGAAATCCTTGCATATGCCGAAGGCCGCGTTGTTCGCGTTGCCATAGCAGAGTCCAGCCTCGCCGAAACCGCTGATTCCCTCGTCGGTGTTGACGCGTACGCAGATGGGATTCCAGGGTGTTCCCTTTACGCTGGGCTGGCCTATCAGGACCTTGATGACATCCACGCTTGTGATCTTCATTGCTTCTCTCCTCCTTGTCGATTGGATAGCCATATATAAAAATTCTCTTTCTTCGGCGACCAGCGGGACGAGGTCAGGGGGAGACCTGGTCGACGCCGATTTTTTGCTCGTAGACGACAACAAGCTCTTCTATCATTTTCGTGAAGGCTTCCACCGCGGCTCGCTGGTCTCGGTTCTTGAAGGCTTCCAGGACTTTCCCGTGATGGTCCAAGCCCGCGGCCAGCGTGGGGATGCCATAAGCCTCCCTATAGTGCTGTTCGTTTTCTCCGAGGTGGAGGAAGAAAAGCTCGGACATGGATTCGTAGATTTCTATGAACAGGCTGTTTTTCGACATCAGGAAAACCTGGTGATGGAACCTGTAGTCGTAGCTGACGGTCTTCTTGTAGTCCTCCGCGCAAAGCGCGTTCCAGTACTCGCCGAAAATGCTTTCAAGCGCTTCGATGTCGCTCGCGTCGGCCTTTTTTATCCCCAGCTTCAGGCATTCGATTTCCAGAGCCTTGCGGAATTCCAGAATTTCGAGGGCGTTTTTGGGTTTTGAAAAAATCGAGCTCAAACCTTTCAGGAAGACGGCCGGGTTGAACTCTATGACGTAGGTGCCTTCGCCCATCCTGACCTCGACGAGCCCGAAGGTTTCCAGCTTCTTGATGGCCGCTCTCACCGACATCCTGCTCACGCCGAATTCGGAGGCTAGCTGGATCTCCGAGGGAAGGGATTCTCCGGGCTCCCACTTCCCCGCGATGATCGACTTCTTAAGTTCCTCGAAAATCTGGTCGGGGACGCTTGTTCTCTCGATCTTCCTATAACCTTCCATTGTTTCGAATTCCCCTTGTTTGACTGATCGACTGACGAACTGTTTGCTGTCCGGTTGTTCGCTAGGTGCAGAATAGGGTTAGTTTTTAATTCTGTCAACTTTTTTTTGAAATTTCTTTGAGCAGGAGAGAAGCCTCGCATTATTGACTTCAAGGTCGAATGACGATTCAATGAAAAACGGTTTTTCCGGCGCAAACGCCGCGACCTCGATTTTGATGTCGAAAAGCCGAAGGATTCGAATGAAAATTAAAAAAACTTCCTTGCCCGATGAAATCTGCGACAGTATCAAGGCATCGATAAAGAATGGGGAGTGGAAGCTTCAGGAAAAACTGCCTTCCGAGAACGAACTCTCCGAAATGTTCGGCGTAAACCGCCTGACCATCCGCATGGCGCTGCAGAAGCTGAATTCGCAGGGCATCGTCGAAACCCGCGTTGGCGAAGGTACTTATGTCAAGGATTTCAGCTTCAGCAACTATATCGGCGAGGTTTCAGACTTCTACCTCATGCCCGAGATGATCGATAACGTGTGCGAATACAGACAGCTGCTGGAAGTGGAGTGCGCCAGGCTCGCCATCGAACGCGCCTCCCCCGAGGAGGTTGAGGCGCTCGGCGCTGTCTGCGACCGCTACGACGCGACCAATCTAAGGGTGTTCGCCATCGCCGACTGGAATTCGGAGCTGCTGCATGAACTGATAGAACGGGATCTCGAGTTTCATTATGAGATCGTGAAACTTTCGAAAAACATTCTATATAGATACTCGTTCGAGGTGGCCAGGGAACCGATATTCCGCTATCTGCAGATGATCGTCACCCAGAGACACAAGAGTTCCATAGGGAATCGCGAGCTTATAGCCAAAGCCTGTTCCCAGCATAGGATGATCTTCGAGGCCATCCGCGACAAGGATTTCGTGAAGTGCAGGAACGCGATCCTCAAGATGATCGACTACACCATAGGCCTCAGCGAACTGGCTTAGGCGGATCCGCCTAAGCTTCTGGACTTCGACCCTGCCCTAAGCCATCAGACTGGCGAAAATCGGGATGGTGAAAACCGATAGGATAGTCGTGGCGAAGACGACTTCCGAGGCGAAAGACGAATCGGCTCCGACCGATTCCGCGACGACGACGGTCTGGGCGCCGGCGGGCATGGCCGTCATGATGAGCGCGATGCCCGGGGCAAGCCCCGTCGAGCCGGTGAGCTTTATGACGCCGTACACGGCGAGCGGGATACAGACGAGCCTCACCGCGATCGCCACCAGCAGCGCTTTTTCGGGAAGAATCCTCTCCACGCGGATATTGGCGATATTGGCGCCGACGATGAACATCGCGAGCGGCGTCTGCAGTTTTGCCATCAACCCCACCGATTCGAGCAGGAAGTTTGGAAGGGAGAAGGGCAGGAACCAGAGGATGATGCCAATGGTGATCGCGATGATACCCGGGTTCAGAAGGATTTTTTTAAGCCGTCCCTTCTCCGCCTTTTCCTGGAAAAGCGAAAGACCGTAGGTGTAGATTAAAACCATGTACGCGACGTTGTAGATCGAGGCGAACATCATGCCTTTGGTTCCGGCTATGCTCTGCGCCACGGGCAAACCCATGAAGGCGGAATTCGTGAACACGGTGATGAAAGACAGCACCTTGCGCTGATTGTCCGGAAAGCGCCGGTAGGCGAAGGACGCGAGGCCGATCGAGGCTCCGTGGATTGCGAAAGCCCAAAGGGCCATTATTCCCAGTTCAGGCAGCACCGATTTCGGGATGCCGCGATCGAGGCTGACCAGGAACGCGAAGGGGAGCGCGATATTCACCATGAACGACGAGAGACCGCGCAGGAATACCGCATCGACTACTTTGAATTTCTTGGCGGCAAAACCAATCGCCATGATGACGAAAATCGATAGAATTTTTTCCAGGACCACCTGACGTCTCCTAGCTTCGATCTTTCTATCCTATCCCGCAGGTGGTCGCAGGTTCTAGTACGAGTGTGAATGGTCGGGGTCTATTTCGATTCCGTTGCCGTTGTCGCCGCCGTCGCCGTATTGGTCGCCAGAGCGTCCTGGATGAGCTTGGACAGCCTCAGCAGCGTATCGTCCGACAGGGTGTCAACCTTCGATTTCAATTCTTCCACGGTGGCCAGGGCGGCTTCCAGTTCGCTGGCCGAAAGCTTTGCGGCTTCCAGATCGGCCGTAAGCTGGGCAACGAGCGTCCTGATTGTCTCGATTTCCTTTATGGCGTTCTCCGCGTTGGTCAAGGCGGCGTTCATGGAATTCAGTTTTTCGTCCGTGGCCGTCGTATAGGCGGCGAGTTCCGACTTGGAGACGCCGCCCATGGATTTAAGCATGGAAGCGCAGCCGGTCAGCGACACGATACACCCGATCACGATTATAAATGATACGATTTTTTTCATGAGAGCCTCCTAGTGCATTGTAGTGCAGGAAAATAAAACCTTCAAATATTATTGACCGGAAAACAAGGCGGATCAAGAAAATACATCAATCTTTCGGCTGCGCGGCGCAGGAAGCGGCCGATTCATGCGTCGCCGCAAATGAGAGTCATGAATTGAAATATAGACAAAGTGGCTAATAGGCCTATTGAATAATAGACAAATAGTTGATACTATACATCCCATGATAGACGAAAAACTTATAGAATCCAGGTCGAGCAATGACCTGGCGCGCGGGTACTACCGCGGCAAAGATGGATCCTCCTTCCACTGTCTCCGTTGTGACGCCCTCTTCGAGAAAGGTCGCGTGTATCCCTCGGCCGGCGGCTTTTCCGCGGCCGAGCGCGCGATGAAGGAACATGTCGCGGCCGACCATGGCAATCTCTTCGATGAAATTCTCGATATGGGAAAGGATGCGACGGGGATTCCCGACGCGATGGCTGAAGTGCTGCGTCTTCTCCATAAGGGGAACGCCGACAAGGAAATCGCGACCATGTTGGGCGGCAAGGCGCCTTCCACGGTGAGGAACCAGCGCCGCGCCCTGCGCAGGCGCGAGACGGAAGCCAAGATTTTCCTCGCCCTCATGAAGCTCCTGGACCAGTCCGGGAAGCGCGTGGGCCGTTTTATAGCCTACCCGGCTTCGATGCCCATGCAGGATGACCGCGCCGTGGTGACCGAGGAGGAAGCCCTGGCGATAGAAACCAAATACCTGAAGGCTGACGGGAGCCTGCTGCGGATTCCGCGCAAGGAAAAGGAAAAACTCGTCATTCTCCGCAGGATCGCCGAGCGCTTTGCGGCCGATCGTCTCTACGGCCAGAAGGAAGTCGACGCCATTTTAATACAAGCCGACGCGGACTACGCGGCGCTCCGGCGCTATCTCATCGACTATCGCTTTCTGGAGCGGGAACCCGACGGGAGCGCCTACTGGGTCAAGGGTAGGAAGCCCTGCGCCGACCAGGCTTCAAAAAAATAAGGCGATTTGCTCCGGGAGGCTTTTCCCGTCCCGCGTGGATGGGAAAAGTCAATAACGGATATGTTTTGTCAATATTCCGCATTGCCTATATGCTCATCGCGATCTAGTCTTCTAGATGTAACCAAGCTCCAGGGAGTGGCACATGAAGACAGTCTGCGGAATCGATCTAGGGACCCAAAGCTGCAAAGTCCTCGTCTACGACTTCGAAGGGCGGAGGATAGCGGCTCTTAGCCAGTCTCCCCTGGAGATGATCGCCCGGAACGACGGCACGCGCGAACAGGAGGCTTCCTGGTATCGGGAGGCGCTCAAGGCTTGTTTCGCGGCGATCGATCCCGCGCTAAGGGCCACGATCGCGGGGATCGGCGTCTCCGGCCAGCAGCACGGATTCGTGGCGCTGGATGACCGAGGACTGCCGATCCGACCCGTCAAGCTTTGGTGCGACACGTCGACCGTCGCGGAATGCGCCGAACTCACCGAGGCCGCGGGAGGGGAGGGAGCCCTTCTCGCCCGGACGGGGATGCTCATGCTCCCCGGCTATACGGCTCCCAAGATTCTCTGGCTGAAAAAGCGCGAACCCGAGGCCTTCGCCCGCCTCGCCCATATACTTCTCCCCCACGATTACGTGAATTTCCTCCTCACCGGCGAGTACGCGGCCGAGTTCGGCGACGCTTCGGGCACGGCGCTTTTCGACGTGAGGGCGCGGAAATGGTCGGCGCCTATCTGCGCGCTCGTGGATAGGCGCATCGAGGCCTGTCTCCCGCGCCTGCTTCGGCCGGAAGAGCCGGCGGGGCGGGTCGGGGCGGCCGCCGCCCGCGAATTCGACCTGCCGGAAGGGGCGATCGTGGCGGCGGGCGGCGGCGACAACATGATGGGCGCTCTCGGCACCGGCACGGTGCGCGACGGCTTCCTCACGATGAGCCTCGGCACCTCGGGGACTCTTTACGGATACTCAGCCGCGCCCATCATCGATCCGAAGGGCAATCTCGCGGCCTTCTGCTCCTCGACGGGCGGCTGGCTGCCTCTTCTCTGCACGATGAACTGCACCGTCGCGAGCGAAAAAATCAGGACTTTGCTCGGCCTTAGCCTCGCCGAGTTAAACGCGCTGGCGGAAAAAGCTCCCATCGGCGCCGAAGGCCTCGTCGTACTGCCGTTTTTCAACGGCGAACGCATCCCCAACCTTCCCGAAGGCAGGGCAAGCGTCAACGGCGCCACGGCGACCAACTTCACGAAGGAAAATCTTTCGCGGGCGGCCATGGAATCGGCGATCTTCGGCATGAAAATCGGCCTCGATTCCTTCCGCTCGCTCGGTTTCGAAGCCAGGGAAATACGCCTCATAGGCGGCGGGGCCAAGAGCGCGCTCTGGAGGTCCATGGTCGCCAACGTAACGGACCTTCCGGTCCGCATTCCGGCGGGCGAGGAAGCTGCCGCGATGGGCGCGGCCTTGCAGGCGCTGTACTGCGGCGAGCGCGCCGCCGGAAGGCCGGCCAGTCTGGAAGCGCTGGTCGACGATCATGTCGCCATGGACGTGAAAAGCGCCGTCGAACCCGATCCCGCGGAGTCGAAGCGCTGGGAAGCGGCTTACGCCGAATACTCGAAGTATCTCGGGGCCTTAAGCCCCCTTTATCGATAAGGAGAACGCCATGACTGACTATTTCGTCGGGACGAAGGAATACTTTCCGGGCATCGGCCGCATACCCTTTGAGGGCCCGAAGAGCGACAACCCGCTCGCCTTCAAGTACTACAATCCGGAGCGGAAGGTCGGCGGCAAGACGATGAAGGAACAGCTTCGCTTCGCCGTCGCCTACTGGCACAGCTTCTGCGGCGACGGCCTGGATCCCTTCGGTTCCCCGACGCACTTCTATCCCTGGAACGAGCCGCCAGCCACGCCCCTGCAAGCCGCCGAGCGGAAACTCGACGCGGCCTTCGAGTTCTTCACCAAGCTGGGCGCCGAGTACTATTGCTTCCACGACCGCGACATGGCGCCCGAAGGCTCTACGCCCGCCGAAAGCGAGAAGAATCTCCGGCACATAGTGGAGCTCGCGGGCGAACGCCAGGCGGCCACGGGAGTCAAGCTCCTCTGGGCGACCGCCAACATGTTTTTCAACCCGCGCTTCATGAACGGGGCGGCTACCAATCCCGAATTCCCCGTCGTCGCCCATGCCGCCGCCCAGGTCAAGGCGGCGATCGACGCGACGATAGCCTTGGACGGGCGGGGCTATACCTTCTGGGGAGGTCGCGAGGGCTACATGAGCCTCCTCAACACGGACATGAAGCGCGAGAAAGAACATCTCGCCCGATTCCTGACCATGGCGCGCGACTACGGCAGGAAACAGGGATTCAAGGGCATGTTCTACATCGAGCCGAAACCCATGGAACCCATGAAGCATCAGTACGACTTCGACGTGGAAACCGTCGCGGGGTTTCTGCGCGCCTACGGCCTGGAGAAGGATTTCCGCATCAACATCGAGGCCAATCACGCGGAGCTGGCGGGCCACGATTTCTACCATGAGCTGGAGACCGCCGCGTCGATGGGCTTCTTCGGCTCCGTGGACGCGAACCGCGGCGATCCGCGCAACGGCTGGGACACCGACCAGTTCCCCTCGAGTCTCCAGGAGACAACGCTGGCCATGCTCGCCATCCTTGAAGGCGGGCGGCTTCGTCACCGGCGGCCTCAACTTCGACGCAAAGATACGCCGCAACTCCGTCGACCCCAGCGATCTCTTCGAGGCCCACATAGGCGGCATGGACGCCTTCGCCGCCGGCCTCGTGGCCGCGCAGCGCATCATCGACGATAAGGCGCTTTCGTCCTTCGTGGCGGAGCGATACTCTTCGTTCGACGCGGGAAAAGGCGCCGCCTTTGAGCGTGGTTCCCTCGGTCTCGAGGAACTGGCCGGGCTCGCGGGCGACTACGGCGCCGCGGGTATCACCTCGGGGAAACAGGAGCGCCTCGAAAACATCGTCAACCGATACATTCTGGACTTGTAGGAAGCTGTTTTTTTACTCTGTTATCGAAAAAAGCCGGCTTTTAGTCTATCATGATCATGATGACCTTCTCCCCGCGAGAAATTTTTGTACCGGAGATATCGCATGAAACATGATAAAAGCCTCGAAGATTTCATGTCCAGATTGGACAGCGGCGTTTATTTCCTGAACCTCGAAAGGAAAGTGACTTTCTGGAACCGCGCCGCGGAGCTTCTCACGGGATATTCGAGGGAGAGGGCGCTTGGAACCCGCTGCTCGGATAACTTGCTGCGACACATAACGGCGGATGGAACGCAGCTCTGCCTCCACGGCTGTCCCCTCTGCGCCACTATGGCGGATGGGGAAGTGCGCGAGGCTGAAGTCTACATGCACCACAGCGACGGCAACAGAGTGCCCATCATGGTGTGGGCGGCGCCGCTCACCGATGAATCGGGAGCCACGATCGGCGCCATCGAGATGTTCTCCGATCGCCGGGAGCGTTCGATGCTTCTCGCCAAGCTCGAAGCGTTGAGACATGAGGTCCTGACCGATCCTCTCACCGGCCTCGGGAACAGGAGGTATCTCCAGATAATCGCGGAGTCCCGCTTCAAGGCGGTGGAGGAGGGCGGCGCCGGCTTCGGGGTTTTCATGGCGGATATAGATAATTTTAAACAAGTGAACGACAAGCATGGGCATGCCGTCGGCGACCGGGCGCTGAAGATGGTTGCGTCGACCTTGAGTTCGGCCGTGCGCCCCCTCGATGCCGCCGTACGCTGGGGCGGCGAGGAGTTCATTCTCCTCTGTCCCACTGTTCCCGCCGGAAAAATGGGCGAAATAGGCGAACGCCTTCGATTGATGGTTGAAAACAGCTGGATTCATCTGGACGAGCGGGAAATACTGGCGGTCACCGTCTCCATCGGAACGGCGAGGGCCGCCAAGGGCGACACGCTCGAATCCATCGTGACAAGGGCCGATAAACGCCTCTACGAAGCCAAGAATTCCGGCCGGAACCGCTGCGTCGCGGGCGATTAAGCCCGGTCCAGAATGTCTAGGTACTTCTCCGCGAAGAGAGCCGGCTGGCCTCCCGTATTCCAGAAAAGCACCGACTCGTCCTTCCTGAAACAACCCTTTCGTATGAGATCGACGAGGCCAGCCGCGGCCCTTCCCGTATAGACGGGATCGAGCAGCAGCCCTTCGGTCCGCGCGAATAACGTCACCGCTTCTCTTTCGGCGCCGGTGAGCACGCCATAGCCGGCCGAACAATAGGAATCGTTCGCGAGAATCTCCTCCGGCCTTATCTCGACGCGCCAGCCCAGAAGCTCGGAGGCGTCTGAGGCGAGCGCCGAGACGCGCGCCTTCAGCCAGGCCTCTGATTCGTCGATGCTGATTCCCAGGACCTTTCCGCGATAACCGAAGAGGCGCGCTCCCAGGGCGAGCCCCGCGTGGGTTCCGCCCGATGAGGTGCCGAACACGAACCAGTCGGCGTCTATGCCCTAGGCCAGGACCTCCTCGACCGCGAAGGTATAGCCCATAGCCCCTATCGGGCTCGATCCGCCGTAGGGGACGAAATAGGGCTTTTCTCCCGCGGCGTCCAGTTTCCCGAAGGTCTCCCTTTGCGTGCTTTCCCTGTCCTTCCTGTCGGCTACCCAGACGATGTGGGCGCCGAAAAGCTTGTCCAGGAGGAGATTCGCGCTTGGCTCGTCGGGTTCGCGCCCGTCCAGCACGAGGACGCAGCCCATGCCGAATTTAGCCGCGGCCGCGGCCGTCTGTCTGCAATGGTTGGACTGGGCGGCTCCCGCCGTCACGAGAGTCCTGGCTCCCTTTGCCAGCGCGTCGGCTACGAGAAACTCCAGCTTGCGCGTCTTGTTGCCGCCCAGGGCAAGCCCCGTCGCGTCGTCCCTTTTCACGAAAAGGCGGGGTCCGCCCAGCCCGGCCGAAAGCCGCTTCATCTCCTCGATCGGCGTCGGAAGGTGCGCGAACCTGATCCTGTCGACGTTTTTCTCGATTGCGTTCATGACGGCTCCTTTTTCATGTCATTGTCCCGCCGGCCCGCGGCGTTCGAACCTCAGGCCCGACGCGTTCCTGACGCTAAAGCCTTTCCAGGAGGTATCGCTCCCCGCCGTGGATTCTTTCGAACGCTCGGGCAGGTCGAGATAGGCGTCGGCCGCCGGATCCTTCATCAGATATTTCGCGAGGAAGGCGGTGACGAAGTGCTGGGCTATATTGTTGCCCCGAACGCCGTCCCAGACCGGGTCCTGGTAGTGTTTCCAGTATCTGGCTTCGGGTCCGGGCGACATGCAGACCTCACTCGGCGCCGGTATGGGAGCCATGGCGTTGTGGCCGGCGTTCTCGAAGGTCAGCAGATATCGTTCCGCGTGGACGCAATTCCCGAAAATATTCCGCACGCCAGGGTCGTAGCCCACCGTCGTATCGACGCCGCCGGCGAGGAAGAGCAGCGGAGTCCTGACGCCTGCCAGGCCCGATTTGTCCCAGAATCCATGGGTCCAGCCCCAGGGGGCTATCGCTACGGCGGCCTTGATCCTGGAATCCAGACTCGCCTCATACTGGGGGTTGCCCGCCTGTCTCGCGGCCAGGAGCATGTTGGGCGGCGCCAGCGGGGCTTTTATTATAGCCGGGCAGAAACCGCCGCCGATCGTGTTGATCAAGCCATAACCGCCCATGGAATAGCCGAGGATGGCCGTCCTGTCGGCGTCTATCATGCCCGCGAGGCCGGCGCCTACACCGACGCCGGCGTCCGTGCCCGTCCCTCCAACGCCCACGTCCTCGCCGTTGAGCCGGGCCATGGCGTTCAGGATGAAAAGTTGATCGAGGGGGCGGTTGTAAAGGGTGGATGAGAAGGCCCCCAGATTGTCGTAGGTGCTCTCGAAATGGTCCATCGAAACCACGATATAGCCCTTGCTGGCGAGGTTTTCCCCGAAATGGCACATTATGAACCGGTTGCCTGGATATCCATGCGACAGGATCACGAGCGGGCAGGGCCCGGCTTCCCTCGCGGGTTCGGCGTTCCTGACCGCCTGTCCCCAGAGCGAGACAAGGGTCTTGCCGTCGCGCGTCATGACATTCTCATACTCGCCGGAGGAAGGCCGACCGGATTCCCTCTTGGCGGGATACCAGATTTCGGCTTTAAGCGGCCTGTCATAGAGCGGGGCTGGCTTGCCGGTCTCGGTCCTGGCCACGTCCACCTGTCCCTGGTTCGTGAAGACGACGGTTTTCACCCCCACGGGCAAGGCCCCGAATGGCGCCAGGTCGGGCGCGTCGGGGCGAACTGCGTCTATGCGATTGCCGCGGATTTCTTCCTTCATCGATCTTTCCTCCGCCGGATGAGGGCCGCCGCCAGCAGGCCGATCGCGGCAGCCAAGGCGGCGAGGGCGAGGGGTTTGCTGTAGCGCACGTTTTTATAGACATCGCCTTCTCCCGGGAGGGGAAGGGGAATAGGGTCGTAGGGGAGTCCGTTTTTCGCCGCGAGGGACCTGATGTTCAGGAGATTGATCACCGGTATTCCCCGAGCGGCATACTCATAGATGAGGCCGCGGTCGGCCGATGGGGGGATGCGCGGCGGGTCCATCACGAGGCCCTGGGGAAAGTCGAGGGTATAGGAGGACGCGCCGCTGTTGGAGCTGGCGCCGCCGATATTCACGAAGCATTCGATTTTTTTCCCCGCCGAAACCTCTTCGAAAAGCTCAAGGCGTCGCGCGATGCTGGCTTCGAGGTTGGGTGGGGTAAAATCGATGAACTCGACGCCGGTTTCCGCTGCCAGTCCGGTGATGATCTCGCGCGAATCCTCGAAGAGAGGGTTTTCGCCGTGGTCGCCGTCGGCCCCGGGGGAGACGGCTATCAGCGAATAGGGGATCATCGACGCGTCGGATAGGATGCGGATCATCCTGGGCGTGGTGAATTCGGGTCTCGTCGCCCCGTACATCGACGAGCCGAAGGAAGCTATGGTCAGCGCCTCGAGCCCCATTTCCTCAGCCGCGCAGAGCGTCGCTATGGTCATGCCCGGAAAGGATCCGCTGGCGCCCACCGCGATCAAATCTCCCTTTTCGAGCCCGGCCTCGTGAAAATAGCGGACCATGAGCGCCGCGAAGTTGGGATTGAGTGTGCTCCTTTTGGCTTCCAGATCCCCGAGCGTCGTCGTCAAGGCTGTCCATTCGGGTCCGATCAAGCCGGTCCCGTTGGGGTCGAGGTCGGTTTCAATGGACTGGCCATCGGAGAGGAGGGCGTTTTTCAGGATCCGCTCCGATTTTTCCATCCTCTTCGCCGCGTCCAGCTGGATTTCGTAGAGGGGGTAGGGAACGGCGGTCTTCGTCGCCTGAAGCAGAACGAAACCGAGGCAGGCCGCCGCCAAGGCGCCGGCGAGATATCCCGCGCTTATCCGCGAACGCTGGAAATAGGCCTCTCTTCCTTTCATCGGAAGACAACCACCATCATGACGAGGCGGATGACGATCGCCACGAGGAGGACCATGGCTATGGTCTTCGCCACGCCCTGTTTGAGCATGTCGTTGGCGATAAGGCCCGGGACGATATAGCCTATGATCCGGATGTCCTGGCTGAGCCAGTCGACATAGAAGAAAGCCTGTTCGAAGATCCACGTGCCGGCGAGGCTGAGCAGTACGGCCGCCATGAAACGCCGCCTTCCGAAAATTATCATGAAACGCTGCAGAAGGCGGATAAGCAGGAATATGAGGATCGCGAGGACCATGGTGGAAAGCAGGCGCAGCGGTTGCTCCAGATAGAAAGCCAGATAGCCCGGGGAGACAAGCCCTCCGGCGGAAATGCCCAGGAATTCGCTGGAGAGAAATCCCAGAATGACGCTCAAGCCTATCGATTCCTGAAGCATTCCCCCTCCTTATTCTTTTCATAAGCGCGACCGTGTTCCATACAATAGGTCATCAGCGCACTGCCCATGCCGTGAATGTTGCCCACGCCAAAAAGCAGGAAAGATTCGCCGACGCGCGCCGCCAGCTCTGAGAACAGGGCTCCGAAGTCCGTTCCGGTTTCGCAGGTCATGGTCTCGAGGCCGGAATTCTCGAAGCTCCGCGCCACTTTTTGCCTATGTTCGCCCATGGCGACGAGCAGCCTGATGTTCCCTATTCTGCCGGGCAATCGCAGGAATTCCGGGATTCGATATTCGCGGTCGGCGCGATTGTTGTAGAGGAAAATGAGGGGCAGTCCGGGGGGCAGACGCTTGGAAGCTTCCTTCCACACCATTTCCGTGGAAAGGATATCGTTCGCGGCGAAACCGTTGATGAAAATCATGCTGTAGCCCGGCGCCTTAACGGCGAAGAGGCGAAGCACGCCGACATCGGGCTCGGCTTTGATCATTCCCATGATGGCCCTTTCCCTGTCGATGCCAAGCTCCGAGGCGACCTGGAGGGCGATGGACAGGTTTTCCGGGAAGACGGGATAGGAAAACCGTCCCAGTATTTCCTCGGAAAGGTCGGACGAATTCGCGACGACGATGCGGCGAGCCGCCTTGGCATGGCTCGCGCCTGAAAAGCGAGGATCGGCGGTGACGAGCGTGCCGTCGGGGGCGATAGAGAAGGAAAGGGCGGCTTCCGTGTCCGCGATGGTGGGCCCCATTTCCTCCACGTGATCCACGCGCGCGTTCGTGATGACGGTGATGGTGGGCCTGACGAGCTGGCTTCGCATCAGCATCTGCGACTCGGGCCTCACGGCCATGCACTCTACGACGAGGGCATCGGCTTTTTGCAGCGCCGCCAGCCTCGCGAGGGCCTTCTGTTCGGTAATCCTGGCCCCCAAGGGGCGCCTGACCGGCGTCTCGCTCCCGTCTTCGAGGATGATTCGGGCTTCGGAACCCGTCGTCTTGGCTATCGTCCGGTACCCCGCCTCCCGCAGCGCGCCCGCGATGAGTCGCGTTACGCTGGATTTGCCCCGGGTTCCATTGACGAGGATGCGTATCGGTATTGAGCGCAGGTTTTTCCGATGGAAGAAGTTTTCCGCCAAGCCCAAGGCGAAAAGCGCCAGGCCGAAAACGATGACAAGCTGCACGCGATGCTCCCGTTGCGGGCCGCCCTCCCGCGGGAGGAGTCCCAATAAATAAAACCGGCACGGCTTTGTGCCGTGCCGGAAGTATACAACAGGCTTACTTTTTTTCCACTGGCTTGATGGGCGCTTTGGACATGATTTCGCTCCACCACTTGTTGGGCATCTGGGTCTTCATTTTCTTGTTGCCCCACATGTAGGTGCCAAGCAGCTGGTCGCCGAGGGCGAGCCAGTCCGTGTGCCACATTTCGGCGTTGGTGTAGGCATAGGAAGTGAGCAGATCGATGGCCTCTGCCTTCTTGCCTTGGTTGATCAAGTTGGCGGCGGTGTTCTGGATCTCGTCCACGATCTTGTACTGGGCGTCCATCCTGGGCTGACGGAAGGCGTGGATGTCCTGGACCGCGCTCTGGTAGTTGATCCTGGCGATCTGCTGGACATAGGAATTGGTCCACCAGCCGGAATCGCGGCGGAATTCTTCGTAGCGGTTGCCGGTCGTGTAGAGGGAAGGCAGCTTCGTCATGGTCGGCCACAGGGGCGTGATATAGGTGGTGTCGGGAGCGCCGTAGCCGTACCACACGAGGCACTTGGCTTCGTCGGGCAGCCATGCTTTCACGTTCGCTATCATCACGTAGCAGGTCCTGAACAGGTTGATCGAGCGTTCCTTGTGGTAGGGAACGATCGGGTCGCCGTAGGGACCGGCGTCGGGCGCGCGGGAAAGGTCATACTCGGTGCCCTGATAGTAGTCGGCCTTGATCTCCAGGACGTCCTGGACGGTAAGCTTCTTCTCGGGGACGACATAGAAGGGGAACCTGGTGGCGTTCGGGTCGAGCTTGAGCGAGGGAGCGACGAGGTCGAAGGCCCTCCACTCGCGGCGGGTGCTGTAAGCTCCGTCGAAGGGTGCGTAGGTTCGGGCGGGGGAGAAGGGAACGCCGGAGGCTTCGGACCAGAGGCCGTTCTCGACCGCGAAACTCTTGATGTTCGGCGAATACAGGTAGTTTTCGTGATCGTTGAAGTCGATGGAGTCGATGCGCGCGCGGTTGGCGGCGACAAAGAAGGCGTTTTTCGGAATGCGGCGGGCCGCCCAGAGGTCGAGTCCATAGAACTCGGCGATCCAGACATCGGTGCCGTCGGCGATATCCATGGTTTCGCCCGGGTCTTTCCAGCCGTACTTCTCGACGAGGTCTCCCATGACGAGCACCGCTTCCTTGGCGGTCGCCGCGCGCTCGAGGGCTATGTCCTGGGCGTTCCAGCAGTCGATGAGTCCGAGGTTCTTGCCGTAGATGAGATCGTAGGCTTTCTTGGCCAAGGGCGTGGACTTGTCGAAGTTGAAGGTGCTTTCTCCCATCGACACGCCCTTCTCATTGATGAAGGAATAGCGCGAATGGAAGTAGGCGTAAGTCTGGGCGGCTTCGGGGATCTCGGCCACGAGCGTGCCGTTTCCATAGTCCTTTACCTTGGGATACTGGCCGAAATCGCCATAGTTGTGCGAATCGATGACGAGATCGCGCGTGGCGCCAGGGGCTTGTTTCCCGCCCGGGGTGATCCAGAGGCGGAAGTCCGCTCCGGAAGAGTCGTCGTTGTGGGTGACGACGGTGGAACCATCGGCCATGGCCTCCGTGCCGACGCCGACAATCGTGCAGGCGAAGGCCGACTGGGCGTTCATGAACAATGCAGCCGCCACTATCAGCAGGACAGCCATCGTTCTTCTCATGCCTTTTTTCATAAGCACTCCTTTTCGGGGAAACTCCCCTCTATTCAAGCGGCCAAAGGCCGCAAAACGCGCGATTTCAAATCTCGAACACCAGTTCCTTGGCGGCCGTTTTGGGGTCGTGGAGGTAATACCCGCAATCGTTCGCCTGGAGATCCTGATAGGTCGGCCATTCGACGATCACTTCCTTCTCCGGCTGGAACTGGTTCATCCAGTTGATGGCCTCGAGGGTGCCCGTGAGGTGCCTTCCGCAGCGGTACCAGAGCGGCGAGCCGAATTCCAGGTTGTAGGGCACGTAGGTAAGGCCGTGTTTCGCCGCCGTGGCCAGGAACTCGTCCTTGCCCTCGGTGAAGAGTTTCTCCGTCATCGGTCCCACCACGCGGTCGATGAAGGGCTCGGGAGTTTCCATGAGGATGGCCAGGGTGTCGCTGTAGTCGCCCCATTCGCGGTGCGAGAGACCGCGCAGCCCCTTGGGCGAGGATTCGCACTTCATGTCGAAGGTGCCCGCGCTCAGGTTCATGGCCGCCATCATCGCGAGGTCAAAGGACCTTTCGTGGGCGACATAGGTGCCCACCACGGGGTACATCAGCGAGGCTTCGTGCGAATCGATCGACAGATCGATCTTTTCCCGCCTGATGAGCTCCATGATCGCGTAGGAGGCGCGCTCGGTGAGCGTCCCGTCCTTGCGCCCGGGATAGGTGCGGTTCATGTTCCTGATATCCTGGTAGGCAAGACTCTGCCTGGAAGGATAGTTGACGTAGGTGAAAGGATCGGGCCACTGGTCCAGGGGATTCGTCCCGCGGTCGCCTATTCGGAATTTCTTGCCGCCGAATTCCGTCTTCACGGTGAAGAACTTCGGATAGGCGTTGCCCAGCATGCCCGTGGTCGAGCCCGAGCGGTTGCCCTGGGGGATGACGAAGACCTTGCCCTTGGACACCTTTATGTTCTCCATCATGATGTAGGCCGAAAGGCTGGTGGCGGGCTCGTAGGGGTGCACGTTCGCCATGTAGAGGACGGATCCACCGGGAACCCCGGAGTCGTACACGAATATGGGCGTGTCCATCCAGGTGCCCTTGATGTTCGCCAGGTAGTCGCTCAACATCTTCACTTCGGTCAGCCCGGACGCCGATACGACGGTTTCCTTGTAATGTCTCAGCTCGTAGAATTCCCTGCCGCCCATGAAGGCGAGGGCGAGGGCGGCCGCGAGGAAGAAAATCTTGAGATAGAGTCTCGCCGTTCCTCTCGCGGGGGCTTTTTTAGTTTCCATTTTTCGTTCTCCTGTCACTTTATGCCCAGCACACGCAGAAGGAAGGGTATGAAACAGTATGCGTAGACGATGTCGTACACGATGCCGGGCCTGGCCGCGCGCTTGAAGAAATTCCGCAGGAGGAAAAACCCGATTATCCCGGCTATGATGAAATAGATGACGTGGATGATCTGTTCGAAAAGCACCATGCGATCCCCCTTATTTCAGAAAGGCGAATTTGTTCGGGATGATAAGCATGACAAGCGCCAGCGCTCCCAAAAGGAGGACGGGCAGGAATATCTGCTTCAGGAAGGACATGTAGCTGCCTTTGTAGCCCACCGTCTCGCAGGAAATGCGTCCCACGATTCTCGACGGCGGCAGGCAGTCCCCGATGGGGAAGATGAGGCTCAGAGCCGCGCAGACGACCGTCGTGTTCATGCCCGCCGCGTTGAACATAAAAATGAGAGGCGTGCCGAATATGATGGCGCTTCCGTAGCTCAGGCTGCCCTGCGCGATGGGACAGAAAAAGAGCACCGTAAGCAGGATCCAGATCATCGGCAGGGTCACGAAGGTGATACTCAAGAGACCCCTTACGCCGGTGGCCGCCATGACATTCACCAGGGCTCCGACGCTTATGACCGTCGCGAGGAGGGGGAAGACCTGCTCCATGGTCTTCTTCATCACTCCGTAGTAGTCCGCGGGCGTTGACTTCCTCGGATTGCAGAGGACGGCGGCCAGGGTGGCGAGGACGAACATGAGGGGAAGGCCGAAGACCGGGGTGGAGAATGGCGCGTATAGCGAGAGGAGGATGAGCCCCACGAGCAGGACGAGGGGGCAGAGAATCCGGAACCAGCCCATGTTGGCTTGTCCTTCCGGCAGTTCGGCGAGGATTTTTTCCTTGCTCTCCCTCTTGGCGCCCCAGCCCAGATAGACGATGGTGAAGGTGCCGACGATGATGATGGGCAGGAGAAGAAGCTTAGAAAAGCCGACGTAGGGCATATTCGCCTGCGCCGTCATCAGCATGACCCAGAGATTGATGGGCGGAGCCGCGGCGGAGAGAATGGCGAAGATGAACACGAAGGCGGTGGTTTTCTTGTCGGAAAGGCCCATGTAACGCACGACCGTCGACACGAGTCCGCCCACCACGAAGATCGATACGGAACCGGCGCCCGTCAGGGCTCCCGGAATCAGCATGAAGACGGCCATGCAGATGAGGAGAAGCCATTTGCTGTCGATGCTCTGGACGAGCTTTCTCGTCACGACGTTCATGGCTCCCGAGTAGGAATAGATGTTGACGAAGAGGGAGGCGCAGACAAAGAGGATGGCGAGATCGAGGTTGGTGAAGAGTCCTTCCACCAGAATCCGCACGGGAAAGCCAAGACCCGCCGCGACCGCGCCCACGACCGCCGCTATCACCATCGAAATTTCGGGCGACTTGAGCTTCCAACTCGAAATGACGAAGCTCGCGACCATCGCGACGAGCACTATCGACGTTTTAAGATACATACATACCCCTTACGCTTAGTGACGGGCGCGGCGTTCAGGCAACGCCCGCGCCCATTTCTTCTATTTGATGAATATTTTCTTGCACAGCTCGGTGAAGTCGATGGCGTTGTCTATGACGGTGAGCGGAATCTTGTATTTCGCCTTGAGCTTGTCGAAACGCTGGTCGGTGTTGCCGCCCTTGATGACGATCATCCAGTCCGCGCTCGGGCAGATGGTGTCGATGCAGCGCTCGTTGGGGTTCGTGGCGATGGTGGAACGCTTGTCCTTCTCGAGCAGCACGGCGATGATCGGCAGCTTGCCGTCCTTGGCCGTCTTCACCATTTTCTGGAGCCTGGCTATTTCCTGGTCGATGGTGATGCCCGACGCGCCCAAGCCCTTGTCGGAGGAACCGATGATGACCATCAGCGCCTTGTAGGGCCTTTCCTTGATGTCCGTCTCGACCGGCTCCGATTTGTACCAGAAATCCTGATCCAGCACGATGATCTTGGTCTGCGACACGAGGAGCCGCGCCATCTTTCCTCCAGGTCCCTGACCCGCGTTGGTGATGAGCATCGGAAGCCCGTATTGCTTGATGGGATCTCCCGAACTGGCGGCGAAGACGAATCCCGGCGTCATGACAAACAGTGCCGCGAGCGCCAAGAGCAGAGTCGTTCCTTTACGCATTTGTGTATCTCCTTTTTCTCAATAATTCTCTATATATGAATTTTATAGATGATTAATTGCGTTGGCTGATTTCAGTCAGTCGATCGAGATGGCCACATTCTATAACAGGTTAGTGGGTTGTCAAGGCGGCTTGCTCGCTAATTCGAATATGTACACCAGAATTTTGTGAAACATAGTTAATTCTTGTTACAGGTTGAAATTGTTTCTATCAGAAGAATTGTGGATTTATATGCGTTCCGAGAGGAAAATGATCGCGATAATTACGATATCGCCTAACGTTTATGCGCTTTGACGCAATGCTTTTCGCGCATTATTTTAATCGGTGAAACATGGTTTAGGCGTTTTTCATGTCTTCTCGAATAGCCTCGTAAAGACGGGCAGCTTCGCTATTTCGTTCGCAAGGATCGCCACCAGGCTCGTCACCGCGCAGAAGGCTATCTCCCAGGGATGAAGCGGCGAGAAGCTGAATATCTTCTCGTTGACCGCAGGCACGAAGATGGCGATGCCGAGGAAAGTCACGGCCGCCAGGCATACCCACCACAGCGCCTTGTTGGGCACTTTCAGGCTCTGGAAGATGCTTCGCGACCATGAGCGGTTGGCGAAAATCATGCCGATGTTGCCGAAGACGAGCGTGACGAAGGAAATGGCGCGGGCCTCGCCTTCGCCGAAACCTTGTCCCAAACCCCAGGCGTAGATGCCCGCCACGATGGCGAACACGACGAGCCCCTGGCAGAGACCGGTAAATATCATCCTCGGCCCGAAGAGTTTTTCCTTCTTGCTGCGCGGCCTGCGCTTCATGATGTCGTCCTCTTCCTCCTCCATTTCGAAGACGATGGAACAGGCCGGATCGATGATGAGCTCCAGGAACATGATATGGACCGGGAGGAGCGCCAGAGGCCAGCCGAAAAGGACGGGGAGGAGGGACATCCCGGCGATGGGCAGGTGGACGGAAAAAATGAAGGTCATGGCCTTCTGCAGGTTGTCGTAAATTCTTCTTCCCAGCCTGATGGCGGCCACGATGGAGGAGAAATCGTCGTCGAGAAGGACGAGGCCGGCCGATTCCCGGGCGACGTCGGTGCCCCTGCCGCCCATGGCGATGCCGATGTCGGCGGCCTTGAGGGCGGGCGAATCGTTGACGCCGTCGCCCGTCATGGCCACCACCTCGCCGTTGCTCTTGAGCGCCTGGACGATCCTGAGCTTCTGTTCGGGCACGGCGCGGGCGAATATGCTCACTTCGCCGATGCGCATGGCGAGGTCGGCGTCGCTCATCCCGTCCATTTCGGGACCGGTTATGACTTTGTCGGGATTCGAGAGGCCTATGGTCCTGGCTATGTTTTTCGCGGTGCCTGAATAGTCGCCTGTTATCATGATGACGCGGATGCCCGCCGTCTTGCATTCGGCGACGGCGGCCGGGACCATAGGGCGTACCGGATCCAAAAGCCCCAGGAGACCCAGGAAGCGGAAATCGAAATCGTGCTGGATTTCAGGCAGATTCGTCTTCGAGAAGGAGGCGCAGGCGACGCCGATGACCCTGAGGCCGTCGTCCGCCATTCCGTCGATGTCGATGTCGAGAGATTTTCGTTCCTCCGCCTTCATGTGGCAGAGGTCGGCTATCGCCTCGGGCGCTCCCTTGGCCGCGATGATGTAGTTTAGGCCGTCCTTGGATTCCCAGACCCTGCTCATGGCGAGAAGCTCCGCTGACAGAGGGTATTCGCGCACGAGGGACCAGTCTTCGTGCAGATGCTCCGTATTGTGCAGCGTGCGGGCTCCCAACTCCCTCATCGCCTTTTCCATGGGTTCGAAAGGATCGGCGGGGCTCGCCAGAATGGAATATTCCACGATTTCGTGGAACTCGTCGGGCAGCGAGGCGGCCTTGCCCGACACTTCGCATACGCGGCCTCGGGAGCAGAGCCGGGCGACGGTCATTTTGTTTAGGGTGAGCGTGCCGGTCTTGTCGGTGCAGAGGACGGTGGCCGATCCGAGGGTTTCGATCGCGTGGGTCTTGCGCGCGAGGACGTTGCGTTTGGATATGCGCCAGGCGCCGAGCGCCAGGAAAATAGTCATGACGACGGGGAATTCCTCGGGCAGGGTGGCCATGGCCAGGGAAATGCCCGCGAGGATGCCTCGGAGCCAGTCCCCTCTCGTGAGCCCGAAGATGACGACGACGAGGAGGCAGAGGCTCACGCCGACGAGAGAGAAGGTCTTGACGATGGTGGCGGTCTGATGCTGGAGATCGCCTTCGTGGCCTTCGCCCTCCTCGAGAGTCTGGAGCGCCTTGCCGATCTTGCCGATTTCCGTGTTGAGGCCGGTGCCGAGCACGCGCGCTATGCCCTGTCCCTGAACTATCATGGAACCCGAGTAGACGAAAGGCTGGTCGTCGCCGCCGGGCCTGCCGATGGCTTCCACGCCGTTCCAGCCGCTTTTGCGCACGGGCACCGATTCGCCCGTCAGCAGCGATTCATCAGCAGAGAGGTTGGTGGACCGAAGGACGACGGCATCGGCGGGCACCCTGTCGCCTTCGGCCAGGAGGACGATGTCGTCGGCCACGACATCGCGTCCCGCGATGCGTATCTGTTGCCCATTGCGGATGACGAGGGCTCGCGGGCTCGAGAGGTCGCGGAGGGCGTCGAGGGCTTTTTCGGTCTTGTTTTCTTGGTAGAGGGTTATGCCGATCACCACGACGACAAAGCCCATGAGCATCAGGGCTTCGTCGCGGTCGCCGAGGAGGAGATAAAGCGCGCCGCAAGCGATGAGGAGGATGAACATAGGTTCCCTGACCACGCTCCATAGTATGAGGAAAATCGAGCGTTTCTTGGACGAGGGCAGTTCGTTGTAGCCGTCGCGGGCAAGGCGCTCCATCACTTCCTGATCGGAAAGCCCCTGCAGGGATTCGGGCTGGAAATCATCGTTCATGCATGCTCCTCTCCGCTCGCGCGAATGGCGTCCGGCGTAAAGAAGCAATCATAGAACGATATAAACTTTTTGTAAATACAGAAAGTTGAGAAAGTTAAGGTACTACAAATAGTCTTCGTTGACAGCCGGCCGGCCGGTCTCTATACTCGAACCATCCGGAGGGCATTCGTGATCCATAACATAGAAGAGATGCATTTCATAGAAGATCTGGGACTCTTCTTCGAGCAGTTGGGAATGCCGCGGATGAACGGCCGCGTCCTGGGCACCATACTCATTTCCGATGAGATCAGCCTTTCTCTCAATGATATATGCGACACGCTGGGAGCCTCGAAAAGCGCCGTCTCCGTCGCGGCCAAGCATCTCGTCGCCGAAGGCATACTCGAACCGGCGCACTCGCCCGTGCCCCGCAGGGACTACTTTCGCTTCAAGTCGGGCGGCTGGCTCACCTTCATGCGTTCCCGCATGGAGATCCTCGCCGGCCTCCACGAGATTGCCGACCGGGGGCTCGCGCTCAAAAAGGGCTCAGATCCAGCCCTGAAGGTGCGGATCGAGGAAGCGCACGACATCTTCGAATTCGTCGAGAAGGAATTTCCCGACTGGCTCTCTCGAATGTCGGCCAAACGCAGGCAGAAATAGCCCCACTCAATTCATCTTGTAGACTATCCTCGGAAAGGCGCTCGTCAGCAGCGAGGCCAGGTTTTTCATGTCCGCCTCCTTGCTGGCAGGGTTCTTGAGCCAGAGGAGAAGCTGTTCGGGGTAGCTGCCTTTTTCGCCGATGACCCAGGGATTGAAGGCCTCGCGGAAGTCGCTCTTCGTGAACTGCAGAGTGAATTTCCCGTTGGCGACGACGGCCGGTTCGTCGGCGGGCACGAGACCTATGGAGCCGCCGTCCAGGAGAATGTAGTTCTTTTCGCCGAGGTTGGTCGTTATGGCCGGACTCCCCTCGAGGCGGAATACGATGTAGGCGTGGCGCGGAAGTTTCTGGTTCGTTCTATCGAAACGATAGAGATACGCGCCCCCGCCGGTTTCCTTCATTTCCGCGAAGCGATAATCGGTGAGCATGAGGGCCGCCATGTTGTTGCCGAAATCGCGCAACGTCGTGAGAAGAGGCATCACGATTTCGGTCCTGGCCTTCGCCTCGGGAATGATGTCCAGTTTGTAGACGACAGGCTGCGTGGTCGCGCAGGACGCGGCGATCATGGCGAGGGCGAGCGCCGCGCCCGACAGGAAGGCGCCGCGCCTGAGCCTGGAGAAACTAGTCCGGATACTTTTCATGGTAGCCTCCCTTCACTCGTACGATACAACCCTAGAGGAGCCGGAGGCGATTGTCAAGTTTTTCGCCGCGCCGGACTTTCTGGAGCGCCGTTTCCCGCAGCGGGGCAATCGAAAGCGGCATGGCGGGCTCCTTGCACGAGGGGGGCCGTAATAGTAGAGTCTTAACATGCTTCCCAAGGATTATCTGAAATGGTACGCGCGCTCTCCGCTGGGGATCGGCAGCGGCTTCGCGGGACTGGCCGCAGCGCTCGCGGGCCTCGCCGGCGGATTTCCGGCGGGCTTCGCGCTCTTGATAGGATCGGCCATCGTAATTTCGGCCGGGTTAATTTTTCTTTTAGTCGGGGCTGGACCTAAATCAGCCATCGCCGCCAGGGACGCGGCGCTCGGGCGCGATAGGGCGAAGAAGCTGAGCCATGCCGCCGCCTCGAGGGAGAAATTGGCGCGGATCAGGATCGCCGAGGGGCCAGCGGCCGATGCCGTCCGCCTCGTCGCGCTGGCCGCGGGCGAGTATCTGGATGCCTGCGGGCGGGAAGGCAAGGACGATCCACTAGCCGACGCCGCGCTGGACGAGGCGCTCGATATCGTCGACATTTTTCAGAAGGAAAAGGACGAAGCCGCTACCGAGAAACGCTTCGGCCTGGAGGACGCGGACCCCTTCGCGGACGCGGAAAGCCGCGTCGCCGCGGCGCTGCGCGAAAAAGCGGGGCTTCTGCGGGAGCGGCGGATACAGATAGACGGCGGCTTGCCCGCGTCCGGCCGCATGTCGGTCAGGGAGGAGATTGAATGAAACGAACGCGTTTCGGGGCGATGCTCGCCATCGCGCTTTTCGCTCTCGTGGGCGGCCTTTCCGCTCTTTCGACATCGCTGGATTCGGCCGACATCACGGTGGTTTTGCGGACCGACGGCAAAGCGGATCTGTACTACAGCCTCAAATGGGAAGCCTCGGGCGGCCAGATGCACGGTTTCTATTTCCAGGGCGAGACCTTCGAGCCCGTCTGGGACATGAACGGCTGCTACGCCGATATCCCCGGCGGTCTCCGCCAGCCACTTTCCATCAAGCCCATGGGTTCGGGAAAATTCGATGTCATCCTCGCGGGCGGCAAGGGCTTTTCCGGCAGCGCCTACTACTTCCTGCACTATGCGGGGGATTTCGCCCGCGCCGGCCTCATCGGCAGGACAACCAGCCAGGAGTTCGGGGATCTTTTCTACTTCGACTGGGCTCCTGTCGAGTGGGATACGGGCATGGCGTCGCGGACGGTGAGGCTCGTGCTCCCCATGAAGGTAGGCGGCGAGTCGCTCACCGAAACCGAGCGCTCAGGCGTTCCTCTCAAAACCGAAAAATCGGTGAATGCCGAGAACAAGATCGATTACTACGGATCGAAGGGCGACGACGGCTCGTATTACCTGACGCTGAGGTTTTTCCAGGAAAAGCTTGCGGCGCGGCAAACCCAGCGCCTGCGGCTGTATTTCCCCGAAGGCTATCTGCCCATGTCGGCGGTCTTCGATGAGGCGGCCGGGCAGGCGGGGGCTACGGGGCAACCTGGGGCCGTTGGGCAACCTGGGGCAATGGCGCGGCCGGGCGCCGCCGAAGGATCGGGCGGTGACGGAGAAAGCCTGCGCGGCCTCAGGCTGCTGGCGAATCCCCTCGTCGCGGTTCCGGCCTTCGCGGCGCTCATCGCGCTGGCGCTTTACCTTTACATGCTGAACCTTCGCCGCTACGGAAAGCGCGCCGCGCTCGTGAAGGGAATCGCCTGGGCCGGCGATTCCTGGGTGCCGCCCAAGCTGTTCACCGGAACCTACCAGGTTCCGGGCAAGGTGGCCGAGGATTTGCATCCCGCCGAAGTGGCGCTTCTCTTCGAGTTCCCCCTCGCCAGGGTCGTCGCCCTCATGCTGGAAGGGCTGCGCAGTCAGGGAATCATCGAGATCGCGGAGGAAAATCCCTTGAGGATTTCCATCCTGAGCCGGAATGAGGCGAAGGACGCGATCGAGGAAAGTTTCCTCGCCTGCTTCGACGCAGAGGGCAGGGTGCTGTCCGGCCTGATGATGGACTTCTTCGAGGCGACGATCCGAGGGCTCCAGGAAAAGCTCTGGGACTGCGATATGGAAGCGACGAAGGCTCATTACCGGGCGCTGCTGGCCGAGGCCGAGACGATGGAGTCTGAGCGAAAAAGCGGCGAAGCGCTTATGGACGAAGAGCGCCGGCTTGCCTGGCGCGCCCGGAACCATTACTGGTACTACTGGCATGGCTACTGCTATGTCCATTCCCATCCCACGCGCTTCTCGGGGCTGGGACTTCCCGAGGCGCTCTCGACGGGTTACAGCGATTTCATGCGCTCCTCGGCCTGCTTCTCAGGTTGCTTCACGCCCGGCAAGGAAGGCCAGGCGGGGGCCTGCTATTCGGCCTGCCACAACGCTTGCCACGACGCCTGCCATTCGGCTTGTCATTCAGCCTGCCATTCGGCGTGCCACTCCGCCTGCCATTCGGCCTGCGTATCCGGAGGCGGTCATTGATCGGCGGCAATCAGAACGCGCGCACAAGGAACCAAGGCGACCGACCAGATCTCTCCTGGGTGCCGGGATTCTGGAAATCCGTACGCGATTACGTGTTCGTGCGCGAGGAGGACAACGTCGTCATTCTTCCGCCCAACATGGTCTACAAGACCAATGAAACGGGCGTGAAGATCCTCGCGGCGCTCGATTCGGGCCAGAAAATCGAGAAGCTGCCGGGAATGGACGCGGCGAAGCTGCGCGACATAGCCGGCTTTCTTTCGGACATCAAAGATATCTGCGATGGCCGCCAGGTGACGACCGAGCAGGTCGCCTACGGCTTTGACTTCACCCGGCTCCCCATCCTGGGCGAGATAGCCGTCACCTACCGCTGCAACAATCGCTGCCTTTTCTGCTACGCGGGCTGCGGAAGCGGCGGGAGCTGCGGATCCGGGCAAGCCTTTCCTTCCGGCATGGCGTCGGAAGAGATGGATACGCGGGAAATCAAGCGCGTCATCGACATTTTCAGGGAAAAGGCCAAAATTCCCTTTTTCTCCTTCACCGGAGGGGAGCCGCTGCTCAGGGCTGACCTCGAGGAGCTCATCGCCTATGCCGACGGAATACATCTTCGCGTCAATTTGATCACGAACGGTACGCTGGCGAGCCCCGAGCGCGCCCGGTCCCTCTACAAGGCGGGCTTGAGGACAGCCCAGGTGAGCCTTGAAAGCCCCGACGCCGCGATCCACGATCGCCTCTGCGGCGCCCCGGGCGCGCACGAGCGCACCTTGGCGGGCATCGAAGCGCTCGCCGCCGCGGGAATCCGCGTGCAGACCAACTCGACCCTTACCCGGCCCAATAGGGAAAGCCTTCTCTCGATGCCCGCCTACCTGAAGAGCCTCGGCGTCGAGCGCTTTTCGATGAACCTCTACATCCCGGCGGCCAATTCTGAGCGGGCGCCCGAGCTCTTCGTGGCCTATTCGGAAACGGGAGCCTTCGTCGACGAAATCCGCAGGCAAGCCTTCAGGGAAGGGCTCACCTTTTTCTGGTATTCGCCGACGCCGCTCTGCATCTACAATCCCGTCGCCAGGGGCTTGGGCAACAAGAGCTGCGCCGCCGCCGACGGTCTCCTGAGCGTGAATCCCGCCGGCGATATCCTGCCCTGTTCCTCCTATCCCGAATCGCTCGGCAACATTCTGAAGAAGGATTTTTCGGATATCTGGTTCTCGGAACGCGCCGCCCACTTCAAGAATAAACGCTACGCTCCCGAATCCTGCGCAAGCTGCGGTTCCTTCACCGCCTGCCAGGCCGCCTGCCCCCTGTATTGGGACTACGCTGGGTACGGCGAGCTCGAGAGCGCCGGAAAAACGATGGCAACAAGGGCAGGCGGCGATAATCGCGCGATGTCGCGGCCCGCGGTTTCCGCGGCCGACGAAAAGAGGTAAAGCGATGGACTACGAATTTTCTTCCATGAAACTGAGTCTCTCCGCAAGGTTGGCCCTCGCGGCAGGGCTTTTTTCCGCCGGAGCCCTCCTCCAGGTCCTCTTCGGCTGGGGGCTGCTGCCCGGCTTGATCGCCATTGTCCTCGGCTACATTCCCCTCCGCCTCAAGCCGATCACGAACAAGCCGGCCGACCAGGGGCTCGAGGAATGGCGTCCCGTCTCGATGGCCGAGATCGACAAGCTGGCCGATACCCTGCGCGAATCGAAGGCGATTTTCGGCAAGTCCATCGGCGGCAGCGTCCTCATGGTCATGCTGGCAAGCGCCGTGGCGATCGCCGCGGGGGTTTCGCTCGCCTTCAGCCCCGATCTGTCGCTGATTCTGGCCGACGGACTGCTTTTCGCCGTCCCCGCCATGTTTTTCGGAAGGGTGAAGGCCTTCGTGCCCCATGTCCTTTCGCTGAAAATGCCCTGCTTCCAGGCGCTGTTCGCCGAGCGGATTCCCGAGCACGTCGTCGTCACGCCCTATCTCCGCTTCGACAAGGACAAGAATGGGGGCGACGTGCCGGAGGATATCCGCCTCATGATCGAGCCCAAGCGCAAAGCCGACGATTTCGTGGGCGTCCAGGTCCAGGCGGCCATCAACAAGGGGCCGAGCGCCGAGGTGCCCTATCTCTACGCCGTCATTCTCACGAAGGGGAAGGGCGCCAGCTACAGCAGGTTCGAGGATCTGCGCGCGAGCGGCTACGAAATAGAGGCCGGCGGCGACGACGCCTATGGCAGCATCGTCGTGAGGCAGGAGACTTCGGGGACGGGCTATGCCACGAAACCCTCCGACTGCGTGAGGCTGTTCAACCTGATCTGCGGGGTGCTGAAGGCTTAAGCGCTGGCCATCCGGAGCAGCCACGAGGCTTGAGGGATCAGCCCGCCCAGCCTTTCTTTTCTGATCTGCAGGAACCATGGCTTGCCGTGCCGGATTTTTCCTCCGGAGCAGCCCTCAACGTCGAAAAATCTGTAATCCTCCGCCTCGAGCCTGATGGCCTTCCCTTCGGGGGGAATGACCTCTATGGCTTCGCCGGCCGGGATGCTGTTCTTCAGTTCGGCATAGACGGGAATGGTCCAGGCTTCGTCTTCAAATCGCGAAAACAGCGAAGTCCTCTCCGCGCCGGCATCGAGGTTCTGGGCGGCTCCATCCTCTATGGCCGGCATATCCTCGAGGCTTCCCGCGAAAAGGTGGGTCTGCCGGTAGGACGTGACGGCCGACAGGTCCATCCCCTCGCGGCCATAGAAAAAGCCCGTGTCGTACTCCCTGTGGCTGACGGCGAAGAGATCCTCGCGGAAGGGATTCTCTTCCCCCGGATGATCGAGCGCGTACCGGTAGGCGCGGGTGACGAGGGCGACATAGTAGATGCTTTTCATCCTGCCTTCCAGCTTGAGGCTGTCGACGCCCGCCGCCTTCAGGTCCTGGAGGTGGTCGATCATGCAAAGATCGCGGGAGGACATGAGGAGGGTGTAGCCGCCGTGGCTCGTCTCGCCCGTCTCTACGGGCAGGAGCTGACCATGGCGCTTTTCCTCTTCGATATAGACTTTATAGTGCCAGCGGCAGGAATGCGTGCAGTCGCCCTTGTTGGCCGACCTTCCCGCCAGCCAGGAGGAGATGAAACATCTGCCCGAATAGGCCATGCACATGGCGCCGTGCACGAAGGCTTCCACCTCCAGCCCCGGCACATGGTCCTTTATGGCCTTGATGGCGTCGAGGGAAAGTTCGCGCGCCGGAACGATGCGGCTGAAGCCCATATCCCGATAGAGCTTCGCCGCCCGCCAATTGGTGCAGTTCGCCTGGGTGCTGAGGTGGAATTCCCTGTCGGGAAAGGCTTTTCTCAGCATTTCATAGGCGCCGAGGTCGCTCACGAGAAATCCGTCGAAGGGATATTCCGCGATCCTCGGCAGCGCTTTTTCGAGGGCGTCCAGATCGTCGTTGTGGAAGAAAATGTTGGCGGCGCAGTAGAGTTTCTTGCCCGGCGGCGGCCGATCCGGCGAGACACTGAGCCGCTCCGGCAGGCCGCCAGGTCGCCCGAAGGATTCCTTTATCTCGCGGATCCTGTCCGGAGCCATGCCATCCGCATCGTCGATGTTTTCGGCCTGGGCGCGGAGGCTGAAGTAGGGGAGGCCGATATACGCCGCGTCGGCGCCATATCGGTAGGCGTAGATCAGTTTTTCGATGCTGCCGGCAGGGGAAAGAAGTTCCATGCATGGATTATCCCCGCGGCGCTTCTTTCTGTCCATCACCGTGTGATAGATTTGAAAGGCACGGAAACGCGAAGGCAGGGAGGTCCGGAATGGAATACAGGGTTGTCGCGCCGAAGGAAGCTTATACGCTTCAAAATGCCGGGGGAATAGTTCTCATCTGCACGAAAGGCCAAGATGGCCGATACGATCTCGCCCCAGTAGCCTGGTGTTGTCCCCTGGACTACGATCCTATTTCTCGGTTTATCTGCGTTCTTGATATAAGCCACAGAACCTTCAAGGATCTGGAAGTTTCGAAAGTGTTCGCCATCGCCCTGCCGGGCGTCGATCAAAAAGACCTGGTGAACCGATCCGGATCGATCTCGGGCAAGGATGTCGATAAATACGATGAATTGGGCATAGAAGCTTTTCACGGCAAACGCGTCGACGTGAAAATTCCGGCCGGAGTCGTCGGATGGATGGAATGTTCCCTTTCCGGTCTGGTCCTGGAGGGCACTTCGGCGATCGTCATGGGCGACACCCTCCATGCCGAGGCGATCGAAGGAGCCTGGAAGGAAAGGATTCATTTTGTGACCGATGGTCTGTTCTTCCGCCCAGGCGCCCTGTCCTAGACCCATCCGGAGGCTTCACGCGGCTCCCCGACTTGACTCCCGCGGCGCCTAGCGGCATTATTGCGATATACGCTTGGACGCGAAGTCGCCGAGACGTGAGGTGAACCTTGAACATTAACGCGCGGCCCCCTCTGCAAGGGAAGGCCAGATGCCGCTGATAAAGCTCGATTCCGTCAGTTTCAAATATCCCGATTCCCGAACCCAGGCATTGAAGGATGTCTCCCTCTCCATCGACAAGGGCGAATATGTCGCCATCGTCGGCAACAATGGTTCGGGCAAGAGCACGCTGGTACGTCTGTTCAACGGACTTCGGACCTCCGATTCGGGCAGCGTGCTCGTGAAAGGGCTCGATCCCGCGCTCCGCGGCTCCTTGTTCGCGGTGCGTTCCGCCGTCGCTCTCGTTTTTCAATCCCCCGTGGATCAGATCGTATCCAGCTGCGTCGAGGAAGATGTGGCCTTCGGTCCTTCCAATCTGGGGCTTCCCAACGAGGAAATAGAAAGGCGAGTTACCGCGGCCCTCGACAAGGTGGGCATGACCGAGCTGCGCGGGCGGCCTACGCGCTCCCTCTCGGGCGGCCAGCAGCAGAAGCTCGCCATCGCCGGGGCTCTGGCGATGAATCCCGAATGCCTCGTTTTCGACGAGGCTACCTCCATGCTCGATCCGAAGACCAAGCAGACCGTCCTCGGGCTCATGGAAGAGCTCGTCACCCAGGGGATGACCGTCGTTCACGTGACTCACGATATGGATGACGCCGCCCGCGCCGGAAGAATCATCGCCCTCGAGGCGGGGCGGATCGCTTACGACGGAAGTTCTGCCCGGTTTTTTCTGGACCTTCCGAATTTGACGGATGACGATCCGCCGGCGACCCCTGCCGGAGGCGGAATCGCCGCCCTTTCCATGGGTTTCGATCTTCCAAAAACCATCGCCGCGGCCGGATTGTTCGGCTTGCGGCCTTCCCTCGACGAGGACATCGAAACACTGGCCGGGCGGATCGCGTCGGCGCGAGATCCAAGCCCCGAAACAGCGCCTTCGCCTGCCTCGGATGTACGAAATGAAGCCGCCTCCGAGCCCGTGTTTTCCTTCAGGGATGTATCCTTTTCCTACCTGCGTGGCACAGCCGGAGAAGTGAGGGCATTGGAAAATGTTTCCTTCGCCGTCCGGAGGGGCTGGCGAGTCGCGCTGGTGGGCAAGACGGGTTCCGGCAAGTCCACCGCGCTCCAGCTTTTCAACTCATTGATCCAGCCCTCCCAGGGCTCCGTCATCAGCTTCGGGCAGGATACGAAATCCGCCTCGCTCGATGCCCGCAAACTGAGAATCACCGCCCCGCTATCGATCCAGCGTCCCGAGTCGGCGCTTTTCGAAATCTACGCCGCCGACGACGTCGCCTTCGGCCCCCGGAATCTGGGAATATCCGGGGCGTCCCTCGTCGACAGGGTGCGAAAGTGGATGGATTCGGCTGGCATTCCTTATGACACATTCCGCGACCGGATGACGCGCGGACTTTCGGGGGGCGAAAAGCGAAAGCTCGCCCTCGCGGGCGTCTTCGCCCTTGAATCCGAGGCAGTCCTTCTCGACGAACCCACCGCGGCTCTGGATCCCTCCTCGCAAAAGGCGGTATTCGGCCTCCTTGAACAGGTTTCCCGGCAAGGGAGGACGGTGGTTTTCGCCACGCACTCCATGGAGGAAGCGGCGTTGGCCGATATGGTCGCCGTTTTCCGCGACGGGCGGCTCGCCGATTTCGGTTCGCCGCGGGATATCTTCTACGATCGCTACGAACCGGGCTGGGGCATAGCGCTACCCTTTGCCGTCGAGCTCGCGAAGCGGCTGGAAGACTTCGGCGTCCATATCGACGGGCATCCTTTGACCCTGGAAGCTCTGCGCGATGCGCTGGGGCTCTCGTCGGTCCCGGGGCAAGCCGTCGCCGCACCCTTGAGCGGAGGCCCGGCATGAAGAATCTGGAATTTTTCAGGAATATCGGCATCGGCCAATATATCGACTCGGGTTCGTGGTTTCACGGCCTACGTCCCTCGACGAAATACGTATTCCTGCTGGCCCTCTCCGCGGTCGCGATAGCCGCGCCGACACCGCTCGCGGTGGCCTTGGTCATATTTTTGTCGCTCGGCCTCGCCGCGGCCTCTAGGATACCCGTGCCGTTCCTGCTTCGGACGCTGAAACCCATCTTCCCCGTGTTGATCCTGACCGCGGTCCTTCAATTCCTCTTCCGCTGGCCCGGCGATCTTTCCGTTTCCCTTCTCTCCATCGGGCCTCTTTCCTTCACGATGCACGAACTCTGGATCGTATCCCTCATCCTGCTGCGATCTTCCGGCATGATGATCATCGTCGGATGGTTCACCTCGGTTACGACCGAATCCGACGCGGCGCGGGGCATCGAGGACATCCTGCGCCGCTTGAGCGGCAAGGTTGCCTTCGTCCATCGCCTGTCCCTCGCCGCAGCCACGTCCATCCGCTTCGTTCCGATCGTGGCAGGCGAGCTGGAGGAAATCGTGAAAGCGCAGGCGTCCAGGGGCGCCGATTTCGGTTCCGGCAGAAAGAACATCATCGCTAAGGCGAAGGCCTACGCGCCGCTTTTCGTGCCGGTGACGATCCGGGCGCTGGAGCGGGCCGAGCTTCTGGCAGAGGCCATGGAGGCGCGCTGCTATACGGGGGAGGGCAGGACCCTTCCTCCCCGTCGGCCCGCCGTTCGGGGCGACGCGCTTTCCGCGGTTTTGGTCGTCGGTTTTTCGATCATTGTCCTGATTGCGGACAATGTCTATATAAAAGCCTGGATTCGACCTTTCTAGGCGGCTACCAGGCAGGGAGGACGATATGTCTGAATCCAAAGGCGAAACCAGGGGAACTAATTCCCTGATTCGCACGACCATCGTGACGGGAGCCTTGAGCGCCGTCTCCATCGCGCTTTTTCTCACGCCTTTCGGCTACATTCCATGGGTGGCGGGGGCTTCGCTGACGGTCATGCATGTTCCCGCCATTCTGGGCGCCGTGCTGGAAGGACCGGTGGCGGGGGCCATAATCGGCGGCATTTTCGGCGTCACGAGCCTCATAAAGGCGGCCACGGCTCCCCAGGGGCCTATCGACGTCTTTTTCACGAATCCCCTCGTTTCCGTGGTGCCGCGCATCCTCGTCGGGCTGTTGGCCTGGGTGGCTTTCAAGGCTATCGGCAGGAAGAAAGTGGTGCTGGGCGCCGCGGCGGCGGCCATTGTCGGCTCGCTCGCCAACTCGCTCTTCGTCCTGGGCGCCCTGGTCCTACTCGGCGCGTTGCCACTCGCCGCGGCGGCTTCGGTGTTCGTAGCCAACAGCTTTGTCGAGGCGGCCCTGGCCGCCGTGCTGACGGTCGCCGTGGTCGCGGCATGGCGGGGCATTGGTTCCAAGAGCGGCAAGGCTCGTCTCGCGGACGAGGAGAAGAAATAGCTAGGTTTGAGCGGAGGACAGAATGCTGGTAACGATCGATATCCGGAATAAGGTCATTTCCGTGGGTTTCCATGAAAATGGAGCCTGGAGGGCGATCCGCAGAATCGGAGCGCTCTATCAGAGAACCTCCGACGAATATTCCATGCTCTTCCGGCATTTTCTGCAGGAAATCCTGGAATCCGGCAAGGCGTCTTTTAGTAAGGCAGCCTCCGCCGCTTTCAGCGCGACTGCTCCCGCCGCCAAGGCGGATTCGGTCTGGATCTCCAGTGTCGTGCCTTCGCTCACACCCCTGCTGACCGCTTCGGCCAAGGAAGTATTCGGCTGCGAGGTTCATGTCGTCGGTCCGGGCGTCAAGACCGGCATCAAGATCCGGACCGACCTGCCCTCCGAACTGGGGAGCGATCTTGTCTGCGCCGCGGCCGCCGGCCGTGACCTGACGAGCTCGGCTTTCATCGTCGTCGATTTCGGCGTGGCGATCACCTTCTCAGCCGTGAATCAGGCAGGCGAATTCCTCGGCGCCGCGATCGTTCCCGGACCCGAGACCTGCGCCGAAACCTTGAGGCTTCAGGCTGTCCAGATTCCCGAGGTGAAGCTGGAATTTCCCTCGCGCTCGATAGGCCGTTCGACGGGCGAATCCGTGCGTTCCGGTATTCTTCTGGGATACGAAGGCCTCATCCTTCATATGCTGGAAACGATGACGGAAGAGATGCAGGCGCTTGGCGCGGGCGCCGTCGTCGTATATGGAACGGGCGACGAGATTGGGCGCGAATTCCTGAAGAGGTCGGGCAGGGGCAGCTTCGTCCCCAACCTCGTGATGGAGGGACTCGCTTCCATCGCGAAAAAGTCACTTCCCGTCTAACTAGCTCGCCGGTCCGGTCCCGCTGAACTTGTATTTTTCGAGAAAAACTTTCGCGGATTTGGCGTTGGCGATGGAGCAGGGGCCGTTGACGCAGCCTCCGTCGCAGGCCATCACCTCGAGCAGCTTGGCTTTTCCCTTCGGCTGCGGCTTCATGGCGGCTATTGCAGTCAAGTTTTCTTTCGTGAGCCCCGAGACTGCCACAGCCTCGACATCGGGTACACAGAAGCCTCCTTCCGCCAGCTTCGCCAGTTCCCTGGTAACCGCGGCCGCCACGCCGCCTGACGCCCCAAAACCCCTTCCCAGGGGCGAAGCGCCGGAAAGAACGATTTCCTTTTCCTCGTTGACCTGGATCGATGCCGCGATGAGCATGGTTCCCACTTCCTCGGAGCTAAGGACCGCGTCGATCGCGTTGGCACTGATCCCGTTCGCGTCGATCGCGTTTATGGCGCTGTTCCGGGCTTCCCACTTCTTGGCGACGCAGGGACCGATAAAAACCGTAAAAGTCTCGGCTTTTCGCTTTTTCGCGAGCCTCCCGGCCACGATCATCGGACTTGGCGTAGTGGAGACATACTGAGCCACCGCCGGGATGCTTCGCGCGGCCCTTGTCCATGACGGGCAGCATGAAGTCGCGAGAAAACCGTCTCCCTTGGAGAATCGCTCCGCCAGCTCTTTCGCTTCCTCCGCGGCCACGAGATCGGCCGCCTCGGCCGCTTCCATCACCTCGGCAAAACCGAGGCGGAGGAGGGAAGCCGCGAACTGCCCCGCGGAGAAGGGGAACTGCGCCATAGCCGCGGGGGCGACGATGGCGGTCACGTATTTTTTCTCGCTAATCGCCGCCATGACGCGCACGAGCTCCGATTTCTCTACGGGAGCGCCGAAAGGACATGAGTTCACGCATCTTCCGCAGAGAATGCATTTTTCCTCATCGATGGCGGCCGTGCCATCATCGCCTTTCCTGATCGCCCCCACAGGACAGGTTTCCTCGCAGGGGACGGGCACCTTTATGATGGCGTGGAAGGGACAGGCTTTTTCGCAGAGCCCGCAGTTCACGCAGCGTTCGGGATCGATACGGGATCGGTCCCCCTCGACGCTGACCGCGTTCCTGGGGCAGCCTGTCTTGCATGGGCGGGCGAAACAGCCCTGGCAGGCATCGGTGACGAGGTAGCGCGTCTTGGCGCAGGAATTGCAGGCCTCGGTTATCATCGTCAGCGGGAAGGCTTCCTGGCGCCCCGCTTTCATCGCCTCGGCGGCATATTCCCTCAGGGGCCGTTCCACGTCGGACATTTTTTCCGCCGAGAAACCGAGCATGCCCAGAAGCCTGAGGCGAATCAGCGCCCTGTCGTGATGGACGCAGCAGCGGATGATTTCCCAGCCATCCCTGGTTGTCTCGAAGGGAATGCCGTCTATGTCGGCTTCCAGCCTGTTTTCCAGCATGAGCCTGGCGATCCTGAACAGCAGCTCGCGCCTGAGCTTGACGGCGTTATTTTCCCTGGCCATCTTCGTCGCCTGCCAGCGCTTCGCGAATGGAAGCTTCAAGCGCCGCTAAGGTCGCTTTCTCGACGACCTTGCCGTTTACCGTTGCGAAAGGCGCCTTGTTTTCCTTGCCGCACTTGCAGAGACCCAGGCATGGCGCGCCGTCCCATTCCACCTTGTCGCCAAAGGCGGCTTTCAGCTCCTCGAGCTGGCTCAGGATTTCCGCTCCGCCGAGGACATAGCAGGCCGTGCCGACGCAGATCGTCACTTTCGCTTTTCGCATGATGCATCTCCGCTTCTATTTAGATGAACCGTACCGCGACTTCCTTGAGGTATTTCTCCTCGAGGAGGGCGGCCAGTCGCTTGATGACATTTCTTCGTATCTCCAGTTCGACCGGCATGGTCGGGTCCTGGTGGGCCTCGTTTATCTTCGTGCCGACGAGGAATTCGATCTCGTCGGAATCGACGAGCAGCTGGAGGATCATCGCCGCGGCGTTTTCGTCGAGGCTTTCCGGCTTGGAGTCCTGCTCGATGTACTCTATTACCTTGCCGAGGGTGAGAATCCCTTCGGTTATGAGGTCGGCGCCTTCCATGGCCGATGGCGGAGGGATGAGGGGGTCGGAAGCCTTGAGCGACACCCGGATGCGCTTTTTCAGTTCCCGGGCGATGATGTTGGCGGTCGTCCCTCCACAGATGATCTTCTTTCCCTCGAAGGCGGAAAAGCTCGCCGCGAGCTCGCCGTCATCCTCGGGATGGATGGGCGGCCCCGACGCGAGCAGCAGGCGCCTCGCCTGCCTGAAATAGGCCGTGGTGCAGGTGATGTCGTCCTTGGGTTCTCCCCCGTCATAGTATGCCGCCCTGAGGGCGATGGCGCGGGCGATTTCCCTCGCCGAAATGTCGGATCGGGAGCGGATCAAGTCATTCGTGAAATCGCGGACTCCTTTCAGCCCCCAACCCAGGGGCATGGCCTTGGTACCCATCCCCGCCTGCGTGACGCCGTCCGAGAAAAATATGAGCCTGTCCCCGAATTGAGCCTTGAACGTGGACCAATGAAGGACGGGTTTTTTTGGATGTCGGCCTATGCTTTCCTTGTTCGTGACCGCGATGTCGACCTTAATCGGCTCCAGGTCCACGCCCTCCCTGATCAGAAGATAGGGAGGATTGTCGTATTCGATGATCCTGACCTCCGTCCCCTTCTCAATGTCCACGATCGTGAAGGTCGAGTAGCTTATCTTCCGTTCGGAACACACGGGCAGGGATTTCATGATGAGCCTGGCGGTCTTCCTGATGGGCATGTCGGAGGCGATGCAGCCCGTGGCGAGGGTGGCGGTGAGCGTAGCCAGCACGCCGGCCTTTATGCCTGAGCCGAGACCGTCGGACAGAACCGAGATTATCCTGTCGGAATCGTGAAGCTTTCTCGACATGAATACGTCGCCGGCGGCCAGTTCGCCCTGTTTCGCCAGCTGATAGTTGCCGATCTCTACGAAGTTCCGGATCAAGGCGATGTCCTTTCGGAATCGTCGTAGGAATCGCCCGGCCCCTGCGCCTGGAAGGATTCGATGATGGACGTGAGCGCCGATTCGGCGTCGGCGGCGTTTTCGCCCAGCAGATAGGCGATCTTCTGCACCGTCTTGAGGTTCTGGCGCATGACGGTCCGCGCTTGGTGGATGACCCTGTCCTTCTGTATCCAGGGAGCGGTTATGTCCTGGAACAATCCGCCGGCGAGGAGGCCCTTTTCTATGCTGAATACGGTGCCGTGGATGACCCTGTCCTTTATGCGGAAGTCCGACGTGAGGCTATCGGCGTGGCCGGCCGTGAGCACGTCCTGAAACGCTTGCCAGAAGGGCACGAGTTTCTTGATGTCGGCCTGTTCCATGGCCGGCCTGACCTCGAAAATGGCCATCGCCTCGGCGCCGAGCAGCTCGGCGAAGGGCTTATTGGACTCCACCACGCGCATCGATGCGTCCACGACGACAGCAGCCGAAGGCATGGCTTTGAGGAGAGCGTTGGCCTTTTTCTGCGCCAGGTTTCTCATGTAGGAAACGCACATGGTCTTTTCTGCCTTGTCCAGCAGCATCGCCCTGGCGAAAGCCCGGCAGGAGTCATAGCCGCAGCCCGAACAGTTCAGTTCGTCCTTATGGCCGTATTTCCCGATCGAGGCCAGGGCCAGCCTCAGGTTCTCGTCGGAGACGGCTTCCTCCTTCACCGGCGCTTCCATGAGCGAGCGGGGCTGGAGGAGCATCCCCGCTCCCGAGAGGGCTGGAGCCTCATATTTCCGCGCGTCGGCGTAGGTCAGGACACGCAGCCTCTTGGCGATCGTCCCGGAGCCGCGGGCGGATTTGGGGCCGTTGATGCAGCCTCCTTCGCAAGCTAGCAGTTCGATGAAAAGCGTTTTATCACCGGCAGCGGGGAAGTCGGCGTCGAGAGCGAACGCTCCGCCCTGTATCGCCTCCCTGATCTGCCTGATCCCGGAGAAGGTCATGCAATGCGCGTCCTGGAGCCCGGCATGCTTGAGCGAGGCGATCATGCCCCCTTCGATAGGGTAGAGCGCCCCGTGGAAGGATCTTTTGGGGAATAGGTGGTCGTCGTTCGTGGGCTGAATGGTCTTTATGTCGATTTTTTCCTCTTCCAGCCACGCGCGCAGCTCGCAGAAGGTCAGCGCGACGTCGATCGCGCCTTCCGAACCGTCTGCTTCGGTCTTTTTCGCTATGCAGGGGCCGGCGAAGATGACCGCCGTATCCTGTCCGAGCATGTTCTTCAGGTACCTTCCGTGGGCGACCATGGGCGAACAGACATCGGCGATATAGCCCGAAAACGCCGGCAGGTACTTATGGATGTATTGAACGACGGAAGGGCAGGCCGAGGAGATGAGGATCCCGGGTTTATTCTTTTTCATGGAACGGCAAAGCTCGGCCGATACGAGGTCGGCGCCGAAGGATGTTTCCGAGACGGCATGGAAACCCAAAGCCTTGATCGCGGCGACGACGTTTTCCATAGGCAGGCCGGGAAATTCGGCGGCGAAGGAAGGCGCTATGGAAAGCACGGACTTAGCCCTGAGCCGGACCAGTATCTTGGCCCGCTCCAGGTCGCTCCTCACTTTTTTCGCTTTCTGGGGACAGACTTCGACGCAGTGCCCGCAGTTGATGCATAGCTCTCCCATGACCTTGGCGTGGTTTTCCGAGATGCGGATCGCCTTCACGGGGCATTCCCTCAGGCATTTGTAGCAATCCTGGCAGGCCGTCAGCTCGGTATAGATGGCTTGAGCCTTATTCATGCCGACGCTCCCGGAAATCCCGAATCTTCAGCGTCTTCCGCATTTTCCGCGTTTTCCCCCGCCGGGAATTCATGTTCGAGAATGTCGCTCACGCTCGCGGAATTCACTTTCGTATAGATCGCCGATCCGATCTTCAGTATGGGACCCTCCCGGCATCGTCCCTCGCAGAGGGTGCCGCCCAGGTCTATTTGGGCATCCATTCGATGGTTTCTGAGCCATGTCTGTATCGCTTCGACATTGAAGGCGTTCCCTCTGGCGTAGCAGGAACTGCCCATGCAGATGGTGATGGTTTTTTGGGGTTTCATAAGATAAAATATTATATATAAATTAGTATCTAATAGTCAATACGCAAAGAGTATCGCTTGGACTGTACCCGAAGTCGCCCCTGTGGTACTATAGTTACGTGGCACAATCCAAACAAAACAACAAGCCAATATACGACGAATCGAAGATCAAGACGCTGTCTTCCCTTGAGCATATCCGTCTTCGGACGGGCATGTACATCGGCAGGCTGGGCGACGGCTCGAATATCGACGACGGAATCTATGTCCTTATAAAAGAAGTAATTGACAACTCGGTGGACGAGTTCATCATGGGGGCCGGAAACCGCATCGCGGTGACCGTCGCCGGCGACAGGATCCGCGTGAGGGACTACGGGCGCGGCATACCCCTCGGCAAGGTGATCGACTGCGTTTCGATCATCAATACGGGCGCCAAGTACAACGACGACGTCTTCCAGTTTTCGGTCGGCCTGAACGGGGTTGGAACCAAGGCGGTCAACGCCCTTTCGAAGAATTTCCACGTCGTCTCCTACCGCGACGGCCGTCTCTTCGAGGCGACCTTCGAGCGGGGAGTGCTGAAGAGCTCCCGCGAGGATTCGGCGGGCAGGGAGAAAAACGGCCTCCTCGTGGAATTCACCCCCGACACGGAAATATTCCCCGAGTACAGCTATAACATGGAGTTCCTGGAAAAGCGCATGTGGGCCTACGCCTGCCTCAATACAGGCCTCACCATCATCCTCAACGGCAAGGAATTCAAGGCCCAGAATGGGCTGCTCGACCTTCTCGACTCGGAGGTCAACGGTTCCGCCCTCTATGACATAGGCTGGTACGTGGGCGACAAGATCGAGTTCTCCTTCACCCATACCAACAACTACGGCGAGGAACATTTCTCCTTCGTCAACGGCCAGTATACCTCGGACGGCGGCACCCATCTTTCGGCCTTCCGCGAGGGCTTCCTCAAGGCGGTCAACGAGTTCTACCAGGCTTCCTGGAAGGGCGAGGACATACGCGAGGGAGTGGCGGCGGCAGTGGCGGTCAAGCTCCAGAACCCTCTTTTCGAGAGTCAGACCAAGAACAAGCTCGGCAACGCAGAAATCCGCCCCTGGATACAGCAGGAAGTGAAGCGGGGCGTCGACGAATTCCTGAGGCGCAATCCCGTGGCGGCCAAAAAGCTCCAGGAAAAGATACTCTCCAGCGAAAAGCTGCGCACCGAACTCAATGTGGTCAAGAAAGAAGCCAAGGAAGCGGCGAAAAAGATCGAACTCAAGATCCCCAAGCTCAAGGACTGCAAGTACCACCTGGGCGACGGGGAGAAGGGCGATGGATCGATGATCTTCATCACCGAGGGACAGTCGGCGGCCGGATCGATGGTCAGCTCACGCGATGTCTACACCCAGGCCATCTTCTCCCTCAGGGGCAAGCCGGAAAACATGTTCGGCAGGCGCCAGACCGCCATCTACAAGAACGAGGAACTCTACAATCTCATGATGGCCCTGGGCATAGAGAACGAGCTGGAAAACCTGCGCTACGGCAAGATCATCATGGCCACCGACGCCGACTACGACGGCTTCCACATCCGCAATCTCCTTCTCACCTTTTTCCTCACCTATTTCGAGGAACTAGTGACGCAAGGCAGGGTGTACATCCTCGAGACGCCCCTCTTCAGGGTCAGGACCAAGAAGGAGACGCGATACTGCTACAGCGCGAGGGAGCGGGACGAAGCCATCAAAGCCCTCGGCCCGGGCAGCGAGACGACGCGGTTCAAGGGCCTGGGGGAGATCAGCCCGGATGAATTCGGTCAGTTCATCGGAAAGGATCTGCGCATCGTGAAGGTGGACATACAGACCCTAGCCTCGGTGCCCGAGCTCCTCGAATTCTATATGGGCAAGAACACGCCCGATCGCAGGGAATACATCATGCAGAATCTCATCGCGGACCTCTAGGAAGCAGCCATGGCATACCTGAAGAAGCTTTTCAACGATAATTTCCTCTACTACGCCTCCTACGTCATCAAGGACCGCGCCATCCCCGATCTCGAGGACGGCCTCAAGCCCGTACAGCGGCGCATTCTCCACTCCCTCTTCGAGATGGATGACGGCAAGTTCCATAAGGTGGCCAACGCGATAGGCCACTGCATGAAGTACCATCCCCACGGGGACCAGTCGATAGGTTCGGCCCTCGTCGTCCTGGCGAACAAGGAACTTTTCATAGACAAGCAGGGCAACTTCGGCAACATTTTCACGGGCGACGAGGCATCGGCCGCGCGATACATCGAATGCCGGGCTTCGGCCTTCGCCAAGGAAGTCTTTTACAATCCCAAGACGACCGCCTACGTCGATTCCTACGACGGGCGGAACAAGGAACCCAGGCATTTCCCCGCCAAACTCCCCGTCGTCCTTCTCATGGGCGCCGAGGGCATCGCGGTGGGGATGAGCACGAAGATCCTGCCCCATAATCCGGTGGAGGTGATCAAGGCCGAAATAGCCTGTCTTCAGGGCAAGAAATTCGAGGTCTACCCGGATTTCCCGACGGGCGGATCGATGGACCTTTCGGACTACAGGGAGGGCAACGGTAAGGTTCTCGTACGGGCCAAACTCGACATCTCCGACCCCAAGAAGATCGTGATCAGGGAGATTCCCTATTCCTCGACGACGGAAAGCCTCATCGCGAGCATCGAGGCGGCATCCCGCTCGGGCCAGCTCAAGATAGCCTCGATCTCCGATTTTACCACTGACAAGGTGGAGATCGAGATACGCCTCCAGCGCGGGGTGTACACCCAGGAAGTGATCGACGCTCTCTACGCCTTTACCGAGTGCGAGCAGAGCATTTCCTGCAACTGCCTCGTCATCCACGACCAGAAACCGGAGATCACGACGCCCGCAGAGATCGTCCGCCACCATGCCGACAAGCTTCTCGCCGTCCTGAAGAAGGAACTGGAGATAATCCGCGACGAACTGCTGGACGAGCTGCATGCCAGGACTCTCGAGCGCATTTTCATCGAGGAGCGCGTCTACAAGCGCATCGAGAACAAAAAGACGCAGGAAACGGTCAATCTCGCCGTGCTCGAAGGGCTCGAGCCCTTCGCCAAGGAGATAGGCAGGGCGGTGACTCCCGAGGATATTGAACGCCTGCTTAAAATACCGATTCGCCGAATATCGTTGTACGATATAGAAAAGGCGAAGGACGAGATGCGCCGGCTCGGCGATCGCCTCAAGGAAATCGAGGCGCATCTTCGCGGCCTTGTGGCCTATGCCGTGGACTTCCTCAAGGGCATGGCCAAGAAGCTTGAATCCTCGTGGCCGCGGCGCACCGCCATCCAGAGCTTCTCCAAGATCGACGTCAAGGAAGCGGCGCGCCGCGACGTCGCGCTCCGCTACGACGAGCAGTCGGGCTATTTGGGGATGGCCGTCTCCTCGGGAGAAAAACTGCTCGAAGTATCCGCATTCGACCGCATCCTCGTAGTCCGGCACAGCGGCATGTACTCGGTGGTGCCCGTTCCTGAAAAACTCTTCGTCGATCAGGGGCTTCAATGGGTGGCCGTCGCCAACAAGGAAGAGATCAGTTCCACCCCGCTCACGATTATCTATCGCGCCGCGGGGACTGGCTTCCCGTACATCAAGCGGAGTTCGATCGAAACCTGGATCATCGGCAAGGATTACTCCCTCATTCCCGAAGGCGCCCAGATGCTCCTTTTCTCGACGGAGAAGGATTTCGAGTTCACGCTCAGCTATGCCAAGAAACCCCGCACCAAAAAGAACGAAGAGACGTTCAAGACGAAGAATTATATGCGCAAAGGCATGAAATCGGCCGGTCAGCGCCTCGCCACCAGGGAAGTCCTGGAAGCCGTTTCTTCGGCCAGGCGGGTAAAGCCCACGGGGCCGAACGAGCCCGAGCTGATCCCCGAAGCCGACTTCAGCCTGGAGGGCGACGCGAAGACGGTGGTACCAGCAAAGCCAGCGGTATCGGCGAAAACGACAGTATCGGCAAAGCCGGCGGCGCCAACGAAGTCGGTCAACCCGAAACCTGCCCGGAAAAAACGGGAGACGCCTAAGCCTGCCGAAGAGCGCCCGCATGGATTGCTGGCCGCCCTGGCGAGAAAGAAAGCCGAGCAGGGCGACGAGGAAAAGAAAAAGCCGAAATGAGATTCCTATTGACAAAGCCATGAGAAGGCGTTAAATTTCACTCGCTTTTGGAGAGTATCCAACAGCTTTCCCCTGTAGCTCAGCTGGCAGAGCAAGTGGCTGTTAACCACTGGGTCCCTGGTTCGAACCCGGGCGGGGGAGCGTCAAATAAAAAGGGTCACCCGACAGGGTGGCCCTTTTTATTTGACGGCGACGAACCTTCGGTTCGTCGATTTACCTGAAATGGACGGCGACGAACCTACCGGTTCGTCGATTTACCTGAATTTGTTGTCTTTTTGACCTTAGAAAGGCCGATAGCTGATCCCATCGTCATAGACGTCAGTCTTTTCGATTTTTTTCCACCAGCGAACCACGACGAAGGTGATCGGGAAGATCAAAAGCTCATAGGCGGAGGCCAGGGACGATTCGGAGAGCGTGTTCTGCAGTATCTGGCCGGGGGTCCAAACGCCGGAAAAAGCCAGGATATTGAAGAGCGCCGTATCGATCATGTGGGCGGGGAGGCTCGAAGCCATCGCCCGCAAAAAAAAGTGCCGGCCTTTCTGCGCGACCTTCATTTTTGAAAGGACAAGGGAATTCAGCCAATCCCCGACCCAGTACGCCACCAACGATCCAGCGGCGATCCGCCACGTCGTCGAAAAAAGGACTGTCATCGCGTTCTGGATCGAATCGTCGATGCCGCGGAGCCGAATCGTCAGCGACAAGATGATGGCGATCAACGCCTGCGCCGAGAAATTCGCCCAGATCGCCTTCATCGATAAATGATAGCCGTAGATTTCCGTCATGATATCGGAAATGACATAGACAAGGGGGTAGGTGAAGAAGGCGGCGGTCAGTAAAAACGGACCGACGCGGACGAGCTTGACCACCGTGATGTTCGAGATGATCAGCAGGGCGGCATAGAAAATGGCCAGAAAAATGAACGCTGGCGTCGCTGTGGTGATTTTATCCTTGGTGAGAGGGTCTTTCATCTTTTCCTTCTTTGAAGCGGAGAATTCAGCCATCCAGCATGGAGACGAACGCATTGACTATAGCGGGATCGAAATGCCGGCCGGCTTGCTCTCGTATATAGTCCATCGTTTTCTCTTTGCTCCATGCCTTTCGGTACGGCCTGTCGCTGGTCAGCGCGTCGAATACGTCTATCACGGAGAATATCCGGGCGGCTAGGGGTATCCTCTCGCCCTTCAGACCCTCGGGATACCCGCTGCCGTCCCATTTTTCATGATGGTAGAGCGGTATGACGAGGCTTTCCTTCAGATAGGGGATTCGCGACAGCATATTGTAGGCGATGAGCGGATGCGTTTTCATGAGCTTCCATTCTTCCTCATCCAGCTGGCCGGGCTTTTTCAGGATGCTGTCGGGAATGCCAATTTTCCCGACATCGTGAAGCAGGGCGCCGCGGCTGATGGTGGCGATCTCCTCTTCCGGAATGCCCAGACGTGCGGCCAGGGAGAGCGCCAGCGAAGTGACGCGTTTCGAATGTCCTTCGGTCTCCTGATCCCGGTAATCCATGGCGGCCGACCAGCCTTCGATGGTCGCTTCGTAGGAAAGCTCCAGATCCAGATAGGCATGCTGCAGATCCGCGTAGATCGAATTGTAATCCAGCGCAAGACCGGTCTGCGTCGCGATGGCGTCGAAAAGAATCATCCATTCGGGACTTGCGTTGAAGGGTTTTCGCTGGAAAGTCTCAAGGACGCCGGTTGTTTTCCCGGCGATGATGATTGGAGCGCATTGTTGGGATTCAAAGGCTTCGGCACGGATGAGGGCATCGAATTCTTTTTGGCCGTTGAGACTCTCCAGGTGGGAAATCGATACGATTCGCTGTTCCTCGGCGGCTATCCCGACATAAGGCTGGCCATAGCGGACTTTGGCGTTTTCGATGAGGCCGGTCCGGAATCCGCTCTGTGCCCGACATATCAAAAGGCCGCTTTCCTTGTCGTTCAGATAAAGAGCGACGGCGTCGCTGTCCAGGAATTTCTGTGTTTGTCGGAGTAACGGTTCCATGACCATTTCGAAGTCCATATCGCTGCTGATCGTGCGGCTGATAAGCTTCAGGAAGGATATATTCCTTATCTGCGCCGATATTTTCTGCTGAGCCAGCACGCTTTGCAGCGCGACTTCCAGTTGTCTGGCCAGGGAATCGAAAAGTTTTTCCATATCCAGAGGGGAATCTATTGGATAGCGGATCAGGATCTGTCCTATCTTTTCTTCTCCCATGGTCATAAGGCGGCTGAAGGTTCCGGATCCCGCGGAGCGTGAATCTTCCGGCTTCTCGCCGAACCATTTCCCCTTGCCGGAATTCCCGTCGGCGCAGAGACAGATGCCGGACTGAATGTCGGAATATTGTTCCTTCAAATAAGCCGCCGCGTTCTGGCAAATTCCTTCGAGGCTCTTGGACTGCCCCAGGGAAGTGGATAGCCACAGATCCTGTTCCATTTCCTTTTTCTTCTGTTCCGAGGCCGATATATCTTTCTTGATGACGACGATATGAGAGAGCTTTCCGTCCTGATCGAAAACCGGGCAGAATTTTTCTTCCTCGAAATAAAACTCTCCGTTTTTCTTTTTGTTGACGCTGCAGACCACCTGTTCTTTCATATCGAAGGGATTGTCGCGTATGGATTCCAGCCGCTGGTAGCCAAGAGCGCTGCAGGTTGTGCAAAAAGCACTGCCCAGCAGATCATCGCTGGTATAGCCGGTCAGTTCCTCGAAAGCCGGGTTGATCCATTCGATCGTGCCCGCCGCGCTGAAGACCGCTATGGCGGCCGGGGCAACCTTCAACGCTGTCGCCTGGAGGGTTATGAGCGCGTTGACGATTTTGGCTTTTTTCTCGTTCTGATGATAATCGAGGGCATGATGTATCGCCGTGGGAAGCCTCGCGAGATTGTCCTTAAGGACATAATCGTACACGCCCTGCTTGATGGCCAAAATCGCGGCTTCTTCCCCGATTTTACCCGATACGATGATGAAGGGAACATCGATGCCTCTTCGTTTGACCATCTCCAGGGCGGCCAAGCCATTGAACTGCGGAAGAGACCAATCCGAGAGGATGATGTCGGGCTTTTGGGGAAGGGCTAAAAACGTCTCCAGCTCTTTACGGCCCTGCACGTGGAAGCATTCCGCGCTTGGGAAATTGGCTTTCAAGGTATGCAGGACGAGAAAAGCGTCATCGGGATTGTCTTCGATGACAAGTATTCGGAAGGATCTGTCATGTTGATTATTGGAAGGCATCATCTGTCTCCAAGGGTGAAATAGAATGTCGCGCCCTTATCGGGTGCCGCCTCGACCCATATCCTGCCTCCATGCCTGGTGACGATCCTTCGCGCGATACTGAGCCCGATGCCCGATCCGCCGTACTCCTGTTCGGAATGCAGCCGCTGAAAGGGCGTGAAGAGTTTGTCAGCGTAGGCCATATCGAATCCGATGCCATTATCCCGTATTGAATAGACTCGCTCATCGTCGATGTCAGCGGCGCCGAAGACGACGGCGGCCTCGGGGACGGCGGATGTGAATTTCCACGCGTTCTCGAAAAGATTGAGAAGCATCAATTCCATGAGGGCTTTGTCGGCCTTGACCGACAGACCTTCCTGAATGGATACAAATAGCTTCCTGCCCGGAAAACGAACCGACATTTCCTCCACGCTTTCCCTCGCGAGCCGCGTAAGGTCGACGCTAGAGTATGTCAGCGTTTGGCGGGCGATTCTCGACAGACGAAGCAGATCGTCGATGAGCTGGCTCATTTTCTTGACGTTGTATCGTATCCTGTCGATATAGTGCTTCGAGGTTTCCGAAAGCCGGCTCTCCGTATCTTCTCCCAATAAGACCCCGAAACCTTCCATCGCGCGCAGGGGAGCCCGAAGATCGTGGGAAACCGAATAGACAAAGGCTTCCAGTTCCCCATTGGCTTCCTGAAGCTGCTCGGTGCGTCTGGCGACCTGGTTTTCCAGCGACTGATTCAGCTCCCTCACCTCGTTCTCCGCTTTTATTCTGGCCGTGGCGTCATGCACGATGGAATATAAGAGCTTCTTGCCGGAATACTCGATGGGTCCCGCGAAGACTTCGACATCCCTGATGTCTCCCGAAGCTCTTCGGTGTTTGAAAATGAAAGCGTTATCGTTTCGCTCAAGCGCCTGGTTCAGCCTGTCGCGAAGCTGATCGGCTGGCAGGGTGTTAATTTCGGCGATGTTTTTCGAGAGAAGTACCTGTCTCGTCCAGCCATAGAAAGCCTCGGCGGCGGGGTTCGCGTCGACAATCCGTCCGGTTTCATGGTCGATCAGCAGCATGATCGACCGATGGTTCTGGAACAGAAGCTTATAGCGGGCCTCGGATTCCTCGAGCATCGCCTGGTTCTTCTCGCGCTCCTCGTTTTCGATGAAGAGTTGGCAGATCAGGAAAAAAGCGAGAGGATAAAAGAGAAGAACCGGAAGGGCGATCGCGGGGATGATTTCTTTCCAGCGCTGATCGGGCAGCAATAGCTGAGCGAAGAGCATAAGCAGGTGGACCGAATAGCCGATCGCCATGATTCTCCAGGCATTCAAGGGTTTTCGGATCTGTTTTCTCCAGATGTAGGCGCAGAGGCCTATGCCTGACGCAATGACGATGGTAAGGACCCCGACGACGCGGCCGCTCCCCCCTATGATGAAAAAACGGAATATGACAGAAGTCAGCGTCGCGAATCCCAGGACGATCGGACCGCCAAAAAGACCGGCGATCGTCAGCAGGATCGTTCGTCCATCGTAGATGATGCCTTGGGCGAAGCGAAAGGAAACGAGCATCGTTATGATCGTGGCGAAACTGAAGAGCAAACCATTGAGCAGTGATACAATTACCCGCTTGCCGCGGAGTTTTCGCGCTATGAGGTGATAGATGACGGCGATGGAAATAATGAGGGATATATTCTGGAGGATCGAAATCGCCATACTGTTCCTTTGGGCGTTCAGCGATTCTCGGCGCGGAACGAAGAACGGACTAATTGTAGCAGAAAGAATTCCGAAGTCAATTGACCATCTGGAAAACGATGATGTCGGGCGCGGACAGACTGAGAACGGAGAATCCCCGCGCCGCGAAAAAATCCACAAGGCAGCGAACCGTATAAAAACTCACGTGCGTCGGATCCATCCGGTACCACCACGGGCCGAAGTCTTCCATGGATTCCGGCAGGAAGCGGGTGCGGATGGCGATTATGCCGCCTTCATCGACAAGGGTCGTGAGGAAGGCGAGCGTGGTTCCTGGGCTTCGCATATGCTCCGCCACCTCGTGGAGCAAAATCGCGTCGTAACGACGCTTTTTCCACAATCTTGTTTTCGCGAAGACTGGATCGTGCACGTCGCAGCGATAGCCCGCTTCTTCGAGCATGCGGGCAAGGACGGGAGCCGGTCCCGAACCGAAATCCAGGACAAGGCGGCCCGGAGCCTTGAAAGGAGCGATCGCTTTCATGATGAAAGAACGCAGAAACGCCACGTACCCCGGATTGGACATGTCGTTCCGGTGAAGCAGATAACGCGCTTTCTCCTCAGCTTGGGTGACGAGGTGTTGTTTTCCTAGACATATAAAACCGCAGCGCTCGCAGCGATGGTAGGCGAGCGTGGATTTTTTCGTCGACAGGGAAAAAACCTTCATCGGCTCGCCGCAGATCGAACATTTCATCGGCATCACCGTTTATAGATCCATTCCCTGGCACGGAATTTTGTCGCGGACAGTTCCGCCGCCTTGGCCAATTCCTCCGGTCTGGGTTCTTCTTCCCGCGCATCCATGTCGAGGGCGCGCAGAAAGCCGGTCCGCATCGCCTCCGCCGCTTCCTCGAAAGAAATTTCCCTGCGAAGGATGGCCGATACCGACGTGACCCTGGCTTTCACGTCTTCGATCATTTTGCCCAAAGCTTTTTCTTTGGGCACTTTCAAGAGGGTAAACATGTTGTCCACGTCGACCTGGAGCAGCACGGTGCCATGCTGAAGGAGGCAGCCGCGCTTTCGCGTCTGCGCGTTGCCGGAAATTTTCCTGCCGCCGCTCACGATATCGTTGATGGGCGCGAATTCCGCTTCAATGCCAAGCTCCCTTAGGCCTTGGATAATGCCCGAGCAGATGATGGAATAGGAATCGAGGATGGAGGAGGGGGCCAAGGGATGCCCCTCAGGAATTACTATGCTGTAGGTCACTTCGGCGTCATGGAAGACGGCGCCGCCCCCGGTGATGCGGCGCACGATGTCGACGTTTTGTCTCTCGCAGGCTTCTATGTCGATCTCATCGGCTATGCCCTGGAAATAGCCGAGCGAAATGGCGGAGGGTTTCCAGCCGTATAGTCTGAGCGTGGGTATGGCGGCGGAGTCCGCGACGGATCCCAGTATCGCCTCGTCGAGTCCCATATTGAAAAACGCGTCGTTAAGCCCTGTTTGCAGTATTCTGAATGGATGTTTCATCGATTGCGCCTCTTATGGTCGCCAGAATGCCCTGACCGGAAATGCCCATGACCTGAATGCCCAAATTCCGGATTTCCGCGTCGAAGACATCGCCGATTTTTCCCAATGCCGTTCCGCGAAGCCGCGATTCCGCAATTTCGAATTTTTCTTCCGGAATCGCGAAAAAATCGCCGCGTATGGAGATGGCTCTCACGACGCAGTCGTCATTCACCGGCTCCGTCAATTCGGCTGATATCCTCAGCAGCTTACAGCCTGCCGGTTTGCCCACTGCTTCAATTTTCATCCGAGCTTCGCCTTCCACGCGTCGTAGGCATGGTAGCTCGTCCTGGCGAAGGGGGCGGCCACGACAGTCGAGAAACCGGCGGCCCGCGCGTCTTCGGCATAGAGGGCGAAGGTGTCGGGATGCAGGTATTCGGCCACGGGAATCTGCCGCGCTGAGGGCTGGAGGTACTGTCCCATGACGAGGATATCCACTCCCGCATCCCTCAGTTCGGCATAGGTCGTCTTGAGCTCATCCCTGGTTTCCCCTAGGCCGAGAAGAATGCTGGATTTCGTCGCCTGGACACCTGATTCCTTGGCCTGCCTTAGGGTTTTAAGACTTCTGTCGAAGCTGGCCCGGCCATCCCTGACATGCTGGAGCCTCCGAACCGTCTCCACGTTGTGGGCGAGCACATCAGGCCGCGAAGCCGCTATCACGGTTAGTTCCTGATCGATGAAGTCGGGAATGAGCACCTCTATCCTGGCAGCGGCCGCCGTTCTTCGGATGGCGTCGATGCACAGGGCAAAGTGAGCCGCGCCCCGGTCGGGAAGGTCGTCCCTGTCCACCGAGGTGATCACGGCATAGGAGAGGCCCATCTCGCTCACCGCCCGGGCGAGGGCCTCGGGTTCGTCGGATCTCAGCGGTCTGCCGTTTCTGGCCGTTTCCACCGCACAGAACCGGCATCCTCTCGTGCAGATGTCGCCCAGCACCATGAAGGTCGCGGTTCCGCAGCCCCAGCATTCGCCCTTGTTCGGGCAGCGCGCTTCATCGCAGACGGTATGGAGGCCATGCTTGGCCAAGATATCGTCGACTTTTTTCCATTCATTGCCGGCGGGGAGTCTGACTTTGATCCATTCCGGTTTTGGCTTGATTCTGGAAGATTCCATGCGGGGGAGTATATACAAAAAAAAAGGCCCTCACAATGAGGACCTTGAATATAGGTAGCGAGGGAGGGGATTGAACCCACGACCCAGCGGATATGAGCCGCTTGCTCTGCCAACTGAGCTACCTCGCCATGGACGGAAGATTTATACCTGCTCGCGCGGGACTTAGTCAAGGCCTTTTGAATCCTGCTCTGCTTTACAATTGATGAACGCGCCGCTATACTTCCGCGAGAAAAAGAGGAAGGACGCATTCTTCGGGGATGCCGGCTTCTTCCATAAATCCTGGTTTTCCGGAGCATCGATGTCATCGACTGATTGGCGTGAAGAGAAAAAAGAAGAATTGTTTGAAAGCACGCTCAAGGGGCTGGAAAACCACAGGCGCGTCGATCCCGGATTCACGCTCGAGGACGCGAGGGCCGCCCTTGAACATCAGTATGTCCTCGAGGGGAACGACTGGCTGGGCAGAGGAGAACTGGGCGATATCGTCTCATCCGCGACGATCGCCGCATACGAGCATTTCATCTTCGAATGGGCGGCGGAATTGAAGTCAGCAGAGAATAAGCAGGAGCGATGATGAGCATCGAAATAAGACCAGTAGCCTCCAAAGCCGAGCTTAAGGCCTTCGTGGCGTTCCCTGAAACTATCTATGGCGACGAGCCCAACTGGGTGCCGGCCTTTCTGTTTGACGATATGAACACCCTCAACAGAAAGAAGAATCCCGCCTTTGAATTCTGCGAAGCCGAATACTGGACAGCCTGGAAAGACGGCGTGATGGTCGGCAGAATCGCCGGCATCATCAACCACCGCTATGTCGAAAAATGGGGAAAAAAATACGCCAGATTCGGATGGATCGACTTCATCGAAGATTTCGAAGTGGCCGAGGCTCTGGTCCAGACCGTGGAAAAATGGGCGCGCTCGAAGGGAATGGAAGGCGTGCACGGTCCTCTCGGCTTCACCGATCTCGACAGGGAGGGGATGCTCGTGGAAGGATTCAACGAGCGGGCCACCTTCGCCACGATCTACAATCATCCGTATTATTCCGTCTACATGGAAAAGCTCGGCTATGCCAAGGATGTCGATTGGCTGGAGTTCCAGATCCAGACGCCCGACGCCATTCCCGAAAAAATACTGCGGGTGAACGAAATCCTGGCCAAACGTTCCGGCGTGAAGCTGCTTGACTGGAAGAGCAAGAAAAAGCTCATCGCGGACTACGCCGATCAGATTTTCGATCTCCTCGACGAAGCCTACGCGGGGCTTTACGGCACGACGCCGCTTTCGCGCAGGCAGGTGGAAGCCTATATCGATCAGTATCTGGGCTTCGTCGATCCGCGTTTCACGAAAGTAATGGTGGATAAGGACGACAAGCTGGTCGGCTTTGCCATTACGATACCGAGCCTTTCGGAGGCCCTCTACAAATCGAGGGGCAGATTGTTCCCCCTCGGCTGGGCCAGACTCCTCTGGGCGCTAAAGCACCCCAAGACTATCGATATGATGCTGATCGCGGTCCGCAAGGAATATCTCCAGAGAGGCATCGTGGCGCTCATGATGACCACCCTCAACCAAAGCGCGATAGAGGCCGGCATCAAGTTTTCGGAGACGAATCCGGAGCTGGAAACGAATATAGCGGTACAGGGACTTTGGAAGAACTATCCCAGAAGGCAACACAAGCGCAGGAGAGTCTACATCAAGCTGCTGTAAATCGCCTGGCATTGCCCGGCCGGTAATTTCAGCCTATCTCCGGTTCGCGCAGATAGAGCGGGCCTTCCATTTCACCGGCGCCGCCTTTTTCCCTGAATTGGATTTCGGCGAGGGCGGCCAGTCCCGCAAGCCGCCCTGCTGGATCGTCCTTTTCGATGCTGAACCCCGGTCTTTCGAGGGCATAGTCCGAGAGGAGATCGGCGTCGGGGCCGACGAAAGAAACCTCGGCCTCGCCGTCCACCGCGGCGAGCAGGGCGGACAGGGACAGGTCGAGATATTCGCTCAGCCTTTGCCCGCCCTGATAGAGCGCGGCGTAGATCCTGTTTTTCCGCGCGTCCATGACGGGAACCACGGTCCGCCCCGGCTTTTCCCGGCCGAAAGCCATACAGTCGAGGGTGGGGACGCCGACCCAGGGCAGGCCCAGCGCCAGCGCGAGGCCCTTGGCCGTGGACATGCCTATGCGCAGACCCGTGAATGAACCGGGGCCGCTTGTGCAGGCGATGAGATCGATATCCTTCAAGCCGATCGAGGCGTCGGCCAGGCAACGCTCGATGGTGGGCAGCAGGGTTTCCGAATGTCTGAACCCGCTTTCCACGCTCGTTTTTATGCTCCCGTCGATTTTTACGCCCACGGCGAGCATATCGGTGGACGTATCGAATACGAGAATATTCATGGCAGCAATGCCTCCAGCCAGGCTCCCTGGAGGGAAATCCGGCGGTTGTCGTCTTTTTCGAATTGTATTTCTATGATGGCCGTTCTTTCGTTCACTATTTCGGGCAGCCTTTCGCCCCATTCGATAAGGCAGAGGCTGCCGGGTTCCTCAAGCATTTCCAGCCCGCCGATTTCGAAAAAGTCGGCTTCTCCCGAAAGCCGGTAAGCGTCGATATGGTAGAGCGTGAGTCTGCCTTTATATTCGGATACGATCGTGTAGGTAGGGGAGGTCACTTCCTCGGTTATCCCGAGACCTTTCGCGATGCCCTTGCTCATGGTGGTTTTGCCGGCGCCGAGATCGCCCCTGTAGACGATGACGGCACCGCCGGGAACCGATTTTCCTATGAGTTCCCCTAACGCGAGCGTCTCTTCCCTGCCATGTGATATGAATGTCTTCAGAATTTTCTCCGCGGCACGAGTATACCGCCATGGACCGATCTTGCGCCAGCACCATTTCAGAGGCCTTGGGATTTCTGCCCAATCCATGGTAAATTATTCCCGCGAATATACCGAGAATAAAGCAGACCCGTACTGGGGAGATCTGATTATATATGTCCTGTAATGACCTGGGTTCCTATGGAGGATTGTGGTGACAAAAAGTGGTTTGAGATTTCCCGCATCCGATGGAAAGTTGATCGCGTATCAAAAAGTGATTCCCTCCACGCAGGCTAAAGCCGTTGTCGTGATCGGGCATGGCATGAATGAACACGGGGGCCGCTACTCCCATCTGGCGGAAGCCCTGGCCGATACCGGCCTAGCCGTTTACATACCCGATCTCCGCGGTCATGGAGATACCGACGACGGCGCGAATCGAGGCTATCTCGCCGATTCGAACGGGTTTGAGAGAGTCGTCGAGGATCTTATGGAGCTGGGCGACTTCGCCGCGAAGGAGCAGGGAGGTCTTCCTCTCTATTATTTCGGGCATTCCTTCGGGGCAATTCTTTGTCTCGCTCTCAGCGGCATATACGGCAAGTATATGGATGGCGTGATTCTATCGGGACTGCCCGAGAAACCGACGCCCTTCCTGGCTCTCGCCGGAAAGTTCGTCGTGAAGATCGGCAAGCTGTTCAAAGGCGGACACGCTCCGGCGAGGATTCTCCGCTCGATGACCTTCGGCAATTATGCCAAGACCGTCAAGAACAGGAGGACAGGATCGGACTGGATCAGCAGGGACCCGGAACACGTCGATAAATACATCGCCGACCCCAAATGCAATTTCATCTGCTCCTTCGGTTTCTACGGCGACCTGATGCATGGTCTCGAACAAGTCTATTCCGAAAGTTTCCTGGACAGCATCCCGACGAATCTTCCGATATACTTGATCGGCGGATCGGAGGATCCCGTCGCCGGGATGAAAGCTGGATTCGAAATGATATCGCGCACCTTCAGGGGATTGGGGCTTGTCGATTTCGAATCGAAATGTTACGAGGGCGGCAGGCACGAGAGCATCAACGAATTGAACAAGGACGAGGTCCTGTCCGATATCACCGACTGGTTTTTGCGGCATATTGCATAAACGCGGCGTATAATCGCATAATTGATCCGGTTTTCAAGCGGCAAATCCAAGCAGGATTCGGGGTTCGCATTATGTTGAACGAGTGAGGCTTTTCTGTGTTCATCCGATATCGTAGAGACAAAAAAGGCAAACCTGTCGAACAAGCGCTGATCTATACGGAACAAGAACATGGCATTAAGAAGACCATGATCGATCCGGAGGCTGTCAGGATCATCGAGCGTCTCAAGGGTGCTGGCCATCAGGCATATATCGTGGGCGGCGCCGTGCGCGACCTTGTGCAGGACAGGAAACCCAAGGATTTCGATCTGGTCACCGACGCTTTGCCCACCAAGATCAGAAAGCTTTTCCGCAACGCCCGCATCATCGGCAAACGATTCCGTCTCGTCCATATCATGGCCGGCGGCGAGATATTCGAAGTGAGCACGTTCAGATCCATCAAGAACGGATCGGTGGGCAACGAATTCGGCAGCATCGACGAGGACGTGCTTCGCCGGGATTTCACGTTCAACGCGCTGTACTACGACCCCACAGACCAGACCCTCGTCGACTTCGTGGGGGGATTCAAGGATCTCAAGGCCGGAAGGATCAAGCCGATCATCCCCCTCAACCGGATCTTCAAGGAAGACCCTGTGCGAATCATACGCGGGGTTAAATACGGGGCTCTGGCGGATTTCAAGATTCCTTTCGCGCTGAAGCACGCCATAAAGAAAGACGCCCATCTATTGGCCGACGTAAGCAGCTCGAGGATGACGGAAGAATTCTTCAAGATTCTGGCTTCGGGGAAATCGGAGCGCATCTTCCGAATATTAAGCGAATTCAGGCTTCTGGAATATTTCGTGCCCTCCGTATGGGCGAAAATCCAGACTGACCTCGGTTACTCGCAGAAACTTTTCGCCGACCTCCAAGCCCTCGACGCCCTGCGGATAGAGGTAAGCGACAGTGATATCGAGGAGACCGACGCGGATTCCGCGTCCAGGGGGCAGCAAAAACTCTCGGTGATCCTTTCCTGGTTCCTGAAATCCTGGATCGTACCCGAAGGGGGCACGTTCGAAGATTCCAGCGAAGCCTTCCGTACTGCTCTTCTCTCGGCCCGATCATTCATCCAGCCCCTGAATCCCCCTCGCGTGGAGCTGGAAGCCGCCATCCTCATGATATTCAGGACTTCAGGCCTCTCCCCCCTGCAAAAGCCGCAGAAGACGAGAAGAAGGCGAAGGCCTTCGGGGAAAAGAGCCGAGTTGCCCTCGGTATCGCCCTAAAGCTTCCCTTCATACTTGACAAGCACGCTCGCATTTTTCACTATAAGGGCGTGAACCCCGAAAAGCTTTCGCTGCTTTCCGATCAGGAGCTGATGCTTCTGGCTGAACGTATGGGTATCTATATCCCTGACGGTTTGGACCGGCCCTTCATCATCGAGGAAATAATCTCGGCGCTGGAGGACGACGACAGGGAGAGAGTGTTCAGCCATGACGGGACCGGCCATGTCGAGGAAAAAAAGCTCTCCGGCGGATCCTATGCCCCCTATCCTTCGCACGACCATTCAGGCATTCCGGAACGCTATAACGAGACGATGATACGCGCTCTCCCCCGCGATCCTTCATGGATCTACGCGTATTGGGATATTTCGGAGCAGAAAAGAACTTCCTTCACCGAAGAGCAGTCCACGGCCGGCTTGTTCCTGCGGGTCATCGAACTGAATCCGCAGAGCGAGCGCAGGAATAGCTTCTTCGATATAGGCATCAGCCCGGACGACTGGAAATGGTATATCAATATCCCCCAGCCCGGCTCCACCTATCGGGTTGACTTGTGCCTGCACAAAAGTGATAAGATCAGGGCGCTCGCGCGTTCCAACGAAGTGCGCATGCCGGTTTACTATATGCATCGAGCGCAGCAAATGCCCCAAATTACGAAGAGCCTGCTGATTCTCTCCGGTATTGAAGGATTACATTTGACCGAACCGAGGGACGATAATCCAAACAGGATACTGATGGCTGATGGAGAGTAAAGGAAGAAGATGAAAAAGCCCTGCCTCGCACTGGTGCTCAATGCCCATCTTCCCTTCGTCAGGAAACCTGAAATTGACCCGTTCTTCGAGGAACGCTGGCTGTTCGAGGCGATTTCGGAGACATACCTCCCGCTCCTGAGGCTTTTCAGGAAACTCGAAACCGAAAACATCCCTTTCAAGCTGAGCATCGCGATTTCTCCCACCTTGCTGGCCATGCTCTCCGACAAGATTCTCTGCGATCGCTATTCGCGTTATCTCGACCTGCAGCTGGAGCTGGCGGCGCAGGAAAAGAAAAGACTCTCCGGCGATTCGGTATTCGCTCCGATCGCGCAGCTTTATCATACGCTGTACAAGCGCAACAAAGACGATTTTGATAATCTCTATCTGAAGAATATCCTCACCGCCTTCGATTACTTCTACAAGAAAGGCAAGATCGAAGTGCTCACGAGCGGCGCCACCCACGCCTTCCTTCCCCTCTTCCAGGACGCTCCCCAAGCCATCCACGCCCAGGTGGAAACCGCCATAGTCACCCACCGCTCGGTATTCGGGAAGAACCCGCAGGGATTCTGGCTTCCCCAGTTCGGCTGGTATCCCGGGCTCGGCGAGCTCCTGCACGACTACAACATCAAGTACACGATCGTCACGACCAGGGGAGCTCTTCTCGGGCATCCCACTCCCTTCTACGGCTCATTTTCGCCCGTCACGAGCCCCTCCGGCCTCACGGTCTTCATCAGGGACGCCGGGGCCACGAAAGCCGTATGGTCCGAAACCGAAGGCTATCCCGCCGATCCGGTCTATCGCGATTTCTACCGGGATATAGGCTACGACCTCGACACCTCCTACGTGGGACCCTTCCTCGGCGAGGGCATCGATCATGGCGTCACCGGCTTCAAGTACTGGGCGGTGACTGGCCATACCGACCAAAAGCGTCCCTACGAACCGCTCTCCGCGGCGGCAAAGGTCATAGAGCATGCCCACGCATTCCTGGCCGAAAGGAAAGCGGCGGCCAGGGCGGCCTCCTTCTGGATGAAAGACCGCCAGCCCCTCATCGTCTGCCCCTACGACGCGGAACTTTTCGGACATTGGTGGTTCGAGGGACCTCAGTTCCTGGAAGCCCTTTTCAAGACCGCGGCCAGGAAGCACGGTGACGACGATCTCGAATTTGTCACCCTGAGCGAATACGATCGCAATTTCCCCGAAAACCCCGTCTCCGAACCCGAATTCTCCTCCTGGGGGGAGGGCGGCTACGCCGAAGTCTGGCTGGACGGCTCCAACGACTGGGTGCACCGACACAGTCACCAGGCCATCGAGCGGATGATGGAGCTGGCGGAGCGCTTTCCTAACGAATCGGGCTTGCGGGAGCGCATCTTGAACCAGGGAGCCCGGGAGGCTCTCCTCACCATGGCCTCAGACTGGCCCCTCCTGCTCCGTTCGGGGCAGTCGAGTTCTTTCGCCAAGGGACAGATCGAGGAATCCGTGGGCAACTTCACGCGCATCTACGAGATGCTCTGCGCCAACACCGTCGACACCGAATGGCTGACGACCCTGGAAAAGAAGAACAACCTGTTCCCGGAAATCAACTACCGGGTATTCGCGCAAAAACGCTGACCGTCAGAATGGTTTCCACCGACTCGCATACATTCCCGGGTTGCCTGAGACTTCCCGGACACGACAGGAGAGAACAATGAACGTAGTGATTATCGGCGCCCAATGGGGCGATGAAGGGAAGGGGAAAATCGTCGATTATCTCGCCCACGAGGCGGGAATCGTCGTGCGCTTTTCCGGCGGCGCCAACGCGGGACATACGATCGTTCTCTCCGGAACGCGCTATGCCCTCCATCTCGTGCCATCGGGAATCCTCTATTCGGACAAGATCGTCATCCTGGGTTCCGGCATGGTCATCGACCCCGAGGCGCTCTTCATCGAACTCGACGGCCTCAAGGCCAAGGGCATCGACTGGGAAGGCCGCGTCCTCATCTCGGACCGGGCCCACATCGTCCTGCCGCGCTACAAGGAGCTGGACAAGCAGATCGACAGCCAGCGCAAGAAACCCATAGGCACGACGGGCAGGGGAATCGGCATCGCCTACTCCCTCAAGGCCTCGCGCGACGGCGTCCGACTGGCGGACCTCGACGACGAGGAACGCCTTCGCAACCTGACCGACGAGGACCGGGCCTTTCTGGACGCGTGGAGAGACAAGCTCCTCCCCATGTCCGTCCCCGCCAGTTCCTATCTCCACCACCACAAGAATTCCTGGACCCTCTTCGAAGGCGCCCAGGGCGCTCTCCTCGACATCGATACGGGCACCTATCCTTTCGTCTCCTCGGGCATGTCCTGCGCCGCCGGCGCGGCCGCCCAGGGCGGCATAGGCCCCCGCGACATCGACAGGATTCTCGGCGTGTTCAAGGCCTATACCACCAGGGTGGGCAACGGTCCCTTCCCGACGGAATTCGCCGACGATTCGCCCGGCTCCCTCTCGAACTACATCAGGACGACAGGCAACGAATTCGGGGTCACGACGGGCAGGCCGCGCCGCTGTGGCTACCTCGATCTCGTCGCGCTCCGCTACGCCTGCATGGTCAACTCGCTCGACCGGCTCGTGCTGACCCACCTCGACGTATACGACAACCTGCCCGAATTCGAGGCCTGCGTCGCCTACAAGATAAACGGAAAAGTGGTGGAGGACTTCCCCGCCTCGATAAAAGACCTGGAATCGGCCACCCCCATACTCAAGAAGTTCCCCGGCTGGAACGAGCGCATCGACGAATGCCGCCAGTGGGACGAACTTCCCCTGCGCGCGCGCGAATACGTCCAGTTCATCGAGGAATTCACCGAAACGCCGGTGTCCATCATCTCGGTCGGATCGGACCGGAACCAGACCATCATAAGGGAGAGCCCGTGGATAAGATCCTGATTCTCGACTACGGCAGCCAGTACACGCAGCTCATCGGCCGAAGGGTGAGGGAGCTGGGCGTCTATTCGGAAATATTGCCGGGCGATTCGGCCCTGGATGCCGCCGCCCTCGAAAGCTGCGTCGGCATCATCCTCTCCGGCTCGCCCTTCAGCGCCTACGAGGCGGGAGCGCCCCTTCCCCACGCATCCCTCTACGCCAGCGGCCTGCCCATCCTCGGCATCTGCTACGGCATCCAGAAGATGACCCTCGACCAGGGCGGCGCCGTCGAGCGCCTGCCCGAGCGCGAATACGGCAGGAAGCCCGTTTCGCTCCTCGAAAGCGGGACGCGCGATCCGCTCTTCGCCGGCGTGGGCCGTGAATTTTCCACCTGGATGAGCCACGGCGACTCCATCGCGAAGGCGGCTCCGGGCTGGCGGATAATCGCCGAGTCCGAGGGCGGCATCCCCGCGGCCTTAGCGCACGGAACGCTGCCGCGCTGGGGCGTCCAGTTCCATCCCGAGGTGAGCCACTGCGAGTTCGGCCAGAAGATCCTCGGCAATTTCGTGCTGGGCATATGCGAAGCCGACGGCGGCTGGTCCATGCAGGCATACCTGGAGCGCGAAGCCGACAAGATCAGGGCCAAGGTCGGGAAAGCGCCCGCCCTCCTCCTCATCTCGGGCGGCGTGGATTCCACCGTGGCGGGAGCCTTCCTCCTCAAGGTCCTCGATCCCGGACAAGTCTATCTCCTCTATATCGATACGGGTCTCATGCGCAAGGCCGAGAGCGACGAGGTGATGAAGAACCTTTCGTCGCTCGGCGCGCGCCACCTCCACATGGTCGACGCCGAAACCGAGTTCCTGGGCGCGCTGGCCGGCGAGGGAGATCCCGAAAAGAAGCGCCGGATCATCGGCGATCTCTTCATCACCATCCAGGAGCGCGAGGTGGCGAGGCTGGGCATCCCCGAGGCGTTCCTTGTCCAGGGGACGCTCTACACCGACCTCATCGAATCGGGCAAGGGCGTGGGGAAGAAGGCGCAGGTGATTAAAAGCCATCACAACGTGCGGAGCCCCTTGGTCGAGAAGAAGCGGGAAGAAGGGCGGGTCATCGAACCGCTGGACAGACTCTACAAGGACGAAGTCCGCGCCCTCGGCCGCCTTTTGGGCCTGCCTCCCCATGTCGTGGGCCGCCATCCCTTCCCGGGTCCTGGCCTGGGCGTGCGCATCCTCGGCGACGTGACGAAGGAAAAATGCGACATCCTCCGCGACGCCGACGCGGTCTTCATCTCCGAACTGAAAGAGCGCGGACTCTATGACAAGATTTGGCAGGCCTTCTGCGTGCTTCTGCCCATCCGCTCGGTGGGCGTGGCCGGCGATGAGCGCAAGTACGGCTACGTGGTGGCCTTGAGGGCCGTCGTCAGCGAGGACGGCATGACGGCCGACGTCTATCCCTTCGAATCGAAGGACCTCATCGCCATTTCCTCGGCCATCACGAACAAGGTTCCGGCTGTCGGGCGCGTCGCCTACGACGTCTCTTCCAAGCCGCCCGCCACGATCGAGTGGGAGTGAAGTTTCGCGTCGATCCTCTATTGGGCTTGTAAAAATAATATCAAAACGAGGCAGGAAGATGAAGAAATTGCTGGTTCTCTTCATGATGGCCACGATCGCGCTGCAGGTCTTCGGGCTCGATCAGCCGGCGGCGAATGGCGCCTCTTTGAGTTCGACGCCGTTGTGGGCGACCGCCGAAGCGAAAAAGGACAAGGTAGTCGTCGTCAGCGACATTCATCTGGGAATCCTCGATAAATATTCGGAAAACCTCAAGAACAGGGCGGTGTTCATCGAATTCCTGAAACGCCTGGAGAACACGACTGACGTCGGCGAACTTGTCATCGCGGGCGATTTCCTCGACGAGTGGTACCTGCCGCTGACCTATCCCGCCTACAGCGATTCGAGCAAGTTCTATTGGCAGGTGGTGAAGAACAACCAGCCGGTATTCGACGAGCTCAAAGCCCTCATGGCGAAAGGCATCAAGCTGACCTATGTGCCCGGCAACCACGACATGACGCTTGAGAACGACATTCTCGCCCAGGTCCTGCCGGGTATAAACCAGGCCAGGGATGCCCGCGGCATGGGAAAGCACTATACCGGAGTCCGAAACGAGATCGTGATCGAGCACGGGCATAGGTACGATGTCTATTCGGCGCCCGACAGCGTTTCCAACAAGGATATCACCGGCGACGCGCCGTCCATCCTCCCGCCGGGCTATTTCTACGCGAGGATCGCCGCGAGCTGGGTGCTGCAAGGCAAGCCGATGATCAAGAAGGATTATCCGGAAATCGATAAGGTACCTGATCCCAAGACCGATCCCGACCAGTTCGGCGCCTATCTCTACTACAGGATATGGTCCGGCGAGATGAACCGAATCACTCCGTACGAACGTTTCGAGGATCGCGTGATCGATATCAAGTTCAATGGCTATAACGGAAAATACTCCCTCAAGGATGTTTACCCCGTTGTCCAGGCCGACGGCACCATCAGCGCGCCGACGCTCTTCAAGAACTACCAGCGCGAATGGGACAAGATCCAGGAAAACAACCTCGTGGCGGTGAAAGCCACCTTCGCGGAGAGCGTGGCTGGCGCGCTGGACAGCGACTACTTCTTCAAGCAGGCGAAAAGGCAGTATCTCGAGAACGCGAACCAGAAGGTGGACGTCGTGGTGTTCGGCCACACCCACAATCCCTCGCTCAGGAAGCTGCCGAACGTCGAGGGGAAGTATTACGTGAACAGCGGCACCTGGATCGACGAGAATACCTATCATCCCGCGGCGAGCACCTTCGTCGTGGTGACGAGCGGGAACGAAACGGATATCGCCGAACTCTACGAGTATTACCGCGACGGGACCATAACGAAATTGAATTGACTTTCGCGAAGCGAAGGCGCACGAAGGCGCGGTCGGCGGCCCCTCATTCCTTTTCTTCGGGATAGCGGTGGAGCGATCCGTCGGGGGCTTTCAGGATCCAGAAGCCATCCTCCATTCCCGCAATGCTTTCCGGCAGGTACATCTTGCCCGCCCCATCGGGCGCGTCCACGGCATAGCGCGGCAGCTCCAGACCCGAAAGCCGCTTCCGCAGCTCTCCGTAGATCGCGAGCCCGCGCGAGAGCGGGACGCGGAAGTGGGCCGTGCCCGAAGCCAGGTCTCCCTGGAACAAGTAGTAGGGGTCGACGCCGACCTGGACGAGGCCGGAGAACAGCGCCTCGAGCGTGTCGGCGGAATCGTTGACGCCGCGGAGCAGGACGGACTGGCTCCGTACCGGCAGTCCGGCCATGACAAGCATCTCCATTTTTTCCGCGAAAAGGGACGAGATTTCGGCGGGATGGTTGACCTGAATCACCACCCTCAGAGGCTTGAAGCGTGAAAGCATCTCGACGAGTTCCTCGTCGACACGGTCGGGCAGCGTGACGGGAGCCCTGGTGCAGAGCCTGATGAGTATGCCCTTTTTGCCCGCCCTCAGCCGCGAAAAAAGCGCCTCGAGCTTCGGCGTCGACGCGCTCAAGGGATCCCCGCCTGACACGAGCACTTCCCGAACCTCCTGGTGGGATTCCAGATACTTCCTCACTTCCTCCTGCGTCGCGTCGTCCATGAAACCCCTCTCCTTGGGCAGAAGGGAGCGCCTGAAGCAGTGCCGGCAATAGACGGGGCATTCCCCCGTTGTCCTCAAGAGAATGCGCGAGGGATACTGATGCACGAGTCTGGAAAGGGGAGAGTGGACTTCCTCGCAGAGCGGGTCCTTGGATTCTATGGGCATACGCTCAAGCTCCGCCCTGGAAGGCAGCGCCTGGGCGAGAATGGGATCGATAGGAAAGCCTTTTTCGTTCCTGCGGCAGTCGCGGTAGTCCTCGGAGGCGAGACCCAGCCAGTACGCGGTGGCCGCGAAGGGGAGGGCCGATTCGGACTTCAGCCTCGAGAGCAAAGCCTTATTCTCCGCATCGGTCAGTATCGTGATTCTCTTTCTCATCGCTTCGCGCCAATCGCTGTTCATGCCCCAACGCTATATCGTTTCAGCCGTCCTTTGCAACACCTCGGTCCGGCCGCGCCTCATGGACGGCGGAAGGTCTCTGGTATATGCTTGGCGGCGCATCGGACCGGTCGGACGATCCGGTCCCGAGGAGTGGGAAATGCCTGCGTACAGAAACCTTGTGTTCAAGGGGGGCGGGGTCCGCGGAGTGGCCTATATCGGCGCCCTCAAGTATCTTTACGAAAACGGACTCATGCGCTCGGTCGAACGCGCCGCCGGCACCTCGGCCGGCGCCATCACGGCGCTGATTCTGTCGTTCAACTTCGAAAACTACGATTCCATAAAAGCGATCAGCGACAGCCTCGATTACCGCAAAATCCCCGCCGAGGGCGATCTCAAACCCGAACAGGCAAAATTCATAAAGGCCAATCCCCTTGTGGTGCGATCGCAATCCCTGGGAATCGTCAAGAACCTCCAATGCTCCCTTCGCCTTCTCCAGGAAAAAGGCTGGTACTCGAGCGATTATTTTTACACCTGGCTGAAATCGGTGATAGCTCAACAGTTCACCGTCAAAAAAGAAACCTATACATTCAGGGACTTCAAGGACGCATCCATCCATAAGGGAGGGCGCCATTTCTTCGACCTTTACGTCACGGGGACCGATATTTCCAATAGGACGAGCAGGATCTTTTCCTTTGACGCGACGCCCGACATGGAAGTGGCGCTCGCCGTCAGGATATCGATGTCCATTCCCCTATTTTTTGAAGCCATACCATTCCAGTATCCCGGGACAAGGGAAACGCAGTTTTACGCCGACGGCGGCGTCATGTGGAATTATCCCATCAGCCTCTTCGACGAACCTCAATACGGGAAGAAATTTTCCAAGGGAATGAACGAGGAAACCCTGGGGTTCTTTCTCTATACCTCGCCCGAATCGACCGAGTACAAAGAAGTGAAGGGCATGATGGATTATGTCGGAGCTTTGTTTGAGAGTCTTGTCCTTGTCCAGGATCAGCTTGTTCTCTATGGGGAGAAAAACAAGGGCCGGACGATCTTCATCAGCGATCAGGGCGTCTCGCCGACAAATTTCGATATCGTGGCCGGCGACGCGGTCTATGAAAAGCTCTTCAACTCGGGCTATCTGTCCACCAAGGAGTTTTTCGCCGAAAAAACGAACTGGGACATGATGCTGCACAAGCTGAGGACCAGATTCGGCTGGAAAGGTACGGAATACTGACTCGCCGAAAGGCTCGCGACCTCGCCTTCCGAGGCGAGGTCGCGGAATTGTCCTTGAGAAAAATGCAAAAATATGCAATACTGTGGAAACGCCAAAAATAACGTCATGGAGAAAACCCCGACATGAAAGAAAGACTTGAGCGCCTAAAAGTGGTCAAGACCCTTATAAAAGCCCATCGTATAGATTCGCAGGACACGCTGCTCCAGCTGCTCGCTGAGGCCGGCTATTCCGTCACCCAGGCGACCCTGTCCCGCGACCTCAAATACCTGAAAGTAGGCAAGGTCGCGGACGGACAGACAGGCTATTATTATACGGTTCCTTCCGAAGAGGAGCGCAAAGAGTCGGAGAAACATTACATACAGGATTTCCTGCGCGGCTATGTATCGGTCGACTGGAACGACGGCCTCGTCGTCATCAGGACTTTTTCCGGCCACTCCGACACGGTCGCCATGGCCATCGACAACATGGGCATGGAAGACGTGCTCGGCACCATCTCGGGACGCGACAACGTCGTCTTCATCGCGCTGAAGCGCGGCAGCACAGGCGACGCTTTCGTGAGGGCGCTGAAGGCTAAAATTCCCGATTTCGATCCGGAGTAAGAATTTTTTAAGGCTGTCTGGAGGGGCCGGCCGCCGCGGCGGCCGGCCCCGGCAAAAGCTTAAGCCTTTCTCGTCCGCTCCCGCGTCATCGCGTGTTCTTCGGCCAGATGCTCTATGAGATCCTCGACCTTCCATTCTATGCTCGTCGGCGTCGTCGTGGCGAAGGCCGTCGACGCGGCGCCGAAACCCAGCGCCTTAACCGCCCTCATCACCGCGACAGCCTCTTCGTTCGTATAGCCGTGCAGGATCACCGCCTTGAAATCTTTGTCCATGCGGGGAGTATAGCGCGGATTGAGGATTGCCGAAATGCCCTTTTCGTTCGTATCTTTATCGTACAGGAAATCCAATGAACTACGAAAAATTCACGCTCAAGGCGCAGGAAGCGGTTCGGGACGCTTCCGCCCTCGCGCAGTCCCGCGACAACCCGAATGTCGAAATCGAACATCTTCTCTACGCCCTCCTCACCCAGGAAGAAGGCGTCGTGCCCTCTCTGCTGGACCGCATCGGCGCCGACAAGGCGATGGTGGAGAAGGGGACGGAAAGCCTGCTCGCGAAGCTTCCGAAAGCCTTCGGCGAAGCGGCCCAAGTCTACCTCTCCAGCGCGGCTTCGAAGGCCCTGGCCAAGGCCGAAACCGAATCGGCCGCCCTCAAGGACGAGTATGTCGCCGCCGAGCATATCCTCCTGGGCATCATCGCCGTGGAAGGCGCCGCGGCATCCCTTCTCAAGTCGCAGGGCGTGACGAAGGAGCGCATTCTTTCGGCCCTCCAGGCCGTGCGCGGCAACAGGCGCGTCACCGACCAGGACGCCGAGGAGAAATACAGGGTCCTGGAAAAATACACCCGCGACCTCACCGCCCTCGCGCGCGCCGACAAGCTGGATCCCGTCATCGGCCGCGACGAGGAAATCAGGCGCGTGATGCAGGTGCTCTCCAGACGGACCAAGAACAACCCCGTCATCATAGGAGAGCCCGGCGTCGGCAAAACCGCCATCGTCGAAGGCCTGGCGCGGCGAATCATTTCGGGCGATGTCCCCGACAGCCTCAAGAACAAAACCCTGCTTGCTCTCGACCTGGGCTCCCTCATCGCCGGCGCCAAATTCAGGGGCGAATTCGAGGAGCGGCTCAAGGCCGTCATCGAGGAAATCCAGAAGTCCGACGGCAAGATCATCCTCTTCATCGACGAGCTGCACACCCTGGTGGGCGCCGGCGCGGCCGAGGGAGCCATGGACGCGTCCAACCTCCTCAAGCCGGCCCTCGCCCGAGGCGAGCTGAGGGCGATAGGCGCCACGACGCTGGACGAATACCGCAAGCATATCGAGAAGGACGCCGCCCTCGAGCGGCGATTCCAGCCGGTCTACTGCGCCGCACCGAGCGTCGAGTCGACCATAGCCATTCTGCGCGGCCTCAAGGAGCGCTACGAAGTGCACCACGGCGTGAGGATTCGCGACGACGCCCTGATCGCGGCCGCCACGCTCTCCGACCGCTACATCACGAGCAGATTCCTCCCCGACAAGGCCATAGACCTCGTCGACGAAGCCGCCAGCCGCCTCAAGATGGAAATCGAGAGCCAGCCGACGGAGCTCGACGTCATCGAGCGCAAGTTGACCCAGTTCAAGATGGAAGAGCAGGCGCTCAGGAAGGAAGTGGACGCGGCATCCATGGAACGCCGCTCCAAGCTGGACAAGGAAATCTCCGAGCTCACGGCGCAGCGCGACGCCATGCGCCTTCGCTGGGACAACGAAAAATCCAAGATAGGCGGCCTGAGAGACACGAAGCAGAAAATCGAGGAACTCAAGCTCGAAGCCGACAGGAAGGTCCGCGAAGGCGATCTGGCCGCGGCTTCCGAGATAAAGTATGGACGCCTGATCGAAGCCCAGAAGAAGCTGGACGCCCTGTCGGCCGAGATGAAATCGGGGGCCGGGGATCGCAGGCTCCTCCGCGAGGAAGTGTCAGAGGAGGACATCGCCCGCGTCGTATCGGCCTGGACCGGCATCCCTGTCTCGAAGATGATGTCGAGCGAGTCGCAGAAATACGTGGAACTCGAGGGCAAGCTCAGGCTTCGCGTCATAGGCCAGGAACCAGCCCTGCTGGCCGTGGCCGACGCGATACGGAGGAATAGGGCGGGCCTATCTGATCCCCGCAAACCGCTGGGGTCCTTCCTCTTTCTCGGACCGACGGGTGTGGGCAAGACGGAACTCGCCAAGGCCCTGGCCGAATTCCTTTTCAACGACGAAAAAGCTCTCACGCGCATCGACATGAGCGAATACATGGAAAAACACGCCGTGTCGAGGCTGATCGGGGCTCCTCCCGGCTACGTCGGCTACGAGGAAGGCGGACAGCTCACCGAAGCCGTGCGCAGGCGGCCTTATTCGGTCGTTCTTTTCGACGAGGTCGAAAAGGCCCACCCTGAGGTGTTCAACGTTCTCCTTCAGACACTCGACGACGGACGGCTTACGGACGGTCAGGGCAGGGTGGTGGACTTCAGGAACACCATCATCATCATGACGAGCAATATAGGTTCGGAGCTTATCCTCGAGGCCGAGAGCATGGAGGCAGTCCGCAAGGACATAGATTCCCTCCTGAAAGGGCATTTCAAGCCCGAGTTCCTCAACAGGATCGACGAAATCGTCCTCTTCGAAAGGCTTTCCGAAGCGATGATCCGCTCGATAACTGATCTCAGGCTCGCCGAGCTCATCGGCCGACTGGCCGAAAGGTTCATAACCCTCGAGATCAGCCCCGAGGCACGCGACTACATCGCGGCCGAGGGCTACGATAGGCGCTTCGGTGCCCGGCCGCTCAAGAGGGCCATCCAGTCCCTTCTCGAGAATCCTCTCGCCAAATCCCTGCTGTCGGGAGAAGTGAGGGAGGGCGACAAGGTGCTCGCCGGCGCTTCGGCTGACGGGCTCAAGTTTACCGTGACGAGGCCGGAAGGCGACGATGCTTCCGAATAAGGGAGGCGTTCCGGCCCTGTACAGCGATTCCCATGCCCATCTGGGGCTTGTCGAGTCGAGGCTCGGCGCCGAAGCGGCGGAAGCCTTGCTGGCGGCCTACGCGGAGGCCTGGGAATCGGAAATCCAAGACGGCCGCGAAGCCTCGGCGCCCTTCATCGTCGATATCGGCGTGAATCCCGGCGATCTGGCGCCTCGGCTTGAACGCCTCGGGCGGTATCCCTTTGTCAAGCTTTCGGCCGGGCTCTGGCCCGGCCGCGAGTCGCTCGAAAGACCGGGCGAGGCTCTGGCCATGTTGCGGGAAGACCTGCGGTCACCCCGCTGCCGCGCCCTGGGCGAGTGCGGCCTCGACTATCATCACATGGAAGCGCCGCGGGAAGACCAGATAAAACTGTTCAAAGCGCAGGCATCCATGGCGGCCGAGCTAGGCCTTCCCCTCATCGTGCATTCCCGCGACGCCTTCGAGGACACGCTGGCCGTCGTATCGGGAGCGGCTTCGTCGGTCCCCGTCATCATTCACTGCTTTGGATATGGCGCGCGCGAAGCCGAAGAATTCCTGGAAGCCGGCTGCCTGCTTTCCTTTGCCGGAAACCTTACCTACAAGAAATCCGATGGACTCAGAAGCGCCCTTGTCCTCACCCCGCTGAATAAGCTGCTCATGGAAACCGATTCGCCCTATATGAATCCCATGCCGCATCGCGGAAAGGACGCCACGCCGCTCGATATCGGGCGGACGATAGAGCTGGCGGCGCGACTTAGAGAAATATCGGTGGAGGAATTATCGGCGGCGGCTCAGGCGAACGCCTTCAGAATATTCTCGGGAAGGTGGCGCCGGAGCGAAGCGGAACCTTCTTGATCGTATCGACGGGGCGGCCCTCGGCCAGGTTCTTCGCGGCCTCGATGGCCGCCCAGGCCAGACTCGCCTCGTCGCCCCAAATTCCATACCTGAAAAGTCCGGGTTTTTGCCAGAACAAGGGTCGCGGTACGCCCCAGGAACTCTGGTCCGCCAGGAAAATCGGGCCTGCCTTGCCCGTCGCGGCAGATTCCGCGAGCGAATCGGCCGCCGCCGATTCGGCGACAAAAGCGTCATCGATGGCCAGCACCACGACATCCACGCCCCCCGCCTCGCTCCCGTTAACGGGACCGTCCTTGGCGGGAACTGCCGGTTTTGCCAGCCGAAGGATCGCATCCTTCGTCGCCCCGGTCGGATCCAGGGCGAGAAGCGTCTTGTCGAGCACCTTAACTTCCAGCCGTCCCTGGCCGATTTCGGCTTCGAAGGCGGTTACGAAAGCCTCCAGCGCCGTTCTTCCCCTCATGAAGTTTTCCTGGAAGACAATTCCGCATAGGGCGGCATTCCCTTGTTTTCCGGAAATCTTCCGCAGATATCGGGCAGCCTTCCTGCCCATGGCGGAATAGGCGGCGTCGAAATCGTACTCGATGGCGTGGATTTTCGTCGGCGGATCGAAGCCGAAACCGGCGGCGAAGGGGACGACAAGCTGCGGCAGAGGCGCGCGCTTATTGCCCGCCGCGCGGGCGAGTCTGGACGCGGCCAAGGGGCTCACGACAAGGGCTTTAGGCATGGTTTCGCCGTTTTTCATCCATTGTCCGATCGTTCTTTCGACGGCGGTTTCGATGGCCGCCAAGGCCAGCGGGGCTGCTAAGGTCAGCGGGGCTGCCATCTCGATCTGCCCCGCGCTCTTCCCTAGCTCCGGTCCTGGCCCCGGCCCCGGCCCCTGTCCCGGTCCTGGTCCCGGTTTTGAGCCGTCGGGGAGCCTGGCTAGTATTTCCGCCGCTTCGGGCAGCAGAACCGCGAAAGCTTCGTCCATGAAGCCCGCTACCCCGTCTTCGGGCTTCGGGACTGTCCGGCCGCCGCAGGAAAAGACAAGCGGGAGGACAAGAAGCGCGGCGAGAAGCGAAAGCCTCCGCGGTTTCGCCCTTCGTTCCGCCCATACGCGATGTTCCATGATTCTCCGCCCTCCGCCTGCTTGACGATCGATTGGTCTCTCCATAAGATTAGCAGGAATCGCGGGCGCGAAGAAGCATCCCCGCCCCAATTTTCGGAGGTATCATGACAAGCTACAAGGAACTTGGACTTTCCAACACCGTCGAGATGTTCGCCAAGGCGGTCAAGGGCGGTTATGCCATTCCCGCGTACAACTTCAACAATATGGAGCAGATGCAGGCCATAATCCAGGCATGCGTGGAGACCAAAAGCCCCGTCATCATGCAGGTTTCTTCCGGCGCGCGCAAATACGCCAACTCCACCCTGCTGCGCAACATGGCCCGCGGCGCCGTGGAGTACGCCAAGGAACTCGGCTACCCCATCCCCGTCGTCCTTCATCTCGACCATGGCGACACCTACGAACTCTGCGTCGACTGCATAGAAAACGGTTTTTCCTCCGTCATGATCGACGGATCCCATCTGCCCTACGACGAGAACGTCGCCCTCACCAAAAAGGTCTGCGAATATGCCCATTCGCGCAAGGACTACGTGACTGTCGAAGGAGAACTAGGAGTACTGGCCGGCGTCGAGGATGAAGTTTCCGCCGAGCACAGCAATTACACCCGCCCCGCCGAAGTCGAGGATTTCGTCAAGAAAACCGGCGTCGACAGCCTGGCCATCTCGATCGGAACGAGCCACGGCAGGACGAAGTTCAAGCCCGAGCAGTGCACCAGAGGCGCTGACGGCGTTCTCATCCCGCCTCCCCTTCGCTTCGACATCCTCGAGGAAATCGAGAAACGCATCCCCGGCTTCCCCATCGTTCTCCACGGTTCTTCCTCCGTTCCCCAGGAATACGTGAGGATGATCGAACAGTACGGCGGCAGGCTCAAGGATTCCGTAGGCATTCCCGAGGAGCAGCTCCGCAAGGCCGCCCGCAGCGCCGTGTGCAAGATCAATATCGACTCGGACGGACGTCTGGCCATGACCGCCCTCATCCGCAAGGTGCTCACGGAGAAACCGGACGAATTCGATCCCCGCAAGTACCTGGGACCGGCCCGCGACGAGCTCAAGAAGCTTTATATGCACAAAAATATCGAGGTTTTGGGATCGGCCGGAAAAGCCTGAGCCGTTTTTCGCCCTTTTGCGCGGCCTTTTTCGCGCATCGGGGCATTGCAGGTATTTACCCGATTTGAAATTATATGGTAATATACGCGTCGCGCCTGTGCAGGTGACCAACCGCATGTGCAACAGGCGCGTAAGCTCGCAGGCCGATCCCCGTAACGGCCGAACGGGTTTGCGCTAGAGGAGGTCAGTTGGCAGACAAGGATTTGCGGATCAATGAGCAGATTCGCGTGCGTGAAGTAAGGCTTATAGACGACAAAGGTGAACAGAGGGGCATCATCCCGACGCTCGAGGCGATCAAGATCGCCAGGGAGATCGGTTTGGACCTCGTCGAAGTGGCACCCCAGTCGGTTCCCCCCGTTTGTAAGTTGCTTAACTATGGCAAGTACAAGTTCGAGCAGGAAAAAAAGATCAAGGATACGAGGAAGCATACGAAGGCCGCGGAGCTCAAAGAAATCCGCATGCAGCCGAAGATTGCCGGCCACGACCTCGATTTCAAATCTGCCCATGTCAAGGAATTCCTTGAACAGGGCAACAAGGTCAAGGTAACCATCAGGTTCCGAGGCCGCGAGCTTGCGCACACGGAGATTGGCGAACAGATCCTTAAAAAGATCCTAACCAAGCTGGAAGGTTACTATATCATGGAGAAGCTGCCCCTTATGGAAGGCCGATTCATGTCCATGGTGCTTCAGCCAAAAGCCTCCATCATCAAAAAGCAGGCTGTTTCGGATGAACCGACGCCCGAAATCAGCGAAGTTTTATGAAACTACGAGAAGGACGGTAGATCATGCCCAAGATGAAGACGAAGAAAGCCGCCAGCAAGCGGTTTACCCTTACCGCCAGCGGTAAGGTTAAATACAAGAAAATGAATCTTCGCCATATTTTGACGAAAAAAAGTTCGAAACGGAAGAGAAATCTGCGGAAGCCGGGTTTCGTCGCTGCTGGTCCGATGCACCAGATCAAGAAGAAGCTTCTGCCCAACGGCTAGTTCGGGCTTAACAGGAGAAATGGAATGTCAAGAGCAGTAGACGGCACCAAACGTAAAGATCACCGCAAGAAAATACTCAAGATCGCCAAAGGTTATTGGGGAAGACGTCATTCCAACTATAAGGTTGCGAAGGACGCGGTAGCGAAAGCTCTCTCCGACGCTTACAAGGACAGGCGCGACAAGAAGGACGTATTCAGGACTCTCTGGATCGCCCGTATCAACGCGGCCTGCAGGGCTCAGGATCTCACCTATAGCAGGTTCATCGAAGGCATCAACAAGGCCGGCATCACGATGAACCGGAAAGTCCTCGCGGATCTCGCCATCACGGATCCGGCGGCTTTTTCCGCTATCGTCGAGCAGGCGAAAGCGGCGTTGAAGGTCTGAGGCCATGGTAAGCCTCGAGCAAATCCGCGCCCTCGAGGCGCGGGTTGAGAAAGCGGTTGTACTGATCGATAAGCTTCGAAGGGAAAATGCCGAACTCGAGCAGCGTCTCATAGAAGCCTCGCGCTCCGAGGAGCAGGTCAAGGCAGCCTATTCAGAGCTCGAGAGAAAATCCACGGCATCCCTCCGAACGGCCTCGGATTCCGAGGCTCTGATCCAGGACCTCAACGCGCGTCTCGCGGCAGCCGAGGAAAGAGTCAAAACGGCTGAGGGAAGAGTCAAGACGGCAGAGGAAAGGGTCAAGGATGCCGAGGCCGAGAACGCTTCATACAGGGATCGAACCCTCGCGGCGGAGCGCAAGTCCGCCGATCTCGAATCCAAGGCCGAAGAACTCCAGAGGGAACAGTCGAGGATAGAGGAAGGACTGACGCATGCCCTCCAGAAGCTGGATGCCTTCGAGGATCTGGTGATGGGCATATCTGTCGGCAACGCCGATGCGGCGGTCGTCGACGAAACGTCAGCTGCCGGGGAAGAAAAGGCGGAAGCAGTCGACCAGTCTCCAGCGGCCACCGAACCCCAGGAGTCGCCGTTTCTCGGCGCAATGTTTCGAGGCGAGCAGCTCCCCGGAAACTCGTCACAAGGCGACGAACATGAACTCGACATATTCTGAGGAAGGCCGGAAAGTGCCATCTCAGATTATTCCCATTGAAGTGCTCGGCGTTTCCTTCACTATTCGCACCGATGAAGATCGAGAGTATATCGAAGGCCTGGTTTCGGAGCTTAAAGAAAGGCTTTCAGGCGTTTCCGGCCAGATGAAAATCGTGGATCCGCTCAAGCTGGCCCTCATCACGAACCTTCTGACTTTGGACGAAATGCGTCGCGGCGAGAATCAGAAAGCTTCCGCTTCCAGGGAATCCGAAGCGGCTTCGCTTCTCGACAGTCTGGATAAGCGTTTGGGTGAACTTGGCCTGTAATTGAAAGCGGATAGAATGGTCCATAGGAGCGAACGATGATAATGCCTCTCGAACAACTCATTAATTACAATACCAATTCATACGAACTGGCCGTCGCCGTAAACAGGCGGGCATTCCAGCTGGCCGTGCTGAAGACGCCCGAGGTCGAGAAAAACAACGGCAAGGTCGTATCCCTGGCAGCCCAGCAGGTTTTCGGCAAGCAGGTGGATTATCGGTTCATCAATAGTTAAGGTCATTATCGTGACCGGCCCGACGGCATCGGGCAAAACGGAGCTCCTTGACAGCGTTTTTGGTCGAGGAGCTTTTTCGTTTTTCGCTTCCCTCGGAAAAATCAGTCCCGACGATAAAAACCTTCCTTCCGCCGCCGCCGTCATAAGCGCCGATTCCATGCAGGCGTACAGGGGAATGGATATAGGAACGGCCAAGCCCGACGCCGATCTCCTCGGCCGACTTCCCCATCATCTGATCGACATCAAGAATCCCGACGAACAGTATACGGCGGGAGAATTCGTTCGCCTTGCCGATGCCTTATGCTTTTCCCTGGCCGAAAAGAATGTCGTGCCGGTAATTTCGGGCGGCACGGGCTTTTACCTGAAAAGCTTCGTCTGCGGAGCGGGTACGGCTCCCCCCGCCGATCCCGCGGTGAGGAAGGTAGTCGCGGAAGACCTCGAAAGGCTGGGGCCGGAGAAGCTTCGCCGCGAGCTCGCGGACGCCGACCCGGCGTCCGCCGCCCGGATCAACGAGCACGATCTGTATCGCTTGACGAGAGCGGTGGAAATTCTGAGGATGAGCGGACGGCCGCCTTCCTGTTTCGCTCCCTCCAGCGAGCCGCGCTCCGGATACGAATTTCTCATCCTGGGCGTCGAAAGACCCCGCGACGAGCTGAAGAGGCGCATCCATGCCCGGGTTGAAAAGATGTTCGAGGCGGGTCTCGCGGACGAAGTCGACGCGCTGAAGTCCGCGGGCTATACCGCCGAATGTCCTGGGCTCAAGGCCATAGGCTACAGCGAATTCTTCTCCATGGAAGGCGCGCCGCAGGGCGATATAGCAAAGGCGATAGAACTTCATACGAACCAATACATGAAACGTCAGATGACCTTCCTGCGCGCCCTGCCCGGCATTCGCTGGATGGAAGCCGACCCCGACCTCTTCTCCAGGACAGTCGTCTCTTTCCTTTCGGGCTCCCGGCGATAAAATCTCTCCATCTCCTTTAATATTCTCGGCGAAGCGGTTATAATCGCCTGCAATGGATACGACGACTAATCTTCTTGCGGCATTGCTCGCCATTCTTCCCATTTCGGAATTGAGGGGAGCCATTCCCTTTGCCGTGCTCAGGGGTACGGATCTTCTTGCCGCCGCCCTTATCGGCATCGGTTTCAACGCGCTTGTCCCCCTCATCGCTTTCCTCTTCCTTTCGACATTCCACAAACTTTTCTATAAATGGACCTGGTACAAAGGTTTTTTTGATCGTTTCGTCGAAAAGACCAGGATGAAAGTACACGCCAAGGTCGAGAAATACGGGTACTGGGGACTCCTCGTATTCGTCGCCATACCACTTCCCGTGACCGGAGCGTGGACGGGAACGCTCGGCGCCTGGATTCTCGGCATGAACCGGAAAAAATCCTGTCTCGCGATTGTGGGCGGCGTTGTCGTCGCCGGCATAATCGTCACGCTTCTCGTCGCCCTGATGGGCGCCGGGGCCAAGTCGATTTTTTTCAAATCCATCTGATCGTTTAGGGATACCGCAGCTCAGCCTCGCAACAAGGATACTATGGCTATCGACTTTGCCTCAGAACTCGATCCGGAACAATACCGAGCCGTCACGACCACCGAAGGGCCGCTTCTCATCATCGCGGGTGCAGGCTCGGGCAAGACTCGCGTCATCACCTACCGGATCGCTCGGCTTCTTTCCATGGGAGCGCCCCAGGAATCCATACTCGCGCTCACCTTCACCAATAAGGCTGCCCGCGAGATGGCGGAACGCACCAGGGAGCTCACGGGGCTCCCTCTCAAGAACCTGATCGTCTCCACCTTCCATTCCTTCGGCGCTTGGTTTCTCCGGAAGGAAATCCACAGGCTCGGCTGGAAGGAAAACTTCACCATCTACGATGAACAGGACAGGATGCAGGCGGCCAAGGAATGCGCCCGGGAACTGGGGTTCGGGATGGAAGGTTTCGACGCGGCCAACGCGGCATCGTTCATCTCCGCGAGGAGAACGGGCTTTTCGCCGTCGGCCAGGGCGCGCGAAGCCGATGCCGGGCGAAGCGGCGCCGCCGCGGGAAGCGGCGCTTCCGCAGGAAGCGACGGCTACGATGGTTTATTCGAGGAATACAGAAAATGCCTTCGCCTCTACAATGCCGTCGATTTCGACGATCTCATCGCCATGCCCCTCGAGATATTCGACGCGTTTCCAGAATCGGCCAACGCGCTTAAAAAGAGATTCCGCTACGTCATGATCGACGAGTTCCAGGACACGTCGCTTCAGCAGTACGACCTCATCAAGGCCTTCGCGTCGGACAACGTCTGCGCGGTGGGCGACGACGATCAATCTATCTATTCATGGCGAGGCGCGAATTTCGGAAACATGGAAAAGTTCGAAAATGACCATCCTGGCATAGTCGAAATAAAGCTGGAGAGAAATTATCGGTCTACCTCCACCATATTGGGAGCGGCCAACGCTTTAATAACGCACAACGTTAAAAGAAAGAAAAAAAACCTGTGGTCGCCGGCGAAGAACCTTGGGGTGCCCATTCTGCTCGACGAGACTGAGGACGAAGCCGAGGAGGCCGAGAACATCATCCTCAGGATGAAGACCCTGCGCATCGCCGACGGTCTGGCGTGGGACGCCTTCGGCATTCTCGTGAGGACGAACTCGCAGGCGAGGGTGATAGAGGAATCGCTTATGGAAGCCGGCCTTCCTTACAGGACGGCGGGCGGGCCCTCGTTCTATCAGCGCAAGGAAGTGAGGGACATGCTCGCCTATCTCAAGGCAGCGGCCAACCTGGACGACGACATGAGTGTCCTGCGGATAATAAACGTTCCGAGACGCGGCATCGGAAAAGTGGGACTCGAGAAAATATCCGGCTTTTCACGCTCGCGCAATATGTCCATGCATACGGCCCTCGAAATCATCGAACGTTCGCAGGATCCTCTCTCCAATGTGAAGTCGGTTCGCGAGGCCATGGAATTCTTCGCCTATCTGACGAGCTTTCGCGAAACGCTTCTGTCGAGAAAAAAACCGATCTCGGCCTGTCTGAGGGAGATGGTGGACAGGATCGGTTACTGGCATTATCTGCTCGAGGAATATAAGTCGGACGACAAGACGGCGGCGTGGAAATACAGGAACATCGAGCTGCTCGCCGCGTCCATGGAACGTTGGGAAAAAGATCCCGACACGATGGACAAAGGACTCTTCGCGTATTTGGCGCGCGTTGCCCTCGTGACGCGCGACGATCCGGACGATGACGACGGAAAGATTAGTCTTCTCACGATTCATTCGGCGAAGGGGCTGGAGTTCGACGTCGTCTTCATTCCCGGCTGCGAGGAGGGGATTTTACCTCACGCGAGATCCCTTGAGGAAGGCGACGGGGACCTTGAGGAAGAAAGACGGCTCTTTTACGTAGCCCTGACGAGGGCTAAAAAGCGGCTTTTCCTTAGCCGCTGCCTGAGAAGAAAGCACCGCATGCAGGCGGTCGATACCGCGCCCTCTCCCTTCCTGGCGGAATTGCCCGAGGAATTCCTCAAGTCGGAAGATCCCGTGGAGAGCGCCCGTTCCGAAGAAGATCTGCGCAAGGACGTATTGGCGAGAATGAAGGCCAAGTTCGCCGAAAAGGCCGGGTGAGAGCCGGGCTCCTAACGGTCGACGCCGGAATTCTCCACGTTTATCCAGGTGAGTTCGTGCCTGTTGTGCCAGAGGTGGATGACTTTGGAGCCGGGAATGGCCGCGAATTTGTCGGTCGTCGTCTTGTCGAACGATGGCCCCTGCATCTTGATCGTGCAGATAAAGTTCTTCGCCAGGCCCGATTCCCTCCATGCCGATATCCAGTCGAAAAGAGCCTCGGGATAGCAGATAACGTCGGAACAAAGCCAATCCACGGGGCCGATATCGCCTGGTTTCAGGGTGAAGGCATCATGTTTCATGTAGCGTACCCCGGGCATCGCCGCCACGGATTCATCGAGGGGCGCCCTGTCTATGGCGATGACATCGGCGCCCAGTCCGGCCAGGACCCAGGTCCAGCCCCCCGGACAGGCACCGGCGTCCACGCAGAGGTCTCCTGGAGCGGGAAGTCGGCCGGCGAAGAGAAGAGCTTCCCATAGTTTTCGGTAAGCGCGCGAAGGAGGGCCTTCCTTGTCTTCCACGAAGGAAAACTCCCCGTTCGGGAAGGGGCTGGAGCAGCGGGCCGAACCGAGGAGCAGATGTTCCTCGAGGAGGGTAAAGCTTCCCATCGGCGATTCAGGAAGGGAAAAGGGGAAGGCTTTCGGTTTTACCGGAATATGGGGCAGGGCGTCGACGATCAGGGCCGTCCTTCGGTGAAGACGGGTAGGGTAGGCCGCCCAATTCCGCTGGATGGCGCGCAGCGCTTTGGCCGCCTGCGATATGGAATCGAATTCCAGGAGGAACGGTTCATTCCATACATTGCGCGTCCAGTAGATATTCTTGGGCGCCATCCCGGGCTGCCGAGAGGCATCCGGGCTCCAGCAGCCGACCAGCTCTTCGTCCACCCTCCCGTAACCGGGCAGTTCGTCGAGCAGATGACCGAGGAATCCTCTCGCGGCCAGATAGGCCTCACCCTTCAAGAATTGCATACCTGACAATAGCAAATTCCGCCGGCTTCCTCAACCGATCGGGAATCGACGCTCCTCGCCGGCCGACGATGCTCCCGTATGGCGTTTACGATACATCCTCTTGCGGGCTGGGAGTTACTGTGCTAGACCGTGAGATGCGGCCGCGGCCTATCGGCGCAGGCTTTTTCGAGGAGTCATATGTCGGATCTCGGTCTACTGCTTTCCGTTTCGCAAAAATTTGACAACGTGATTCGCGATCCCGTCTGGGGCGACATACATTTCGACGAATCCCTCTTCGAGCTTACGAAGACAGCGCCGTTTCGGGTTCAGGATGGGGTGCGGCAGCTCGGTCCCGTCACGTACCTTTATCCGGGCGCGACCCATACGAGGAGAGGCCACAGCATGGGCGTATATTATATCGCCCGGCGTCTGGCATTGTCGCTCATCGAACGCGGTCAGATTTCCTTCGCGAGCCCGGAAGGACTTCGCGCCTTTCTCGTCTCCGCCCTCTGCCACGACCTGGGGCATTACCCCTTCGCCCATTCGCTGAAAGAGCTTCCGCTGGCGGCTCATGAGGCTCTGGCGGGTGATCTCGTGCTGCAGGAGCCCCTGCGTGCGGCAATCCTGGACTGCGAGGCGGATCCCGAACAGGTGGCAGCGATCATCGATCGCGATCGTTCCCTTCCCGACGACAGGGAAACTCGATTATTCAGACGCATACTCTCGGGAGTTCTCGATCCCGACAAGATCGACTATCTGACGCGCGACGCTTTTTACTGCGGCATCCCCTATGGAATACAGGACGCCGACTTTATCCTGCGCCGCGTTCTCGTGGATGAGGATATGCTGGCGGTGGACGTGCGCGGCGAAATGAGCATCGAAGCCCTGCTTTTTTCGAAGTATCAGATGTACCGATCCGTCTATTGGCATCATACGGTGCGCTCGGCCACCTCCATGGTAAAAAAGTCCGTTCTGCTCGGGCTGACTCATGGCGCCATCGCGCCGGAGAATCTTTACGGCCTGGACGACGCCGGATTCAGGAGCCTTACGGCTGCCGGTCCCGCAGAATTCTTCCAGCCGGCCGAGGATGCCTTCGCGGGAAGAATGTACAATCTCGTCGGTGAAATCAGCTATGACGCCGAAAACGCCGTCCATGCCGACCTCAACGAGCTCGGGAAAAGACTTGAAGCGGAGATGGCTCTTGCTATGGCAGCCAACGTTAGGGAATCGGATATCGTGATCGACATTCCGGAGCCGATAGATTTCGAGACTAATCTGATGGTGAGAACGCGCGACGGCCGCGAAACCTTCTCCTCCCGGACAAGGTTATTCGGTCCCGATTCGCTGAAAAGTCTCGTCCAGTCGCTCAGAAGGATCAGGATATTCGCCCATCCGCGCGTCGATTCCGCCTTGCTCCATGGACTGGCGCGCGAACTCCTGACCTGAGATAGCCGCTTCCGGCCACCCTCATTCTCATTTCTTGGCATGATCCACAAAAAATGCATGCAGAATATTGAATTAACCAATTAATCATTGCGTGGAATGATCTTCCGCCTCTCGCCGCGTCCGCGTTCGGCCAGACTGATCGACGACTGACCGCTATACGCTCGTGTAGCGGTTCCGCGAAAAAATATTGTTTCTGTCTATTCTTTTCCCCTCTTTTCGTTGACAGCTTTCCTATAAAGGGTAGAATTGAGTTGTAGTGGTAAATTGTGGGAAATAGTAGGAAATAGTGGTATGAACCTTCTGACTGGCGAGTTCAGGAACACCCTGGACGAAAAAGGACGAATCTCACTCCCCGCGCGAATGAGAAGCGAACTGCCGGGAACGAATCTCGTCCTTACCAAGGGCGTCGACAAATGCCTTTGGCTTTTTCCTCCTCTACAGTGGGAAGATCTCTCCCAGAAACTCATGGCGAACACAAGCCTGTTCCAGGCGAAATCAAGGCACGTACAGCGCAGGATAATCGCTCCGGCCACGGGCGTCGAGATTGACCGCCTCGGCAGGATTTCCATTCCACAGGAATTGAGGGAGTGGGCCGGGCTGTCGCGCGAGTGCATCATTCTCGGAATTTCCAAATACATCGAAATCTGGAACGCTGAAGAATACGAGAAATATATAAACGACAACGAGAGCGCTTTCTTGAGCGACACGGAAGATCTCGGAGGCCTGACGCTTTAGGCGTCGGGGTATCCATGAAGAAGAAATCGACGCGATCGGCGCCGGCCCGGGCAACACGGCCGCGGCAAGCGCAACAACAACAGCCCCAGCCCCAGCCCCAGCCAATCCAAACAGCATCTTCCCTGGACGGAGCCGAAGCCCCCGTCATTCTCCATACGCCGGTGATGCTCGCCGAGATCCTTGAACTGTTCGATATGCTGGGCAAGCCCGACGCGCTCGTGGCCGACTGCACCTTAGGCGCCGGCGGCCACGCCGAAGCCATACTTTCGCGATCCTCGGGCGTCCGCTACGTCGGCATCGATGCCGATCCCGAAGCGAGGGAGCGTTCGGCGGCCAGGCTGCGGCCCTTCGCCGACAGGCTGGAAATCCGCGCCGGATATTTCGACGAGGTTCTGGAGGCATGGGCCTCCTTTCCCGGCTTTGAAAGACCCGACTTCATCCTTTTCGACCTCGGCGTCTCAACGCATCACTATCTCGATTCCAAGCGGGGTTTTTCCTTCGCGAACGAAGAACCTCTCGATATGCGCTTTTCCCCCGAAGCCGAGACTTCCGCCTTCGATCTCGTCAATAAAATGACGGAAAGCGATTTGGCTGACGTCATTTTTAACTATGGCGAGGAACGTTATTCGCGACACATAGCGAAGTCGATTCTCGAAGCGCGCAGGAACGCGCCCATCAGGACATCCAGGGCCCTGGCTTCCATCGTGGCGGGCGCTGTGCCTTCCTCGTATCGATACGGCAGGATACATCCCGCCACGAGAACCTTTCAGGCATTGCGGATAAAAGTGAATAACGAACTGGAGAGAGAAGAGAAGGGGCTCGCCTCCGCCGTGGAGATGCTCGCGCCCGGCGGAATTCTCGCCGTCATTTCCTTCCATTCGCTGGAAGACCGCATCGCCAAACAACTCTGCAAAGACTACGGCAAAAATAAAGGCTACGAGGAAATCTATAAAAAGCCGCGCGTACCGACCGACGCGGAATGCGGCACGAATCCGGCTTCCAGATCGGCGAAGCTGCGCGCCCTGCGCGCGCCCTTGGCCCTTGCGGCATCGGTCACGAAAGGAGCGCGGGAATGAAAATCGGACGCTTCTGGACTCTTATGATCCTGGCCGGCTTCTTTGCCTTAGGCATGGTCTGGCAATCGAGTCGCTTTACCGACCTGTCGGCCAAGGCTCGCCTCCTCGAAGAGGAACAGGAGAGCTGGATTGCCGAGAACCGCAAAATCGAGGCGGAAATCGCCCTTCTTTCGAGCAGGGAAAGAACCGAAGCCATGGCCAGCCGCATGGGACTCAAAAAAGCCCTGCCCGAGGAAAAACTAAGAATCCAGCTGACGCCGTCGGGAGAGGGCGTTTCGCAGGCTCTGGGATCGGGAATACCTATGAGCTCGGCCAAGAAAGCGGGGGACGGCGTTCATGACTGAAACCAGAGTCCTGTTTACCGCGGGCGAAGCGGCCGGCATGATCGGGGGCGCTTGCAGAGGCAATCTGGAAGCCCCAATCCTCGATGTGACCGCCGATTCCAGGAAGGTCGGGAAAGGCTCTCTCTTCGTAGCCCTGCCCGGCGAGAACTTCGATGGTCACGATTTCATCGCGGCGGCCCTGAAGCAGGGCGCTTCCAGCGTATTGGCCGCGCTCGACAAAAAGGAAAGCGCGATCGCCGCCGCCAGCCTTGGTGCCGCCTATCCTGGCGCCGCCTATCCTGGCGCCGCCTGCCTGATTTTCGTGCAATCCCCCCTGGCGGGGCTCCAGGCCCTGGCTCGCGAGCATAGGCGGAGAATGAAGGGGCTTCTGCGCATCGGCATCACCGGCTCCTCGGGCAAGACGACCACCAAGGAATGCATCGGCGCCGCGCTGCTGCCGACCTATCCCGCCGGCAGCCTCATAATGAATGAAGGCAACCTCAATTCGGATATCGGACTTGCCCTTTCGATGTTCGCCCTCAACGCCTCCCACAAGGTGGGCGTTTTTGAGATGGGCATGAACAGGAAGGGGGAGATGGACGAGCTGGCTTCCATTTACGAGCCGGACATCGCCGTCATAACCAACATCGGTATCGCGCATATCGGCATGATAGGTACGCGCCAAGGCATCGCCGACGAGAAGAAGAAAATCTTCTCCAGATTCAGCGGTTCGCAGCGCGGTTTCGTGTGGGAAGACGATCCCTACAAGGATTTCCTGAAGACCGACGTTTCGGGCAGGATCTCCGAATTCGGTTTCCGCACGACGAAGGGGCTGGAGAAGGTCGAGAGCCTTGGCCTCCGCGGCTGGCGGCTTCGGTGGCTGGGTCGGGATTTTACCTTCTCGCTTCCGGGAGAGCACAACCTGCTCAACGCATTGGCCGCGCTTTCGGTGGCCGCCGATCTGGAGCGCGATCCCGAGCTGGTCGCTTCCGGGCTTGCCTCCGTAATGCCGCTTTTCGGCCGCTCGGAAATCTTTGAAGGCAGAATCTCTCTCGTGAGGGATTGCTACAACGCCAATCCCGAAAGCGTGGCCGCCGCCATAAGCCTGTGCGACTCGGTCGAATGCAAGGGCAGGAAAATCTACGTCCTGGGCTCGATGCGCGAGTTGGGCGACACATCGACCGACGAGCATGAAGCGATGGGAAGAAAAGCTGAATCCTCGACCGCCGACGGCCTTTTCTTCTTCGGCGATGAAGCGAAGGCGAGCTACGAGGCGGCCTTGGCGGCAGCCGAACGCGGTTCCGCCGGAAGCCGTCCTGGAAGAATCATTTTTCATACAAGCGACATCGAATCTCTCAAGAAATCCGTCCTGGATTACCTGAGGGAAGGCGATCTCGTCCTGGCCAAAGCCTCCCGGGGCTTAGCGCTCGAGCGTTTCACCGAGGTCCTTTTCGATAAGGGCTGGGTGAGCGAGGGCGTCAAAGCCAAGGAAATGAACCGTATCGATCCAACTATGACGAAGGGGGCCGCCCATGCTTCGTGAACTTCTGCTTCCGCTCGTTAAATACTTTTCTCCCTTCAATATATTCCGCTACCTGACTTTCAGGTCGGCATACGCGGCCCTGACCGCCCTTCTCATCGTCTTTCTCTTCGGTCCCTTCGTGATCAGAAAACTGCGGGTGCTGAAGTTCGGACAATCGGTCAGGCTGGACGGACCTCAGAGCCACCTGGCGAAGACCGGCACCCCCACGATGGGCGGCATCCTCATAATCGCCGCCGTGGCGATTTCCGTCCTTCTCTGGCAGGATATACGGAATCCGCTTACATGGATCGTGCTTTTCTCCCTCCTGGGATTCGGGGCGATAGGCAGCGCGGACGACTTGCTGAAGATTAAGAAGCACAATTCCGATGGGCTCTCCGCGGTCCAGAAACTCACCCTGCAGTTCCTGGTTTCCATGGTCGCCGCCGTGAGTCTCTATTCCATAGGCGGCGAGTACTCCACGAAAGTGTACCTGCCTTTCTTCAAGAACCATGTTCTCGATCTGGGCATCTTCTGGATTCCCCTGGCCATGATCTATGTCACCGCATGGTCGAACGCCGTGAATATCACCGACGGTCTCGATGGGCTCGCCACGGGCCTTGTCATAATGGCCGTGATCGCCTTTTCCATTCTGACCTACGTGAGCGGACGGGCCGACTGGGCCTCTTACCTCGGCATTCCCTACGTCAAGGGCGCCGGTGAGCTGACCGTCTTCAACCTGGCCTTGCTGGGCGCCTGTACGGGCTTTCTCTGGTTCAATTCCCACCCCGCCGAGGTATTCATGGGCGACGCGGGCTCTCTCGCCTTGGGCGGCGTGCTCGGCGTCCTTTCCCTCATCGTGAAAAAGGAAATCCTCCTTCTTCTCATCGGCGGCGTTTTCGTGATGGAACTCGGTTCGGTGATGCTCCAGGTGCTTTATTTCAAGGCCACAAAGGGGAAAAGGCTTTTCCGCATGGCTCCGCTCCACCATCACTTCGAACTCTCGGGGCAGAAGGAAACCAAGGTTGTCGTCCGTTTCTGGATCATGGGCGGCATGTTCGCGCTGCTGGCGCTTTCGACGCTGAAGATTCAGTAGGCGATGGAGATGAAACTTCTGCATGAATTCGCGGCCGAGGGTCGGACGATACGCCATCCCGAGGCGAAGTTCGCGGGTGCCTTCATGGCCTTGGCGGTTATAGGTTTTATAGGGATGTGGTCAGCCTCTTCCGGATACGGCGTCAAGATTGAGAAAGGAGCCAGCTACTTCGCCATACGGCAAGCGATTTTCTTCCTCCCAGCCATTTTCATATTCATCGTGGCTTCCGTCATTCCGCTGGACAAGTTCAGGAATCTGGCGGGGCTGTTCGCCATGGCCTCCCTCTTTTCGCTCGTTCTGCCTTTCCTGCCCGGCATCGGCGTCGAGATAAACGGCGGCCGGCGTTGGATCAATCTCATAGTCACGAATTTCCAGCCTTCCGAACTCTGGAAGCCCATCAGCATTTTCTATGCCGCGCATATTCTCGACAAGAAAAATCAAACTATCAAAAATACGGCGGGCGAGGCGATTTTCCCCTTCCTCGTCATCGTTCTCGGCTGCACTATCATTTTCCTCCAGGATGATTTTTCCACGACCGTCCTGGCATTGGCGGCTGCCCTCTCCGTATTCTGGTTCGCGGGCACGCCGATGAGGTTTTTCCTGGGTACCCTTGTCTTGGCGATACCGGCCGTCTTCCTCATGATCACCTCCTCCGAATACCGCCTCATCCGCGTATTGGGCTACATCATCCCCGACTACGATCCCCATGGGATGAACTATCAGGTGCAGAATTCCATACGCGCCATAATGTCGGGCGGTCTTTGGGGCAAAGGGTTGGGGCTCGGCACGAGAAAACTCACCTCCATTCCCGAAATACAGTCCGATTTCGTCTTCGCGGCCTTCGCCGAGGAGATGGGACTCCTGGGCGTGGCCGCGGTCTTCGCCTGCTGGATTTTCCTCGTCGTCGCCGTGATCCGCGCCGCCAGGAACATGGAAGGTTTCCGTTATCTACTCGCGATGGGTATGCTCTGTCTCCTTTCAATGCAGTTTCTCATCAACCTGGGCGTCGTGTCCGGCTTCCTTCCGGCCACGGGCATCGCGCTTCCCTTTTTCTCGGCAGGCGGATCTTCCCTCCTTTCCACGGCCTTGGCCGGGGGTTTGATTCTCAACGCGCTCAAGGATACCGGCTTCTCGGCCCTATCCCCGTCAGGTTCGGCGCAGATTTCTGGAGGAAACGGCAATGGCTGAACTATTGTCCTTGGCGAAGTCTAAGACGGGTACGGCCCGTCAGGCGCCAGCAGCCCCACAGGTGAACTCGAAGAGCAAAGGCGCGGCCGAAAGCGCCAAAAGCCGCGAAGGGCTGTCATACCTGGAACGGAGCACGGCTCGCCGCGAAACGGGGATAGCCGGCGCTTCCGGAACATCGGCTCATCCCGGCTTGAAGAGTTTCGCGCCTTCCCAAACCAGGAAGGACAGGGGGCAGGGAATTGTCGACCGGAGCGCTCGCGGCGTCCCGGCCGAGACCCCCGAACCCACGCGCTCGAAACAGAAACCTAAGAGACTCTACGATCAGAAGGCGGCTTCGATAGCGAAAACGATCTCCGCCAGGGAACGTCAGGCGGAGAAAAACAGGGAAAGCCAGCGGAGCGATAACGCCAAGTTGATCATCGCCTTTATCCTCCTGGTCGCGCTCGGTCTGGGGCTCTATTTTTCCGTTCCGGAGGTCACGAGGGTGAACAAGGTATCGGTGAACGGGATGCTGAACACCACCGAAAAGGAAATCACCGACGCCCTCCTTCTTAACGCCGACATCAATCTCGTCAACGCCGACGTGCCTGCCATGGAAGGACGGATACTCGCCAATCCCAAGATCGCCGCCGTGAATGTCAGGCGCTCCTTCCCCGATCAGCTCGTCGTCGACCTCGTGGAGAGGAAGGCGGTCGCCTGCGTCCTTGTCAACGAGGAAATCGGCACGAAATCCATTGCCATTGATAAAGAGGGCATCGCGTTCGCCTATATGGATTCCATCGCCGCCACGACCAAGCTGCCCGTTCTTTCGGGCATTCGCTTCGAGCGTTTCGTGCCCGGACAGAAACTCCCGGAATTCCTGCGGCCTCTGCTGCGCGACATCGCCGAGATTTCGAAGGAAAATCCTTCGCCGCTCGAGGCTTTTTCAGAGATTAAGATCGAAAAGATTTCCGATTCCGAAGCGGAACTTCTCCTGTTCCCTTCCGGAAAATCGGTTCCTATACGAATGCCTTCCAGACTGACGAGCAAAAATCTCGGATCGGCGCTGCTGGTCCTGGACATTCTGGCCAGCAGACAGGGGGCGGAGAAGATCGAAGAGATCGATTTCCGCACGGGTACCATCGTGTATAGGACAAAGGAGGCACAAACTGGCTGACACCTTCATTGTCGGTCTCGATATCGGCACCACTTCAACAAGGGCTGTAGTCGGGGATTTCAACGAAGAGGATCAACTCGAAATCATCGGCGTGGGCGTAGCTCCGTCGACCGGTCTGCGGAGAGGAGTCGTGCTCAATATAGAGGCGACACTGTCCTCGGTTACCTCGGCCATAGAATCGGCCGAGCTCATGTCGGGACGGGAAATCCATTCCTGCGTCCTGGGCATCTCCGGGGCTAACATCGAGAGCCTCAACTCCAAAGGCGTGGTGGCCGTCGCCGGCAAGGGGCGCGAGATAACCGCCGACGACATAGCGCGGGTGCATGAGGCGGCTCAGGCGGTCTCCATCCCCATGGACAGGGAAATCCTTCATGTGGTGCCCCAGACCTACACCGTGGACGCGCAGCGCGGCATCCGCGACCCCCTGCACATGATGGGAGTGCGGCTCGAGTCGGAAGTGCATATCATCACGAGTTCCGTGACGACGACCCAGAATATGGTCAAATGCGTGAATCGCGCCGGATACAAGACCGATCACCGCATTCTCGGCAGCCTGGCCGCCGCGCGATCGGTGCTTTCCGACGACGAACGCGATCTCGGCTGTCTCCTGATGGATATCGGCGGCGGAACGACGGATCTGATGGTGTTCCGCGACGGCGAGCCCTGGTACACCTCGGCCGTTCCCGCTGGCGGCATGCAGGTCACCAACGATATTTCGATAATGCTGAGCGTTCTCATGGACTCGGCCGAGCGCCTGAAGCGCGAAGCCGCCTCCTGCTGGCTCGAATCCATCGACCCCGACGAACTCATCGTCGTGCCGGGCATCGGCGGAAGGGAACCTACGGAGATACCGCGGAGAAAACTCTGCGCCATCGTCCAGCCCCGCATGGAAGAAATCTTCCTCATGGCCAAGGAGAAGCTGGATAAGGCAGGTTTCCTCAAGGATATCAAGGCGGGGATCGTCCTCACCGGAGGGGCTGCCCTGATGGCGGGAACCAAGGAGCTGGCCGAATCGGTGTTCCAGGTGCCCGTGCATCTTGGGACGCTGCCTTCCATCGGCGGCCTGGAAAACGAATACAGGAATCCCATGTTCGCTACGGCCGTGGGGCTTGTGCTCATAGAAGCCGACAATCAGCTCGCGATGGATCCTTCGCGCGGGCAATCGGCGGCGCATAAGGAAAAATCCAGGGCATCCAGTCTGGGGAAAATAGTCACGTGGCTCAAGGATAAATTCATCTGATCAACGGAGGGGAAAAATGGCGATAGAAATCATCGATGACGACAGTTCGGTCAATCCGACCGTGATTAAAGTAATTGGCTCGGGCGGCGGCGGCTCCAACGCGGTGAACAGGATGATCGCGGGAGGGCTCAAGAACGTGCAGTTCATCTCGGTGAACACCGACCTCCAGGATCTGGGCCGCTCCAAGGCCGAGATAAAGCTCGGCATCGGCACGAAGCTCACCAAGGGCCTCGGCGCCGGCGGAAAACCCGAGATCGGCGAAAAGGCGGCCATGGAAGACAGGGAGATGATCGAGCAGGCCCTGCGCGGCTCCGACATGGTCTTTGTCACCTCGGGCCTTGGCGGCGGCACCGGCACCGGCTCCGCCCCCATCATCGCCCAGACGGCGAGGGACATGGGCGCCCTGACCGTCGCGGTAGTCACGAAACCCTTCACCTTCGAGGGCAAGGTTGTCGGCCGCATCGCCGAAGAAGGCCTCGAGAAGCTTCGCCAGGCCGTTGACACCGTCATCGTCATTCCCAACCAGAACCTTCTGAAGGTCGTGGACAAGCGAACGCCCATCAAGCAGGCCTTCCTCCTGGCCGACGAAGTGTTGAGGCAGGGCGTGCAAGGCATCTCCGATCTCATCACCCTGGCCGGCGACATCAACATCGACTTCGCCGACGTACGCACCGTGATGCAGGGACAGGGCGACGCCATCATGGGCATTGGAATCGGCACGGGCGAGAATCGCGCCACCGACGCGGCCAGCAAGGCGGTGAACAACCCCCTTCTCGAGGATGCCAGGATCGAGGGAGCCAGGAACGTGCTCGTCAACGTCACCGGCGGCGAGGATTTCTCCCTCGTCGAATACCAGGAAATCGTCGACTTCATCACGGAAAAGGCGGCCGAAGAGGCTCATATCATCGCCGGTTTCGTCACCGATCCCATGATCGACGACGAGGTCAGGGTGACGGTCATCGCCACGGGATTCGGGCCGAGGCGCGCCGATCCCAAGGAAATCGAGGCTCAGAAGGCCATCCTGAGAGCCAGGACGGAAATTCGCAAACCTTCCAGCGACTACGTTTCCCCCGAGGATTACGTCCTCATGACCCAGACCATCCAGAGTTCCGGCAAGGGTTTCGGCTTCGAAAACGCCGCCGACGGCGACGAGCTCGACATTCCCACCATCCTGCGCGACAAGAAATTCGGCGCGGAGAAAGCCGAGAGAATGGGAGCGAGAGCGTGACCCAGCTGGGGGCCCGTTTCAGGGCTCATCTTCTGCTCGTGCGCAAGCGCTCGGCGCTCACCGCCGAAGCCTACCTCCGTGAACTGGACAACCTGGAGGCATATCTTGCGGGGCAGGGGAAGGAGCCTTTGACGGCCACCGGCGAAGATCTGCTCTGCTTCCTGGTCTGGAGGCATGAAAAAGGGCTTTCCAGGACGACCATGGCCAGGATCGTGGCCAGCGTCCATTCGATCTACAAGTTCATGAAGCTCGAGGGGCTTCGCGGCGACGATCCCTCGCTTCTCATCAGGACGCCGAGACAGGAACGGGTCCTGCCCGACGTTCTCCAGCCCGAGGAAGTGGACAAATTCCTGGCGAGCATCGATCTTTCGACGCCCAACGGCATCAGGGACAGGGCTCTTTTCGAGCTTATCTATTCCTGCGGATTGAGGATTTCCGAGGCGTCGAACCTGTCCTTCGACAGGCTCTTCCTGAAGGAAAGGCTCCTGCGCGTCCTCGGGAAAAGGAAGAAGGAACGGATCGTGCCCTTCGGCGACGAGGCCCACTACTGGCTGGAAAAATACATAAAGGAAGCCAGGCCTCATCTGGAGAAGCGGAAGAAGTCCAATCTCGTTTTTCTCAACCAGGAGGGCGAAGGCATATCGAGAAAAGGCATCTGGAAAAGGTTTTCGGGGATCAGGGCCGTGTCGGGCGTCTCGGCGAAGGTCCACACCTTCAGGCACAGCTTCGCGACGCACTTGCTGGCCGGCGGCGCCGACCTGAGGACGGTGCAGGAGCTTCTCGGCCACACCGACATCTCCACGACCCAGATTTATACGCACATCGAAGAGGAAGCGCTTCAGGGCTATCACAAGGAGTATTTTCCAAGAAACTGAAGGGCGGACGGAAGCGCGAAAGCCATCGGGCGGCGTTTATGGATAGGAGGATGAGGATGAAAAGGGCAAACCTGGGATATCCGCAGCGACTCTCCCTGTTCCACGCCATGTTCGATGACGAAGTGGACGGAATGCTGGGCGCGGACATCATGGATCCGCTCCTCGCGCTCGCCGTCGCGAGGATGGATTTCCTGAGGAGCCACGAAAAGCTCCTGGTGGCCGCGGCGGCGGGTTCGCGCGAGGGGCTGTTGTCGATGCGGGCGGGCGATGTCCAGTCCATCGTCATGCGGTCGCTGAAACCCGAATGCTGGAAGCCGGTCCTGTTTTGGGAAAAGGCGCTTCGGGACAGGGATTTTTTCGCGCCGAGGGGCATCCGGTTCGTGGCTATCGGCGATTCCGTCTATCCGCCCCAGCTGAGGGAAGTCTACAGGCCGCCTTTCGGCCTTTATTTGAGGGGAAGACTTCCCGATCCGGAAATCCCCGAGGTGGGAATCGTGGGAACGAGAGTTCCGACGGGGAATGGGCTGCATGCCGCCTATGGGCTTGCGGCGGATTTATCGGCGAATGGGGTCTGCGTCGTATCCGGCCTGGCGAGAGGGATCGACGCGGCGGCCCATCGCGGGGCGCTGAAGGGCCGCGGAAAAACGGTCGCGGTGCTTCCGGGCGGCATCGAGACGATCTATCCGGCTTCGAACAAGGCGCTGGCTTCGGCCATCCTGGATTCGGGCGGGGGCATCGTCACGGAATATCCGCCTGGCACGGAGATACAGCGCTACCGGTTTCCGGAGCGGAACAGGATCATCGCGGGCATGTCGCGGTCCTGCGTCGTCGTGGAGGCGCCGGGAAATTCGGGAGCCTTGATCACCGCCGACCACGCGTTGACCGAAGGACGCGACGTATTCGTGCACGGCGCCTGCGTGGGCGGCACGCGCAACGCCGGCGGGGACGCTTTGGCTTCCCAAGGCGCCGTAATTGTGAATAATGCTGAAGACGTTTTTCTGGAATGGTCGGCGAGCGGACGCGGAATGACGGCGCGGCGACAACACGAGCGTGTAGGAGACTGAAAATTATGGCGAAAGTGACGAAAGATACAGACCTTACCGACCTGAAGCCCATGGCGGAGCAGGCATCGACGGAAGCGCCGACCAAGAAAAAGCCGGCGCCCAAGAAAACCGCCGCCAAAAAAGCCAAGTCCAAGAAGTCCGCCTCGGCCAAGGGGGCGAAAAAAGCCGAAAAAGGAAAGACCCTCATCATCGTGGAATCCCCCGCCAAGGCCAAGACCATCGAAAAATATCTGGGATCGAGATACAAGGTGCTCGCCTCCATGGGACACCTCATCGATCTCCCCAAATCGCGCATCGGCGTCGACGTGGACAACAATTTCGAACCCGAATACCTGACCATCAGGGGAAGGGCGGAGGTGCTCAAGAGCCTCGTCAAGGAAGCCAAGAAATCCGAAGCCGTCATGCTGGCATCGGACCCTGACCGCGAAGGGGAGGCCATCGCCTACCAGATCGGCAAATATATCGGGGAAAAGGAACCTGGGCTCAGGATCAAGAGGATCACCTTCAACGAAATCACGCAGAACGCCATCAAGGAAGCGGTCGACGCCCCCAGGGAAATAGACCTTACCAAGGTGGACGCGCAGAAAGCTCGTCGCGTCCTCGACAGGCTCGTCGGCTACAACCTCTCCCCCCTGCTCTGGAAAAAAGTGAAGAACGGCCTTTCGGCCGGCCGCGTCCAGTCGGCGACGCTCAAACTCATCTGCGACAGGGAAAAGGAAGTCGAATCCTTCATCCCCGAAGAATACTGGACGATCGAAGCGGGCCTCAAGGCCCATCGTTCGACCATCAAGGCCGACCTCGTCCTCTATAAGAACGAGAAGCTCCAGGTCTCGAAAGAGGAAGAAGCCAAGGCGATCGTCGGCGATCTCGAAGGCAAGCCCGCCGTCGTGAGCGATATCAGGAACGGCGAAAAAGTCATAAAGCCCAAGGCGCCCTTCACGACCTCCACACTGCAGCAGACGGCCGCCAACCGCCTCGGCTTCACCAGCAAGAAGACCATGCAGATAGCCCAGAAGCTCTACGAAGGCATAAGCATGGGAGCTCAGCGCACCGGTCTCATTTCCTATATGAGGACCGACTCCACGCGCATTTCAGAATACGCCCTCGCCGAGGCCAGGCGCTGGATCGCGGAATTCCACCCCGGACAGCTGCCGCCCCAGGCTCAGCATTACAGCGCCGGAAAACAGTCCCAGGACGCTCATGAGGCCATCAGGCCGACGAGGGTCGATCTCGCACCCGACGACATCGCGCGCTTCCTCCAGCGCGACGAACTGAGGCTCTATGCCCTGATATGGGAACGCTTCGTGGCTTCCCAGATGATCCCCGCCGTTATGAACATCACGACGGCGGACATCGCCATCGGCGAAGGACTTTTCAGAGTCTCGGCTTCATCCTATGTCGAAGAAGGCTTCTACAAGGTGATCAAGCTTGCCGCTTCCAAGGAAGAAAAAGCGAGCCACAGCCTGGCCCTCGAAGTCGGCCAGTCCCTGCCCGTCGAAAAGATCCACGCCACCCAGCATTTCACCCAAGGGCCCGCGCGCTACAACGACGCCTCCATCATCAAGGCGCTCGAGGAACTGGGCATAGGCCGGCCTTCCACCTACGCGCCCACGATCAGCACCCTTCTCGAGCGCTATTACGTGTCCCGCCAGACGAAACAGCTGGCCCCGACCCTGCTCGGCAAGATGATAACGGAGATCCTCTCCGAATATTTCCCCGATGTCATCGGCACGGGATTCACTTCGAGCATGGAAAGACTTCTCGACCAGGTGGAAGAGGAAAAAGTCGACTGGGTCGCCGTGATGAAGGATTTCTATTTCCCGTTCAAGAAGAGGCTCGACGAGGTCATGTCCACGCTCACGAGCAAGAAAGGACAGCTGGACGAGGCGACGGACATCGTCTGCGAACTCTGCGGAAAGCCCATGGTGAAGAAGCTGGGGCGTTTCGGCTTTTTCCTGGCCTGCTCCGGATTCCCCGCCTGCAAGAACACGAAGTCTATTCCCCTCGCGAAATGCCCCAAATGTGGCGGCGACATCGTCGAGCGGAAAAACCTGAAGGGCAAGCGGAAGACCTTCTATGGCTGCACCAACTATCCCACCTGCGATTTCGTGTCCTATGACAAGCCCACCGACAAGCTCTGTCCCAAATGCGGCTGGTTCCTGGTCGAAAAGACCGACAAAGTATCGGGCGTCCACAAGGGCTGCATCAATCCCTCGTGTGACTATCTCCATGCCAAAGACGAAGAGCGCCCGGAGGAATGATCGATGGATAAAAGGATCGAAGACTACCTTTCCTATCTCGAATCCGTGCGCGGCCTTTCCGAGAGGACCCTGCGCGTCTATGGAGACGACCTGGAACGGTACGAAAGCTTTCTCTCCGGCGCCGATATCGACGCTGCGGTGGCGCACGACATCCGATCCTTCGCGGGTACCCTGGTGATGGAAGGCAAGGCCGCCTCGAGCGTCAACCGCGCGCTTTCGACCATCAGGGGTTTCTATCGATACAGGATGCGCTTCGGCGGCCTGACGAGCGATCCCGGGCGTGAAGTGGAGAACCTTTCGGCGACGAGGCCCTTGCCCAAGTTCATGTTCGAAGACGAGATGGCTCAGCTCATCGAATCCATCGACGGAACGGGCTTCGCGGAAACCCGCGACAGGGCCCTTTTTGAAGTCCTGTACAGCACGGGATGCCGGGCCTCGGAAATAGCGGGCATGACGATCGAGAAGATAGATTTTCCGAGAGGGATCATCCGCGTCCTGGGCAAAGGTTCCAAGGAGAGAGTCGTCTTCCTCGGCAGGATGGCATCGACCGCCCTCGCCAATTACCTTGTCATGCGCGCCATGCGCCTGACGAAACTGCGCGCGTCGGATCACAGGCGCGCCTTCATCAACGTCAAGGGCGGCCCCCTCACCGTGCGGGGCATCGAGAAGATAGTGGAAAAACGGCGCGCGGCCTCGAACATGAAGAAGATCGTTTCGCCGCACGCTTTCAGGCACAGCTTCGCGACCCAGCTCGTCGCGGCAGGCGCCGACATCAGGGTTGTCCAGGAGATGCTGGGACATTCGAGCATATCGACGACGCAGGTTTACACCCACGTCGATATGGAGCATCTGCGCAAGGTTTACGAGCTCGCGCATCCGCATGGAACGAAGGAGCGATAAGATGTCCGATAGCGACAGAATGAAATTCCGTTCGACGACGGTGCTCGTCGTGAGAAAGAATGGCCATGTCGCCATGGCGGGCGACGGTCAGGTCACCCTGGGCGAGACGGTCATGAAGAGCAACGCCCGCAAAGTGCGCACGATCTACGGGGGGAAAGTCCTCTGCGGTTTCGCCGGCGCCACAGCCGACGCATTCGCCCTGCTCGAACATTTTGAGGTGAAGATTCAGGAATACGGCGGCGACCTGACGAGGGCGGCCGTGGAATTGGCCAAGGATTGGAGAACCGACAGGATCCTCCGCAAGCTCGAAGCCATGCTCCTCGTGGCCGACTCCAAGAAATCCCTCCTCCTCTCGGGAACGGGCGACGTCGTGGACCCGGCCGAGGACGCCGTGGCCATCGGATCGGGCGGCCCCTACGCCTACGCGGCGGCCATGGCTTACCTGGAAGCGTCGAAGAGCTTCGAGGAAAAACTGGCGGGTGTCCAGCTTCCCGCGGGAGATCCCTCCGATACGCCCCTCCACGCCTTCATGGGCGCGGCTGATATCGCGCGCAGGAGCCTCCAGATCGCTTCGGGCATCTGCATCTACACGAACGACAAGATCATGGTGGAGGAAATATGACAGCGGTTGGATTCGATGCGCTGACCCCCCGGGCCATAGTCGAAGAACTCGATAAATACATCATCGGCCAGACGAAGGCCAAGAAAAGCGTGGCCATCGCGCTGCGCAACCGCATGCGGCGCCAGCGCCTGTCCGAGGAAATGCGCGACGAGATAGCCCCCAAAAACATTCTCATGATGGGCCCGACGGGCGTCGGCAAGACCGAAATCGCCAGGAGACTGGCCAAACTCTGCGGAGCTCCCTTCATCAAGGTGGAAGCTACGAAGTTCACCGAAGTGGGCTATGTCGGGCGCGACGTCGAATCCATGATACGGGACCTCATGGCTTCGGGCGTGGCCATGGTCAAGGAAGAGATGCAGGTGGAAGTGGCCGCCGAGGCGAAGAGGAGGGCCGAAGAACGTCTTCTCGATCTTCTCCTGCCCGGCTTGTCCAACTCGGTGGAACCGGTAGGCTCCACTCAGGCCACGCTCGTGCAGCCGCTTCCACCGAACGAGACCCGCGAAAAATTCAGGAAACTCCTGCGCGAGGGCAAGCTTGATTCCCGCGAGCTGGAAATCACCGTGAACGCGGCGGCGCCTTCCATGGAACTTTTCGCGGGAACCCAGATGGAAGATATGGGCGTCGCGCTGGGCAGCATAGGCAATATGTTCGGCGGAAAACGCAAGAAGAAGAGCGTCAGCGTGGCCGAAGCCCTCCCCATCCTCGAAGCCGAGGAAATGGAGAAACTCGTCGATCCCGACAAGGCCGCCCAGGAAGCGAGGCGCCGCGTCCAGGATTTCGGTATCGTCTTCATCGATGAGCTCGACAAGGTCGCCAACAAGGAAGGCCGCGGCGCTTCGGGCATCGATGTTTCGCGCGAAGGCGTCCAGCGGGACCTTCTACCCATCGTCGAGGGAACCATCGTCAACACGAAATGGGGCGCCGTGGACACGACGCACATCCTCTTCATCGCGGCGGGAGCCTTCACCGTTTCCAAACCCCAGGACCTCATTCCCGAACTCCAGGGCAGGTTCCCCATCCGGGTCGAACTGGACGCCCTTACGGACAGGGATTTCGAAAGGATACTGACCGAGCCCAAGAACGCTCTGGTCATCCAGTACGCCCAGCTTCTTTCGACGGAGTCGGTGAACATCAGCTTCGAGAAGGGCGCCATCGCGCGGATAGCCCAGATAGCGGCCGCCGCCAATACGCAGACCGAAAACATCGGAGCCCGCCGTCTCCATACCGTGCTGGAGCGGCTTCTCGAGGATCTATCTTTTGAAGCCGACACGATGGCCGGACAGAATGTCGTGATCGATGTCGCGTACGTAGACGGGAAATTCAAGGATTATGCCGAAAGGCAGGATTTAAGCAAATACATTTTGTAGCAGGAGGGCCGATCAGCCATGGACTCGATAGATTTATGCAACAGCGACATCGACAACTCCGCCGAATCGATGGAGCGCGAGCTTTGGGAGCAATACCAGAGCAGCCGTGACCCCAGGATCAGGGATCATCTTGTCGAGCAATACGCTCCGCTCGTGAAATACGTGGCCGGAAAAGTGGCCGCGAACCTCCCTTCGTCTGTTGAATACGACGACCTGGTGGGATACGGAGTCTTCGGCCTCTTCGATGCCATCGATAAGTTCGATACGGCCAAACACGTAAAGTTCAAGACCTATGCCGTCACCAGAATCAGGGGCGCGATGTACGATCACCTGAGGGAGATGGATTGGGTCCCGCGCTCGGTGAGGCAGAAAGCCAAGGAAATCGAGCAGGCGGTGATGATCCTGGAGGCGAGACTCGGACGTCCCGCCTCGGACTCGGAAATCGCCGCTTCCATGAACCTTCGGGAAGCGGAATTCTCGCATCTCATGAGCAAGATTTCCAGCACCGCCATCCTGTCGCTCAACGACATCTGGAATTCCGGCACCGACAGCGAGAAGATGTGCATCGGCGAGAGCATCGAATCGCCGAGAGGTCTCAACCCCGATTCCTCCGTCGAAAAAGAAGAAATCAGGCGGGTCATTAAACAGGCGATCACCGAGCTTCCGGAAAAGGAGAAAAAGGTTCTCGTGCTCTATTATTATGAGAATCTGACGCTGCGGGAAATCGGCCGGATACTGGATGTCACCGAATCGCGGATTAGCCAGCTGCATACAAAAGCGATCATCAGGCTCAGGGCCAAGCTCACAAGCCGCCGGAAGGGCATATTCTGAGAGACTGCGACGAAACGCGAAGCGACCGAAGGGAGCCGGAAGGCTCCCTTATTTTTTTTCCTCGTCCTTCGGGGAATCTTTCGCCTGCTCCTGCTTTTCGGCGGTGGCGATTCCGTACTCCTCGATCTTCTGGTACAAAGTCTTGCGCCCTATCTTCAGCACTTCGGCGGTCTTCGTCTTGTTGCCTCCCAGCATGGCGAGCGTTTCGGCGATGATGATTTTTTCGGCCTCCTCGAGCGTGCAGAAGGCGGGAAGATGCAGCTCCTTCTTTTCCTGGGTGGAACGCGGTCCGGGAGGAAGATCGTCCACCGTTATGAATTGCGTCGAGGCCATCACCACGGCGCTCTCGATGCAGTTGCGCAGTTCGCGCACATTGCCCGGCCAATCGTAGGCGTAGAGCGCCTGCCTGGACCGAGGATCGAATCCCTCGATTTTCTTGCCGTTTTCCTGGCTGAATTCGTGGAGGAAGGTAGCGGCGAGGAGGGGAATGTCCTCGCGCCTTTCCCGCAGGGGAGGGACGTGGATGTTGACGACGTTGAGCCTGTAATAGAGGTCTTCCCTGAAATGCCCTGCCGTAATTTCGTCCTTCAGGTCCTTGTTGGTGGCCGCTATGAATCGCACATCGACTTCGAGCGTGGATTCGCCGCCCACCCTCTCGAATTTCCTGTCCTGCAGTACCCGCAGGATCTTTATCTGGACATTCTGGTTTATCTCGCCAATCTCGTCGAGGAACAAGCTTCCGGTGTCGGCCAACTCGAACCGACCTCTTTTCCGCGTCTGCGCTCCCGTGAACGCCCCTTTTTCATGCCCGAAGAGCTCGCTCTCCAGAAGGCTTTCGGCCAGCGCCGCGCAATGCACTTTTATCAGCGGCTTGTCCCTGCGCGGAGAAAGATTGTGGAGCGCGTCGGCTATCAGCTCCTTGCCGACGCCGGACTCTCCCGTTATGAGGACGCTCGCCCTCGTAGGCGCCACCTTGCGGATGAGATCGAAGATTTTCCGCATGGCCGGACTCTTGCCGATTATCGAGCTGATGCGCTGCTGGGCGAGGACCTCCTCGCGCAGCTCCTGGTTCTTGATTGAGAGTTCCCTGATTTCCAGGGCGTTTTTCGTGAGTTTCAGGAGATGTTCGAGATCGAGGGGTTTCGTGATGAATTCCAGGGCGCCGAACTGCATCGCCGAAACGGCTTCCGATATGTCGCCGTGGGCCGTGATGATGATGACGGGGACGTTCTGCCAGCGGCGCTTGATATGCTGGAGAAGCTCCATGCCGGAGACTTTCGGCATTTTCAGATCGGTAATCACGAGATCGATATACTGTTCCTCGAGGAGCTGCATCGCCTCCTGGCCGTCCGATGCGGTCAACGGGGCGTAGCCCTCCATGCCGAAAGCCTCGGCGAGACCGTCGCGTATGTTCTTTTCGTCGTCGACGATGAGAATGGTGAACTGCATCTAGTCCTCCGCCTGTGATCCGGCGATAGCCGCCGAATCCTGCCATTGGGGAAGCGATTTCTTCTCTTTTTGAGGAACGGGAAGATGGATGGTGAACGTGGATCCTTTCCCTTCCTTGGATTCGAGGCTGATATCCCCGGAATGTTCCTTGATGATCTTGAACGTGATGGTGAGACCGAGGCCGGTCCCGCTCTTTTTCGTCGTGAAATACGGCTCGAAAATCTTCGTGAGCATATCCTCGGGAATGCCGGTGCCCGTGTCGGAGACGGAAATCGTCAACTCGTCATTGGTAGCCGCCACCGCTATGCCCAGGTTTCCCCCCTCGGGCATGGCGGCCATCGCGTTCTGGATAAGATTGAGAAGCGCCTGCTTTATATGGCGTTTGTCCATGAGAACGCGCGGCAGATCGTCGCCGATCGACACTTCGACATTGATTCCTTTTCTGTCGGCCTCGGGCTGGATGAGATCGGCGATTTCCTCGACGATCTGGGCCGGGTTTTCGCTCATGAGCTGTATATCCATCGGCCTGACGGCGAAAAGAAAATCCACGACTATGTGCTTGAGCCTGTCCATTTCCTCTTTTACGACATTGAGATGCTTCTTGATCGCGGCTTTATCCGTATTCTCGGCCTTCAGCAGCTTTTCGAGAAGCTGGATCCTTATGGAAATGGAACCCAGTGGATTGTTGATCTCATGAGCCACGCCGGCGGCCAGCGTCGTCAGCGCGGCGAGGCTCTCGGCCCTTCGGAGCTGGGTTTCCTTCTTTCGCTTTTCGGTGATGTCCTCGATGTGGATGATGGTGCCTGCTATCCTGTCTTCGGCGAGCAGGGCCGAGAGGCTGATCGCTATGATGCGCGTTCCTCCTGAACTCTGGAGGGCGAACTCGCGTCCCAGGATCGTCTCCTCCGAGGTCAGCGCTTTATAGAAGAAATCCTTGAGTTCCTCGTCGGCGATCGCCATCCAGAAGGGGCTTCCTCCCCATCCGCCCTGGATGCGGAGAATCCTTTCGGCTGATTTGTTGATGAGCACGGGCTCATGGTTCAGGCTGCAGACGACGATACCGTCGAACATCGACTGGAGGGCGGCTTCCAGCCTGTCGTTCGACAGCACGAGTTCATTGAACAGGGACCGAAGCTGGTCGTTTGTCAGCTTGTCCGCCCGCGACAGGGCCTTTCCCAGGAATGAGGATCTCATAGATCGTCTCCGAATGATGTGGCGAGCACTTTGATTAGCAGGTCAGGGCTCCGGTTCAGCGAGCCGTACTGGATCGCGGCCTCGCGGGCGAGCCGCGACCAGCGGTCTATCGCCGCGACGATGGCCGGCTCCCCCGCCGATTCCCTCAGCAATCCTGAAAAAACCGAAAGCAGGGCGCGTATGAAGTGGTTGAAGGAGCCGGCCATCGTCTTGTCCTTGGCCCCGAACCCTCCTGTTGCCTCGCCAAGCTCTTCCAGAAGCTCCGGCATGGATTTTCCCGACTTGCCCGCGTCGGACGCGAGGAGGCGGCCGTAAGGGCCGTCGATGGGGATTTTATCGCCCAGGTCGAGCAGTATCCTGCCGGTGAAACGTTCCGCGTGGAGTTTCGCCAGAGCGGGAGGGAAGGGGATGCGGGATTCGAAGTAGGCTTGGAGGCTGGGCGTCATCTCGTTCGATTTGAAGACCCTGGAGAGAATGAGCTCGGTAGCCGCCTGATCGCGCGGAGCGAAGGAATAGAGCCGCGAACGCGAGAGGATGGTGGCCATCATGGAAGCCCGTCGGCTCGTGAGCAGGATGAAGCGAACCGTTTTCGGCGGTTCTTCCAGTATTTTCAGCATGGCGTTCCTGGCCGAGTCCTGCATCCTGTCGGCGTTTTCTATGATGATAGTCTTGCAGTTCCCGGCGGGGGCCAGCTGGGCCCAGACCGCCATATTGCGGATCATGAAGACGCCCGGGGCTTCGGGCGCGAAGACTTCGAGGGCCAGGGCGTCGGCATAGGCGGAGTCCACGGCTTTGGCGACGGAAGGCGGGATGCCTTCGCGCAGGTTGTCGGGGGCCAGCGCCTCGGGATCGATGAGGTCCATGGATTCCTCGATCGACTGGAGGAGGCTCGCGGCTTTTCCCAGCCTCGTTTCCTCGCCGCTCCACAGCGCGGGGTTGAAGCGGGCGAGCAGTTTCCGGATCGAACGCAGGAAAAAGTAGGCGGAGGGCTGGCCGGGGCGACGGAGGAAAAATTCCTTAGCCACCAGGATTTCCTCGGGAAAGCTGCGTTTCCCGAAGAGAAGGAGGTCGCCGTGGATGAGCTGCCGATGCCTCGCGCAATCGGGACAAGCGCAGTTCCAGGCGCCTTGCCTCGTGCAGGAAAGGACTCTGGCCGTCTCCAGAGCCGCGGTAAGCTTGCCGGAAGCCGGAGGTCCCGAAAACAACAGGGCCGGCGGCAGGGAACCGCTTCCTATATCGCCGATGAGAGAGGCTGCCGTCGCTTCCTGGGCAAGTAAATTCTCGTACATAGCTACTTCTTTGGCTTGAAGAGATTCTGCAGGTTCAAGGATTTGCCCGTTCCCTCAAGGGCGGGCTTCAAGGTTTCGTTTATCGCGGGCCCTATGATGGGAAGCATGGTGCTGGCGAAAAACGAGTTGGCCAGGGCTGTCTTGACGTCGAAGAAAGGCTGGATTTCCATGACGACGAGGACGAGCGCCACGATGGCCAGTCCTTCGGCGATCCCGAGTACGAGGCCGAGCACTCTGTCGAAGATGTCGAGGTTGGCCGCCTCTAGCCCTTCCCGGATGAGTTTTTCGATGAGCTTCATGATGAGGAATCCCAGAACGAAGCAGATTATGAAGGCGATGACATACTGAACGCTGGGAGGCAAGGCTCCCGTCCCCAGCTTCTTGGCGGCGAATTCTATGACCGTATTGGAGAAAAGCAATCCGGCGAAAAGGCCTACCGCGTAGGACGCCACCGAAAGAACTTCCTGGACGAAGCCGCGAACGAAACAGCGCGCGGCGAGAATGATGATGATGCCCGTGAATATCCAGTCCATGGTGCTCATAGAGTTCCTCCTGGCGCTTTGTTTACTTGTTCAATGATGAGATCGGCGATGTAGTCCGCCGAGAGCGCCGAAGCGCCGTCTTCGCCTTTTACGCTGGCGAGAGCGAGGCCCGCTTTCCTGGCTCCATCGCTGGCCGATGGATTTTCCAGATAGCCCAGGATGGCCGCGAGCGTGTTTTCCGGCGAAGCCTTTCCGCTACCGAGACAGATACCCGCCCCGGCCTTTTCGGCCATCTCGGCGTTCTCCACCTGGTCTCCGCGCGTTCCCGCGCCCGCGAGGGGGATCAAGACCATGGGCTTGCCGAGAGCCGCCGATTCCCAGACCGTTCCGGCGCCGGCTCTGCCCGCCACGATCGTGGAAGCCGCCAGGATGTCGCTCATTTCCTCGCCGATATAGGGCAGGGCGGTATAGCATCCCGGCTTTTGGGCATTGGCGGCCGGATCGAAAAGATCCTTGCCCGTCTGATGGGCGATGAATGCTTTTCCTTCGAGCTTGGGCCTGATCGCCCGCACGATTTCGTTGACCTGGCGCGAACCCTGGCTGCCGCCGACGAAGAAGACGATCGGAAGGCCGTCGGGAGCGCCGAGAATTTTCCTGCCTTTTTCGGCGTCGCCGAGGAAAAGGCTGGGCCTGACGGGGTTGCCCACGATGGCGATCCTGTCCCGCAGCGCCGCGCCGAGCATGGAGGCTGTCTTCGGCCAGCTCAAGAGTATTTTCGCGGCCTTGCCCGCGTTGAGCCGCGTGGCGAGTCCGGGGCTCGTGTCCGATTCGTGGGTGAAGTAGGGAATTCCCAGCGATGCCGCCGCGCGGCAGGGAGGAACGCTCACGTAACCACCCTTGGAAAAGAGGAGGGCCGGCTTGAGCGAGGCGAGGAGTCGTCTCGATGCGACGAAGCCCGCGGCGACGCGGAACGCGTCGGCCAGGTTCTTCAGCGTGAGGGAGCGGCGAAGTTTGCCCGAGGGAATGGCGAAATATTCTATGCCTTCCTTCTCGACGATGTTGCGGTCCAGGTCTTTTCGCGAGCCTATCCAGACGATGCGCCCGCCGAAGCCTTTGGCCCTCAGCGCCTGGATGACGGCGAGGCCCGGGTAGATATGTCCTCCCGTACCCCCGCCGGTGAAGGCGATGAGCGGCGTCGCGGCGGCTTTGGATGTCCTAGTCTCCGTCGCGGCGACGCCGCCGGTTCCGCCGCTCATTCGAGGAATCCGGCCATCTTCGCCATGGCGCTCAGGACAGCCTCGTCGGTCTTTTCGCCCTGCATGATCGAGAGCATCTTGTTGGCCAGCAGCTTGCCCAGCTGCACCCCCTCCTGGTCGAATGAGTTGATGTTCCACGCGAATCCCTGGAACATCACCTTGTTCTCGAAATGAGCGAAGAGGGCTCCGAGCTGTTTCGGTCCCAGCCTGCCCCCAGGAGCAGGGTCGACGGCCGGCCTCCGGCGAAGCGCTTGTTGGGGTTCTGGTCTTCCTTGCCGCGCGCGAAGGCGACGATCTGCGCGAGGAGATTGGCGACGAGTTTCTGCCTAGACGAAGTGCCCATCGAGAGCACATCGTCGGAATGCTGGTTTTCGGTGAATCCGATGAACTGGAGCGGCACCCTGTCCGTCCCCTGGTGCAGGAGCTGGTAGAACGAATGCTGGCCGTTCGTGCCCGGTTCGCCGAAGACGACGGGGCCGGTGGAATACGCGATGGGCTTGCCTTCGCGGTTGACTGACTTGCCGTTCGATTCCATGTCCAGCTGCTGGAGATGGGCGGGAAAGCGCGACAGGGCCTCCGCGTAAGGCAGGACGGCGGTGAAGGGCATGCCCAGGACATTCCTTTCGTAGAGCCCGATCATGGCGTCGAGCAACGTGGCGTTCTTGCGTATGTTCGGCTCCATGGCGGCCCGATCCACCGCGTGGGCTCCCTCCAGGAACTCGGCGAAGGTTTCGGGACCGAAGGCGAGGGAGAGGACGACGCCCCCGACTGCGCTCGATGTCGAATAGCGTCCTCCGATGAAATCGTCGATGAAGAAGCTGGCGATGTAGCCGGGATTCTGGGCCAGAGGGCTCGTCCTGCTCGTCACCGCCACCAGATGCCTGGAGCCGTCGAGGCCTGCGGATTCGAGGCGGTTGCGCACCAGCGTCTCGTTCGCGAGCGTTTCCTGCGTGGTTCCGCTCTTGGACACGAGGATGAAGAGAGTGGTCTCGAGGTCGAGGCCCCGCAGCACCTGGTCCGCGTCGTCGGGGTCCACGTTCGAGATGAAGCGCGCGCGCATCTTCAGCCGGCGCTCCGCCGCGGCCCAGCGTTCGAGCGCCATATAGGAGGCGCGGGGGCCGAGATCCGATCCGCCGATGCCTATCTGCACGGCCGTCGCGAAGGGCTTGCCCGTCGAGCCCAAGATCTTTCCCGAATGCACGGCCTTCGCGAAATCGGCTATCTTCCCGCGTTCGGCTTCGTAGAAGCCGCGGATGTCCTGTCCTCCCGGAGACGACGGCCCGGCCGAGCTGTCCCCTCGCCAGATGGTGGAGGACCATTCTCTTCTCGCCGGTATTCATGACCTCGCCGCTGACAAGGGCCTTGTATTTTTCAACGAGTTCCTGAACGTCCGCGAGCCTCTGCATGGCGTCTATCAGCGCTTCGTTCACGGGGGCGGCGGCGTAGCAGAACGTAAAGCCCTCGGGCATCTGCGCCGTGTACGCCGCCACGCGTTCCGGCGTGAGCGCCCGGGAGACGTCGACCTTGGGCAGGCTCGCCAAAGCCGCGTAACTATTGCAATCGTCGAGGTTCCTGTATTGGATCATATTCCGCTCCATCTGTATCCTTATGATACATGATATGGTGAAAATCGCTACACTTCAAGCCGTTTTTATCTATAAAACCTTCTTCGCATTCGCCTTATCCAGATAGAGCTTGTTCTTCCTCAGAATACCGCTGCCCGATTTCAGGATACCCATGCTCATGGTCTCCCTGAGAAGGGCCAGGGCTTCCCGTTCCTGCCATCCCGAAAGAGAACCCGCTTCGGCGCATGTGGGCGGGCTGGCGAGAAATGAGCGCATCGCCAGCTCGTCGATGTCGCGTTTTTCGCGGTCATCCGGCTGGAATTGGAACTCCGGGCTTACGCGGCCGAGGCTGGCGATCGTGGGCTGGCAGAGAAGCTTAACGCTCTGCCTAAGAGTGAAGCGCCCGCGATTGCGTCCGAAAAAATCCAGGATTTCGCCAAGACCTTCAGGCAGGGCCTCCGCCGATCCGTCGCAGATGTCGCATCCCGAACAGGGCGAGGAGAGTTCGGAACCCATGAGTCTATGCAGAAAGGCCCGTCGACAGCTCCGCGCCGAGGCATACTCAAGAAAAGCGTTTTGGCGAATCGTCCTCAACCTGTTCCTCTCCTCTTCCTCGGCGTCCTGGGCTCCGTTTTTTGACTCCCGGGCTCTTGCTTTCCCGCCGGAGCTCGTGGAATGAATCAGGATGGCTTCAGCCGTCTGGCCGTCGCGCCCGCCTCTTCCAGCCTCCTGGATGTAGGCTTCCACCGACGGGGGTTCCGAATAATGGATGACCGTCCTTATGTTTCGCTTATCCACCCCCATTCCGTAGGCGCATGTGGCGGCCAGCACGCCATCGGCGCTCTCCATGAACCAGGTTTCCGTCGCGTTTTTTTCCTCCCTCGTCAGGCCCGCGTGATAGAACCTTGTATCGATATTGGTGTTGTCCCTGATGATTTCGCAGGTTCTTCTCACTCCGTTGCGCGATTGGTCGAAAACGATGAGCGGTTTCGGTTTGGCCCTAACGAGCCGGAGGAGGGTGTGGACGGGCGCGAGGGTAGCCTCCACCGAATAACGAATATTGGGCTTATCTATATCGGCGGTCACCAGCGAAAAGACTTCCGCGCCGAAGATATAGCGCGCGATGGCTTCGGCGACGGTGGGGCTGGCCGTGGCGGTGAAGGCGCTCACGACCTTGGGCTTGATTGTCTCGATGCATTCGCCCAGTTTCAGATAGGACGGCCTGAAGGTCTCTCCCCATTCGCTCACGCAGTGAGCCTCGTCTATGGCCATATGGAAGATATGGGCGCCCGCCAGGAATTCCCGTAGCCGCGGCGTCGCCAAGCATTCGGGGTTCGTTATCACGATTTTCGCGCTTCCGTCGCTGACGGCTTCGCATTGCGCCTTCCTCTCGCCTTCCTCCATGCCTCCTCTGAAGACGGCACAAGGAATCTTTCGCTTTTCCAGGCTTTTTTTCTGGTCGTTCATGAGCGCGAGAAGGGGATAGATGACGACGCTGGGGCCGGGAGCGAGAAGGGCAGGGAGCTGGAAGCAAAGGCTTTTGCCGAATCCCGTCGGGAAAAGGACGAGTTGGCGCACCCTCTCCTCCGTTTCCATCGCGTCCAGGATATTGGCTATGGCCATCCGCTGGAGGGGGAAGAGATAATCTATGCCGAACTGGCTGCTGGCAAGCTCGGCCACGGGATCGCTTCCTGGCTCCTTCGGGAGATCGATGGGTATGTCCATACCTCTATACGTTCAGCCGGCGGCATCATGCTTCAGTCCCTGCCGAAATGACGTTCTTGGTTCATGCCAATATTTATATATCTAATAATATTGATAATTTAATATTTACAAAACTGCATAGTCGGATTTATTATGATCGGCAGCGGCCAATGGCCGCAAATCTTCCTGAACAGGAGTTTTCTATGCAGAAGCGAATCGGGATTGTACTCGCGATCGCCCTGCTGGCGCTCACCGCGGTGGGGGCACAGGGTATGTATCTCGGGCTTGGGCACGCGTCCAATTTCCGCCTCGGACCGGGCAAGGACAGCACGGGAACGCAGGTATACAGTTTCAATTTTGTATTTTCCTCCGTCATCTTCGACGCGGCGGGGAAAGTCGTGGACTGCGAATTCGACGCCCTCGAAGTCAGCACGCCCAACTACGACGGCGCTTCAATGCCCCATTTCGCCGGCTGGCCCGGGAGTCCCGAGCCCAACTTCACCGACCACAAGACGGAAAAAGTGGCGGGGAAGGCTCCCACGACCGTCGATGCGGTGGCGGCTGACATAAACGGCTGGAAGACCAAGCGCGACCGCGGCGATGACTACGGCATGAATCCGAGAAACGACTGGTATCACCAGATGGATGTCTACGAGAAACTCTTTGTCGGAAAGACGGTGGACGAGATCAATGCATGGTTTGCCAGGTACTTCAGCGACGTGAACGGCCGCCCCCTCAATCCCGAGACGAAGGTTGAGAAGGATATGGCCAAGGTCGCCCTCCTCAATGAGGCGGAGAAGGCCATGCTCGTCGACGTGCGAACCGGCGCCACGATGAGCCTGAACGATGCCCATGGCCCCTATCTCGCCGCCCTGAAGAGCGCTTGGGAAAACAGGAAACCTTTGGCGAAGTAATAGCGGAAAGGAAGGAACATCGGGATTCTGCCTCGAGTCGAGGCGTCGATGTTAAAAAAGGGGCTGCCCGGGAAGCGATTTCCGGCGGCCCCTTTTTTATAGACCGTGTTTCGGGCAGATGGCTTCCAGGGGGCAGAGATCCTTTCCACGAAGGCAGGCCGGCGATCGCGCGGTGCAGACGAACTTGCCATGTCTATTGAGGGCATGGGAGAAGGAAGTATGGCATTCTTCGCCGAGATTCGCGCGGATGATGTCTTCGATGTATTCAGGGTCTTTTTTTGCGCTGAGCCCCAGCCTGAAAGCCACACGCATCACATGGGTATCCACGATGATGCCTGGCGAACCGAAGCAGGCTGACGACACGAGGTTGGCCGTTTTCCTGCCCACGCCCGGCAGGCGAAGCAGCTCTTCCATCTTTGCTGGTACTTTCCCGCCGAACTCGGCGACCAGGATGCGCGCCGCGAGCACGAGATGTCTCGCTTTTGTCCTGAAAAAACCTACCGAATGTATGAAGGGTTCTACATCCTCGGGTTCGGCGGCGGCGAGCGCGAAGGCGTCGGGATATCTGCCGAAGAGCGCGGGCGTCACGGCGTTCACCTGGTCATCGGTACATTGCGCGCTCAGCACGACGGCGCAAAGAAGTTCGAAACAGGAAGAATACTCGAGAAGGGGTTTCGCGTCGGGCCAGAGCGGAACCAGGATTTCCCGGATTTGGGAAACGCGATTTCGCAAGGCGACGTTTTCGGTTGGAGTCTGTTTTGCCACGGCGGAAGTATTCCATGGCCGGCCTTCCGGAGTAAAGTCCGGAAATGCCAAAACTTGACCAAGGCGAGGACGATGATATAGGATGATGCCCTTCCCCGGGAGGGAAAAACATGAATCCCAAGTCCCTGAAAGGTCGTTCCCTTCTTACCTGGATTAATTTTACGCCGGATGAAATAAGATACTTTCTCGAGCTTACGAAAAAGGTCAAGGCCGAGTCCGAGAAATCCGTGATCCGTCAACGTTTCAGGGGGAAATCCCTCGCCCTGATCTTCGAAAAACGATCCACGAGGACCAGGGCTGCCTTCGAGACGGCCTTCGGGGAAGAGGGCGGACATCCCGTATTCCTTTCGAAGGAGGACCTCCAGCTGGGAGCCAAGGAATCCATCGAAGATACGGCGCGCGTCCTGGGCAGGATGTTCGATGCCATCGAATTCCGCGGGTTCAGGCAGGCCGATGTCGAGACCCTCGCCAAATATTCCGGGGTGCCGGTATACAACGGACTGACGGATTCCTTCCATCCGACCCAGGTTCTCGCGGATTTTTTCACGCTTGAACAGGAGTTCGGCAATTTCAAGGGCAAGAAGCTTGCTTTTGTCGGCGACGGTCGCAATAATGTCGCTCGGTCACTCATGGTAATTTGTTCCAAGATGGGCGCCCATCTTTCGATTGTCGCTCCGAAGGCGCTCTGGCCCGATTCCGAGCTGAAGGATATATGCCGGACCTTCGCGAGCGAGTCCGATGCCGCCCTGGAGATTACCGAAAGCAAGGAAGAAGGCGTTCGCGGCGCCTTGGCTGTTTATACCGATGTCTGGACTTCGATGGGGGAGGAAGCGCTCGCGGTCGATAGAGAGGCTATCCTTCAACCCTATACGGTAGATTCGAAGCTTATGGATTGCACCGGCGATCCGCGCAGCATTTTTCTTCATTGCCTGCCTGCCGTCAAGGGCAAGGAAGTCTCCTTCGATCTCTTTGAGGGTCCCCGATCGAGGGTTTTCGAGCAGGCCGAGAACCGGAAGCACGCGATAAAGGCGATTTTACTTGCTACCTTATGAACGCATTGAATGGCGGAAAGGAAAATAATGTATGAAAGAAGTCCCTCAAGGGATTATATGGTTTATTGAAAACCATGATTGCTTCTATGTCCTAGGCCATCGCGAACCCGATGGAGACTGCATCGGATCCCAGCTAGCCCTCGCATCCTTCCTCAAGAGCCTGGGGAAACGCGTGCATGTCCTGTCTTCGGGACCTTTCACGCGTTCGGAAATTCTCCAGTACGAGCATAAATTCAAGAACGAAGCCCCGCCGGAGCGCGACTACGAAAGAGCCGCTGCCCTTGTCCTCGACTGTTCCTCCATGTCCCGCATCGGTTCGGTGGGCGAAACCATGCCTAAGGTGCCGATCGCCTTCATCGATCACCATGCCTCGGGCGAAATCCCCGGCGAATCCGATTATCTCGACCACAGCGCCTCGGCGGTCACCGCCATGGTATTTCTCCTCATGGAGGCCATGGGACATCAGCCCACGAAGGAAGAAGCCGACCTTTTGTTTTTTGGGCTCTGTACCGACACCGGCTTTTTCCGCCATCTCGACGAGAGGGGAAGCGCGACCTTCGATGTCGCCGCCCGCCTCGTCCGCGCTGGGGCTTCGCCAAAGCGCACTTTCATGGAGATCAACGGCGGTAAAACCATCTTCTCCAGGAAACTTCTGGGAGAAATGCTTTCGCGCATCGAATCCCATTATGAAGGCAAACTCCTGGTTTCCTATGTGAATCTCGACGACCAGCAGCGTTTCGGCCTCGCCAGCAGGGACTCGGACATACTCTACCAGCTGATGATGAGCGTCGCGACCTGCGAGGTCTGTTTCGTGGTGAAACAGGAAGCCGAAAAGCAGTGCACCGTCGGCTTCCGCTCCCGGGAGAGAGTCAATGTTGCCGAAATAGCGGCTCGCTTCGGTGGGGGCGGCCATAGGCTCGCTTCGGGGCTCTCCATCCAGGGAACGATCGATACTGTCATGGAAACGCTCATACGCGCCTTCGAACCTGTGTTCGAAAACTTCAAGGACGAAAAATAGGTTCCGCTTTTCCCTTGCTCGCCGTCGTGGACCCGCCTTCCCGGAGCAGGGGAAAGGTAACGGAATGCAACAAACGCATTTTTCCTGTTTTTTCTCGATTGCCGGCGGCATTATCAAGCGCCGGTTTTTAAATTTACTAATTTCTTTTATCATAAATATTAATTTCTTTATATCCTGAGATTCTTCAATCCTTCTAGTCTTTTGGCATTCCTCCTGCATGCATGATGGTGTGGAGGAATCAACAATGGCCACAAGACTTCTTTCGACCCTCTATCCGACGGAATTGGATGGGGCAAGCCTGGCTCCTTTCATGGAAGAATTGAGCGCGGCGGAATCCCTGATAATGATAGGCCTCGTCATGAAAGTCTTCTCCAATCCCCGACGTTTCGGATTCGTATCGGGCGATGAGGCCGCCGAGGCCTTCCTTCGCTATCAGCGGCGGCTGACATCCATCATAAAACGAAGCGAAGCCATAGATGGAAGCAAGGAGGCATATATCGATTCCTGCGTCCGCTATCTCGCGAAGTCGGTACAGCGCTCGCTCAGGAAGAAGGAAATGGTCGACTGCGTGCTCGAGATCGCCGGCGAAACCGGCGCCTGTCTTTTGACGCGAATGGAAAGCGATCTGGAATCCTTGTCAGCCATAGAGGAAGATGAGCGCAGATTTGTCGGGGGCCTTGCGCCTTCGCTTTTTCTTGCCCGCATGGACGCGGCGGAAAAACGTCTCCTCTATCTCGTCATCAAATGCGCCTGGGAAATGGACGATGAAATGACGGAAAAGGTAGCCAGACGCCTCGGCCTGCCTGTTCTGTGGTTATGCTCGATTCTCCACCTGGCCAGATCGTCGCTCGAGCCCTCGAGACAATACCTCTCTCGCATCAATGAAAGAATCAACGTTTTATGGCTTCGCCTGAGGCTGATAGAAGCGGAGCAGCGGGGCGACAACGTCAGATCCGAACAGCGGGAAAAGCTCGCGCGAAGTTCTTCGCAGTGCAGACGGCGCTATGATGCCCTCCTCGAAAGGAAATCCCGATTCCATCTTCTTGTCTCCAACCGAGTTATAGCCGAGATTCTGCGCATTCCCAAAGGCTCCGTGGATTCGGGACTCTTTTACCTCAAGGCCCAGCTGCGCGGGAAGCTTGATGAGCATTGAATGGGCAGGGTATTCTCGTTTCATGGATATTCTAGTCGCTACATTCAACCGACATAAAATCGAGGAATTGGCTCCCCTTTTTCCTTCGCACAGGCTGTTAAGCCCCGCCGACATGGGGTATTCGGAGATGGATATCGAGGAAAACGGCAGCAGTTATTTCGAAAATTCGCTCATAAAGGCCCAAGCCCTCTACGAACTCGCGAGGATGCCGACCTTGGCCGACGATTCGGGGCTTTCCGTGGCGGCCCTGGACGGCGCTCCGGGCATCTATTCATCCCGATACGGATCAGGCGATGGACAAGCGAAGCTTTCTTCGGCCGAGCGCAACGATCTTCTCCTCGCAAAGATGAAAGCCGTCGCGGACAGGAACTGCGCTTTCTATTGCTGCCTTGTTTTCCTCTATGGCGATGACAGATTCCTGAGCGTCCAGGAAACCTGTCCCGGCATCCTCGCCGAGACGCCGAGGGGCTCGGGCGGATTCGGCTATGACCCCCTCGTATTCCTTCCCGAACTGGGCAAGACCGTCGCCGAGCTTTCTCCCGAAGAGAAAAACCTCATTTCCCACCGAGGCAGGGCGGCGAGAAAGATGAACGCCATGCTCGCTTCCGTGGATTTTTCCCCGCTGAGCTAAGACAGGGATCGACCCGCGCAAAGCCGGACGCCTCCCCTTTGGACATAAAAAAACCGCGCTGGCCCATGGCCACGCGCGGTTTTTTCATCAGCCGATGAAGCGTTATTTCGCTTCGGTGGCCTTGATACCATACTTGCGGTTGAAGCGCTCGATGCGTCCCGCGGTGTCTACGAGCTTCTGTTTTCCGGTAAAGAAGGGGTGGCAAGCGGAACAAATTTCCACTTGGATGCTCTTTACCGTCGAACGGGTCTCGATGACATTGCCGCAGACGCAAGTGATGGTTGCATTCTCGTACTTGGGGTGAATTCCATCTTTCATATCGTTCCTCCACTGCGTCGCCTGGCTAACAATGCCTGAAAACCGGCCATTGTGACGGCGATTGAATATTGCCGGACTACTATACTCCCAAAAAACCGAAACGTCTATCAGTCGCCGCTTGAGTAAGAGGGACCGCTCATCGATTTCAGGAAGGCCTCATTATTCTTGGTTTTCGTCATTCTGTCAATCAGGAGCTCGATGATGTCCGAGTCGTCCATCGGGTTGATGACCCTGCGGAGCACCCAGATTTTCTGGAGTTCCTCGTCGGTGAGGAGGATTTCTTCCTTCCTGGTGCCGGATTTCTTGATGTTGATGGCCGGGAACAGCCTTTTGTCGGAAAGGCGCCTGTCCAGGTTGATCTCCATGTTGCCGGTGCCCTTGAATTCCTCGAAGATTACCTCGTCCATGCGGCTTCCGGTGTCTATAAGCGCCGTGGCTATGATGGTGAGGGAGCCGCCCTGCTCGATGTTGCGCGCCGCGCCGAAGAAACGCTTCGGCTTATGCAGGGCGTTGGAGTCGACGCCTCCCGACAGTATCTTGCCCGAGGTGGGCACGGTCTGGTTGTAGGCGCGGGCGAGTCGAGTGATGGAATCGAGGAGGATGACCACGTCGCGTCCGTGTTCCACCAGCCGCTTGGCTTTTTCCAGCACCATTTCGGCCACCTGCACGTGGCGCGTGGCCTGCTCGTCGAAAGTCGACGATATGACCTCGGCCTGCACCGAGCGCTCCATGTCGGTGACTTCCTCGGGACGTTCGTCGATGAGGAGGACGATGAGGTAGACCTCCGGATGGTTCGTCGTGATCGCGTTGGCGATTTTCTGGAGCAGCACGGTTTTTCCGGTCTTCGGCGGCGACACGATGAGCGCGCGCTGGCCTTTTCCTATCGGGCAGAAGAGGTTGATGATGCGCGTGGAGAGCTCTTCGGAGGTGGTCTCGAGATCGAGTTTATGGTTTGGATAGAGCGGCGTGAGGTTCTCGAAGGGAATCCTGTTCTGCGCCACGGCAGGTTCGTCGAAGTTGACGAGCTCTATGCGGAGCATGGCGAAGAAGCGCTCTCCTTCCTTGGGGCTCCTGATCTGGCCGTAGACGGTGTCGCCGGTTTTCAGGTTGAAAAGGCGTATCTGGGAAGGGGAAATGTAGATATCGTCGGTGCCTGAAAGGTAAGAATTCTGTGGGGAGCGGAGAAAGCCATAGCCATCGGGAAGAATCTCGAGGGAGCCATAGGCATAGATGATGCCGCCCTTGTCGGTATGGGATTTCAGGATGTAGAAAATCAGCTCCTGTTTCCTGAGGGCGATGAGCTCGTCGTGGTTGATGCCGTATTTCGAGCCGAGATCCCTCAGCTCCTTGATGCCCATTTTCGACAAGTCGTTGATAAGCAGCCGGGCCCTCGAATCCGTATGTTCCTGTTTCCCGTTCTCATGCTGTCTTTCATTGATAAGCCTGTCGAAAGACTCCTGCTTGCGCACGAATCCGTTTCTCGTCTCGCGTTCGAGAGCGGCCGCCGTAGCCACGTCTATGGTTGGATTGACGCCTTCCATTTCGGGGGAGATGGAGGGGGAAGCCTGCGCGAAGGCCGAAGCCTGCGATGAAACGTCAGCGGATTGTCCCTGCTCGTAGGTCTGATGCGCGGCGGAGTCGTTCCCATGGGGGAATCCCGCCGCTTGAACAGGCTTGCGCCTGAGTTTGATCTTTTTCGTGCCCTTGCCCGCGGAAGGCTGGCCGCCTGTGATTTCCCTGGCTGGTGCTTCGGTCTGCGAGGCTGGAGTCACCGTTTCTGTTTCCCCAAAAAGGGAAGGGGCCTGGTCGGGGTTCTGAATGGTGGGTTCAGTTTCCGTTTCTTCCATCTGATCCTTCTTTTGATTTTCATGTATACGAGTTTTTCCGAAAATTGCCATCAAAAACTCCGTTGTAAGCACATATCGCACGTGCCTGACAGGGCTGTCAGGCCGTTCATCTGTTCATTGTTTGTCTATGGATTCATGTAAGCAGTGAATTCCGGCATCGGAACACCCGGCGCCGGGAATGGCACCTACCCAATTTTTTATCGGTCAGGCAGAGCCGAACTGTCACGTCTACTATAGTATTCACGGTCCGATCTGTCAATCGCCGATTCCGGGCATTCGAATCCGCCCCTCGAAGTGCGAGGTTTCGGCGATGCTGATGTTGGGCGTCTCAATGACGGCGCTGACTCTTGCCATGTCGCAGATCTCCACGAAGGTCTCCGCCTTGATTTCGCCGCTGAACCTGCCGGAGATGGACAACGACTTGGCCGCAAGCCTGCATGATTCGACGATCGCTTCCTTGTCGATAGTGATATGCGAGGAAGAAGCGATGGATCCTGAGTAGCTGCCCTTTATAAGGAGACTGTTGTCCGTTATCAGATCACCTTCCATTTTTATGTGGGCGCTCAATTCGGTCGAATGCAGAAGCGGTTTTTTTTTACGTTTTGTTGACATGCGAAAAATAGTTGCATGGCTGAATGGAGCTGTCAATTTAAAAAAGGCGAAAACATCGCGGTTTTCGCCTTTTTTGCCTTAATAGCCCAATTACTCATGTTCCCGTTCTGGTCTATGGAGTCTTTTCGCCGTGGTTTTAGGGTTTTTTAAACGTTCTGGAGATGATGGCGGCATCCATCTCCCATGCGGACTTCTTGAGTTCGCGACCAGGTCTGAACCCGGCCACGCCATGGTCCTGAACCGATACGATTTCACCGGTTTTCGGATTCCTGGCCTTGGTCCTGCCTTTCCGAAGCTTGACTTCAAAAGTGCCAAAACCGCGCAGCTCCACGGTTCTGCCACTGAGAATAGCTCCTTTTATCTCCGAAAAAAGTCCATCGATAAGCTCATGTATCTCTTTTCGAGTGGTCTTGCTCGAAGGAGAAAGGGTAGCGTAGAGCGCATCGATCAACTCGGCCTTGGTAAGTTTTTCAGCCATTTTGCTTCTACTCCAATGATCCAAAATACCAGCGATGCATTGCACCGACTGAAGAATTTCCCGAAATGTTCAGCAGCGCGTTGGTTCAGGCACCGAGTCTGTTGACGAGCTTCTGCATCCTGGACTTCTTGCGAGCCGCAGTGTTTTTCTTCACGATGCCCTTGCCGGCGGCGGTGTCGATGCGCTTGATCATTTCAAGAAGCGCTTCTTTCGCGGCTGTCGTATCTTTTTTCTCTGAAGCGGTAACAACCTTCTTGGCAGCGGTGCGGATGGCGCTTTTCACACCCTTGTTCTTTATGCGGCGTTTTTCGTCCTGTCGCATTCTCTTTTCAGCGGACAGATTCTTCGTGCTCAAAGGGAGTCCTCCCGGGATGATGCTCGATTCATAACGAACCGGTATTGTCAGTTAATTCGACTAGGAAAACTACCAGAGAGGGCCGAGTATGTCAAGACTGCAATTGACTCCCTCCGCGCATTCTGATTAAATAGGATAACGAATTAGCCTGTATCCAGAGAAACCATAGTGAATATAATTATCGTCGCTTGCATATTGACCGCGTTTGCCTCATGGGAAATCATCCTGCTCTCATTTCGCATCTTTGGCTCCAAAACCATGGCCAAACGGAAGACTCAGCTCTATGAGGACAAGGCGATAGAGATCATCTTTTCGATGTTTTTCGCCTATAGGGGATTCAAGGTTCGTCTGGAGAATCGCCTGGAGGGAAGGCTCCCGAAGCGCTATCTCGTCGTTTCCAATCATCAGAGCCTTCTAGACATTCCAATAATAATGCATATATTGCCTTCGGGAACGAGGTCCCGTTTTGTCGCGAAACAGGAACTCGCATGGGGGATACCCCTCATTTCGCTGCTCCTGCGCACATCGGGGCATTGTCTGGTCAGACGGAAGGGCGACGCTCTCCAGGCCGTGCGAATCGTGACGGCCATGGCCAAGCGATGCAAAACCGAAGGTACCATCCCGGTGATTTTCCCTGAAGGCACGCGCTCCAGGACCGGAGCCCTGGGAACCTTCCATTCGGCAGGCTACCGGAAGATACTGGAGGTAGAGCCTCTGCCTATCCTCGTCGTCGCCATGGATGGAGGCTGGCAGGTGGCAAAACTGGGGGATTTTTTCAAAAGGTTTGGCAAGACCGAGTATTCGGCGCGTTTTCTCGCGCTTCTGCCCGCGCCCACGAACAGAAAGGAATCTTTGGCCACGCTGGAAAAGGCCCGGGAATTGATAGAAAAATCGCTTGAAGAGAAAAAAGAGAGGGCAGCCCCCGACAAGGCCGTCAGGGGCTGATCAGGAAATCAGCTGAAATCACTGGGCTTGCGCTCTACGCGCTTGCACTTTTCGCACTCCGCGACATTGCGAACCTTGCCGTTCTCGAAGATTGTCTTCATCTTAACTTCGCCGCCGCAGGGGCAGTAGAAGTGGTGCGTGCTGCTGGAAGTACGAGCGTTCTTGGAAATATTTGCCATTGCGTTCTCCTTGGAAAGACGAGATAAGATATACGTTTGGAGGCTCCTGTGTCAACCTTGCGGGAGCCTTAGCCGGTTCCTGAGTCGAAGGCAAAAAAAGACCGCCGGATAAGGAGGAATATCCGGCGGTCAACGCAAAAGGAGGTGCATGAAAAGCGAATTGCTGTCGTCCTGCACTAATAAAAGTAATGCATTAGTCCGGAAGTTACCACTGAAAGCGCAAAATTATTTTATTTTTTTCCATATTTCTCTGATGGCATCCAAAAAAAAGTTTTTCATCGGGACTTTGTCTCTGATGACTTGCGCCTTGAAGTCCCTCACGGCGTAGCCGATGCCGATATCCTTGTTTTTCATATGTTTGAGTTCGTCCCAATGCTGTACGAGAAAGAGGTAGAGATCGGCGTAGGTTCTGCCCGGAAAGAGGGACAGAATTTTTTCCTCCCCGATGGCGAGGATTATAGGAAGGTATACATTCTCGTGCCAGGAAAGCATGGCGCTTGAAAATTCGATTTCCTTGGATTCCTGCTCATTGAGATAATATTTGTGAACGGCGATATGCTCGCGAATCGTGTCGTATCGTCCGGGTTCCGAAAAATTGAGATCATCCTTGCCGATTATCGCAAGGTAGCCCGTTTCGTCGAAAAACTGCTTTTTTTCATACTCCACAACGGCTCTTCTCAGCCCATCCAGGCCCATGTCCTTGCTGAGGCTGATTTTTGCCTGGAGGGAGGTCACTTCGGCATCGATCTCGATCTGGCCCAAGGCTCTCGCCACGGATACCCTGTGGTTGCCATCCCGCACGAAATATACGCCCCCCATTTCATAGAGCCTGATGGGCGGCAGGCTTATGTCCTGATAATAGGTCCTGTCTATGCTGACCCAGCGCTGCTTCAAATGCTCCTTTCTGGGGAGGAAGTGCCGGTTGAAGTCCCTGTACCGCCCTTCGCTTCCCACGATTTTTTCCAAAGGAACCGTGGCGAGCCCGGCGTATACCTCGCCTTCGGGCTTAAGCAGTTTGCGGGCCGCGTCAAAAGGAAGAAGATCCTCCTCGGAGGGCTGGAAAATATGGGAAATCCGGGATAGCAGCGCCTTGGTGTGAGCCTTGTAGAAATCCTGCTCCACCATGCTATCAATCAGGGTATTGGCCATCACGTCTCCTTGGCAGGGCAAGAACCCTATGACCGTACACATTGACGACGCTCGTCGATCCCAGCTGCTTTTCACGCAACTCGCGGCTGTCGTAGACATGGACATGTCCATGAACGAAGTATGCCGGCGCCGCGAATTTTATGAGCCATCTGAACATCGCGAAGCCCTGGTGGCAGCGGTCGCTGCCGTCGTGGATCCCTTTCGGCGGCGAGTGGGCGAGGATGATGTCCACGCCGCGCCCAAAAAGGAGCTTGCGGAGAAAAAGCCTTGGAATGAGCGGGAGAATCCGGATTTTCATGCCAAGGTCGGAGTATTGATTGGCTCCGCCGTTGTAGAGCATGGATCCGGGCAGACCCAGCACCGATACGCCCGCTTCTTTCCTTATGCCGAAGGACACTCTTCCGAGCGAGCTTCTCTCCTTTTCGGCTTCGTCTTCGATGCCCAAGGAACTCGCGAACAGATTCGTCGGCTTTTTGTCGACGGGATCGTGGTTGCCAGCGACGGAGACGATGGGCTTATTGAGCATCGAGGTGATGAACTCAAGGTATTCGTCCGGAAGATCCCCCGCCGAGAGGATGAGATCGACGTCGCCGAAGCGCTGGCGAACGGTCGAGGAATAGACGAGAAGGTCGACTTCGTCGGCCACGCATAGAATCTTGACTTCCTTCACGACGTTATTCTCCCCACCATGCGGTACAGAGCGGTCCTGTCGAACTTCACCCATACGGGCCTGCCATGGGGACAGCGGGGAAAGGGCAGGGCGAGGGCTTTCTCGATGAGTTCTCTTGCCGCAAAGTCGTCCAGGAGGTCTCCGTCCTTGACGGCTGCCCGGCATGCCATGGTCGCCAGGAGGTCCTCCGCCGGAATCTCTCCCGTCGAATCTTCGGAAAAGCAATCGACAAGGGCCTGGAGGCCTTTTTCGCCGAGAAAGGAGGGGACGGCATTGACGACGAAACTGTCGCCGGACCGTTCGATCTCATAGCCCATGCGCTCCAGTTCCGGGAGGGCGGCGACGAGCCTGCGCGAAACCTCCTCCCCGTCGGTTTCGAAGATGAAGGGCACGAGGAGAGGCTGGCTGGTTGCTTTCGCCTTGGAGAGTTTGTCGTAGAGGACGCGTTCATGGGCAGCGTGCTGGTCCAGGACATAGAGGATTTCGTCTTTTTCGAAGAGGATGAAGGGGCCGAAGGCTTTGCCCAAGTAGCGGAAGGCTACTTTCCCGCAGGGAGCATCCAATCCAGGAGCGAAGGGATCTTCCTGTCGGGGAGCGCTGTAGGCTTCCAGTCTGGAGGCGCCGGGGGCTTCATTCATCCAGCTCCCTCCCGCTTCGATGCCTGAGGCGGCGGGCTTGTCCCAGAAGACTCTATCCATTTCTTTTCCGCCATTTTGCCTGAAGCCGGCCGACATATCGCTTGGCCCGGCTCCCAGCGTCGAATGAAGCTGGACCCTGAAGGCTGAATAGAATCCGGATTTGATGGGTTCAGGATTCTTTATTCTCACCTCCCTCTTGGCGGGGTGAATGTTGAAATCGGCCTGCGAAGGATCTATCTCGGCGAAGAGGAATGCGCAGGGCTTCATGCCGCCGGGGAGGTATTCGGAAAAAGCGTATTCGAGCAGGCTTATGAATCCCCATTCGGGCACCTTCCGCCTGTTCACGAAAACCTGAAGATATTTCCTGTCCTTTCTGTGGAAGGAGGGGTCGGCGTAGATCAGCGTCAGGGCGGCGCCCCCCGCCTCCACCTCGAAGCGCGAGAGTATGCTTCCGGGAATTTCCCTATAGAGAAGGGCTATCCGGTCTTCCTGGCTGGACTTGGGGAAGTGTTCGCTTTCCGCCCCGGAACGCCAGATAAAAGCCACCGATGGATGAGCCAGGGCTCGCTCGACGAATATCTGACGGCAAAGAAGAGCTTCCGATGCCGGACGTTTCAGGAACTGGCGGCGGGCGGGGAAGCGTTCGAATATTCCCCTCACCGATACCGTCGTGCCCTCCCTGGCGGCCACTGGGGAAAGCCAGGCTTCCTTTCCGGGTTCTTTCTGGAGACACCAGCCCAGTTCCGAGCCTTTTTCTCGGCTGGTCATCTCGAGCCGGGCTACGGCGGCTATGGATGCCAGGGCCTCCCCCCTGAATCCGAGGGTTTTGGCCAACAATAGATCGTCGGCGTTTTCTATCTTGCTGGTGGAGTGTTCGAGTATGGAAAGCTCGAGATCTTCCCTGGACATGCCGAATCCATCGTCCGAGACGCGGATGAGGTCGATGCCGCCCTTTTCGATGTCGACCCGTATTTCGGAGGCGCCCGAGTCGATCGCGTTGTCGATGAGTTCCCGCAGGGCCGACGCGGGTCTGTCTATCACTTCTCCGGCCGCGATGAGGCGGGAGGTTTCGGGCGGAAGAAGGTGGATGCGTGCCATCCCAACAATATAGCGTTTATGCGAGCCTAAAAAAAGGACGCCCCGGGGAGGGGCGTCCAAAAATCCTGATTTTTCCTTGCCCGTCTTCCATTGGGAAGCGCGGGAGGGCGATGCGCTAGAACCTGACCCTTGTCTCGATCGTGACGGTGGGGGCCATCCTCACGCCCTGGGTTGGGTCATTGTTGATATACTTGATATTGCCTGTCGTCGTGTCCCTGACCGCTATAGCCTTGAAAATCAAGCCGATCGCGAGGTTGGGCGTCTTGGGTATCGGAATCTCTATCTCGCCCGCGAAGGCCGTCTGCTCGTCGAAGAACGCGAAAGTGCCGTCCATGAGCGAATTGACGAGGCCCCGCTTGTCGTAATATACGGCTCCCGCTACGTCGACGATGGGGATGAGCCCCTTCTTGATGGTGAAACCGGCGTGGAGTTCATCGTCGGCGACGTCGCTGAAGGAGAAGCCCGTCGACGGATCCCATGGCCACATATAGCCGGCCGACAGCGTGAGCTTTTCCTTGAAGAGGGAGAAGCCGGCTTCGCCGTAGATGCCCATGACCGTAGGCGCCGTGGAAATGGAATTCGTTCCGTCGAGATAACTGATATAGTCCATCACATAGTTCGAACGGCTGCGCTCGTAGGTGGAATCGAAGAAAGCGGGCCTGAAGATGCCGGTGAAGTACCTGTATTCCAGTCTCCAGTCGATGAAAAGGACATTGCCGAGGAATCCTGCCGCCGCTCCCCAGTTCTTGGGACTGCCGTCCCATACGAGGTCGGTCTGGAAACCGCTCGGGATGAGCGTCGAGTTGCTCGTGAAGGCCGTTTTGACATAGGGGATGGTCACGGAAGCGTCCGCGAAGGCCCTGAGACTCATGATTTCGTTGGACTTGATGATGGGCAGGTCGAGGTCCACGCCGGTTCCGACGAACACGAAGTTGTCGGCGGCCGCGCTGTAGGCCGTGCCCGCCAGATCTTTGGCAGCGGCGAAGTCGGCCACGGCGGAGACGCCGAAAGCCAGCTTGGATTTCTTGATCGGGCGGAAATACAGGCGGGCGCCGGCGATTTCTGGGACGGGCAGGTCGTTAGCGAGGGCTTCGAAGCCGACGCTTCCGAAATCGATGCCCGTGTTCACGCCCGTGCGCCTGATGCTGGGGAAATCGGTGTCGTTGCGGTAATTGCGCATTATCAGGCCATGGCCGATGGTGAGGCCGTGGAGGTTGCCCACCTTGACGAAGAAGGGATCATCGAGGGGTTGGCCGTATTCGAGGTATTTTACTTTGAGGATTATATCAGCGGCTACGTCCATTATGCCGCCGAAAGTGTCCCCAGTGCTCCAATATCTGCCGCCAAAATCCCACTCATTGTTTCCGCCCGGCTGGTACCAGGATCCGGGATTGAAAAGGTCGTCGGTATAGATGACGGGCAGATACAGACCGAGCTTAAGTCTTCCGATCCTCACTTCCGGGGAAAGAACGACCTTGGAATAGCTGGTCCCGTCTATGCTGACGGAGCCTATCTCCATGCCCATGTTGTCTCGCAGCCAGTTCATGAAGGCCTCGCCGGGGCCTCCTCCGCCGGCTTGGGCGAAAACGGCAGCGGGCGCCAGCAATGCCAGCAGGACTATGATTGACAAGATTCGTTTCATTGTTTGCCTCCCTTTCCGGCTCAGAAGCGCACCGACGCGCTCAGCGAAGAGCTTACGTCGAAGCCGCCGATCGAGCTGTCGTCGTTGACCTTGGACGGATTCCAGCTATAGGTATAGCGGAGGGTCAGAACCGTCGCGCCAGTCTTGTAGTTCACGCCGAATCCTATCACCGCGTCCTGGGGATCGATCAGGTCGTCGAAGATCCCGGTCTCCCTTCCGATGAAGTATTTCTCGTAGCCGCCTTCAAGAGAAAGTCCGCCGATGATTCCTTCTCCCAACAGTACCTTGCCCTTGAGATGGGGATAGGCGGAGCTGTTGTCGGTATCCGCGTCGGGAGCGGGGATCGGGGCGAAGGGACCGTCCAGAATGGCGCTGAACTGGAGCTTTTTGTTGAAGAGATCGAAGCCGAGGCTGGCCAGCCAGCCGGCGGTGAAGTCGCCGGGCAAGGTGCTTTCGATATAGTCAAACCGCTCCGCCCTGTAGAGATCGTAATTATTGTCGAAATAGGTGGGGATGAAACCCTCCTGGAGATAGCGGATCTGCGCGCCGTAGCTGATGAAGCTGATCAGCCTGCCGCCGACGCCGGTGATGGCGCCCATGGAGCCATTCATCTCCTGTGCTCCCTCCACGAAGGCGGTGAGGGAAAACACGTCGCCGGTCACTATGGGGACCGTGACATCGGCCCCATATACATAGATGAGCTTCGTCGCGGGGTAGGAGCTGGCGGTGATTTCCTCAGCGGTCGTATAAATCAGAGGATTCCTGTCCACCACCGCGGTTCCTCCAATCTGGACCCGGCCGAGAATGGATTTTCCCATGAAGGCGAGAGGCCTTACATAGACTCTTCCGCCGATAACGTCGAGGTTGGCCAGGTTGCCGGTAAGCGCCTCAACCCCGAAATAGGGCACGTTGAAAAGAGCTCCGTCGACTCCCGCCTGCAGGCCGAAGAGCCTCTGCTCCGGAAGGAATTTGGTATTGGCGTAATCGGAGACGATGAGGCCGTTGCCCAGGCCAAAATCCGAAATCGATCCCAGCTTTACGTAAAGCGGATCGATTCCTCTCTTGCCATACCGCACATACATGATCTTGGGCAGATAGACATCGAAGATTGTCCTGCCGCCCGAGGGAACCCAGTCGGGGGAATAGAGAACGAAGGGGTTGCTTCCGTCAGGATAGAGCTGAAAACGGAAGGTCAGATCCAGGCCGATTCCGAATTTTCCGATGGCCAGATCGGGCTGGAACCCTAACTTGGACCAGCTTTCCATCGCGCCCGTATCCGGGTTGGGCAAAAGGTCCGATCCCAAGTTAAGACCGGCGGAAAAGCCATCTCCCGTATCGCCAGATTCCTGGGCGGATAAAGGGAGGAGCAGAGTGATGATTACAACGAACAGGGAAAGTCGCTTCATTGTTGATAAGCCTCCTTGAAAGGCGATTTGCGCCGGGCGTCGATTTTCCTACTACCCATTATATGACACTTGTACAAGGATTACATGATTACTTCTATTTTTCAAGCAAAAGCGACAGGCAATAAGATCCTTTTATGACGGAATCCTTGCTGGAATTCGCCAAAAAAGGTAATGTACCTTCAGCCTGTCGGGTAAAGGGGTACGAAGATGGACTTTTTTGAACGAATTGAAGAGATCGTCAAGGACAAAGGCACAAACCTCTGCATAGGTCTGGATCCTTATTTCAGCAGGGAAGAACGGACGAAGCAGGGTGACGAAGGCCTGCCTTGCGGCGGCCTTGAAGGCCAATCTCCGGATAATCGAGGCCACGCATCCCTTTGCCGCCTGCTATAAACCGAATATCGCCTTTTATGAAGCCTTCGGCGGTCCCGGCATGGCTGTGCTCGGACAGACCTTGGCGGCCATCCCCCGGGAAATTCCCGTAATACTGGACGCCAAACGCGGCGATATCGACTCGACCGCCCGCGCCTATGCCGACGCTGTTTTCGGCGAGTTGGGAGCCGACGCGGTAACCCTGAGTCCCTACATGGGCAAGGAAACGGTCGATCCTTTCCTCGACTGGAAGGACAAGGGCGTTTTCATACTCTGCAAAACGAGCAACCCGGGCGCCGGGACTTTCCAGGATCTTTCCGTGGCGGGGGAACCGCTTTACCTGCGCGTCGCGAGGGAAGCCTCCTCATGGTCGGAACGGGTGGGTCTCGTCGTCGCCGGCAACAATGCCGCCGCGCTCGCCAGAGTTCGCGCCGCCGCTCCTCGTGCCTGGTTTCTGGCGCCCGGAATCGGGGCTCAGGGAGGAAAGGCGGATGAGGCGATGCGCGCCGGCGCCCGCGCCGACGGCTCCGGCATCCTCGTCGTGGCCGCCAGATCAGTAGCGGGCGCCGCCGATCCCGGCGCGGCGGCTCGCTCCCTGCGCGACGAGATGCGCCGCGCGGCGGCCGAGGCCAGGCCATCCAGCGCAGGCGATGCCGCCAATGCCGCAGGCGCGGCCGTACCGGGCTGGAGCGCCGCTGCGGGAGCCCGCGAAGCCCTGAAGGACAGCCTTGTGCGCCACCTCATCGACACCGGATGCTTCCGGCTGGGGGAGTTCGTCCTCAAGAGCGGCAAGAAAAGCCCCTTCTATATAGATCTCAGGAGACTCATCTCCGACCCCGCGGCGCTCGAAACGGCAGGCCTGGCCTATGCCGAACTGGCCCGGGACCTCGAATTCGACAGGCTCGCGGGCATACCCGCCGCAGCCCTCCCGCTTGCCACCGCCGCCGGGCTCGCGCTCTCGGTGCCCATGATCTGGCCCAGAATGCCCGTCAAGGAACACGGCACCGGCAATAAAGTGGAAGGCGAGTACAGGTCCGGGGAAAAGGTTCTTCTTCTCGACGACCTCATCACGACGGGCGCGAGCAAGCTGGAAGCCATAGAGATACTGCGCGGAGAAGGTCTGAAAGTAGACGACCTGATCGTGCTGATCGAGAGGGGAAAGCAGGGAAGGGTGGACATGGAGAAAGCGGACATCCGCCTCCACGCATTCCTCCACGTCAGAGAGCTCTTTTCTTCCTGCGAACGCCTGGGAATCATCAACGGGAAGACGCGCGCCGAGCTTGAACGTTTCGTCGATGAGGAATGAAGGCGCCGCGCCGACTCAGAGAATCACAGAAGGTCGGCCAGCGTCCTGGAAGACGCGTAGGACCTGATTTCGTTTTCGAGGGACATCCAGAACTGTCCCGCGTTGCATCCGACGAACTTCGAACAGGGCGACTTGCTTCCCGTCCTTGTCATGGCGCAGGGGGAAATCTCCATGGATTCCCCGGCGGCCTCCAGGACGGAAAGCACGCTTATTTCGCTTTTGTCCTTCACGAGATAGAAGCCGCCTCCCGGCCCGCGGTAGGCGGCGATGAGCCCTGCCTTTCTTAGCCTGAAAAAAATCTGCTGGAGAAATTCGGTGGAAATTTGTTCGTTCTCGGCTATGACATGCAAAGCCATGGGATTGTCTCGGTTTGAATCGGCGGCAGCCAAGGCTAAAATCGCCTTGAGCGCGTAAATACCTCTGGTCGTCGTTCTCATTTTTAATTCTCCTTATGAAATAATGGCAAATGCGATTATAACCAGGGAGAATTACCCACGCAACTTATTTTTAGAAATATACATAGTTATTTTACGGGCTGCCCGCCGATGCCGGGGAAATGTCGGGGAGTCGGTCCAGGTTTCCCAAAAGCCAGCAGCGGTGGATCTTCCGGTTCCTGAAATCGCGAGGGATCGTGAACTCGGTGACATCTTTCCAGGGCAGTTCGGTGGATGTCGCCTCCCATTTGAGCTGGCGCGAATTCGTGGAAAAAAGAATGGTGCCATCCTTCGCCAGGACTTCGGCGCATGTCTTCAGGAGAACAGGCCAGTCGCGATTGATGTCGAAATCTTCCTTGGCCATCGTTGAATTGGAGAATGTCGGGGGGTCGGCGATGATGATGTCCCAGGTTTTGCCCGCGATCGCGGCCTGCCTAAGGAACTCCATCGCATCGGATTTCACGGGTTGGTGTACGGTTTCGGCAAGTCCGTTGATCCTGAAGTTCTCCACCGACCACGAGAGATAGGTATTGGAGAGATCGACCGAGACAACCAGGGAAGCTCCTCCTGACGCCGCGTAGACCGAAAAGGAACCGGTGTAGCTGAAAAGATTGAGAACGCGTTTCCCGGCCGAGGCTTTCCTTATGGCCGCTCTCGCGGGCCGATGATCGAGAAAGAGGCCGGTATCGAGGTAGTCCGAGTAATTGACGCGGAAGAGAAGGCCCGACTCCCTTATGAAAGATTCGGCCTTCGTGTCGCCGTTGCGGTCGTACTGGGAAAGCCCCTTCATCCGTCTGCGCGTCTTGAGATGGATATGTCCCGGGGAAACGTTCAGAGCCTTGGCCGCGCTCTCCGCCATGAGATCGAGCCAGGCCGCTTCCTCCGCTTCGTCCTTTTCGTAGGGGCGTTCATAAAGGGCGATGACGAGGACGGCATCCTCGTTTTCGCCATAGAGGTCCACCGCCAGCGGGATTTCCGGTATATCGCGGTCATAAACTCTGAGCGCGTGGATGTCTTCCTTGCGAGCCCATTTCCTCAGCTGCCTGCTGTTCTTGACGAGACGGTTAGAGAGATATTCGGCCTGCTTCGCGTCTTTCTCCGAAGGGAAGGACATGCTTTACAGCTCTGCGGTTTCGTTCTTGAGCGCGATTTTCATCATGACCGCGAGCATGGCATAACCCGACGAGAGATCCTCGCGCCAGACGATGATATTCGCGGGGACTTTGAGCTTGATGTTGGTGAAATTCCATATGGATTTGATGCCGGCCTTCACGATGCTATCGCAGGTGCTGCTCGCGAAAGGGGACGGGACGGTAAGGATGGCGATTTCCGCCTGCAGTTCGGGGATGATTTCCTCGAGCTTTTCGAGCGGATAGATCGGGACGCCATGGACCGTGCTCCCGACTTTCGACGGGTCGGTATCGAAGGCCGCGATGATGTTGAGCCCATGGTTCTTGAATTCCTGGTAGCCCGAGAGCGCCGATCCGAGGTTGCCCGCGCCGACGACGACGGCTTTGTGTTCGACATTCCATCCAAGATAGCGTTCGATAGCCAGGACGAGATCGTTGACCGGATAGCCTTTTTTGGGTTTGCCGATGATGCCCGTTATCGCCAGGTCCTTTCTCACCTGTATGGGTTCGAGGTTGAGCTCGTTGGCGATGACAGTGCCGGAGATGAACTGGTCACCGTTGCTTTGCGCGTGTCTGATAATATTCAGATACGAAGGCAGGCGCCTTATGGACGGAGCATAGGAAACCTTTTGCTTATTGGTCATAATTTCTCCATAGGTAAATTTATGATAACTATCTATCGATAAAAGTCAAGCGAAAACACAAGCGTGATTTACTAATATAATATATATCAATATAATGATATAGAATAGCGGTCTTATACGCGATTTTTTCGATTTACGTATGCTTTTCCGTCTATCAGTCCCACCAGATTTTCGCGCAGAAATCCGGTTTTATCGTCGCGCCGGCATGGCGAATGGAACAGGCTGTCCTGGTTTGCGAGAACAGGGAGGCCATTCGTTCCGAGAACAGGGTCAAGGTTCTGCCGCCGGCTACATCTTCGTCATAGAGAAGCGCTTTTTTGCTCTTGAATCCCAAAAGCCATGCCTGATCGGAAAAAGTGAGGATCGGTTCCTCGTCATTGCGCTTGAACATGGAGAAGCGAATGAAATAGAGTGGTATTTCCATGAGTTCCGAGAGGAGCAGGGCCGGCATGATGGAGCCATGGGCGGCGGCGACGATGATATCGGGCTTGAATTCCTCCTCGATGTTTTTGGCGAGCCGGACGAGAAGTCCGGGGTCGGAGCCCCGCCATGTGTAGGCGTCCCTGATGCCCGTATAGACGAAGCCGCGAAGATTCGAGGGCAGAGACTCGTGAAACGAGGCCATCTGTTCCCCGAAGCTCGCGTCGAGCCGGAGGGCGGCTCTCGCCAGGTCTATAGACCGGCGGTATAGCCGATTGGCCTCGTCGATGGCCGCGATGTCGTAATCGATCCTGTACTTCCTGGCTTCCTTCAGTTCGTAGTAGAGGGTTGGATGCAAGGGCAAATCGTGTTCGACGCAGATTTTGTAGTTGAGCATGACATTGACAATGGCGGGCGCCCTGACATAGAGAAAAACCGCCAGTCCGGGAGCCTCGAGCCATTTCGGGGAGGAAGGAGAGGAAGGCCATCCCTCCAGGGCTTTAAGCTCCTGGACGGTTTCGGCGACATCGCGCAGCAGGACTTCATAGGTCGCGGAAAACTCCATCTCGGGCGGGGGAGTCGTCCAATCGGCGGCGCCGAGCAGTTCGACAAGCATTATGGACAATGTAGCCGCGGTCAATGCGCGGCGCAAGCGTTATTTTTCGGAGGCAGGGAAGGTGGCCGAGACGGCGGTTGAGACGGTGACCATTGCGATTCTGGCTGGAGGGAAAAGCAGCCGTTTCGGCGGAATCGACAAACAGGAGATCCCGCTCAACGGCGAAGCCATGGGAAGGCTGGTGGCAAGGAACGCGCTCGCGACGGGCCGGGCGGTGACGGTCATCGGAAGGAAAAGAAAGCCTTATGAAGGCCTGCCCGTCGCTTTCGCCGAGGACCTCATCCCCGGATTCGGCCCGCTTTCGGGGCTGCATGCGGCCCTGTCCCGTTCCGGAACCGAATGGCTCTATCTCATGGCCTGCGATATGCCTGTTTTTAGCCGCGAATGGCTGAGCTATCTCCTCGGCTGCGCCGGAACCGGAATCCCGCAGGCGGTCGTCGCCCAATCCGGCCGCCACATCGAGCCTTTTCAGGGGCTCTATTCCCGCAAGCTGCTCGGGCGGCTGGAAGATATTTTCGCCGAGAGTCCCGGCTCTCCCGGACATTTTTCCTTCGCGAGGCTTATAAAGGAGGCTCCGCACTATATCGTGCCCGAAGATATCGCGAGGGGTTTTTCCCCGGATTGGCGGCTTTTCTGCAGCATCAATAGCCAGGAGGATCTTGGACGATTTTTGTTGTCTCAGAAGAGCTAATTTTTTGCAAGTACTAGAATAGATTTACTTTTTTCGCATATAATTCTGTACAATGACATTTGAATCACTCGGGCTATCGCCCGCAATGCTGGAAACCCTGGCAAAAAAAGGGTTTGAAGAGCCGACACCTATCCAGGCTCTCGCCATTCCAAGGCTTTTGGTACCCGGCCCGGCCATCGCGGCCCGCGCTCGCACCGGTACCGGTAAAACGGCCGCTTTCGGAATTCCCCTCATAGAGACCATCGGCACCGATGGCCCGATCGGAAGAACCCCCGCCTCAGCCCTCATCCTGGTTCCCACCCGCGAACTGGCATTGCAGGTGACCGAGGAGATTTCCTCATTAAAGCACGGCGCTAAGCCCAGGCTCGCCTGCGTGTACGGCGGCGCCTCCATCGGGGAACAGCTGCGCAGACTTGCCCAGGGAGTCGATATCGTCGTGGGCACGCCCGGAAGAGTGCTCGACCACATCGGACGGGGCAGCCTCGACGTATCACACCTGAAATTCTTCATTCTCGACGAAGCCGACGAAATGCTCGACATGGGCTTCATCGACGATATCCGGGCCGTCATGGAGACGATGAACACCGACGTGAGGATGCTTCTGTTCTCCGCGACGCTGGCTCCGGCCGTTCTCGATATCGTGAGGGAAAGAACCGGCGACATCGAGATCCTGGAAGACGAGACCGACACCTTGCCGACGCAGCTCGCGGAGCAGCTCTGGATCGAAGTGCATTCGAGGGACAGGCTCGAGGCGCTCTGCCGCATCGTGGACAGCACCGAGGACTTTTTCGGCATAGTCTTCGTCGCGACGAAGGTCGAGGCCGACAGGCTCGCCAGCTCTCTCGCCGAGCGAGGCTATGACGCCGAAGGACTCCATGGCGACCTCAGCCAGGACGCCCGCGAAAGAGTGCTGGGCAAGTTTAGGGACAAGAGACTGTCCATACTCGTCGCCACCGACGTCGCCGCCCGCGGACTCGATATCGAAAAACTCACCCATGTCATCAACTGGTCCCTTCCCCATGATCCCGATTCCTATCTCCACAGGGTGGGCAGGACGGGCAGGGCCGGCAACTCGGGCACGGCTATAACCTTCGTCACCCCCGACGAGTACCGCATGCTGTTCCGCATAAAAAAACTGTCGGGAAAGCAGCTCAAGAAGGTCAGCGTGCCGGCAGTGGCCAGCATCCTCACCACCAAGAAGGAAAGACTCGCCACGAAAGTGGCCGCCCGCGCCCTGACCTTCGCCGAGGAATCATCCAACAGCGAAATCTGGCGGGGACTGGCCAAGAACATACTGGAGTCCCTGGAGCCCGAGGAAGCGCTCGCCGCCGCGCTGGCGGAAGGCTTCTCCGACCAGCTGGATCCGAGCAGGTACAAGGACCTCACCGAGGTCTCCGTCGACGAGGCCGGCACGAGCAGGCTCTTCGTCGCCGCGGGAAAACTGGATCATCTGACGCCGAGGTCCCTCGTGACCATGATAAAGAAGCTGTCCAATCTTTCCGACGGGATGATCGGCAGCGTCGAAATTTACGATGCCTTTTCCTTCGTGTCTGTTCCCTTCAAATCGGCCGAGAAAATCATCGACGAAGCGAGAAGGGCGGGGGGATTTCCCACCGTCAAGCGCGCCGTTCCCAAGAACTCGCAGGGAGGCGAAGGCCGAGGCGGTCCGGGCCGAGGCCCCGATCATGCCGGCCATGGCTTCGCGCCGCGCGGGGCGGAGAGGCGCGGACCTCACCGGGAGGCTAATGTCGGCCGTCCCGAAGGCTTCGAATCGGGACATGGCAAAGGTCCGGGTCCAGGTCCCGCGGCGCCCCGAAAAGAAGGCTACGCCGGTCGGAAAGAAGGCTATGCCGGACGCAAGGAAGGCTACGCGGGCAGGAAGGAAGGCTTTAGTCCGCGCAGGGAAGGCGCTCCCGAGCGAAAAGCCAGAAGCCGCAGCTACGGCAAAGACGATAAAAAGCCGCTCTGATAGTCGCGGTCGCGCTTAAGGGAAGGGCCTGTCCGGGAAATGATTCCCGGACAGGCCCTTTTCGCGCCGGGATGCCAGCCTTTTCCATATAGCCATATGGGGAAAAATCGTCCATAATGGGGGCTCAGTTCCATCAGCTTTCCGCGATGGACATACCAGGATGGATGGAGTTCCCCATGACGGAAAACGCCGTTGTCGAATGTGTCCCCAATTTTTCCGAAGGCCGTGACAAGAAAAAAATCGAGGCGATAGCGGAAGCCATCCGCGCCATAGCCAATGTTAAACTCCTGGATGTGGACCCCGGCGCCGATACGAACCGCACGGTGTACACCTTCGTCGGCTCGCCCGAGGCGGTGGTGGAGGCGGCCCTCGCGGGCGCCCGCGAGGCTCGGGGCCTCATAGACATGCGGAGCCACGCGGGCGCCCATCCGCGCATAGGCGCCCTGGACGTCTGCCCCTTCGTGCCCGTATCGGGCATCACCCTCGAGGAATGCGCCGACCTGGCGCGTCAGTTCGGCGCCCGTCTCGCCGAGGAACTGGGCCTTCCCGTCTACCTTTACGAAAAAGCCGCCTCCAGGCCTTCCCGCGTCAGCCTCGCTGATGTCCGGGCCGGCGAATACGAAGGCCTCGAAGCCAAGCTTCGCGATCCCGAATGGGTACCGGACTTCGGTCCCGCGCTTTTCGACGCCCGCTGGGGCGCGACGGTGACCGGCGCCCGCGAATTCCTCATCGCCTACAACGTCAACCTCAACACCAGGGACAAGAAACTCGCCAACGACATAGCCCTCACGGTGAGGGAGGGCGGCCGCGCCGCGAAGAATCCCGACGGCAGCGCCGCCGTGGACGCCGCGGGCAACGCCATCCGTGTTCCGGGCCGCCTCAGGGCCGTTCGCGCCATAGGCTGGTACATAGAACAGTACCGCTGCGCCCAGGTTTCGGTGAATCTGCTCGACTACAACACAACCCCGCTTTATGAAGTATACGAAATCATACGGGAAGAGGCGGATAAACGCGGTCTTTTCGCTACCGGTTCGGAGCTTGTCGGCCTCATACCCCTCAAGGCCATAACGGACTGCGGCCGCCATTTTCTGCGAAAAATGGGCAAAAGTCCCGGGCTGTCCGATAAAGAGCTTGTCGAGGTAGCCGTGCAGTCCCTGGGGCTCGAATCGGTGAGTTCCTTCGACGCGGGACACAAGGTCGTGGAGTGGGCCTACGCGGGAAAAGGCCGTCTCGTCTCCCTCTCGGTGGTGGATTTCGTCGACGAAGTCGCGAGCGACTCGCCCGCGCCGGGCGGCGGTTCGGTGGCCGCCCTGGCCGGTTCCATGGGCGCCGCCCTGGCCGCCATGGTGGGAAACCTGACCGCTGGCAAAAAAGGCTACGAGGAGCACTACGCGGCCCTGGCGGCCATGGCGGCCGCGGCCCAGCGCACCAAGGACGAGCTTCTGGACGCCGTCGACCGCGACACCGAGGCTTTCGACGCCGTGCTCGAAGCCGCCCGCCTCCCCAAGGGCAGCGAGGCGCAAAAGGCCCTCCGCGCCGGCAGGATGGATGAAGCGAACAGGACCGCGGCCCTCGTCCCCATGGGAACAGCCAGGACCTGTCTGGAGGCGATGCGGCATTGCCTCCTCGCCGTGGAGAAGGGGAACAGGAATTCCGTGACCGACGGCGCTGTCGGCGTTCTCATGGCCAAGGCCGGTCTGGATGGCGCCCTCCTCAATGTTCGGATAAACCTGGGTTCCATTTCGGACGAGGCCTTTTCCGCTTCCCTGAGCCGGGAATCCTCCCAGCTGGGCCGGGAAGCCGAGGAAATCGTCCGGAAAGTGTTCGCCCAGCTTGAAACGAGCCTGAAGTGAGCCCTAAGCGCGCTCGAAGCGAATCCGAAGTGCGCCCCGAGCGAGCCTGAAGCGAGCTTGAGCCGCCGAAAAGTTTTCGAATAAAGATACGTTTGGATATTGACCCCGAACTTCTCTGATACTATACCTTGCTGTGAACATATTAATGCATAAAGGAGACGTGGAGCGGTGAAAGGATCGGATGTTACCGTTTCAAACGTATCCAAGTCCTTCGGCACCTTCAGCGCGCTGAAAGATGTCAGCCTGGATATCCACAAAGGCGAATTCTTCTCCCTCCTGGGCCCTTCCGGCTGCGGGAAGACAACCCTGCTCCGGGCGATCGCGGGATTTGAAGAACCCGACTCGGGGATCATAAGCATAGACGGGACCGACGTGTCGGGGCTTCCGCCGGACAAAAGGCGCTGCAACACGGTTTTTCAGAGCTACGCCCTCTTTCCTCATCTCAGCGTATACGAAAACGTGGCTTTTCCCCTGCGCATAAAGAAGACTCCGAACAGGCTTATCAAAGAGCTCGTGATGAAATATCTCTCCCTCGTGCAGCTCGAGAGCCATGCCGAAAAGAAGCCGAGCCAGCTGTCGGGCGGGCAGAAGCAGAGGGTCGCCATAGCGAGGGCGCTCATCAACGAACCCTCCGTCCTCCTTCTCGACGAGCCTCTTTCGGCGCTGGACGCCAAGCTCAGGCAGCACATGCTCATGGAGCTGGATTCCATCCACGACAAGGTCGGCATCACCTTCATCTACGTCACCCACGATCAGCAGGAAGCGCTTTCGGTCTCCGATAGGATAGCCGTCATGAACGCGGGGAACGTCCTCCAGGTGGGCTCGCCGCAGCAGATCTACGAAAATCCGGCCACGGAGTTCGTGGCGAGGTTCATAGGCGAGGCCAATGTCTTTCAGGGCAGGGTGCTTTCGAGAGAGGGTACGCTCAATGTCATGGACGCCGAAGCCTTCGGCGAGATGCTCGTCGACGACGAAACACCGGTCGATGTGGGCGACAGAATCATCGTGACGATCAGGCCGGAAAAAATCCGCATCACCAACGACAAACCGTCGGGAAAGGAACTCAATGTCGTCCACGGCATCGTGGAAGAGCCGGTCTATTCCGGTTTTCAGACAAAATACGTCGTGCGGACCGACGCGGGATCGCGGATCACCATTTTCCGCCAGCACGCCAACTGGTCTGAGGGCATCCCCGACATCGAGTGGAAGGATGAAGTCTTCCTGTCGTTCAGCGCGCGCGATCTGGTGATCGTGGAGAAGAACGCGTCATGAAGCGCAACTATGGCATGGCTTACACCGCGCCCCAGGCATTGTGGCTGACGGTTTTCTTCGCGGCGCCTCTGCTCATCATCATCGCGTACTCCTTCCTCAAAAAAGGACTCTACGGCGGCGTCGAACTCCACCTCAGTCTGCAGGCATACACAGACATGGCCAACCCGACGCTTCTCCTCGTAACCTTGAGAACCCTGTGGATGTCCTTCGTGGCCACTCTCATCACGATGCTCATCGCCTTGCCCTGTGGCTACAGCATCGCCCGTTCGAAAAACCAGGCGCTGAGGCTCTTTCTCGTCATCGTCCCCTTCTGGACGAACTTTCTCGTCCGCTGCTACGCGTGGATCGCCATCCTGGGGAACGAAGGTTTCGTCAACCAGGCGCTTCGGTTTCTCGGATTCAGGCCCGAAGGAGTCCAGTTCCTCTACAACCAGGGAGCCGTCGTCCTTGTCCTGGTCTACATGTATCTTCCCTACGCCATTCTCCCGCTCTTCTCGACCATCGATAAGTTCGATTTCACGCTGCTCGAGGCTGCCCGCGATCTCGGCGCCTCCAAGATGCAGTCGTACATAAAGGTGATGCTCCCCAACATCAAGGGCGGCATCGTCACCTCCATCCTCTTCACCTTCATCCCGATATTCGGCGCTTACGCCGTGCCCCTCCTTATCGGAGGCAAGGATTCCTACATGCTCGGCAATGTCATAGCCGACCAGCTGACGAAGACGCGGAACTGGCCGCTGGCTTCGGCGATCTCCATGACGGTAACCCTCCTCACCGCCATTTCCGTATTCCTTTTCGCGCTGAGGAAACCCAAGGAACACCATATCGAGAAGGATATGGATCCGCTCGCCTCGTCGTCCGGCGGCACCGGTCAGAACGGACTTGCCGGCAATGCCGCGGGAGGACGCTGATGGCCGCCCGCATCCATAAGTTCGGGCCATTGAGGATCGCCGCGCTCTTTCACGCCAGGCGAATCGTGAGGAAGGGCGCCAAGGCGGCCATCAAGCTGGTGCCGAAAAAGGCACTCGGCTCGAATATCATCTACTGGATCGTCATCGGCTTTCTCTTCATGCCCCTTGTCGTCCTCATCGCCTATTCCTTCAACAAGTCGAGGTCGGGCGAGTGGACGGGCTTTTCCTTCGTCTGGTATCAGAAGCTCTTCATGGACTCCCCCGACCTGTGGAAAGCCTTCCAGAATTCCGTGATCATAGCCTTTTCGAGCGCCCTCATGGCTACAGTCCTGGGAACGCTCGCCGCGGTGGGCACCGCCCGCTATTCGTTCAAGCTGAAATCATACGTGGCCACGATGAGCTTCATCCCGATGATCCTGCCCGAAATCGTCGTCGGCGTCTCCCTTCTCATATTCTTTGCCGGCATCGGCCTGCAGCTCGGCATGATGACAGTGTGGATCGCCCACACCACCTTCAACATTCCCTTTGTCTATCTGCTCGTTTCGGCGAGGCTGGAGGAATCGGATCCCACGATCGTCGAGGCGGCCCGCGACCTGGGCGCCTCCGAACTTCAGACCCTGTTCAGGGTTATCATCCCGATGGCGCTGCCCGGCATAGCTTCGGCTTTTCTCACCGCCATCACGCTGTCGCTGGAAGACTTTGTCATCACCTTTTTCGTGTCGGGCCCGGGGGCGACGACCTTGCCTCTGTATATTTATTCCATGATTAGATTTGGGGTATCGCCCGTCGTCAACGCGCTGTCGGCCGTCATGGTCGCGGGCACGGTGCTCCTCGTCTATCCGTTGAGGAATTTCCTGAAGGTTTTTGCCGCCCGTTGAGGTGGCTCTATCCCAACAAGGAGGGTTTTCATGAAAAACATCCTCCGCGCCATGAGACTCGATCTTTCGGCGCTGCTTCTCCTCGCTTTGGTGCTTGTGTTCAGCGGCTGTTCGGGTGGCGACGCAAAATCGTCTAAAAAACTGTACATCTTTAACTGGACCTACTACACGCCGGACTCGGTCATTGAAAAATTCGAGAAGGAATACGGCGTCGATGTGGTGTACGACTCCTTCGCGTCCAACGAGGAGATGTTCGCCAAGCTGAAGGCCGGCGGCGCCAATTACGACCTCTGCTTTCCCTCGGGCGACTATGTCTCGATCATGATCAAGGAGAAGATGCTCCAGAAGATAGACCACGCGGCGCTCAAGAATTATGGCAACATCGCGCCCGACGTGCTCGCGAAGAGCGATTTCGATCCGGGCAACGAATACTCGATTCCTTATTACATGGGCGCGGCCGGCGTGGCCGTCAACAAGACCAAGGTTCCCGAATACGAAAAGTCATGGTCCATTTTCGGGCGCAAGGATCTGGCTGGAAAGATGATCATGCTGGACGATATGCGTGAAGTATTGGGCGACGCGCTGAAATATCTCGGGTATTCGGTCAACACGGTGGATGTGGCGGAGATAGAGAAGGCCAAAGTCCTGGTGAACGATGTATGGAAACCCAATCTCCTCAAGTTCGACGCCGAGGCTTTCGCTAAGAACTTCGCGGCGGGCGAGGTTTGGGTGGCTCAAGGGTACGCGGAATCGATCTATGCGGAACTAGACCAGAGTCGTTGGGGCGAAATCGATTTCTTCATTCCGAAAGAAGGCGGTCCCAGCTACATCGATTCCATGGTCATCCTCAAGAATTCGAAAAACAAGGATATGGCGATGAAGTTCATAGACTTCATCCACCGGCCGGAGATCTATGCCGAATTCTGCGACGCTTTTGGTTTCCCCGCCACGGGCAATTCGGCCGCGGGAGCGCTCAAGAAAGGGCCGAGCTATTACACGGCCGAGTCTCTCGTCCCCTGCGAACTCAAGAAGGACGTGGGCGCCGATCTCGAGAAGTACAATGCCGCGTGGCAGGAAATAAAAGTAGGCAAGTAGGCTAGAAGCCGGGCATGTCGGAGAGGCCGCCGGCGTTGACGACGTCGGCGAAGCCCAAAGACTTGAGGATGCGGGCGCCCATGGCGCTCCGCGCCCCCGAGGCGCAGTAGAGCACGACGGGCTTGTCTTTGGGGCCGATCTCCGCGGCTCTGGCCGAAAGTTCGTTGACGGGTATGTTCAATGCCTTGGGGAAGTGCTCGTCCGCGAATTCGTCCTGACTGCGGACATCGACGACGACGGCCCCGGCTTTGATTTTCTGTTCCACGCTGTTGAAAAATCCCATTCCAATCTCCTTGTTTCAAAGTGTGCGGCGCCTGGTTAAGTCCGGCGCCGCTATTCTCATGCCGAGTTCTGCCCGGCAACGCTGACGAAGGGAAAGCCTAGCCTCCTCAGTCCCCGACAATCTCTTCGAAGCCTCCAAAAAGTCTCATGCTGGTCATGCCTCCCGAAACGTAGACCGGGGCGCTGAAGCCGTTTTGCCGCAGTATCCTGGAAGCCAGGTGGCCTTCGAATCCGGCCAGGGAGAGGATGAGGAGCTTCGCGTTTTTCGGGATTTCTTCCAGCCTGTCCCGGATTTCGTCGAGGGGAATGTGAAGGGATCCGGCCAGGTGGCCTTTCATGTATTCGCCGAAATTCCTGACATCGAGGAATGTGACGGCGTTTTTATTTTCCGCCGCCGCGAGCGCCGCTTCTTGGGGGGATACGAAGGGCGAGTAGCCGGAGAGATCGTTCTCGGCCGCGAAGGTGGCCATCTGTATGGGATCGTTGGCGCTGGAATAGGGCGGGGCGTAGGAAAGATCCAGTTCGGCCAGATCGGAGAGCTTCATCCTCGCGGCGAGGGCGGTGGCGAGCACGTCGATGCGCTTTTCCACGCCGGCTTCGCCGAATGCCTGTGCTCCGAGCAGCCTGCCGTCCTCGGCATAGACCAACTTGAGCGATAGTTCCTTGTAGCCTGGGTAATAGCTGGCATGATGAGCCCTGTGGACATGGACTGCCCGGGCTTGGATGCCCGCCGCCTTGGCGGCTTTTTCGGAGAGTCCGGTCTGGGCGAAGGTATAGTCCACCGCCTTGAACACTGAGGTGCCGAGGGCCCCGGCGTACTTTTTCATGCCGCCGGTGTATCCCGGCGCATTCCCATAGCCCGCCAGGGCGTTCGTCGCCGCGATCCGTCCCTGCCTGTTCGCGGGTCCCGCCAGCGGAATCCTGACCTTGGCCCCATCCACCCTTCTGACCAGCTCCACCATGTCGCCGGCGGCAAAAATATCCTTGTCGCTCGTCCGGAGGAATTCGTCGACGAGAAGGCCGCCCGAAGCGCCGATCGCGAGTCCCGCCGATTTGGCGAGTTCGGTGTTGGGCCGCACTCCGGCCGACATGAGCACTATATCGGCATCGAGCTTCGTCCCGTCGCTCAATTCGACGCTATGGGTGGCGTAGTCTATTTTCTTGATGGATTTCTTCGTGTAAACGGCGGCTCCGGCCTCCATGAAGGCTTTCGCTATCTGAGCGCCGAATTCAGGGTCGGCGGGCGGCATCAGCTGGTCGGTGAGTTCCACTATGGAGGTCGAGAGGCCGCGCTTTATGAAGGCTTCGGCGGTTTCGAGCCCGATGAAGCCGCCGCCCACAACGATGGCGGATTTCGCTCCCGTATCGGCAATGAACGCGTTGATGGCATCCATGTCGGGGATGGTCCAGAGGCGGAAAACATTGGGCGAATCGACGCCTTCGACCGGTGGCACGAAGGGCGTTCCGCCCTGGGCGAGTATGAGCTTGTCGTAGGAGATATCGCGCTCGCCTTCGGGACCGCGGACGCGGACGGAGCGCGCGGCCTTGTCGATGGCTATGGCCTCGGTCTTCAGGGCCACGTCGACTTTATATCGGGAAAAGAATCCTTCGGCGGTCTGCAGGATGAGGGCGCTCCGTTTGGTTATATCGCCCGAGAGCCTATAGGGCAGGCCGCAGTTCGCGAACGATACATAAGGGCCTTTTTCGACGAGGGTGATCTCGGCCGTCTCATCGAGTCTTCTTGCCCTGGCCGCCGCTGTCGCGCCTGCCGCCACGCCTCCGATAATTACTAGCTTCATATTAAAGACTCCTTATATATAGATAATACTATATAAGCTTTATCCAGTCAATCATGCATCGACGCAATGGGTTTCAGGCTTGGCGCCGCTGGATTCCTGGAGGTTCGCCTTCCTTCCGTATCTTGTTATAAGGCTCGCTTATTCAATATACTACGGCGAAATGAACTTCTCGAAACGCATTGATTTTTCCGCCGCCCGAAACGATCTGGAACTGGAGCGAAGCGAGCGAAAACGCCTGGACCTGCCTGTTTTCGACCTGTCGCAGTCGAATCCCACGAAGACCGGATTCGCCCATCAGGCTTCGGAGCTGGCGCTGGCGCTTTCCAGCGACGAAAACCGCCTCTATTCTCCCGACCCCAAGGGTTTGGCGCGCGGACGCGCCGACATAGCCTCCCATCTGTCGCTATCCGGGAAAAGCGTCGACGGGAACCATCTTATTCTCTGCGCGTCGACTTCGGAAGCATATTCCTACCTTTTCAAGCTTCTCTGCGATCCCGGCGAATCGGTTCTCGTGCCGAGACCGGGATATCCTCTTTTCGACCATCTGGCGGCCTTGGAATCGGTGCGGGCTCTGGGCTACAGGCTCGAATATCGTCATCCTTACGGCTGGCGCATCGACCTTTCCTCCATTCAGGAAATACTGGAAGGCCCGGACGGCGCAAGCGTCAAGGCCATTGTCCTCATCAATCCCAACAACCCCACCGGTTCCTACCTGCACGAAACGGAACTGGCTGCCATTACTGAGCTCTGCCGCGTCCATTCCCTGGCCATCATTTCCGATGAAGTATTCCATGGATACGAACTCGAGCCCAGGGAGGGGAGGGTCTCCCTTCGCGGCAGGGAAGAGGTCCTCACCTTCGTTCTCGATGGCCTTTCCAAGCGGCTCTGTCTACCGCAGATGAAGCTGGGCTGGATTTCGGTCTCGGGTCCCGAGGAAGAGGTCACGAGCGCCATCGGCTCCCTCGAGCTCATCTCCGACGCCTTCCTTTCCGCGGGAACGCCTATCATGAACGCCGTGGGCAAGCTTCTTTCAAGGGAGGACGAAACGGTTTCGGCGGTGCGGGAACGCATGCGGAACGTCTACGGCATTTACCGGGACATCCTGGAATACGAGGGCTCGCCGCATCGGGTCCTCGCCTGCGAGGGCGGCTGGACGGCCCTCGTGCAGAGTCCGCGTTTCGCCGGCGAGGAAGAGCTCGCGCGGGGTCTTCTGCACGATGAAGGAATCTACGTGCATCCGGGATTTTTCTTCGACATGGAAAAAGAAGCGTATTTCGCCTTCAGCCTGATCATAGATCCCGAGGATGCCAGGCTGGCCGCCGCGAAATACAGAGCGTATTTCGATAGGTTTCTTCACTATAGTAGATGATTGAATAAAGGAGGGGACAAAATGCCGGCTGCCATCATAAACGGAAAGGAAATCGCGAAAGAAATCCGCGCGGAAATAAAAACAAGAGTGCAGGCGCTCGCCGCCCAAGGCATCGTGCCGGGTTTGGCCGTCGTCCTGGTGGGCGAGGATCCGGCCTCCCTTTCCTACGTTACCGGAAAGGAAAAGGCCTGCGCCGAGGCGGGGATCGCCAGCTATGGACGCCATCTTCCCGCGTCGACGAGTCAGGAAGAACTCCTGGCCCTGGTGAAGGCCTATAACGGCGACGACAGGGTGCACGGAATACTCGTCCAGCTTCCGCTTCCCGGCCATATAGACGAAAACGCGGTGATAGCGGCGATTTCACCGGACAAGGACGTGGACGGATTCACGCCGATAAATATAGGCAGGATGTTCCTCGAGGAACCCTGCTACCTGCCTTGCACGCCGGCCGGCATCCTCGAGATGATAAAGCGGAGCGGAATCCCGACAAGGGGCGCCAATGTCGTCGTCGTGGGCAGGTCCAATATCGTCGGCAAACCCCTCATGAACCTGCTTGTGCGTAAATCCATCAACGCCACGGTGACGGTCTGCCATACGGGGACGAAAGATCTGGCGTCGTATTGCAAGAACGCCGATATTCTAATAGCATGTGCCGGGAAAGCCGGCCTTATACGCGGCGACATGGTCAAGCCTGGCGCCTGCGTCATCGATGTCGGCGTGAACCGGGTGGAAGACGCCGCGGCGGCCAAGGGCTATCGATTGACCGGCGACGTGGATTTCGAAGCGGCGTCCAGGGTGGCGGGATGGATTACGCCCGTGCCGGGCGGCGTCGGACCCATGACGATCACCATGCTTCTCGCCAATACTGTCGAAGCAGCATCCCGTTCGGCCACATGAGGGCCGACTGAAAAGAAACGACCCGGAGGTCGAGCAATCCATGGTCGATGTTCAATCCATGAAAGATGAGCGCCGCATCCCCATCCAGAAAGTGGGCGTGAAAGGCGTGCGTTATCCGATAACGCTCAGGGATAAGACCGCCCAGATCCAGCACACCACGGCCGTCGTCAATCTCTACGCCGACCTTCCCCACGAATTCAAGGGCACGCACATGAGCCGCTTCATCGAGGTTTTCGAGGAATTCCGCTCGGACCTTTCGATGCCCAATTTCCTCAAGATGCTCCAGAAAATACGCGCGGAGCTGGAAGCCGAAACGGCTTATTCCGACATACACTTTCCCTATTTCATCCAGAAGGCGGCGCCCGTTTCGGGGCAGACTTCGATAATGAGCTACGATTGTTCCTACGAGGGGAAGGTTTCGGCGGCAGGCCATTCTTTCATCGCCGGCGTGACCGTTCCCGTGCAGACCGTCTGTCCCTGCTCGAAGGCCATATCCAGCCAGGGGGCGCACAACCAGAGGGGACTCGTGACCCTGAAGGTCGCCCTGGGGCCGTTTTTCTGGTTCGAGGACATGATCGCCATCGTGGAGGATTCCGCCTCCAGCGATCTCTACACCCTGCTAAAGCGCGAGGACGAAAAATATGTCACCGAAAGGTCATATGACCGTCCGAGGTTTGTCGAGGACCTTGTGCGAGAAGTATATTTAAAAGTGGACAAACTGGGAAAGTTTCCAAAGTTCTCCGTCGAAGCCGAGAACTTCGAAAGCATACATAATCATTCGGCGTATGCCTTTGTAGAAAAAAACTGAAAAGGAGCGACTATGTCCGATAAATATCCCGTCGAGCAGAAAGACTTAAGCGAAAAAGGCACCAAGGGCATAATGTCGGCCGGGGCGGGCGTCGGCCTTCTCGGCATCAACGCGCTCCTCGGCATACCAGTACTGGGCTGGGCTCTTTCCGCGGGCATGCTCGTGCTCGGCGCCATGGGCGTCTTCGGCAAGACCAAGACCGACAAAGTATCGGGAACGGTCTTCACGGTGGCCGGCATCGCCGGCCTTACGACCATGTTCCTGCCGGGTATCGCGCATAGCCTCCTCAGCCTGGGCGGCATCGGGCTTCTCATCTACGGTCTCGCGAACATCGGAGGCTTCCTGACGGGGCTTCGCAAAAAGAACTGACGGATATCCATTCAATGAAGTACTACCTCGAAACATACGGCTGCGAGATGAATAAAGCAGAGTCCGCGGCCCTGGAGACAATGCTGCGCGAACATGGCTGGCGGAGCGGAGCCAGGGAAGAAGCCGATCTCGTCCTGATCAACACCTGCACCGTCCGGGCGACGGCCGAAAACCGCGCCTGGGCAAGGATTTCCCTTTTCGCGGCCGAAAAGCGCAGGCGAAAATTCGCCCTCATGGTGGTGGGCTGCATGGCGGAGCAGTATCACGAAGAGATGAGGAAGCGGACGCCGGAAATCGACTACGTTTTGGGCACCTTCCAAAAGCAGTCCTTCGGCCTCGTGCTGGACCAGATAGCGGCCGGTACGCATTATAATCTGGCCGATGAATCGCCTTCATATGTCTTCTCGAAAACCCACCACGATCCGGGCGCTTTCAGGGCCTTCGTGCCCATCATGCACGGCTGCAACAACTTCTGCAGCTACTGCATCGTGCCCCACGTACGCGGCAGGGAAATTTCGCGTTCGCCCGCGGACATCCTGGCCGAGCTGGACGGTCTCGAGGCGGCGGGCGTGCGTGAGGTTACCCTCCTGGGGCAGAACGTCAATTCCTACCGCTGGGCGGGAGAGGAAGGCGGCATCGACTTCCCCGGGCTGCTCAGGCTAATCGCGGCTCACCTGCGGGAAAAAGGGCGCGCGGCCGGGGAAGCGAGCGCGGCCGGCGCGGCTAGCCATACCGCCACGGCCGGCATCGGCTGGATACGTTTTCTCACCAGTCACCCCAAGGACCTTTCCGAGGAGCTTGTCCGGGTGATCGCCGAGGAACCGATTTTCTGCCGGCATATCCATCTGTGCATTCAGTCCGGTTCCAATCGAGTTCTCGCCCTTATGAACCGAAAATATACGAAGGAATACTTTCTTGGCCTCGTTGACATGATGAGAGCCGGCATTCCCGGCCTCTCCCTGTCCACCGACATCCTCGTGGGCTTTCCTGGGGAGACGGAGGAAGATCTGGAGGAAACCCTCGACTTGATGAGGAAAGTACGTTTCGCTTTCGCTTTCATGTATCATTTCAATCCGAGGGATGGCACTCCGGCGATTGAATTGCCGGACAGGGTTCCCGACAAGGTCAAGAAAGCGAGACTGGCGCGGGTTATCGCCCTCCAGAAGGAAATAAGCACGGAGCTCATGGCGGAAAGATTTGGAGCCGTGGACGAAGTGCTCATCGAGGGCAAATCCCGGCGGTCCTCGAAGGAAATGCTGGCCAGGACGGCCAGGGACGAAATGGTCGTGCTGCCGGCCGATCCATCCAGGATAGGCCAATTCGCGCGGGTTAAGCTGTCCGCGAAATCGGGCAACACGTTCAGGGCGGAAGAGGTGCATGAATAGAAAACTGACGGCGCTGCTTTTTCTCGTTTTCATGGCCGCCGCGGCTTTTGGGCAAAGCTCCAAACCGCCCACGGCGCCAACCGCGCCGGCCGTACCGTCAACGCCTAAAATTATCGGAGAGCCGACACTCGCGGCGGCCAGAAGCGCCGTCGCCAAAATGACGGGAAAGGAAGCCTTCGGCAACTATCTGGAAGCCTACGCGCTCGCGCTGCCCCTCCACGACGCCGTCGCTCTCTGCAGGGAATTCCTGCCCAAGGCCCCGGCGGCGCAATGCGCCGACCTGGCCGCTTTCGCGGGCTCCATCGCCCTCTTGGCGGGACGCTATGACGATGCCGCTTCCTTGTATTCGCAGGGATCGACAGCCGCCGCGGGAATTCACCCCGACTTGAACCTCAAGGCAGCTCGTTGCTACCTGGCGGCGGGAAATACCGCAGCGGCAAAAACGCAGCTGGATCTTGTCCCCGGCGACGAGGAAGGGGAATCCTGGGAACCGGCTCGACGGCTCGCCCTTTCCTGGCTCTATCTGTTCGAAGGCGAGCCGGAGAAGGCCTTCATACTGTCGCAGCCTCTTGTCTCGGAGAAAGGCGGCCAAGCCTCGCGGCGCGAGGCTCTTTTTCTGCTCTGGCTGGCGGCCGGCTCGCCCGAATTCGTGGAATTCAAGGTTTCCACCAAGGGGCTGGACGCGAGAAGCGTGGAAACCATGCTCCGGACCGAGTTCCCCGGCTCCATGGAACAAGCTCTTACCAGGAAAGAAGTGCTCGCCAAGCCGGCTTCCTGGCTCCTGTCGGCGCTCTATTCGCCCTCCCGGACAGTGACGGGCGTGACGGACGGGGAGCGCAGCCTGGCCAAGCCTGAGGTTCCCAAAACCCAGTCAGCTGAATCGGAGAGTTCCTCGACGCAGCTGCAGGTAGGGTGGTTTTCTCGCAGGGAAAATGCCACGACCTTGACCGCGAAACTCGTAAAATTGGGATTTTCGGCTAAAACCGACGAGCAGAAGACGAAAGAGGGCGAACTGCGCTGGGCGGTGATCGTGGATGCGTCGGGGGATTGGTCCAAGACCCAGGCCAAACTCAAGGACCTGGGATACGAGTCATATCTCCTGCCTTAGTCGTCGAGTTTCCGGAGCAGGATATCGGGCTGGTACAGTCTTTCCACCCTGTCGGAAAGAACCTGAGCGGGCTGAAGGATAAGCGTGCTGATTCCATCGTTTTTTCCCAGCCTGATTTTAACGATATAGCTGAGTCTGCCGGACGGAATGGATTTGTCATCGATGAGGCTGAGATCCAGTATGACCGCGTCCTCGACCTGGAATAGCGAGAAGAATCCCCGCGAAGATGGACTCAGCCTGAATTTTCCCCCGACCAGGTCGAGCCGCATGCCGTTTTCCGAAGCGTAGTAACCGTCGAAATCTTCCGGTCTCAAGACTGTCTCAGCCTGGCTGCCATCGAGCTCCACGCTGAAGTATGTCTCGGCGGGCAGCACTTTAAAACTTTTCGCGCCTAACATCGTGTTTTCTTCAGGCGGGCGTCGGTAGACACCGTTCCAGTCCTCCTTCATGGCGAACTTGACGATCTGCTGCGCCGTGGCTCGTATCCTCACCTTATCCAAACCCACGAGATCGATGCCGAGAAGGCGGATCATATCGGGCACGGCGCTGTTGGAAATAGGCGCGTAAATTCCCGCGAAGGCCGCGTTCGATTTGCCCCAGTCCCATTGCTGCTGTTCCTGCTCGCTATGGAGGGAAATCTTTCTTCCTTCGGGATCGAAGAAGACGAGGGTGGGCACGGCGCCATTTTCGTCTTCCTTTATCCAAAGCCCCTTCAGATAGGCGTCGAAGTCCTCCGCTCGCCCGGTGAGAATCCTGTTAATGAAAAGCTGTTCGACATTTTCACCGGGAACGAAAGATTCCGCTCCTCGCTCGAATTTCCTGCTGAAAGGATTCCATGAATACGAGATTCTTTTCTGGTCGAGCGGGGATGCCCCACCGGGAGCTTCCACATAGACGCTGATCATGACCGGATCCTTGCCCTTGGGAAGGAGTTCAGCCAGAAGTTGGGACAAGGTCTTCTTCGACCTGGATTCGTCGATACCGGTTTCGGCCTCGACCTCGGCCGGCTCCTCGAAGCTTATGGACAGTCCCGATGCCGAAAAGACGGTGTAATAGGAATTGGATCGGGCGGAGGGGCGTTTGAATACCGTGAGGGTTTGCCTATTGTCTTCGTCTATTCCGTAGCAGAAGAGATCGACGCTCCCGTCGGCCAGAAGATCCTTGGGCTGGACAACGACCGCATTGGGTTTTGTGGCGAGGGTTTCACCCTTCCAGAGTCTGAAATAGCTGCTGGAATTGGGCTGAAAATCGGCGATGACGATGGAAATCCTTCCGTTTTGCGTGTTGGTAGGCTTCACGATCAGGATTTGCTCCAGATCTTCGTCTTCGTCCAGGTTCATATCGACGACGTCGAGCAGAGTCTCATCCCATTCCAGGTTGATCTTCGACCGCTGCGCCGCCGTGGATTTTTCGCCGACTTTGCCCGCTTCGCTCGATAAGGCTTCTATTTCCACGACCCTTCCCGCGACAGGCAATGTCGCGGCCAGGTTTTCCTGCTGCATCCGGGCAAAAAAATAGATAAAAAGACCGAAAGCGAGGATGAACGCCACGATCAGGATGGCTTGGATGACTCTTTTCATTGGCTGAACCAAGGTTGTTGTAGCACGGGGCGCGGCGGCGAGACAAGCGCGGATGGATGGCGGCGCCGCGGAAGACATGATATCATCAGTCATTCTATCATGAAGACCATCAAGAATAAATCGGCGCGCGTTCTCATGTTCGCCTCCGCCTTCGTGCTTCTCAGCGCGGTGGCCTTGCTCTGGATCATCATGATCAGGGAAACCGAGCGCAAGGACCTCCTCCTCGAGTATGAGGCGTTTCGGGCTTCCAGCGCCATCGTCGACGAATATCGACAGGACAGATCCTTTACCCCCGAAGGCGACAAGCGGGTTTTGGGCTTCGGCTTCTACCGAATCGACGGCAGCTCCATCCAGCGCTATGGTACGGCCCCGGAGACGATTCTGCTCAGGGACGTGCTATGGGCGAGAAGACAGGACAACCGAAACGGCGACCTGCCGGGCGGAGTCTCGGTTTCTTTCTCGGAGGACAAGAAGACATTGCGGCTTTTGCGCTATTCCGGGTTGCAGAATCCGTCCAGGATGATGGGAACAGGCGGAAACGGGACCGGGATGGGCATGGGAAGGGGGAGACTGGCCGCTCCGCTCTCGCCAGGGCTTCAGGATGATCCGGTCGCGACGCCGGCGCAAAACGCTCTGACAGGTACCTATCTCATCTGGATGGAATATTCGGCCAACGGCCTGAGCGCCGAGAGGCTGCAGTTTTTCCTCGTGGCGGCGCTGATCACCGCCGCTCTCCTTGGACTGTATATCGTCCTGATTTTCGTATTCAGGCACAATGAGGAGCTGGTGAGCCGCGAAGCGGAGACGAGGGAGCTCGTCCAGCTCGGGGAGGCGGCCAGAACCCTTGTGCACGAAATAAAAAATCCTCTCGGCATCATGCGCATCCAGACGGCCAAGATAAGGCGAATCGCGTCGCAGCCCGAGACTTCGGCGCCATTGACCCAGTCCGCCGATATCATCGAAGGCGAGATAATGAGACTCTCGGGATTGGCCGACCGTATCCGCGAATTCCTGAAATCGAAACCGGCCCAGCGCGATCCTCTAGATCTCGTTCAATTCCTGACGGCATTCTGCGGCCGCTATCAAGATCTGAAGGATTCGGATATCAGCCTTGCCCAGGAAATTCCCGCGGAAGGGATGGCCATGGTCCTCGCCGACGCCGACAAGCTCGTCACCGCGCTGGACAATCTCCTGCGCAACGCCATCGAAGCGGTGGAAGATCTCCCGGCCGGAGAAAAGCGGATCGCCCTCAAGCTTTTCCGCAGGGAAAACAATTGGGTCATAGCCGTGGTGGATTCGGGAAGGGGCGTGCCCCCCGAAATACTGTCCCGCATTTTCGATCCTTTCTTCACGACGAAGGAAAAGGGCAGCGGCATAGGCCTCGCGCTGGCCAAGCGCCTCGTCGAGTCCTTCGGGGGAAGCCTGACCTACGAAGGCGGGGAAAGGGGCGGCGGCGCGGTCTTCCTGATCACTCTGAAAGAAGAACAATCGCCTTCGGGTACATAAATTCTGGAAAGTAAAAAAGGGGCGCGGGATGGAATCCCGCGCCCCTTTTCATAGCAGAAAATCGGGCTGAAATGGACCGGGGAAGATGGAAGCTCAGATCCGCTTCAGGACCCGGGCGATGATCTCCAAGGCTTCGCGCAGTTCCGCCTCGGTGATTACAAGCGGCGGGGCGAAGCGGATGATATTGCCGTGAGTCTGCTTGGCCAGCAGCCCCTCATCCCTCAAGGCGAGACAGACATCCCAAGCCTGGAACCCTTCCTCGAAGACAATGGCGTTCAGGAGGCCCTTGCCGCGCACCAGCTTCATTTTCGCGCAGGGGATGGCGGCCGCTTCCTTGCGGAACAGCTCGCCGAGGCGCGCGGCGTTTTCCTCGAGTTTCTCGTCCTCGAGCACTTCGATAGCCGCGATTCCCACGGCGCAGGCGAGGGGATTTCCGCCGAAGGTGGAACCATGCGTGCCGGGAGTGAATACGTCCATCACCTTCTTGTCGGCCACGATGGCGGAGATAGGCATGATGCCGCCGCCGAGGGCCTTGCCGAGACACATGATGTCGGGGCGGGCATCTTCGTACTGCCAAGCGAAACGCCTGCCGGTCCTGCAGAAACCCGTTTGGATCTCATCGAAGATGAGGAGGATGCCGTGCCTGTCGCATATCTTCCTCAGGCGGGCTAGGTAACCCTCGGGCGGAACCACCACTCCGGCCTCTCCCTGAATAGGTTCGACGATCACGGCGACGGTATTCTCGTCGATTCTGCTCTCGACGGCCTGGGCGTCGGCGTAAGGTACTTTGATGAAACCGGGCACGTAGGGACCGTAGTTGACGAGGGATTCGGGATCTATGGACATGGAGATAGCCGCCAGGGTTCTTCCATGGAAATTGCCTTCGGCGCATATGATCGTCTGCTTGCCGTTGGGTACTCCCCTGATCTCGGCGCCCCAGCGCCTGGCCGCCTTGAGAGCGGTTTCGACCGCTTCGGCGCCTGTGTTCATGGGGAGGGCCGCCTCGTAGCCCGTGTATTCGCAGAGCTTTTTAAGGAACAGGCCCATCTTGTCGTTATGGAAAGCCCTCGAAGTGAGGGTGACCTTTTCAAGCTGGTCCTTCACCGCCTTGATGATGCGCGGGTGGAGATGCCCCTGGTTGACGGCCGAATATGCCGACAGGAAATCGAAGTAGATCTTGCCTTCAGGGTCTTTTACCTTGCAGCCTTTTGCCTCAGCGATGACGACGGGGAGCGGATGGTAGTTATGCGCGCCGAACGTTGCGTCCAGGGCGATGTAGTCCTGGGACTTCATGGAAGAACCTCCTTGGTATCTCGCCTTTCTGTCGATGTAAAGCCGATTGGGGAATGGCGATTGTCATAGTGTATACTGGGATTCTCTTCCGCGCCAGAGGGGAAAAATTGCTAAATTGTAATGGTATAGATAATTATGTAATGTATCTGCATAATGATGCAGAATGGCGGACCCGCGCCAGGCCTAGGTCGGGCCCGGGATGGTCCGCCATTCGGTCATTTGCTTTTCTCGTAGGAATAGCTCAGCGCCTCGCGCCGCTCGAATCGCTCGACGGCGAGGGAGAGAAGGGTATCCAGGAGTTCGGGATAGGGCAGGCCGCCCGCTTCGCACATCCGGGGATACATGGAGATGGCGGTAAATCCCGGAATGGTGTTCACTTCGTTGATGAGAATATCGCCGGTGCGCCGGTCGATGAAGAAGTCCACCCGTGCCATTCCAGAAAGCCCGCAAGCCTTGTATGCCTTGACGGCGAGCGCCTGGATGGTTTCAGCCTGCTGGGGAGGGATGGAAGCCGGAACGCAGAGCGTCGCTCCGTTGGGATCCTTGTACTTGGCCTCGTAATCGTAGAATTCATGGGCCGGCACTATTTCGCCCGGCGCGAAGGCCTTGGGCTTTTCGTTGCCCAGCACGGCGCATTCGATTTCCCTGGCGCTGATGAATTTCTCCACGAGAACCTTTTCGTCGTAGGCGAGGGCAAAGTCCAGGGCCGCCTCAAGCGCCTCCATATTCCCGGCTTTCGAGGCGCCGACGGAAGATCCGCAGCTGGAGGGTTTGACGAAGCAGGGCCAGCCGAATCGGGCTTCGATTTTCCTCGAGAGATTGGCCATGAACTGGGGATTCGCCCTGTCCGCGGCCCTCACCAGGATCGAATCGACGACGGGGAGACCCTCGCGGAGCCAGAGTTCCTTGGCCACGTGCTTGTCCATGCCGATGGCGGAACCGAGGACGCCGGCGCCCACGTAAGGGAGGCCCGCGCACTCGAGAAGGCCTTGTATCGTCCCATCCTCGCCGAAGGTGCCGTGCAGCACGGGGAAGACAATGTCGCAGCGGAGACTTTCGGTTCCGCCATCGCGCTTCTCGACGAAGAGACCGGCTCCGGGGGCCACGAAAACCCTGCGTCCTTGATTGATGGAAGGCAGTCCGCTCATGTCCTGTCGGCCTTCGGATCCTTCGCCGGTCTTTTCGTCCGCTTTTGCGGCCATTCTCGCGTTTTTCAGCGCGGATGGATCCTGGAGAAGCCATTCCCCCGTTTTCTTGATGCCGATGAGGAGGACTTTATATTTCTTGGCGTTGAGCCGCCCCACGATGCTGGCCGCCGAAATGAGGGAGACTTCATGCTCGCCGGATCTGCCGCCGTAGAGAATCGCAATTGTCTTCATAACACATCCTTTTTCAGAAATCAGGATTGAGCCGCGGAATCGTTCGGGAATCCCATTTCCCCGAGCGCGGCGACGGCTTCGGCTTCCTCGTCGTAAGGTATCGAACGATCTTTGTAGATTATGGAATTCTCATGTCCCTTGCCAAGAAGGAGAACGGCATCATGAGCCCTCGCCATGGAAAATGCCTTGCGTATGGCCTGGGGGCGGTCGGGAATGAGGAAGAGCCGTTCCCCTCGCGGAAGTTCGGGGCAGCCGGCGGCGATTTCCTCGAGGAGGTCCATGGGGTTTTCTCCCCGCGGATCCTCGTCGGTCAGGATGACGACATCGCAGTATTCAGCCGCCACCGCTCCCTGCCTGGGACGCTTTTCGGTGTCTCTTTCGCCGCCCGAACCGAAAAGGCAAAAGACCCTGCCTTCGACGCGTTTCCGTATCGGGGGAAGTATGGCCTCGAAGGAAGATGGCGTATGGGCATAATCGATGATCACTTCGAAGGGCTGGCCCTTCTCTATGTTCATCATTCTTCCGCGCACGGGCTTCAGCGCGGGCAGGAGGGGAAGGAGTTCCGCGCAGGGTTTTCCCGTCGCGACGGAGACGGCCAGAAGCGCCGCGAGGCTGTTGCCGACGTTGAATTCGCCGGGCAGGTTTATCCTGGCGGGAACTCCGCTCATCCCCAGCTCCGGCGCTTCGACGAAGAAGCTGGAGCCTTGTGGGTCCGAGACGATGCGGGCGGCCGAAATCGTCGCCTTGGCGCCTTTCGCCGAATAGGAAAGCACCGGCTTCGTCGTGCAGGACGCGAAATATCCGGCGCTCGGATCGTCGGCGTTGACGATGCCGGCGGAGGAGATGCGTACGGGCTTTCCCTTGACTGACTTCATGTGGTCGTGGGCGTCCAGGTTCCTGAACAGATTGGCCTTGTCGTGGCGGTACCGCTCCCAGGTGCCGTGGAATTCCAGGTGCTCGCTCGTGACATTGGTCATGACCCCGATGTCGAAGGCGACATCGGCGAGTCTGCCCGTACGGTCGCTGAGCCCGTGGCTGGAGGATTCGACCACGGCGCAGGCATATCCCGCGTCGCGCATCATGGCGAGCATCCTCTGCACGGCGGTGGCTTCGGGCGTCGTCTGGTGCTCCGGATTGGGTTTTTCGCCCGATCCCGTGTCCGACATGACCGTCGAAAAGAAGCCAGCTTTCGTGCCCGCGAGATTGAGGAGCTGATAGATGAGGGAGACGGTCGTGCTCTTGCCCTCGGTTCCCGTCACGCCGATGACGCGGAGGGAAGAGGAAGGGTGATCGTAAAAAGCCGCGGCCAAAGGCCCCATGCTCAGGCGTGCGTCGGCGACGCGCGCGTAACTTATGCCCGGAACGGGATTTTCGATGATCTTATCGTGGAGAATGGCCGCGGCTCCGCGGGCGATGGCCGCGGCTATGTAGTCGTGTCCGTCGCTATGGATGCCCTGGAAGGCAACGAATAGATTACCTTTCCCGATCTTCCGCGAATCGTACTCGATTCCGGAAATCTCGGGATCGGAACCTACCGACACCGAAAGCGGCCGCAGGGCGGCGATGAGGGACGAAAAGCGTCTGTTCATTTCGGATGGAGGATATCATGGAGGAGAAAGGGATTCAACCGGGAGGCGGCGGACGCGGATTGCGGGGACGCGGTTCCATGAAAAAGCCGCGCCGGAAGATATTCCGGCGCGGCTTTCCCGCGCGGCATGGCGCTTGGAAGGGGTCGTCAAGGACTCCTACAGCACTACCTTCAGTCCCGCATAGACGACATAGGGTACGGTGGTCAGGTCGAAGGAGGTCGGGATCAAGCCCATGGCGCCTCCGCCTATCCTGAAGGCGTTTTTCTTGCCGATGCCCAGCCATATGGAGAGGTCGGGGATATAGGCTCCGATTTCTTCGAAACCGAAGGTGTTGGGTACGCCATAATAAGCCAGGAAGTAGCCTCCGAGACTTGCGTCGATCGATAGGGATCCCAGGGCAAGTTCAGCCTGCACGATGGGATATGCCGCGGACGCGATCAGGGCAGTCCATGCCTTGATGCCGGCGCCCAGCTTGATCGGGCCGGCGTCGAGCTGGAGGAGAAGCGCGAGGTTTGGAATGGGGATGATGCCCACTTCGTCGAGTATGCTACCGATATCGGCGAAACCGGAGGTTGAGCTGTCGAAGGCGCCCACGGTGATTGGCGCGCTCGCGCCTATCTCGAACCGGAACTGGCTGAATGCGGCGGGAACCGAAACGCAGAGTATCAGAATCATGCACATAAGAATCTTCTTCATTGAAGCCTCCTCGGACGATGTAGGATCCTAAATCGTCTTGCTTACCTAAGTATAGCCCAAAAAGGGCGCAAATCAAGTCGAGGATCGGCTTGCCAAGCCTTATGGGAAGGGATATCGTTCGAAATATGTTCACCGTGAGAATAGAAGCGGGATTCGCCGCGGCGCACCACCTGGTCCATTACCATGGTAAGTGCGAACGTCTCCATGGCCACAATTATAAGGTGAGGGTATGGGCCGAGGGGGAAAGCCTGGGCGAAGGCGGCATGCTTGTCGATTTCGGGATCCTGAAGAAGGCCTTGGGCGATATCATAGCGCGACTCGATCACTCCGATCTCAACGAGATTCCGCAGTTCGCCGACGATCCGAGCGCCGAGAGGATCGCTAAATATATCTTCGACGGCATTCTGGCCGCCCATCCCGAGCTTCCGGTTTCGGCCGTGGACGTTTTTGAGACCGATACATCGATGGCCAGGTACGGAAAAGGCTGAAGGCTCGCTCAGCTCCAGCCCGTAACCTTCGCGAGGGGCCTGAATCCGCATCCTTCCCCAAGCGCGTCGAGAAGCGGCGACAGTTCGGCTTTTTCGCTGACGCGCAGGGATAGCGTGGCCGTCGCGTCGGTTTCCCTCATTCTCGCGTCCACAATGATCTTCCTGCCCTTCGACCCTTCCGAAAAAACATAGAGCCGGCCGCGGCCATCGCGTTTCGCGGTGTACGAAAGCTGGCGTTCCGCCGCAAAAGCCTCGAAGGCTTCCCGCAAGGCATCGGAATGTTCGGCCGGCAGGCGGATCTCGAGATCGACGAAAGAAGGGATCGGCGCTTTTCCCAGGCGCGTGAAGGCCGGAAAACTTGAAGAGTCAGCCGCTGCCCGACTTCCTGGTTTGGCGATTTCGGGCTGGAGGCTTTCAAGTCTGGAGAGAAGAAGTTCCGTTCTTTTCGCGTCCGGGCCATAGAGCGCCACGACGCCGCGTCCATACCGGCCCCGCCCGTTGCCGAAGAGGCCATTGAACGGCGAATTGCCGGAAAAGAGCAGTTCCTTGGCTTCGAAAACTATATTTTCGGCGCCTGGGACCTTGGCCGACAGGATGCGCAGAAGCCAGGAGATCCTGTAAGCGGGATCGGCTTCCGAAAGCTCCTCGGAATAATCGAGGGCGATATAGGTCGGGGCGAACTTAGCCTTGGCGGCGAGCAGGGATTCGATCTTCTCTGAATGCTTGAAAACGGGAGGAACCACGAGATCGTGGCCCGTCATCGCTTCTTTTTCCTCGCCGTCCGCGCAGACGCCGCAGCCGGTGCAATCCTTGCCGAGACAGGAGAACCTGTCGTCCAGCCTCTTCGCCTCGATGTAATGTTTATGGAGAACCTTGAAATTCCTTTCGTCCTCGAGGAAGGCGAGAGGAGGGCGATACTCCGAAGTTTTCTCCGCCGGAAAAAATGCGTCGGAATCCCTGCCCAGCGCATAGGGGCGCAGCGATTTCCAGGACCCCTCGCCGAGCGAAAAGTCGTAGACGAAGCCCATGGAGGGAATTTTTTCCAGCCAGCGATAGGCGGCGCTTCCGGCGAGCGAAAGCGTCTGGTCCACGAATGATTCCTCGGCGTCGGAAGCCAGCCTGAATTCTATGCCGACGCGTTCGCAGGCCTCGCGGAGAAGCAGGGCGAGGCGCACGAGCTTTTCCCTGTCGAATTCGAGGGGGGCGTACTGGAGCGGCGTGAAGGGCAGCCTGACCAGGAATCCGGCCGAGACGAGAATCCTGGTGGAAGGGGACTGCGAGTCCTTCCTGCGTTTCACCCCTTCGATGAAGGCCGAGAACTCGTTGATGTCGGCCGGCGTTTCGGTGCCCGCGATTATGTAGAAAAGTTTCAGTTCCTTGACGCCGGGGCGGATCGTCATCTTGAGACAGTCATCGATCGTCTTGTTCGTGAGTCCCTTCCGGTAATAGGCGCGCATCGTTCCGGAAATGCCTTCGATACCGAGGGTGAAGGAGTGCTTCCCTCCTGCCAGCTCCGATTCCATGAGCCCTCTGGTCTCGACGAGGATGTCCAGGCGCTGACTCATGAAGGATACTCTTCTGAAAATACGGTTCAGCTCGAATATGAGGTCGAAAATGCGCGAATGGGTATTGAAGTTGAAACTGTAGATCTCAAGATCCTCGGCGCCCGTGCTTTTCCTGAGTTCGTGGGCTTCCTGGATGAGCCTTTCCATATCGGCTTCCGCGTATGGCCGGCGGTCCCAGCCCTCCAGGCAGAAGGAACAATAGCCGGGGCAGCCCGAAGTGATGGAAAGTCTGGCGCTCGAGGCGCTGGGGCCGTTGAGGACGAGGGGCTTCGTGACCGTATGAGGACGCTGGGGAGCCAGCGCCCGCTTCGCGCCTTCGGTCAGAAGGCAGGGCCAGAATCCCTCGATTTTCGCGGCCTTTTTGAGGCGGGCGAGCCGCTGCTTGGCGGTGGATTTTTTTCTATCGGCGCCCGAAAGGACCTGGGCGAGCGTTCCGATGGCCGTCTCGCCCTCCCCGAAAAAGATGCCGTCGACGAAGGCGTCCTGGGCCGGATACTTTCGCTCCAGGCCTTCGAGGACAATGGATCCCATGGCCGAGGCGTTCGAGCCGCCGGCGATGAAGATGGGCTGATCGTCCAGGAGGGCACGGGAAGCCGCCGACATGGACAGGCCTGACGTCGTGAAGAGGTAGGGAAGGTTGACGAGTTCCAGGGCGAAGGCGTTGGATACCATGACGATGTCGAAATCGCGGGGCGATTTTCGGGACGCGCGGCCGAAGAACCAGGGCAGGTTCTGCGATGAAAGCGCTTTCCGGTCCGCCGCGGTGGGCAGGAAGGCGAAATCGATGAAGGCATCCTTCATGGCGGAACGGATTTCGTCGAAAAGCACGAGGTGAGGCGTCGAGATGTCGACATCGCGCCAGGGCGAGAGCCGGACGATGAGGATGCGCGCCGAGGCTTCCTCCCATGCCGGATTGGCCATTTCGCGCCGGACCGAGGGGAGGATTATCGCGCCTTCTTTCAGGGACGACAGGATCATGTCGGCTTTCGTGGTATCGCTCATCGCTGGTCGCCGTCCCGTCGCTGGGGATACTGTCTCCGCTGGGTCGGTTCTCTGTGCTCCGAACGCATCTTTTCCCTGTAGTCCTTTTTTTCGGCGTCGCCCTTCTCGACCATCGCGAAAAATTCCTCGACAGGCGGTTCGACGACCTGGCCTTCCTCGAGTCTTTTGGTCCTGAAGACGAAATTCCTGTCCACGGCGAGTCTGGACGCGCTCCTTATTTCCCAGGCGTCGGCCAGAATGATGCTGATGCCCTTTTCGCCCGCGCGGCCGGTTCTTCCCGCCCTATGAACGTACCAGGAATTCTCCTCGGGGAAATCGAGGCTGATGATGTGCGTGATGCCGGCGATATCGAGTCCCCTGGCGCCGAGATCGGTGGTCACGAGGTAGCGCAGGGTACCGTTCTCGAAACGCTCAATGGCTACGCGGCGATGCTCTTTTTCCTGCTTCGCGAGGATCGAGTCGGCGGGGAGGCCTATTTCGGCCAGGCGTTCGGCGGTTCTCGCCACCCTGTCGCCCGACGAGGCGAAGACAAGGCATTTCTTGGGCTTGATCGCCGCCTCAAGCCGGCGGATGAAGTCTATCCGCTTGCGGTGCTCGACATAGAACACCCAGTGCTCGATGTCGCGGGTGAGAACCCCCTCGTCCAGGAGGTCGAGGGATTCGGAGTCCTTCATATAGACTCTGGCGAGCTTGCGGGTATTGGGCGATATAGTCGCCGACGCGAGAATTTTGCATGAGCCGGGCGACGCCGCGCCGAGGATGCCGTTCACCTGTTCCCTGTATTCCGTCGAGAAGAGTCTGTCGCCCTCGTCCAGCACGATGAAATTCACGCTGTCCAGCCTGAGGAAACGCATCTTGACGAGATCCGATGTCCTTCCGGGCGTGCCAACGACGATGTGCGGTTTCTTTTTGAGGGCGTCTTCCTGGCGGGAGAGGGGGCTTCCTCCGAGGAGTGCCAGGACGTTCATCGCGATGCGCGACTCGGTCAGGAGCATCTCGGCCTGTTTGGCCACCTGGACCGCGAGTTCCTGGGTGGGGCAGAGCACGAGGATGAGGGGGCCTTTCGACGGACTCATGCCCTTGACCATGGATATGGCTGGGGCCAGGTAGGCGAAGGTCTTGCCTGTTCCGGTTTCGGACTGAAGGAAGATATCTTTCTTGAGGAGTATTCGGGGTATCGCCAGGCGCTGGACCTTGGTGGGAATTTTAAAGCCGAGCGTCCCAAAGGCGGCGGACAGTTCGGCGCTGAGGCCTAAATCGGAAAAGTCATTCATGGTACTATACTTGCACGAAGAAGCCGCGTTGCTCAAGCGCCTCTATGCCGTCCAGAATCGAGGTGGCGTCCGCGGGCGCGCGTCTCCTGGACCTGCGCCATTGCGAAAGCCTTTTCTTTCGGCTATAGTCTCAGCCAACATGAATCTCGAAGCATTCGTACTGGGCTGCGGCGGCATGATGCCGCTTCCCTACCGTCACCTTACCAGCGTACTTCTTCGGCGCGAAGGCGAGCTCTTTCTTTTCGACGCGGGAGAAGCGACCCAGATATCCATCCGTCGCCTGAACCTCCGGTGGAAGAAAATCACCGCCATTTTCATATCGCACATGCATGCCGACCATGTCACGGGTTTACCTGGGATCCTGATGCTCAACAGTCAGGTGGACAGGCAGGAGCCACTCTACATATTCGGTCCTCCCCGGATCGCCGAGTATATCGAGCAGACCAGAAGGTCCCTCGATATGTACATCAACTATGAGATCATCGTGAAGGAATTCACCGAACCGGGAATTCTGTGGGAAGACAAGGATTTCTCGATACGTTCCTTCGGGCTGCGGCACACGAAACCTTGCTACGGCTATACGCTCGAGGAACATATGCGTCCGGGAGCCTTCTTCCCGGAAAAAGCGCTCGCGCTGGGAGTGCCGCGCGGACCGCTCTGGTCCGTGCTCCAGGGCGGCGGGAACGTGATCTTGCCCAGCGGGCTACTCGTCCATCCCGAGGACGTCCTCGGGGCTCCACGCATGGGGAGAAAATTCAGCTATGCCACGGACAGCCTCTATTTCCCGGAGATATCGCGTGAAGTCGCCGGTTCCGACCTCCTTGTCTGCGAAGGGATGTTCGAGGACGCGCTGCTTGCCTCGGCCGTGGAAAAACGGCACATGACGGCGCGCCAGGCCGCCACCATCGCCAGGGACGCGGGAGGCGTGAAGCTCTTGGGGCTCATCCATTACAGTCCGCGCTACGCGGACAAGGAACTCAAGCAGCTGCTGAAGGAAGCGCAGGAGGTCTTTTCGAACACCATCCTCACGCGCGACAGGATGAATTTCCCCATCGAAAACGTGGACTGAAGTCTCGTTTTTCATGAAAAAGGGCCGCACGCGATCGCGTGCGGCCCTTTTAATGCGCCTGCGGCCTTTTTATCTCATTCGGCCTTGGGCCTGAAGGCGAGTATCCTGGAATGGCCGCCCGAATAGGCCTTGTGTACCGCGGTCGATGCCTCGCGGTAGATCTTGTACGCGTCGATCTGCCTGCCCGAACGGGCGGAGATCCCGATAAACACGGGCGCTTCGCCTTCGATGTCCTTATAAAGGCTCAGGGTAGCGGAGAGCACGTCGGCAAGGTCCTCCGACATCTTCAGGGTGCCGCCAAGGTCCACGGAGGGGAGCACGATCGCGAAAGCCCCTTTGTACAGCTCGAAAACCAATTCCTTCGAGCCGACATAGTCTTTTATGGTGACGGCAAGGGCGACGGCCGCGGGATCGCTGCGGGAACTGACGCCGCAATGGATGAGCATGAGCGAGACTTCAGCCTTGGCGCCGCGTCCCAGTTCCTCGCTCAACCTGGCTTCGAGCTGCGGATCGCCCAAAGACAAGGGCATCGGCAAGTTCGCTATATCCAGGCGCTCCGAAGGGGAAGCGGAAGTGCGAGCGGAAGCGGTCTCGACGGGCTGGAGCTTTTCCGTCCTGTCCTCGGCCCTGAGTTCCTCGAATTCCTGGAGGGTTTCCCTCGAATCGGCTATGTCATTCTCGTTTTCCGCGGCCTGTTCTTCTTCGGGAAGGGTTTCCAATTCATCGAGTTCTTCGTTTATCTCGGCGTCGAGTTCTTCCTCGATCTGTCCGTTGATGGATGGTTCTTCGGATTTGGGCCGCGGCTCAACCTTCCGCGACGCGATGGGGGACTGATCCGCATGGCGATTGGACCAGCCGACTATTTCTTCCTCGAGTTTGGCGAGGCTTTCTTCGAAGTTCCGACCGGAGGGAGCGAGGTCGGAGGCAGGCTGCGTCGTTGTCTGGATTTCGTCGACAGCTTCGATCTTCTCTTCTTCTTCGGCATCGGGTGAATCAGCTTCGATCAACAGGTCGGGAATTTCGTCTTCGAATTCTTCGTCGGCCGAGGCTGCCGCGTCCTCATCCGTAATTTCGTCCTCATCCACGGCTTTAGCCGAGGCCTCATCCTTCGGTTCCATGGCGGGAGCGGTTTCCGTTTCGGGAGACATCGCGGCTTCAGGGGGCAGCGTGGTTTCGAGCGCATTCTCTGCATCCGAGCGATTTTTCTCCTTACCTTCATTGCCGAGCAGGACGATGGCCAAAGCGACGACCAGACACCAGATCGCGCTGATTATCACGGGTACCCTGGCGGCCTGCGAAATATCCGACCTCCGCAGGGTGGCATAGATGGCCGAAAGCTTCATTCCCTCGCTCAAAGGCGTCGTGAAGATGACCGTGCTCCATTCCGGGGCCGAAAAACCCGCGCGTACGGAAGCGTCGTTGGGAAGCGCGAAATATGAGGAGCCCGATGGAACCTTCCACAGCGCCATGCCCGACGAGTCGAGGACTTGGGCGGCCAGAAGCCGGTTGCTTCCCTTGTAGAGGGCTATCAGTCTTTCGCGCAGGAATTGATCCTGCAGGTCGCCCGCCGTCTGCAGCGACATGAGGGCATTCCGGAGGATGGAATATTCCGCTCCGCTGGAGCGCTCGCCCGATGTCCGTAAATCGCCCAGCCTGTAGACGAAGGAGACTATCGCCAGAATGGCGACGATGATCGATATGACAGCCACGAGCCCGCGAAGTGTTTTTCTCATGTTCCCTTCCTGATCTTCTAGATTATCGGAAGGAGATGGAGCGGCCTTGCGCACAAATTTTCGGGTTGAAGGCTTTTCCCGCCCTGGAAAGTGGCTATACTAAGCTTGAGGAGGAACCTCCCCATGGAAACAGGCGAAGCGAAACGCAGGTCCGCTCTCCCCAATGGCTGGTATCCAAGGGATCGGGAGACCATAACCCGAGTCCTGGCCGAGTGGACCGAGGGGCTTAAAAACCGCGGCGCCGCCGCGGTGGTTTCTCCCCATGCCGGCTGGTCCTTTTCCGGCAGGCTTTCGGCGCTGGCCATCGCTGCCCTTGCCGGATCCGAGACGATCGTGGTCGTCGGCGGTCACCTGCCGCAAAACAGCCCCATCCTCTACGCCAGGGAATCCTCCTTCGAGACCGTCTGTGGGGAGCTGCCGGCCGATATCGAGCTGCTCGATGCCCTGGGCGATGAGTTGCGCGACTCGGGTGTGCCTTCGCCCCATCCCGATGAATACGTCGACAACAGCGTGGAAGTCCTCCTGCCGATGATAGCGGCCCTGCAGCCCGAGGCGAAAATTCTCTGGCTGCGAAGTCCCCCTCACTACGGAGCCAAGGAACTCGGGGCCGCTTTGGGAAGGGCTTCTACCTTGCTAGGCAAGAAGGTGGCCTGCGTGGGATCCACCGATCTGACCCATTACGGCCCCGCCTATGGGTTCATGCCGGCTGGGATAGGTGAAAAAGCCGAAAAATGGGTGAAATCGGTGAATGACAAGGCCTTCATCGACGCCCTGCTCGATATGAACTGCGAGGTTGCCCTTACTCATGCCGTCAAGAAAGGATCGGCCTGTTCGGCGGGGGCGGCGGTCGCCTCGCTGAGCTTCGCGATCGAAGTGGGTGCCACGGAAGCCGAGCTTCTGGACTATGCCACGAGTCTCGATATCAGGCAGGACGATTCCTTCGTCGGTTACGCGGCCATAGCCTTCCATTGAGGCGCCAGAACCCATGAGGCGCTCCAGCCTCAGAAGGCGTTAGAGCCCCAGGTAAGCCCTCACCGTTTCCTTGAACTTCTTACCGCGGTCGAATTCGTGGAGGAACATCCCGAAGGAGGCGCAGCCCGGCGAGAGCAGGACGGCCGAACCGGGTTTGGCCAGGGCGTCGGCGGCGTTGACCGCCTCGGCGAGGTTGTCGAAAGGCCCCTTCCACGCGATGCCCTGCTCCGCGAGGAGCGGCATGAGCTTGTCCGTACCCGTGCCGGAGAGAAGGACGATCGATGCCGCTTTGGCGTAAGCCCTCTTCATGGGTTCGAAATCGATGTTCTTGTCGGTGCCGCCCGTAATGAGGACGACAGGATCGATGAAGCTTGAGAGCGCGGCGTCGACTGCGTAGGGTATCGTCGCCGCGGAGTCGTTGTACCATCGGACGCCGCGCGATTCGGCGAAGAACTCAAGCCTGTGCTCTACGCCGGGAAAGCTCGCCATCGCGGAGGCGATTTTTTCGGTCTCCATGCCCATGGCGCCCAGGGCGAGTCCCGCGGCGAGGAGATTCTTCCGCATATGCGCGCCGGGAACGAGAAGGCCGGAGGGGAGTATCTCCTCGACGTTGGGCGATCCCTCTTTCATCGAGCGGCGCAGCCCGCGCTCCTTTCCGTCGCGCATCGTCGCAAGCCAGGCGCCTTCCCCGCGCAGTTCCTTCCCCGAATACCAGAGCACCTTTCCCCTCGTTTCGGAAGCGAAGCTTTGACCCCAGGTCGAGTCAAAATCGCATATCGTAAAGTCGGAAGGGTCTTGATCCGCGTAGATGAGACGTTTATCGGCCACGTATTCTTCCATGGAGCCGTAGTAATTCATGTGATCGGGCATTATCGCGGTAAGCGCCGCCACCTTGGGCTTCAAAACACCCAGACCCTTCATGTCGGCGAGCTGCCAGGAGGAGAGCTCGAGCACGACGGGCCTGTCCGCGGCCGTTTCATCGAGGAAACCCAGGGGCGAAACCGTGATGTTGCCGCCGAGGAGCGCGGCGATTCCGTTCGCTTTGAATCCGTGATGGATGGCGCTCACCGTCGACGACTTGCCCTTGGAACCGGTCACCGCGACGATGGGCGATTTCGAATAGCGGAGGAAGACGGAAATGTCGGTTTCGAGGCTTCTGGCGGCGGCGAGGAAGGGGGAGGTTCGCCTTACGGCCGGATTCTTGATGACGATGTCGGCGTTCCTGAAATCCTCGGTCTCGTGGCGTCCCAGCACGTAGCGGATATCTCGCCCCGAAAGCGCTTCGATAGACGGCGCCAGCGTGGCTTCATCCCTCAGATCGGTGACGGTGACGAGAGCTCCCTTGTCGCTGAAAAACTTGGCGCTCGCCAAACCTCCGCCATGCAGGCCCAAGCCCATTACGGTGACCTTCATGCCGGCGATATCTTTTATGGAGGAGGGCATCATCGTCATATATTCCCTTTCGGCGCCGCGCCGATGGATGGCTTCGCGCGCGCGGGGCCGAAAGGCATTATAGCACAACCCCAGCGGCGGCGTTAATCGAGGGTGTCAGTTTTCCTGGCATTCCTTTCCGCCCAGATAGGCGGCCTGGACCCGCGGATCGACCGCGAGGCTCTTCGACTCGCCTTCGATCACGATCTTGCCGAGCTCGAGGATGTAGGCGCGGGAAGCGGCCTTGAGGGCCTTCCGCGCGTTCTGCTCGACGAGGAGGATGGCCACTTTTTCCTCGTCGTGAATCTTCTTGATGAGGGCGAAAATCTCCTGCACGATGATGGGGGCGAGACCCAGCGAAGGCTCGTCGAGGAGGAGAAGCGAGGGCGAGGAGACAATGGCGCGGCCTATGGCGAGCATCTGCTGTTCGCCGCCGGAAAGGGTGCCAGCCAGCTGGTTGCGCCGCTCCCTAAGAATAGGGAAGAGGTTGTAAACCCGCTCCTCCATGCCCGCCTGCCGCGCTTTTTCCCTCGCGTGCCGGACGCCGTACTTGCCGAGGATGATATTCTCGCGGACGCTCAAGGTGGCGAAGACATGACGCCCTTCCGGCACATGGGCGATGCCCTGCGCCGCCAGCGTATAGGCGGGCATGCTCGCCAGCTCGTGGCCGCCGAAGAGCATCTGGCCCGAACTGGGCTTTTTGAGGCAGGAAATCGCCTTCAGAAGGCTGGTCTTGCCGGCCCCGTTCGCGCCGAGCACGGCCACAATCTCGTTTTCGCCCACCGTGAGCGACACGCCGTCCAAGGCGCGCACGGCCCCGTAGTCCAGGGACAAATCCTTGATTTCAAGCAGAGCTGCCATGGTTTCTAGTCCTCTTCCTTGCCCAGATAGGCTTCGATCACGAGCGGATTGAGCCTGATGTCGCACATCTCGCCCTCGGCGATTTTCCTTCCCGTCTGCATGACGATGACATGGTCGCTGACCATGTCCACGAGATTCATGTCGTGCTCGATAAGCAGAATCGAAAGCCCGTCGGCGAGAAGAGAGAGAAGCAGCCTGGACAAATCCTCGGTCTCCGCGTCGTTCAGGCCCGAGGAGGGCTCGTCGAGGACGATGAGATCAGGGTTGACGGCAAGCGCGCGGGCGATTTCCAGGTAGCGGCGTTTCCCGTAGGGAAGGGAAGACGCCAGTTTGTCGGCGGATTCCGCCAGCCCGACCCGCTCTAGGCAGCGGTCGGCGCAGGCCAACATGGATTCCTCCTCCCGCCGCTGCGAAGGCAGCCTGAAAATAGAACCGATAAAGCCGGCTTTTCCCCTGCAGTGCTGGCCGCAAAGCACATTCTCCAAGCAGGTGAGGGTGGGGAATATCCTGATGTTCTGGAAGGTGCGGGCAATTCCCTTCTTCACGATCTCGTGGGGACGCTCGCCCGAAATCTTCTCGTCCTTGAAGCTGATCTGGCCCTTCAGGGGCTTGTAGATGCCCGTGATGAGATTGAACAGGGTCGTCTTGCCCGCTCCGTTGGGACCGATGAGGGCGGTGATCCTTCCCTTGGAAACGCAGGCGTCCATATCCGCGACGGCCGTCACGCCGCCGAACGAAAGCGTAACGTCCTTCACTTCCAGAAGGGACAGATCCGAGGCGGGTTCAGGCACCCGTGCCGCCGGTCCGACGCCGGACGCGGAGCCAGCGCCGGAATCACCGTCCGACGAAACATCTGGAACCGGCCGCCCGCGGCGCTTGCCGCCTAATGCTTTCCGCAGCGTTTCGCCCGAATCCCTGACGCGCGGCAGAAAGCCCGCGGGCTTGAAGATCATCATGAGAAGGAGGGCGAGACCGAAGAACATGAGCCTGTATTTGGCGAAAGGCCTGAAGATTTCCGGGAAGACCGTGATAGCCACGGCGCCGAGCATCGTCCCCGGAATCGAGCCCAGGCCGCCCAGAAGCACGATGCAGAATAGCAGGGATGACTCCATGAAAGTGAAGCTTTCCGGCGACACCGACATCTGCTTGGAAGCGTAGACGTTGCCCGCTATACCCGCGAGCGCCGCGCCGAGCACGAAGGCGGCGAGCTTGTAGTGCCGCACATCGACGCCGAGGGCCTCGGCGGCCGTCTCGTCCTCGCGGATGTAGTTCCACGCGCGTCCGACCCTGGAACGCTGGAGCCTGATGAGGCCGAAGGTGATGATGGCGATGAGCCCCCATATGAGATAGTAGAACTGCCGGGACGAGACGATCGGGACTATGAAACTGGGCCCGTCTATGCCGTTGATGCCGTTGGGGCCGCCCGTGAGTCCGAAGGGATTGTTGATCATCGTGAGGCGGATGATTTCGCCCAAACCTATCGTCACGATGCAGAGATAGTCGCCCTTCAGGTGGATGACGGGAGCGGTGACGATCCAGGCGAAGAGGCCGGAAACGAGGGCAGCTATCGGCAGAAGGAGGAGGATGGGGAGATGGAACTGCGTGTTGAGTATGGCGGTGACATAGGCGCCGATCGCGTAGAAGCCCGTGTGGCCCAGATCGAAGAGCCCGACTTCGCCGAGGACGATATTGAGCGAAAGCCCCAGGAGGGCGTAAATGCCGCAGTAGAATCCCACGTCGATCCAGTAATTGTCTATGAAGGGCATCAACGGGAAGAGAAAGAGGATGGCAATCGAGGCGAGGGTGATCGTCCTGCGGTCCATGCGCCTTTTGCCTCCCTCTGTCGGGGCGGAGAGAATCCTGTCCAGAATATTTTTTGTTATGCTCATCAGACTTTCTCCGCCGTTTTTTCGCCCAGAAGTCCCGTCGGCCGGAAAATGAGGGTGACGATGAGAAGGATGAAGACGAAGACGTCCTTCCACGCGCCGCTGACATAGCCGGAAAGCAGGGATTCCACGATGCCGAGGAGAAGGCCGCCGAGCATCGCGCCGGGGATGTTGCCGATTCCGCCCAGAATCGTCGCGGTGAAGGCCTTGAGGCCGTAATTCCATCCCATGTTGAAGCTGATGGATCGGTAATAGAGCCCGTTCATGAGCCCGGCCACGCCGCCCAAACCCGGGCCGAGGGCGAAGACGAAGAAAATGACCTTGCGCACGTCGATGCCGACGAGGGTGGCGGTCTCCCTGTCCAGGGCGGAAGCCCTCACGGCGGCACCGAAGGTGGATTTTTCGACGATGAGCCAGATGATGAACATGAGCGCGAAGGAGATGGCGAGAATCGTCACCTGGAGTTCGGTGACGGGGATGCCCGCGATCTTGAAACGATAGGAGGGAACGACGCTCGCGGCGAAAGCCTGGGGCCGGGCTCCCCAGATTGCCATTATCGAGTTCTGGAGAAAGATGGCCACGCCCAGCGCCGAGACGACGAGGGAGAGTCTGCCCGAAGGATAGACGGGTCTGTAGGCGATCCTCTCCACGAGAACGCCCGCCAGGGCGACGCTCGCCGCCACGATGCACGCGGCGAAGGCGATGCCTCCCCAGATGCCGAGCGTGGCGGTGACCTTGCCCGCGGCGCTCGTGAGTAGCGTATAGCCGAGATAGGCGCCGAAGGCGAAGAGGTCGCCGTGCGCGAAATTGATAAGCTTCATGACGCCATACACCATGGAATATCCCAGGGCGACGAGTGCGTAGAAGGAACCGATAGTCAGGCCATTGATGAGCTGCTCGATGAAGGTGTTCACGATTCTCCTTCGCGCTTACGAAAGGCGGGCGCCTGATGGGCGTCGATGTCCTTCAGGTACCCGCCGTTTGTTATAGCGCTCTTGCTATGGCGAACCGCCTATGTCACTTGTCCGATACTACGAGTTTGCCTTCGCCGCTTACGACGTACATCTTGTAGGGCACATCCTTGCGGTCGCCGCGCTCGGTGAAGAGCACCGCGCCGGTGACGCCCTCGACGCCGTCCATCTTCGTCCTCATGGCATCGGCGATCGCCGCGCTGTCGGTCTTGCCGGCCTTGGCGATGGCGCCCACTATGCCGTAGAGTCCGTCAGCCGCGTAGACTGGCCATGGGCTGGAGGGAAGTTCCTTAAATTTTTCCGCGTAGAGAGCCTTAAACTGTTCGGCGATGGGCGTCGTCACGTCGGTGACGAGGGGCTCCTGGGTCATGAGGGCGCCCTGAGCGACGTTTAGCCCGGCTATCTTCACGAAATCGTCGTTGATGGCCGCGTTGCCGCCGATGAAGGGGCAATTGAGTCCCGCGTCGCGGGCCTGGCGGATGAGGAGTCCGGCTTCGGGATAATAGCCGGTAAAGTACCAGACATCCGGGTTGGTTTCGCGCAACTTGGTCACCGCCGAGGAGAAATCCTTTTCCTTGGGCGTGATGGCGTCGAAGTAGACGATTTCGGTTTTGCCAGCCGCGATATATGGCTCGAGGGCTTTCTTGGCTTCGTCGGCCACGCCTTTCGCGAAGGTGGAATTGTCATGCATTATGGCGATGCGTTTGGCGCCCATCGTCTCCACGGCGTATTTACCGAAGAACAGGCCCTGGGCGTCGTCGCGTCCGCAGGTCCTGAAGAAGAATTTCCTGTCCTTGTCCATGGTGAGCCTGACGGCCGTGCAGCCGTAGCCAACCGACACGATTTTGTTTTTTTCATAGATATCGGCCGCCGGTTCCGTCACCGAAGAACCGTAGCTGCCGATGACGGCGACCACTTTCTGGGATACGGCTTTCTGAGCGGCCAGGGCTGAATCCTTGGGGTTGGAGCCGTCGTCCACGACGACGATTTCCACCTGTTTGCCCAGAACGCCTCCGGCCTTGTTGATCAGTTCGGCAGCCACTTCGACGGACTGCTTGGCCATCTGGCCTTCGTAAGCATAGTCACCGGTGATCGGCGCCTGAAGGGCGATCTTGATGGTCTTCCCCGCCTTGGCTCCGCTGCATCCGGCCAGAATCAGAATCATCGCTGCCGCCAGGCATGTGACGAGCAAAATCCCTCGTCCGTGTTTCCTCGTTTCTGACATCATTGTGCCTCCATAACCTATCGTATAGTAGCAAATTACAATTCGCAAGCTAAAAACGATCCTCTTTTCTTCCTTGACAGCCTGGCGGAGTGGCTATAGCCTGCGTTATCTGGTTTAGTTTTCTGTGAGGAGAATAATGTCTAGAATCGTCACGCATCCCGTGCTTCCGATACCCGAAGGGGTGAAGGAAGTCGGCTTTTTTTTTGACGGAAAGCCAGCGTCCGGAATAGCGGGCGAACCCGTCGCGTCCTCCCTCGTGGCTCTCGGAATCTCCCGCTTTTCCCTGCATCCCAAGGACGGGGCTCCCCAGGGCCTGTTCTGCGCGAACGGTCAGTGTTCGCAATGCACGGTCCTGATCGATGGCATCCCCCGCAAGTCATGCGTCACGCCCCTCGCGGAGGGCATGGATGTACGCACCCTCGTGGGGCTTCCCGCGCTTCCGGCCATGGACGCCCCATTGCAGCAAGCCGAACGACGCACGATACGCACCGACATCCTCGTGATCGGGGGAGGGCCCTCTGGCCTTTCCGCCGCCCTGGAGTTGGGCAAGATGGGATTCCAGGTCATCATAGCCGACGACAAGGAAAAGTTGGGCGGCAAACTGGTGCTCCAGACCCACAAATTCTTCGGCTCGGAGGAAGATTGCTACGCCGGCGTTCGCGGCATCGAGATCGCCAGCAAGCTCGAAGACAAACTGAAAAAATTGCCCAACGTCACCATCCTGAGGAACGCCCCCGTCGTCGCCATCTTCAAGGACAGAAAGGCGGGCGTCTACAAGGATTACTCCTCCTACCTCCTTGTCGAGTTCACGGCCCTGGTCGTGGCGGCGGGCGCCCGCGAGAAAAGCATCCTCTTCCCGGGCAACGATCTGCCCGGCGTCTACGGCGCCGGGGCCTTCCAGACCCTCGTCAACCGCGATCTCGTCGCGGCTTCCAAGAAGCTTCTCATCGTAGGATCGGGCAACGTCGGCCTCATCGCCGCCTATCATGCCCTCCAGGCGGGGATTCAGGTGGCGGGCATCGTCGAGGTGGCTGGCCGGATCACCGGCTACAAGGTCCACGCCGACAAGATCCGCCGCATGGGCGTTCCCATCCACCTCAACACGACGATCCTGAGGGCCGAAAGCGAGGGATCGGATCAGGGCAGGGTGACCAGGGCTCTCGTCTCCAAGGTGGACGACAATTTCAGGCCAATTCCCGGGACCGCTGTCGCCCACGATGTCGATACCGTCCTCATCGCCACTGGCCTCGCGTCCTGCGACGAATTTCTGAGGCAGGCGCAGAGCTACGGCATTCTCGCCGTGGCGGCCGGCGACGCCGAGGAGATCGCCGAAGCTTCCAGCGCGATGTTCGGCGGCAGGATCGCGGCCTTCGCCCTGGCCAGGATGCTAGGCAAAAGGATAGAAATAGATCCGACATGGATTCCCAAGCGCGATGTCCTCAAATCGCGGCCGGGAGACGTGTTCTCGAGAAGCCCGGTTCTCCCCGAAGCCAAATGGAGCCCCGTCTTCTTCTGTTCCGAGGAGATTCCATGCAATCCCTGCACGACGGTCTGCCCGACCTCGGCCATCAAGCTGAGACCGGTTCGTCATAACCTCCTCGATCTGCCCTATTTCGACGGGACGAAGTGCATCGGCTGCCTCTCCTGCGTGTCGATCTGCCCCGGTCTGGCCGTCAGCCTCATACGAAGAGTGGCGGATGACGCGGCCGAAGTCATCCTGCCCTGGGAATTCGCCGCCGACTTTCCCGACGGCACGATGATGGACCTGGTGGGACAGGAAGGCGCTTTCCTGGAACGCGCCCCCCTGGTATCGCGGAAACGGAACGCGAAGAAGAACACCTGGCTCCTCACCTTCAGGACATCCTTGCGCAACGCGTCGAGCATAGCCGGCATCAGGGTCCAGGGACCGGAAGTGTCGGAAGGTACGCCTGTGACCGAATCGGGCTGCGTCGACACCGACGCCTATGTCTGCCGCTGCGAGCGCGTCACCTTGGGCGAACTGATTCGGTTCATCAAGGAAAACGATGTCAGGGACATCAATCAGCTCAAGACGCTGAGGGTGGGCATGGGCGCCTGCGGCGCCAAGACCTGTTCCCAGCTCGTGGGAAGAGCCTTCAAGCTCGCGGGCGTGAATCTCGCCGAGGTCGAGCCGGGCTCGCTGCGGCCTCTCTTCATGGAAGTGCCGATGGGCGAGGTCGTCAACGAAGGCCTCTCCAAACTGGGCGGCAAGGACGCGGGTTCCAGGGGGGCACCGTGAAAACATACGATATCGTGATAGCCGGCGCCGGCTCGATCGGCGTCCCTCTCTCATGGCAGCTCGCCGAGCGCGGTCTCAAGGTGGCGGTCATCGACCAGGAAGCCTCCTGGGGCAGGGGACAGAACCGGGCGGCCATCGGCGGCCTGCGCGCGACCCACTCCGACGCCGCCAAAATCAGGATTTGCCTAGAATCCATCAAGATCGTATCGACCATGAAGGAAGAGCACGGTCTCGACATCGAATGGCTGAAGGGCGGCTATCTCTACGTAGCTTACGACGAAGCCACGCGCGCTTCCTTCCTCAATCTCCTGAAATTGCAGAAGGAAGCGGGACTGGACATAGACTGGGTCGGCCCCGATGTCGTGGAAAGGCTGTCGCCGGGCATCCGCCGCGATGGCCTGCTCGGCGGCACCTTCAGCCCCGGGGACGGTTTCGCCTCTCCCCTGATGGCGGGCACGGCCTATCACAAGCTGGCGATGGCCGCGGGCGTCGATTTCTTCTTCAACACGAGAATCGAGAGCGTGAATATGGAAGCGGATCGGGTCACGAGCCTGTCGGCGGGCGGCGAAACCTGGAGCGCTCCGCTCTTCATAAACGCCGCGGGCGCCGAGGCCGCCGACCTGGCCAGCCTGGCCGGCGTGGACATCCCGATCCACCCAGACTGCCATGAGGCGGGCGTCACCGAGCCCGTGCAGCGCTTCATGGAACCCATGGTCGTGGACATCAGGCCTGATTCCGAATCCGGCAACTACTATTTCTATCAGGCGGGCACGGGACAGGTTGTCTTCTGCATCACCCCGCGGCCGCAGATATGGGGCAGGGACAAGGGCTCCACGTCGAGCTTCCTTCCGCTCTGCGCGCGGCGCATGCTCGAACTCTATCCGCGCCTGCGCAACCTGAGGGTGAGGCGCACCTGGCGCGGCATGTATCCGATGACGCCCGACGGCCTTCCTATCATCGGTTATCCAGAAAAGGCGAAAAACTTCCTCCAGGCGGTCGGGATGTGCGGCCAGGGCTTCATGATGGGGCCCGGCGTGGGCAAGATACTCGCCGAGTCGATCGCCTCCGGCGGCGATTTCTCGAGGCCAGCGGGAAGCACAGGCTATGGCTTCGTGTTCGACGAACTCTCCTGCACGAGAGGCTTCGATCACGTGGAACTTCTGAAATAGGCCGAACTATCCGTCTTTTCTCTTGACTGTTTTTCTCCGCTATGGCATATTCCTAGTATTCCCATAGGAATTAAGGAGAAAACAGCCTCGATGTTCCAAGTCCCTGTCAAAACCCAGTACGCCATCAGGGCTTTAGTGCATCTGGCCCGCAAGGGCGGCGACAGCGCCTCGAAAATAGCCGAAGCGGAAGCGATCTCCCCCAAATACCTTGAAGGAATCCTCAGTCAACTGAAATTGGCGGGCATCGTCATTTCGGACAGAGGACGTTCGGGCGGCTACCATCTGTCGCGCGAAGCCTCGGACATTAAAATGATCGACATCGTCAGGGCGACGGAAGGCGAAGTCCGGCCCGTGGAGTGCGTCGACGATAGGAATGTCTGTTCCATGGGAGCCATCTGCATGCCGCGCAAATTCTGGCTCGGTCTCAAGGACGCGGTGGACGGCTATCTCTCGTCGGTATCGCTTGGGGATCTCGCGGAAGATCACTTCATCGCCATCGGCAAAATAGAAGGAGAATAAATCATGCCCCAGCATTTCGTGTACATGGATTACAACGCCACGACTCCCTTGCGACCCGAGGTCAAGGACATCATGGTAAAGGCGCTCGATATATACGCCAACGCTTCGAGCATGCATGAGGCGGGCAGACGGGCTCGGGCCGAAATAGAGCAGGCCAGGGCATCCGTGGCGGCGATCATCGGCGCGGCCGATTCCTCTTCCGTCTATTTCACTTCGGGCGGCTCCGAATCCAACAACACGGTTTTCATGACGATGTACGATATTGGACGCAGAACGCCTTCCCGCAGGAAGATCATCACGACGTCGATCGAGCATCCCTGCGTCATGAATTCCGCGGCCTATCTGGCTTCTGAAGGATTCCCCGTCGTCTACCTTCCCGTGGACGCCTATGGAAGAGTCGACATGGAAGCGTACAGGAAGGAACTCACCCCTGATACGCTCCTCGTGTCGGTGATGGCCGCCAATAACGAAATCGGTACCGTCGAGGACATCAAGACGATAGCTAAAATGGCGAAAGCCGTCGGAGCCTACGTCCATACCGATGCCACCCAGGCGATCGGCAAGATCTCGGTCTCCGTCGAAGACTGGGGCGTGGATTACCTCACCATGTCCTGCCATAAAATCTATGGACCGAAAGGCATCGGCGCCCTCTATGTCAGGCCTCGATCGCCCATCGTCCCGCTCATACGCGGCGGACACCAGGAAAACGGCGTGAGGGCGGGCACCTACAACAACCTCGGCATCATAGGGTTCGGCAAAGCGGCCGAACTCGCGCTCAAGGACCTGCCGGAGTTTTCCGCCAGGCTGCGTTCCCTTCGCGCCATGCTCAAGGACGGCCTCGTGGCCAGGATTCCTCACGTGAAAGTGAATGGACATCCGACGGAAGTGCTGCCCAATACCTTGAATATCTCCTTCCCCGGCGCCGAGGGCGAATCCATCCTTCTGTCGCTGGACCTGGAAGGCATCCAGGTTTCCACGGGTTCGGCCTGCGCTTCGGGCAGTCTCGAACCCTCCCATGTTCTCCTCGCGACGGGCGTCGGACCCGAACTGGCCCATGGTTCGATCCGCTTTTCGCTGGGCAAGTACACGACCGAGGAAGAAGTGCGTTATGTGATCGAGAAATTGCCCCCGATCATCGAAAGGCTCAGGAGAATGTCGACGGTGTCGGCGACCGAGACCGCGGCCGTCAATTGATCGCCGCCTGAAACAACACGTGAAAAACAGCGAAAAGGAGAATGCTATGGATACATTCCAGTGGCTATATACGGATACCGTAAAAGATCATTTCATGAATCCCAGGAACGTTTTCAACCCCGACGAGGCCTTTGAGGCCGACGCCGAAGGGGTTGTGGGCAATATACGATGCGGCGACCAGATGATGTTCATGCTCAAGATAAAAGACGACGTAATCGCGGACGTGCGCTGGAAGACCTATGGCTGCGCTTCGGCCATAGCCAGCACCTCCATGCTTTCGGAATCCATCAAAGGCATGAAGCTCAGGCAGGCATACGGCATCAAGCCGGCCGACATAGCCGCGAAACTGGGCGGACTGCCCGACAACAAGATTCACTGCTCGGTTCTGGGCGACAAAGCGCTGCGCGCGGCCATCGACCAGTACCTGGAAAAGAACGGCAGGGCGGGGGAGTTCAAAGGCGAGGATGCCACTGTCATTTGCAAATGCCTCAACATCACCGATAAGGACATCGAGACGGCGGTGAAGGCTGGAGCGAGGGACTGGCATCAGCTTCAGGAAGCCACCAAGATAGGCACTGTATGCGGGGAATGCAAAACCAAGGCCGAAGAACTTCTCCACGAGTTCGCGCACATCTATTCCTGAACTCGGCAGAGCGTTTCGGGAAATCCATCAATGATAGATAAGACCGCACTGGAAGCCCTCCCCGCTATGGATGCCCGCGAAGCGGAGGCATTCCGGGCGCTCGTCTATGAAAGCGCCGCCGCCTGTTGGCGTGAGCTGCCATGGAGGCGGGACGCCGATCCTTACGCGATCATGGTTTCGGAGATGATGCTTCAGCAGACACAGGTACCGAGGGTAGTCCCGAAGTATCTTGCGTGGATGGAACGCTTCCCCGATATCGGAAGCCTCGCGGCGGCGCCCGCCGACGAAGTCCTGCGGTTCTGGAGCGGCCTCGGCTACAACAGAAGAGCGCTGGCCCTCCACCGGAGCGGCCAGATCATCGCCAAGGATTTTGGAGGCCGTGTTCCCCAGGACGAAGCCGCGCTGCGCTCCCTGCCGGGCATCGGCGTCTATACCTCCCGCGCGATACTCGCCTTCGCCTTCGACAGGCCGACGGTATTCCTGGAAACCAATATCCGCACCGTTCTTTTAAAGCATTTTTTCCCCGAAGAGACGGGCGTCTCCGACAGGGCTCTTGAAGGCATAGCGGCCCAGGTTCTCGACGCGACCGCGCCGCGTCGCTGGTACACGGCCCTCATGGATTACGGCTCCGAGCTCAAGCGGGTCGAGGGCAACCATTCGGTGCGCGGCGCGGCCTATAAAAAGCAGGCGCCCTTCGCCACCTCGTTCAGGCGCGTGCGGGGCGCCGTCCTCAAGCGACTCGTCGAAAGCAAAAAAGTGAAGATAGAAGAACTTTACCTGACGCTTCCCTTTTCGCGCGAAAACATCGAAAAATGCGCTTCAGCCCTCGTCAAAGAAGGCTTCGCCGCCTACGAGGGCGACAGCCTGAGAATCTCCGGCTAAAGCCGATTAGGCCTTCTTCCCGAAAATACCCGAGAAAAATTTCATGATGCCGTCCCATGCGCGCCTGAAGATATTGCCGTGGGGGATATCGGCCGAGGTCACGAGATCGATGGCCGAAACGTCGCGCTGGCCCAGCGAGTAGACAATCCTGCCGAGTTTCGTGCCCTTCGCGAGAGGGGCGTCGGCGTAAGGCTGCACCTCGACGCGCATTCTCAGGGATTCGGACTGCGAACGCGGAACGGTGACGGCATTCGTCCTCGCGGGAACGAGCTCGGCCCTTCTCACATTGCCGAACCAGGTCCTGGGGCTCGGTATGACGCCCGGATCGAGACTAATTGTCGAAAAGTTGTCAAAAGCCCAGTCGAGGAGACGCGTGGTATCCGCCGTGCGCTGACGACCCCCGCCCGCGTAGGACGAGCCCGTGCCGCCGAGAGTCACGGCGATGAAACGGGTGCCGTCGCGCTCGGCGGTGGCGGCCATATTGAAACCCACTTCGATGATGTAGCCGGTCTTGAGTCCGTCGGCTCCCGGATAGCTGAATATCAGCGGATTGCGGTTGTATTGGACGATCCTGCCTTCGGGCACGAAGCCGGGCGCCGCGTGTTCGGCGCGGGGAAACTCGATGGACTTGACCGAGTGCAGCTCCTGCAGCGCCTGTGGATGCAGTTCCAGGTACTTTTTACAGAATAAAGCGAATTGACGGGCGGAGACGAGGTTGAATTCCGAGAGCCCCGAGGGTTCCTCGAATTTCAGGTGGTCGAAACCCATGTCCTGTACCGTCTTGTTCATGAGCACGGCGAAAGCCTCGTTGGAGCCAGCGATTCGCCGCGCCAGGGCGTAGGCGGCGTCGTTGCCCGAAACCACGGCCGCGCCGAGCATGAGGTCGCGGATCGATACCTTCATCTTGGGATGGAGATACATGATCGACGAGCCGTAGGGGACGATCGGCGAACAGTCCCTGCGGTCGATCTCGACAAGTTCGTCGGGCGAAAGGCGGCCGGCCGCTATCTCCTCGTAGACGAGGTGGAGCGTGACCAGCTTGGTCAGGCTCGCGGGGGGCAGGGAAATGTCGGGATTCTTGGCGTAGAGAAGGGTCCCCGTCCTGGCGTCGATGAGGACAGCCGAGCGGGCGTTCACCGAGGGCGCCTGTGAAATGCCCGCCGATTCGGTGGCCGGAAGCCGGCTGGACTGGGCCGTCAGTTTGAAGGGAATGGCTAAAATGAAGGCCAGGACGACGGCGGCCATCAAGGCTTTAGTCGCCGCTTTTCCCTTCCTCGCCATCCCGCGCGCATGGAATTCGGGCATCGCTTGTGTGTCGTTATTCATCGGGTTTTCCGGAATCTCAGAAATCCGCTTGTCTGGGCGCTCTCGGGAAGGGAATGACATCCCTGATATTGGTCATGCCGGTGACATAGAGCAAAAGCCGCTCGAAGCCCAGGCCGAATCCCGCGTGGGGCGTGGAGCCGAAGCGCCGCAGGTCGAGGTACCACTTGTAGGAGTCGAGGTTGAGGCCGCCGTCTACGATGCGCTTCTGCAGGAGGTCGAGGCGCCACTCGCGCTCGGAGCCGCCCATGATCTCGCCGAAACGTGGCACGAGGACATCCATGGCGGCGACGGTCTTGCCATCGTCATTCTGCTTCATGTAGAAAGCCTTGATTTCCTTGGGATAATCGGTGACGACGAGTGGGCCGCCCACCACTTTTTCCGTGAGGAACTTTTCGTGCTCGCTCTGGAGGTCGCAGCCCCAGTAGGGGTCGAATTCGAAGACGCCCTTGTGCTTTTCCAGTTCCTTGACGGCCTCGGTGTAGGTCATGCGCGAGAAGGAGCCCTTGGCGACCTTCGTGAGATCGTCGATGAGTCCAGGCTGGATCCGGGCGTCGAAGAAGGCGAGATCCTCGGAACAGTCCTTGAGAGCGACCTTGACGAGGTAGAGGAGGAAATCCCGCGCGAGGGCGATGTCGTCCTCCAGCTCGGCGAAGGCGATTTCCGGCTCAATCATCCAGAACTCGGAAAGATGCCTCGTCGTGTTGGAATTTTCGGCCCTGAAGGTCGGCCCGAAGGTATAGACGCGGTTCATGGACTGACAGTAGGTCTCGACGTTGAGCTGGCCCGAAACCGTGAGGAAGGCAGGCTTGCCGAAGAAATCCTTGTCATAGTCCACCGGACCACCCGCCGCCGCGATGCGGTCGAGGTCGAGGGTCGTCACCTGGAACATCGCGCCGGCGCCCTCGGCGTCCGACGCCGTTATGAGGGGCGTGTGCACATAGAAGAAGCCCCGCTCCTGGAAGAACTGGTGAACGGCGAAGGCCATCCTGTTCCGGACGCGGGCCACGGCGCCGAAGGTGTTCGTGCGCGGCCTCAAGTGAGCCATCTCGCGGAGGAATTCCATGGAATGGGCTTTTTTCTGAAGGGGGTAGGTGTCGGCCGGAGCTTCGCCTATGACTTTCAGGGAGGAAGCCTTCACTTCGAGCTTCTGGCCTGTGCCGGGGGAGACGATGAGCGTCCCTTCGACGCTGACGCTGGCGCCCGTCGTCGTACGCTCGAATTCGGCGGCCAGGGCGGGCTTCGCGACCTTCTCCTCGTCGAAAACGCACTGTATATTCGTCATGCAGGAACCATCATTGATCTCCACGAACACGGCGGATTTGGTCTGCCTCTTCGTGCGCACCCAGCCCTTCACGGTGACGTGCTGGCCTTCGAGCTTCGATGATAAAAGTTCCTTCACGGTTGGAATCATGGGTATCTCCATAAGAGCATGCAAATTTTATGCATGATACTCTGTCTGAAGCATAAAATCTATATACGGTGGCGGGATTTTTTCCCCTCGATGTTGTCGGTCGCTTCCCCGATGTGGTACTATAGACGTGAGATAATTCTTTTTATGTCTCGTACGAGGACTACCTTGAAATACAGCCTTCCCGTCGCTTACGTGCTCTGGGCCATCTCCGGATGCGGAGCCTTGGGCTTGCACAGATTCTATCTCGGCAAAGCCGGAACGGGCTTTATCTGGCTGCTCACGGGCGGATTGGCCGGAGTGGGATGCATCTACGACCTCTTCACGCTGCCTCGGCAGGTACAGGACGCCAATATGCGGAACGACGCCCAGGCCTTCCTCGCTCAAGGCTCCTCGGCCGCCAGGGACCCGTACCTCCATACCGACGGTCTTTCCTACAGGCGCGTGGAACCGGCCGAAAAAACCATCCTGAGGGTTGCCCGGAAAAACGGCGGACAAGTGACCCCCGGCGAAGTGGCCATCGAAGGCGACATCTCAGTGGAGGAGGCGCGCAAGGAGCTGGACAAGCTCGCCAAGAACGGCATGGCCGAAGTCCGCGTCCGCTCCTCCGGCGTCGTCGTCTACTACTTCCCCGAGTTCGCCGACAACAACAAATCCGATTTCGTGGATCTGGGCTGAGTCGGAAATTTTCTTTGCCCGAATTGAAGGGACTGTCCTGGAAATAACCCGGGGACGGTCCCTTTCTTGTCTTGGCGGTTCTATATTGCGAGAGAATGGGAGGCAGCATGCGCTATGAAGGCATCGGCGGGCACGCCGGTCTGTTCACCGAGTACACGGAACTTCGCGTGCAGCGGAATAGTCAGGTCAACATCGCCCTCTTAAAGGGCGATATCCTGCGCAACAACCGCTCGACGGTGGGCGGCGTCTCGGCCCGCGTTTTCAAGGACGGGGCATGGGGCTTCGCCTCAGACCCAGATATCGGGAACGAGTCCATAGAAGGCGCCGTCCGGCTTGCCACCCGGAACGCGCTCTTCCTCGCTTCCAGGGTTGGGAAGGTTAACGCCAGACTTCCGAAGACTTCGAACGCCAGCTCGAGTTCGGGCTCGCACGACCTTTCCACCAAAAAAACGCGCCTTGCGCAAAAGGACTTGCTCGATTTCGCCCGGGCCGTGGATTCGTACATAGCCGCAACCTACCCCGCGCTTCTGTCGCGTAATGTGGGTCTTGGCTGTCTTGACATGGAGAAGACCCTCCTGACCTCGGAAGGGGCACAGGCCTATTCCCTCGTCCCCCGCTCGATACTGTACGTGAATCTCACCATGAACGACGCCGAGGGCAATCCCGTTGAGCTATACCGCGTGTTCGGCGGACGTGGCCAATTCGAGGACGTCTTCACGACCCCGTTTGTTCTGGAAGAAGGCTTGGATGAACTCCACGGCCATCTCATCGCGAAGACCGCGAGCATATATCCCGATGCCGGCCTCCGCCGCGTGATTCTCGGCCCTGACCTGGCGGGCATTCTCGCGCATGAGGCTATCGGCCACACAGTGGAAGGCGATGGCGTCCTCGGCGGCTCCGTGGCGGGGGCCTACCTTGGAAAGAAGGTGGCGAGCGACCTCGTCACCCTCGTGGACTTCGCCCATACGGCCCTGGGCTCCACCTGCCCCGTCCCTCTCTGGATCGACGACGAGGGCACTCAGGCCAAGGACGCCGTCCTGATCGAAAAGGGCCTGCTCAGGTCCTTTATGCACAACAAGGAGACGGCGGCCAAGCTCGGCGCCGAACCCACGGGCAACGCACGGGCATACGCCTTTTCCGACGAGCCGCTGGTGCGCATGCGGAACACCGCCATAGTCCCCGGAACCTCGAAGCTCGCTGACATGATCGCCTCCATCGACGACGGCTATTACCTCATGAAATCAAGCAACGGTCAGGCCGATTCCACGAGCGAGTTCATGTTCGGCGTCGTCCTCGGCTACGAGATCAAGGGCGGCAAGCTCGGCCGCGCCATAAGGGACACGACCGTGTCGGGTGTGGCCTTCGACATGCTGAAGACAGTCACCGCCATTTCCGACGACATGAGCTGGGGCTGCGGAGGCATGTGCGGCAAGAAACAGATGATCCCGGTGGGCATGGGCGGTCCGGCCATCGCCTGTTCGATCAACATAGGGGGTAGGTGATATGGAGGGCATGAACATCGTCGACACGGCCGTGAAGGCCATGATCGAGGCCGGGGCCGACATGGGGCAGGCTTCGCTGTCACGCGGCGAGAAGACCGAGCTCAATATCGATAACGGTGCGATGAGCCTCCTCCGGACGACGGTCGAGTCGAATCTTTCCCTCACCGCCTACTCGGGCGGGAGGAAAGGTTCGAGCGTCCTCAATCGCGTCGACGCCGATTCGATATGGACAGCGGCGAAAGAAGCCGTCGCCTCGGCCCTGGCCTCCAAGGCCGACCCCGCGAACGGCATAGCCCCATCATCGCCGCCTGCCGCATTCTCCGCCGGGGACGAGGCCCCCGACCTTCCCGCCATGTACGACAGGCTCTCGGAATTCCTGGGCAGCTGCTCGAAAGAGCACCCGAAAGTGAAGCTTGAACAATGCATCCTCGATTTTGCCGCGACCACATCCTTCTTCGCCAATTCGAACGGAGTGTCGCTGCGCCAATCCAAGGGAATCTATTCCTTCGTCGCCATATTCACCGCCAAGGAAGGGACGAAGGCTTCGAGCTTCAACTACTCCGGAGCCAGCCGCTTCAGCCTGGACCGCCCCCTCCTGATCTGGGGAACCGTAGGCGAACTCATGCGCCAATCGGCCGAACAGCTCGAGGCGAAGCCCCTGGACGGCAAGTTCGAGGGCGACATCGTCATCGCGCCGCACTGCCTGGGCGAATTCCTGTATAGCCTCGAGTCAAGCTACCTCGGGGATTACGGCCTCATCAGCGGCTCCTCGCCCTATAAGAATTCTCTCGGGAAGGACATCGCCTCGAGCCGCTTAAGCCTTCGCTCGACGCCTGTTTCCGGCGTCGTCCAGGACGGCCAGTTCTTCACGGCAGACGGCTTCGTCGCGGAAGACTGCGCTATCATCGAGAAGGGGAAACTGCGGAACTACTTCCTCAGCCTCTACGGCTCGAACAAGACAGGCTTCGCCCGCTGTTCCAGCGGAGGTGGCTGCTTGACGGTGGACGCCGGATCGGACTCCCTGGCGGAGCTCATCGACGGGATAGAGCGGGGCGTCCTGCTCAACCGTTTTTCCGGAGGTAGCCCCAGCGAGGACGGGGATTTTTCGGGCGTGGCCAAGAACAGTTACCTCATCGAGAAAGGCAAAATTGTCAGAGCTCTCGCCGGCACCATGGTGTCGGGCAATATCGTGAAGCTTCTTAAGGACATCGACGGCATTTCTCGGGAGCGTGTCGATTTCGGTAATGCCGTCTTTCCCTGGATCAGGGCAAGAGGCATCACTGTTTCCGGCTCGTAGCCGGTTTCCGCGCTAAAAATTAAGGGCTGTCCCTAAAGCGCTTCCCGGACAGCCCCTTTCATGCCATTCAGCGTGGGTCATGAGATTAATTGGCGTTCGCGTAGAGGACGATGTCGCCCGTGCCGCCAGAGATGTGCGGCAGGAAATCCCATTCCAGGGGATCGCTTGAATGCAGGTAGTCGATATTCCAGTTTTCTCGTATCTGTTTTTTCGTGTAGGCATATGCCTCATTGACCGTCACGTAGCCATCACCATCCGTGTCTCCCGATGTCGATGCCTTAAGAAGATAGTTGGTGAATGCTCCATGCTGGCTGCCGCCATCATCCCAGGACAATTCCTCCGAACCGGAAGCGCTCAACGCGAGGACTTCCTGATCGCCGAAGGTCGAAAGATTATCCGCTACCAAGGCGCCGAATTTCGAGAGCGCCCCGATAAGAATGCCTTTATCCAAAGTATGGTAGCTTAACTGGCTGTAGTCGGCCTGCGCCGTGTCCACGGAGCCGTCGCCTAAGGTAAAACCACCGGAAAAGCAGGCGTCCAGGATCAGTAGCCTGTGCTTAGCCGGGACAGCCGCGACCCAGTTCGTGAGGGTAGCAGGAGTGATCCAATTAGTTATGTCAAAGTTATCTGATATGGTGAGGCCGTCGTAGGGAATGATGCTCGGAGTCCCCGTATAATCGGAGCCATGTCCCGAGTAGTAGACGAGGACCGTCGCGCTCGAGTCCGTCGACAACGCATTTATCTCTGATTTTATATTGTCGTAGGTGGCGCTCCCATTCAGGAGTACGGATCGTACCGTCCATCCTTGTGCCGAGAGAAGCGTATTCATGGCGTTAGCGTCATCGTCGGGATAGTTTAGATCGTTATTGGTGCCGGGATAATCCTGGACCCCAATCACCAACGCGTATCGGTTCGACGGTGTGGTCAGGCCGCTGGAGGGTATCGAGCATCCGGCGAGGATTGTTCCGAGCGACAGGACAAGGATGAGGGCGATCGAGGCGCCGGCGCCGCGGTACGCAAAGCATGGTGTCTGTCGATTTTTAGCCTTGCCTGTCATTTGGAAGCTCCCTTGGACAGCTGAAATCCAACCCCGATTTCAAGCCCCGCCGCTATGGTTCGCGCATTGCCGCGGAACATATATTCCACCGGTACGGTCGCGAAGATGTTCACCTCGCGACCTTTGAGGAAGGAAAAGGATACAGGGTGGAGGAAACGCACTTCGCCTACGAGCGAAGCGTAGGCGGTCACGACGCTGAGGCCCGTGAATCGGGAGGCGGAGAAGGCCCCTCCCGCGAGGAAATCCAGCTCCCCCGAACCGACGGGAACCCACAATCCCGTCATCGCCGCGAGCCGGTAGCCCCAGAACGCGCGGTATCTGAAGAGTGTCGGATCCCAGGCCGAAGCGCCGATGGAATAGACACCCAGCTCGCCTCGTATCGGTATCCAATAGTTCGTGACCAGTTCCACGCCTCCGCCGATGCCGAAGCCGTACGCGGACAGGAGAGCGACATCTGAGCCATAGCTGGGAGCGTAGAGAGCTCCGCCCGAAAGGTCCGCTCGCCATGGAGAAGCCGCGATGGGCAACGCCGCCATGAAAGTCGCCGCGATGAAAAAAATGACCGGCACAAAAATATGCCGACGGTTATTCGCCATATTTACCTTCTATTTACCATCTAAAAGGTGTAAATTCACCTGGAGATACAAATGATCAATACTATATATATTAACCATAACCAACGCCGGTTGTGTGCAAAGCGCGGCGCTTTCCTTCTTTTTACCGCGATCCTCATGATTATTGCCTCGTTGTCGGGTTGCTCGAAGGGGTATTCTCGCTTTATGAAACTGCCAGCCGACCCGTCGGTTGGATCGGGATTGGGCTGGGCGGCGGTCACTTCAGCCTATGCCCATGCCAAAAAGCTGCCCGACGCGACTTCCGAGGACATATCCGTCGTCCGAAGGGGAACCGTTTTCCTCTGCACGGAGCGTAAAATAGATCCGGCGGGACAGGACACAGGCGGACTCTGGTATAAATTCGGCGAGGGGTCCGCGACCGGATGGATTCATTCCGGCGATCTGAGTATCTTTTCATCCGAGGCACAGGCTCGCGAAGCCGTCGGGCTTCTTCAATAAAATTTATGGCCAAGGAAGGCTGATGGAGTTTTTCAAAGTTTGGATCATGCCGCCGCTCGTCGGGGCGATTATTGGCTATTTCACCAATTGGCTTGCCATAAAAATGCTTTTCAGGCCGTTGAAACCCATTTATTTAGGCAAACTCAAGCTTCCCTTTACGCCGGGTATCCTTCCGAGGGAGCGCTTGCGCCTCGCCGACAGCGTCGGCGAAACGGTTTCCCGCGAACTGCTCACGCCCGAGGTTTTCAGAACCAGGCTCGTCGAGCCGGCCCTGAAAACCAAGATCGAGGAGTCCGTCTATGTCATCATCGACGAAGCGTTGAATCACGACGCTTCCGCCTTGCTCAAAAGCCTGGCGGGCGAGCATGATGGCTCCGAAGCCCCTGATGTCTCCGATGCCTCCGAAGGTCCGGGGATTCCCGCCTTGAAGAACTTCGGCTCCAGCGATGCTGGCAGCCTCGTCGCGTCTTCCTTCAATTCGATCGTCGGATCCGTCGAATTCAGGACAGCGCTCTCGTTCGCGGCCGGCAGGACCATCTCCGAGGCGGGTAAAATTCCCTTGGGCAGCATCCTGCCCTGCGATCGCGTCCGCGGTCTGGCTGAACGCTTCGCGGGCGAGTGGGGCGAGCGCGACAAGAAGAAAATGATAGAAGCCTTCGTGGACAGGCTCCTGGAATCATCTCCCTCCTCCGGTCCGCTCGTTTCGCCGCGGACGCTTTCCCCGCTCGCCGAAGCGGCGACGCGTTCGCTCTACGCGAGCCTGTTACCCATCGTGGAAAAAATTCTCGACAGCGAATCCGTGAAAGCCGATCTCAAGAATGTCGGCGTGGACATGATCCGGAGAATCATCGGCCGGTTGGGGCCGATCCAACGCCTGATAGTGACGGCGGCGAACTACGAGAAAACCCTTGCCGACACGATGCCCGAGACGATACGCGACGTGTCCGGATCGATAATCGGCCTGCTGCGGAGCCCCGACATGGAGAACAAGGTGGTGGGATCCGTCCTGGCCTATCTCGGAACGCCAAGGCTTTCCCATTCGTCGGCTCCCCTGGCGGGCATTTTCCCGATTCCCGAGCTGAAAAGAGCGCTGGAACTATTCTTTCAGGGGCTGGAACTCGAGAAGGCGAGTTTTGCGGAGAACGTGGAGAGGCGCTACGCTTCGATAGCCGAAAAGTCCTTGAGCGAACTGCTCCCGGGACTCTCGGAGGCCTTGGTCGGAAGCGTCGAAAAAAGCCTTACGGCGACGCGGGCGGCCGCCGATACGCGATCGCGGATAGGATCGGACCTTCTATCCAAGTCCCTGGGTGATTTTCTGCTTTCCTACGCTGAAAAAATCGAGGGAAAGACGATCGGGGCTGTCCTTTCGCTAGGTGAAGCGGAAAGGCGCAGCATCGCGCGCATCGTTTCCGATGCCGTCACCCAGGCGCTCGCCTCGCAGTCCGAAAGGCTCGTGGAGGCGCTGGATATCCAGACGATGGTCGTCGACAAGCTCAACGACCTGGATATGGCTGACATCGAACGCATTATCCTCAAGGTGGTCAACGACGAACTCACGTGGATAACCGTCCTGGGAGGAATTCTGGGCGCCGTCATCGGCGTATTCCAGAGTCTGCTCACTTTACTCTAGAAAGGAAATTCTTGACTTCGGCGCAGAGATAGAAAGATCCGGTGACGAGCAGTGCGGCCTGGCGAGTTTTCGCTTCCGCTATCGCCTTGGCTATCGCCGTTCCGGTGTCCTCCTCGAGCGCCGCGTCGGACCTCAAAGCCTTGAAGCTGCCGAACACCGACTCAGGATCGCTCACCTTGAACGTACCCGGCTTCGTCACGATGATCGCGTCGAAATGCGGGGCGAGAAGGGCCGCCATCTCGGCGTGCCGCTTGTCATAGGCACAGGCGAAGAGGAGAACCCTGGAATCCGGAAAGAGCGAGGCCATGCTCTCCATCGTCAGGTGGATGGATTCGGGAGTGTGGGCTCCATCCAGCACGATGGCTGGCGCCAGTTGGGCGAGTTCGAAGCGAGCGGGAAGCCTGGAGCGGGACAGCCCGCCGACGATGGCCTCCGCGCCGATTCCCGGCAGGGCGGTGGCCGCCGCCAGGGTCGCCAGCGCCATATTCTGGGCCTGTATGGCGCCGATCATGGGGCAGTGGACATTCAGACCTTCGCTGCCGAGGATGGCAGCCAGCCTCGATTTAGAGCCATCTACAGCCATCAGCACACAGCTTGTTCCTTCTGGGTCGATCCGGATTTCCCTCGCGTCTATGTCGGCGCCGAGACGCAGAAGCTCGCAGTCTCTTTCCGCCGCCGCGGCTTCGAAAACGCGGAGCGCCTCATCTTTTTGGCGCGCGACGCATGCCGGCCTGCCCGGCTTGATTATTCCCGCCTTCTCGAAGGCGATTTTTCCTATCGTATCGCCTAAAAACTGCATGTGTTCAAGTTCTATCGGCGTGATCACCGAAACCTCGGGATCGACTATGTTCGTGGAATCCAGCCTTCCCCCCAAACCCGTCTCGATGACCTGAGCGTCGCAGCCCAAGGCCCTGAAGGCGCAAAAAGCCACGAGGGTAGTAAGTTCGAAATAGGTCGGCATTTCGTCGCCGGGGAAATAGCTTGGGTCTTTGTCCTCGACAAAGGGCAGGACTTCTTCCATGGCCGAAATCAAGGCTTCTTCGGATATTTCCCTGTCGGGATAGGCTATGCGTTCCTTCCACCTGAGAATGTGCGGCGAGGTATAGAGACCGACTTTCATGCCCGCCGACTGGAGGATGTTGGCGCACATGGTGGACACGGAGCCTTTGCCCTTCGATCCGGCCACGTGGATCGTGAGTCTTCCCGAATGGGGATTGCCCAGCTTGGCGGCGAGGAAGAGCATCCTGTCCAGCTTGAACTCCGTCTTCTGTCCTTTTTCGACATTGACATAGCCCATCAGATATTCGAATACATCGTCCGACGTGGAGAAGCGCGATCTTGGCATGAGGCAAGCATGATGTTTCAGGGAGGGCATCGTCAATCCCCGCCGTGAATTTGGCGTTTGGCGGCTTTGGCGGGAATCTTTTTCGGTCTATCAAGTAGCTCGGGCGGACTGCCGATATTTGGCTCATGGAAGTGGTCACGTGAGAATGGTTCATCTGCTGGACAACATATACCGGGAGCGAAGCCCCGCGAGAAAAAGAACCCGCCCTTCGGTTTCGCGCGGCCACCCCAAGACCGAGACTTCGGCTGGCGCCACGGCCGCGGTTTCGACCAAGGCCGGGGATTCGGAAAAGCCGGCACCCGCTCATGGACTTTTCGCCAAGAAGGCGCTCATCGTCGTCGAATCGGAAGGCGCGGTGTTCGATTCCCTTGCCCGGAACCATGAAAAAGCCTATCTTCCCGCCTTCGCGGGTTGTTTTTCCTGGGGCTTCGACGCCACGGCATGCTCGGAGCTCTGGCGCCGCCTCGCCCTGTCTTCCAAGCTTCGCGGACAGGAACCGCTTCTCATTCTTCTTTCCGCCCTGCGGCTTCTCAACAGAAGCTCCCCGTCCATACGGAGGGCCGCCGTCATCAGGGTGCTGGACAGCTACCTCGCGACCCCGACAAGGGATCCTCTGGGTTTCGCCTCGTCGCCCAAAAGCAGTCCAGAGCGGCTCATCCTGGACTGGATTTCCATGTCCGACTCCCTTCTCGACGAGGAGGGCTACGCTCCCGAATTCCCCACGGCTTCCAGCTTCCTGAAAACCCTGAAGTCCCTTGCGCCCGGAGCGCAGATTCTGGTCTACAGCAGTCTGCCCGAAGCCGTGGCCTTGAATCAGTGGGAAATGGCCGGTCTGGGCGACTGCTTTTTGAGGATCGCAGGCGCCGAGCGCGGGGATTTCGCGGGCTATCTGAGAACAGCCCTGAAGAATGGCTACGATACCGATCCCATCCTCGTCGTGGGAACCACCAGCATCGCGTGGCAAGCCGCGCAGGCTGTGGGCGCGCGGTTTTATCCCGTCATGCCCGAAAAGGAAGATGAGAGCTGGACGCATCTGGAAAAGGAGTTTTTCCCCGCCTTCATGCGCGGCGAGGCCTCGCTTGTCGAGAGGGATTCGCGCGATTTCATGCGCATGATGCTGGAAGATATCGACCTTTCGTCGATGGCGAAGGTTTGATCGGTTATTCGATAGTAGAAAGACCCTTCCTCAGTTTTTCTTTACTTTCATAAATGGCAGCAATATCATGGATTCTGCGCTTCATTTCTGTGCGGATATGCGGCGGCTCTAGACACTCACATTTATCCCCAAAACTGAGAAGAATATTGTAGTAGTATTCGTTCTCAATGAAAGGAAAACTGACAATCCAATGCTCATCACCGTCTGGCGAAAAGTATTCATAAGCGCAATAATCAAGTACCCTGTCCATGACAGATTTATGAATACGGATTTTGATTGTTGTTTGCATAGTCGCCAAAATATCAGCAAAATCTAGTTGCGGTTTTTGATAATCTCGTGGCGTAAAAAATTCCTTTTGTATTTGCAGGTTTGATATGCGGGACAGCTTAAATAAGCGAAAATCATTTCTTTTATGGCAATACCCTTGCCAATACCAATGACTACCTTTCAATACAAGCTGATACGGCTCGGCTGTCCGTGCGGTTTTGTTTCCGTGGCGGTCCGCATATTCAAACGAAAGCAGCTTGCTTTCCTGTAAAGCTGTTTTGATAATTTCCAAGTATGGTTGTATGTTCCTGTTGCCCATCCACGGACTTAAATCTATATATATTTGATTTGCTTTTAATTCAATGTCTTTCGCTCTGTCGGCGGGGACAAAACTCTTGACTTTCGCAAGGGCGTTTACCAGTTCATCACCTCGTATCATGCTGGAAAGACTGGAAAGCCCCATCAAGATAGCGGAAAGGTCGGCAGTCGAAAAAACCTTTCTATCAATCTTGTATTTCTCCATGATTTCAAAGCCGCCGCCCAGTCCCGACGTTGAGCGAACAGGAATACCCGCCAAGTTGATACTGTCTATGTCGCGGTAGATTGTGCGGGGTGATACTTCAAACATATCCGCTAACTCCTGCGCGCCTATACGCTTTTTATCAAGGAGTATCATGATAACGCTGACAAGCCTGTCAATTTTCATTTGATAGCCGCCTATCAAAATATTTTGTTGTCTTTATAGATTGTTGCCATACTGTTGTCAACAATTGCCAGGTATAATAACAAAGTAAACAGATCAATCTGCCTATCAGGAGGAAACACGATGCAGAAAAAAGCCTTAGTAATAATCGATATTCAAAATGACATAACAAAGAATTACAAGGATGTCATTGGCAATATCAATAAAGCCATTGATTGGGCAGTCAATGATAATACTCATATTATTTATATAAGGCATGAAAATTTATCAGCCGGCACGAGGACTTTTAAGCCCAATACACATGGGTCGGAATTAGCTTCAGACTTGAAAATTGCATCCAATAATGTTTTTACGAAATACAAAGGAAACGCGTTAAGCTGTGAAGAATTTGCGGACTTTATAAGTAAAAATGAAATAGGTGATTTCTACATAGCAGGAGCGGATGCTGTCGCATGCGTTAAATCGACCTGCTACAACTTATGCAAAGCAAATTATCGCGTTAATGTCCTGTCAGATTGCGTTACCAGTTATGATAAAAGGAAAATTGACGAAATGCTGCGTTATTATGAAAGTAAAGGCAGTAAAATTATTTGTTTGAATGACCTATTAATTTGAGCTGTTTACGGCTTAAGCCAATGTTCAGACTGTAGCCAGGGACAAAAAGAGCGGCCAGCGTACCATTCCGATCTTTTTTCCGAGCAGCTCTTTGAGGTTGGCCAGCGCTTCCGCGCCGAGATCCGCGCGCAGCGCGGCGCCGTAGTCGCTTTCCGTGGACAGCCAGGTCTCGATTTCCGCCGCCGTCAGGTAGCGGTCGTAGGTCAGGCGCTCAACGCGCATGGCCGGTTTCTTCGATATTCCCGCTTTTTTCAGATGGCTTGAGAAAATCTTCCCCGCCTTTTCCTCATCCTGGCGGATCGCGTCCGCGGCAAGGCTCGGTCCGCCTCCGCGTTTCTTTTCGAAGGCTTCCAGCGCGTCGATGAGTACCCTGATTTTCGGGTCGGGGTCCTGGACATTCAACCTCAGCATCTCGGAAAGATTGCTGGACCGTCCGCCCAGAATGTCGAAAAAGACGATGCCAGGGGCGGGAGAGGCTGTGGCGGCGAGGGCGGTCGTGGAAGCGGCGAGGGCCGATTCGACGTATGCCCAATAATCGAAGGAAGGATCGTGGCGGCCGAGAGGCTCGCAGATAAGTATTCTGTCGAAGGCCGCGAATCCGAATCCCTCCTCCAGCCAGCGGGGGGCTGGGGCGGAAGGCGCGGGCGTGACGGCTATGGGGCGCAGGAGTTCGGGGATGTCCGCGGTGAGCCGCTCGAGCTGGGTCCGGGCTTCCTCGTTTTCCACGAGGACGGCCACCGTTCCCTCAGGTGCGCGCCTGGCGGCTTCGAGGGCGTAGAACCCCTTTCTGGGATCCAGGACGAGGATGGTTTCGGATCTGCCGCAGGCGATGGCGTCGAAGAGGAAGGCGCGGGCGAGGCGGAGCCTGAGCGAAGCGGCTCCCTCGGCCCTGGATACCCATTTCTTCCGCCGCTCACCTTCCTTGGACCAGACGGAAAGCCCCGGTTTGGCCTGAACGCACGGCCATCCTCCATGTCTTCCTCGATAAGGGAGAGCTGGGCTTCCCTCCGCTCAAGGACATCGGATCCTGCGCGTACCCTCGAATCCCGTGGAGCCGGGGAAATAGAAGACGCTGCGTTTCAGCGATTCGGGCAGATACTGTTGGGCGACCCAATGGTCTTTGTAGGCGTGGGGATACTTGTAGCCTTCGCCATGGCCGAATCCGACGGAATCCCTGTTGGCGTCCTTGAGATGGTCGGGCACTTCGGCGCCTTCCTCCTCGACGGCCTTCAGCGCGTCGAAATAGCCCATCGTCGAATTGGATTTCGGGCAGGTGGCGAGGTAGAGGGCGGCGAGGCTCAGGTGATACTGACCTTCGGGCATGCCGATGCGGTCGAAGGCCTGCGCGCAGGAAGATACGACCTGAAGCGCGTTGGGGTCGGCTAGACCTATGTCCTCAGCCGCGGATATGAACATACTGACGAAAAATGAAGGAAGGATCTTCGCCGGCGTAGACCATGCGCGCGAGCCAATAGAGGGCGGCGTCGGGGTCAGAGCCTCTGAGGCTCTTGATGAAGGCGCTTATCGCGTCGTAGTGGTAGTCGCCGTCCTTGTCGTAGAGGACGACGCGTTTCTGGATGCTTTCTTCCGAGGTTTCGAGGCTCACCTTTATGCTCGTGCCCGCCTCGGGCGGCCAGCGGTCCACCGAAGTCTCTATGGCGAGCTCGAGGGCGTTGAGGAGGCTGCGCGCGTCGCCGTCCGCCGTGTGGATGAGGTGCTCGAGGGCGCCTTCCTCGAAATCGACGGCATAATCCCCGTAGCCGCGTTCCCTGTCGCCGAGGGTCATCTGGGCTATGCGCGCCAGGTCCTCGTCGGTGAGCGTTCGAAGGAGGAAGACGCGGGAACGCGAGACGAGGGCGCGGTTCACCTCGAAGAAGGGGTTCTCCGTCGTGGCGCCGATGAGGACGACGGTGCCATTCTCGACCCAGGGAAGGAGTGCGTCCTGCTGGCTCTTGTTCCAGCGGTGGACTTCGTCGACGAAGAGGATGGTGCGCAGCGAATAGAGTTCGTAGTGGCGGCGCGCCCTTTCGATGGACTCCCTGAGTTCGGCGACGCCCGAGAGGACGGCGTTGAGGGCGATGAAGTCGCTTCGGGTGGTGTTGGCGATGATGCGGGCGAGCGTGGTTTTTCCGGTGCCCGGAGGGCCTGAGAGAATGATCGAGGAAAGCTGGTCCTTCTGGATGGCCCGTCTGAGGAGTCTTCCCGGGCCTACGATGTGTTCTTGACCTGTGAACTCGTCGAGGGTGCGTGGACGCATCCGGGAGGCGAGGGGTTCGCGGCCCGGGAACGCGGTTCCCGGGCCGCCGCGGAGCCCTTCCCGGGCTGCCGCCCCGCCGCCGCCCTTGGGCGAGCCCTGAGGCGCGGCGAACAGCGGGTTGTCGCTTTCCCGGGCCATGTCTATTCCGCGGTCCAGCCGGACCAGGTGCTTCCGCTCACCGTATTGGAATAGAGCGCGTAGGTATCCGTGCTCTGGGCGGCTAGCCCTATCAGAAGGGTCTTGTTCGTCGCGGAATAGTGAAAGGCCATGACCGGCTTCGTGTAGATGGTCGTCGTGTAAGAACTCGCGGTGGGCGCGAAAATGGCGTCGGCGTTGTTTCCGGCGATTGGGTCGGCCTTCGTGACGGCATCATATTCATAGTAGCCGTATCCGGAATTATGCTTGGCCACGAGGAGGCGGTAGGCGCTGGCCGCATCGTCGATGGGAACTTCGGCGAGGACGCCCAGTGTCACGCTGGAAGCGAGGAGATCGGAAGACCACGCTGAGGAAGCGTAGGTGTAGAGATAGCCGTCGGTAGTCGTCACAAGGACATTGGCCGATGAATCCGCGGCGATACCGCAGAGTGTCTTGGCCGAAGAAGGCGTGCCGCCCGTGCCGTCTGAGGCAAAAGTGAATGGTGACCCCGTACTCGTATAGAGCATACCCGATGTCATGGCCCAATACGCGGAGCCGCCATAGACCAACCCTGTTATGGAGGTATCGAGGGCGCTTGGAAATGTAGCGGCCAGAAAACTGGAGGTCACAGTGTCCCAATAGTAGAGGTAATAGGTATCGCTCGATTCCGTATCGGTATGGGCGGCCGCGAAAAGCGTTCCGTTGGCGTAAAAAAGAGAATCAACGATCTTCGCCGCGAATTCGCCGCTGTCCATCTTGGTCCAGCTGGAGCCCGAATTGGCGGTGGAGTAGATTCCCTTGAGGGCCGTCGTGGATTTGTCGGCGGTCGCCACGTAGAGGGTTCCCGCGCCATCCGAGGCGAGCCCCACGCAGTAATAGTCGGTGTCGCCGTTCACGGAGAGGACGGTCCATGTGCCACCACCGGTCGGCTGATAGAAAACCTTGGCCATCGCCGCGTAGTAATTGCTGCCGTCCTCGGCCAGGGCCTTGACGGTGACATTCTTGAATACGTCCGTGCCCACCTGGGCTTTCTCGGTCTGGATCTCATGAAAGACGCCGAAACTGTTGTCGCAGGCCGCGAAGGCGACGCTTGCAGCGACGGCGAGAATTGTCAGAAACGCAACGTTCAGTTGTTTAATTTTCATTGTTCTCGCTCCTAGAAGTGGTAGACGGCGCCGACGGAGATTTCGAGGAAGTTGGCATATCTGGTGAGGTCGCTGTGGACGCCGAAGTGCAGTTCGGGGATCAGCCACCAGAACACTTGCCCACCAAGGCTCCATGCCTCGCTTACCTGGGTGAAAACGCCGCCTCCGAGTTTCGCGAAGGGGCTGATCGTGCCATCCCCCGACAGTCTGAGGACGGTGGCTCCGACATCCAGTCCCACCGTGTATTCCATCGGTTCCTTGCCCCACCAGTAACCTAGCCTGAAGGCGACCGGCGCCACGAAAAGCGTCCGCCCGCCCACCGTGGTGTTGAAGGCTCCGCAGAGCGAGCCTCCGATGGTGAACCTATTGGCCACAAAATACTGATATCCCAGGCTGAATGAGGCGCCCACGCCCAACGGCGTGGTTTCCGTCGCGAGAGCGTCGGCGGGGAGTATGAAAAGCGGTACTCCGGCGCCTGTGGTGAGCGATATGATCTGGCTGCCTTTTCTGTGCAGGCCTCCAAAATAATCCTGGTTTTCACCGCCACCCTGCGCGAAAAGGGGCAAGGCGACAAGAAGCGTGAGCAGACCGACAGCGGCAATCTTTCGTTTCATCTTTCCTCCACAAACATCGGAACGGCAAACAATGCGAGAGCCTGATGCGGCACTATAGCACGGAAGGCTTTGTCTTCACCACGGCGCGCGGCATAAGTGCGCACCGGTATCAGCGGACGCCGATCCGGCGCGATGTCCGGGCAAGCGTTGTCCACCACGCCCGGTCCAGATCCCGGCTGTCGCTCTCTATCCTGTAGAGCAATGCGTCCAGGTGCCGAAATGAAAATGCGCCGAAAGGGGGCGGCGTAACATTATTTCCCGCGAAAAAACCTCTTCCCGGCGAAAGAGGCGGCGAATCCATGGGACTGAGGCCATTTTCCCTGGCGATACTATCGGCCGCCGCGAGGATTCCCCCGGAAAAAGGCGTTTCCGGGACTATATACCATTTCCCGTCGACGAAGGCGGCGGATGAGAAACGAAGGAGGGGAGGGAGATCGGTGAAAAGGCAATGGGCATTATTCCTGAACGATTTAACGCCGCTCGCGGCTATTCCCGAACCCTTTTTCGAATAAAACCCGAGGTAGATGGCTTCCGGCAGCGCCGAAGCTTCGGGACTGTCGCCGGATCTGAAGGCGAATGAGCGTATTTCCCGTATCGAGCGGATTATATTGCCTTCCGGCACGAGCGCGATCGCGAAAATTGCCATTCCTCTCCCTTTCATCGATGGAACTTGCAGAAATTCTATGGTACTATTTTAGCCTAGAGATCGTAAAGGTGGACGACTATGGAACACAAGGTAGAAGCGCTGACCAATTTTCTCAAGGAAACCATTTCGGGGTGGAGCAACGTCGAATGCATCACCATGGATCCCAGGTCGGAAGTTTTCGCTTATGATCCCTACTTCGCCCTGGTCATCGATGTATATTGCAGCGGCCCCGTGCCTTCTTCCGAAAAACGAAGGGATGCCTTCGGCGACCCCGGGGATTTCGAGACGGCCGCGGGAATGACGAAGGACAGATTTTTCCTTCAGGAAATGCCCGTCCGCATAGAGTACAAAGACATAAGCCTGATGAACAAGATGATAGCGCAGCCTGACCATCATCTGAAGCTTCTCAAGAATTCGGGTACCTATCCCTTCTACCGCCTTAAAAACAACAAGGTTATCTTCAGCGCCACGGGGTGGATCGACAAGATACGTCTCGATCTCGAGAACTTTCCGGATACAGCATGGGAAGCTCTCTGGGACAGCTTCAGCTCCAAGATGGAGCACTATCTCTCCGATATGGGCGCCGCCTCCTTTTCCGACGATAAGTTTTTCCTCATTCTCTCGGAAGCCGGTTTCTTCCGCTATGCGGCGGCCAGCGTTTTCATGGTGAACAAGCAGTTCGAGCCTTCCCACCGGGATATCGAAGAGCATCTGCGCCTGCTTCCCGTAGTCCCCGAAGGATTCTGGACGACCTGGGAGGCGCTGCTGCAGAAAGAGTGCGAAATGTCGCCAGGCAAGCGTTTCGAGATTGCGAGGATGCTGGCCAGTTCGGTGCTTTCGCTGCGCTGATTGGAGATGCCTGAAGCATGAATATATTCCCTTTGGCCAATCGGCGCCCAAAATCCATCCACATAGCCGCCGTTTTTGCCTTTGCCTTTCTCCTCCATTCCTGCTCGAGCGCGGAGATTTCATCCTTCGCGTGGAAATCCGCCTCGGGCGAGAACCTACCTTTCGCCCAGAAAGCGGACTTTCCCAAGGGGGAGGAAAACACCTTCAGCCTGGCGAGGCCAAAAAATTCCTATACCCTGCGGAAACCTCTGCGGATTGGTCGGGGGTTCATGGTAGCCGTAAGCATGACGGTAAAGCAGGAAAACATCCTCGTGAGTCTCTCCCTCTCAGCCGACGCGAAAAATGCCGGACAGGAAGTCCGTTTCGCGGCCAGGCCAGGCGCTACGGTTTTCTATCTCAGTATTCCGGCTGCCTCGGCGGTGAGGATGCTTTCCGTAAACGTGGCCGCCCCGGCAAACCCCGCCGCGGACGCGAAGGAAGATACGCCTCTTGTAGAGTTGGATTCCGTATCCATCCTCCCGGCTTTCAGGGGGTATGAACGCAAGGTCAGGGGCGGCTACAGGATTTCCGACGGCATAACCATCGATCGCAAGGGTGCCTCCGCGAACCTTTGGGAGCTGGAAATTCCTTTCTCCGGCCAAGACGCGGCGGAGAAGGAAAAGGGGCTGTCGACGGCCCTCGTCATCAGGTACGCCAAGCGCGCCGATGCCGACATCGTCATAGAAGCCGGCAGGAAGATTGTCGCCAACGGCGCGAGCGCCAAGAAGGAATTCGTCATTCCTTCATCGGTTTTTGCCGACGCTTCGAGCCAAGCCCGCATGACTATCCTCGTTCCCGACGAAATCCAGCTGGAAGCAGCCTATATCGAGGCGCTTCCCCAGGAAATCGTCTCCCGCGTGGATCCCGGCGTCGTGCTGCTCCAGCCTCTTCTTTCGGAGAGGGAGGATTTCGCGTGGTACCGCTGGGATCTCCTTCCCGATGTCCTGATGTTCGATTTCAGGGATTACGCGGTCCAGGACGCCTACCTCAAACGGCTAGCTTTCTTCGTCGAAAAGAGAGGTTTCGTCGGCAGGCTGGCGAAGGACGAGGAGATCGCCTCCCTCCACGGCTGGAATGCCCACGATTACAAGGCCGAGGACCTGGCCAAGTTCTTTACGGCCGCCGGGAAAAGCGATTTTCCCTTGAGCGCTGAAGAACTTCGTCTCAGGGATTTTCTTGTCGAAAAAGGCCTCCTCACGAAGAAGGGCAATGGCTTTGGAAGCCGGAACGGCGCCATCATCTCGATAACCCAGGAATCGGATTCCTATCTTCGCCATCGTTTCCTCACCCATGAATCCTCCCATGCCGTTTACTTCACCGACGCCAGCTACCGTAATTTCTGCGTTTCCCTCTGGAACGGCATGTCCAAGGAGGAGAAGTGGTTCTGGGTTCTTTATTTCGGATGGATGAACTACGACACGAATTCGGCTTCCCTCATGGCCAACGAGGTCCAGGCCTATCTCCTCCAGCAGGCGCCTAAAAATGCCGGGGAATATTTTACCAAGACATTGCCCGAGCGACTTCTCGAAAATCACCCCGAGCTGGAAGCTCCCATCGCGCTCTATATGGAAAAATACGGGCTTGAGTTCGAAAAAAAGGCCAGGATGCTCGATGAATGGCTGAAATCAACCTATGGTTTCGGCGCGGGCACCACATTTTTTCTCGATTGAACAGCCGGAAGGCGGGCTCAATGGGGAAGAATGTCGGGGAGAAAGGGATTTTTCAGACGAGATCCAGGAATTCGAATATTTTTCTATACAACTCAAAGTACTCCGACCGGGCAAATTCGTCGATTTTTTCCTCGGGAAGGGATTCCAAGAGTCTGTCCAGATAGCCAAGCAGCTTTTTGAGATCGGCCATCGTCTCCTGGGGCAGGGGCCGCCCGGAATTCTCCGCTTCGGCCTCGGCGCCTTCGATTTTCTCCGGCCGAGCGCCGGCGGAGATGGAAGAAGCCTTGGAGATCATGTCGTCATAGGTATTTTTCAGCGTACCGAGCTCCAGCTTTATGGATCTCAGTTCGCCGGCGATTCTCGAGAGAAGGTCGGACTGAAGGGATTCTCCGCCGCGCGCCGTTCCCTGGACGCGGGCTGGAGGCAGCGGTGAAGGGGCATCGGGCATTGTCGCTTCCTCATCTTCGGGACGGCTCTGTCCTTCGATGTCCTCTGGGGCTATGAAAACGCCTTCCTCGTCGGAGCCGGAAACCGGCGGATTCCAAAGCAGTTTCTGGTCGATTTTTTCGAGCGAGGAGAGGATGGCATCAGTCTCTTCCGGGCTGAGGAAGACTCCGTCGTCCAAAAGTTCCTCCCGCGCATCGATGGTCGAGGATTTATGCGCCTGACTTTGTTGTCCCACTGTGAAATCTCCCCTATGGAATTATTATATCAGGAACGAAAGGCTTTACAAGACAAATCTAGAGCCGTCGGGCCAGCCTGTCAATATTATTAAAGCGGCTAAGCGTTTGTACCGTAAATCATGATAATGGGTGAAACACAACTTCGCAACCCGGCAGGCAGAGGCCTGTCGGCTCTGGGTGACGCTTTGTCGAACGCTCTCTGCGCCTGCATCATCACATACTGCATCGTCTCATTCTTCGCCGGCCAGGCGGGAATGTTAGCCTATAGGGACATGAAATCGGGAATCCAACAGATGAACGAGAGAATCGTCGTCCTGAACGAGGAAAACGCCAAGCTCCAGGATCTGCGCAAAGCCCTGGCTTCGAATTCGGACCGAATCGCCCAGGAGGCGAGATCGATAGGCTATCTGCGCAAGGATGAGAGAATGGTGATTTTCTCTTCTTCGCAGCAGGCGACGGCCGAGCCTTCGCGCGGCCGGGATAATGAGCCCATTCGAGCGGGCTCTTCCACCGGGCTTCCCGATCTGATGATCAAGATCCTCGCCGCGATGACGGGGCTGGCAGTGCTCCTGGCTTCGCTGCTTATGTCCTCGCTTCCAAGCCGGCGCGGCGCTCTCAGAACGACGGCAAATCGATCTTGATCGTCGTGTCGAGATCGGGCAGCGTCAACATGCTGTCCGGCGTCGTAAGGGCCGTGTCGTTTCCTGCAGAGCCGTCGCCGCTTCCCGTGGTTGAGGTTCCCGTTATCAAATTGAAGAGATTCGTGGCGTTCTCGGTCTTGTCCTTGTGGATATCGCAGCTCTTGATGGGCTGGGTGCCGTCCAGATAGAGAAGATTTACCGTACCCTCGTCGCAGTATCGCGTAGGAAGCAGTCCCGAGACGGCGCAGACCGTCACGCTGGAAAGACCGGTCTGGGGCGAGGGGAAATTCTTGTACGCCAAACCCTTGTGAATATCCCTCATGAAGTCGGCCCATATCGGGGCGGCTATGGTAGCGCCCGTCTGTTCGACGCCCAGCGAGCTGCCGGGCCGGTCGAACCCAAACCAGATCGCCGTGGTGTAATAGGGGCTGAATCCAACAGTCCACGCGTCAGCCCAGTTCACCGTCGTGCCCGTCTTGCCCGCGAGGGGGATCGTATACGAATCGCCCTTTTCGTCCTTCTGTTTCATGGAGTTTCCGGAGTTGGTCGCGCCCGCGAGGGTGCCCGACCAGACGACGCGCTTGAGCATATCGGTCATGACGGCGGCGTTCTGCGGACTCACGACCTGGAGGGCGCCGCTTTTCTCGCGTAGCCTTTCCCGCATCTCCTTTTCCGGCTCCAGGATCACGTTGCCGTTCCGGTCTTCCACATAGCGTATGGCGATGGGTTCCACCGCCTTGCCGCCGTTGGCGAATACCGAATAAGCCCTCGTCATGCGAAGCGGCGAGACGCCGATGATGCCCAACCCGAGCGGATAAAGCCGAGGGAAGGTGTTCTGTATGTCCTTGGGGTCAGTGATGCCGAGAAGGGCGGCAGCCCTCTGGATGGCGGCGTCGAAGCCCACCGTCTCGAGCACCTTGACCGAGGGAACGTTCATGGAATGGGCCAGGGCGTTCCAGGCCAGCACGTTGCCCTTCCACTCGCCCTTGAAATTCAATGGAATGTAGGGAGTCCCGTCCTCGTTGTAGAAGATGGTTGGAGTGTCGTAGATGAGGCTTCCTTCGGTGATCTTCTTGGAATCGATGGCCGCCGAATAGTAGAGGGGCTTGAAGGTGGATCCGGGCATGACATTGGACTGCGTCGCCCTGATGAGCTGGTTGGCGGTGCTGTAGTTGGATCCGCCGATCAATGCCGTTATATACCCCGTGGTGTTGTCGATGGTCACCAGAGAACCTTCCACGATGGTTTTTTCGAGGTCGGTCTTTATCCTGGCCGTGCCGGAGTTGGCCAGCAGCTTCAGGTCGGGCATGCCGAAGAGGAGGGATACCGCGTCGAGGGTGGGGTTTATCCTCGAGGTATAGTAATCGTAGGATTTAGCCTCGCTCTTGGAATCGGAGACGAAGAGGGGATGGAGGTTGAAAGAGAGGCCGAGCAGTTCCACGATGGGCGTATAGATATCGTCGGCTTTGGAGAGACGCTGGGACGAAGCCCGTTTATACGAGGCGTTCGCCCTTTCTATGCCCCGTTTCATGTAAGCGTCGGCTATTTCCTGCTGATCGAGATCGAGAGTGGTGTAGACCGACAGACCGTCGGAGTACAAATCGGCCGAGCCGTAGAGGAGGTCTTCCTCGAGCTGGCGCCTCACATACTCGCTGAACCAGGGGGCTTTGTCCTCGCGGCTGTAATACGCCGACGAGGCGATCCTCGTGTAATCGAAATTGTCCCAGTAGAGGTTGAAGGAAGCCTCCGCCTCGGCTCTGGAGAGAACCTTGTTCTCCACCATCTGTTCCAGGAGCACTTTCGAACGGGCCTGCGCGTTCTGGGGATTTTTGAAGGGGTTGTAGAGGGTAGGGCCGGAGAGCTGGATCGCGATGATCGCCGATTCGGCGGGGGTGCATTCTTTGGCCGGATGGCCGAAGAAATACTGGCTCGCGGCATCCACGCCGTAGAGGCCTCCCGCCCCCATGATTGTCCTGTTGAGGTACATTTCGAGGATTTCCGGCTTGGAGAACCTGCGTTCGATCTGCAGGGACCACCAGAGTTCCACGAGTTTCCTGCGCAAAGAGATATCTTTGCGGTCGTCGTAGAGATCGCCGGCGAGCTGCTGGCTGATGGTCGAGCCGCCGCCCAGGTTTTTTCCTATCAATTTGCCGAAAGCGGCGCGCGCTATCGAGCGGAGCGTAAAGCCCCTGTGCGAGTAGAAGGTCTTGTCCTCGCGCGTCAGGAATGCGCCGATGAGATGGGGAGGCAGCTCGCTTATCGATACGGGATTGCGTTTTTCCTCGGAGAAGAACTCGGTGATGAGCCTTCCCTTTATATCGTAAAGTTTGGTCGGAAGCGCCGATTTGAATTCGGTGAAATTTTCGTTCCGTATGGTGTTGACGGTACCGCCCAGCGCCGCGCCGAAGCCCGCACCCAGGAGGATGACAAAGCCCAGCGAGAGCCAGACGAAGAGAGGAGCAGCGTTTTTTGACCTCTTGGACATGACAATAAAGGTATACGAGTGCCGCGGCTTGGTCAATTATGGACGAACAGGCTTCCGCGGCGGAGCGGGAAAGGCCGGATTTTGGCTCAAGGCAGCTTATTATGGCTACTACTGGATATTTATTTTTAAAAATTGTAAATTTCTTCGTATAGTATTGACGAAGCCGGTCAATTATGGATATTAATTTATCCATAGATGCCGGGAAGTGCGATACGCACTTTATATAACCTAAATATGTTCCCAAGGAGGAACTCCATGAAAGTAGCAATCAACGGTTTCGGAAGGATCGGAAGGCTCGTGTTCCAATCCATCGTGGATCAGGGCCTGCTCGGCAAAGACAAGATCGATGTCGTCGCCGTCGTGGATATCTCCACCGATGCCAAGTATTTCGCGTACCAGCTCAAATACGATTCCATCCATGGTCATATGAAGGCGCAGATCTCCTCCAAGAAGAGCGACCCCGCCCTGACCGAGGACGATGTGCTCGTCGTGAACGGCCATGAGGTCAAATGCGTCCTGGCCGAGAAGGAACTCAAGAATCTCCCCTGGAAAAAGCTCGGCGTCGAGTACGTCGTGGAATCCACGGGTCTTTTCGCCAACGAGAAGTCCTGGGGTCACCTCGAGGCGGGCGCCAAGAAGGTCATCATCTCCGCTCCCGCGAAGAGCACCGACGAGACCAAGAAAATTCCGACCTTCGTCATCGGCGTCAATGAAGGGAAGTACGATCCGTCCAAACACGACGTCGTCTCCAACGCCAGCTGCACCACGAACTGCCTCGCCCCCCTCGTCTATGTCCTCCTCAAGGAAGGCGTCGGCATCGACCGCGGCCTCATGACCACCATCCACTCCACCACCGCGACCCAGAAGACGGTCGACGGCGTCTCCAAGAAGGACTGGAGGGGCGGCCGCGCCGCTTCCAACAATATCATCCCGTCCACCACCGGCGCCGCCAAAGCCGTCGGCGAGGTTCTTCCCGAGACCAAGGGCAAGCTCACCGGCATGTCCTTCCGCGTCCCGACCCTCGACGTCTCCGTCGTGGACCTCACCTTCACCGCGGCCCGCGACAGCTCCATCGAGGAAATCGACGGCCTTTTGAAAAAGGCTTCCGAGACCTACCTCAAGGACATTCTCGGCTACTGCGCCGAAGAGCTCGTCTCCACGGACTTCATCCACGACGCGCGCTCGTCCATCTACGACAGCCTCGCCACCAAGCAGAACAACCTGCCCGGCGAGAAGCGCTTCTTCAAGGTGGTCTCCTGGTACGATAACGAGTGGGGCTATTCCAACAGGGTAATCGACCTCCTGCGCTATATGGATACCAAGAAATAAGGTTTCGCTTTCGTTGCGGCGGCGGCGCCGCGGTCGCTCAGGGGTTCCTGGGCGGTTTGGGGCGCCGCCGCAAGGAGCCTGAAAAATGATCAAAACCGTCAAGGATATAAAGCTCGCCGGAAAGCGCGTCATCATGCGCGTCGACTTCAACGTTCCCATGAAAGAGGGGAAGGTGCAGGACGATACCCGCATCACGGCGGCCATTCCCACAATCAAATACGTTCTCGATGCGGGGGTTAAAAGCCTCGTCCTCATGTCCCACCTTGGCGATCCCGACAAGGACGCCGCCAAGGCCAAGGAAAAGGCGGAGAAGGACGGGAAAGTTTTCGATCTCGAAAAGTATCTCGCGGGAAAGCATAGGATGAAGCCAGTCGCCGAGTATCTTTCCGCCAAGCTGGGCAAACCGGTCCTTTTCCTTCCCTCCTGCATGGGGCAGAAGGCCGCCATCGACGCCTTGCCCGACGGTTCCATCGTCATGCTGGAGAACACTCGCTTCCATAAAGAAGAGACCTCCAAGGATCTCGCCAAACAGGAAATCCTCGCCAAGGAGCTCGCTTCCTACGGCGATGTCTACGTCAACGACGCTTTTGGCTCGGCGCACAGGGCTCATGCCTCCACCGCCACGATCGCCAAATTCAGCAAAGTGAGCGTCGGCGGTTTCCTCATGGAAAAAGAAGTGGCCCACCTCGAGCCCATGCTCCATAATCCCCCGCAGCCCATGGTCGCCATCATCGGCGGCGCCAAGGTTTCCTCGAAGATCGCGGTGCTTCAGAGCCTGCTCAAGACGGCCAGCGCCCTCATCATTGGCGGCGGCATGGCTTACACCTTCCTCAAGGTTAAGGGCTTCAAGGTCGGCAAGAGTCTTGTCGAGGACGATTTCCTCGAGACCGCGAAGAGTCTTCTCGACGAAGCGGTTAAAGCCGGCGTCAGGATCGTCCTTCCCGTCGACCATATCTGCGCCGCCTCTTTCGCCCCCGACGCGACTCCCGTGAACGTCGACGGCGAGAACATCGCCGACGATCTCATGGGGCTCGACGTAGGCCCCAAGACGCTCGCTTTGTACCGCGAGGTTCTTTCGAAGGCGAAAAGCATAGTCTGGAACGGCCCCGTGGGCGTCTTCGAATTCGACGCCTTCGCGAAGGGTACCGAAGAAGTGGCAAAATGGTCGCAACGGCGACGGGCCGCGGCGCCCTCACCGTGGTAGGCGGCGGCGACTCCGTGGCCGCCGTCAACAAGTTCGGCCTCGCCTCCAAGATGAGCCACGTTTCCACCGGCGGCGGCGCCAGCCTCGAGTATCTCGAGGGCAAAACCCTGCCCGGAATCGCCTGTCTCGAACAAAAATAGCCTCCCTTTCCGGCAGACCTTGCAGCGATTGAAGGCCACCCGAAAGGGTGGCTTTTTTTTATCCCCGAGGCGATTCGAGGGGAGGGTGATTTTCTTTCCTCTTCGGTGGGTTGTCTCTATATTGTGACTAAAGGAGTCAAGATTGAAGACCGCGGTAAAAACTGGAACGGAAGCGGCGATGACGACGGCGAGGGTAGCGCCGACAGCGAAAGCGGCGACGGCCGCGGCGGCCGGTAAAGCCGGCGCGAAACCGGAGGACGGACAATCGACTCACCCTGGACTGTTCGCGAGGATGAGGGAAGATATCGAGACCGTAAGGAAACGCGATCCCGCGGCGCGCTCATCGGCGGAAATCGTCCTGGCCTACGCGGGGCTGCACGCGATCTGGGCGCACAGGCTGGCCCATTTTCTGTGGCGCCGCGGCGGCAGGGTCTCGGCCCGGGTCCTGTCCCAGCTCGCCCGCTTCTTCACCGGCGTGGAGATTCACCCGGGCGCGCGCGTCGGCCGGCGATTCTTCATCGACCACGGAATGGGCGTCGTCATCGGGGAGACGGCGGAAATCGGCGACGATGTGACCATCTACCACGGCGTGACCCTGGGGGGAACAACCCTGAGCAGGGGCAAGCGCCATCCGACGCTGGGCGACAGGGTGACCGTAGGCGCCGGGGCGAAAATCCTCGGCAACATCAGCATCGGCGCCGACTCGAGGGTAGGGGCCAACGCCGTCGCCATAAGGTCGGTGCCCGAGAACTCCGTCATCGTGGGTTTCCCCGGCCGCGGCTGCGGCGACAGCGATCGCTGTTGGGGCGGCGAGGATTTCATAATTTGAAGCATGCAATTTTTTATGACGGTTTCGCCGGTTTGGATGCCGAAAATGCCTTTACTAAACGCTTGGATTTCAGCTACTATCGTCGGCGTGGCCGGAACCCTGCTCGGTTCCGAAAGCTTCTTTAATACGAGGTACTATCCATGCGTTCATATTTTATCGCCGGTAACTGGAAAATGCACAAGACCGTCGCGGAATCCGTCGCCCTGGCCGCCGATCTCAAGGCCAAACTCGCGGGCTGCAAGGAAAAAGTGATGATCGCGCCCGCTTTCACCGCCCTTTCCGAGGTCGCGAAGGTGCTCGCGGGGTCCAACATCCTTGCTCGGCGCGCAGAACATGGGGCCGGAAGAACAGGGAGCCCATACGGGCGAAGTATCGGTGCTCATGCTCAAGGATATAGGCGTCCAAGTCGTGATCCTGGGCCATTCGGAGCGCAGGCACAGCTATCTCGAGTCCGACGCCCTCATCAATAAAAAGGTCAATCTGGCGCTCGCGCATGGGCTCGAAGTCATCCTCTGCGTGGGAGAGACCCTGGAGGAACGCGAATCCGGAAAACTGGAGACCGTCCTCTCCACCCAGCTGCGCGAAGGGCTCAAGGGCGTCGCTTCCGTAGGGAGCCTCGACAAGGTGACCATCGCCTACGAACCCGTCTGGGCTATCGGCACGGGCAAGACCGCCACGCCCGAGGATGCCGACTCGGTCCACGCTTACTGCAGGAAGGTCCTCGCTTCCCTGTACGGCGAAGCGAAAGCGAAGACGATGATCATCCAGTACGGCGGCTCGGTGAAGGCGGACAACGCCGCCTCCCTCATGGCCAAGCCCAACATCGACGGCGCCCTCGTCGGCGGCGCGAGCCTCAAGGTCGAGAGTTTTGCCCCGATCGCTTGTTTTAGGTAAATTATGGTGAGGCCTTGATTCGAGGCCTCGTTCTCGTATACCATGAACACCTGTGCGCGCAACGCGGGCACAGGTTGTCAATTTTGCATTCCGGGAGTCGTTACCATGGGTTTTTTTGCTGTGCTGCTCCTCATTCTCTTCGTTCTCGTCTGCGCTCTGCTCATTTTCCTCGTCATCATCCAGGATGAAGATTCCGACTCTCTCGGCGGCATTTTCGCCGGCGGATCGGCGAGCGCCTTCGGGTCGAGATCCTCGAATGTCGTCATCAAGATAACCTATGTGCTTGGAGCACTTTTCTTCGTAACCGCCTTCTCGCTGGCTGTCATCAACAAGTCCTCCACCGGCAATGTCGAAGCGTTGGTTACGGAGCAGGCTCAGCAGACGACCAATACCGAATGGTGGAAGGGCGATACGACCGCCACCACTCTGGCTCCCGGAGCGACCGCGCCTGCCGCGGCTGCGACGCCTGCCGAAGCGCCCGCCACGGCACCGGTCGAATCGACGACGCAGACAACGACGAAATAAAGCGCCGATCGGGCGCCAGAGAAGCGAAGACTCCTCCCTTGCTTTGTCATTAGAGGATGGAGCGGACATATGATACTTCAAAAGGTATTTCAGCCTTCTACGATCAAGACAGGTTTGGAAAGCGAGAGCAAAGAAGAGCTCTTCGAGGAACTTGTCGATGTGCTGGCCAGAAGCTATCAGGCCAAGCCTCCATTCCCGCGCCAGAAAATTCTCGACGCCTTGATCCGCCGCGAGGCCAAGATGTCCACGGGCATCGCCAAGGGCGTAGCGCTTCCTCACGCGACGGTCGAGGGTCTCGACAGCCTGAGGGGCGTCCTGGGTATTTCCTCCAAAGGCATAGACTACGATTCGCTGGACGGCCATCCCGTGTTCCTCGTATTCATGCTCCTGACTCCCCCCGACGACACGGAATCGCACCTGCACGCGCTTCAGAGAATGGCTTCCCTGATTGACGATACCGGCATGGCCACACGATTGGCGGCTTCCACGTCACCCGCGGAAGCCTTCGCCCTTATAAAGGAATTCGACAGCAGCGACCTGAGCTGAACGTAATACGTAGTTTGTTTGTGTGATTCCACCCGGCTTGTTCTGGAACAGGACAGATGGGACCGCACCTGTCTATACAGATTTTGTATAGTAAGAGAGGTGCACCATGGATTCTCTGAACGGTCTGGACAGATTGCTGGAGGCCGAAACAAAGGCCGCGGCGCTGATCCGGGAAGCTGAAACGGAGGCTGGAGTCATCGTCGGTCAGGCTCGCGACGAGGCTCACTCCCGGGAAAAAGAAAGGCTCACGAAGCTCCATGCCGAGCAGGAGTCCGAACTGGCCTCCTTTAAGTCCGAAATCTCGGAAAAACTCAAGAACGAGCTCGATGAATACGAAAAAAGTCTCGTCGCCGCTCATCCGGACGAGCGGTTATTCGCCACGACCTGCGGAAGGTTCATGTCCTCCGAGGCTTGAGCATGGCCGACTCGTTTGAAATAGCCTATCTGTACGCCAGGGTCTGTGGCGCTTTTTCCTCCATGTATCTGGGCGCGAAAGGCGCCGCCCTCGCCGCCGAATCCTCGCTCTCCTCGATCTGGAAACTGTATTTCGAGGAAGACATTCCCAACCGGCCCGAGGCTTGGCTGCTCGCGACGCTGGAACGCAAGGTGATCGGACATTCGATGGAGCGTTTCATGACCCTCGCCGGTTCGGCCATGGAGTCGGATGCATTCATCGCCGCGATCGTCGCCAAATATGAGATTTCCGTCATCAAGAATCTTCTCTACAAGCTCGCCGCGTCGGAGCCAAGGCCGGAATCGCAGTTTTTTTCCAGCCCGACGATAGAAAAGGCGCTATCAGCCTGGCCTCGGCTGGAAGAAATGTTCGCTGACACCCCCTACGCATGGATAGAAGCGGCCGGTCTCAGCGATATCGGAGCCGCCGAGAACCGCTTGGACAGGCAATATTACCGGCAGCTGTGGGCCGCGGTTTCGGCGCTTCCAAGGAACCGGAAGGGCAATATTCCCGCCCTCGTGCTGAGGGACATACAATACCAGAATCTCGCCTGGGCTTTGCGGGTCCGCAAGTATTACGGCTACGGCCGGGAAAGGGCCGCGCCGCTTCTCGTGGAAATCGAGGGCGAAGACGTGGTTTCCCTCGCTCTCGACAGTTTCGATCTGGATATCGACAGCCTGGGTAGCTTCGACTCATGGCCGGCCAGAAAGCTTTTGGAGGGACAGACATCGTCGCGTCTCGATCTTCCCCTGCTCGAGAATAGGATGCAGAGGGATCTCTTCGCCTTTGCGAGGCGTTCCATGCATATGTATCCGTTCGGCTATACGCCGCTCTATTGTTATTTCAAGATGCTCGAGGCGGAGTCTTCCTTTGTCCTGGGCATACTCGAAGGGATAAGGCTGAAAGCGCCGGCCGAAGAGAAAATTGGCCTGGCCTGGGCTCTCGCGGGAGACGAAATATGAGTTCGACGACGATGAGGAAGATGGAACTGCTCCTCCTCAAATCCGATATTGACGGCACGCTCAGGTATCTTTCCTCGGGGCATTCTTTCCAGATCATCTACCCGGACGAGGATGGTTCTTCCCGGGCGAGGTCGGACTCGCAGGCGAGGGGGGACTCCTCGGGTGCCGGCCGGCGCTCCAGGGTTTCAGGATCCGACGCCGGCGAGGAAGCCTTCCTCGCCAGGCTGGACGCCGCAAGCGCGAAGCTCGGCAAGATAGGCGCCTGCCTGGACTACCAGGAAGCGAGCCTGGACCTGGGAAAGGCCAAGCTTCCCGACGATGCCCTCCTTGCGGAGGTGGACAGGCTCGCTTCGTTCTGCGGGGAAAACGAGGAAGCGGTCCTCGCCCAGAAGCTGAAGCTCGGAGAGCTTGAGGAGTCGCTGCGCGAGGTGAAGGCTTTCGCGGGGCTTTCGCTGCCTTTCGAGGATATCAACAAGCTCGCTTTCGTGGCCCTGCGTATCGGCAAGGTGGACCCTGACAGGATTCCCCTGCTCGCGGGCGCTCTCGACGCGAGGGCAGCGATAATTCCGCTCGACGACGAGGGGTCGATCATAGCCGTCGCCTCGCGGCGGGGCCGTTTCACCCTCGAGACCGAGCTTGCCAAGGCGGGATTCGTCAAGGCGGACCTGCCTCCCGATTTCAAGGGCGTTCCGGCCAATGCCTTGGCCGCCATCGAAGCCTCCTACGAGGGGGCGAAAAAACGCCTCGCGGCGCTCGCCGAGATGAAGGAGGAGGAAGCCCGCCGATTCGCCGCCTCCTGGGCAGAGATGCTCTCTTCGGTGAAGCTGGGCAGGGCGCTCAAGAAGGTGGAGAGCAGGCTGGAAGGCACCGAGTGGGTCTACAGGCTTTCGGGCTGGGTCCCCGCAGAGAACGTCAAACCCTTGAGCGACGATCTAGAGAGGCTGTTCGGCGACCGGATGGCCATACGCGTCTACAATCCCGAGGACGAGGAGGGGAAGCTTCCGGAAGATAGTCAGGAAGTGCCCGTCCTCCTGAAGCACAACGGCTTGGTGTCGGCTTTTCAGGGCATCGTCCTCTCCTACGGCACGCCGGTGTACGGCGACATCGATCCCACGCCCTTCGTGGCTTTCTTTTTCACCCTTCTCTTCGCGATCATGTTCGGCGACATGGGCCAGGGCGCCGTCATCATCTGCGTCGGGCTCCTGATCAGGAGGGCGAAGAAGGGGTTTTTCGCAGCTTACCAGAAATTCTGGCTGGCCTTCGTCGCGGCGGGGGCAGGTTCCATGTTCATGGGACTTCTCGTCGGTTCGGTTTTTTCCGATGAGGCGCTGCTCGTTCCCGTGGAACGTTTCCTCACAACCTTGATTCTGGGCAGTCCCCGCGACCGTTTCCTCGACATCATGCCGAGCGACAATATAAGCGCGATGTTCAGCTTTTTCGGCTTCACGGTCGGCATCGGATTCCTCATCAATTCGACCGGTCTCGTCATCAACATGATTAACCTCGCGCGCAGGGGAGAATGGGGCGAGGCGCTGTTCGCGAAGACGGGGCTTTCCGGCTCCCTACTGTTCTGGTGGGCCGCCGGCATGGGCCTGCGCATCATTTTCGGCGGAAAACTGGGATGGATCGACATACTCGGTCTGGGGATTCCCCTCGCGGCGCTGCTCTTCACCGAGCCGCTCAAGCGGGCCGTGACAAAAGCGGGCGGGGATAAACTCTCCGTCGTCGATGTCCTCGTGGGCGGCCTCGTGGAGATCATCGAGACCTTCTCCTACTACGCCTCCAACACCATGAGTTTCCTACGCGTGGCGGCCTTCGCGCTTGCCCACGCCGTGCTCTCCTTTGTCGTCTTCACGATGGCCGAGCTCGTCAGGAACCGCGCACCCGGAGGCATCGTGTTCCAGCTTGTCGTGTTCATAGTCGGCAACGCGGTCATCATAGGGCTCGAAGGCCTCATCGTCACCATACAGGTGATCAGGCTCCAGTACTACGAATTTTTCTCCAAGTTTTTCACGCGGACGGGCAAAAGCTTCGATCCCATACGCTTCGAGAATTGAAAAGGAGTTGTTCATGAAGAAGAAAATCACGACGGCACTTCTGGCCGCGGCGGGCAGCGCCTCCGCTTTCGCCCAGACTCAAGGGGCGACCGCCCCCGTATCGGCCTGGACCGGCGGCATCAAGTATCTCGCCGCCGCCCTCGCCGTGAGCGTGGCGGCCGTGGCCGGCGGCATGGCCGTGGCCAAGATCGGATCGGCGGCGATGGGAGCCATGGCGGAAAAGCCCGAACTCTCCGGCAAGGCGCTTCCCTACGTTGGGCTCGCGGAAGGCATCTGCCTCTGGGGTTTCCTCGTGGCCTTGCTTATCCTCCTCCTCTAGGGACGGGAATCCGTGAAGGAAATATTCGTCCTCGCCGAAGAAGAACTCGTCATCGCTTTCAGGATGATCGGCGTGGATGGGGCGGCGGTGGCGGGCGCCGATGACGCCCTCTCTACCTTCCGCCGCGTGACCGGCGCTTCGGGGGAATGCAGGATGCTCATCCTCTCCGAGGATATCGCCGACATGCTTGGGACGGAACTCATCGACTGGCAATTGTCGGGGCGCTATCCTCTCGTCGTGGAAATACCGCCCCTGTCGGGCTCCTTGCCCGATCATGTCCAGCTCGTCGATGCCGTCCGGCAGGCGATAGGCATCAAGATCCAATGAGGGAAGACCTATGGAAGAGATAAAAGGCACCGAAGCGCTCGAACGCGAAATCCTCGACGACGCTGCCAGGAAGGCCCAGAGGATTGTCCAGAAGGCCAAGGAAGAGGCCGAAAGGCTGAAGGCGAATTCGGCCGAGACGCTGGATGGAATGGTCGCGGAGCTCGAGGCGCGCAAGCTCGAGAAGATAGCCCAGATGAAGCGGGAGACCTTTTCGAAAATGCCCCTCGAAAAGACGCGGCTCAGGGCGCGCTTCATCGACGGCGCGATGAGGGCCTCGGTCGCGAAATTCTTGGATGCCCTCGACGACGCGAATCTGGGCGCCTGGTGTCTTTCCGGACTCAGGAAGCGTTCCTCCCTCCTCGCGGGACGGAAGCTGCGCATGAGTCACCGAGGCATCGACGCCTCTTCGCTGCGGGAGATGGGGGAGCTTCTTGGATCCGACGTGGAGGTCTCGGCATCAGCCGCGGCTGATGTCGACGCGCTCCAGCGCGGCATCGTGATCGAGAGCCTGGACGGGACGATGGTCATGACGCTCGGCGAGAAGCAGCTTGAAGAAAGGCTTCTGGACGAGTACAGGGGAGAACTGGCTTCTGCATTGTTCCCCGCGACGGCCGAAAGAGGATAAATGGCGATGAGAGCAGGGACAATAGCGAAAATTTCCGGACCGATCGTCAAGGCCAGGGGCATGGCGTCGGCCGGGCTCTACGATGTGGTGAAGGTCGGCGCGGCCGGCCTGATAGGCGAGATCATCAGGCTCGAAGGCCAGATCGCCACCATCCAGATCTACGAGGACAACACGATGATGAGGGTGGGGGAGCCCGTGGAATGCCAGGGCAAGCCCCTCTCCGTCCTCCTCGGCCCCGGACTCATCGGGTCGATCTACGACGGCATACAGCGGCCTCTGCCCGTGCTGAAGGCTCTTTCAGGCCCCATGCTCCTGCCCGGCGTCGCGGGCGACGCCCTCGACGCGAAAAGAAAGTGGCGTTTCCATCCGACGCTGGCCGTCGGCGAGCCCATCGGTCCCGGCATCGTCTTCGGAACGATACAGGAGACGCCCTCCGTTCTCCATAAGCTCGTGTTCGACGGGACGACGCCTTCAGGGACTGCCGCCTGGGTGGCCGCCGAAGGCGACTATGACATTTCACAGCCCCTCGTGAAGTCCGGCGCCGGGAACGAATACTCGGCCTCGTCGCGCTGGCCGGTCCGGAAGGCCCGCGGGTTCGCGCAGAAACTCGTGCCCAACGAGCCTCTCGTCACAGGCCTGCGCGTCATCGACGTGCTCTTTCCCGTGGCCAAGGGCGGATGCGCGGCCGTGCCCGGCGGATTCGGCACCGGCAAGACGATGACGCAGCACGCGATCGCCAAATGGTGCGACGCCGACATCATCGTCTACATCGGCTGCGGCGAGCGCGGCAACGAGATGACCGATGTCCTCACCGAGTTCCCGCGGCTCATCGACCCGAGGACGGGACGGTCCCTCATGGAGCGGACCATCCTCATCGCCAACACCTCGAACATGCCCGTCGCCGCCCGCGAAGTCTCGATCTACACGGGTATCACTATCGCCGAGTACTACCGCGACATGGGCTACCAGGTGGCCGTCATGGCCGATTCAACCTCCCGCTGGGCGGAAGCCCTGAGGGAACTCTCCGGGCGCCTCGAGGAGATGCCCGCGGAGGAGGGATTCCCCGCCTACCTTCCCACGCGGCTCGCCGAATTCTACGAGCGCGGAGGCATGGTCACGACGCTGGAAGGAAAGAAAGGCTCCGTCACCATCATCGGGGCCGTTTCGCCTCCCGGCGGAGACTTCTCGGAACCGGTGACCCAGCACACCAAGCGCTTCATACGCTGCTTCTGGGCCCTCGACCGCGATCTCGCGAACGCCCGCCATTACCCGGCTATTTCCTGGAACGACTCCTATTCCGAATACGCCGACGATCTCATGGCCTTCTGGGACGGCATCGACAGTTCCTGGAAGAAATTCAGGGCCAAGGCCATGGATATTCTGAAAAAAGAGCGCAAGCTCGCCGAGATCGTGCGCCTCATAGGCCCCGATGCCCTTCCCGACGAACAGCGGCTTATACTCATGACGGCCGAGCTCCTGAAGACCGGATTCCTGCAACAGAGCAGCTTCGACGCGGTCGACATGTACTGCGTCCCCGCGAGGCAGACGATGATACTCGAATGCATTCTCACCTTCCATGAATTGGCGGAAAAAGCCATTCACGGCGGGACGCCCCTGCCCAAGATAGCCGCCATGCCCCTGCGGAACAGATTGATGCGGCTGAAAAGCTCCATAACCAACGAGCGCGTCGAGGAAGGACGGGGTGTCCTTCTGGAAATCCAGCAGGCTTTCGCCGAATTGGGCGCCGGATTGGGCCTCAACGCGGCAGCTGGGTTTGGCGCCGCGGCCGGGTTTGACGCCGCGACAGACAGGACGGTGACAGAATGAGAGGTACCGAATACAGGGGCCTGACCAAGGCCGACGGCCCCATCGTCATCGCCTCGAGGACGGAGAACGTGGGATTTTCCGAACTCGTGCGGGTGAAGGACAGGTACGGGCAGCTGAGGATAGGCCGCGTCGTCGACATCTCGGAGCAGGCCGTGGCCATACAGCTTTTTTCCGACACCTCCGGAATATCGCTCGACGAGGCATGGGTCGAATACCTGGAAAAGCCCCTCGAGTTCCGCGTCGGCCCCGACATCGTGGGACGCATCTTCAACGGTCTCGGCAAACCCATGGACGGCTACCCGGAAATACCATCCTCCGATCTCCGCGACATAAACGGTCTCCCCATCAACCCCAGCGCCCGCGTCTACCCCAGGGACTTCATCCAGACGGGCATCTCGGCTATCGACGGGATGAACACGCTGATTCGCGGCCAGAAGCTGCCCATTTTCTCGGGCAACGGGCTGCCCCACAACAGGCTGGCCGCCCAGATCATCAGGCAGGCCAAGGTGAGGGGAGGGGAGACCCAGTTCGCCGTCGTCTTCGCCGGCATGGGCATCAAATACGACGTCGCGCGCTACTTCATCGACGCCTTCGAGCAGTCGGGCGTCCTCTCGCGCGTCGTCATGTTCCTCTCCCTGGCGGACAGCCCCTCCATCGAGCGGCTCCTTACGCCCCGCAGCGCCTTGACCGCCGCCGAGTACCTCGCCTACGAAAAGAACATGCACGTCCTCGTCGTGATGACGGACATGACCAATTACTGCGAGGCGCTTCGCGAAGTCTCGGCGGCGCGCAACGAGGTCCCCTCGCGGAAAGGCTATCCAGGCTACCTCTATTCTGACCTGGCTTCGCTCTACGAGCGGGCGGGCCGCATCGAGGGCTCTGAGGGCTCCATCACGCAGCTGCCCATCCTCTCGATGCCCAACGACGACATATCCCACCCCATACCCGACCTCACCGGCTACATCACCGAAGGCCAGATCGTCCTGGAGAGGGACCTCGCCCAGCGCGGCGTCTACCCGCCCATCGCCGGCCTGCCTTCGCTCTCGCGCCTCATGAAGGACGGCATCGGCGAGGGCATGACGAGGGAAGACCACCGGGATCTCTCCTCCCAGCTCTTTTCGGCCTACGCCTACGTGCGTTCGGTGCGGGACCTGGCCGCCATCATCGGCGAGGAGGAACTGTCGGCGCGCGACAAGGTCTATCTGGAATTCGGCGAAGCCTTCGAGACGAGATACCTCGCCCAGGGCGAATTCGAGGACAGAAGCATAGAGCAAACCCTCGACCTCGGCTGGTCCATCCTCTCCCTGCTGCCCAGGGAAGAGCTGGTGCGGATCCCCGAGAACCTGATAAGCAAGTATCTCCCCGAGCGCGGGAAGGGAAACTAAAGGAGCGTCGATCATGGCACAAGCCTATCCGGCCCCTACCAAAACCAACCTCATCAACGAAAAGCGCAGCCTCGGGCTCGCGCTCCAGGGCTACGATCTCCTCGAGAAGAAGCGCGAAATCCTCGTCATAGAGCTGCTCAAGCGCATGGACGAACTCGGCCTCCTCGAGAAGGAGATCAGGGAACTGACCGAAAAATCCTATCGCCACCTGCGGAAGATGCTCCTCGTCGTCGGCCGGGAAAGGGCGCTCGCCCTCTCCTCGAAACCGGTGCGCTCCATCACCCTCAAGACAGGGAACGTGAACGTCAGCGGCATGAACCTGCCCACCCTCGTCGTCCGGGCAGGTGCCCCCGAACTCAACTATTCTTTCATAAATTCATTTGCCGTATGCGACGAAACCGTGATAGAGTTCAGCGAGCTGCTTCAGAAACTGGCCGCGGCCGCTGGCCTGCGATCCATCGTCTGGCGGCTTGCCCGCGAGGTCAAGAAAACCCAGCGGCGCGTCAACGCCCTGGACAAGATGGTGATTCCCCGGTCGGGAGAAATAGTGAAATTCATAGAATCCACCTTGGACGAGCGGGATCGCGAATCCCTATTCGCCGTGAAGTTGCTCAAACAGCGGATGTCGGAGCAGGACGCCTTATGATACAGATATTCAGGACGCTTCTCGTGGCGATCAACGGTTCGGAAGCCTCCATCGACGCGCTGAAATACGCGCTCGCCATGAAGAAGCAGTTCGGTTCGAAGGTCATCGCCTGTTATGTCGTCGATACTGCCACCATACGCCAGCTCGCCCTCTCCCGGATATTCGTGCCCGACGAGAGCGAGGAGTACGAGCGGAGCCTGGAGAATTCGGGCCGCCGCTATCTCAATTTCTGCGTGGAAATCGCCGCGAAAAAGCGCCTTACCGTGGAGACGCTCCTCGGAAAGGGCTCGGTGCCGGGCGAGATCATCAGGGCTTCGATAGAGCACGGCGCCGACTGCATTGTCATCGGCGGTCAGCCCTCCGAAATGCAGTCGAGGGACGCCGTCGCCGACGCGAACCGTGAAATTCTCAGGAACGCGCGCTGCCCGGTCATATTCATCAAGCCGGGTACGGGAGAAGAGCTCTATAGGGGCCTGTAAACGGATTGTTACGATTCTTGTTCGTTGCTATAGTAGCCGCGAGGAATAAATGCGTATTGCTGTTGTCGCCATAAGCGAAAAAAAAACCGACAGACTCATGAAACTGGCCCGCGCGGCCTCGCGCGAATTCAGCCTGATGGGTCATGTCTCGGACTTTTTCGAGGCTGTGGATTATCGACTATCCACGTACGACTTCCTGGTGGTATGCTCGGAACCCAGCGGACTCGGAAGCGGCATCGGCAAAAAGCTCGGCGAGCAGCTTTCAAGCGGCGGGAATCTCGTGGGCAAACGGACCATGGCCCTTCTCGTCAAGTCCGGACTCCTTCCCCAAAAAGCACTCGCGGTCATGATGACGTCTCTCGAGAAGGAAGGCATGATCGTCACGATGGGCGAAGTCGTCGCGAACGATGGCGAATCGATAGCGGCGGCGCGGGAAGCACCACTTTTACGGGGCTAGATACGTGGAAAATTACTATGATGTGCTTGGCGTCCCTCCCGACTCGGATCAAAGCGCCATAAAAAGCGCCTTCAGGAAAAAAGCGAAGAAATACCATCCCGACACGAGCGCCTCCGAAAGACCCTCGGTTGGCCAAGAGGTCCAGGGGAAAATCGACTATGGCAAGACGGCCAAGGGTTCGGTGGCCTCGGTGCGCGAATCGGCGATGCGCCTCATCCTCGAAGCCTACAGGATCCTATCGGACGGCGAAAAGCGGCGCGCATACGACCGCAGCCTGAGGAGACAGAAGCTCGAACAGGGCGGATTCAATTACAGGGCTTTCCTGAAGGCCAGAACCCACGATCCCGAGAGTCAGGCCAAGCTCATTGTCTACGACCTTCTCCACAACTTCGACGACGAAGCCCTGGAAACCTATGAGCGTTCCAAATCCTTCGGCGATTTCAGGCTCGAACGCTGGCTGGAAAGAGGCGACGCCATGGACGCCGAATACTGCCTGGCCGAGGAATACGAAAAACGAGGGCGGCTCCTCAAGGCCTACGCCATATACAAGCGGCTCATCGCCATGGAACACGAAAAGGCCTGGTTCCGTTACTATTACGATGTCGTCGCCCTGAAGTTCAGAACGCTGGTGCTGCAGAAAATGCCGGGACGGATAGACGAGGACGACTATCTCGACAGGCTGGAGGAATCCATCGCCCTCGAGGTGGGGATCAGGGATTCGGCGCAGTTCCTTAGGAAAAAAGCCGAGGTCCATCTGCGCCGCAAGGAATGGGGCGAGGCGCATCAAGCCCTCGAGCGGGCGTCCTGCCTTGTGCCCAGGCTGCCGGGACTGAGCGCGGTCCGCAGGCGTCTCGCCGAAGCCGACGTCGATCCGCTCGTCTGAGAGGATTTTCCGCGCCCGATCGCGCGGCGGACCGATCGAAATGTCTCTGCTCTATTGAAATACCCTGGGTTTTGGTTTACCTTCTCCAATCGGGTTTGTTATAAACTGTGTAGGATTTCCGCCTTATAGGCTATGTATGAAGCAAGAGCGAGTATAAAAGATGAGAAAGATTTTACCTGCTTTGTTTGCCCTCGTAGGTCTGGCCGCCCTCGGCGCCCAGACTTCCATCGATAAACCTGCGGCCACTATTAAACTGGTCAAGCAGGAAGTGATCTCCGTCCGCCAGATCAAGACCGACGTCCAGCGTCTCGAAAAGGCCGCTGGCATCACGTTCACCGCCGAACAGATCAAGCAAGTCCTCGACGCGAGAATCAACAGTCTCCTTTTCGTGCAATTCTGCGAAAGGGAGAAGATTTCCGTAAGCGATACCGATATCAACAACGCCCTCGCGCAGATGAAGTCCAGCCTTGGGGCCAAGGCGACGGATGAGGATCTGGAAAGCCAGCTGAGGGCAAGCGGCGTCTTCGTCGAGCCGAAAGTATATGTCCGCCAGCGTCTTCTCTTCGAGACCTATGTCCAGACCAAGCGGAAGGATGAGCTGAAGACGATTCTCGTGGCTCCCAGCGCCGACGAGATTCTCAAAGCCTATGATCTCGCGAAGGCTTCGCTCGTCCGCCCGGACACCATGAGAGTCAGCGTCCTCTATGTGGACACGAGGCTCAAGAGCGATGCCGACGCCAAGAAGGCGAAGGATACGCTGCAGTCGGTAGCCTCCGCGCTCAAGGTCAATCCCACGAAATTCGACGAGTACATGTTGAGATCCAGCGACGCTGCGGGGTACAAGTCCATACCTTCCCTCTATATAGAAAAGACCGCCCAGAACAAGAGCCTTTTCGGCGAGGACCTCTTCGACGTCGTCTTCAAGCTCAAGGCCGGCGATATCTCCGGCATGGTCGAGAGTCCCACCGGATACAGGATCGTGAGGGCGAACGAGTTCCTTCCGCAGAAGCAGCTCGGCCTGGCCGACCCTGTCCCTGGCAACCAGAACATGACCATCCAGCAGTTCATCGCCTATCAGGTGGCTTCGGCGAAGGAAGCGCAGTTCATGGACAAGCTGGAAGCCGATCTCATCACGAAGCTCAGGGGCGAGGCTTCCATAAAGACCTTTGACGAAAATCTGAAATGGTAAAAAGAGGGAGCTGATGGCTTCACGCAGGAAAGCAAGAATACTCGCTTTTCAGGCACTGTACGCCTGGGAAGCTTCCCGTTCGTCGCTCGACGATCTTCTCAAATTCGCCTGGCTCGAGGCTTCGAAAGTCGAACAGCTTGAGGACGATACGGCCGCGTTCACGAGGCTCATCATCGCGGGAACCCTCGAAAACCTGGAAGAGATCGACGCGAGGATAAAGAAGCACTTGTCCCACTGGCCCTTCGAGAGACTCAAGAAAGTCGATCTGGCCATCTTGAGGATGGGGACCTATTGCCTCCTCTTCCAGGACGACATCCCCGCCCAGATCACGATCGACGAAGCCATCGAAATCGCCAAGGAATATGGTTCGGAAGATTCATATAAATTCATCAACGGCGTGCTGGACGGGATCCACAAGGATGCCGGGCAGGGAGACTCCGGAGGGGAAAACCCAGACGCTAAGCGCTGAGGCAGGTACATGATCAGACTCAAGAACAAGGAACAGATTGAAGGCATCCGCAAATCCTGCGCCCTCCTCTCAGAATTTCTCGAAAAGCTTCGCCCCATGGTTCAGCCCGGGGTTAGTCTTCTCGAACTCGACAAGTTCGCCTACGACTACACGATAAAGCATAGAGGCAAGCCGGCCTTCCTCGACTACGAGGGCTATCCGGCCTCCATCTGTCTTTCCGTGAACGAAACCGTCATACATGGCATTCCCAGCAAGCGCCGCCTCGTCGAGGGCGACATCATCGGCGCAGACTACGGCATTGAGCTGGATGGCTATTTTTCCGACTCCGCGGTCACTTGGGCCGTCGGAAAGGTCAGCCCCGAGGCGGATCAGCTCATGCGGGTGACAAGGGAATGTCTCGACAAGGCCATAGCGGCCGTCGTTCCCGGCGCCCGCATCCACGACATCGCCAGGGCGGTTTTCAGCCATGCCACGCGCTATGGTTACGGCGTGGTGCGCCAGTACTGCGGCCATGGCGTCGGTCTTGAGATGCACGAGGATCCGCAGATCCCCAACTATATCTCCAGCGGACCCAACCCCAGACTGCTCCCCGGCATGGTCATCGCCATCGAACCGATGATAAACGCGGGCAAGGGCGACGTGAAGGAACTGGCCGACGACTGGACGGTGGTGACGCTCGACGGGTCCCTGTCGGCGCATTACGAGCACAGCGTTCTCGTCACCGAATCCGGTCATGAGGTTCTCACTTCCTGGACATTCTAGAGAGCGTCGATTGTCATATAGCCTGATGCCTCCGCCTATTTGGCTACTGTAACGAAAATCAGTATTTTATCTTTTAGTTAGTAGCTCACTGGAAAACGCATCTCAGGAGAAGTATATGGCATTGAATAAAAAACTCTACTCAAAGAAATTTTTCATCGCGAACCTCATCATCTTGGGCGTGATCATCGGCTTTGTCTTCGCCTTCGTGGGCGGCCGATCCCTCGGCGGCGTTTCGCAGAAGTTGGTTTCGCTGCCGATAGTCGAGGCGGAAACGCCGAGCGTGCAGGTGACGCCCGAAATAGGCGCGGCCCTCTCCCAGGCCGAGGCTGTCCAGACCGCCTTCCGTTATGTCGCCAACACCGTTCTGCCTTCGGTGGTGGAACTCGATGTCGTGGACAAGGTGACGGATGCCCCGAAAACCCAGCCTAGCATCCCCTTCGAATTTTTCTTCGGTCCGCAGGAGACGACTCCCGACCAGAAGACGCCGAAATTTGGCCAGGAAGGCCTCGGATCGGGCGTCATCGTCAGGAAAACCGGCAAGACCGTCTACATCCTCACGAACAACCATGTAGCGGGCAACGCGGAGAAGATCACTATCATAATGAATGACGGCAGGGAATTCCCCGGCACACTTGTGGGAGCCGACGATCGCAAAGATATCGCGCTGGTGAAGTTCGAGACGAGCGATCCCGACATCGTGGTGGCCAAGCTGGGCGATTCCTCGAAAATACAGGTAGGCGACTGGGCCATAGCCCTCGGCAGCCCGCTCGGCCTGGTGTCGTCGGTGACGGCGGGCATCGTGAGCGCGGTGGGCAGAAACGGCGGCCCGGACGGCAACATCAACGACTTCATCCAGACCGACGCGGCCATCAACCAGGGCAACTCCGGCGGGGCTCTCGTCAACATCAGGGGCGAGGTCGTGGGCATCAATACATGGATAGCCACGCAGACCGGCGGCTCCGTGGGTCTTGGCTTCGCCATCCCCATCAACAATCTCAAAAGCGCCATCGACGATTTCATCCAGCATAAAACTGTCCGTTACGGCTGGCTCGGCGTGAGCCTCCTCGGCATCAACGGCGACAAGGCCACCGCCAAAGAACTCGGCATAGAGGACAAGAAGGGAGCCTTCGTCGCCCATGTCTTCAAGAACGGCCCCGCCTACAACGGAGGCATCCTGCCGGGCGACTTCATAACCGGCGTCGACGGCGCGGAAGTGAAGTCCCAGGACGAACTCGTCCGCAAGATCGGCGACATTCCCGCGGGATCCTCGGCGGTCGTTGACCTCATCCGCGCGGGAAAGAAAATGAGCCTCAAGGTCAAGATCGATCTGCGCGACAAGACGGTCGCCAGCAACAACAAGGATCTCTATCCCGGCCTCTCGGTGATCTCCCTCCAGTCGGAGTCCATCGACCAGACCAAGGTGCCGGAAAGCGCCAAGGGCGGCATCGCCGTCACCGACGTCGTGGCGAAGAGCCCGGCCTCAGTGATGGGCCTCAAGGCGGGCGACATCATCATCAAAGTGAACGAAAAGAAGGTAGAAGGACTCATCTGGTTCTACCAGCAGATCAACGACCAGAGTGCCAAAAAGCTGACCTTCACCGTGGTCCGCGACGAGCAGATTATCGATACCCTTGCTTTAAATAAAAACTGATAGTACTATCCCATCTTCGCGATGACTGCTTGAAGCCCTGATTTTTTCAGGGCTTCAAGCTTTTTGTCCACATGCGGTCCCCCTTGAGGAACGCGGATCTTTCTCCCGAGAGGCCCTATGCACAAAGAATTCGTTCCCTACGACACCATCAGGAACAATGCCCTGAAGATGGCCTACCGCATTTACAAAGATGGATTCATCCCCGACATCATCTATGTGTCCCTGAGAGGCGGCGCCTATATGGGGAATGTCATAAGCGAGTATTTCAAGTTCATCACCGGCGAGGCAAACCCCGTTTTCTACGCGGCCGTCGTCGCCCGCTCCTATACCGACGTGAGCACGCAGGAAGAGGTCAAGATCGACGGATGGACCTACAGTCCCGATCTCCTCCACGGAGGGGAAAAGGTGATGCTCGTCGACGACGTCTACGACTCGGGAAGGACCGTCAACTATCTCACCGAAGTGTTCATGCGAAAGGGCTTGCCCCGCGCCAACATAAAGGTCGTCGTCCACGACTACAAGGTCCGCGAATACCTGCCCGACACCCATCCTATCCACCCCGATTACTGGTGCCGCAAGATCGAGGTGCCCACGCTGGAAGACGAGACCTGGATTCACTACATGAGCCACGAGCTTGTCGGCCTGTCGGCCGCCGAAGCCCAGAAGTACTATATAGACAAGGATCCCGAACTGGCCGAGGCCATGAAGCTCGTCACCGGCTGAAAATTCAGGCAAGGAAACTGAAAAAGAGGGCGGCCCGCATCGCGGGCCGCCCTCTTTTCATACGTTGGGAATCGGGTTTTCAGATCGCCGTGCCGGCCGGCACGATCATGTTCTTGGGAATGACGATGACGCCGTCCACGATATAGTGCGTGGCGTATTCGCCCTCCGGCCGCGGCATGTCGTCGATGCCGATCCTGCAGTTGGGGCCTATCCTTGCGTTTTTGTCGATGATGGCGCGCCTCAGTATGCTTCCGCCGCCGATGCCGATGTTAGGAATTCCTTTCAGCGTGTTGGCCTTCTTATCCTCTTCCGTTTCATAGCGGTCGGCGCCCATACATATCACGCCGTCGAGGCTGGCGCCCGACTCGATGATGGTGCGTATTCCCACGATGGAGCGCGATATGGAAGCGTTGGTGATGATACAGCCGTCGGTGGCCAAGGCCTGGTTCAGCGTACAGTAGTTGAGCTTGGACGCGGGGAGATTCCTGTTGTGCGTGAAAATCGGGTTGTCCTCGTCGTAGAAATTGAACTTCGGATTGATGTCCGTCAGCTGGATGTTCGCGTCGTAGAAACTCTTGATCGTTCCGATATCTTCCCAGTAGCCGTCGAAAAGGTAGGCGTTGATTTTTTCCTTGGCGAGGATATCGGGTATGACTTCCTTGCCGAAGTCGTTCGAGTCGCCAGCGAGGGCTTCTTCCATAAGGGATGCGTCGAAAATGTAGATGCCCATGCTCGCGAGGTATTCATTCTCCGGCGCTGATGATTTCGGGCGGATCTCGTCGGGGAGTCTGAATTCCGAGATATCCTTCGCCGGACCGGGCTTTTCCATGAAGGCTTCGATCAGCGAATCTTTTCCCGTCTTGATGATGCCGAGGGCGCTCGCCGTATTCCTGTCCACCATGGTGCCGGCTATCGTGAGTCTGGCCTTCGAGGCGAGATGTCTCCTGAACATGTCGCCCAGATCCATTCTGTAGAGCTGGTCGCCCGACACGATGAGGTAATGGGTGGGGTTCTGCGGCCTGAAATGGATGAGATTCTTGCGCACGGCGTCCGCCGTGCCTTCGTACCAGCCAGAATGGACCGGCGTCTGCTCCGCGGCGAGGATTTCCACGAATCCGCTCGAGAACGTATCGAAATTGTAGGATTTTGCGATATGCAGATGGAGGCTCGCGGAGTTGAACTGGGTGAGGATGTAGATCTTCTTGAAACCGGCGTTGATGCAGTTCGATATGGGTATATCGACGATGCGGAATTTGCCTCCGAAGGGAACGGCCGGCTTGGATCTTTCCTTGGTGAGGGGGAATAGACGAGTGCCTTTGCCGCCGCCAAGCACGATCGACAATACTTTCAGCATGATGGCCCCTTTCGCGCGGGTGTGTTGAAAAATATATACACATCTGTTTACCTAAGCACCCAGCGTGTGTAAAGTATAGCTTATGATGAAGAAACCCGCCACAGAATTTTGGGACTCTTTTCTCGCCTGGCTCGATGAGCAGGGGGAAGTGGCCTGGACTCGTACGTTGCGGCAGCGCTCGCCGAAACTCGCCGAACTGCCGGCCGATCTCTCGCCGCCTCTCGCCGCGGCCCTTGCCGCGAAGGGCATTTCGGCCCTCTACACCCATCAGTCCGAATGCTACCGAATCGCCCGTTCCGGGCGGAATTTCGTCGTCGTCACGCCTACGGCGTCGGGCAAGACCCTCTGCTACAATCTCCCCGTGGTCCAGACCCTCCTGGAGGATCCCTCCGCCCGCGCCCTCTATCTTTTTCCGACGAAAGCCCTCTCCCAGGACCAGCAGGCTGAGCTCAACGAAGTCGCCCTGGGCGGCGCGCTGCCCGTAAAAATACAGACTTACGACGGTGACACGCCCTCATCCCTCAGGACGGCGGCGCGAACCTCCGGCCGTATCGTCATCACGAATCCGGACATGCTCCACGCCGGGATATTGCCCAACCACGCCAAGTGGATACAGTTCTTCTCAGGCCTGAAATATGTTGTCGTGGACGAAACGCACAGCTACCGGGGCGTTTTCGGCAGCCATGTGGGCAACGTGCTGAGGCGGCTCAAACGCATCGCCGCCTTCTACGGCGCCAAGCCTTCCTTCATTTTCTGCTCGGCGACGATCGCCAATCCCAAAGAACTCGCCGAAGCCCTGATCGAGGAGCCCGTCGAGCTCGTCGACGACAACGGCGCCGGGGCCGGCGAAAAGACGATCGTCTTCTATAATCCCCCCGTCATCGATCCGGTGCAGGGCATGAGGAAGAGCAGCGCGACCGAGTCCGAGCGCATCGCCCTCGAGCTCCTGCGCAGAGGAGTGAAGACCATCCTCTTCGCCCGGTCCAGGCTGGCGGTGGAGCTCATCGCGAGCAACATCAACCAGAGCCTGGAGAATCCCAACAACGAAAACGAGAGGATAAAGGTGAGCCCCTACCGTTCGGGGCTTCTTCCATCTGAGCGGCGCGCCATCGAGAAAGGCCTTCGCGAGGGATCCATCAACGGCGTCGTCTCCACGAACGCCCTGGAACTCGGCATCGACATAGGCGGGCTCGACGCCTCCGTCATGGCGGGCTATCCCGGCAGCACGGCATCCTTCTGGCAGCAGGCGGGAAGGGCGGGGAGACGGGGCGGCTCTTCCCTGGCCATCTTCGTGGCATCGGCGGCCCCTTTGGACCAGTATTTCGCCCTTCATCCCGAATATTTCCTCGCGCAGTCGCCGGAGCAGGCCAGGGTTGACTTGGACAATCCCTTCATCTTCATCGACCACGTCAAGTGCGCGACCTTCGAGCTGCCTTTCGCGGAGGGCGGGGCTTTCGGCGGCGGCGAGGATGGCGAGGGCGCGACCGGCGGCGAGGACGAAACGGAGCGCGGCGAGGACGAAACGGAACACGGCGAGAGTGAAACGGAGCCCGGCGAGGGAAGCGAGCGTTCCGAGCTGACGGCGGAGGCTCTTTCCCTGCTGGAGGAAGAAGGCGCGGTGCGTCTCACCGGCGGGCGCTGGTACTGGTCCGACGAGGGCTACCCCAGCGAGAAGATTTCGCTCCGCTCGGCCACCGCCGACAATATCGTCATCGTCGACGTGACCGGCGGCGGAAGCCGCGTAATCGGCGAGATGGACAGGCCGAGCGCCAAGGAACTCATATTCGACAACGCCGTCTACATCCACCTGGGCACGCAGTTCATCGTGAAGAAGCTCGACATTGCCAACAGGGTCTGCCACGTCGAGCGCAAGGACCTGGATTACTGGACCGACGCCGTCGTCAAGACCGACCTTGAGGTGCTCACCGAGGACGAACGTTCCTCTCCCGGCCAGTCCATGCTTTTCGGCTACGCCGTGGGCGACGTCCTCGTGAGGAGCCAGGCGGAGAAGTTCAAGAAGCTGCGCTTCCACACGCAGGAGAACGTCGGATTCGGCGAAATATTCCTGCCGCCCGAGGAAATGCAGACGCGCGCCCTCATGCTTCTCTTTCCGAAGGAGAGCGCGGCCGGCTCCTTCCTGGAGAGGCTCGATCCGGCGACGGCGGCGGCCGCGCTCGTCGGGGCCGCGCGCCTGCTCAAGTCCCTGGCACCGGTCTTCGTCCTCTGCGATCCCCGCGACATCGGCGTCTCCGAGCGCGTGAGGGACCCTCATTTCTCGATCCCGGCCATCTACCTCTACGACAAGTATCCGGGCGGCACCGGTCTCTCGGAGGCCCTCACGGGCAAGCTGGACGGACTCATGGGCGCGGCATATGAGAGGCTTCACGGCTGCTCCTGCGGCGCTGGTTGCCCCTCCTGTATCGGCGCCGACCTCGTGGGCGCCGATGGCTCGCCCCAGGCCGGCGAAATTTCAAGCCCGTCGCGCAGGGGCGGCTTCGGGTTCAAGTCCCTCGTGGGTGAACTCCTGGCCCGCTGCAGCGGGCGTCCTTGAGGAGCTTTCCTTGTCAGCCATGAAAGGGCGGCTTGCCCGCCTCAAGGAAATGGGTCTCATCAAGGCCTCGGAAATCGGGTCGCGCCCTGACAAGCCGGAAAGATCGGAAAGGCCGAAAAAGTCGAAAAAACCGGTACGGGAAGAAAAGTCCGGTTTCCTTCCAGGATGGGAAAGGATCGCTCCCCACACCTATACGCGGACGGTGGAGACCGGCTTCGGCCTGGACGAAAACCGCGGCGACTGCTTCGAGGAAAGCCATTTCGCGAACCAGCGGCTGAGACGGAAAAAGGGCCTGGAGCCCATGCCTTTGACCGCCATACCCCTGAACCGGCTCTCCTTCTTCGACCTCGAGACCACAGGCCTTTCGGGCGGGGCAGGCACCATAGCTTTCCTCGCGGCCGTCGGTTTTTTCGAGGGCGGAAGCTTCCTCGTCACCCAAGTATTCATCGACGATTTCCCGGGTGAGCCTACTTTTCTCGATTTCACGGTCAACCTTCTCGCTGACCATCCTTATCTCGTCACCTACAACGGGGCTGCCTTCGATCTGCCCCTTTTAAGAACGCGATGCATCATGAACGCCGTTCCCGTCCCCGAATTCGGCCACATAGACCTCCTGCATATGGCGAGGAAGTTCTGGAAGAAAACCTTCGGCTCCTGCTCCCTGCAAGCCATGGAGATAGCCGTTCTCGGGGAGGGGCGGGAGGATGATGTACCCGGATTTCTCATCCCGCGGCTCTGGCTCGAATATTCGGGGGCGAACGCCGCGGACGCCGATACTCTCGAAGCCTCTCTCGCGGCGATGGGAAAGGTGGCCGACCACAATCTCCTCGATGTCAGATCGCTCGCCAGGCTCTTCCTCAGGGTCGAGGGAATCATGAAGGAACCCTGCGTACGCTGGGAGAGCGAAAGAGTCTATGTCCCGCATCTCGCCATGGAACTCATGGCGGCCGACAGATCGGAGGAAGGCTATGCCCTCCTCGAGGAAGGCGCCGCGGCCGGTGACCATGGGGCGCTTAAGCTTCTTTTCAGGTTCTACAGAAAGGCGGGGGATCTGGAAGCCTGCGGACGCGTCATCGCCGCGATGGACGAAAATAGCGTCGAAGGCTGCACAGAAAAGGCGAAATTCCACGAACACATGAGGAAGGATCCCAGAACCGCTCTCGACTACGCCGAAAAGGCCAAGGCCATCCTGGAAGCGGAAGCCGCCCAAGAAACGGGAGTCCGGAATCCCAGCGCTCTAAACCGAGACAGCCCCGAACTTGAGGCGCTCGAGAAAAGGCGGACGCGGCTCATGCGAAAGCTGGGGAAATCATCGGGAGATGGCTGTGGCGGGTGAACAATTTCCGCGACCGAGGGTGCGAAGGTAATCGGATTATGTCAGGGCTTGGAATTGGCCTGGAGCGTGTCTCCGAGCTGGCCGCAGGCGCCCATGACGCCCCTGCCGCGATGCATTCGCTGGACGGCGACGAGTCCAGCCTTTTCGAGCACGTCGGTGAAGGCCTGGACTTGCGCCTTGCTGGGCGTTTCGAAAGGAAGGCCGGGCACAGCGTTCCATGGAATGAGATTGACCTGGGCCTTGAGCGGCTTTACCCAGCGCACCAGGGCGCGGGCATCGTCTGGGCTCGCGTTCCTGTTTCCGGTGAGGACGGCTTCGAGGGTGACGCGCTCGCCTGTCTTTTCCTGGTATTCGACGAGGGCGGCCTTGAGAGTCGCAAGGTTCCAGGTGCGATTTATGGGCATCATCTCCGACCGCATATCCTCGTTGGCGGTGGTCAGCGACACGGCGAGCCTGACTCGGGGACCGTTGGCCGCCAGGTCGAGAATCCCCGGGACTACGCCGCTCGTGGATATGGTGATCTTTCGCAGCGACATGCCTATGCCTTCCGGATCAGCGAGGAGGGCAATCGATTTTCGCAGCGCGGGAAGATTGAGGAGGGGTTCTCCCATGCCCATGAAGACGACATTCGATATGAAGCCGCGTCTTTCCTTGAGGAAGTAATACTGCTCGAGGATTTCGTCCGGTCCGAGATTCCGCAGGAAACCGAGCTGGCCGGTACGGCAGAATTTGCAGCCCATGGGACAACCCACCTGGCTGGAGAGACAGGCGGTCTTCCTTCCCTCGATATCCTCCAGGAGAACACACTCGACGGCCGCGCCGTCGCGGAGTCGTATCTGCAGCTTGAGGGATCCGTCCTCATCCTTGAATTCCGAACTCACCGAGGATGAGCGGAGGGTGCCGAACAGCGCGGTCAAACGTTCCTTGTCGGCGGCGGGGAGATTGGTCATGCCGGAAAAATCGCCCGTTCCGCGCACGATCCAGTCGTAGACCTGTTTCGCCCTGTAAGCCTGCTCGAAGCGGAGAAGATCGAGGATCTCGTCAGGGAGCAGGCCCGAAGGATAGACCGACGGTTTTTCTTCGTTCAAAGGTCGGTTTGTCATCCTATGGTCTTGCCTTCACGAAGCCTTCGCCGAAAGCTTCAGAAGCGCTTCCGAGATGAAGGGATTCTTGATCCCCATCTTCGTGAAGTCGCTGAGGATATCTATGGCCTGCTGGCGCTGACCGGCCGCCACGTAGCACTGGGCGAGCTCGAGATAGATGCGGTAATTCTTGGGATCGTTCTGTATGAGCATCTTGAGGCTGGTGATGGCGTCGTCCCATTTTCCCTGAGTGCGCGCGATGACGGCCAGGCCTAGGATGGCGTATACGTCGAACTCTATGTTGAGGGCGTCCTCGTAGTATTTCACCGCTTTATCCAGGTCGCCGATATTCCTGTAGGCATCGCCTGCCCTGGTGAGGATAACTTTGTTCTTGGGATCCTTTTCCAGAATCTTGTTCCAGTAGATGAGGGAATTGGCCTGCTTGCCGACGCCTCGATAGCAGTCGGCTATGCCGAAGAGGGCGTAGAAATTGTCCGGCTCCCTTTCCAGGGCCTTCTCGAAATAGGGAACGCCTCGATCGAACTGCTTCAGTTTCCTGTAGCAATTCCCGATGGAGGTGAGAACCCTGATATCGACCCTATCTGCCTGAAGATCGACCATTCTCTGCCAGTAGCCGAGGGCTTCCTTGTATTCCTTGAAGTCATAATGCAGATGGCCGAGGCCGATGAGGGCGTAATGATTGTCGGCTTCCATCTCGAGAACGCGCTGATAGATGGCCTTGGATTTCCTGAAATCGTGGACTTTTCTATACGCGTCGGCCACTCTCGTCAGGACCGTGATGTTCGTATTGTCGTGGAGCAGGTACTGCTCCCATATTTCTATGGCTTTATGGTACTGGTTGAGGGCCTTGTAGCAGTCCGCCAGACCGAACAGGGCGTAGCTGTTTCCGGGATGGAATACGAGACAGCGCCGGTAATGGTCGGCGGCGTCCCTGTACGCGCCGCGTTTGCGGGCCGCGTCGCCGAGGCCGACCAACGCGTAGTTGTTTTCCTTGTCCTTTTCCAGAATCTGGGCAAAGCACTCGACGGCTTCGTCGAACCGGTTTTCCTTGAGAAGCTGGTAACCTTTCTTGGAGGATTCGGAAATCTCGTTCAGTTCGCTTTCGAGCGCTTCCGGAATTTCAAAGAAATCGTCTTGGGGGAGAGGAGCAGGCATGTCGCTCATGTTTTTTCCTTGTGGCAGAAAGCGTATTTTATGATTCAAACATTTTAAAAATACGGACCTAAGGCTGCTTTCTGTCTAATTGAAAAGTATAAAGCGAAAAAGCGGAAAAAGCAATCAGTGTCATTTCAGGGTCAGGACGCCTCGCGGCTTCGATAAAAACGCACGATCGAGCGACCGTAGCTTCGTTCGTCCTCGACCGCGAGGGATCCGATTTTCAGCGGCAGTTTGTCTTCCTTGGGGAAATGGATGATCACGAGACCGCCTTCCTTGAGGGAAGATCCCTTCACCAGGGTCTTGAGCAGATCCAGCTTGAAGGCGTAGGGAAAGGGGGGGTCGAGGAAGGCGATATCGAAGGCGACCTTATTTCGGGCCAGGAAAAGCTCCACCGGCTGGGCTTTGCACTCGATGCGCTGATCGGCCGCTATCGAGACGTTTTTGAGGAGAATGGGGAACTTTGCCCTATCGCGCTCAACGCACATTATCGGGTTGGCGCCGCGCGACGCCGCCTCGAGGGCGATGATGCCCGATCCGGAAAAGAGATCGAGAAAGGAGAGGCCCGTCATGTCTCCCAGGACGCCGAAAACCGATTCCCTCATCCTGTCCATGGCGGGACGGATGGCCAGATGGGCGTCGGGAAGCTCGATGGTCCTGCCGCAGTAGATTCCTCCGGTGATGCGCATAGGCTTACCAGTCCCTCGTGCGGAATTCGCGCCTGATGTCGCGATCCACGTCGCGTTCCTTGATGTCGGCGCGCTTATCGTAGGCTTTCTTGCCTTTGCAGAGCCCAACCTCGATCTTGACGAGGCCGTGCTTGAGGTACACCGCCAGGGGGATCAGCGTAAAGCCTTTTTCGCGGACCTTCCGGTCGATGCGTTTAATCTCCTGCGCGTGGAGCAGAAGCTTCTTGGGCCTGTCGGGATCATGGCTGAACACCGAGGAGAACACGTATTCCGAGATATGGAAATTCCTCAGCCAGACTTCGGCGTTCCTCACGTCGGCGTAAGCGTCGGGAAAGGATACTCTTCCGTCCTTGATGGATTTGACTTCGGTGCCTTTCAGCTCCACGCCGCATTCAAAACTTTCTTCGACGCTGTAGTCGAAACGGGCGCGCCTGTTGAGGGCTACGACCTTGACGCCTTCCGGTATGCTCATCGTTCCACTATCGCGGGCCTGAAGCCGAGAAAGGCGGATCCGTGGGCAGAGGGCATGCCTCCGCGCGAGAACAGGGTTATGGAATCGGAGTCGTTGGCCCAGGAGCCGCCGCGGACAGCTTTTTCGTCCCCCGAAAATTGGCCGGCCGCGAAGGCGGGGTAGGGGCGATAGGCGTCGGCAGTCCATTCCCATACATTGCCGAACATGTCGGCGAGGCCTGTCGCGGAATAGCCGGCGGCGCCCGATCGCGCGGGACCGTCTTTCGCCGCATCGGACCAGGTGGCTTTCTTTTCCGTCGGCGAGGCCGGGTCGGAAAGTCCCGCGCGAGCCGCCGCCTCCCACATCGCCTCGCTGGGCAGCGCCGCTTTCCACGCGCTTCCCGTTCTGGAGGAGAGCCATGCGCAATAGGCCGACGCCGCTGCCCATGAAACGTAGGTTACGGGCTTGTCGCCGTCGATTCCGGTTTCCTTCCATTCGCTGAGATAGGTATCATCAGCCAGCCCCGCTTCGATGAGGGCGGCCTTGTTCCTTGGCTGCCAGCCGGCGTTGGCCGCGAGGAAGGCGGCCCATTGTCTGTTTGTGACCTCAGTCCGGGCGATGCCGAAGGTGGAAACGCTCGCCATATAGCCGGCCTGGGAACCGGAAGGGGCTTCGCCGCCCATGGGCAGCTCCCCTTGCGAGAAGAGAACGAAATCATGGCCGCTCAGCGAAACGGAACCCCTGGGGCTTGGCACTTCCTTGCCCGCCGCCGGCTTAGCCGCGGCCGCGCTTTTGGCGATGGAGCTCAAAGGCAGGGAAGTCGCGCTGTCCTTGGACAGGACGTCCTGGAGCCAGACCGCTCCGGCTTTTTCCGAACAGATGGCGGCGACCGCTATGCGGGCCGCCGAGACCAGGGAGAGCGGGCCGGGCATGCCCGCGGTGGATACAAGGGCGCTCGCCTTCAATCCATCCCTCGCGGATTCGGATGAAGCGGTGGCCGACAGGATATCCCTGGCAAAGTCCAGCGAACCTGAATGCGCGGCGGCCTCGCTATTCTTGCCGCTTGGCACCGGCGCGTCAGAGAAGGCGGTCGATAAGGCGCCCGTCCCGGCCAAGGCTGAAACCGCGTCGGAGAGGACGGTCGGAAACTGGTAGAGGGCGCTCGGTTTTCCCGCCAGGGACCACTCGGCATATTCTTTATATGCGGTATGAATGAGGGCCGCGGGATTTTCTGCCGAAAGGCCGAATTCGATTTTTTCGCGGCGAGGGAAAATGAGGCTGCCCAGAAGCCTTCCTTTTATGCGGACATTCCTGGTCTCAGGCTTGAATCCCTCTCTTTCGATGCGGATCGAATAGTTGCCCGAAGGAAGGAAGATATTCTGTCCGGTGCTTCCTTTGTACGAGTCGTCGACGTAGACGGCCGATCTGGCGGGAGCGCCAGCAAAAACAAGATAGCTTCCATTTTTCCGTATCCCCGGCAAAACAAGGGCCAGGAAGAGCAGGAACATCGCGAGAATCGCATAGACCGCAGGCAGATAGACGCGTGGCTCGACGCCGGCTATGGAATGCAGTCTGACGGTTGCCTGATCGATGTCGGACTGTGTGATTTTCTTCTCTTCCTTCATTGAGAGAAGCGTATAGGATGCGTCCGGACCTTGTCAACGCGGTACGAACATGGTAGTGTGATTTCAATGACCAAGCAGGCTGGCAAGAACGCCGATTTCATCGATAGGCTCCAGAATTTCACGGAAACGCTACTCACTCGTCGGCTCAGGAAAAGACTTAAGGACAAGATGAAGCAGCAACGGCGGAATGCCGTGGTGGATTGGCTCATGGCCATCCTTTGGGCCGCGTGCGTCGTTCTCGTCATCAATCAATATGTCTTTCAAAACTACCAGATACCTTCCGAGTCCATGGTCAAGACGCTGAAAATCGGCGACATGATTTTCGTCGACAAGCTTTCCTATGGCCCCGAACTCCTGCCTGGCGTCGCCAAGCTTCCCGGCGTGGCCAAACCTCACCGGGGCCAGATCATCGTCTTCGAGAATCCCACCTATCTTTCCAAAGGTCCCGTCTTCACCGTCGTCCAGCAGATGATCTACATGCTCACCCTCACGATGGTCGACATCGACAGGGACCAGAACGGCGAGCAGAGAGTCCATTATCTCATAAAGCGCGCCATCGGATTTTCAGGCGACAGGATCAGAGTCGACATGGGCGAGGTATCCATCAAACCCGAAGGTTCTTCTTCCTGGTTTTCCGAGCCCACGTTGATGAAGAATCTGGGGCTTCCCTTCGCCGCCGAGCGGATGGTGGCTAAAAGCGAATACGCGGCAATCGAGGCCGTCGGCGCGATGTCGGCGTATCAGGAAGGCAAGCTTAGCGTTCCCGTGTCATCGAAATCGGCAGACATCTCCTCGGCTTACAAGGACGCTTTCGGTTACGACATGAAAAGGGTTTCCGTGCTCAAGGACATGAATCCCTCGGATTCCCGAATCGCCGCCACATCCAGACGCTACGAGATGGGTTGGTATATACCGGAGGGAAGAATCTTCCCGATGGGCGACAACAGGGACAATTCGCGGGACGCCCGCTACTTCGGCCCGGTGAACCTGAACCGAGTGCTCGGAAGGGCATTGTTCATCTACTGGCCATTGGGCCGGGCAGGCCGAATCCGCTGAAGATTCATCCTGCCGATGCCTTGGTCAGGGCGTCGGGTGCCGGTAGATTCCAGGGGGACAGGTCATGGCTTTTTCCAATAGACATCGCTCCTACACCGAGAAAGTGATGACCGCCCGCAAAAGGCGCAGAGGACTCCGCAAGGTCCTCCTCGTCCTGCTCGCGGTGGGGCTTGTTCGCGCTTTTTTCCTTCAGTCGTATAAGGTTGACGCCACGTCGATGCGGCCGGCTCTTGCCCCTGGCGACAGGGTCCTGTCTTTTCCCCTTCCCGTCGGCGCCGTAACGCTTTTCGGAAAATTGCCTCGCATAACCGATTTGAAAAGAGGGGAGCTCATCGTCGTGGCTCCCGATCCCATACCGACCGAGAGTTGGTGGTTCGGCGCATGGGACAGCCTGGCGCGGTTCTTTACGCTTCAATACTATTCCCCCTTGGCTCGGCGTCATGGCCTTAGCCTGACCGCTCCAGGCCTGTATAGAGTCATAGGTCTGCCCGGCGACGCCATCAGACTCAAGGGGGCTCTCTATGAAATCCGCCCTGCGGGCTCCAATTCATTCCAGAATGAATACATGCTCTCCGAGGTCAGCTATACGCTTTCCGGAACCTCCGCGGCTTCCGGGCCGGCTCAGGGCGGAGAATTCGCCCGCGAAAGGAACCTTGGAAAGAACGAATACTTTGTCGCCTGCGACGACCGATCTCTGTTGGCGGGATCCCGGCTATGGGGATCCATCGGACAGGAAAGAATCATCGGGCGTATCATCGCCGTCTGGTGGCCTCTCCGGCGCATGAAAATACCATGAATCTTTCCGGCTTCCTCTCGGAAAACAGCGGGGCATTCGAAACGCCGCGTTCCCTCTATATTCATGTACCGTTCTGTTCGTCCCGCTGTTCCTACTGCGATTTCCATTCCTTTCCCTGCTCCCGAGTATCAGCCTCGCGGCGGGCCGACTACGTGGACAAGCTTCTGCGGCGTACGGAGCTTCTCTGCCGGACGGCTTCGGCCTCCATCGAGACCATCTTTGTCGGCGGCGGCACGCCCACGGTTCTGGAAGACGAGGTTTTCGAAAGACTTCTCGCCGAAATAAGGTCTATAGCGGGGCATACTCCTCTCGAATGGACTGTGGAGGCCAATCCTGAATCGCTGAGCCCCCGCAAGCTCGAAATGATGGCCGTCCATGGAGTGACAAGGCTGAGCGTGGGGATCCAGAGCATGGACGACGGCGAGCTGGCCATCCTCGGAAGGCATGCCAGAGCCGCGGACAACCGAAGAGCCCTGGATCTGGCCATCCAGTCGGGACTCAAGCTGTCGGCCGACCTCATGACGGCCTTGCCCAGGCCGGAAAAACGCTCCTCTCGCTCCTCCACACGCTCCGCCCTCCACGATTCGGCCGCTTTCCTCGTCGAAAAGGGCGTAGGGCATCTCTCGATCTACGACCTCGTCGTCGAGGAGGGAACGCCGATAAAGGGGCGGCTGGACCGGGGAGAGCTTTTTCCCGTCGACGAGGACGCGGCCTTCGATGAGCGCGAGGAGGGTGAAGGACTCCTCAAGGCTCTGGGGTTCTCCCGATACGAGGTATCCAACTATGCGCTGGAAGGTTCAGAGTGCCTTCATAACCAAGCCTACTGGTCGATGAACTCCTATCTGGGCGTCGGAAGCGGCGCGGTTTCGACGCTGATCGTCGCCGACGGAAATAAGGCGGCTGCCGCGGGGGCGGGGGGAAGCCTCTCGCTGAGAATGGAGGAGGGGAGGGATCTGGCGGCCTATCTGCTGGACCCCGACAGCACCGTCGCCTTGTCCTGGATCGGGAGGAAAGACTCGGCCTTCGAGATGATCATGATGGCGCTGCGCACGGCCAGAGGCCTCGACGAAGAGCGGTTCAAGGCTAGATTCGGGCTGGATGCCGGCGCTCTATTGTCCAACACGAGGAAGAAATGGAAGGACCGTTTTTCGGAAAGTGAAGGTCGTCTCAAGCTTGACGGCCCCGGTCTCGACATCCTCAACCTCATCCTCGTCGATGCCCTGGACGAGATGGGCTCCTGGTTTCCCGAAGCGGGAGGGTAAGCCCCATGACGAGCGTGCTCTCGATTCAATCCCACGTCGTCTACGGCCACGTCGGCAACAGGGCCGCCGTCTTTCCCCTCGAAAGGATGGGCGTGGAAGTCTGGCCCTTGAACACCGTGCAATTCTCCAACCATACAGGGTACGGATCCTGGAAAGGCCTGGTCTTTCCCGGCTCCCATATCGCGGAACTCTGGGAGGGACTGGAAGCCCTCGGCCGCGCGTGCGCCTGCGACGCCCTCCTTTCGGGCTACCTGGGCGCCCTGGATGTCGGGGAAGCCATCCTGGATATCGTCGCCTCTATCAGGAAACGCAATCCAAGAATGCTGTACTGCTGCGACCCCGTCATGGGCGACTATGAACGCGGCCTCTACGTAAAACCCGGCATCCCCGAGTTTTACCGCGACAGGGCGCTCCGCGAGGCGTCCATCATCAAGCCCAACCAGTTCGAGGCCGAAGTCCTCTCGGGAATCGCCATCGGAGGCATGGAGGACGCCCGGCGAGCCTGCGCCATCCTCCATGAAAAAGGACCCGGGATCGTCCTCGTCACGAGCCTCGACGCCATCCGGGACGGTGGCGAGCATATCTGCACGCTGCTCTCGCTCGGCGACCATGCCCATGTCGTCAGGACCCCGCGCTTTTCCTTCCCCGTCCCTCCTCACGGCGCCGGCGACATGGCTTCGGCGCTCTTCCTCGGCCATTACCTGGAAACAGGGGACGCGGTGCTTTCGCTGGAGCGCATGGCCGGCGCCGTCCACGCCGTCTTCAAGGCGACGAAGACCCAAGGTTCCGCCGAACTGGCGATCATCGAGGCCCAGGACGCCTTCGCGGAAAGGGAAAGCCTGTTCTCAGCCGAAAAAGTCTGGTAGACTCCGAGGCTGGGGACGGAATCGCCGAATGAAGGCGTCCGTACGCAAGGAGCCTGCCGATGAGCGATTTTTCCTATGCCGTGGTCTCTTCCGTACTTCATGACAGCCGCGCCATTGAAACCATATTTTCCGGTTTTGAACCGCTTTTTTCTGGTCTGAACGGAGAACGTGTCGAACTGACTCCCCCCGCCGACGGCGGCCCTGTCGCCGCCGCGCCTCCGTTTTTCTTCATCCTCACGGGCGGAACCGAGGGGCTTGTCCTCAAATATCTGTCTTCCCTGCCTGCCTCCGCGTCGGCCAAGCCCTATCCCCTCGTCCTCATAGCCCATCCCCGCCACAACTCCCTGCCGGCGGCCCTGGAAATCGCCGCCCGGGCGAGACAGGACGGAGGATCAGCCCTGGTCATACAGGTCAGGTCGGCGGAAGACGGTTCGGCTCGCGCCGATATCCTGGAAGCGATAGGCCTTAACCGCGCCGTAACCGCCATGCGCGGCTCGCGGATCGGCGCCGTGGGAGAGGCTTCGGACTGGCTCGTCGCGTCCAGCCAGAAAGCCTCGGCCCTGAAATCGACATGGGGCGCCGAGCTGGAACCGGTGACGATCCGAGAGCTGGAGGAAAGAATAGGGGAACTCAGGGAAGGACCGCTCGGCCTGAAGGCTTCTTCATTCCTGAAGGAATCCCGCTATAAAATCGAGCCGGCCGGAACGGACATGAGCAAGTCCGACATGATATACGGAGCCCTGCGCGCCATTGTCGCCGAAAAACGGCTCGACGCCTTCACCCTCAGGTGTTTCGACCTGCTCAGCCTCGAACAGGCGACGGGCTGCTACGCTCTTTCCCAGATGGCCGACGACGGGATAGACGCGGGCTGCGAGGGCGATATCCCTTCCATACTTGCCCTCCGCTGGATGCGCCTGCTCTCGGGCAAGCCGGCCTGGATGGCCAACCCTTCGGAAATCAACCTGGGGAAGAGCTCGGAGAAAGGGAATATCCTGCTCGCCCACTGCACCGTTCCCCGATCCCTCCTTACGGGCTACGGGATCCGCAGCCATTTCGAGTCGGGACTGGGCGTCGCCATAGCGGGGAAATTCGCGCCGGGGCCAGTCACCCTCGCGCGCATCGGGGGCGTCTCCCTCGACCAGGTTTGGCTCGCCGAAGGCCAGCTCACTGATTGTCCATCGGACGAGGGGTTGTGCAGGACGCAGGCCGTCATCGAAATGGAAAACGCCGATCTGGCTAAGCTGCTCGATAAGCCTCTCGGAAACCATCTCGTCGTCGGCTTTGGACATTGGGCGAAAATGGCGCGCCGATATCTTTCAATGGAAAATATCCGGGAGATTTGACCTTACTGCACGAAAAAGTCGTAGGATGGATGAAGTCGTTCGGCGTAGTCGGATCTCAGGCCCAGGTTGAACTTCTTCTCCGTCCCCAGGGTCGAGGGCGGGCCGTGGCCCGGGAATATCATCGTGTCGTCAGGATATCCCTGCAGTTTCGTCTCCAGCCTTTCGAACAAGGCCTGGGCGTTGAATGACGAGGTGGTCTTCCCAATGATGCCCGCGTGCAGGGCGTCGCCGGTGAAGAGATAGGGGCCGATGCTGTAGATCATGGAATCCTGGGAATGTCCGGGCACGGCCAGAGCCTTGATCGAGAAGCCCGCTTCCTCGAAGCTGTCCTGATCGCGCACCTTCCTGCAGACGATATCGAAAATCTTCTTGTTGGAAGCGTAGACGGCGGGCTCATAGATCTTCATGAGCGTTTTGAGGCCCCTGCAATGATGAATATGGTCATGCGTGATGAGGATGGCCTTGAGCGAATAGGATTTGTGCTCGATCTGGTCTATCATCGTCGTCGTCACTTCGGACGGATCCACGATTATCGCCGACGAAGTCTCCTCGTTGCCCAGAATGTACGTGTTCGAGAAACCGTAGATCGAATAATGCTGGTAAATCTTCATAGATAGAGATGCTCCATGTCTTTCACCGCTTCCGCGATGTTCGAGCCTACGGTCGAGACGGATACGGCCTTCTTGGGCATGAAATAGACGCGCTTGAAATCGCAGTCGTCGAAACGGCTATTCTCGATGTCGGACAGGATGAAGCGGGAATCGTAGAGGTTCGAGCTTGAAAAAGTGCTCTCCTTGATCCTGCTCCCGTCGAAATTCACGTGGATGAGCTCCGAATTCTCGAAGCTGCAGTCGAAAATATCCACGTCCCCGAAAGAGCAGAAGTCCATGTCCACGCCCGAGAAATCGCAGGAATCGAGGGAGGCCGTGTCGAAGAAACAGAGGCGGAAGGAGGCTCCCGTGAACATGATGTGGGAGAGCGAGGTCTTTCCGAAGTTGCAGCCTACGAATCGAATCCGCGAAAAATCTCCCACGGTCAGGGCTATCCCCGAAAAATCGATGTTGATGGCGCTGCGTTCGCCGATAATGCCGTCCATGAGAAGCTTTACCGCTTCCTGGGGGCTGGGATGATGTATCCGGCAGTAAGGACTTCCCGCGAAGGCCGTCCCCTCGCAGCCGGCGACGCTGCAGGGCATCTTTCTGTACATGAGGACAGGCTACACCATCGCGACCCGCGGGACAAGGCCGCCCGGCGGGAAGCCGTGTCCAACCGCCTGGCAGGAGCCGCCCGGCTGGAGGCCTTTCCTCTGCTTGAATCGGGGCTCTCCTAGAGTATATTATACTGGCATGTGCTATTATTGCGGGGAAGCGCTGCCGGCCAGCCCGAAGATCGGTTTTTCCGAAACCTGTCCCTCCTGCGGCAAGGACCTTCATGTCTGCCTCCACTGTTCCTTTTATCTCGTCGGGGCGCATTGGGATTGCCGCGAGACCATCGATGCCCTCGTCGCAGAAAAGGACAAGAGGAATTTCTGCGAATGGTTCAGCCCCGATGCCCGCTTCGGCGTGAAGAACGCGGGCTTGATCGCGACGCGCGGCAAGGCCGAATCCGCGAAATCCGCCTTCGACGCGCTCTTCACGAAATGAGTACCATGACCAAGAATTCTTCCATCGTGTTTTTCGACTCCGGCGTGGGAGGGCTCTCCTATCTCGAACAGGCCAGGAGCCTTCTTCCGGGGGCAACTCTGCATTACGTCGCCGACGATGAGGGATTTCCCTACGGCACGAAGACGGTCCGGCAGCTGGAAACCCTGCTCCTGGACAGGGTAAGGCGCCTGAGGGCGAGGGTCATGCCCGAAGCCCTCGTCATCGCCTGCAATACGGCCAGCCAGGCCGGCCTCAAGGTGCTGCGTGAAGCCCATCCGTATTTCCCCATTATAGGCACCGTGCCCGCCATAAAGCCCGCCGCCGAAAGTTCGAAAACCGGACACATAGGCGTCCTGGCCACCGAGCGGACCGTCGTCGATCCTTATATAGACGATCTCATCGCCCGCTACGCTTCCGAGACGGAGGTGGTCAAGCTGCCGGCTCAGGACCTGGTTTCCTTCGTGGAACGCCGCTACCTCACGTCGACGGAAGAGGAGAGGCGGGCCGTCGTGGAGCCCTATGTCCGCGCGCTTCTGGATCGCGGCGTCGACAGGATAATCCTCGCGTGCACGCATTTTCTCCATGTCGAGAAGGATATAGCCGCCTGCGCGCTCGCTCTCGGGGCCGCGGACGTCGAGATCGTCGATTCCCGCCAGGGCGTGGCCAAAAGGCTCGCGCAGATCATTACCGAACTGGAAAAGGACGATAGCATGCCGACAGCCTCCGGGCGAGGGCGCTTTTTCCTCACCGGGGAGCCGCCATTCGATCCCTCGTATGCCCAATGGGCAGAACATTTCGGCCTCCTTCCTCCGGAACGGCTCTAGCATGCCGCGGGTGAAAGCTTGACCGGGACGGTGATATTCTCAACCAATAATTCGGCCCAGGTTCTCTGCGACGACGGATTCCTTCGTCTCTGCCAGATAAAGGGCAAGAGGATAAAGGCGCTGACGGGCAGCTACAACAGTCTGGCCGTCGGCGATATCGTGGAAGTCACTCCCACCGAAGGCAGCCTGGGCCTCATCTCCAGGATGCTGCCCAGGAAGAACACCTTCGGCCGATACAACGAAAAGGGCAGGGCCGAGCAGGCTATCGCCGCCAATGTCGATATGGTGATCTGCGTCACTTCGCCCAGGCTGCCGCCCTTCAGGCCGCGCTTCATCGACCGGCTGGCCGTCATGGCCGAATGGGCCAGCGTTCCCTTCGTCATCGTGCTCAACAAGATTGACCTGGGCGTCCCGGAGGAAGTCCAGGAACGCCTGGAGGATTACCGCGAGCTAGGCTACCGGGTGATCCAGAGTTCAGTGAAGACCGGCGAGGGCATAGAAGCGCTTCTGGGGCTCCTGTCCGGCTCGGTGGGCGTGTTCGCGGGACAGTCGGGGGTCGGCAAGTCGAGTCTCCTCAACGTCCTCGTGCCCGGAACCGAGCGCCGAACGGCCGATGTGTCTGAAAAATACGACAGAGGAAAGCACACGACGACCATGGCCGAGATGATACTCACCGACGGCGGACTCAAGATTATCGATACGCCGGGCATTCGCAGGCTGGCTCTCAGAAGCCTTCCCCCTGACGACCTGGCAGGCTGCTTCCCGGAGATGCTCCCTCTCATAGAGGATTGCGCCTACGGCTCGCGCTGCAGTCATACGGATGAGGAAGGCTGCGCCATCAGGGAAGCGGTGGAGGAATCCACCATCAATCCCGACCGTTATGAAAGCTACCTGCGCATCAGGGAGGACCTCGTCCAGCCCGTCGCGTGGAAAAAGTCGGGAGTCCGCGATCCCGGCAGGAAGGAAAGAGGGCTTTCATCCAAGATCAGGACGAAAATCAGGGGTTCGGGTTCGGCCGATCTCGACGAACACGACGAACTCTTTTAGGATCGATGTATGTTTTTAAAAAACGATCACAGCCTTAAGCTCCTCGATTTTTTCAGAATACGCGAGCGTACGGCCGAGTATTGCCTCTCATGGGAGGGGGGCGAGCTTGTCCGCGCCTCGCTTCCCATCGACGACAAGGTTCTCCTCGAACGCTTTAAGGCCGATATAGCCTCCTTGTGCGACTTTCTCGCTTCCAGCGAGCTGCCTTCCTTTTCCTTTCCGCAAATAGCCGAAGCCTTGAAACGCCTCGGCGCTTCGGGCATGACCCTCGAGCTGGAGGAGCTCTTTGCGCTGGGCATCTGGACGAAGGAATTCGACAGGCTTTTCGCGCTGCTCTCCAGGGCCGATTTTGCCTTGAAAAGTCAGGACAGCAAGGCGGCGGCGGACGAGGTGGGCGCCATTGAGGGGAAGTGGGGCTTTGATCAAAAGCGAGGCTTTGATCCCGAGGCCTTAGCCGAAAAATGGGCCGAATCGGAAGCAGGGGAACTGCTAGCCACCGCACCTAAGCTTCAGCATGTATCTAAAATCATATTTGATATTCTCACGCCTGACGGGGAACTGCGCGATCTGCCCGAAATAAAGCGAATAAGGGATGCCATCGCGCGCGCCAACCGCGATTTGCTGACGATTTCCGACTCCTACCGGAACGATCCCGATCTGCGTTCGGCGCTCCAGTCCGGCGAACCCACGCAGCGCGACGGCAGAACCGTCCTGGCCGTGAGGGCCAATTTCAGAGGCAGGGTGAAGGGCATCGTCCACGAGGTTTCCTCCTCTGGACAGACGGTCTTCATAGAGCCGGCCGCCCTCGTCGAAAAGAACAACGAACTCGTGCAGCTTGAAGCCCGGCTCAGGGCTGAAATTTTCCGCATCCTCAAGGAAACGACAGAGAAGGTCAGAAAGGACGCGCCTACGATCGGGCAAGCCAGGATTCTCCTCGCCTATATGGACCAGCGCCTGGCGAGGGCGATACAGATGAGGCGCGAGGAACTCGTGCTGGCCGAGGTGATCGACGCCGGGTTCACCATCTGGCGGGCTCGCCATCCCCTCTTGGGCAAGAGAGCCGTGCCCATCGACGTCGACGTGCCCGACCTGACCCGCACCCTCATCGTCACCGGGCCCAACACGGGCGGCAAGACCGTCACGCTCAAGACTATCGGGCTCTTCGCCCTCATGCACCAGTTCGGGCTGGGGCTTCCCGCGGCCCTGGGCACGAAACTGCCCATTTTCGACGCCGTCCTGGCCGATATAGGCGACGAACAGTCCATCGACCAGTCCCTGTCCACCTTTTCCGGCCATATGAAGGTCATCGCCGATGTCGTGAAAAACGTAAGCTCCAGGAGCCTCGTCCTTCTCGACGAGCTGGGCGCCGGCACCGACCCCGAGGAGGGCTGCGCCATAGCCATGGGCCTCCTCGACTTTTTCATCGAGAAGGGCTGCCTCACCATGGCGACCACACACCACGGCATCCTCAAGAACTATGGGTATACCAGGCCTGGCTGCCTGAACGCCTGCATGGAATTCGATTCGACCCTCCTCGCGCCGACCTACCGTATCGTCATGGGCATCCCCGGGGAAAGCCGCGCCCTCGAGATCGCCGCGCAGACAGGGCTGGCGGCCGATATCGTGACGAGGGCGCGGCGCTACCTCAGCGACGAACGGACCGATGTCGGGGAAATGATCAAGGGCCTGAACGAGAAGCACAGGGAACTGGATACGCTCGAGAGGGAACACAAGAAGCGGCTCAAGGCCGTCACCGAGGATAAGCGGAAGGCTGATCTCGCCGTGCTGCGGGTGCGCCAGCGGGAATCGGAGCTGCGCCGCAACGGCCTCTCCGACCTCAGGAACCTTCTCTCGGAAAGCAGGAAAACCCTCGAAAACCTCGTGCGCGAGCTTCGGGAATCGGGGGCGAACACCGACAAGACGAAGGACGTCAAGAAATTCCTCGCCGATCTCGCGGAATCCGTCGAGAAACAGTATGGGGTTCTGGAGAGCGAGGAGCTGGAGGCCGAAGCCGAACTCAAGACTCGGGTTCAGCCGACCGACGTGGACGCTGCGCCCGGCGAGACTTCTTCCGGAAAGAAGGCGCGCGCTGTCTTCGCCGAGGGCGAAGAGGTGATGTACGGGCCGTATAGAAAGAGGGCTCGATTGATCAGGAAGGCCTCGGGCGGCAAATGCGTCATCGAAATCGGCTCCATGCGCCTCACGGTCGCCAGAACCGACCTTGCGCCCGTCGAGGAAAAGAAATCCGACAGGCCCATCTATGATGTCGAACTGGCTCCGGCGGGCGCGGAGGGACCGGCGCGCGCGAGTTTCGAGCTCGACCTGCGCGGATTCCGCCTCCTCGAGGCTATAAGCGCCGTGGAGCGGCAGATCGATGCGGCCAGCCTCCAGGGCTTGAGCCTTTTTTCCATCATTCACGGCACGGGGGAGGGTGTTCTGGGCAAGGGCATCCATGACTACCTCAGGTCCAACCCCGCCGTCGATGATTATCATTTCGCCAGGCCGGAAGAGGGAGGATACGGCAAGACGATCGTCAGACTAAAGGCGTAGTTGACAGTTATTTCGTTGCTATGCTATCGTTTTGCGTCATTTGTTGGGTTTATATAAGGAGATCCTATGTCCGGTCATAGTAAATGGGCGACCATAAAGCACAAAAAGGGACTGGCCGACGCCAAGCGCGGTCAGATGTTTACCAAGTTCATCAAGGAAATTTCCATAGCCGCCAGGATGGGCGGCGGCGACCCGGACATGAATCCACGTTTGCGCACTTCAATCCTGAAGGCGAGAGCCGCGAACATGCCCAAGGACAATATCGACCGTGCCATCAAGAAGGGCGCGGGAGAACTTGAGGGCGTCAACTACGAAGAACTCGTCTACGAAGCCTACGCTCCCGGCGGCGGCGCGATGCTCATCGAGGTCCTCACCGAGAACAAGAACCGCGCGGCGGCAGAAATCCGCAACCTTCTCACCCGATCCGGCGCCAACCTCGGAACCTCCGGCTCTGTTTCCTACCTTTTCAAGCGCAAGGGCGTCCTGACCTACGACGCCGAAGTCTATTCCGAAGACCAGATCATGGAAGCGGCCCTCGAAGCCGGCGCCGACGATATAGTCAGCGAGGAAGGGACCGTCTCCGTATATACCGATCCGGCCACCTTCGAAGACGTGCTCAACGCCATGAACGCCAAGAATTTCGCGACGCTCGGCGCCGAAATCTCGATGATCCCCGATGTGTACCTGGCCCTCGATGCCGAAGCGGCGGGCAAAGTGCAGAAAATCATCGACAGGCTCGAAGAGAACGAAGACGTCCAGAACGTCTATCACAACATGGAACTTCCCGAATCAGAAGAGTGAGGGATGACAAGGCCGGGACTATGATGTCGACACGGATCCGCGGCGAGCGGATCATCATTGGCATCGATCCCGGCCTCGCCTCGCTGGGCTACGGTCTTATCGTCGAGGGCAAAAGCGGCCAGATCAGGCACCTTGCCCACGGCTGCGTCAAGACATCTTCCGAAATGCCATCCGCCGAAAGGCTCCAGATCATTTTCAACGAAATACATTCCATACTGACCCTCTACAAGCCCGACGTGGGCGGCATCGAGGATTTGTATTTCTTCCGCAACGTCAGTTCCGCCCTGCCCGTGGCCGAGGCCAGGGGCGTCATCAAGCTGGTCTTTATCCTGGCCTCCGTGCCCCTTGCCGAGTTCACTCCCAACGCCATCAAGAAAGCCGTGACGGGGACGGCGAGGGCCGACAAGGCTCAGGTGCAGGAGATGGTGAGGATTCTGCTCGGGCTCGAGAAGAAACCCTCTCCTGATCATGCCGCCGACGCCTTGGCCGCCGCCATATGCAGACTGCATTCCGAAGGCCCTGTAGGCATATCCCTTTCCTGACATAGTACTGACATTACGCCGGCTCATCGTCCCCCGCTCTGGCGCAGGCGGCGCGAAACCTGTTATACTTCCCTCAATGTTCAATAGAATACTGGGTCTTCTTTCGGGCCGCTCGGCCGGTTCCATATTCGTCCTCACCGGCGGCATCGAATGGGATATCGCCGTTCCCGCGCGCGCGTCCGGGCTTTTCGGGCCGGCGGGCGAGCAGACCGAGGTTTTCGTCTGGCTTCATCATTACGAGGACGGCATGAAGCTCTTCGGCTTTCCGTCGGAACACGAACGCGCGATATTCCTCGATCTCATGAAGGTGGAAGGCATCGGGCCCAAGCAGGCGCTCAAGATACTTTCGGGGATTTCCCCGATGGATCTGGCCGCCGCGCTCGACGCGGGCAATCTCTCGGCTCTCCAGAAAATTTCCGGCGTGGGGCCCAAGATGGCCCAGAAGATGGTGCTGGCGCTCAAGGGGCGCCTTGTCGACCTAAGCGCCGAAGGGGAGGCCGCCGTGGCTTCTTCGCCCTGGAGCGATGTGGTGAGCGCGCTCGCCGACATGGGCTTCGACAGAAAATCGGTGGAGGCTTCGGTACGGAAGCTTTCGGCCGACATTCCCTCGGGCGCCGCCGATTCGGCGGGCGCCGACCGTTCGCCATCGGGCGAACGTGAACTCTTCAGGCGAGCTCTCCTAGACCTTTCCGCCGGGGGCTCCAAATGAGGAAGGCGTCGGCTGAAAATACTGATTTCGACATGAAAAGCGGCGCCATGGATCCCAATTTCGATCCCGCCGAAGACGAGCGCGAGGCTACCCTGCGGCCTCACGTCCTCTCGGAATTCCAGGGACAGGCTCGCATAAAGGAAAATCTTTCGATATTCATCAGGGCGGCCACCGAACGCGGCGAACCCCTGGATCATCTTTTTCTCATGGGGCCCCCGGGGCTCGGAAAGACGACCCTAGCCCTCGTCGTGGCCTCCGAGATGGGCTCGGATTTCAAGCCTACCAGCGCGCCAGCCCTGGAAAAGCCCAAAGACCTCGCGGGCATCCTGACGACGCTGCGGCCGGGATCCGTCTTTTTCATCGATGAAATCCACAGACTCAAGCCGGCTATCGAGGAAATGCTCTATATCGCCATGGAGGATTTCGAGCTGGACTGGATCATCGGCCAGGGACCCTCAGCGAGGACGGTGCGCGTGCCTGTACCGCCCTTTACCCTGATCGGCGCGACGACGAAGGCCGGCATGGTCTCGGCTCCCCTGGCAAGCCGTTTCGGGATTTCGCTTAGGTTCGATTATTACAGCGCCGAGGAACTGGAACTCGTCATCAACCGCTCCGCCTCGATACTGGCGATAAAAATCGGCAGGGAAGCCGTGAGGCTTCTGGCGTCCACGAGTCGCGGCACCCCGCGCATCGCGAACAGGCTCCTGCGCCGCATGAGGGATTTCGCCCAGGTGGCCGGCAAGGATTCCATCGACATCGAGGTCGTGAGGGAAGGGCTGTCCCGCCTCGAAGTGGACGAACTCGGCCTCGAACGCCTCGATAGGGATATCCTGAAGGCAATCATCACGAAATATTCCGGCGGACCCGTGGGAGCCGAGACTCTGGCCATAACGGTCGGGGAGGGCGTGGACAGCCTCGAAGATTACTACGAACCCTTCCTCATCCAGGCGGGACTCTTGGCGAGAACGCCGCGTGGACGCATAGCGACGCCGTTCGCATACAAACATCTAGGCATGGAGTACAGCAGTGAGAACGGACGACTTCAATTTTAACCTTCCCGAAACATCGATAGCCCAATATCCGACCGAAAAGCGCGGCGAGTCGCGGCTTCTGGTCCTGGACCGCGCCAACGGAAATCGGAAGCATTCGATGGTGTCCGACGTGGCGAGCTTCCTCGAACCGGGTACCGTCATGGTATTCAACGATTCCAAGGTCAGAAAGGCAAGGCTTTATGGCACGGCGCTCGATACCGGCGCCAAGGTGGAATTCCTCCTTCTCTCTCCCGTTGGCGGACAAATCGGTCCCGTGGTCTCGGCCACTTCCTGGATCGCCATGGCCAGCAAGGCCAGAAGGCAAAAAATCGGAAGAACCTATCTTTTCCCGGGCGGCATAAAGGGCAGCATCGTCGGGGAAAACGCCGACGAAAAAATAATCGAGTTCGACCTTCCCGTGGGGGACGCCTACCTGGACCTCAATGGCCATATCCCTCTTCCTCCCTATATAAAAAGGGACGACGATACGGCCGACTCCGACAGGTACCAGACCGTCTATGCCAGGATGACGGGCTCGGCGGCATGCCCCACAGCCGGACTTCATTTCACCGAGGCTATCCTCGATTCGATCGCCGCGGCCGGCATTCAGATGGAATGGGTTACCCTTCATGTGGGGCTTGGAACCTTCCTGCCCGTTCGCGCGGAACAGATCGAGCAGCACAGGATGCACGAGGAATGGTATTCGGTATCAGAGAAAACGGCGGCCGCGGTCAATGCCGCGAAGAGGGAGGGACGCAAGATCCTTGCCGTCGGAACGACGAGCCTGAGGACGCTGGAATCTTCATGGAGTCCCGAGGGTCTGCGCGCCGGCGCCTCGAGCACGAGCATATTCATCTATCCCGGATATCGTTTCAACGTGATCGACCAGCTGTTCACGAATTTCCATACGCCCATGTCCACCCTGCTCATGCTCGTCTCGGCCTTCGCCGGGAGGGAAAGCATCCTGAATACCTATGCAGAAGCCATCGAGAAGGGATACAGGTTCTTCAGCTACGGCGACGCAATGCTCATCCGCTGATCAGTATTCCCGACGCGTCTATAGACGCGTCACCAGACGAGTCTCCAGATGATTCTCCAGGGCCAGGAATATCTGCCCGGTGACTTCGTCCATGGATTTTTCCGCGTCTATTACCGCGATTTTCCATCCGGCGGCCTTCGCGTCGGCCAGCGCTTCCTCATATGCCGCGCTCACTTGCTTCTGGATGTGCAGTTTTTCATAAATCTCTAACTGATCCCTTGCGCTGACCCTGCGCATGGCTGTCTCCGGATCGATTTTGAAAAAAATCGTGAGGCCGGGAATGGGGAATATCTCGTTGAGACGCCTCGGAAGCTCCTTGCCGCAGGTGATGCCCTGATAGGCGAGACTGGACAGGGAATAGCGGTCGCAGACGACGATTTTTCCCCCCTTGGTCGCGTTGAGAATGCCTTCTTCGCCAAAAACATGCTGATATCGATCCGCGGCGAAGAGGTAGGCGACCGTGCCAGGTTCGGCCTTGATGTCCCCTCTGAGGACTCGTCGGATGAGGACGCCTTCGGGGCGGGATGTGGGCTCCGCGGTGATCATATGGGGAATGGCGTTTTTTTCCATCATCGACGAAAGCCTTCGCATCTGTGTCGTCGTCCCGGAACCGTCTATGCCTTCAAAAACGATGAAGTTTTTTATGGCCGTAACTGTGTCATAGCTTTGCATGATGTGTTAGTATATAGGGCACAGCTCATATTTTCTACGCAGGAATTGATCGGATGGCACGAAAAAGCGCTAAATTGGCCTGGGCCGTCATAATCGCGGTTCTGGTCGCAGGGATACTCGCGGTGTACACCGTACCACGTGTGCGGAAGTATGCCGACAAGCGCATCGAAACCGTCATCAATTCCCTCCAGGATACCGTCTTTTCGATTACAGGCCTCAGGCTGGGCTACGGGTACGCCGTACTATCCTCATCCAGCCGCGTATCCATCCACGATATAGAGCTTTTCCAGGAAACCGCAGACGATTATTCCATTTTGCGCCGCAAGGTGATTTCGGCGCGAGACCTGGAGCTGCGCGTCGATCTCTGGGCCGCGATTTTCGGAAAACCGGCCGACATCGTCAGGGAGATACGGGTCTCCGGCATAGGCATCGACCTGGAATTTCCCGACGATGTCAGCATTTACGACAACATCAACAAGTATCTGGCCGATCAGCCGGCCGGCGAATTGCCGCGTCTCTCCATCGACCTCAGCGATATCTCCATCGGCATCCGCGATGGCGAGAGAGGAAAATACGGCGCGTCCATATCTTCGCTCCAGGTATCCACGATCTCAGGTCTGCTGGAATTGGTCGTGCCCTCCGCGATCGTCTTCGCCACGGTTCCCGCCGCCGAGGCGCGGGAAGTCTTCCTGCAGGTGACGATGGCCAGGGCAGCCATGCCGACCGATTTTTCCCAGCTTACGGCTTCGCTCGGGCTTTCCGCGCGTTATGGAACCATGACGCTGGCCGAACAGAAGATGTCCATCGCGAAATCGGGCGAGATGTTCGAACTGAGGCTGGAGAACGGAAGCGGTCTGGAAGGAACCCTGCGGTACTCGCCGAGGAAAGAAGCTTTGGATGGCGAGGTAAGGCTGAAGGATTATAGGCCCGAAGCCGACCTGGCCGGATTCGATGCCCTCCTCAAGGATCTGTTCGGGCTGAAATACCAGGGTGAAGTCCTTTTTTCCTACGGAAAAGGCGGGCTGTCCTATGAAGGTCGTCTGCAGGCCGCCGGGGAAGCCGGTAAGCGCGTGGGCGGGCTGTCGGTGGAAGGCGCGGAGCTGGAAGCCGTCGGGAAGGGAAACGCGGAGGGACTGGAAAACCTGCGGCTTAAGGGCAAGGTAGGCGCCTATACCCTAGGGTATGAAGGCCCGCTGGACTATAAGGGGCTGAAAATTTCCGGCGCATTGTCCCTGTCCGCCGAAAATGAAACCCTTCGGGGGAATCTCGAGGGCGAGAACGGAAGCTACGCCCTATCGGTCGGAGATGCCGTCCTGAAAGGCCTTACGATCAGGGACTTGATGGCCGGAGTGGAGAAGCGGGGCGATATCTACAGCCTGAGGCTCAAGGGTGAACTGGAGAAGGATGGCCAGTCCTTATCTATTGATGGTACTGGAAAATACGGAACTGAGCTGGGCTTCAAAGTCAAGCTTGCGTATCGGGAGAGGTCCTACCTGCTGGAAGGGACTTACGGAAAGGGGCTGGTGACCCTGAACGGCGGCTATGGGGTTAAAGGCGAGGTACGATTCCTCGAAGGGGGAGCCTTCGGCGGAAACCTCAAGGCTAAAGGTCTTCCCTTGGCCGTGGATGGCGGCCTTCTCAACCTGGATCTGTCGCTGCGTGGCGATTATGCGGCGAACGGGACCTGGAGGGTGGAAGGCGACGAAGTCAGCGTACGGTACGAAGGGAAGGGAGAAATCCCGACAATCGAACTGAAGAACCTGAAACTCGACGCGGGAAAGCTGTCCGTGGAGACCTTGTCGCTGCGGGGCAAGGGTTACGGTCTATCCGGCGGCCTGAGAGGAAGCTATGGAAAAAATGCCATGGAGGGCTCCGCCACTCTTGTCGGGGAAGGGACGCTTGGCGGCGGAACGGCTCGTTATGGGCTGAGTCTGGGCTACGGCGAAGGCATCGGCAAGCTGAAGCTGCAGGTGGACGACTATGACCTGGGGCTGATAGGCGTAAATGGCTACCGGGCAAAAGCCTTGCTCGAGGGATCCGGTGAACTGTCGTTCGAGGAACTGTCGCGCGGCGAGTACGGGAAGCTGGACGGCTGGGTGCTGAAAGGCAAAGCCGGGCTTGCGGGTAGCGCCGGCCTTGAGGGCAGCGCCATGACGATTTCCGATCAGAGGCTGGAGCTTAGTAAATCTGGCAATGACCTTTCGCTGAAGATAGGGAACGGAAAAGGCTTCGACGCGGTCCTGCGATACGCGCTTGGCGGTGAGTCCGTGACGGGAGCTGTCAATCTGAAAGGGTATCGGCCTGAGGGCGATGTCCTGGGACTGGCGGGCGCGCTGAAGGAGTATCTCGCGCTGCGCTACGATGGCGGAGCCTCCTTTGCGTACGATAAAAACGGATTGAAGTATGAGGGCGACGTTTTCGTGAAGGGCGAGGCGGGGCAGAAAGTGAGCGGCCTGCCGGTGGCGGGCGCGAGCGTGGAGCTTGTCGGAAAGGGAAATGAGCGGGGATTTGGGGAAATAGCCGTCAAGGGAAGGCTTGGCGATTACAGGATAGGTTATGAAGGTTCGTTCGGCTTTGAGGGACTGGCGGCGGCCGGCGAGATCTCCCTCTCGAAAGATGGGGAAGCGCTGCGGGGGACGGTGAAGGGGGAGCGAGGGAGCTATGACGTGACCGTCGGGGAAGGTCTCCTGGGGGGCGTCGGGCTCAAAAATCTGACTGCTGGAATAAAAAGCGAAGGCGATAGATACGGACTCAGGCTGAAGGCGGAAATAGGAGCCGGAAAAGTCGAGGGCGATGGATTTATCCTGAAGGGGAATTCCGGCTACGAATGGCGGATGAACCTCCAGGACTTGGACATGCTGGGTATGTTGAGTGTCGCGCGGGGCTTCGGGGTCCAGCTGTCCGCGGACGGGATCAGGCAGGCGTCGCTGAGCGGAATCCTGAGCATCAAGGGAGACAAGGGAAAGATATCATGGGCGGCTTTCGGAATGGAGGGAGCCCTCGATGTCGATGGCACCAAGATCATCCTGACGGGTTCCGGATCGGGCGATCAAAGCCGGTATGAAATACGAAATCTTGAGGCGAAGGTTGCCGGGGAGACGGTCAGCGTCAAAGGAAAGGGCGAGTTCGGAGCCCTGACGAAGTTTGCCGGAAACCTTGGCTATCGAGGGCTGAGCTATGGGCTGGAGGGAAGCTATGCAAACGGTCAGGCGACCCTGAAGGGAGAATACGGCCTCATTGGTGAGCTTGTTATCGGGAAAGACGGAACGCTCAAGGGCAGCCTGAAAGCCCGCGACTTGCCTTTGGCTCTGGATGAAGGCCGTATTTATGGGGACCTGTCGCTGCGGGGATTCTACGGGGCGGACAAGGCCTGGCGGCTGGAAGGCGACGAGATTGCCCTGCGTTACGAGGGGAAGGGAGAATATCCAGCCCTCTGGATGAATGGACTGAATGTGAGCGACGGCAAGGTGGACGTGACTGCCCTGACGCTGAGGGGGAAGGGCTACGGGCTTTCTGGCGGCCTTGGCGGAAGCTATGGCGCAAAGGGGCTCGAGGGCCGCGGTCGTTTTATCGGCGAAGGCTCCTTGGGCAGCGGAGTCGCTCAGTACGATCTAGATATAGGATATACGGAAGGTCAAGGCAGGCTGAAAATCGGCTTGAGCGGCTATGACCTGGGAATCGTCGGCCTTAAGGGCTTCCGAGCCCATGCCTCGTTGGAAGGATCGGGGGAGCTGTCGCCCGAGGAACTGCTTCGCGGCGAGTTGGGAAAACTGGATGGCTGGGCGCTGAGAGGAAAAGCCGGACTCGAAGGCGATGCCTTGACGGTGAACGATCAGGACATCGAGATAACGAAGGCCGCCGACCTGCTTTCGTTGAGGCTGGGAAACGGCAAGGGATTCGAAGGACTGCTGCGGTACAGCCTGGGCGGGAAAGAGCTTGAAGGCCAAGTATCGCTTGCCGCGTACAGACCAGAGGTTGATATCGTGACGCGAATCCCTCTGCTGCGGGATCTTTCCGGGCTTTTGTTCGAAGGTGGAGCCACCCTTTCCTATGGCGAAAGCGGATTATCCTATGAAGGCCGGATCCTGGCTCTCGGGGAAGCCGGTCGTCTGGTGGGCGGCCTGTCCGCCGATGGCGCGAGGTTTGAGGTTGCGGGAAAAGGGGATGGGATCGGGCTCGCCGAAGTGGCTTTAAAAGGCGTTCTTGGAACCTATGAACTCAATTTCGATGGTTCGCTGGGCTATGAGGGATTGAAAGTGGCCGGCGGCCTGTCGTTCTCGGCAGGGGCCGATATCGTTCGGGGGAATCTGAAGGGCGATAAGGGCATATACGAGCTTACGGTTGGGCAAGCCTCAATAATGGGCATCGGAATAAAGGGCTTGGCGGCCGGGCTGGAAAGAAAAGCCGATAGCTACGGTCTCACCTTGAGCGGGGAACTGGATAAGGACGGCGAAACGGTACGGGTCAAGGCAACGGGTGAATACGGAACGGATCTGAAGTTTGCCGCGGAGCTTGGCTATCGAGGCGTCACCTATGGCCTGGATGGAACCTTCGGAGACGGCCTGCTGACCTTGAAGGGCGGATACGGCCTCGAAGGCAAGCTGGTCATAGGCGGAGGGAATGCGATAGAGGGAAGCCTGAGCGCCAGGGATTTGCCGTTGGCGGTGGATGGCGGCATGGTGTATGGAAATCTTTCGCTCAGAGGCGCCTACGGGAAGGATAAATCCTGGTGGGTGGAAGGCGATGAAGTCGGCCTTCGTTACGAGGGAAAGGAAAAATATCCGGTCGTCGGAATGAAGGGTTTGAGAATCGGCGGCGGAAGGGCGGAGGTGGATGCCCTAACGCTGGAGGGAGAGGGCTATGGTCTCTCCGGAAGCCTGAAGGGGAGCTATGGAGGGGAAGGCACCGAGGCGATAGAGGGCAGCGGCATCTTCATCGGGGAAAAAGCCTTGGGCGGCGGATCGGCGATATATGAGCTGAGTATCGGCTATGGCGAAGGCCGTGGCAGAATCCGGCTTGGGGTCGACGGCTACGATCTGGGTCTCGCGGGGCTGAAGGGATACAGGGCGAATGCCTTCCTCGCCGGATCCGGCGACCTCTCGTGGGGGGAGCTCGTCAAGGGAGAGCTGGGGAAGCTGGACACATGGGTGATGAGGGGCAAAGCCGGACTCTTCAGCGATGCCATGACCCTTTCCGATCAGGGATTGGAGCTGCGCAAGACCGGCGATCTGCTCACCCTGAGCGTCGGAAACAAGAATGGATTCGAGGGAGCGGTGAGCTATACCCTCGGGGCGAAATCCATAGGCGGCGAAATCGCCCTGGATGGATATTCGCCCGAAAAAGATATCATCGGCATGGACGGGATCCTGAAAGATCTCCTGGGCCTGAAATATGGCGGCAAAGCGGTATTCGCGTACGGCGAGAGCGGTCTGACCTACGGGAGCGACATCGTCGTGCAGGGGGAAGCCGGCCGTAAAATTGGTGGACAGTCCGTGGAAGGCATGCTCCTGGAGGTTGTCGGAAAGGGAGACATGACCGGCTTCAGTGAACTCACGCTGAAGGGTTCCTTCGAGAGATATACGCTCGGCTACGGGGGATCGCTTTCCTACGAGGGTCTGAAAATAGCGGGAGCTCTGTCCTTGTCGAAGGGCGAGGAAGCCGTTCTGGGATCGGTCAAGGGAGAAAAAGGAGCCTATGAACTCTCGGTGGGAGAGGGCGCGCTGGGGGGCATCAGGCTTCAGGGCCTGCTGGCCGCGGTTGAGGAAAAGGCAGAGCGTTACGATATAAGGTTGAACGGGGAGCTTGCGGGAGGGAAGATCGAGGCTGAAGGCTCTCTATTGAAAGGGAAGAAAGGCTACGAAGGACGCATGAGCCTTCAGGATACCGAGATCATGGGCCTGCTGCGGCTCGCGGAGGTATTTGGGCTCAAGGTTCCCGAAATTGGGCTTAAAAAAGCCCTTGTCAGCGGAGGATTCAGCCTCAGCGGAGACTATGAGAAGGTCGCCTGGGCTGTCGGAAATCTGAAAGGGGAACTGGAGCTCGAAAGCGGCAAGGTAATCGTAAAGGGTTCCGGCATAGGGGATGGAAGCCGGTTTGAGATCAAGGAATTGAATCTCGAGACGGGCGCGGAAAATATCAGCGTGAAAGGCACGGGCGAGTATGGCGCCGGTATCAAGTTCGCAGGAGATGTCGGATTCCGGGGGATGAATTATGGATTGGAAGGAGTCTATGAAAAGGGTCTGGTAAGGTTTAATGGCGATTATGGGCTTGAGGGCGAAGTGCTGATCGGCGACGACGGCACGTACAAGGGTGCTCTTAAGGCTAAGGGCTTCCCATTGACGATGGCCGATGGCCTGGTCTATGGAGATCTTTCGCTTCGCGGGACCCTTGGCGCCGATAAAGTCTGGCAGATCGACGGAGACGAGGTCGGTCTCCGCTATGAATATGAAGGCGAGAACGAGTATCCGACGCTTGGTATGAAAGGAGTAAAGATCAGCGAAGGCAAGCTGGATGTCGGCACGCTGACGGTTACGGGCAAGGACTATGGACTTTCGGGGTATCTGAACGTCGGGTATAAAAACTTGCTTACGAAACCCACCATTACCCTGGATGGATCGCTGAGGAGCGCGAAGAACGCCGTTGAGACGTACAACGTAAACGCGACCTATATCGATGGCATCCTCGACGCGAAAATAGGCATCGCGGGCTTCCCGCTCGAGCGATATGTCAAAAAAGACATAAAGGGCGCGATTGAGGGAACCATAAGCATCCTGGGGCCGATCGATCGGGCGGCGATAAAGCTGGATCAGCTGGACTTGAAAATCCTGCCTCCCGTCAAGCTAGACGCTAAATTGATCGGGGGAGAGTATAGGAACATCCCCATCAAGATGACGGCTTCCGGATCGCTTGAAAATGGTCTTCTCAAGATCGTTTCGCCCAAGATTGATTATCTGAATCACCAGGCGGAAAATATCAGCGCGGCGATATTGCCGGCCGAAGGCAGGATAAATCTCAGCTTTGACTACAGGACGGTGCTGGGGAGCGAACGCCTGGAGACCAGCGTCGTCGCCGAGGCTCGGGTACATGGGGCATCCGCCGACGCATCCGCTAACGCGAGCGCGGAAAACAAGGGTTTTTCCGCCGAATTCTCCGGAAAGATACTAAATGCGAAATATCGTGAAACTTTAGTGGATCGCTGGGAGTTTTCTGGTACATACGGGAACGGGAACCTCTCCTTTGAAGGCGACAGGGGAGCGCTGACGGCGAATATTGCCGCCGATGGAGCCTTCGAAGTTACAATGAAGGATAGATTTCCCGTTTCCGCAAACATAAAGGGGACCATGTCGGGTAATATCGTGACCGCATCCATGGAAAATCTCGAGATCGATCTGAAGAAATTCAGTTCGGTTTTGCCGACGGGAAAAATCTCCTTGCTCGATGGAGTCCTGACCGGCGACCTGACGCTCAAAGGTCCTATATCCGACCCGGAGATTAACGGCGCGCTCACCCTGAAAAAGGCCAAGATCCTATCCAGGGAATTGGTGCTGGGCGAGCTGGGTCCATTCTCCACGACACTCAACTTTACCGGCAAGAATATCGAAATGGCTCCCGCGACGGTGCCTCTGGAGAAGGGAGTCGTGGAGGTCTCGGCCTCGGGCCTCCTGGATCAGTGGGCTTTGACCGACCTCAAGTTCAATGTCGTGTCGCAGAAAGACAGCGTGGTCAACGTTTCGACCAAGATCGCTGGTATAACGGTCGTGGATGCCAAGGCGCAGGTGGACATGGTCCTTTCGATAGAAAACGACGTCCTCGTCGCCGAAGGGTCCGTGTATCTCGAGAGAGGACAGGTCATGATCGATCCGCAGGGATTCCAGCCGGAAAACGCCGCCCCAGTCGATCCCGACGCGTTGGCCTTCAGGATCAAGGCGGCGATGACCTTCGGCAAGCAGCTCGAAGTCTACCTTCCCGACAACAAGATTCCGCTCGTCCGGGGCTACACGTCTCCAGGCAGCTATCTGACGCTCCAGTACGATTCCTCCTCCCAGGATTTCTCCCTCGACGGCAAAATCGACCTCAGAACGGGCTATGTGCTCTATTATCTGCGAAGCTTCTTCCTGAAAAGCGGAAGCATCTATTTCTCTGAAAACAGCACGAAATTCAATCCTCTCATCACAGCCGTAGCGGAATTGAGGGAGTCGAACGCCCTCGGAACCGTCAAGATCATGCTGAACGCCGAAAACTCGCCTCTGGAGCATTTGAATCCCACGCTCAGTTCGGTGCCTTTCTACAGCGAAACCCAGCTGATCGCGATGATGTCGGGCGGAGTCCTGGCCGCCGATACATCCGAAACCCTCAATATAAGGGAAGCCGCCATCGCCTCCTCGGAATTCATTCCCCAGTTCAATATTTTCAAGTCATTCGAAAGGAAAGTACAGACCGCGCTTGGTCTGGATATCGTGTTCATACGTTCGTCCTTCATGCAGCGCTGGCTTCTCGACCTTACGAAGCCGGCCACCGAAGCGAATCCCGAGGATCCTCTGGCGCGCTATCTGGATCAGAGCGAGCTCTATGTCGGGAAATATATAACCGATTCGGCCTTCCTCCATGCCGGTCTGAAGTTCCGCGAGGACCCCCTTGTGAGTTCGTCGCGTTTACGTCTAGACTCCGAATTCGGCATCGAACTGGATTCGCCAATAGGCCTTATTAATTGGAGCATCACGCCTTCCATAGACGAAGGCTCTCTCGTCACCGGGCAGGAATTGAGCCTGAGCTGGCGATATGTGTATTAGATTACCTAAGGGAACATACATGAGAAAAACATTGCTGGCTATTGTCCTGATCCTGGCTTTCGGTATGGTGGGCGCGCAGGAATCCTCGGAAGAATGGTTCTGGGACAAGTCCATCCAGTCCGTGCAGTGGGATGGAATCAAGAAAGCGAACAAGAACGAACTGGACGCTCTCCTCCGCAATTACATAGGCAAGCCATTCACGCCCGATCTTTGGCTTGAGATGCAGTCGAGGCTGTATGAACTCGAATGGTTCGAAACGATAGAACCCCTCGCCGTGCGGATCGAAGACTCGAAAGAGCAGCTCATTCTTCGTTTCGTGGTGAAGGAAAAGCCTTCGGTCCTCTCCGTGCGCGTAAGCGGCAACGCGGGAGTCAGGTCCTCGGACATTCTGGGAGCGATCGGCGTCAAATCAGGCGATATATACAATCCTACAAAAGCCAACCTCGACGATGTGGCCATCAAGAAACTCTATAACGAAAAGGGCTATCCGGACGCCCTTGTCACTCACGAAGCGACGGCTTCGGCTGATCCTTCGCTCCTGATCCTGACCTTCAAGGCGGTCGAAGGCGTGCAGGTCTCCCTCCGAACGATCAAGTTCACGGGCAACACGTCGATGTCAGCCAAGACGCTCAAAGGGCAAATGACGCTCAAGGAAGCGGCTCTTTTCCAGAGTGGAGCCTTCCAGGAGACCAAGCTTGAGGAGAGCAAGAAAGCGATCATCGATTATTACCAGTCCAAGGGCTTTGTGGACGCCAAGATCATCGATGTATTCAAGGAATATGAAAAAGACGCTGCCACGGGCAAAAACTGGCTGATACTTACCTTGGCCCTTTCCGAAGGCAGACAGTGGAAATACGGCGGCATGGCCTTCGAGGGAAACAAGGTATTCGCCGAGGACAAGCTTAAGGGCCTCGTCACCCTGAAGCAGGGCTCCGTCCTCAACTACAAGAAGCTCCAGCTGGAAAAACAGAAGATTGACGATCTCTATTATGAGTCAGGATACATCTTCAACCAGATCAACCTGGCGGAGACGAGAGACGAGAACGCCGGTTCCATCCTGTTCACGATAACCGTGACCGAACGCGACAGGGCCCACATCGAAAACCTGAGCTTCAAGGGCAACGAGAAAACCAAGGAATTCGTCCTGGCCAGAGAAGTGCCGCTGGAGGCGGGAGATATTTTCTCCAAGGCAAAAATCATAGACGGCCTTCGGAATCTGTATAATCTTCAGTATTTCTCCGCGGTGGAGCCTGAGATCCACCAGGGGAGCGCCGAAAACTTGATGGACCTCGTCGTCAACGTCGAGGAGATGAGCACTGCTGAAGTCCAGTTCGGCGTCACGCTGAGCGGTCTGGGCCAAAGCGACTCTTTCCCGCTCTCCGGCTACGTAAAATGGAATGACAGGAACCTGGGCGGCAATGGTCAGAACCTCCAGGCCAATGTGACGCTCTCGCCGACGGAACAGTCGGTGGAAACTTCATTCAGCGAAAGCTGGCTCCTCAACAAGAGGATCTCGCGCGGCCTGAGCCTGAAAGTAGGGCATAGCACTGAAACGACGGGACAAGATATTCTCGGCCCCGTATTCACGAACCAGGATATCCCCGATCCTTTCGTGGGGATCGGCAGCGGCACGAACGAATGGAGCGGCTCGCTTTCCTCCGTCCCTGACCAGTATCTCATGCCCTATGAAAACTGGGATTTCAGCCTGGGTTTCAATCTTGGATACACCCTCAAGACAAGGATAGGTGATCTCGGAGCGACGGGCGGCCTGTCCTCAGGTCTGGGCATGATCAATTACGACGAGGATAAGTACAGGCCTTACGAAGCCGAGTTCCGCGAGACCAACCAGGACTGGCTGCTCACCAACAGGATCTATGGCCGCGCCTACCTGAACAATCTGGACTACTGGTACAACCCCTCCACGGGCTATTACGCCAGTCAGCGCATGACCGTCACCGGATTCCTTCCTTTCGAGCGCCAGCACTATATCAAGTCCGAAACCCGCCTGGACGGCTACGCGACGCTTTTCACCATTCCTCTCAGCGAGACCTGGAAATTTAAATGGGTTCTGATGGCCCATTCCGGCTTCCAGGCGCTCATGGCCGAGCCTTGGGCCGACTTCAGGGTCACGAAAGATTGGGTGAGTCTCGATGGAACCTTCAACGTGCGCGGATGGGACGATCTGTACGGCTCGAAAGGCACGATGCTCTGGGAGAATTCCCTGGAGCTGAGAATGCCGGTGATAGACCAGATGCTCTGGATGGATCTTTTCGTGGACGCGGGCGCCATGAAGACGAGGAACGGCATGGTCGATATGACCTTGTCGACGCCTGCCGCCACCGGATCCAACAGCCTTTCGTGGGAGAATTTCGCTTTCAGCACGGGCCTGGGATTCAGGTTTACCATCCCCCAGTTCCCCTTCAGATTCTATTTCGCGAAGCGTTTCACCTTCGACGGTTCGGCTATAACCTGGAAGACCACGGGCACGGACTTCGATTTCGTGCTCAGCATAACGCAGCCGCTCTATTGATCGGGGACCGGCAATCGCTTGGGACCGCCTGTCGCATGGCGACAGGCATCGCCGGGGTATCGGCGCGGATGCATGGAGGTAAGGACATGAATAAGATAGCGAAAGCGGGAACGATATGCGTGATTTTTCTCATCCTGGCGACGGCTCCTGTCGTGTCGCAGCAGATAACGCGCGTAGCCGTCGTCGACCTCGCCCGAGTCCTGTCGGCTTTTCCCGCCGATACCGCCGCCCTCAAGAACTTCGAGGCGAAAAAAGCGGAAATCCAGGCTGAGGTGGACAGGAGAGCGGCCGAAATCAAGAATCTGCAGAGTAAAAAGGCCAATGCCGATACCTTCGGCGAAGGCGACCGGGCTTTCGACCTGACACGGGAGATTGAACAAAAAACGGAAGCTTTGAAGGAATATGTCAGCGCCAGGCAGAATGAGCTGGATCTTCTCGCCAAGGCGCTGAGCTCAAGCGCTTCATTCGTGCAAAAGCTCGGCTCTACGATCGCTAAAGTGGCCGAAGCCGAAGGTTATTCCCTTGTGCTGAATCTCAAGCCCCAGGATCAGAACGCGAGCGTGGTGCTGTGGAACAGCGCCTCCATCGACATAACCGACAAGGTCATACAGGCGATTCCCGCTTCCCGGTGAAGCGCTCAGTCTTCCTGGTTCTGGCTGTCCGCGAGGGCTGAAGTCAGGGAGCGGAATCGTTCTTCGTTTTCGGCCGAAAGCATGCTCAGCTCCTTGTGGGCATCCAGAAGGAAGCTGACGTTCAGCGCCTCCTGCGCCGTGAGTTCCGTCTTTTCCGCGGGCTCCGGGCAGGATTCGTCGGAGAACTCCAGCATTTTCGTCATTCCCATGGTTCTGAATAGGCTCATGCACTGCGTGTTGGCGTGATGTATTACAGGCTGGCCGATTCCGAGATTATGGGTCGTCTTGGCTAGATAGACGATGAGACCCAGGAATGTCGAGTCCATATAGAGGCAGTCGGAGAAATCGAAACGCAGTGAGCGCAGGTTTGAGTCCGGCCCAAGCAGCGCCTGAAGCCTGACCTTGAGTTCCGGGCAAAGCGTGGCCGTGATATGACCGACTGGGATGATGACGAGATTCGAATCCTTTAAACCGAAAAAAATCTGCTCTGCTGTCATAACCTTCTTCTTTCGTTCCATTCCAGTCCGCTGGAAGCGTTTTTTCGCCTTGTAGAGTAACCGTCCGATACGTATAATTCAAGCCTATGCCTGAACGCCTTGCAATGCTGGATCAATACCGCAGGATTAAAGCGCGTTATCGCGACGCCATCCTCTTTTTTCGTCTCGGGGATTTTTACGAGATGTTTTTCGACGACGCGATCGTGGCCAGCTCCCTCCTCGATCTCACGCTCACGAAAAGGCAGGGGCAGCCCATGTGCGGGATTCCCTATCACGCATACAAGCCCTACATCGCGAGGCTGCTCAAGGCGGGCAAGAAAGTAGCCATCTGCGAACAGCTCACGGCGCCAGGCTCCAAGGGTATAATTGAGCGCGACGTCATCGAAGTCGTGACGCCCGGGACGACCATCGAGGAAGATTTCATCGATCACGCGTCCAATAACTATCTGGCAAGCCTTTGCAGCCTCGAGGGGCGGATGTGCGTTGCCTGTCTCGATGTGTCCACCGGCGAATTCAGGGCTTATTCCAGTCCGGACGAGGGCGGGGTAGGAGCAGGAGCCGGATCTGGGGCCGAATTCCTTCGTTCCGAGCTGTACAGGCTGGCGCCGAGGGAAATCATCATCCAGCAGTCTTTGTACGAGCGTCCCGAGATGGGAGCGATCATCCGGGAAATGGAAGGAATCCTCGTGGAACGCCGCCCGGACTGGAGCTTCGACAGGACGAAAGCGCTGGGGGAACTCAAGGAACGTTTCGGCGTAGCCTCCCTGAAAGGTTTCGGTTTTTCCGACGATGCGCCGGAACTGGCCGCCGCGGGGATTCTTCTGGAATACCTGGACGAGAACGCCAAGACGCGAAGTCCTCATATCAGATCCCTTCTTCCCTATGACCGGGACGATCATCTTTCGCTGGATGAAGCCACCCGCAGGAACCTGGAACTCGTTAGGAACCTGTCCGATTCGGGGAAGCGGGATACGCTGCTTTCGGTGCTGGACAAGACGAAAACCGCCGGGGGATTCAGGCTGCTGAGGCAATGGATTCTCCAGCCGCTGAGGCGCAAAGAGATCATCGAGGCCCGGCTGGATGCTGTGGAATACCTTTATAGGGACCAGCTTCTCCTCAACGACCTGCGCAGGCGACTGGGCGCCGTCCTGGATTCCGAACGGCTCATCGCGCGTCTCGCCATGGATAAAGCCCATGCCAAAGACCTTCTGGCCCTCGGGGATTCTCTGCGGGCTTCGCTCTCCATAGGCAGCCTGCTGAAAGGCAGGGGCGCGCCCGCTCTTCTCACCGAGGGCCTGGACGAGGAAGTCGAGAAAGGCTGCGCGCTGGTCTCGGACATCGTCGAGCGTTCGATCAAGGAAGATCCCACCATTCTCCTCACCGAGGGCAATCTTATGATGGATGGCTACAGCGCGGATCTGGATCATCTCCGTTCCGTAAAGAAGGATTCCAACCAGATTCTCGAGGAATATCTCGAGGAGGAAAAGAACGGATCAGGCATCCAGAATCTTCGGATACGCTACAATAAAATCATCGGATACTATCTCGAAGTGTCCAAGGGCAAGATCGACGCCGTGCCGGCGCACTTCATCCGGCGCCAATCCCTCGTCGCGGGCGAGCGCTACACGACCGATCGACTGGCCGAAATAGAGAGCGAAATCAACGGCGCCACGGAGAAAATCGCCGAGCTGGAAAAGAGGCTCTTCCTCGAAGTCAGGGAAAGCCTGAAAATCCATATAGAGTCGATGGAACGCCTGGCGCGCGTCATCGCCGCCACCGATTGCCTCGCCTCGTTTGCCGAAACGGCCACGGAGGGGGCCTATTGCAGGCCTGAACTCCTCGAAGAGTCGGTCATATCGATCAAGCAGGGACGCCATCCTGTCGTGGAGGCTTGCCTCCCCGTGGGCGATTTTGTGCCGAACGACCTGCAACTGGATACGGAAGGCGCCTGCTTCGCGCTCATCACCGGACCCAACATGGCGGGAAAGTCCACGATCCTCAGGCAGACAGCTCTCATCACCCTCATGGCCCATATCGGTTCCTTCGTGCCGGCGGAAACGGCCAGAATAGGGATCACGGACAAGATATTCTGCCGCGTGGGCGCCCAGGACAATCTCGCGAGGGGAGAGAGCACCTTCCTCGTGGAGATGCACGAAACGGCCTACATCCTCAATACGGCGACTCCACGAAGCCTTGTCATCATGGACGAGGTGGGAAGGGGAACCGGGACGCTCGACGGAGTCTCCATCGCCTGGGCGGTGAGCGAGCAGCTTCTGGACGCCGTGCGCTGCAGGACGCTTTTCGCCACCCATTACCACGAACTCACTTCGATAATGCATCCCCATCTGGTCAATCTCAGCATGGCCGTCCTAGAAAACGAGGGCGAAATCGTCTTTTTGAAACGGCTTAAGGAAGGGCCGGCGGCCGGGTCCTACGGACTCCATGTCGCCAGGCTGGCTGGCATTCCCGATGAAGTCCTCGCCCGGGCCAAGGCGCTACAGAAAAGGTTCGTCAGTTTCGAGCGGAGCCTCTCGCCGCTGGCGGAAGCCGAACCCCTCGCCGTCGCGCCCCCGCCTCGGATCAAAGAGCGGCAGCCCTCGCGGGAGCTGTTCTCGGCCGACGACATGGCGATAGCGAAACTCAGAGGCATCGATCCGGATCGCATGACTCCGCTGGAAGCCCTTCAGTTTCTTTCCGAACTCCGCGCGACGCTCAATTGAAGCAAAGCGCTCCGCTGAAGCAAAGCGCTCCATCGGACGCGTCCATAGGCTGATGTATGTAAAGCCTGCAAAAGTCATAAGAGCCTTGGTCTCGACCGCCGCCGCATGGATAGTTCCCCATTATTGCGCCATATGCGGCGGGCGCGTGGACGCGGCGGCAGCGGCGGCGACGGCGAGCTCCTCTCCATCAATTCCCCTTTGCGTCCGTTGTGCGGCCAAACTGACGCGGATAGGCGGCCGGCGATGCGGGAAATGCGGCCAGGAGCTTTATTCCGAGCAGGATATTTGTTATGGATGCAGAGATATCGAGAGATCCTGTTCCGAAATCTACCCGCTCTTCAAGTATGTAGGGTTGCCGGCCGTTCTCGTGAGGGAATACAAGTCCTCAAAACGGCGCTCCCTCGCGCCCTTTTGGGCTGGTATCCTGTCCGAGGTCATCGATGCCCGCTGGCCCGGCAGAACCATCGTTCCCGTGCCTCCGCGTCCCGAGAAGATAAGGCGGAGGGAATGGGACCAGGTGGAGGCTATCGTCGCGGCGCTGGAGAAGCGAGGCTATCGCGTCGAACGTATTCTCGAGCGGCACGCCGGCGCTCAGCAGAAAAAGCTGAACAAGGCGATGAGGAAGACAAATGCCGAAAAGGCTTATTCGGTCATTCCCGCCAGGGTCTCCCGAATGCCGGCCGATGTCGTTCTCGTGGACGACGTCTACACGACGGGCGCCACGATCGAGGCATGCGCGAAAGCCCTGCGCGAAAACGGAGCCGTAAATGTCTGCGCCCTTGTCATCGCCGCGGATTGACGACTTTCCGGAAGGGTTCCCGGGCTTTATGCGAGCGTCGCCGCCGCCTTGGCGATATCCTTCCGGCTATTGACTAACCCATTGTAGAATACTACTATAATGGCATGTAAAAAGCGCATGATTCTTTTTAGAAATAAGGAGAGTCGTTCTACGACTCTTTTTTTTTGGTTTGATCTCCAGCATGCTGAGAGTTCAAATCTATCCGTTGCCGGACAATATCCGGAACAAATGCAGGCGAGGCGGCGTGGCGGACGACAAAGATTTGGAACCAAGGATCGAAGAGATCCTGGGGAACGCGGGATTGCATCTCCTTGATTTTTCGCTTTTCAAGCACAAGGGGGGCATCAAGGTTAAGGCGGTCGTATATTCGCCTTCAGGGACGGGAACGGATGAATGCGCGAAGGCGCACAGACTCATCCTCCCCCAAATTCAGCTCGCTTTCGACGCGCAAACTCCCGATATTGAAATTTCGAGCCCAGGCATTGACAGGATCATCAAATCGTCGAGGGAGTGGAAAGCCTTCGTCGGCAAGGCGGTCAAAGTGCTGCTGCATGGCCGGGAAGAATGGATCACCGGGGAGCTGACCGGGTATTCCGATGGGAAAATCAGTTTTTCCGTCGCCGGAGAACCCGTCACCATCGACATTTCATCCATCGCGAAAGCGCGCTTGGATTCTTCGCATAAGGGAGAGTAAGCAATGGCATCTGACATGGCGGAAGCCATTCGACAGCTGATCAGCGAGAAGGGCATTTCCGAGGAACTCATCGTCAATACGCTGCAGGAAGCCCTGCTCGCGGCATATAAGAAGAAATTCGGAACGAGCGAAAACGCCATCATCCGCTTTCGGGACAACTACGAAGGCGTGGATATCTACGCCAAGAAAGTCATCGTGGCCGACGACGACCTGGAGGACGAAGTTCTCCAGATGACGCTGGAAGAGGCTCATGACTACGCCGAGGACGCCGAGGTCGGCGATATTCTCGAAATGCCCGTCGATCCCCAGGAATTCGATCTCCAGTCCGTCATGGTGGCGAAACAGACGACCAGGCAGAACTTCCGCGATATTTCGCGCGACACGCTCTACGCCGAATACAAATCGAAGCAGGGCGAGCTGATAATCGGCTACTTCCAGCGCGAAAGGAACAATGTCATCTATGTCGACCTGGGCAAGGTCGAGGGCATTTTCCCCAAGAAATATCAGTCTCCCAGGGAAGCCTACCACGTCGGCGATCGCATCAAAGCCCTCATCTATGAGGTGGACAAGGGAAAGAACGGTCTGCAGATCATACTTTCCAGGAGCCATGCCGAGTTCGTGACCAAGCTTCTCGAGCTGGAAATACCGGAAATCTACGACAAGACGATAGAGATTTTCAAAATAGTCCGCGAGCCCGGCTACAGGACCAAGGTAGCCGTATTCTCCAAGAGGGACGATGTGGATCCCGTTGGAGCCTGCGTCGGCCCCAAGGGAATGCGCAGCCAGCTCATCAGTCAGGAACTCGAAGGGGAGAAGATCGACTTCGTCAAGTACGATGTCGATTCCCGCCAGTTCATCAAGAACGCCCTGTCGCCCGCGGAAGTGAAGACCGTCCATATCATGGATGAAGCCAAGCATACGGCGCTGGCCATAGTGGCCGACAAGGAACTCTCGATAGCGATCGGCAAGATGGGGCAGAACGTGAAGCTCGCCAATCGCCTCTGCGACTGGAATATCGATGTGAAGACCGAGGAGCAGTATCTGCAGGACGGCAGGAACATCGAGCTCAAGCGCGCGGCCGACAGTCTTTTCTCCGACGCCAATGAACAGATCGAAGAGGAAGCGGAAGAATCCGTTCTCCTGTCCGACCTGCCGGGCATGAAGCCCGAGTGGCTTTCGGCTTTGGACGCCGCCGGAGTGAGCCTCGTCGAGGACTTCCTCGAAAAGGACGACGAGGAGCTCGCCAGAGCATCCGGTCTGTCCACCGAGGAAATCCAGATGGTCCAAGGCATCATCGAGGAAAATATCGAGATCGTCCAGGAAGAGACCGAGGATTCCGCCGAAACGGCATCCGAGGAATATACCTGCCCGGATTGCGGCACGGCAGTCACTCCCGACATGAAGAATTGCCCATCGTGCGGTGTTGAACTGAGTTTTGAATATAATAGCGACGACCAGCAAGCGTAAAAGGTAGGATATGACGGATAATACCGAGAACTCTCAGAAGAAAGTCCATCTCATCAAACAGCCGAAACCGGCCCAAGGCGAGGCGCCCGCGATGCAGGTTCCTGTTTCGCACGAAAAGCCCGAAGAAGAAGCCCTGGCCGAGAGGAAGAAGGTTGTTGTGGTGAAGAAAAAGATCGTGCTGAAGAAGGTGCAGGCGAAAGTCGTTGCCCATCACGATCTTGAAGGCGGAGAGCAGCCTGCTGACGTCCCTCAGGTCCAAACTGTTCAGGTCCAGCATGAAAAGACTGACGCACAGCCCTCTGAGAAGTTGTCGACCCGCGTTCACCATACGGCCGAGCAGGCATCAAGTCCTGCCGCTTCTCCTGGTATGGCGCAACCTGAAGTCGGGCTTTCGCGCGATGAAGGTTCGGACGCGGACCAGAAAAAAGCTCCCGCATCCGTTCTCGCCGCCTCAGGCGAAGCGCTTTCGACCGCGTTGCCCGCGGCGTCGGTTTCTTCCGCGGCAGCAACGGATAACGCGCAATCCTCACCTTCCGCTCACGGCGCGCCCGCGGCGTCGGCGGCGAGCAGGCCGGCTGATGCCTCTGCGTCTCAGCCTGTCGGTCAGCCGATACGCCGCGAATCCCCCGCAAGGCCAGCTCAGCCGGTCAGACCCGCGTCATCAAGCAATCAAACCCCTCCGCAGCCTGGCTCGTCCCCGAGCGGCTATCGCGGAAGCTATCAAAGCAATCCGGCAAGACCTCACGGGACTGCCGGAACCGTCGGCGGCTACCCCGCCAACCGCGCTCCGGGCGATGCGCCCAGACCTTCCGGTTACCAGGGCAGAAGCGGCGGATATCAGGGACCCTCAGGCTCAAGCGGATACCAAGGTTCCGGCGGCTACCAGGGCCAGGGCGGCCAGAGTTCGGGCGGCTACCAGGGCGGTTACAGAGGGAATTCCTCTCAGCCCTACGACCCCAACAGGCCGAGGCCTCAGGGCTACCAAGGCTCGGGCGGCTACCAAGGTACCGGCGGCGGCTATCAGGGCCAGGGCGGCGGCCAGAGTTCGGGCGGCTACCAGGGCGGTTATAGAGGGAATTCATCCCAGCCTTACGATCCCAACAGACCCAGACCGCAGGGCTACCAAGGTTCAGGCGGCTACCAGGGTTCTGGAGGATACCAGGGAACTGGCGGCGGCTATCAAGGCACAGGCGGCGGCTATCAGGGGCAGAGACCCTATCAGGGTTCCGGAGGATACCAAGGATCTGGAGGATATCAGGGATCTGGTGGCTACCAGGGCCCGCCGGGAAGCTTTCCCGGGGCAAGGCCTCAGTATCCTTCCTCGGCTCCGGGCGGATACCCGCGCGGTCCCCGTCCTCAGGGCCCAGGCGGCCCCGGCGCTCCCGGCGGCTACCGTCCCGGCTATCCCGCGCAGGGCAGACCGGCGGGCAGGGGCGGCAATATGTCGGGCGGACCGAGAGGCGGCGGCTATGGCGGCGCCCGAGGTCCTGCCAATGGTCCTTCTCCCCTCGAAAGCAGCAAGACGGCCCAGCGCAAGCCGGCTCCGAGAAGAAAACCGGGCTTCGTCCGTCGCGAGGATGTGGAACTAGAGAAGGAGCTTCAGCTCAAGAAAAAGGCCGAGGCTCGCGCCATCGCCATTCCCAAGTCCATCGACATCATGGAAAACATCTCCGTCAGCGATCTGGCGAAGAAAATGAACATAAAGCCGGCCGAGCTCATCGGCAAGCTCATGGCGCTCGGCGTCATGGCTACGATCAACCAGAAAATCGACGCCGAAACGGCGACGATCCTCGCCAGCGAATACAACTGCGAGGTCAAGATCGTCAGCCTCTACGACGAGACGGTCATCGAAAAGGAAGCCGAGAATCCCGACGACCTCCGCGCCCGTCCTCCCATCGTCACCGTCATGGGCCATGTCGACCATGGAAAGACGAAACTGCTCGACGCCATCCGGAAGACCGATGTGGTAGCCCACGAATACGGCGGGATAACCCAGCATATCGGCGCTTACCAGGTGGTTACGGCCAAAGGCAACAAGATCACCTTCCTGGATACGCCGGGACACGCCGCGTTCACGAAGATGCGCGCCCGTGGCGCCCAGATAACCGATATCGTCATCCTTGTGGTTTCGGCCGTCGAAGGCGTCATGCCCCAGACGAAGGAAGCGCTCGATCACGCCAAGGCCGCCAAGGTTCCCATCATCGTGGCCATCAACAAGATCGACCTGCCCGAATCCAATCCGGACAGGGTCAAGACTCAGCTTTCCGAGATGGGGCTGATTCCCGAGCAGTGGGGCGGCACGACACAGTTCTGCGAGATTTCAGCCCTTCAGAAAAAGGGTATTCCCGAACTGCTCGACGCCATACTGCTGCAAGCCGAAATACTCGAACTGCAGGCCAGCTACAAGCGCCTCGCGGAAGCCAAGATAGTCGAATCGCGCATCGATCAGGGCAGAGGCATCGTCGCCACCATCATCGTGGCCACGGGAACTCTGCGCATCGGCGATTCCTTCGTGGCGGGCATTTACCCCGGAAGGGTAAGGGCCATGTTCGACGACAAGGGCAACCGTGTCGAAGAAGCGACGCCCTCCACGCCGGTCGAGGTCCTGGGTTTCGAAGGCATACCCAACGCCGGCGATCCCTTCGAGGTTGTCGAAGAGGAAAAATACGCCCGCGCCATCTCCGACAAGCGCCAGGAACTCAAGAAGTACGAAGAAGGGAAGAACGTCAAGAAAGTCACCCTGGACAACCTCTACGAGACGATTTCGGCCGGAGAGGTGCAGGAACTCAAGGTGATCATAAAGGGCGACGTCCAGGGCTCCGTCGAGGCGCTCAAAGGCATGCTGGAGAAACTTTCCACCAAGGAAGTGCGCCTGAATGTCCTGCGCGCGGCCGCCGGCGCCATATCGGACGACGACGTCATGATGGCTTCCGCCTCGGACGCCATCATCATAGGCTTCAACGTACGGCCGATCGCCTCGGCCAAGCTGCTCGCCGACAGGGAAAAGGTCGACATCAGGAAGTACAACATCATCTACAGGGCCCAGGAGGATATCCTCAAGGCCATGGAAGGCATGCTGTCTCCCGAGCTCAAGGAACAGGAAATCGGCAAGGCCGAAGTGCGGAACATATTCAAGGTCCCGAAGATCGGCATCATCGCCGGTTGTTACATGCTCGAAGGCGCCGTGCACAGGAACAGCCAGGTTCGCGTCATCCGCGACGCCATCGAAATTTTCCAGGGCAAGATCAATTCGCTCAGAAGGTTCAAGGACGACGCCAAGGAAGTGGTCGCCGGCTACGAGTGCGGTATTGGAATCGAAAACTGCAACGACCTCAAGGAAGGCGACATGCTCGAGATCTACGAAACGATCGAAGTGGCGCGTACCCTTGGGAAAGCTGAAGGCAATGGATCAGATAAGGCTTAGGCGGCTCGAAGAGCTTCTGCGCGAAGAAATCGCGGCGCTCATCGCATCGGGCGAAATCAGGGATCCACGCGTCGGGTCCCTGGTCTCCATCACTCGCGTGGAAGCCAACAGAGACGGCTCCACCGCGAAAGTCTGGGTGAGCTGCATCACGGAAGACGACAAGGAACTTTACGCCGCCGTGGATGGACTCACCAGCGCGGCAGGTTTCATACAGTCCCAGATAGCGCGAAGAGTGAGACTCCGTCTCACTCCCGTCCTTCATTTCGTGGCTGACCTGGGCATCCGGGAAGGCTTCGAGATGACCGAAAAGATAAAGGGTCTCCTCAAGGAATGACAGCATCCGGCTTCCTTCTCTTCGACAAGCCAGCGGGCAGGACATCCTTCGCCGCGCTTGGCGGATTCAGGAAAATTTTTCCCGGGGCCCGCGTGGGCCATACGGGTACGCTCGACAACTTCGCCACGGGACTGCTTGTCGTGGTGGTGGGAAGCTACAGCCACCTCACGCCCTGGTTCACGGGGCTCGACAAAGAGTATGAAGCCGAAATTAGGTTTGGCCTGGGAACCGACACGCTCGATCCAGGCGGCGCCGTAACCGCCACGGGAGAGATTCCTTCCCTTGCCGCCCTGGAAGCCTCCCTTGGCTCATTCAGGGGCCTTATAGAGCAGATCCCCCCTGAATACTCCGCCATACATGTTGAAGGGAAGAGGGCGTCGGACATGGCGCGGAAAGGCGAGGCCGTAAAGCTTCAGGCAAGGCCGATCACCATCCACTCCCTGGATCTTGTCGATTATAAAGACGGCAAAGCGTCAGTGAAAGTTCATTGTTCATCCGGTACCTATATCCGCTCCCTCGCGAGGGACATAGCCGCGGCCTGCGGCACCTGCGCCCATGTCGGCGCGCTGAGAAGGACGAAGGTCGGGGCCTTTTCGGTAAGGGACGCCATTCAATCGCCCGAAGAGGCCAGCGTCCAGACGCTCCATGGCTTCACCCCCGAGACGGCCGGAATCCTCGGGCTGGGAACCATCAGCATCGCCAGGGAAGTGGAAGCCGCCTTCACGAACGGCCTTCCTGCCCTCCTTGTGGAACTCGGGGCCGGCCTTTCGCGCGACGGCGATCTGGCGGCATTCTCCGGCGATGGGAGATTCCTGGGCGTCGTGGAGCGTCGTTCGGGCCTTCTCGCCTATAAATTCGTCATGCCGAAGGGGGCGGGCGCCCGATGAAAATCCTGACCTGGTCAGAGTTCGTCGCCTTTAAAGGCCATGAACCGCTTTCCGTGACCATAGGCGTATTCGATGGCGTCCATCGGGGACATCAAAGGCTGCTGGATGCCGTTCTGGCCAAGAAACCGGCCATGAAAAGCGCGGTCATCACCTTCGCCAACAATCCCAAGAAGATACTCCATCCTCAGTCTTTCAGGGGAAGCATCTTCAGCCTCAGGCAGAAGACCGACGCTTTCGCCCGGGCGAGTTTCGATCTCTGCGTACTGATTGACTTTTCCCAGAATTTCGGTACACTTTCAGGCGCGGAATTCCTTTCGCTGCTTGCGAATGCGGGGGTTAAATTCGTCTGTGTAGGTCCGAATTTCAGATGCGGCTACAAGATGGATACGAACGCGCAGGCCCTCGCTGAAATCTGCGGGACGCTGGGAATGGAAGCGCGGATAGCCGAGCCGGTCATGTACGGCGGACATCCGGTGAGCTCGAGCAGGATAAGGAACGCGATTCTGGAAGGAAGGCTGGGCGAGGCCGCCGATATGCTGGGAAGGCCTCATATCGTCGATATTGAGACGGTGGATACACGCGTTTCCGGCGGTTTCGTTTTAAAGCCGGTGGAAGACGCGGTGCTTCCGCCCGCCGGGGTCTACAGGATCATCATCGATCCGGATACGGGGAATACGATGATTTCAGCCCGTATCGAGAATGGGGAGATCATCACGGGAACTTTTGAACAACGCGACGTGAAACGCGCCGCGATAATAAACTTGGTATCACAAGAGTGGTAAGGAGAAATAGAAGATGGCATTGACCAAAGAGGACAAGGCCCAGGTCGTACTCGAGTACGGCACCAACGAGAAGAATACCGGATCGATCGAGACGCAGGTAGCCCTGCTCACCAAAAGGATCACCGACCTCACCGATCATTTCAAGACTCATAAAAAGGATACAAACTCCAGGCGCGGCCTGCTGAAAGTTGTCGGTCAGAGACGCAAGCTGCTCAAATATCTTCAGAGGACCAACCTCGAAGGTTACAGAGCGCTCGTCGAGAAGCTTCAGATCAGGAAGTGATTGTGGATGAGTTCCAGGAAATCAGGCCCGGCCGCAGTCTTTGCGCACGGGCCTTTTCCTGTTGTTCCGGGGTTGCCCGGAATCTGCGGTCTAGGCCGTAAAAAGGAAGAAAAATGGTACATTCAGTAAGTTGCCAGATCGGCAACGAAACCCTGGTCCTGGAGACCGGCCGCATGGCGAAACAGGCTGGCGGCGCGGTATTCGCGACTTACGGCGGTTCCGCCGTCCTCGCGACCGCCTGCTGCTCCGAAAAAGTGACGGAAGGCCTGGATTTCGTTCCCCTCACCGTCGAGTACAACGAAAAATACTATGCCGCCGGCAAGATTCCCGGCGGATTCATCAAGAGGGAATCCCGTCCCAAGGACAAGGAAATCCTCGTATCGCGAATCATCGACAGGCCCATGCGCCCGCTCTTCGACAAGGCCTTCGGCAGGGAAATCCAGGTCGTTCCGACCTGCCTTTCGACGGACAACGTCAATCCTCCGGACATCGTGGCGGTCAACGCGGCCAGCGCGGCCGTCCATATCTCCGACATTCCCTTCGCCGGTCCCATCGCGGCCGTCCGCGTGGCTCTTGTCGATGACAAGTACGTCGTCAACCCCACCTTCGAGCAGTGCGAGACAGCCAAACTCGAGATCACCGTTTCGGGTACCGCGGCGGGCATCACCATGGTCGAGGGCGGCTCCCACGAAGTCTCCGAAGAGGAGATGATCGGGGCCATCGAGTGCGCCAAGGAGCCTATCGCCAAGATCTGCGCCATGATCGTGGAACTTCGCGGTCTCGCCGGCAAGGATAAGCTCCCCCTCGCGCCCCTCAAGGTCACCCTGAACAAGGAAGAAGAAATCCGCGCTTTCGCGGCGCCGCTTCTCTCCGCCGCTCTCTTCGTGAAAGTGAAGCAGGAGCGCTACCTGGCCGTGCGCGCCGCCATCAAGCAGACCCAGGAAGCCTTCGCCGAAGTCCTCGACAGCGAGGTGCAGCAGAAGCTCTTCTCCGCCCTCATGGAGGACCTCCAGTACCATATTCTCAGGAACGGCATCCTCGACAAGGGACTGCGCGTCGATGGCCGCGGTCTCGAGGACGTGCGACCGATCACCTGCGAAATCAACGTTCTCCCGAGGACCCACGGTTCGGCCCTCTTCACGCGCGGCGAAACCCAGGCCCTCGCCGTCACCACGCTCGGAACCATCCTCGACGAGCAGATCCTGGACGACATCGAAGGCGATCGTCGCGACCGCTTCATGCTGCACTATAACTTCCCCCCCTTCTCGGTCGGCGAAACCGGACGTCTGGGAACGGGAAGACGCGAAATCGGCCACGGCAGCCTCGCGCGCCGCGCCATCGAAGTCATGCTCCCGCCCAAAGACAAGTTCCCGTACACCATCCGCGTCGTCTCCGAGGTCCTGGAATCCAACGGTTCCTCCTCCATGGCGACCGTCTGCGGTTCCTCCCTCTCCCTGATGAGCGCCGGCGTTCCGATGCGCAAACCCGTGGCGGGCATCGCCATGGGACTCATCACCGACGAGACCCGCTTCGCGGTGCTCACCGACATCCTCGGCGACGAGGACCATCTCGGCGACATGGACTTCAAGGTAGCCGGAACGAAGGACGGCATCACCGCCTTCCAGATGGACATCAAGATTTCCTCGGTCAGCACCGAAATCCTCACCAAGGCCCTCGCCCAGGCGAAGCGCGGTAGAATGCACATTCTCGGCATCATGGAGAAGACGCTCTCCGTGCCCTCGGAAGACATCTCCGCATACGCTCCCAAGGTCGTCAGCGTAAAGGTGGACCAGGAGAAGATCGGCGCCATCATCGGGCCGGGCGGCAAGAACATCAAGGGAATGTCCGAGAAGTACGACGTTCAGATCAATATCGACGAGGAAGGCACCGTCACCATCTACGGCAAGAACCAGAAAGCCGCCTATGACGCGCGCGACGCCGTTCTGAGCATGGTCGAGGAACCGGAGATCGGGAAGATCTACGACGGCACCGTCAAGCGAGTCATGGAATTCGGCGCCTTCATCGAGATCATGCCGGGCAAGGAAGGACTCTGCCATATATCGAAACTCGCCAAGGGCCGAGTGGAACGCGTAACCGATGTGGTCAAGGAAGGCGACGCGGTAAAGGTCAAGCTCATGGAAATCGATCACATGGGAAGACTCAACCTCGCCATGCTCGAAGCCCTCGACGAGAACGGACAGCTGCCGCCCCAGAGCCGCGACGACAGGCCGCCGAGAGACGACCGCGGTCCCAGGGAGCCTCGCAGGTTTGACGACCGGAGGGATTCGTCCCGCAGACGCTGAATCTGACGCTTTTATGATACAACCCAAAATCCTGTCGGCAGGAGCGGCTCTGCTCTCCGAAAGCCGGCGGGATTCTCCCAGTTTTACCGTCTCAATCTGGTTTCCCTACGGATCCAGGAATGAAGCCCCGATGAATCGGGGCTTCGTTCATTTCGTCGAGCACATGCTCTTCAAGGGCACGAAACTGCACGACGCTTTCTCGCTCTGGCGGGCCATCGAACGCACCGGCGGCTACGCCAACGGCTTCACCGAGCGCGACTGCCTCTGTGTTTACTGCTGCGTTCCCTCCAAGGACTGGCGCCTTGCCGCGGAACTCATCGCGGAAGTGGCTTTTTCCTCCACCTTTCCCGCGCAGGAGTTCGAAAAGGAAAAGCAGGTGATCCTTTCGGAAATCCTGCAGATCGAGGACGATGTCGAGGAGACCGCCTTCGATGCCTTCCTCGCCCATTTCTGGCCGAACCATCCCGCCGCCAAGCCCATCGGGGGCAGCTGCGCCGAAGTGGAAGCCATAGACCGCGACCGGCTATTCGACTTCTACCGCGGCCTGTTCACCGTTTCGAACGCGATAATCGCGGCATCGGGCGATTTTGACGAGGCCGGACTCGCGGAATTCATGGATGAGGCGATAGCTAAGGCCGCGGCCTCGGCTGGTGCCTCGGTCGGAACCGCAGATGGAGGAGCCACAACTGGAGCCTCGGCCGGCGCCGACGGCGCCGGCCGAGCGGTTTTCCCCCTCGCGTATCCGGGGACTCCCGCCGCCAGGACTTTCAGGGCTTACACGAAGGCCCCCAGTTCGCAAGTCTATTATTTCGACGCTATCCAGCTCGACGCCCCCCTCGCCATGAAGGATTTCTTCAGCCTGAGCACCGTCAACGGCATCCTGGGCGAAGCTTCCACCTCCAGGCTTTTCCAGAAGGTGAGGGAAAAGCTAGGTCTGGCCTATACGGTCCAGTCCTCGCTGTCTTTTTCCCGTACCGAGGCGCTCATCGCCGTCCAAGTGGTGACGGGAGACAAGAAGTTCGTGGAGTGCGTGAACGCGGTGGACGAAGAGACGAATACCCTCTTTCATCGCCGCTCTCGGACGAGGAACTGGCCGAAGCCACATCGAGGCTGGCCGGCGGCTTCGTCCTTTCCCTCGAGGATCCCGAATCCAGGATCAGAAGGCTGGCCAGCTGGTATATGACGCTGGGAAAGGTTCCCGATATGGAGGAAGAGAGGCGAATGTACCTCAACGTGGAAATGGACGATGTCACGGCCTTGCTGAGGCGGCTCGCATCGGCCCATAGGGGACGTTACGCCTACGGCAGCATAAAGCCCAGAACGGCTCGGACGCTCGGCCTGGAGGAGATATAAGATGGATTCGATCCGCGTACCGGTAATCCTCGACGAGGGAGCCCGGCTCCCCGAATACAAAACCAGGGGATCGGCTGGCGCCGACCTCTATGCGAACATACCCGAGACCATTCGGCTCATGCCCATGGAGAGACGGGCCGTTCCGACGGGGCTTCGAATGGAGCTTCCCCCCGGGTATGAAGCCCAGGTCAGGCCGAGATCCGGGCTGGCGCTGGAGAAGGGCGTCACCTGTCTCAACAGCCCGGGCACGATCGATTCGGATTATCGAGGCGAGATAAAGGTGATTCTCGTCAATCTGGGCAATGCTGAAGCGCGCATCGAACCAGGCGACAGGATAGCGCAGCTTGTGATCGCAAGGTATACTGAGGCTGCCTTCGAGCCTGAAATGGCGATCGGAAAATCCGATCGCGGCGATGGGGGATTCGGCTCGACCGGAGCGTAACGCCAGTAGGCGTAACGCCAGTAGGTGTAGCGCCTGCAGGCATCGCGCCAGCAGGCGGCGCGCCGGCAAGCGCTACACCGGCAAGTCCCAGGAGGTCTTCGTTGATGGCAAGGAGGACGGATGCGGCCATATCGCGCGGATTTCCTTTCACCGCGCTCTTCTATATCGTCCGCGAATTCTGCCTTTCCTTCGCTATTTCCTTTCTTTTCTTCTTTGTCGTCTTTTTCATAAACCAGATACTTCTCCTGGCCGAGGATATCCTTGCCAAGAGCGCCCCCCTGGACCAGACCCTCCTTCTTCTTCTGTATTCCCTTCCCTCGGTCGTCGCCATCGCCGCCCCGTTCTCCGCCCTGGCCGGCGCCCTCATGACATCGGCCAGAATGAATACCGACAATGAAATACTCGCTTTTTCCGCTGTCGGGATTTCGCCGGCCGCGCTCTATGCTCCCTTTCTCGTCATGGGCCTCGTAGCCTCCCTCCTGTCCTTCGCGGCCAACGATTATTTCCTGCCTCGCAGCGCCGTGGCTTTTCGCAAGGTCTATGGCCAGCTCGTCGCGCGTTCGGCTTCCATCGAATTGACGCCTTTTTCGGTTAAGCGCTATTCGCAGGCCGTGGTCGTGACGGGAGCGGGAAAAAGCGGCGACATAGGGGATATTCTCCTTTTCGAGTCGGGCGGGAAAACGGCCGACAAGGTCATGGCGGCGGGAAGGGCCAGCATCGTCATAGATCCGAGCGGAAACGACGCGGTCATAAAAATGACCGATGTACTGGAACACTCCATCGTCCTGGCCGAGGACAACAAGTTTTCGGTTTCCCGGGCCGACACGTTGTTCTATCGTTTCGTGCTCAAGGAGCCAATAGTCGGTTTTTCCGGCAACAGCCCTTCGGAGATGAGTTCCGGGGATCTGCTTGTCAATCTGAGGAAGAAAAAAAGCACCCTTGAAGCTCGGAAAAGAGATGTGGCCAAACAGAGCGCCGAAGCGAGAGCCCGCATGATGGATGACTACCGACAGAAGGATTCTCTGCCCGAGAGCCGGCCGGATTCCTCGGAAAACGAAAAGAGACTCCAGCGATCCATCACCGTTCTTCGTCAGGTCCAGACATCGCCTCCTTCGGACAGATCGCTACAAATCTATGAACTCGAATACAACAAGAAGTTCGCCATTCCAGCGGCGGCTTTTTTCTTTTCGCTCCTGGCCTTTCCCCTTGGACTGGGGACGAGAAGAGCCGGAAGAACGGCCGGCTTCGGCATGGCGCTGCTTTTGTCCACGCTTTACTGGGGCCTTCTCTTCGCCGGCCAGACCGCCGGACTGCGCAGCCGCATTTCGCCGGCCTTCGCCATGTGGGCGCCCAACGCCCTCGTCCTGATTGCCGCTATCCTGGCCTGGGTGATACGCCACAAAGGCCAGAGGCGAAGCATATGAGAACCGGTCCCAGACTCCTGCGGCGACTTCTCTTCAGGCAGACCATGCTGCGCTTTTTGGGCGGTGAAGCCTTTTTGGTCGGGATAATGATGCTCGCCGATCTCTTCTCCTCCATGTGGCGCCTTCTGGCCATGGACGCTCCCCTTGGCGGCATCCTTGTCTGGCTCGCCGCCGGAATTCCCGCCCATGTCACGGAAGTGCTTCCCATCGCCTACCTCTTCGGCATCACCCTGAGCCTCGCCGAGATGCATGCCGACGGAGAACTGCTCGTCGTCTGGGGTTCGGGCATCAGCGTGCAGAGCCTGAGCCTTCCCATACTGGCTTTTTCCGCCATCATGGCGGGAACCATGTTCGTCGCGAACGACATGGTTACGATTCCGGCCTCGGCGGAGCGCGACCGCCTCTTCAGGACGATGACAGGGCAAAAGGGGCAGGGCAGCCAGATATCGGACATCACGATCATGGCCGATGGAGGCTCCTTCGTTTACAGGGTGGGATACTACGATCCCACGGCCAAAAGAATCGTGGATGTAGATATTATCGAGAGGAATGCTTCGGGCGAGTTCCTCGCTAGAATTCAGTCGCCGCGCGCCGACTGGACGGGGGAGAGCTGGAAATTCCAGGAAGCGAGGATATTTTTCCGGCAGGCATCGGGTGGATGGACGGAAAAGACCGAGGCTGATTATTCCCGCCCTGACCTGAACGAGGGACCCGATTCCTTCGGAATATTGAGGGAAAAGCCCCCTCTCATGAAAACCGCCGAACTCGCGTCTTACATCAGGGTGCTCCGGGATTCCGGACTGCCCTCCGTTGAGGCGCAAACCGAATACCACAAGCGATTTTCCCTTATCTTCACGCCTTTTATCGTCTATGGGCTTTCCATCGCCTTCGCCGGGCTTTTCAGGAAGAACTCGCTGCTGATGAGCCTCCTTTTCAGCCTCAACACCGCCACGGTATATTATGTCGCTCAGATGCTCGGCGCGCTTTCATCCAAGACCGGCTGGGTTTCGCCCGGTTTCGGCATCTGGAGCGTTACCGTCGCCTTCATCGTCGTCTCGACGCTGGGCTATCTGAAAGCTAAAACATAAAGGATCGCGAATGATCAATTCCCGAATATTCGTCGAAGGGCACAGGGACTCGGGTTCGCGGGCAAGGACCGGTGAGATCCATCTTCCTCATGGGATTGTCCAGACTCCCGCTTTCATGCCCGTGGGTACCAACGCGACGGTGAAGGCAGTTCCGCCGGAAGACCTGCAGGCCATGGGTTTTAAGATAATCCTCGCCAATACCTATCACCTCTATCTCAGGCCCGGCCACGAACTCATCAAGGCCGCCGGAGGGCTGCATGGTTTTTCGGGCTGGAAGGGCAACTTCCTCACCGACTCGGGCGGCTTCCAGGTGTTTTCGCTCTCTCCGCTCAGGAAGATAACCGAGGAAGGCGTGAAATTCCGCTCGCACATAGACGGCTCCAGCCATTTTCTGAGCCCCGAAAAGGTGGTGGAAGTCCAGACGGCTTTCAATTCGGATATACAGATGCAGCTGGATATCTGCTCGCCCTGGGGCGAGGATGAGAAGAAAGCGCAGAAGGACATGGACCTCACCCATGCCTGGGCGCGCCGCGCCAAGACGGCCTGGGAGAAGGCGAGGGACGAGGATGGCTACCAGGGGAAGCTCTTCGGCATCGTCCAGGGCAATTTCTACAAAGCCCTCAGGCAGGAAAGCGTCGAGCGGATCGCCGAGCTGGATCTCCCCGGCATCGCCATAGGCGGACTCTCAGTGGGCGAACCCAAAGAAGTCTTCAATGAAATGCTCGAGCATACGGCGGCTCTCCTCCCCTCGGACAAACCGCGTTACCTGATGGGCATAGGAACGCCCGATTACATACTGGAGGCAGTCCGCAACGGCATAGACGTCTTCGATTGCGTGTACCCCACCAGAACCGCGCGCAATGGCCTTTTATTCACTTCAGCCGGACAGATCGTCATCAAGAAAGCGGTCTATGAGCACGACTTCTCCCCCATAGATCCTGAGTGCTCCTGCCCGGTCTGCCTCAATCATTCGAGGGCCTATCTGCGCCATCTGTACCGGAACGGGGAAATCCTCTATTCAATACTCGCTACAAGACATAATCTCCATTTCCTCGGCGATCTCGTGCGCAGCATCAGGCTCGCCATCCTTCAGGATCGGTTCGAGGCCTTCCGCGCCGAATTCCTTAAGCGTTACTCAGGACAGAAGAGTGTCGAGGATGAGAATTAAGCGGAGCGTCGCCGTCCTTCTGCTGGCGTTCTGGCCCATCTTCGGCAACGGACATGCGCAGGAATTGCCGTCGGCGGCTTCTCCTCCCATTGTGGATATTTCCAACCTGCTGCCGCCCGTCAGGGGCCTCGATTTCAACGAGCCCCGCGAGGAGGTAGGCAAGACGGGGACTATCCTGCCCGACGAGGCGGCTGTGGATGGGCTTTCCCTCATCGCGGGGGCGCTGGCCTGGCTCGGGACGCCCTACCAGCTTGGCGGTTCCTCCCGTTCCGGGGTCGACTGTTCGGGGTTCGTCTCCAGGGTGCTCTACGCGGCCGTGCCGAAGCTAGGACCCTTCCCGAGGCGCAGCGACGAGTACTCGACCGTAGGCGAGAAAACCGCGACGATCGAACCTGGCGATATCCTTCTGTTCGCCTACGATCAGGCGATCTATCATGTGGGCTTCGCCCTGAGCGCGAGCACCTTCATCCATTCAGCGTCGGAGGGGGCTAGGACGGGCGTCATCATCTCCAGCCTCTATGAGGGCAACTGGAGCGCAAGGCTCTACGGGGTCCGCCGGCTCAAAATATGAAAAAAGCCGCTTTTCAGCGGCTTTTTTATTGAATCGGCTCCCGGGCCTATCGGTTCGGTTCGGCTAACTCGAGCGGTTTCGCGGCTATCAAAGATCAGCCACTTCGATGCTCTCGATGAGATACTGGAACTTCCTGTCGTGTATCGCGAAGGTCAGGCGCTCTCCCACTTTATGGTTGAAGAGTTTTTTGCCGAGGGGCGAGAGGTATGAAATGATGTCCTTGGCCGGGTCTGATTCCCAGGGGCCGAGGATCGTGTAGTATTCCTTTTCGCCCGTCAGTTCGTTGGCGAGCGTCGCCTTCGTCCCGAAGGAAATCTTCGTGGTCGTGATCGTGGATTTGTCGAAGATCTGGGCTTTTTCCAGCTCATTCTTGAGCTTGCCGACCTTGGCGTTCAGCTCGTCCTGCTTCTCCTTGGAGGCCTTGTATTCGGCGTTTTCGCGCAGATCTCCCAGGGACAGGGCGAAGGCGATTTCCTTCTGGTTCAGCGGCACGTCCACTTCCATGATCGACTGAAGGAGCTTCTGCTTTTCCGAATATTTTTCCGAAGTGACGATGAGCCCGCGCGAGACGGTGAGCTTTTCCTCTTCGCCGAAGAAGCGGAGGTTGGGATACTTCTCGGAAATCTTGTGCTTGATGCTCAGCTTGATCGCGGGATCCACTTCCTTGATGTCCATGAGGAGGGCGTAGACGCGCTCCGTGGTTTCAATGTTGGTCTCGAGGAGGAACTTCTCGAGCACGTTTTCCTTGAAGAGGATGTTCTGGACCAGCCTGTTGACCTTGCGGTTTTCCGAGGTGTCCTTGTGGTTGTCGATTTCCTTGAACGTGATGTCGAGGATATGGAGAAGGGTGAGGAGTATCTTTTCGTACACGATGCCGAGTTCGGCGAACCAGGGCTCCTCGCGGAGATCCTTGATGAGCCAGATGAAGGCTTCCCGGTAGTCCTTGTAGTTCTCGACGATGTCCATGCCCATCTTCTTGAGCTTGGCTGAATGTCCAGCGGTCTTGAGCGCGTCGAGCATGCGCATGGAACGGGCATAGGGCAGCAGCTTGATATAGATTTCCGGCCAGCTGGGGATGAAGTTCTTGATGTGCAGGATATAGGCGTTCCTGAGATCGCTGTCCTTGAGGTTCAGGTATATGGCCAGGGGATTGTCTATCTGGGCGAAAAGATCGGCGAACTTGATCTGAACGCCCTGCTGGAGTCTCGGGTACTTAGTCGCGAGTTCCTTCAGGAGGAGGTAGGAGGCGATGACGTGCTCATCCACCGACTGGTAGGATTTGAGGAAGCTCTGGAAATAGGTGAGCATCTCAGAGAAATAATCCGAATCAAAATCGTTGGTCTCGATGTAATCCCTGAAATACACGACGCGGTCGAAGTAATTCTTCTCGGCCTTGAACTGGATGTAGACTTTTTCCTCGTAGGATAGAGGCCTGTCCCTGACGATGAAGGTCGAGATATCGTCGGCGGCGTTGCCGAAGGAAGCGTCGGTCTTGAGAATTTCCTTGGCCTTGGCGCTCCAGCTGTTCCATTCGCTGGCGGTGAGGACGGCGGGCACGAGTTCGGCCTTTACGCGCTTCAGTTCTGCCTTGTTGTCGAAGCTCTTTATGATGTTCTTGAGCGTCCAGACGATATCGGTCTTAATCTTCTCGCGAAGCTTATCCTTGGGCCAGATAGCCTTGAGCACCCAAATATGATCCTTGGAAAGAGGCATGAGGCTGTCGATGGCCATCTTCAGGGACATCTTATGCCCTCTGGACTTCGCGAAATCGATGGTGACCTCGTCACCCTTGACTACAGCGATGCGGCCGATGTTCCAGGTTCTGTGAAAGACGAAGTTGCCAACGTCGAATACGATGTGCTTTTCGAAATCGTCCATCGCTTCATGCAGGGCGCGGTATGATTGGTTGATATTGGAGAGTTTGAGATAATCCTGGAGCCTGGAGTGCCCGGCGTACTTGCCCGAATAGCACTCGATGAGTTCTTTGCGCATGGCGGGATTTTTCTCGTCGTAATCGATGACCAGCTTCAGGATATCGAGGGCCGTGCTCCATTCCTTTTTAGCCTTGTAGTTCGCGTAGAGGTCCATGAGCAGCATGGCGGCCTTGTCCGGGGAAATCACAGAGGCGATTTTTTTCTGGACATGGAAGAAATAATCGATGTCCTCGGGACAATAATCGACAAGCTTGAGCCATATCTCGCGCACGTTGGTGGGCAGACCCTTGTTGATGTAGCGCAGGAGAGCTTTCTTGTAGAAGTCGATCGCGTCTTCGCGAAGCCCGAGCTTGTCTTTGCGCTCGGCGATCATCTTGACGATGTCCGCTTCCTCGTAGTCTATCTTGATGAGCCTTTCCCAGGTCGCATAACGCTCTTCGGTTTTCTCGTCGCTCTCATAGCATTCCGCGAGGCGGGCCAGGGCGATCCTGTTCTCGCCGTAATCGAGAATCCTCAGGCATACGAACTCGACGATGTTCGTGCGTTTGCCTTCAGCGAAAAGATCCATGAGCTGCGAAAGGTAGGATTCGTCGGAAGGCTGCTTGCGCAGGGCGATGATTCCGGCCACATAGAGAGCGATGACGCTGCTCTTCGTCTGCGTGAGATGTTCGTCGCAAACCTGGAAAAGTTCTTCTACGGCAGAGCTCGCTTCGGCCTCTTCGATAAGTGCATCCAGCTCTTTCAGGCTGTTGACGGAATAGTTCTGGAGCGTCGATCTCGTCCATTTCTCTTCGTTGAGCATTTCTTGCACTTTGCCAGCAAGCTGGGTTTCTGCCATAGCGTTCTCCTCTCTATGATACATACTGCTTGAAGATATCCTCATCGAGCAGCCGGATTTTCAGCAATATTTTTTCGCTCCGCGCCTTTTCGGCGCCGGACGCCTCGTAATGATCCAGAATCCAGAAATATCGGTTCAGAAGGCGAGGCTTCAGCGTGGCGCTCATCGCGGGATTCTCGCGGAGATCGTTCTCCAGCTGGAACATGGAAGAATTGAGCCGCGAGCTTTCCGAAGGGCCCAGTTCGCGCTTTACCCCGAACAGACCGGTGAGTTCGCCATAGACCGGAATCCATTCAGGAACTTCCTTTTCCGGAAATCCCTTTCCCTTCGCTATTTCGACGAGTTTGTGGATCGTATCGGATTCCAGCAACTCGAGGTCTATCTTGTCGGGGCCAATAAAAAAAGCCTCCCGAAAAAGAACCTTGGATTGGCGATGCTCTCCGGAAAGAGCGTGGCAGTCGGCCAGTTCAGCCAGATAGCGCGCTTCATCCTTCCTGCACTTCACCGCCCGCTCAAGATGCTGTTGAGCCGTCTCGTAATCGCCCAGCGCTTTCCTGCATCTTCCCAGACGGAAATCGAATTCGGCACCGAGGGCCGTCTTTTCCTCATCGGGAATGGCCAGGAAAAAATCCAAGGCCACGCTGAAGGCCATACGTCTGAAAGCGTATTTCGCCATCTCGAAATCGCCGGTGATCCTAGAGAGAAAAGACTGGAAGGTCTTCCACCTCGCCACGATCTGGTCGCCTTTCAGAAGCGGCGTCTCCAATAGGCCCGCCTCATCGATTCGTTCGCGCCAGAACTGGGCGCACTTCATGGAAAAAAGGACCTCGCCGTTGTCAAAATCCTCATAAAGCGCTTCGTCGAAAAATCGTGAAGCGTTGCCGAGATCGGCGTTCTTGAGGCATTCATATCCCAGTGCCAGAAGCGAAGGGACGCGATCTAGATTTACCATGTACATCCAGTTCCGAACATCACTATCTTTTCATACTAACCCATCGTTGCGGAAAGAGTCAATCGTTGATAGGATTTCGTGCTTTCGTTGAAGGATGGATGAATTCACGGAAAGAAAACCGGTGGAAAATTGCGGGCCATGATGTTACTATTCAGATATGAATTTTCCTTTGATCGCTCCCTCCATCCTTTCCGCCGATTTTACGGACATTTCTTCCGGCCTTGAAGCCGTGAGGCGTTCCGGAGCGGACTGGATTCACCTGGACGTAATGGATGGGCGTTTTGTGCCGCCCATCACCTTCGGCGCGAAGATGGTATCGGATATCCGCGCCCGAACAACGCTCCCCCTCGATGTTCATCTCATGACGGAAGAGCCGGAACGGATGATTACGGAATTCGCCGAAGCCGGCGCCGACATCATTACCTTCCACGCGGAGGCATGCGTCCATGCGCATCGCGCGATCCAGACCATTCGGGAGTGCGGAAAAAAGGCAGGTCTTTCGATCGTTCCCTCCACCCCGCTGTCGTCCATTGTCGAACTGCTTCCTTTCGTCGATCTTGTCCTCATCATGACGGTTAATCCGGGATATGGGGGACAGAAGCTCCTTCCTTTCTGCCTGGAGAAAATCAAGCGCCTGAAGGACATGCGTTCTTCCATGAAGCTGGAGTTCCTGATCTCGGCCGATGGCGGCATAGGCCCTTCGACCATCGCCGAAGTCGCAGAGGCCGGTCCCGAGGTGCTTGTCGTCGGCTCGGCGTTTTTCAATGCCGAAGACAGGGATTCCGTCGTCCGCGACATGCGGAACGCATACAGGAAGGGGGCCGTCTGTTGAGTCTCGTCCCGATCGTGAACGCGAAGGCGTCGAAAGCTTTCCCCAAGAGGGCGAAGCGATGAGAGCCGTCGTACAGAGAGTATCCTCGGCGAGCGTGACAATAGGGGAGGCCGATAACGTCGCTATCGCCGGAGCCATCGATCAGGGGCTTCTTGTGTATCTGGGCGTGGGCAAGGACGATTCCGAAACGGACGCCGAATACCTGGCGGACAAGGTCGCCCATCTCCGGATATTCATGGACGATGAGGAAAAAATGAATCTATCCCTCGTCGATCTCGGCTATGGGGTTTTAGCGGTTTCCCAGTTCACCCTCTATGCGGACGCGAGGAAGGGAAGGCGGCCGTCTTACTCCGACGCGGCCGGAAACGATGCGGCTTTCAGCCTCTATGAACATTTTTGCCGATCGCTCTCGGCCGGGGGAATCCGTGTCGAGACAGGCCGCTTCGGGGAAATCATGCGCGTCGCCTACGTGAACGAGGGCCCCATCACTATCCTCCTCGATTCCAAAAAACTTTTTTAGGAAAATTGCCGAGGCGAGGTCGCCGGAATAAAAAAAGGGTTGTCCGTTTCCGGACAACCCTTTTTTAGTTTCTACATGGAGCCATCAAGCCTCATGATTTCTTGGACGTTCCCTTGGGCCTGCCAACATGGCGTTTCGTGGAAACCGCCGCCGCGGTTTTCTTGGTCTTCGCGGCTGCTTTAGCCGGAGTTTTGGCTGCTGTTTTCACAGCGGTCTTGACTGCGGCCTTGGCGGCGGTCTTGACCGTCTTCTTGACGGCGGGCGTCTTGGTCGACAGCGCTTTTACTGCAGTCGGCTTTCTTCCTCGAGTCGATTTAACCTCGTTAACCGCCGCTTTGACGGGGGTTTTTCGGACAGCGGCTTTCTTGGCAATGGCTTTCTTGGCGGGGGCTTTCGCCGCCGGTTTTGCGCCGGTCTTGGAGACTTTGGCTGCCTTGAGGGTTTTCGATGCCTTGGCCGGGGCCATGGCTTTTTCGGCTTTGGCGGCCGGTCTGCCGCGTTTTGCCTTGACGTCGGCCGCTTTCACGGCGACTTTTTTGGCGGCGGAGCTTGCCTTTTTAGCCGGCGCTTTTACAGTCTTGACGGCCTTGGCAGCGGCTTTTTCCTCGATCACGGCCTGGGCGGCCGCTAGGCGGGCGATAGGCACGCGGAAAGGCGAGCAGGAAACGTAGTTCATTCCCGCGGCGTGGCAGAACTTGACGGATTTGGCTTCGCCGCCGTGTTCTCCGCAGATGCCAACCTTGAGATTCTTGCGCGTCGAGCGGCCGCCGGCTATGCCCATTTTCACGAGCTTGCCCACGCCTGCCTGGTCGATGCTTACGAAAGGATCGTTCGCGAAGATCTCTTTTCCGCCTTCTTTCTCGGCCTTAACATAATCGGGGAGGAATCGGCCGGCGTCGTCGCGCGAGAGGCCTAAGGTCATCTGGGTGAGGTCGTTCGTCCCGAAGGAGAAGAATTCCGCTTCCTCGGCGATCTCGTCGGCGAGGAGGGCGGCGCGGGGAATCTCGATCATCGTGCCGACCATGTAGGTGATCTTGGATTTTGCCTTGGCGATGATGGGATCGGCCACGCCCCTCGTCTGATCGGCGAGGATCTTGAACTCTTTCTTGTCGATGGTGAGGGGGATCATGATCTCGGGGAGCACTTTGATGCCCTTCTTCTCCATGTTGACGGCGGCCTGGATGATGGCGGTCACCTGCATGTCGAGAATCTCGGGATAGGTGATGCAGAGGCGGCATCCGCGGTGGCCGAGCATGGGGTTGGACTCATGGAGCTGGTCGCAGCGCATCCTTATGAATTCGGGGGTCTTGCCGGTGATCTTGGCGAGCTTGTCGACGCCCGCGTCATCTTTGGGCGTGAACTCGTGAAGGGGAGGATCGATGAGGCGGATGGTGACGGGCTTGCCGTTCATGGCCTCGAAGATGCCCTCGAAATCGCCCTGCTGGAAGGGAAGGAGCTTGGCGAGCGCCTTCTTGCGGGTTTCGACATCGTCGGCGATGATCATTTCCTGGATGGCGAGCTGGCGCTTTTCCGAATTGGCGGGGACTTTGAAATCCTTGAAGAACATGTGTTCGGTGCGGCAGAGGCCGATGCCTTCGGCGCCGAGCTCGACAGCCTTCTGAGCGTCGTGGGGCGTGTCCGCGTTGGTGCGGACCTTGAGGGTGCGAATTTCGTCGCACCAGCCAAGCAGCGTCTTGAATTCCTTGGTCTGTTCGGGCTTTTTCAGGGGGAGAGCGCTGATGAATACGTCGCCGGTGGTGCCGTTGATGGTCACTTCATCGCCCTGTTTGAGAATCTTGCCGCCGACTTTTACGGTCTTGGCCTTCTCGTCGATATCGAGGGCTTCGCAGCCGACGATGCAGCACTTGCCCCATCCGCGGGCCACGACGGCCGCGTGGGATGTCTTGCCGCCAGTCGCGGTGAGGATGCCCTGGGCGGCGAACATGCCGCCGACGTCTTCGGGGCTGGTTTCGCGGCGGATGAGAATGGTCTTCTCGCCGGCCAGAGCCATGGCTTCGGCGTCGGCGGCGTTGAACACGAGCTTGCCCGCGGCGGCGCCGGGGACGGCGTCGATGCCCGTGGCGAGCTTCAGTTCCTTGAGCCTGGCGGCGCCGGTGGCGGCGACGTCGATGATGGGATAGAAGACGCCCTCGATCTGCTCGGGGCTTATGCGGGAAATGGCTTCCGCCTTTGTGATGAGTCCTTCGTTGACCATATCCACCGCGATCTTGAAGGCCGCGGAGGGAAGGCGCTTGCCGGTGCGGCACTGAAGCATGTAGAGCTTCTCGTCCTCAATCGTGAACTCGAGGTCCTGCATTTCCTTGAAGTTCTTCTCGAGGGTCTTACGGACCTTGAGTAGCTGTTTGTAAGCCTTGGGAAGCTTGGTGCCGAGTTCGGCGAGCTTCATGGGCGTGCGGATTCCCGCGACGACATCTTCGCCCTGGGCGTTGATGAGGCAGTCACCGTAGAAAACGTTCTCGCCGGAGTTGGGGTCGCGGGTAAAGCATACGCCGGTGCCGGAGTTGTCGCCTTTGTTGCCGAACACCATCTGCACGACGTTCACGGCGGTGCCCTTGAGGTCGGTGATTTTCTCGACGCGGCGGTAGGTTACGGACTTGTCCGCTTCCCATGAATTGAAGACGGCGTCGATGGCGCCCCAGAGCTGTTCCATCGGATCCTGCGGGAAATCATCTTTCTTGTTTTTCTTATAAAACGCCTTGAATTCCTCGCAGAGTTCCTTGAGGTTGTCGGCGCTGAGTTCGGTGTCGTTCTTGAATCCGAGCTTGCTCTTCATCTCGCTTAGCATTTCTTCCATAGGCTCTTTGGAAAGCCCCATGGCCGTGGTGGAATACATCTGGATGAAGCGGCGGTAGCTGTCGTAGGCGAAACGGGGATTATTCGTGACGGCGGCGAGACCCTGAACGGATTCGTCGTTGAGGCCGAGGTTGAGGATAGTCTCGAGCATGCCGGGCATGGAGCGCGCCGCGCCTGAGCGGACGGAGACGAGGAGGGGATCCTTGGAATCGCCGAGTTTCTTGCCGACCATTTTTTCCAGCTTTATGACGGCGGTTTTCACTTCGTCGACGATCGCCTTCGGGAGTTTGCGTCCGGCCTTGAAATACTCCTCACAGGAGGGAATGCTGATCGTAAAGCCGGCGGGAACGGGAAGACCGATCTTGGTCATCTCCATGAGTCCGGCGCCTTTGCCGCCGAGAATGTCTTTGCTCATTCCGGCGCCCTCTGCGATACCGCTTCCAAACGCGTACACGAATTTCTTTTTAGCCATTAGGCATATCCTCCGAAAGGAAAATGAATCGCGAAGCAATGCTTCGCATGAAAAGCGATTTGCTTAGTTCAAATCACACTGGAGTAAACTAATAGAAAGAAAGCTCTATGTCAAGAAAGCGCGGATGGCGTTATGCGATCCAGCCCTTCGCCATTGACTTAAACAGCTTCGTCGGGTACATGATATTTGCGTGAAGCATATATTTTTCCACGTCGACCTCGACGCTTTTTTCGCCTCGGTGGAGCAATGCGACCATCCCGAATATAAGGGAAAACCGCTGATAGTCGGCGCGGCGCCGGGACATCGCGGCGTAGTTTCGACCTGTTCCTACGAGGCCAGAGCGTTCGGCCTGCATTCCGCCATGCCCATTTCCCAGGCTTTCAAGCTTTGTCCCCAAGGCATTTATCTTCCGGTACGGATGCGGCGATACTCGGAGGTTTCCCGGCAAATAATGAACATTCTGACGGGTTTCACTCCCGACACCATGCAGATTTCCATAGACGAAGCCATGCTCGACATGACGGGAACCCAACGCCTATGGGGCGGACCGGAGAGCGCGTCGGCTGCGATAAAGAAAAATATTTTCGATGAAACGGGGCTGACCGTTTCGATAGGCGCAAGCGCCAACCGATATGTGGCGAAGATCGCTTCGGGAATCCGGAAACCCGATGGATTCGTCTTTGTTCCCGAGGGCTCCGAAATGGAGTTCATGAGTTCGCTCCCTCTGGAAAAATTATGGGGGGCCGGCGAGAAAACCAGAAAATCCTTGAAGGATATAGGAATTACCACGATAGCCGGACTTCAGGAAATCTCGCTTTCCATTCTGGAGTCGAAGTTCGGAAAGGCCGGCGCGGCATTTCTCTTCGCCGCGGCGAGGGGCGAGGATCCTGGAATTTTTTCGGGCGAGACCAAGTCGCAGTCGATGAGCGGCGAGCGCACGTTCGAGAGGGATACCACAGACAGGGAAGCGGTGTGCGACGTACTGCGCATGCTCGCCGACGATCTGGCGGCCCGGATGTGCGATGAAGGAACCTGGTCCTGCACGCTGGACCTCAAGCTTCGTTTCGGCGATTTCTCGTCGATCTCCCGGCAGTGCACGAAAGCGGAACCTTATTCCTCCGCCGACGAAATCTACGACGACGCGATCATGCTGCTCGACAGGAATTGGGACGGAAAAAATCCCCTGCGTCTCGTAGGCGCTGGTCTGCACAGGCTCCAGAAAGGCGCCTGTCTCCAAGGCCAGCTCTTCGCGCCCCAAAACGGCAAATCGGAGGAAGTGCGCAGGGTGGCGCAGGAAATAGGCAGAAAGGGTGCCGGCAAACTTGTAAGGGCAAAATTCCTACCAGGAAAGCCTCATTGACGGGGGGATTTCGCTCGCGACAATGTCCTTCATCTGCCCTTCGAAGATCGCCGTATTGCCTTCCTGCCGCACCGCGACGGCCGGATGCTGTGATGTCGCTTCCTTGATGGGCGAGGGCAGTTCGACGGCGAATTTGAAGGTATAGGAGGCAAAGGCTTCCTGGGCGATCTGCTTCATGTCGGCATCGAAGGTGGGAAGGCTCTCGCCCACGGTGAAGACGATATGGTGCCCGCTCGAGTCCTGGCTGTGCTTCGCGAGCTCTCCCTTAGGATCCAGATAGCGCATGAAGGCGTCCAGACTGTCGAAGGATATCACGGTCTTGATGAGGAGGTCCGTGCCATCCTTTCTGCTGGACCACGAATCCAGCGCCAATCCCTTTACGCCCCTGAGGCTGTTCTCTACATCGGCCCTCGTCAGCGGGACGGGAAGCATGGCCTTGTTGGCCTCCAGTTCCCCGAAGGAGACAAGTTCCTCGGAAAGCCTGTACTCGGCGGTGACTTTCCCCGAACCATTCTCCGAAATCTTGACCTTCGTATCGATGCCGACGCAGGAAGTCATCAGAATCATCATGGCGAGGCAGCCAAGGACGGCCCTGCAGTTTTTGGAAATCATCGTGTCCCCTTTCATAATGTCAGTCATATACCTCGGAATGAATTTGCGCTTCATAGATGTTCACGGGGAAACCGTCCTCCACGAACCTCACCGCCTCGTTTAGAACCTTCTCCCCGAAGGTCTGGGAGTTGGATACGATCGCCGCGCCGATTTCGGCGAAGCCGAGCGAATCCTGGAGATCGACTTCCGCGCAGGAAAGCCGGAATTTCCTCTGCATCCTGCTTTTCATCCCGGAAATCACCTTGCGCTTGTCTTTGATGCTCGTGGTTTCCGGCAGCTCCACGATAAGCAGAAGCATGGATACGACCATATCGCAATAATAGTATCACGCACCCGCATTCTTGACACCCCCTTATGGCGTGGATATTGTGCTGAGTTATGAAACGCAGACTAATCACTTCGGCGCTGCCCTATGTGAACAACGTCCCCCATCTGGGGAACCTCATACAAGTACTTTCGGCCGACGTGTTCGCCAGATTCTGCCGCCTGAGGGGCTACGATACCCTCTATATCTGCGGAACCGACGAATACGGCACCGCCACCGAGACGAAGGCGCAGGAAGAGGGCATTACTCCCCGCGAGCTCTGTGACAGATTCCACGCCCTCCACCGCGATATTTATTCATGGTTCGGCATCTCCTTCGACAAGTTCGGGCGCACATCGGCGCCAGAACAGACCGCCATAACGCAATCGATCTTCCTCGATCTCGAAAAGAACGGCTACATAAAAAGCCAGACCATAGAACAGCTGTACTGCGATTCCTGCGGAAGGTTCCTGGCCGACCGCTACGTCAAAGGAACCTGTCCCTCCTGCGGCTACGACGGTGCCCGGGGCGACCAGTGCGAGCACTGCGGCAAGCTTCTCGAGCCTACCGAGCTCATCAACCCCAAATGTTCCAGCTGCGGCGCCACGCCTCATCTCAAGGCCACGACGCATCTCTACATCGACCTGCCGGCCATTAAGCCCAAGCTCGAACCCTGGATCAGGGAAGCGAGCGAGAAGGGATTCTGGTCCAACAACGCCGTCCAGATGACCCAGGCCTGGCTGAGGGACGGCCTCAAGGCTCGCGCCATCACCCGGGACCTGAAATGGGGCATTCCCGTTCCCCTGAAAGGCTACGAGGACAAGGTATTCTACGTCTGGTTCGACGCCCCCATCGGCTACATTTCGATGACGGCGGGACTCGCGGCCGAAAAGGGCTTCGACTGGAAATCCTGGTGGCAGAATCCCGAGAACGTCGACCTCTTCCAGTTCATCGGCAAGGACAACATTCCCTTCCATACAGTCATATTCACCTCCAGCCTCCTGGGCTCCGGACGGGACTGGACGATGCTTCACCACATGTCGTCGAGCGAATACCTGAACTATGAATCGGGCAAGTTCTCGAAATCCAAGGGAATCGGCGTTTTCGGCACCGACGTCATGGAGACCGGCATCCCGGCCGACGTGTGGCGATTCTATATTTTCTGGAACCGACCCGAGACTTCGGACTACACCTTCACCTGGTCCGATTTCCTGGAAAAAGTGAACGGCGAACTCATCGGCAACCTCGGCAACCTGGCCAACCGCACCCTGACCTTCGTCTCGCGTTACTACGAGGGAGCGATCCCCGCAGGCAAGCCCGATGCGGAGTTCTGGGAAAGGGCGAAGGAGATCGAGGCGAGAATCACCGCTTCCCTGGAGAGGGCTGACCTGCGCGAAGCCTTCCGCGCCATTTTCGAGCTGTCCGATATCGCGAACAAGCGTTTCCAGGACGGCGCGCCGTGGAAAACCAGGATTTCCGATCCGGAAGCGGCGGCCTCCCTCGTGTCGGACCTCTGCTACATCCTCAGGGACATCGCCGTGCTCACCCAGCCCTATATGCCCCACGCCGCCGAAAAGCTCGCGGCGATGCTTGGGCAGAAACTGGGCCAAGGCGGCCTCGACTGGTCCGTCCTCGGCAAGACGGAGGGGCTTTCGGAAGTGAAGACACCCGACGTGCTGTTCGCCAAGCTGGATGAAAAATATATCGCGACCCTGCGCGAGCGCTATTCGGGCTCGCAGAAGGAAAGAGCCGACAGGGATTTAGCGGCAGGCGACGCGAAGGCGCCGGTCTCTGACGTGAAGGTACCAGCCCCCGACGCCAAGGCACCTGCCCCTGACGCCAAGCCCGCGGCCGCTGTGAACGCGTCCGCAGCAAACGCGGCCGCTGCAAACGCGCCCGCCGCCAAGGAAGCACCGGCTCCCAAGGCTATACCCTACGCGGATTTGCCCGTGGAGCAGCGCTTTCTTAAGCTCATCGCCCTTAAGGTGGCGAAAATCGTCAAGATAGAACGCCATCCCAAGGCGGACAAGCTCTATATTGAAACCCTCGACGACGGCTCCGGCGTAGAACGCGTGATCGTATCCGGCCTCGTGCCTTTCTATAAAGAAGAGGAACTCCTCGGCAAGCACATCATCCTCGTCGACAACCTGAAGCCCGCGAAACTGCGAGGTGTGGAGTCGAAGGGAATGCTTCTCGCTGCATCGCTTTCCGGACCAGACGGCAAGGAAGCGGTGGAGGTGTTGAGCGCTCCCTGGGCCGCGCCGGGAACGCCCGTCTCGCTTGAAGGGATGAAAGCCGAAGGTCCCGCCGAAGCCCAGATCGACGTGGACGCTTTCTTCTCCGTACCGCTGGCGGCCAAGTCCGGCTATGCCCAGGCAGGTTCCGCCCGTCTCAGCGTCGACGGCAATCCGCTCAAGCTCCAGACCGTGCTCGACGGCGAGATCGGCTGATTTTGGACGAAAAAACCTTGCCGGCGGCAGATGGTGACAGCGGCGACGAGAGCTCCGCGAGCCCGAGTCCGAGCCCCAGCCTAAGCCTAAGCCTAAGCCCGAGTTTCATGCAGAGCTCCTTCTGGGCCCGTTTCAAGGAAAGGACGGGCTGGAAGGTCTATACTTTTCCCGGCGGCAAACCTGAAGGGAATCGCGCGGCCGCGGCGGACGGAAAGGGCGACGGCGATATCGTCGTTCTCGTCCGCCCGCTTAGGCTTGGATTCAGCTTCGCCTATGTTCCTCACGCTCCGGTTCTGACTCCCGAAATTTCCGCTCCTTCGGCTTATCTCGAATCCCTTGCCGCGACGATAGCGGCCGCCATAAAGGAAAAGATACTCTTTCTGCGCTTCGACCTCGCTTGGGATCGAGAAGGCGCCGCTGGCAGGCTCCTTCTCGACGCAATAGGGAAGGGCGAGGGGAAATTGAGGCGGGGTACGGCGGTCCAGGTGCCGGATACCGTCCTCCTCGACCTGCGAAGACCGGAAGATGAAATCCTTTCGGAGATGAAACCGAAGTGGCGCTACAACATCAAGCTGTCGGAAAAGAAGGGCGTGGTAATAAGCAGGGAAGGCGCCGCGGCGCTGGGTGAATTCTATGCCCTCTATCTGGAAACGGCGAAGCGGGACGGCATTGCCATCCACCCCCTGGCTTACTATGAAAACCTTTTTGCCACGGCCAAAGACGCCGATGAATCGTCGGATTCGCTTTCTCCCAAGCTTTCGGTTTGGGTGGCGCGACATGAGGGAGAGGCTCTGGCCTCGATCATCACGCTCTTCCAGGGCGGACACGCGACCTATCTGTACGGCGCTTCCTCGGGCGAAAAACGCAACCTGATGCCTGCCTACGGTCTACAGTGGAAGGCCATCCAGGCCGCCAAAGCGGAAGGCTGCGTCGACTATGATTTTTTCGGAATTCCGCCCGACGAAGATCCCCACCATCCGATGGCGGGACTTTATTTCTTCAAGACGGGTTTTGGCGGAAAAATCGTGCATCGCGTCGGATGCGTGGATTATCCCCTGCTGCCCCTTGGCTATGACCTCTTCAGAAAGGCTGAAGCCTTGCGCCTGTTCTGGTTCAAGAAGATCAAGAAAATGCTCAAAGGATCAGCCAGAAAACCCTGATATCTCCGGATCGCTTTCGCCGAACACGATTCCCTCGAATATGAAAAGCTGCGTATCCGCATCCTGCCATGCCCTTGGTGGAAGCCCCGCCTTGAGGCATACATGGTCCAGGAATTCCAGGCGATTCCATCCATATTCCGTGGCGACCTGGGGGAGGAGGACTCCCGACCTTCCTCTCGCGATGATATAGATTCCATGGTTCCCCACGACGATTTCTTCGGCGGAGGCGATTTTTCGCAGAATGCCCAGCACGGTGATCTCTATCGTGATGTCGGCGATTTCCGCGCGGCTGACCGGGTCGAAGCGGGGATCTTCGAAGGCGGCGGCCTGAGCCATCTCGCTTATGGTCTCGTCGAGCGGCAATTCGCTGCGCATGCGGCCGATACAGCCGCGAAGCTGTCCGTTTTCATGCAGCGTCACGAAGGCTCCCGCGGATACCGCGGAACCCGTAGACCCCGCGGCGCCCGCGCGCCGGCGGAAGCCTTTCCCCGAGGCGGGCATCGCCTGAGCCCTATGAAACAGGCGCGCTTCTATGCTCTCCCTGGCGATGGCGCATAACGCGCGCTTCTCATCGAGCGATAAGACTAGATCCATGGCTATATCCTCGCAAAGCCCATTGCGGCGTAGCCGACGATAGGTTCGCCCGCTTCGGCGAGAACGGCCGAGCTGCTCAGCCCGTAGAGGAGCGGCTTGGTTCCCGAGGAAAGCGCCGAACGCATATATCCGGCAATTATCCTGCCTCCGCAGAAAGAAGGAGCCGAATCGCAGAATGCGCGCAGCTCCTCCATCGCCCTTTTTTCGATGGATTCCACGATGGCGCCGCTCCGCCTGAGACAGGCCACGGCGTCCTCGTCGACGGCCAGATTGGTGGTGAGCACGAAAAGGGTCGATTCCAGGCGTCCGCCCAGTATGAATCGCAGATTGGAGAAAAGCCCATCGAGCGTCTGGTCGTCGGCGCCGGAGACGATGATGGGCAGGATCAGGGCCTTGGGAAAACAATGCGCGGCGAAGATAAGCTGCATTTCGATCGAGTGTTCCTCGAAATGGGGAATATCGCTGAGGCTGAGGCTTGTGCTACAATGAAGCAGCTGCTTGACCGCGGTCCTGTCGACTTGGAAAGTACAGGTGGGAACGGAAAAATCGTGCGCTTCCGGCATGAAGATGCCCGGCTCGAAGCTTCGATGCGAAGGACTCACGATTACGATAGTATCGATATCGCCATCGGCGGCCGCCTTCCATGCCCTTGCGGCCATGGCGCCGGAATAATCGATGCTCCCATGGGGGCTGACGATCGCGGCGCAACGATCCGTCCGAGGGGCCGCTTCGTTCAGCAGGGTGCCTATTCTCCGCGCGAGTTCCTGCGGGGACGCGGGATAGAACAGACCGGACACGACGGCAGTGCGCGTGAACTGCGATGTATCCCTTCGGGAGGCATCGGTTTTATTTTTCATATCTTTGAGTATAAGCGCAGATTCATTAAATTCAATGCGATTAAGGGAAAAAACGGAGTGATGCGGTGATGCGAATTCTGATAGTGGACGATGAAAAACAGCTTGCCCTTTCGCTCAAGGATTATTTCGGACCGGACGGGATCGAAGCCGACATCGCTTTGGACGGAAAGACTGGGAGGCAGAAGCTCGAGGAACAGGCTTATGACGCTCTCGTCTCCGATCTGAGGATGCCCGGACTCGATGGCATGCAGCTGCTCCATTGGGTGAAGGAAGAAGGGCCGAACATTCCCGTCATCATGATATCGGCGCATGGTGAAATCCGCGACGCCGTCGAGGCGATGAAGACCGGCGCTTATGACTATCTCGTCAAGCCTTTCGACCCCGACGAACTACTCATACGCATAAAGAAAGCGGTGGAGAATCATCGCCTCACGCTGTCGCTCAGGGCGGGAAAAAGCGGGAAAAAAGCCACCGGAGAGATGATAGGCGAGAGCCAGAAAATGAAGGAAATCGTGAGGATCCTCGGCAAGGCGGCTCCTTCGGGCGCTACAATTCTCCTCACGGGGGAGAGCGGAACCGGCAAGGAAGTGGCCGCCCGTCTCGTCCACAACCTTTCGAGACGCGAGGGACCTTTCGTGCCCATCAATATGGGAGCTTTTCCCGAACACCTTCTGGAGAGCGAGCTTTTCGGCTATGAGAAAGGCGCCTTCACCGGAGCGGATTCCCGGAAACAAGGCCTCTTTGAAAGCGCCCAGGGCGGAACGCTCTTTCTCGACGAGATAGCTGAGTTGCCCCTCCACCTGCAGGTAAAGCTGCTCCGTGTCCTGCAGGAACGCAAGGTACAGCGATTGGGCTCGCTTAAAGGCACGCCCATCGAGGTACGGGTCGTGGCCGCCACAAATCGCGATCTCGAAAAGGAAGTCAAGGAAGGTCGGTTCAGGGAGGATCTCTATTATCGCATCAATGTGATCAGGGTGCGGCTGCCTCCGCTGCGGGAACGTCGGGATGATATTCCCCTGCTTGCCGGGGCCTTTCTTTCGCGCTTTTCTTCGGATATGGGAAGGAAGGTGGAGGGCATCGGGAGCGAGGCTATGGATTTTCTCATGCGCTACGATTTTCCCGGAAATATCCGCGAACTGGAGAACGCGATCGAGCGGGCGTGCATCCTCACCGAAGCCGACGTGCTTGAGTCCCGCGATTTCGAGTTCATTTCGCCTAGGGATACGAGACCCGGTCTTCGGGGCGAAGGCGTCGAAAAGGCTGCCGGAGCGATAGGCGGAATTGGCGCGGCGAGGACTCTCGAGACGATGGAAAAACAGGCCATCATCGAGGCATTGAGCCGCAACGCGAACCACCGGGAGAAAACGGCGGTGGAGTTGGGGATAACAAGGCGTACTTTACTCAATAAGATAAAAGAATACGACCTGGACAAAGGAAACTGATGAAAGCTCTATTCGGACCCGCAAAATTCTATCGCAGCGCGCTCGTGGTGGTCATTCCCATAATGATCCAGACCCTCCTGACGGGACTTGTCTCCCTTATCGACAATTTCATGGTGGCCGCCCTTGGCGACTCCAAGATGGCGGGAGTGAACGTATCCAACCAGATCAACTTCATCTATCTCGTCATCATCAATACGATATGCGCCGCGGGAGGCATTTATCTTTCCCAGCACAGGGGAGCCGGCCACAAGGAAGGGATGCGCCAGGCCTTCAGGTTCAAGCTTATCCTGGCATTGGGCATCTCCGCCCTGTATACCCTCATCTGCCTGTTGTTCGCGGAACCCCTGATACGGATGATGCTGGGCGGCAATTCGGAGGGGGAGGAAATCGTAAGGGAGGGCGCTAAGTACCTTCGGGCGGTGGCCCCCAGCTTCATCCCGATCGGCCTTTCTTCGGCGATGAGCACTTCCTTCCGCGATACCGGCGTCACCAAGGTGCCGCTCCTCGTGTCGGTCTGCGCGGCCCTCGTCAATACCTTCTTCAACTGGATGCTCATATACGGCAATCTCGGCGCGGCGAGGCTGGAAGTCACCGGGGCGGCCATCGCAACGGTTATCGCGCGTGTCGTGGAAGCTCTCGCTTTCGCCGCCATGCTCTGGCGCAAGAAGCCGGGATTCGGATTCAAGCTTTCGGCGCTGTTCCGCATAGACCGAAGGCTCTTCGGAGAAGTGCTTTCGAAATCGGGCATGATGCTTTTCTCGGAAACCGCCTGGGTCGTATCGGAGACAATCATCACCGCTCTCTACAACGGGAGGGGCGGGGCCGAGACAGTGGCGGGCATGGCCGCGGGCTGGACCATAGCGAACATCATGTTTCTCGTGTTCCCGGCTATCCATGCCGCGACGGGCATCATCGTCGGATCCACCCTTGGGTCGGGAAAACTGGACGAAGCCAGGGAGAAAGCCCGCTGGATACAATCGGGGTCGGTCATCCTCGGCTTGGCGGCCTGTCTCGTGGCAAGCGCTTCGACCCTCGGCATTCCCCTGGTCTTCGGCAATCTTTCCGGGGAAGCCAAAAAAGTGACTATAGGGCTTGTCTTCGTCATAGCCGCTTACCTTCCGCTCTGGTGCCTCCTCAACGCCCAGTTCGCCGTGTCTCGGGCCGGCGGCGATACCCTCATGGGCGTGTGGGTCGACGTGGGGATCAGCTACGCGATTTTCATTCCCGCGGCCATCATAATCTCGCGGATCAGTTCCTGGGGGCCTGTCCTTCTCTATGGCGTGGCGAAACTGTCGGACTTCCCGAAAACCTTCCTGGCGATGTGGTGGCTGAAAAAAGAGCATTGGGTGAAAAACCTCGCGGTTGAAAAGACAGTCGCGCCGGAGTAGTCAATCAAGATATCTCGGGTGCGCACGAAATGCGCACCTGAGGAAAAGTATAGATGCGCAAATATTGCGCTTTTGGATAAAAAAAGCCGATCATCATCTGTAAATAGTCTATTAATTTAATTAATTCTATATATATAAATAAAATAAAAATACAATTATTAATTGGCACGATTCCTGCTTTATATATTGCGAGGAAGGAGAACCCGCAATGAAAAAGAAATGGATAGCAGGAATTATGGCCGCGGTTTTAGTAGCGAGCGCTGCGATGCTGCTTTTGAGCATCCGAACCGGCGAAAAGGCAAACGTATCAAAAAGCAATTATGAATTTACCGCGGCATCGAGGGGCACCCTCGAAACCGTGGTGACAAGCTCCGGCACCCTGGCGCCTGTCTCAAGCGTCAGCGTCCTCTCGCAGATGAGCGGCAGAGTCGAGAAAGTTTTCGCGGACTACAATGATACCGTCAAGAAAGGACAGGTTCTCGTCACCCTCAACACCGACATGCTCGAGCTCGAACAGAAGGAAGCGCAGGCCGACCTCAACATAGCCCAAGCCAACTACAATCTCGCGGCCCTCGATTATCAGAACAATTCCACGCTGGCCGCCAAAGGCCTCGTATCCGAATACGACCTGAAATCGAGCAAAACCACGCTCGACGTGAAGAAGGCGACGCTCAGTTCCGCCCAGTCCGCGCTGAAGGTCATCGAAACCCAGCTCACCCAGTACGCGCAGATAAAGTCCCCCATAGACGGCATCGTCCTCGAGAAGGACGTCGATGTCGGGCAGAGCGTCGTGGAAGGGTCGAGCTCGAACGCGACCGCGCTTTTCACCCTGGCCGAAGATCTCTCCAAGATGGAGATAAAGGCCGAAGTGGATGAGCTCGACATCGGCTCCATAAAAGTGGGGCAAGCGGTGCGCTTCACCGTGGAGGCCAATTCCGGAAAGACATACTCGGGATCGGTGGGGACCATCAGGCTCGTGCCGGAAACGACGGACAACGTCGTCAACTATTACGTGATCATAAAAGCCGAGAACGAGGACGGCACGCTTCTGCCCGGCATGACGGCCAACGTGGAGTTCATCAAGGAAACCAGGGAGAACGCTCTCCTCGTCCAGAATTCGGCGTTGCGATACCAGCCGTCCAGCCTCGGCGCCCAGGAAATCCAGCGCATGGTCTACGCTGCCGGCCTTGCGGATCTCTCCGAAGACGCGAAAAAAGCCGCGCTCGCCGAATACGACGCAGCGCTGAAGGCTACCGATCTCGCCAAGAGCGCGGGCTCGACGAAGACGAGCGGTCTTTCCGGCATACTGACCGGCGGCGGTCAGGGTGGCCCCGGCGGTCCCGGCGGATTCGGAAACAAGAAAACGGCATCTACGGGGACGGAGACAGGGACCGCATCGGACGCGTCCGTCTCGGCGGCGGCGGATTCAACCGTGGCGAAGAAGGCGCTCTGGTATTTGGACAGCCAGGGGAAACTCGCCGTGAGAATGGTTGGCGTAGGATCGACCGATGGCGCGCGCACTGAAATAATCGGCGCCGACGATCTGGAAGGGATGAACATCATCCTTCGCGAAAAGGCGGAGTAGGCATATGGCAATCATCGAGCTGCGCGGCATAAAGCGCCACTACGAGTTGGGCGACATAACCGTAAAAGCGATAAGAGGCCTGGATCTGGACGTCGATTCGGGCGAGTTCGTCTCCATCATGGGGCCTTCAGGATCGGGAAAATCGACCCTCATGAACATACTCGGCTGCCTGGACAAGCCCACGGCGGGAAGCTACTTCCTCGACGGCGAGGATATCGCCGCGGCCGACGACAATACCTTCGCGGACATCCGCAACAGAAAGATCGGTTTCGTGTTCCAGGGCTTCAATCTTCTCGCCAGGACGACGGCGCTGGAGAATGTCCAGCTGCCGCTCCTTTACCGGCGAGGCGGTCTCGACGGCGATCCCGCCAAGAGAGGAGTGGAAGTGCTCGAAGCCGTAGGGCTTGGCTCAAGGCTTTATCACCTGCCTTCCCAGCTTTCGGGCGGACAGCAGCAGCGGGTGGCCATAGCGCGGGCGATGATCAACAACCCGGCCTTCGTGCTGGCCGACGAACCCACCGGCAACCTGGATTCGGAAATGACGCTCGAAGTCATGTCGTTGTTCCAGGAGCTGAACGCCAAGGGAATAACGATCGTGATGGTGACGCATGAACCCGAAGTGGCGGCTTACACGAACAGGATCATCACGATGAGGGACGGCGCCATCATCTCCGACACCGCCGTGGAAAAGCCGGGGAACGCGGCGGCCGACCTGGCGGCTAAGAAGATAAGGGGGGCGGCATGAGCATCGGTAAACTACTTTCTCTTTCGACGAGGAGCATCCTCAGGAATAGGATGCGGAGCCTGCTCACCTCGCTGGGAATCATAATCGGCGTCTGCTCGGTGATCGTGATGGTCGCGGTAGGCCAGGGATCCCAGGCTCAGATAGCGAAGAACATAGCGTCGATGGGCACCAACCTCCTCATGGTGATGCCGCCCCGCGGTCCCCGCGAGGCCAACAGGATCACCGAGAGCGATATCGAGAAAATAATGGCCGAATCGAGCTATATCTCCGCGATCTCCGGTTCGGTGCAGAGCAACGACACCGAAGTGGTGGGAGGCTCCGGCAACTGGCCCACCACCGTCAGGGGCGTGCAGACCGGGTATACAATCATAAAACAGTGGACCATGGCGCAAGGAGAGTTCTTCACCGAAAGCGACGAAACATCCAGGAATAAGGTGGCTGTCATCGGCAGCACGGTGGCCAAAGAGCTTTTCGCCGATACGGACCCGGTGGGACAAAGGCTGAGGATCGGATCCACGATCTTCACGGTGATAGGCGTCCTCGAATCCAAAGGGAGCAGCGGCATGGGCGAGGACCAGGACGATGTCGTGATGGTGCCGCTCTCCACGGCGCTGGCGCGGCTCCAGAAGAGCAAGTACCTGAATTCCATCGAGATGAGCGTGACCCGCGAGGATCTCATGGATGCCGCGCAGGCCGAGGTCACGACGATACTGCGCGAAGCCCATAGGCTGGGGCAGAACGACGAGGCCGATTTCGACGTGATGAACCAGGCCGAGATCATCGCCACGGCCTCGGCGAGCGCCGCGACGCTCACGACCCTGCTCGCCGCCATCGCCGGAGTATCGCTGATCGTCGGCGGCATCGGCATCATGAATATCATGCTCGTCTCGGTGACCGAGCGGACGAGGGAAATCGGCATACGCATGGCGGTCGGCGCGCGAAGCAAGGACATTCTCTTGCAGTTTCTGTCCGAGTCGATACTGCTGAGCCTCTGCGGCGGCATCATAGGCATCGCGCTCGCCTTCGTCATCGTGAAGCTGCTCGGGAGTTTCGCCCAGATTCCGGCCATCATCAACCCGCTCGTCGTGGCCGTTTCGGCGGGCTTCGCCGCCGTCGTGGGGGTGTTCTTCGGCTATTATCCGGCGAAGAAAGCGTCGCGGCTCTATCCCATCGAAGCGCTTCGCTACGAATGACAAGGAGAAAATCATGAAATCCAAATGTGCGATAGTCTTTCTGGCTTTTTTCGTGCTCGGGGGAATGAACCTCTGGGCGGGAGATGCCGCGAGCCAAGGCTTGAGCCTTGAAAAGGCGAGGGAGCTCGCCCTCGCGAAATCCAACACTTTACAGCAAACCCTGCTCAGCGTGGATTCCAGCCTTCTGGCCGAAAAGGCCCAGCGTTACGAACTGTATCCGCAAGCTTCCTTGGACTTGAGCGGCGGAATCAGCTATCCTGCCGGCAGCGCATCGACCATCGCCGATTCGGCGACGGTAACGGCATCTGTCTCCCTGTCGCAGACCGTCTACGACGGGGGCAAGAACGCCATTCTTCTGGCGATCGATAAGCTCGCCACCGAGAGCGCGAGGAAAGAAGCCCGAGCCGCTTATCTCGATGTGCTCGAGTCCACCGATTCGGCATACTACGCGGTGCTGGAGGCTCAGGCGGTCGTCGAGGCGGCCGAGAGCGACCTCTCGGCATCCAAGGCGCACCAGGCCATAGCGCAGGCCAAATTCGACTCTGGTATCGTCATAAAGGCCCTGGTGATGGAAGCGCAGGCGGAGACGGCATCGAAGGAAACGGCGCTGAGCCAGGCGCGAAGGACCTTGGCCGTGGCCAAGGCGAAAATGAAGTCGGTCACCGGTTCCGCGCTGACGCCGGAAGCCATCGCTTTTTCCCGATACGATACGCTGATGGCGACTCTCATGTCCTTCGACGACTTGTCGACCGATGTTTTCATCGCGAAACTGCAGGCTTCCGCCCTAGCGAACAATCCGACTCTGGCGGTATCTTCACTGGCCTTGAGCCAGGCGGAGAAGGAAATAGAGGCCGCCAAGACAGGGTATCTGCCCTCCGTTACCGCGGGATGGACCCATGCCGCCTCATATGACGCCGCCGGACTGGATATGGCCTCCAAGGGAAGCCTCAGCCTGTCCGTCTCGATCCCCCTCGATGGCTACGTCACGAAGAATACGGTCCAGACCAAGACGCTAGAGGCCAAGAAAACCGCGCTCAGCATGGAATCCGACATCGAGGACTTGAGCCTCGGCATCCAGAGCGCCGCCTACGACCTCATCTCGGCGGCGCGTTCGGTCTCCTCTTCAGGGAAAGCGCTCGAATACGCGGAGAGCAACTACGAGGTCGAGCTGGAACTTTTCAGGCTGTCCAAGGCTTCTTCCTCCGATCTATCGGACGCCGAGCTGCTCGTGAGCAGCAATCGCTCGTCGCTCATCTCGGCGCGCTATACCTTCCTCAACGGCCTGTCCGCCCTCAGGAATCTGGCCGGCCTGGACGACGAAGCACTTCTTCTATCGCTGCTGCAATGATATTCTGAGCCATAGGGCGGAAAGCCTGGAGGTTTTCGTGAAAGGGCATAAGGCATCGGCCGCGATCGCCGTTCTGGTATTTATCCTTCTCTCCCTCGCGAACGGGATGATATTCAGGGGCCAGAGTCTCCTCTATCGTCTCGAGAGCCGGAACGAAGCCGAACAGACCATGAACGCCCTTTTCACGAGCCAGAAGGTGTACGACGATTTCGGGTCGGCCATAGAACAGAACGCGACGCTGAAGGATCGCGTCCTCGGCCTTGGGCTCTACGACGTCCAGGGCAAGGGGCTCTATTCCTGGGGCGAAGTACCGGCGACGTACAGCGCGGCCGGACTGCCCGCCCTGGACGAAGGCAACCAGGTGCGCCTCTACAGCGAGAACGAAAAAAACCATTCCCTCGTGCTCATCCTACGGCCGACGCGGATGATCCCTCCGCCTCATCCCCGCGAGGGGTTCCCCGCATACACCGGCGCGGCGGCGGCCGAAACGACAGCCGCCGAAAAGATGGCGATCGCGGCGGCGGCCGCCGCCGCTTATGAAGCGGACAATAACTTCCCCAAGCCGCGCTCTTTCATGCTGGAACTGCTTCGCGACAGCGACGTCGTCTTCCTGGAGCTGCGCCAGCCCGAACTGTGGCGAAAAACCTATCTCATGAGAATACTTTTCCCCATCGTCGAAATCATCCTTGCCGGTCTCGTCTTTTTCATCCGGCTTCTCGTGGTTCGAAACCGCGAGTTCCTCGACAGGCTGGAGAAGCAGAAAAACCTCGTCGTGCTCGGGACGGCCGCGAGCACATTGGCCCACGAAATCAAGAATCCTCTGCTCGCCATAAGGCTCCAGACCAGCATCCTGGAAAAGACGCTTCCGGAGGAATCCAAAATGGAGGTGGGCATCATCAATACCGAAGTGGAGAGGCTCTCCAGGCTCACCACGAGGGTAAACGACTATCTGCGCGACCCCAAGGGCTTTCCAACTATCCTCGACCCGGCCGAAATTGCCTCGGAAGCCGGCTTGCGGCTCTGCGGGCGATCCCTCGTCGAGGCCGGAACCTCTGGTTTGAGAATCCTGATGGATCCGGAGCGTTACCGTTCGATCCTCGAAAACCTTCTGCGCAACGCCATAGAAAGCGGCGGTAATCCGGAAGAAATCAGTATAGCCATGGAAGCCAGGAACGGAAAAGTGAACATCGATGTCCTGGACAGGGGGAAGGGGATAGCCCCGGCGGATAAGGCCCGCGTTTTCGACCCCTTCTTCACCACGAAAAGTCAGGGAACCGGCATCGGGTTGGCCATCTGCGTGCGGTTCGCGAAAGAAGTGGGCGGCACGATCAGCCTTGAACGGCGCGAAGGCGGCGGAACCCGCGCCAGGCTCGCCTTGCCGGAGGCGGTCTCATGATGAAAGTGCTGGTCGTCGACGACGAAAAAAACATACGCGATTCGATCCAGAAGCTTTTTGGCCTGGAAGGCATCAGCGTCACGACAGCCTCGGACGGCATAGAAGGCAAGGAGACTCTCACAGGCCAGAACTTCGACGCCATTATCCTGGACCTGCGCATGCCGAGAATGGGCGGGCAGGCCCTCCTCGAGTGGATCGTGTCCGAAGGGATTCGTTCGCCGGTCATCATGATTTCGGCCCTGGGCGAGATATCCGACGCCGTGAGGGCTCTTAAGTCGGGCGCGGAAGATTATCTCCTGAAACCCTTCGATCCGGAAGAACTCATACGCAAAGTGAGGAGCGCTGCGCTCAACAGGAAGCGCGACGACGCGCTGGAAGCCCACACGAGGACGGCGGGAGCCCCTTCGAGGCTCGTAGGCGAGTCCCCTTCGATACGTTCGCTCAGGTCCGTCATCGAGAGGGTGGCGGCGACGGACAGCACCGTCCTCATAACCGGAGAGAGCGGGACGGGCAAGGAAGTCGTCGCCAGGGAGATCCACGGCGCCTCGAAGGGGGCGGGGGAACCTTTCGTGGCGGTAAACATCGGCGGCATGCACGCCGAACTCGTGGAGAGTGAGCTTTTCGGCCACGAAAAGGGGGCTTTCACGGGCGCCGACGCCAGGAAACCGGGACTTTTCGAGCTGGCCGGAGCCGGCACGATTTTCCTCGACGAAATAGGCGACATGCCCCTCCCGCTTCAGGTAAAGTTGCTGCGGGTGCTTCAGGAACGCAGGATCAGGAGACTGGGCGGGACGCGGGACCTCCCCGTGGCCGCCAGGATACTCTCCGCCACCAACAAGAATATCGACGATCTCGTCGCCGAAGGCCGATTCCGCGAAGATTTGTATTACCGCCTGAACGTGGTGAGAATCCGGATTCCTCCCTTGAGGGAGAGGAAGGAAGACATCCCCCTTATCGCGCGCCACGTCCTCCAGAAGCTCTGCGACCGCATGGGGAAGGCCCCGAAAACGCTCAGCGCCGACGCGATGGAGCGGCTTTCCGCCTACGAGTTCCCCGGGAACATCCGGGAATTGGAAAACGTCCTCGAAAGGGCTATGATCTATTGCGAGAACAGCCTCATAGAGGTGGCCGACCTCGACTTCGCCCTTCCGAATCAGGATCGTCCCGCGTTGGCGCGCTCCCTGTCGGGAAAGCCCGAAACCGCGGGGATTCCGTACGGCCGAAATGAATCCACCGGAAAAGAAGCAGCCTCTGAATCGATGGACGAAATCGAAAAGGACGCCATCTCGCAGGCGCTTAAAAACTGCGGAGGCAATCGCAGCAAAGCCGCCGAGGCGCTTGGCATAAGCAGACGGAACATTCAATACAAGATAAAGCGCTATGGTCTTTGATTCTTAGTAAAAATATTCACGAGCTTCCCGAGATTCCTGAATAGCCAATATTCACAAGGCCCAATCCTCATATTTGGTCGGGATTTCCCTTGACAGGAAGGGAGAGCCCGCCCCATCATTGAGCCGTTCGTGAACTTTTATTTTAAAAGGGAGGAGTGAATGAAAAAATTGTTGGCAATCTTCATTTTACTGACCGCTGGTATATCCGCAGCCTTTGCCCAGACGCCCGTCAATCTCTATGGCCGTGGCGCCCAAGGTAAAAATGGCGTAGTCGCCGCGGCGAAACCGGAAGCCTCGCAGGTAGGCATCGATATTCTCAAGAAAGGCGGAAACGCCGTCGACGCCGCCGTCGCCACGGCATTCGCGCTCCACGTCCTGGAACCCAACGCTTCCGGCGTAGGCGGCGGCGGATTCATGATCATCAAGATGGCCAACATGGACAAGGCCGTAGTCGTCGACTTCCGCGAATGCGCCCCTGGAGCCTCCACCCCGACGATGTATCTAGGAAAGGACGGGAAAGTCATTCCCGGCTCCACCTTCGAGGGCGGACTTTCCATCGGCGTGCCCGGCGAAGTGAAGGGCCTTCTCTATGCCTTTGATCATTTCGGTTCGGGAAATCTATCGCGTATGGATCTCGTGCAGCCGGCCATCGGCTGGGCGCTGAAGGGCGTGCCCGTAACGGTCAACCTTGCCCAGATCATCAATGATAATTACAAGAAGCTCGTGCAGTATGAGGAAGGCGCGAAGATTTTCCTGAACGAAGGGCTTCCCTATGAAATAGGTGACACCTTCACCAACCTGGATTACGCGAACACCCTTGCGAAGGTCGGGATCTACGGCGAAGACGCCATCTATAAGGGCGAAATTGCCCAGGCGATCGTCGCCGAAGTCCAGAAACGCGGCGGAATCATGACGATGGAAGACCTCGCGAACTACGAGGTGAAGATTCGTGAACCCGTCGTGGGCACCTACCGCGGATATAGGATTCTCTCCGTTCCCCCCGCATCTTCGGGCGGGACGCATCTTATAGAAATGCTCAACATCATGGAGAATTTCGATGTCGCGAAATCCGTCCAGGGTTCGGCGGCCAACGCCCACCTATGGGCCGAGACGCTTAAGATGACCTTCGCGGACCGCTCCAAGTACATGGCTGACACCGATTTCGTGAAAGTTCCCCTCGCCGGCCTCACGTCCAAAGAGTACGCGAAAACCCTCGCCGCCAAGATCGACGTCGCCAAACCCATGGCCTCCGCCACCGCCGGTGATCCCTCCAAATACGAATCCGGCTCCACGACGAGCCTCGCCGTCATGGACAGGGAAGGCAACATGGTGAGCATTACCAAGACGATCAACTACTTCTTCGGTTCGGGCGTCGTCGTTCCCGGCACGGGCATCATCATGAACGACGAGATGGACGATTTCGTGCCGACTCCCGGCTCCGTCAACTCCGTCGAACCCGGCAAGCGTCCCCTCTCCAGCATCAGCCCGACCCTCGTCCTCGATCCCCAGGGAAGATCCTTCATGACGCTCGGCTCTCCCGGCGCGACGCGCATCTTCCCGACGGTCGCGCAGGTCATCTCCAACGTGATCGATTTCGGCATGCCCATCCAGGAAGCCATTCTCGCTCCCAGAGTCTTCCAGATGGCTTCAGGCGCCCTCAATCTCGAAGGCCGCTATTCCATTAACACCTACGAAGCGCTCAAGAAGCTGGGCCATACGGTCACGGTTCGCGGTGACTGGGATGCCTATTTCGGCGGCGTGCACGCCGTCCTCTACGATTATACCGCTGGTATCCTTCATGGAGGCGCCGACCCCCGACGTGATGGACAGGCTGCGGCCTTCTAAACTATTCTCTCTAGCACCATAGCGTTTAATGGGTGCCGCCTAACGTAGCGGCACCCATATTCATCGAAAGGAAGGTCATTCTCATGAAATGGTTTACGATGAAAGGCGGACTCAGATGACAACCTATCTTCTGCTGCTCGGCTTGATGATAGCCTGTTTTGTCCTCCTCGTCCTTCTCGCGAAGCTTCCCGCCTCTCTCAGCCTCGTCATCACCTCGATCGTGGTGGCTTTGGTGGCCGGCGCGGGTTTTCCCCTCGACAAGCTCGTGGAAGGCATGTTCGGCTATCTGGACACCTGTCTCGTCCTCATCACGGCGATGGTTTTCATCAAGGTCATCGAGGCGAACGGCATGCTCGCCGAACTCACCCGCGCGGTCATCTCGGCCTTCGGCCGATCTCCGCTGCTTCTCCTCGTCGCCTTGACCATCATCATTATGTTCCCCGGCATGATCACGGGTTCCTGCACGGCGTCGGTGCTCGGAACGGGCGCCCTCGTCGCGCCCATACTTATGCAGATGGGCATGCCTCTGGCCGTGGCCGGCGCCGTCATCACCAGCGCCTCGGTGTTCGGCATGATCGCTCCGCCCGTCAACATCCCCGTCATGATCATCGGCGGCGGCATAGACCTGCCCTATGTCGGCTTCGACGGCATACTAGCCCTCATCACCTTTCCTCTCGCCATTCTCACGACGCTCTACATTGGCTACAGGTACGTAGACAGGAATAAACTCTCCATAGTCGTCGCCGAGAACAGGAAGACGAAAGAGAAAACCGGCTGGACCATCTATATTCCCCTGATTGTCGTCATCGTCCTCATGATCGGACCCAAGGCCTTTCCGCGCTGGTTCCCCGACCTCATGCTGCCTTTGACTTTTCTCATCGGCACGCTCATCGGAATCGTGACGGGCAAGCGCTTCAAAATTTTCAAGGTCGCGCAACAAGGCATCTCGGACATTCTTCCCGTCGTGGGGCTGCTCTTCGGCGTCGGCATGCTCATCGAGGTGATGACGTTGACCGGCATGCGGGGCGGCATCGTCGTGGCGGCGCTGTCTCTTCCCTCATCGCTCATGCTGGTGAGCATCGCCCTCATCATTCCGCTTTTCGGTGGCATCTCGGTGTTCGGCGCGGCGTCCATTCTCGGAGTGCCCTTCGCCTTGGCTCTCCTCGGCAAGAACCAAATCGTCGTACTTTCGGCGCTCTCTCTCATCGCGGCCATAGGCAGCTATATGCCGCCAGTCGCCCTCACGCCGGTCGTGACCGCGGGCCTCATCGGCGAGCCGAAATATGGACGCATCAACCGCTATTGCGCGCTGCCAGCAGTTCTGACAGTCATCGTTGGAGTCGTCGTGATCATTTTCGCGAACCCCATCGGAAAGTTCTTGGGAGTGTAATCTATGCTTACCATATGTTATCGCATCATCACCGTGGCCGCGGCTGGCTTCGTCGTGGTCGAACTTTTTTCCCAGAAGGATCTCAAGCTGAAGATGAACGCGGCCATCGTCATCATCCCGCTCGTGCTGCGCGCCTTGATGATAGTCTAAAGCGAGGAGGAAACACAAAATGGAACTCAACAAAAAACAAAACACCTACGTCTCAATCTTCCTCCTGGCCTGCGCCGCCGCGGTCATAGGAATCGCGTCACCGAGCTATCTCGCGATGCGCGAACCCGACGTCATACGGAAAGGGCCCGGCGTGACCCGAATCGCGCATCTCTCGGAATATTTCGCGGGAATAAAGGGCACGGTGGGCGATACCGATGTCTATATTCTCGATTCCGGAAAACCCGGCGGCAGCGCCCTGGTGCTCGGCGGGACCCATGGGAACGAACCGGCGGGCTTCATGGCCGCCATCGTTCTCGTCGAGAACGCCGTCCCCGCGGAGGGGCGCCTCTTCGTCATACCCCAAGCGAACGCCTCGGGACTCACGCACGCCGATCCTATGGAAGGCACGCCGCACAGCATCACGATAGAGGCCGCTTCCGGAAAACGCAGTTTCCGCTTCGGATCGAGGGCCACGAACCCCATAGACCAGTGGCCCGACCCGGACATCTACATCCACGCGGCCTCTGGCCAGCAGCTTTCGGGCTCGGAGACGAGGAACCTGAATCGGGCCTATCCCGGCAGGCCCAACGGCACCTTCACCGAAAAGGTCGCCTACGCGATCACGAGCCTCATCGAGAAGGAAGCCATCGACATAACCATAGATCTCCATGAGGCGTCGCCGGAGTACCCTGTGATCAACGCGATAGTGGCCCACGAACGAGCGATGCCCCTGGCCTCGGAAGTCTTGCTCGATCTCGAGTTCCAGGACATAACGATGGGCCTCGAACCGTCGCCGAAAAGCCTTCGTGGCCTTTCTCACCGTGAACTGGGCGACGCCACCAATACGCTGGCCATCTTGCTGGAGGATACCAATCCATCGCAGGGCAGGCTTCGGGGCAAGACCGACGAAGCCCTCATACTGGAAGGCAAGGACGAGATGTACGTTCGCGCGCAGAAGCTCGGGCGACTCTTCGTGCCTTTCGACGAGAAGGGTTGGCCGCTCTCGACGAGAGTGGGCAGGCATGTGGCGTCGGTAGCGGCCGTCTTTGGCACCTTTACGAACCAGAATCCTGAAAAACCTCTCGTCGTGGAGGGGCTGCCGGCCTACGAAGAGCTTTCAGCTGGCCGACTCGGCCAATATCTCTAAATGCGGCCAGCCAGCTCGGCGATCCACGCGCCCTGCGCCTTCGCGGCTCCGAGCTCGTGTTCGCTCGGCATCCTGGCGCCGTCGCCGCCGGCTATGGTCGTCGCGCCGAAAACCGAACCGCCATTGACTTCCGTGGTGTCGAAAAGGGGCGGATATTTCGCGTAGGGCAGGCCGGCGACGACCATGCCGTGGGCGAGGAGCGTGCTATGCACGTGATGAATCGTCGTGACGGCGCCGCCGTGCTGGGTAGCGCTCGAACTCATAACGGATCCCACTTTGCCCACGAGACCCCCGCGTCCCCATACCGGTCCGGTGGAATCGAAGAAAGCGGCCACCTGGCTCGGCATATTCCCGTATCGGGTGGGCACGCCGAAAATGATGCCGTCAGCCCATTCGAGGTCTTCCGGCGCGACGAGAGCCACACCCGCGAAGGCTTTTTGAGCCTCGATCGAGTGCGTGATGGAGAGTATGTCGGGCGACAGCGTCTCGGCGATGCGCAGGAGCTTCACTTCCGCTCCCGCGCTTTTCGCGCCTTCCTCGGCAGCCTTCGACATCTGATACATATGGCCGTACATCGAATAAAAGACAATCGCGATTTTCATGGATCGGCTCCTTAAATCTGCTGGCTGAGATAGGTGGCTATGCCCATCTGGGCGATCTGGTCGCGTTGCGCCTCGATCACGTCGATATGCGATTCTTCGTCACCCAGTATGGAGTCAAGAAGTTCCTTCGTTCCGTTGTCGCCGAGATCCTGAGCCGTCTTTATAGCTCCGTTGTAATCGTCGATGGCTTTCTTTTCCGCGGCCCAGTCTTTCTTGAATATCTCCTCGACATCGATGCCTATGTTGATCGCGCCGAGTTTGCTGACGACAGGTCGCCCTTCGAGGAAGAGGATGCGTTCGATGAGTTTTTCCGCGTGTTTCATCTCATCGATCGCGCGCTTCTGCATGGAATCATGCAGTTTCCTATACTTCCAGTTCGCGCAAATCTCGGCGTGGAGAATGTACTGGTTCGACGCGGCCAGCTCATCGCTGAGCAGCGCATTCATTTTCTCGATTACCTTTTCATTTCCTTTCATATGCGTTCTCCTATAATCTCATGATCAGTTCGATAGATTGGATGACAGATTGGATTCGGCGAATTCCCAGTTCATAAGTTTTTCCAGAACCAGGCCGACATAGTCCGCGCGCCTATTCTGGTAATCCAGATAGTACGCGTGTTCCCAAACGTCGATGGTCAGCAGCGGCTTCAACCCCGACGTCATCGGCGTCTCGGCATTGCCCGTCTTCACTACCTTCAACGTGCCGCCGTCTAAAACGAGCCAAGCCCAGCCGCTGCCGAACTGACCGGTAGCCGCGGCCAGCAACTCTTTTTTGCAGGCGTCCAGGGAACCGAACGAGGCGTCGATTTTCTTCTTCAACGCGGCGGAAGGCTCGGCGCCGGAGAGGGGAGCGAGACTGCGCCAATAGAATGCGTGGTTCCATGCCTGGGCCGCGTTGTTGAAGATCGCCGCTTTATCGGTCTTCCCGGCTGTCCGAAGGATGATTTCCTCGAGCGTCAACGCCGAAAGTTCCGTTCCAGCGATGAACTTGTTCAGGTTGTCGACATAGGCTTTGTGGTGCTTGCCATAGTGAAAGCCGATTGTCTCCGCGGAAATTACCGGGGAGAGCGCGCTATCCGAATAAGGCAGAGGCGGAAGAACGATGACGGTCGCTTTTTGGGTCTTGTCAGTATCCATTCTTTTTACTCCTTTTTCATTTTTTGAGAAAAGCCAGAAGGTCGGCGTTGAGCTTTGCCTGGTGCGTATAGGAAAGTCCGTGCGGCGCGCCGGGGTAGATTTTCAACGTGGCGTTCTTGATAAGCGCGGTGGAGCGAAGGGCGGAAGCCCCGATCGGGACTATCTGATCATCGTCCCCGTGAATGATCAGCGTCGGCACATCGATTTTCTTCAGGTCTTCGGTGAAATCGGTTTCGGAGAAAGCCGCGATGCAGTCCAGCGTATTCTTGTGGCCTGCCTGCATACCTTGAAGCCAGAACGAATCTATCATTCCCTGGGACACCTTCGATCCGGCGCGATTCGCGCCAAAAAAGGGACCTGAGGCGATGTCGCGGTAGCATTGGGAACGGTCGGCGATGGAGTTGGCGCGAATCGCGTCGAACGCCTCGATCGGCAGACCTTTCGGATTGCTTGGCGTTTTAAGCATCAGGGGAGGGACGGCGGCTATCAGCGCGAGCCTGGACACTCGCTTCGTGCCATGGCGGCCGATATAGCGGACGGCTTCGCCGCCGCCAGCTGAGAACCCGACCAGGACCAAGTCTTTCAGATCGAGCGTTTCGATGAGCGTCGAAAGATCGTCGGCATAGGTATCCATGTCATTGCCAATCCAGCTTTGTTCCGAGCGGCCATGCCCTCTTCGATCGTGCGCGACGCAGCGGAATCCATTGGAAGCGAGGAATACCATCTGCGCTTCCCAGCTGTCGGAATTGAGGGGCCAGCCGTGACAGAAAACCACGGGTTGCCCGCTGCCCCAATCCTTATAATAAATTTTCGTGCCGTCTTTCATAGCGATAATGCTCAAGATGGACTCCTTTGAAAAATCACTGTACGCGTTTGAAGTTTATGAAACCGCGCTCCGCATCGGCGCCGACCAGTTGGACCCGCAGGGTTTGCCCCACGTCCAGCCCCTCATACCCTCGTTCGAGCCTTCCTTCGAGAGGAGGCTCGGTGATGCGCACCCACGTGCCCTTCTCGGACGCGCCGGTGACAGTGGCATCGAACCGATCGCCGATCCTTTTCTCAAGGAGGATCGCCGCCGCGGACTTGATGAGCTGCCGCTCGACTTTCTGAGCCGCATCCTCGGCTTCGGTACAGTGCCGAGCGAGAATCTCGAGTTCCTCGATAGAGTAGGGGACGGGAAGTCCTTCGATGGCGGCCTTCAGCAGCCTTTGGGTGATAAGGTCCGGATAGCGGCGGTTCGGCGCCGTGGAATGCGCGTAATCCCCCACGGCGAGGCCGAAATGTCCTTCGCTAGGGTTTCCTGGCGTCTGGACGACATATTCGCCTCTGCCGAGAAGCTTGATGATACTGAGGGACAAGTCGGGGAAATGAAGAGGGTCGGTCTTTTTCGATGCCGCCAGAAAATTTTCCAGCGCTTTCGGATCGGGTTTGAGGGGCAAGGTCGTGCCGCGTTCCGAGGCGATCGCCATTATTCGATCCCATCGCTTGGGCGTCCGGACGACCCTGCGCATCGCGGGGAAATGTTTGGAGGCAAGAAAACGAACGGTTATGCCGTTCGTGGCTATCATGATTTCCTCTATGATTTCTTTTGCCCGGTTGCGCGTTTCCGGCTCCAGGTTGACAAGGGTATCGCCCAGAAAAACGGGCTTTGCCTCTATCGTTTCCAACACGAGCGCGCCTTGCTCGTGTCGCAGTTTTTTCATCTTCTGCGCCATGGAATCCTGCAGGCGAAGGCTCTCCTCCATGCCGACGACGGCGCTGATTTCCTTCGGAATTGGGCCGCTGTCGTCGAGCCAGGCCGCAACGCTGTTGTAGGAGAGTCGAGCCCGGTTGCGTACCTTCGCCCGATAAAGGGAAGAGCGTTGTATGGCGCCGTTGGGGTCGAGCGTCATTTCTATCACTAGCGCGAGGCGGTCGGCGTCAAAATTGAGGGAAGTGATGTCCGTGGAAAGTTTTTCGGGAAGCATGGAAAAGACTTCGGAAGCCGTATAGACGGATGTCGTGTTTTGCTGCGCATGAAGATCGATGGCTGATTGTTTTTTGACGATGGCGTCCACATCGGCGATAGCCACCAGTATCCTGACCTCGCCATTGTCCGATGATTCCGCGGCGGTCAGCTGGTCGAGATCGCGCGAATCGTCGTTGTCGAGCGAGCACCAGAGAAGATTCCGCGCATCGCTCAATGCCGTCGCGCCTGATTCGATCGCCGGTCCCTTGATTTTCTCAAGTTCGGCGAGCGCCGCTCCTGGAAAATCGGGAACAAGTCCCCGCTCAATCATTACCCTGTGCGCGATCTCGTCGAGAAAGCCACGATCTCTATGCTCGTTTGTTTTCATCATCGTTATCCCACCACAATAGTAAATAGGACAGCGGGAACGGTCTGTGCGGTATCGAACATATGTGGCTTAGGGAGAGCGGTTTCAACCAACGATCGCATCGCCCTCCTTAGGCCAGCGAAGCGAAATGAAGAAGATGAGAATGACCACTCCGATTTCAAGCAGTCCGAACAGAAAATAGTATGCCCAGGTCTCGCCGACCAGATTACCGATATTCACCAGGAAGTAGATCGCGCTGGTGACCATGTTTATGATGCGGCATACTCTCGCGGTCGCGAGCGTCGAGACGAGAATCATGATGCTTGGGATAACCATCAGAAGTGACGCGGAAAAAAGACTCATTTGCGAAACATCAAGAAATCCCATCTTACCGCTTGTAATGCTGTCGATGGTTCCGGGCCGAAACAGCGAAAAGATGTCGCAATAAATGTAGAGACACATCAGAGCGATCCATGCAGACATTATGATGAGCTTAGTATTTACTTTTTGTTCCGCGAGAGAGAATTTCCTTGCCATAAAAGCCCCTTTTAAAAGAATTAAACGATTATCTTCCCGAATGCCGCGCGGATACTCTTCCTCCATGAAAGACAGGGGAAGAATAGGCAAAATCGTCATGGATGTCATTGATCTGGGTTAAGATCGATCGGAAATGTTTTATTCCTTCGTCGGGAGGGAAAGCCTCTTGCGTATCCTGCTCAAGGATTCGGGCTTTATGCCAAGATAACTGGCTATCTGATATTGGGGGATCCTCTGGAGCAAATCCGGCCGCTTTACCACCAAATCCCTATAGCGCTCCTCGGGCGTCGAGGTCCTATAGCGCGCAAGGCTCTCCTGAAGCTTCGCCGCCATTATCTCCGACATGGCCAGGCACGCCGACTTCAGCTCGGGAAATTCGGCGAGCATTCTCTCTTCCTCATCGGGCGTGCCTACTACCGCTACGGTATCTTCGAGGCACTCGAGAAAATGTTCGGAGAGAACATTCTTTCCATAGCCCGTCGGGATTATCGCTTCTTCCTCGATGAAGAAATCGATGGTCTTGTCTTCGCCATTCTTCAGCGCATAGTTGCGGATGCAACCTTTCAGGATGAAATAGCTCTTTCGCGCCATGTCCCCTTCGCGCAACAGGACTGTCCCCTTGGGGAATTTTTGCACGAAGGAACTTTTTTGAAAAATATTCGCAAGTTCTTCTGATATGGTGATATAACGCGATAAATACGATACCAACTCGGTGCTCATGAAAAAACCTCTTTCCGGGAATTCTCACCTGGAGGCGCTCATAAACATTCTTGTAGTTAAGCTTGCTTTTTCGTTCTTGTACAGGACGAGATCGCGTGAAGGAGTCGACACCATGAATATTGAGGTTTTGAGATGATTTCCGCTAAAACTCCGGCGCCGAAGACGTCCGGCTATCGTGGGCTTTTCGTTTTACGATAGAGCGACCGATGGGAGTCGAACCCACGTCTCCAGCTTGGAAGGCTGGGGTAATAGCCGTTATACGACGGTCGCGATTAGTCCGTCGCAAAACGACGGACTCAATTCAGCATTGGATATGTATAATTTTTAGGCTCATATGTCAAGCCCATCCTAGGGAAACATCCGCAAATTACCCAAATATGGATTGACGATCCTCGAATTCAAGAATATAAAAGACAATGCCTTAAAGTGAGCTGGATAGCTTCAAATTCCAATACAATCGTCGCGAGACAAGGAAAGCAGTCGTATGGAACTACAAGTTCAGGAACTTCTCGATAGAATCAAAGCCGAGGGAGTGGACGAGGCCCGCGCCGAAGCCGAGAGGATAATTGCGGACGCGGAGGAAAAGGCCCTAGCCATCGCGAGCGATGCGGAAAAGAACGCTTCCGAACTCGAAACCGGGGCAAAAGCCAGGATTGAGGCCATGGAAAAAGCATCCAGGCTGGCGCTGTTACAGGCCTCCAGGGATACTATCCTCGCCCTGAGGGGGAAGGTTCAGGATTTTATGCGCAACGCCATCCTGACGACCAGTTCGGATGTCATGGATGCCGCTTTCATTGCCGGACTGCTTCCCGAGCTTCTCAAGTCCATAGCCAAGGAAACCGAAGGCGATCTCAGCATCCTTCTGCCTTCCGAAACCCTCAAATCCTTGGATAACGCGCTTGCCAACAGGCTTTCCAGGGAACTTGGCAAGGGCGTACAGTTTAAACCCTTTGATGGAATCGATGCGGGGTTCCGGATCGCGGTTGAAGCTTCATCCGTGCAATACGATTTTTCTGCCGAATCCGTCGCCGAGATTCTGGCTTCCCGCGTGAACGCGCGGCTCGCCGAATGCGTCAAGGCTTCCCTCGCGGAGGACAGACTTTCGTGAGCCATTACTGGTACTTGTCGGCGACGCTTCCAGGCCTCCTCTTCGGGGCCGCGCCACCCATGTCGGAGGAGGAATTCCTGGCATTGTGCAGGCGTAATTTATCCTCCGCGGACTGCGCCGAGACAGTTGCCGCGATTGGATACTTGAACAGCGACAAGGTCCCCGAAACGCTGAGATCTGGCTTCCTTGCCAGCTTTTTAGCCTGGGAGAGGACTTTCCGGAACGAGTTGGCCCGGCTTAGGGCCAGGCGGTTCAACCGAAGCGAGGAAGAGTTCGTCAGACCCTCGAAGCGCTCGGACGAAGCGGGACGCGTCGCCGCCTCCTGTTTCGCGATCGACGATCCTTATCAGGCCGAACTGAACCTCGAGAGGGAAAGGTGGAACGCGATAGAAAGACTCTCTTCGCTTTCGACCTTCGACCTCGATTTCATCATCGCGTATAGAATGAAACTGGCGATAAACGAGCGGCTTGAACGGCTGAACGCCGAAACAGGGGGCGCCGGATATCGTCATCTTTACGACGACATCCTCAGCACGGCATCCCGAACTGCTGAATCAGACAATCTGGGAGAAAAGGCATGAGCCAAAAAAGCGGGCAGGTGGTAGCGGTCAACGGGAATATGGTTTCCGTTCGGTTCGATGGCGATGTGGCCATGAACGAAGTGGCCTATATTCTTTCAAACGGAAAAAAGCTGAAGAGCGAAGTCATCAGGATCAGGGAGAGCGAAGCTCAGGTTCAGGTCTACGAGATGACGAAGGGCATAAAGATCGGCGACGGCGTCGAGTTTTCCAACGAAATGCTCTCCGTAGAGCTGGGACCCGGTCTTCTGGGGCAGATCTACGACGGCCTCCAGAATCCCCTTCCGCAGATCGCCGAGAAGACGGGCTACTTCCTCGAATCCGGCGTGTATCTCAAGGCGCTGTCCAGATCCCTGAAATGGACCTTCACCCCTTCAGCCAAGGCGGGTGACAGCCTGCGCAGGGGCGATACCCTGGGAACCGTCCCCGAAAGCCATTTTACCCACAGAATCATGCTTCCCTTCGACCTCTTCGGCGAATGGAAAATCGTCAGCATAGCGGAGAAAGGCGAGTACGCGATCGACGAGACGATCGCCGTCGTCGAGGATGCCCGCGGGAACAGGAAAAACCTGAGCATGACCTTCACCTGGCCGGTCAAGCGCGCCATCGACTGCTATGTCGAGCGCCTGAAGCCGGAACAGCCCATGGTGACGAAGACGAGGATCATCGATACCTTCTTCCCGGTCGCCAAGGGCGGCACTTACTGCATCCCCGGTCCTTTCGGAGCCGGCAAGACCGTCCTCCAGCAGGTCACGAGCCGCAACGCCGACGTGGATATCGTCATCATCGCCGCCTGCGGCGAGCGCGCGGGCGAAGTCGTCGAAACGCTGAAGGAATTCCCGGAAATCACCGATCCCCGCACGGGGAAATCGCTGATGGAGCGCACCGTCATCATCTGCAACACATCGAGCATGCCCGTGGCGTCCAGGGAAGCCTCCGTCTACACGGCCGTCACGCTCGCCGAATACTATCGCCAGATGGGCCTCAACGTCCTCCTCCTCGCCGACTCGACGAGCCGCTGGGCGCAGGCCATGCGCGAAATGTCGGGCCGCCTGGAAGAGATCCCCGGCGAGGAAGCTTTCCCGGCCTACCTGGAATCGGTGATCGCGGCGTTCTACGAGCGCGCGGGCATCGTCCGCCTCGCCGACGGCAATTTCGGTTCGGTCACCATCGGCGGAACCGTATCCCCCGCGGGCGGCAACTTTGAGGAGCCCGTGACCCAGGCGACGCTGAAAGTCGTAGGAGCCTTCCATGGCCTTTCGCGCGAACGCTCGGATGCCCGCAAGTATCCGGCTATTCACCCCCTCGATTCCTGGTCGAAGTATCCTGGCATCATGCCCATGGACACGGTCAGGTACGCCCACACGTATCTAGAACGCAGCGCCGAAGTAGGCGCGATGATGAAGGTCGTCGGCGAGGAAGGCACGAGCCTCGAGGATTATACCGTCTACCTTAAAGGCGAATTCCTCGACGCGGTATACCTGCAGCAGAACTCCTTCGATCCCGTGGACGCCTCCGTCACGCCGGAACGCCAGAGGAAAATGTTCCGCCTCGTGCTGAGCATTCTCGGAGCGTCCCTGCGCATGAAGGATAAGGAAGACGCCAGATCCTGGTTCTACGAAGTCCGGCAGGCATTCCTGGATCTCAACGGTTCCAAGGAAGGTTCCGAACTTTACGGGCAGTCGCTCTCCACGATCGAGAAAGCGCTGGCTGAACGCCAACCCGAATACGATGCCGAGGCGAAAAAAATCCTCGCGAGACTGGAGTAAACGATGAATAAGGTTTATTCGCATATAGAATCGATCACGGGCAACGTGATTTCGGTCCGTGCCGAGAATATCGCCTACGGCGAGCTGGCCGAGGTGACGAGCCGTTACGGACTCTCCCTCGCGGAAACCATCCGTCTCGACAAGGACCTCGTCTACCTTCAGGTTTTCGCCGGCGGAAGGGGAATTTCCACGGGAGACGAAGTGCGTTTCCTGGGACACCCCATGCAGGTGAGCTTTTCGGACAACCTGATGGGCAGGATTTTCAACGGCGCGGGCGAGCCGCGAGACGGCGGCCCCATCCTCAACGACAACCTCATCACCATCGGCGGTCCATCGGTCAATCCCTTCAAGCGCATTATCCCAAGGGAAATGATCCGTACCGGCATCCCCATGATCGATCTTTTCAACAGCCTGGTGAAGAGCCAGAAACTCCCCATTTTCTCGGTTTCGGGCGAGCCCTACAACCAGCTTCTGGCGCGCATCGCCATGCAGGCCGAGGTCGATCTCATCATCCTCGGCGGCATGGGACTCAAGTTCGACGATTATCTGTTCTTCAGGGACACGCTCGAAGAGGGCGGCTCCCTCGCCAAGACGATCATGTTCGTCCATACGGCAGCCGACCCCATCGTCGAGTGCCTCCAGGTACCGGACATAGCGCTGGCGGTGGCGGAAAAGTTCGCCCTCAAGGGCAAGAACGTCCTCGTCCTCCTCACCGACATGACCAACTTCGCCGACGCGCTCAAGGAAATCGCCATCACCCAGGAACAGGTTCCCTCCAACCGAGGGTATCCCGGCGATCTCTATTCCCAGCTCGCTGCGCGCTACGAAAAAGCCGTCGACTTCGCCGACGCCGGTTCCATCACGACGCTCGCCGTCACGACGATGCCGGGCGACGACGTCACCCACCCTGTGCCCGACAACACGGGCTACATCACCGAAGGCCAGTTCTACCTCAAGGGCGGAAGGATCGAGCCCTTCGGCTCCCTCTCTCGCCTGAAGCAGATGGTCAACGGCAAGACGCGCGAAGATCACCGCGCCATCATGGACGGCATGATCAAGCTCTTCGCCGCTTACCGCGACACTCTCGAGAAAAAATCCATGGGCTTCCAGATGACAGCCTGGGACAAGAAGCTGCTCAAGTACGGCGAACTGTTCGAGACGAAGATGATGGATCTTTCGGTCAATATTCCCCTCGAAAAGGCCCTCGACGAGGGTTGGGAAATCCTCGCTTCCTGCTTCGAACCCAGGGAGACGGGATTGAGATCCGATCTGATCCAGAAGTTCTGGCCGGCGTCGCGCTCCGCCGGGGCAGAAAAAACAAGCTAAAGAAAGCAGGGTATTCGGAGACAGGGGCGATGGCCAAGATAAAACTGACTAAAAACGAGCTGAAAAAGCAGAAAGATGCCCTCAAGATGTACCAGAGGTATCTTCCTACGCTACAGCTTAAGAAACAGCAGCTCCAGATGGAGATTCGAGGCGTGGAAGCGCGTCTCGCCCAGCTGGTTTCCGCGAAGGAAGCGCTCGAGCGGCAGTTTTCGTCGTGGATCGCCGTATTCTCCGAGGAAGGCGCCGCGAGATCCGCTTCGGGACTGCCGCACCTTTCGCTGAAATCGATAAAAACTTCGGTCGGGAACATCGCGGGCGTCATCATACCGGTATTCGAGGAAGTCGAATTCGAACTCGCCGCCTATGATTACTTCCAGACGCCGCTCTGGGTCGATAGGGCGCTTCAGCTCATGAAACAGACCCTCGCGGCCGACGCGGAATTCCAGGTCGTGGAGAGGCAGAAGATTCTCCTCGCCGCCGAGTTGCGCATCACCAACCAGCGGGTGAACCTCTTCGAGAAGGTCAAGATTCCCGAAACGCAAAACGCGATCAAGATGATACGCATCTATCTGGGAGATCAGCAGACCGCCCAGGTCGTACGCGGCAAGATATCCAAGAAAAAGGTTGAGGGGCGTGAAGCATGATCGCACCCATGAAAAAATTTCTCCTCGTACTCATGGAAAAGGATGCGCGCGCGGCTCCCCTGTATCTGCGCAAGCTCGGGATAGTCCATCTCGAAAGATTTCAGAGTTTGGGCGAATCCTGCGCGACCCTCGACGCTACCCTTAAGAACGCGCTGAACGCCAAGGGCATACTGACTTCCAGCCGCGACAAGAAAAACCAGGCGAAACCGGACGCATCTGTCCAGGTCATGGAGCTGATAGCTTCGACCTTGGAAAGCCAGGCGGCCATTTCTTCCCTCCAAGAAAGAGCATCGGAACTTAAGCGTGAATCGGACAGAATCCGGAACTGGGGCGATTTCACTCCCGAACTCTTCGAGAAGCTTCGAGAATATGATCTTCAGATAAGGCTTCTGGAAGGCCAGCCCCAGCAGCTGGCGGAAATAGCCGAAGAGCTCGATTACGTACGCCTTTCCGCCCCGAAGGGGAAGGTGAGGATAGCGCTTCTCGACGCCGCGTCGACGCCGGTCGGCTTCGAGGAACTCAGGCTGCCCGCGCACCGCCTCTCTCGTCTCGATCGGGAAATCGCCGAATGCGAAAAAAGCGTGGCGGAGAAAAAGGCGGAGCTCAAGCGCCTGTCGACGAACGTAGCGGCTATCGACGCCGAGATACGACGCATCGAATCGGCCCTTACGATCGAAAGACTCCGCGCGGGAATGCCGCGGCAGGACGCCCTGCGCTACCTCACCGGCTATGTTCCCGCCAAGGTGGCGAACAGCTTGATGGCGGAAGCCGGCAGGCGAGGATGGGCCATCGCGCTCGACGATCCGGCGGACGATGAGCTGCCTCCGACGAAAGTGGAGAACAACGCCGTGGTGCGGATGATCCAGCCCGTCCTCGATTTCATGGGCACGGTGCCGAATTACCGCGAATACGATACCTCGCTATGGTTCCTTGGTTTCTTCTCGCTTTATTTCGCGATGATTTTCGGCGACGGCGGCTACGGAGTCATTTTGCTCGCCCTCTCCGTCGCCATGCTCGTGAAAAGCAGGAAGGCGAAAAAGCCGTTCTCCGATTTTGGAAGACTTCTATTCGTGCTGAGCGCGACGACGATCCTTTGGGGATTCGCGACGAGCACCTGGTTCGCGATTCCCTACGAATCCCTGCCGGGAATTCTGCAGAACATGTCCCTGACGGCGCTCAACGGCAGCAATCCGGAGTCAGGCACGAATACGAAAATCTTCTGCTTCATCATAGGCGCGCTCCAGCTCTCCATCGCGCATATCAAGAACATCAAGCGGGATTTTCCGCAGCCCAAGTTTCTGTCCCAGGTCGGATCGCTCATGATGGTCATCGGCATGCTCAACGCCGTCCTCAACCTCGTCATCGACGCGACGCGATTTCCCCTTCAGAGTTGGGCGCTCGCCCTTGTCGGCGTCGGGTTTGTCCTGGTATTCATTTTCGGCAATTGGAACGGCAATTTGCTGAAAGCCATACTCGACGGCTTGAAAGGGATCATACCGACCTTTCTGGGCGTGGTCAGCGTCTTCGCCGATATCGTTTCCTATATTCGCCTTTGGGCGGTAGGGCTCGCCGGTTTGGCGATCTCCCAGACCGTCAACGGAATGGCGGTGAATATGTTTGGTCCGACGGGGGGAAGCATCGTAGCCTTCCTGATCGGCGGCGTCGTGGCGGTCATCCTGCTTTTTGTCGGGCATGGCATCAACCTCGTGATGAGCGTGCTCTCCGTCCTCGTGCACGGCATCAGGCTCAATATTCTCGAGTTTTCCAGCCATCTGGGAATGGAATGGTCTGGATATAAATATGAACCCCTCTGCGAATCGGCCGAGGAGAGAAAAGTACAGGAGAACATCGTATGAACATTGCCATGATCGGCGCGGCGTGCGTACTCGGCTTTTCAGCCATCGGATCTTCGCTTGGAGCGGCCATAGCGGGACAAGCCGCAATCGGCTCCTGGAAAAGATCCTACATGAACAACAAACAGGCCTCGTTCCTCTTGGTCGCCTTCGCGGGCGCTCCCCTTACCCAGACGATTTACGGGTTCATCCTTATGAACAGGATGCTCAATTCCTCGAAAGAGCCGCTTCTCATCTGCGCCGCCGGCATCATGGGCGGCATAGCCATGGGCATGTCGGCGTTGGCTCAGGGACAGGCCGCCGCGGCTGGCTGCGACGCTTACGGCGAAACAGAGAAGGGCTTCGCCAACTACATGATCGTCGTCGGCCTCTGCGAGACGATAGCGCTTTTCGTGATGGCCTTCACCTTCGGAGCGATCTGACGGTTCCGAGGCGCCGCCCGCCCGCCCTTCGGCAGAAATGCCTGCCCCGGGCAAGCGGGCGGCGCCTAACCTTCAAAGCACCATATGAACTATAAAAGCAGGGTCGTAAAAGTCGGTTCACTCATGATGGGCGGCGACTGGCCCGTTTCTATCCAGACGATGTGGAAAGACCCCTTGCCGGCTTTCTCAGGCGAAAACGACCCCAAACTGCATGATATTCTTTCCAGAATCGAAAAACTGAAAGAGATCGGCTGTGACGTTCTCCGCTTTGCCGTGCCCGACGAGGCGGCAGCCGATTCGCTGGGCGCCATAGCGGCTAAAAGTCCCATGCCCATCGTCGCCGACATTCATTTCGACTGGCGTCTCGCCCTGCGCTGCATGGACTATCCCATCGACAAGATAAGGATAAATCCCGGCAATATCGGCGCGCCCTGGAAGACGGCAGAAGTGGTGGCCAAAGCCAAGGACAAGGCCGTGGCGCTCAGGATCGGCGTCAACGCGGGTTCCCTGCCGGCAGATCTCCGCGATAGCGAAGATATCGCGGCATCCTGCGTCACGGCGGCCGAACGCGAAATGGCCGTTTTCGAAGAACTGGGATTTTCCAATCTCGTGGTGTCGATGAAACTGAACGAACCCGGAGAGGTCGAACGCGCCAACAGACTGTTCGCGGCAAATTTCGATTACCCCCTGCACTTGGGCGTGACCGAGGCCGGTCCTCTCATAAGCGGAATCGCCAGGAATACGGCGGCGCTTGTGCCTTTGCTCAAGGATGGCATCGGCGCGACGATACGCGTTTCCCTTTCTGACTCGATGGAATCCGAGGTGATAGCGGCGCGAGAGATAATAGGCTGCGCGGGACTGCGCAAGGCAGGGGTGCGGATCGTCTCCTGTCCGCGATGCGGCCGAGCTTCGTTCGACACGTACGCTTTTCTGGCTCGCTGGTCGGGCAAGCTCTATTCGATGAAGGCTCCGATCGAAGTCGCCATAATGGGTTGCGTGGTGAACGGCCCAGGCGAGGCGAGGCATGCCGATATCGGCATAACCGGAGCCGGAGACTATGTCCTCATCTTCAAGAAAGGCCAGGAGCCGAAAAAGGTAAGGATTTCCGATGCCGATATCGCCTTCGGCGAAGAACTTGAGAATCTGATCGGATAATCCTTTTAATTAAACGGGAGAAAGGGGGGTCTGTTTTTCCTCTTCCGCTTCCCTTGCTTCCTCAGTCAGTATGTTGCCTACGATGTTGGTCACCAATTCTTTTATGAATGGGTCTACGATCGAGTAGACGCGTTTTGTCTTCTGTACTTCCGAAGATACGATTCCGGTTTTTTTCAGTATGGCCAGATGCTGCGAAATGACGGGCTGCGGCTGGTTCAGGCAATGCCAGAGGTCGCCTACGCAGGGCACGTCCTGCCGTACGATCATGCAGAGTATTTTTAAGCGGACCGGATGGCCAATAGCCTTAAATTTCGTGGCGTAGGGTTCCAGTAGCTCGTCGCGGCATATTGGTGTTGCTTCATTATTCATGGTTTACAATATTAACCCTATTCTATAAATTTTTCAATATAAAAAAGTATTGATATTGGCGAAAAGAGTTAATCAATATTTGGATCGCGTCTGCTTTTCCGCGGCCGCCATCAGTCGGCTTTTCGTCGGATGTCTCGTCTTGGCTTCGCCTAACTTCAAGGAAGCTTCGGAAGGTTTGACAGGCGGGGCTTCCGTGGAAGACGGCGCCGAGAGGTATTCCGAAAGCATTTTCGATGTCGCCGGCGATAGGGAACCGGTATCGGCCTGAGCGGACAATTCGGGTATGCATCGCAGATTTCTGAAAAGGTGCGCAGCGTCGATTTCGCATGGGGCGAATACGAGAATTTTTACGTCGCGCAGGTTTTCCGAGCACATCAGTTCGGCGGCGAGGAGTTCCCAATGGGAGGGGAAGTCCTTGAATCGGACGATAAGCAGATCGGGATGTATTTCGGGCAGGTTGTCGGCGAGCTTCACCGGGTCCCTGTAGCGGACTACCGAGTATTTCTGAAGGCGCGAACGATGACTGACGGCGCGCGAAAAAGCATCGTCTTCCGCTAAAATTACTGCAAGCATACTGTGTTGATCGCCTCGCTTATGGAATAAAAAAAGACCGGAGACTATACTGATCCCCAGTATCCGGACTGATCCCGGTTTCATGCTTTCGTCGCGAGGAAAAGAATACGATGGACAGAAAAGAACCGCAAGTACTTATCGACCGAATACTCCGACACGAAGCATTCCGGACGCTGGAGAGAAAAATCGAGATAGGGGAGTACCCTGTCGATCTGGCCGAAGCCGAAAACTCATTTATGGCTCTTGTGGTCGCGGCCATGAGAAAGAAAACCGGGAAATCTTTCTTCATCGTTCTTCCATCGGATCGCGAAGTCGAGGATTTCGCGGCCGACCTGGATTTTTTCGGCGTTCAGAGCCGGATATTGCCATGGTGGAATACGGCGGCGTATAGGCCCGCGGCCGTACGTTCGCGCGTGTTCGGGGAGAGGGCTTCGATATTCGCCGATCTGGCGGGCAAGTATTCGGGCATCATCATCGCCAGCCACCGCGCTTTCATAACGCCCGTGCCTCCTAAGGATTATTTTTCCAGGATGCTCATACATCTTCGGCCCGGACAGGCATTCCAGCCAGGGGCGGTAGCCGATCGATTGGGAGAATATGGTTACCTGAGGGTTCCCAGGGTTGCCCTCCCGGGTGAATTCGCCCAACGAGGCGAGGTCCTGGATGTGTTCATGCCCGGCGACGAGCAGGCGCTTAGAATTCAGTTCAGCTACGACGCTATCGACAAGATTACCCGTTTCGACCCGAATTCGCAGTCGGGATACGAGCGCATCGACGCATGCATCGTACGACCGCTCAAGGAAATCGTCTGGGACAAGGCCATAGCGAGAATCGTGGCCGGGCAGGGGGAGAGCTATCCCGGTTGCCGCGGCAGGATGGGGGCTCTCGAGGAAGCGCTTGCCGAACAGGGCGAGTGGAAGGGCGAAGAAGTCTGGTACGGGACGGCTTTCGGGGAAATCCACTCCATTTCCGAATACTTCCACGATTCCATGGTGTTTTTCGCGATTAACCGGGAGAGGCTGGACGCGCAGGAAGAATCGGCGCGGAAGGAATACGCGGGCATGTACCGGTCGGCGCTCCGGGATGAGCCTGTTCCCCCGCCCGAGCGATGCGTCAATTCCTTCGAGGCGGCGCTGGGTTCCACCAAAAGGGTCGTGCGCTCCTACGCGCTCAGGGATCAGAACCAGGGCAGCCGGCTGGCGATGGGGGGCGAACCCGCTCGATCCTTTTTCGGCAATATCAAGTATTTCCGCGAGGATTTGGCCAGTTTCGAGAAAATAAAGACACAGTCATACCTGACCGCTTCCTCCGATATACAGGCCGATAGAATCGGGAGTCTCTTGAAGGAATCGACGGCGGCCATAATCATCGGCGAGCTGTCGGCGGGTTTTTCCATCCCCGCGCTTCATCTGCGCGTGGTCCAGGAGAACGAGATTTTTGGCAGGCGCAAGCGGATACCCAAGAGTCTTTCGACGACGAAGAGTTCCATCATCGACAGCTTTGTCGAGCTGGCGCCCGGCGACTATGTCGTCCACGTAAACTACGGCATAGGCCGTTTTGCCAGTATCGAGCGGATGCGCGTCCTGGGCAATGAGCGCGACTATATAAAAATCGAGTATGCCGACAGCGAAACGGTATTCGTGCCCATCGAACAGGCCAATCTCGTACAGCGTTATATCGGGAACGAGGGGGAAAGCCCCAGGCTGGATACGCTGGGTTCGAAATCCTGGGAAAACAGGAAAAAGCGCGTCCGCAAATCGGTGGAGGAGCTGGCTGAACGCCTTATCCGCATCTATGCGCGCCGCAAGGCGGCAAGAGGATACGCTTTTCCCAAGGATGGCGAGTGGCAGACTGAGTTCGAGGCGGCTTTTCCTTATCAGGAGACGATCGACCAGCTCAAGTGCATCGAAGAGATAAAAAAGGACATGGAACTCGACAAGCCGATGGACAGGCTGGTCTGCGGCGATGTGGGGTACGGCAAAACAGAGGTTGCCCTACGAGCCTGCTTTAAAGCGATGATGTCGGGCAAACAAGTGGCTTTCCTCGCACCTACGACGATCCTCGCGGAGCAGCACTATGAGAACTTCCTGGAGCGGCTCGAAGGCTATCCGATCCAGATAGGCATCCTTTCGCGGCTCATAGACAAGAAGCAGCAGAAGAAGACTATCCAGGGTCTCCTGTCGGGAAGCATCGACATGGTCATAGGAACCCATAAGATCCTGCAGAAGGACGTGGCTTTCAAGGATCTGGGGCTCCTCGTCATCGACGAGGAGCAGCGCTTCGGGGTGAAGGACAAGGAAAGGCTCAAGGAAATGAAGGCAGGCATTGACTGCCTCACGCTGACGGCGACGCCCATCCCCCGGACCCTGCATATGTCCATGCTGAAGATCAGGGACATGTCCATACTCCAGACGCCGCCGGCGGCGCGCCAGCCCATCCAGACCTATGTCGAGGAATTCAACCCCGAGGTCATAGCGCGCGCCATCAGGAACGAGATGGAGCGCGGCGGCCAGGTTTTCTACCTTCACAACAGGATAGAAAGTCTGCCGGAGGTGGAACAGTTCATCCGATCCATCGTGCCGGAAGCCCTGACGGAATCGGCCCATGGACAGATGGACTCGGGCGAGCTGGAAGACATCATGCACCGCTTCATACACGGCGCCTTCCATGTCCTCGTCTCCACGTCGATCATCGAAAACGGCATCGATATTCCCAACGTCAATACGATCATCATCGACAGAGCTGATTTTTACGGCATCTCCCAGCTCTACCAGCTCAGGGGCAGGGTGGGCCGCTCGGACCGGCAGGCCTTCGCCTATCTTCTCTATCCCGACAAACGGGCTTTGAGCGAAATCGCCATGAAGCGCCTGCAGATCATTTCGGACTTCACCGAACTGGGATCGGGATTCAAGATCGCCATGAAAGACCTGGAAGTGAGAGGAGCGGGGAACCTCCTGGGACGCGAGCAATCGGGAGATATCTTCGCCGTGGGATTCGACATGTACCTGAAACTGCTCGATGACGCCATAAACGCTCTCTCCGGCGTGCCCCAGGAAGAGGAAGAGCCATACCTCGAGCTGGAGTATACCGGCTATATCCCCGATACCTATATTTCCATGCCGATGATCAAGATGGAAATCTACAAGAAGATCGCTTCGATATACAAACAGGGCGAGCTGGACGCCTTGCAGGAAGAACTCGAGAGTCGCTTCGGCCCGATGCCCGAAGAGCTTCAATCCCTGCTTTCGCTGGCTGAGATAAGGATTCTCTGCCGGAAACTCTCCGTCTCGACCTTGAAGGAGCGCGGGGGAAGGGTGATCGTGGAGTTTTCGAAGGTATCGAAGATCTCGGTCGAAAGGCTTTTGCGCCTCATGCGCGAATCGAACGGCCGCGTGAAGCTCGATCCCGCAAAACCCAATGCCATCATTCTCCAGACAAAAGCCATCGGGCTTCGGGAAAAGAGCGAATTCATACGCGAACGCCTCGCTTCGCTTGCCTGATGGACTCGCTTTCGTTCAGCGAGTGTTTTTGGGCTTGAGGCCCGCCCTTTGCCCGAAAAGGAAGACGGCGGGGATCTTGCCTATTTTCGGAAGGGGAGCGGCCCGCCATTGGACGCCGGGTCTGCTCAGTATGCTTTCCTCCGAACCGCATAGACCTGAAGCTACACATAGCCACAGATCGTCCGGAACAAGGCTGGCAAGATCGGCCAGCAGCGCGTCGTTCCTATAAGGTGTCTCGATGAAAATCCTCGTCATCCCATCGCTCTTCTGGTCTTTGAGCAGCCGCTGAACCGCCGAGCGCCGCGCGATCTTTTCCTGCGGGAGGTAGCCCAGGAAAGCAAAACGCTGCGCGTCTATCCCCGAGGCGGTGAGCGCGAGAATAATGGAGGAAGGACCGGAGATGGGCAGGACGGGAATCCCCTTGGAGTGGGCGAAGGAAACGAGGGCCGCCCCCGGATCGGCTATGCAGGGCATTCCCGCCTCGGTGAAGAATCCGCAGTCCCGGCCGTCGAGCACTTCCGCGAGGAGGCCGGGAATATCTGACTCCCTGCTGTGTTCGTCCAGGATTTTCATGGAAAGCTTTTCCATCGACTCCCTATTCTTCAGTCTCGAAAGAAGCCGAAGCGCGGTGCGTTCCGATTCCACGATGAAAAAATCCAGCGAGCCGAGAAGACGCAGGGCTTCGGCGGGCAGCGAATGCGCGAGCATGGCGGGATCCCAGCTTTCCGCTTCGTAGGGTTGCAGGGGTGCAGGGAGGAGAAAGAGTTTTCCGGAAGTTTTACCGTTCATGAGAACAGCCTTTCAAAAGCTTCCTCGAGCAGCGACAGGAAGAGGCGGCGGTCGAACCAGTCCTGGCTTTCAAAGGCGTTCATGTAGTCATCTATGATAGCCTGTATTTCCTTGGATGCCGAAGAAGTCTTTTTTCCCGCGATGGCCATTTCCCTGTCCTTTAGCCGGAATGCCTTCACGCCGGCGAAGGCCAGTCGGAAATCCTCTATTTTCCCTCGCTCGATGTTGGCCATACAGACGAATGACGCCGTTTCCGGACCGGGAAATAGCCCTGGGCCAAGCTTGCGGTAAAATATGAAGTTATACGAATAAAGAGGGATTCTCACTCTGGAGAGCAGCGCCGTCCGCGGGAAATTCGGCTTCCCATCCTCGCCGCACAAATGCGAGACGCTGGCCCATCGGGTTCCCGAAGGAGTCTTTAGTTCAACTTGAGCGTCCATGCATGCCAAATAAGGCCATAGATCCATGAAACGGAAACGGCAGCAGAGGTTTCCCCCAATCGTGGCTATATTGCGGATGGCATGATTGGCGATGGAATCTATGATTTCCGGGAGCGGGTCGGGGAGCGTGCCTGGGGTAAGCGACAGAAGGCCGGTGAGTGTCGTGCAGCAACCTAGTTCGATAAATTGTTCCGTACGGATGGTTTTTCTTAGTTCCTGAACCTTGGCTATGGACGCTACCTGGGCGGGAAATTCCAGGGCTCGGGTCATCTGCGATCCGACAATTTCAGTCCCGCCGGCCAGAATCTGGATCTCGGGATTGGAGCGAAGGAGCGCGAGAATCTCGGCCGTAGAGGTCGGGTAGTATGGTTCACTTATCCGCACGGTTGAATTTCCTTTTATTGCGCATTTCCGCGGCGATGCCGACCGCTTTTACGAGCGAGACCGGATCCGTGCACGGGCAGGCCACCATGTCCAGCTGTTTCAGTATTTCTTTCTCTTCGGGAAGGGGGCTGCGACCTAGCAGGTCGAGAATGGCCATGATCTTCCCCGTCCTGCAGAAAGCGCAGGGAAGTGCCTCGGCCTTTTCCATGGCCAGGATTATCTCCTTGACGTCAGGCATTTCCTTGAACGCCTCATAGCTCTGTATGGTCGATCCTTTCGCCTTGAAGGCGGGGACGAGGCAGGAAAGGACGAGGCGTCCGTCCATAAATATGAAACAGCGGCCGCATTTGCCCGAAAGGCAATCGGGGAGGAGGCTGGATAGGGAGAGCTCGTCGCGAAGGACATCGACGAGTCGATCGCCGCTTCGCGCCTGGAGGTGTTTCGTCTCGCCGTTCACATTCATGTCTATGATCATGTGGTCTCCAGGAGCTTGAGAATTTCGCTTCCCTGCAGGGGCAGCTGGCGAGGCTCTACGCCGAGCGCCTGGGTCAGGGCGCTGTAAAAAGCGGCCGGTACGGTGATGAAAGGCAGTTCACCCAAACCGCGAGCCACGCTTGTTTTTTCAGAATCAATGAATTCTATGCCGATGGCGGGAAGGTCCAGGAGACTCAGGTTCCGATCGCGAAGATATTCCTCGCTCTCGATGCCTTCGGGATTGAAGTCGGCGCCGGTGCATAGGTTGAGGGCGCTTATTATTGAAGAACGGAGAGAGGAAAGAGCCTTCTCCTTGGAGACAATCTTGCCGGCGTCGACGACCATCCAGACCGCGAGAGGCTTTGGCTCGCCGCTGATCGTGTCGATCTCGATTTCAACAGCCGTGCCGCACCAGGAAGCCGAATCCAGAAAAATGTTGCCCTGCGCCGGACTCTTGTCGAGACCGGAGTTTTTAGGTGAGCGGTTCTGTACCTTCGCGACGATGGGCAGGCTTTCCCTGAAACGCTTTTTCTGGATTGCCTTGCAGGTTCTTTCAATCAGCTTATTTACCGTTGATGCGCCGCGCGACAAGGTCAAAGGACCGCAGGGATTCGTCTTGTCCGTATCGGGGGGAGGAAAATGTATGGTCTCGGGCGGAATCGAGAGGAGGGCGGAGGCTGTCGTCTTCCACATCGCCTTGAGGCTTTCCGAGCCGATGGATGCTTGAGTGTTGATGATGAGATTCAGGTCTCTGTCGAGGGTAGTCTCGACAGAATAGGCATTCATCAAGGGTTGATTGGAAAAAGTCTGTCCTGTTTGATAGCCCACGGTGAGAGCGATGCCGCGGACGATGCCTTCCCGGCATCCCGGATCCCTTTTTTTGACGAGTTCGTAGCTGGCGTACTTTCGTCGGTAATCAGAAATTTTTTCAAGCTTCTTGTGGATTTTCGCGAAGGGAATCTCATAGTCGAGAGGTTTGCTCCCGAAGTTGGATGAACCTTTAGCGAGCATATTCAGCATCTTGATTTCGGCGGGAGTCTTGCCCAATGTTTTCGCGAGATGATTCAGATGCGATTCGATGGAGAAGAAGGCATGCGTCGCGCCGATGCTCCCCATGGCGCCCAGAGGAATGATGTTGCTCTTGATGGCATAGGCCTCGAGCCGTATCGAAGGGCAGGCGTAGATGCCCGTGATAGCGGCGGCCGCCTGGTGGACAAGTTCCCGTGCCAGGGGATTATAGATGCCGATATTGATGATGATCTTGATGTCGAGCGCCTGGAGTCTGCCTTGTTCGTTGGTGGCCGATTTAATGGTGACGGCGCTCCGGGCCTGTTTGGGGGTGCGAAGGAAATCTTCTTTTCGCGTATAGAGCAGCTTCACTGGCTTCTTGCAGACTTTTGCCGCTATGGCTGCCTGGCAGGCTACGATAGAGGGGAACCATAGGCGCCCGTCGAGCGATCTGCCCAAATCGGTAGGTCTTACGACGATGTCCGCTTCCGGCACCCGCATGATGGCGGCCACGGACCTTCTCACATCCGAGGGCCATTGGGAGGCGCAGTAGATGGCCATCTTGTCGTATTCCCAGTTGGCGATGGCTCCCATGGGTTCGCTGTAATGGTGGTCGAAAATCCCGTTTCTGTAGACCGCGCGCTCTATATGCTGGCTTTTTTCAAAAGCGAGGTCTACATCCCCGTAGTCGATCGCGTATTTGTAGTCGATCTGCGAGGAAGAGAAGCTTTCCCATTCCAGCTGGGGTTCTTCCTCTTCGTATTCGACGGCTACGGATCCAGCGAGTTCGTCGCAAATAGCAGGATCCGGCCCCGTGATCAATCCGAGAGCCTCACCCTTATAGGAAATGGCCTTTTCGGCGAAGAGGAAGAAGTCGTCGCCGAAAATCAAAGGAATGTTTTCCTCCGCGATATCCGAGGCGACAATGCAGCGATACCCGGAGGGAAGCTTAGGCCGGGTAATCTTGAAATTTTTCGCCCTTACCGCGGCGGAACGAATCGTGGAAGCGTACAGCATGCCCGGGAATTGCATGGAACTGAGAAGGGGCAATGCCTCGGAAGCGTTCTTTTCCGTCAATGGCCCGCCTCCATAGCCGTATCCTCAGCCTCGGCCCTGGAGATATCCTTGGGCGTATCCTTGACCGCTTCCAGAATTTCAAAGCCTAGGTCGAACGTTATGGGCGAATCGGTCATCTCGAACTTGATCTTGGCTCTTCGTTTTCTCTTGTCCACCTTGATGATACGGCCTTCCAGCCCCATCATCGGTCCCTGGATCACCTTTATGCGGTTGTTTTCATCGAAAGATACGAGCGAGGAGCCTATCTCCCTGCCGAAGGAGAGAAGGTGGCGTATGATCTCCGAATCCCGGTCGCTCAAGGGCTTGATGCCGTCGGTGGCCGGCAGTACGCGCGCGAAATGTCTCGTGCGCCTGAAAATCCTTATGAGTTCGGCGGAAGGCTTTTCCTCGGGATATTGAAAAAAGACATATCCCGGAAAAAGACAGTTCATGAGAAAAACAACCTTTCCTCTTCGTCTGGATTTGAGCTTTTTTTTGATGTTGTAAAGCGGTTGATCGGGTCGGGACTTCGAGAAAAGCTCTATGAAGTCATCTTCCCTGCCGGTCATCACCTGGATAGCAAAAAAATTCATGGCCTGCCTTTGAGTAGCATTCTTTACAGGCGTACATTGTAGGATGGAACAGCCGATTTTGCAATGCGAAGCTATAGACAGACGTAACCTTTGACAAGAACTTAATGGCCATACTATCATTCCGCCATGGCAGAACTTACGAGAACGGAGCGCGTCGCCGAACTGGAAAAGCTTATCGTGACGCATCAGCGGCTCTACTATAACGCCGAGCCGACGATAAGCGACGAAGAATTCGACGCGCTCTGGACCGAACTGGAAGACCTGGATCCGGCCAACGCGCTTTTGCGCAGGATCGGCGAGGACAAGGCCGATGGCTGGCCAAAAGTCAGACATACCATTCCAATGGGAAGCCAGGCCAAGGCTACCGACCCCGAGTCCTTCGAAGCCTGGGCCGGAAAGATGAAGTTCGAAAAGTATATCGTGCAGTACAAGATGGATGGGGCAAGCCTGGAAATCCAGTATCGAAACGGCCTTCTCGTGCGCGCGGTGACGCGCGGGGACGGAACGATAGGCGACGATATAACGCCGAACGCGCGCAGGATGATCGGGCTGCCCGATACCTTGCCTTCGGCCTTTACGGGCGGCGTGCGCGGCGAAGTCCTCATGTCCAGGCGCGTCCATGACGAAAAATACGCCGACAAGGCCAATTGCAGGAACGCCGCCAACGGAATCATGAAGCGCAAGGACGGCGTCGGCTGCGAAGACCTGGCTGTCATCTGTTACGATGCCATGGGAAGCGTCGCTTCCAAAAAGGAAGCGGATCTATTCGGCAATGCGGACAGCTCCGCCGATGGGGCTTCTCCGTTTAAGAACGAACTGGAAAAGCTCGATTGGCTGGCCAGGATGGGTTTTTCGGTGGTTGCGACGCGGATTTTCGAGAACGCGAAGGAAGTGATCGACTACAGGGGCAGGATAATGGCCTTGCGCCCCAGTCTGGAATACGATATTGACGGCCTCGTTGTAAAAGGCCTCGCCATAGACGAGGAAGATCTCGCGAAACCCCGGCCCGAAAAGCAGATAGCCTTCAAGTTCAGCCCCGAAGAGGCGGTGACGAGGCTAAAGGCCATCGAATGGAGCGAATCGGGAGCCCTTTATACGCCCATCGGCATTGTCGATCCGGTGCGCCTCGCCGGCACGACGGTCCAGCGCGCCAATCTCTGCAATCCCGACATGATCCGCTCCATGCAGCTGAAACTGGGTTCCGTGGTCGTGATAACCAAACGCGGCGAAATCATACCCAAGATCGAGACGCTCGTGGAAAATCCGCCCGGAGCCTCCGAAATCGAGCAGCCCAGCGTCTGCGGAACCTGCGGAACGCCGCTGGTCGATGAAGGGACGAGGCTCTACTGCCCGAACGAGCTTTGTCCCAAGAAAGAGCTCCACCGAGTGGAAAAGTGGCTCACCATCCTGGATATAAGGGATTTCGGCTCGGCTCTCGTAAGGCGGCTTCATGAGGCGGGGAAGGTGAAAACTATCGCCGATCTCTATAGCCTCACCGTCGAGGAACTGCAGGGGATTGAGCATATGGGGAAGATTTCGGCGCAGAAGGTGCTCCGCAATCTCCACGCCGTCAAGGAAGTCAGCCTGGCCGAGTTCATCGCGGGATTCGATCTGGAAAACATCGGACTCCTCGTGGCCGACAAGCTCGTGAAGGGAGGATTCCCGACTTTGAATGCCTTGTTCGGCGCGGCCGATGCCGATCTCATAAAGATTGACGGCATAGCCGAGACGATGGCTGCCAGTATAATCAAGGGAATTGCCGCGGTGAAGGACGAGATGAAGCACCTTCTTGAAGGAGGCGCCGTAAGGATCAAGGAACCTGCCGTCGTTTCGGGGCTGGAGGCTCCCGGGAACCCGATTGCCGGCAAGAGCTTCTGCTTTACCGGGGAACTTCGATCGATGAAAAGACCTGAAGCCGAAAAGAAAATAAGGGATCTCGGGGGCACGGCCAAATCCTCAGTCGTGAAGGATCTGGATTTCCTTGTTACCAACGATCCCGGGTCGGGATCCGACAAGAACCGGAAGGCGAGGGAATATGGCGTGACCATCATCGGCGAGGATGAACTGCTCGCCATGTTTGCCGCTTCGCAGCCTTGAACGACAGAGCCCCGAAGCGATAGTATCGGATAACCTTAGCGAAGATTGCGGAGAAATATGCGATGACCGATATCAAGAGACTTTGGAAAGAGCGCGTCCACCAGGCGCTGCGGGAAATGGCGGCGAGTTGCGGCCTGGATGTCGCGGCCATAGACCTGGACGCCATAGTCGTGGAATTCCCTCCCAAACCCGAACTGGGCGACATAGGTTTTCCGATGTTCGGCTACGCCAAGCTTTTGAAGAAGAGCCCGGCGGCCATAGCGCTGGAATTGGAAAGACTGCTGGGAACAGGGAAGGACGGCTCGGCTGCTGACAGCGGCTCGACCGGAGCCAGCGGAACCGCGAAGGCTGTGGGACCTTATCTCAATGTCTTCCTGAACCGCGTCGCCGCTGGCGCTGAAATACTCCGGCGCGGCGAAAGCCCCGACTGGAATTCCTCCAAACCCATGGCCGGCCGCAAGGTCATGATCGAATTTTCCTGCCCCAATACGAACAAACCACTGCATTTGGGCCACCTGCGTAACAACATCCTCGGAGAGTCGCTCTCCAGGATCACCAAGGCGGCCGGCGCCGATGTGAGGAAAGTGAACCTCATCAACGACCGCGGCGTCCACATATGCAAATCGATGCTTGCCTACATGGCCTACGGCCAGGGGCACAGTCCCGAGGACGAAGGGCTCAAGAGCGATCACTTCGTGGGCAAATATTACGTGCTCTTCAATACGTTGAAGGCAGAGGATCCCAAAGCCGAGGAAAAGGCCCAGGAGCTTCTGCAGAAGTGGGAAGCAGGCGATCCCGAGGTCATCGCGCTCTGGAAGAAGATGAACAAATGGGCCGTGGACGGCATCAAGACCACCTATGCCCGGCAGGGCGTGGATTTCGACGCCTACTACTACGAAAGCCTCACCTATATGAAGGGCAAGGACAAGGTCCTTGAGGGCTTGCGGAATGGCATCTTCTATCGGGAGGACGACGGCTCAATCTGGGTCAATCTCGAGGATATCGGCCTCGACAGGAAAGTCCTGCTGCGCAAGGACGGAACGAGCATCTACATCACCCAGGACATTGGCACGGCCATATACCGCCATGCCGACTGGCCTTTCGAACAGCTCATCTACGTGGTGGCCAGCGAGCAGCAGTACCATTTCAAAGCCCTCTTCGAGATCCTGAAAAGGCTCGGCTACGATTGGGCCGCCAACCTCTACCATCTGGCCTACGGGCTCGTGAACCTTCCGTCGGGAAGAATGAAGACGAGGGAAGGCACGGTGGTGGACGCGGACGATCTCATCGACGAGCTGGCGAGCCTGGCGGAAAAGGAAATCGTAGCCAAGGGCCGCGACGCGACGGTGGGCGACGTGAAGACCGTCGCCGAGAAGGTCGCGCTGGGAGCCCTTCATTACTATCTCCTTCAGACCTCCCCCACGAAAGACATGCTCTACGATCCGGAACAATCCCTATCCTTCACGGGAAATACAGGCCCCTACATCCAGTACATGGGAGCCAGGGCCAGCTCCATACTTCGCAAATACGGGCAGGGCGAGGGAAACGCGCAAAAGGGAACCGTGTCGATGGCGGCGCTCTCGAGCGATTCCGACTGGAATCTCATACGCAGGCTGACCTCCTTCCCCGAATCCCTCGAACTCGCGGCGAGAACCAAGGAACCTTCGGTTATGGCGGCATATGCCCACGATGTAGCCTCGGACTTTTCCTCCTGGTACAGGGACAACCAAGTGCTGAACAGCGCCGATCCCGATCTTTCGGCCAGCAGGGTCGCGCTCGTGAGGTCGGTAAAGGCCACGCTCGAAGCCGTATGCGAAATGCTCTGCATTCCCTTTCTTGAAGTGATGTGAGAGGGAAGAAAGGCCATAAGCGTAGATTCCACTTAACATTAATCTGCCCATGGGTTGACATCCTGGGCCCGCGCGGTGTATAAAACTGCGCTACGTATGGATTTTTGACGAGGATAGCAAAGATGTATGCAGTTGTAGAAATTAACGGAAAACAATATCGCGCCGAACAAGGCAAGGCCCTGACGGTAGACAGGATCGACGAAGAAGCGGGCTCGAACGTTTCGTTCGACAAGGTTCTTCTGCTCTCCGGTGAAGCCGGAGTGAAAATCGGCAGTCCCTATGTCGAAGGCGCCAGCGTGAAGGCAGTCATCGACGCGGAGATAAAGGCCGACAAAGTCATCGTGTTCAAGTACAAGCCCAAGAAAGACTACAGGCGAACGCAGGGACACAGGCAGCGCTACACGGTACTCAAGGTTCAGGAAATCGTCGGCGCCTGACGCGCCAAAAGCATAGGGGAGAATATCATGCCACACAAGGGTGTAAATGGTCGCGACTCGAATCCTCAGCATCTTGGCGTTAAGAAGTTTGCGAACGAGGCGGTTCTCGCCGGTTCCATCATCGTCAGGCAGCGGGGCAGCAAGATCAATCCGGGACTCAACGTCGGAATCGGCAAGGACGATACGCTTTTCGCCCTCGTCGACGGAATGGTTTCCTTCAGGGAAGTCAAGGGTAAGAAATTCGCTCAAGTCGAGCCTTTCCCGGCTGAATAATTCGAATACGGAATATTTCCGTGCCGCGTTCCGCGGCATGGCCAGGAGCCGCTCGATGTCGGGCGGCTCTTTTTGCGTCTTGCCACATGGCATACGAATTGGTATTTTTCTCTTAACGGAGTCACTTGTGATAAAATTCGCGGATGAGGCGACGATTACCGTCGCATCGGGAAAAGGCGGCGATGGCTGCGTAGCGTTCCGGCGCGAAAAGTACATACCCATGGGTGGTCCTTCCGGCGGCGACGGCGGGAAGGGCGGCGACGTCATCTTCCTCGTCAAAAGCAATGTCAGAACCCTTTCCTTCCTGCGCTTCAGACAGACTTTCAAGGCCCAGAACGGCATCCCGGGCATGGGCAGGAATATGCATGGCAAGGACGGCGAGGATATAGTCATTCCGGTACCTCCGGGGACTGTCGTCAAAGACGCCGAAACGGACGAAATCATCAAGGATTTCGGTTCCACGTCCGGCGGCCGAAGCGTGAAAGAAGGCGAAAGCTGGATTTTTCTCAAGGGCGGAAAGGGCGGGTGGGGCAACACGCATTTCAAGAATTCCGTGAACCAGGCTCCGAAAATTTCGATGCCGGGACAGCCGGGGCATGAGAGGAAACTCAAGATAGAGTTGAGCCTCATCGCGGATGTAGGCTTGGTAGGTTTTCCGAACGCCGGAAAATCGAGCCTTCTGGATGCTTTTACGAACGCGCGACCCAAAATCGCTCCCTATCCTTTCACGACGAAGATTCCAAACCTGGGGGTGCTGAGCCTCCATGACCGCGACATAATCCTCGCCGACATTCCCGGCATCATAGAGGGCGCGCACGATGGCGCCGGACTGGGAATACGGTTCCTGAAGCACATCGCGCGCACGGCCTGCCTCGCCTTCCTGGTGGATCTCTCCGATGAAAACTGGGAAAGCGCCTTCACCGTCCTCAAAAGCGAGCTGCAGTCGTTTTCGCCGGTGCTGGCTCAGAAGTCCAGAATCATCATAGGGACGAAACTCGACCTGCCAGAGGCTAAGGAGCGTTTCCCGGAATTCGCGGCCCAATTCCCCGGCGAGACCGTCTTCGGAATTTCCGTTTTCAGCACCGAGGGCTTGGATGAGCTCAAGGAAGCCCTTTTCCGGCAGGTTGTCGATTACGAGAAAGCCAGTGAAAAGGAAAAGGCGAACGGGATGACCGGCGGATTTTTCGATACGAGCGCTTTCGATATGGACACTTTCGACAGCGGAACAAGCGCTATCGGCGACGATGCAATTGTCGATGACAGGGCGGGAGAGGATCAGCTCAAGTGAAAACCGCCATCTTCGGTGGGACATTCAATCCTGTTCATATCGGCCATCTTGTCATCGCCGAAGAAGTGCTCGCTCAAACCGACTGCGATACGATACTCTTCATACCCGCCAATAACCCTCCCCACAAGAGCATAGATGACCCCGGTCCAGCTCTTCGGTTGGAGATGCTGAAGAAGAGCATACAAGGCAATCCAAGGTTCAGCGTCAGCGACTGCGAAATCCGCAGATCGGGAGTTTCCTACAGTATAGATACCATCCGCTATCTTGTCGGCAATGGTCTCGTCGAAGCCAAACCCAGCCTCATCATGGGCGACGATCTCATAGCGGGCTTTGACGGCTGGAAGGAAGCGGATGCCATCCTGCGCGAGAGTTCCCTGATCGTCGTGCACCGGCTTTCCGACAGCAGACTCCCCATGAACCATCCCCATCTTTATATCGACAACGCTATATTCCCCGTGTCGTCCACGATTGTCAGGGAAAAAATCGCCCAAAGAAAAGCCTGGCGCTACCTGGTGCCCGAAGCCGCGCGAAAAATCATCGAGGAGCATGGACTATATGGACTCCAGAAGTCTTGAACCTCTCGTCCGCGGCTATTTGAACGGTTTCTGCAAGCCCTCGCGGATCGAGCATTCGCTGTCGGTGGCGACGATGGCTTCCAGACTATGCGTCCGGTTTGGGTTGGATCCCGAGGATGGCTACGTCGCCGGTCTCGCCCACGACCTCATGAAGGACAAACCCGTGGAATTCCAGTGGGAGCTGGCCGGGGAGGCCGCTTCCGAACCTGGCCTCGACTTTATCGCTTCCGTCGTCAGCCGCATGGACGCGGAAAAATCCTTCGCCGACAAGATCATCCATGGCCCCGCTGCCGCGGTCTTCCTGCGTCGCGAGTGCGAACTTCGGGATCATGACATGCTTGAAGCCGTGGCCCTCCATTCGTCGGCCTCCGCTTCCATGTCAGCGCTTGCCAAAATACTGTTCGTAGCGGACAAGATGGAGCCGCGGCGCGTTTATATAACGCAGGCGGAATTGTCGCAGGTCGACATCCTTGACCTGGACGCCCTTCTTCTTTACGCGTTGAACTTGAGCATGGGCTGGCTCAGGAAAAAGGACCACGCTATTGCCCAAAGCACTCTCGACTTATACAATGCCCTCACGATGAGTGATAATTGAAATGAGAAAGATACGATTCAATAAAAGCCATATTCTTCTATGGGTGATTCTAGCGCTTTTCGCGTCCGCTGTCATAGTCGGCGCCGTGGCGCTGAGGGCGGAGAGTCTTTCGATGCAGCTGAAAACCGACAGGCCTATCAATATACTCCTCATTTTCGAGCAGGGAAATAAGCCGGTTTCGACGCAGCTTCTGATGTTCTACGCATCCAAATCCAAGGCGGCCCTCCTCGACATACCGGCCAATACGGCCGTCATCCTCAAGACCATCAAGCGCATGGACAGGATCGACTATATATACAAAGCGGGCAGCCCCAAGAATTTCCTGACCGAGGTTTCGAGCTACCTCGATATTCCATTGAACGGCTATCTTCTTTTCAACGAGAAAAGCCTCAGCACCGTCGTGGACCTCCTCGACGGACTCCAGCTTTTCATACCGTCCATGATCATCCAGGAAGGCGAGGCGGGAGTGATGCTCCCCGGCGGCGCGGTGAACCTCGACGGCGATAAGGTATTGCAGTACCTTCGCTATAAGGAAGAGAACGAGAGCGAGGGCGATACTCTCGTGCGGAGGCAAAAACTGTCCATAGCTTTGCTGAAAAAGCTCTCCGACAAGTCCAAATATTTTGACGATAAAAGGGCGTCGGCGACCCTCGCCGCGGCCATGGACAGCAATTTCAACGCCGAGGCCAAAAAGATGCTGGTCCGGGAGATAGCCAAGCTGGACGCCGATTCCATTCTCCTGCAGAAAATCACCGGCATATACAGGAACGTGGAGGGGCAGAGCCTTTTCTTTCCTTTCTACGACGGAGAACTGGCCCGCGACATGCTTAAGCAGACGCTCAATGCCATGAACGCCTCAAATGTCGCGTCATCGAGCAGCAAGATATATACGGTGGAAATCTTGAACGGCACGACGGAGAGGGGGCTTGCCGCCCGAACCGCCGAAATATTCGGCAGCTTCGGCTACGATGTCGTTGCCGTCGGCAACGCCGCAAACCTGGATTACGCGAAGACTGTCCTGATCGATCGTTTTGGCGACAAGGAAGCCTTGTCTTCAATCGCCGGCGTCATAAAATGTTCGAATTTCTCCGAAGCGGCCGAGTATACCGGAAAAATAAAGGCCGATTATACGATAATTCTGGGGAATGATTTCAATGGGAGGATTTGTGTCCGATAGTAAATCGCTTGCATTCAATATTGCGTCCATTCTCGCCGAGCATAAAGCCGGCGATGTGGTTGTGATGGATCTGACGGGGATCGCCGGATGGACGGATTATTTCGTCATCGGCACCAGCACTTCGATTACCCACCTGCGCGGCCTGTCACGCTTCGTGGACGCTTATCTCACGGAGGATAAGCAAAAGCCGCTCAACAAACCCGTGGCCACGGAGGATGAAAGCTGGCTTCTCCATGACTTGGGGGATGTGATCGTTCACATAATGAGTCAGGAAGCGCGTACTTTCTACGAACTGGAAAAGCTTTGGTTCAAGGCAAAGGTCTTCAAGATCGAAGCGTCTCCCGGCAGGCAGGAAACGGCGGAGGAATAACCGCATAAGGTCTTCATGGCATAAAAAAGGCTGTCCGGCGATGAAACATCGCGGACAGCCTTTTTTCGTTTCAAGCGTTACGGCGCTTTACTCGTCGAGATCGTCATACTCCACGTCATCGTCGTAGCCGAACTCGTCATCGTCGTCATCGTCGAAATCATCGTCTTCATCGTCGAAGTCGTCGTCATCGTCGAAATCATCGTCTTCGTCGTCAAAATCGTCGTCATCATCGAACTCGTCTTCGTCGTCGCTCATATCATCCTCTTCCTCGTCGAAATCCTCATAGTCGGCGTCATAGCTGTCATCGAAATGAACCGGGGAACGGAGCACAAAACCCGCGTTTTCTATAGAGCCTTCTCCGGCTATCGTAACAAGTTCATATTCCGATTCAGTCGATGCAAATGCGCTATAAATGGGGGTCATCGCAGTTTCCTCCCTCACCTTACCATCGAAAAGTCTCAAAGCCTGCGTACTATGCTTACATTAAGCGGGCGCGTCAAGCCCCATTTATTTCATCTGGCAACGAAAATCTAAAGAGCATATTGGAATCTGTCAACTGGAAAAACGTGTTTTCGGGCAAAAAAAGAACAAGATGGGGTAAAGGAGAAAAAATCTTTGACATAGAGCCTCTTTGATACTAGATTCTTAGTCCATGAAGCGTGAAATCGCGATCGAAGCCTTCGCGAAGATCAATATCGGGCTTGAGATCGGGAAACCCCGTCCGGACGGTTATCATCCTATCCTCGGCATTTTCCATTCGGTGGGCATATCTGATAAAATAGTCTTTTCCAGGCGGGAAGCCGGGGGCATCAGCGTCGAAGGCGCATTCGATTGCCGCCCCGAGGACACGACGGTCTATAAAGCGGCCGATCTATTCAGGAAGCGGTTCGGAATATCGGGGGGATTCAAGGCTGTCGTGGAAAAAGGCATTCCCGCGAAAGCCGGCCTGGGAGGAGGATCGGCCGACGCCGCGGCGGCGCTGGTAGCTCTCGATAGGCTATATGGGTCTCGACTTACCTCCTCCGAATTGCGCGAAATGGGGGCTCGCATTGGCGCTGACGTCCCTTTCTTTCTTTCAGGCGGCGCGGCCATGGTCTCAGGTATCGGCGATATCATCGAACCTATCGCGCCCCGAAGCGATTTCGCCATCCTGCTCATCCATCCGGGTTTCGGCGTGTCGACCAAGTGGGCTTTTGCGGAGCTGGATTCATTACGACGCGGCGACAGAGCTTCCCCCTATGCGGAAGACGCCCCGGAGAGCCTCGATATCCGTAAAGACGAACTTTTGTCCGCCTACAGGGGCCCGCTCGAAGCGTGGAAGTTCGATAATTCCTTCAGGAAGATGCTGTACCATAATTTCCCCGTCTATGCCGATCTTGAAAAGATGCTCAGGAAAGCGGGGGCGCTTCATGTTTCCATAACGGGATCGGGTTCCTGCATGTACGGAGTGTTCGGGTCGATGCGGGACGCGCATCTCGCGGAAGCGAAGCTGAAGTCCGGAGCCGACGATGGAAATGCTGAAAATACCTTATACGGCATGGGGTTGCATGCAATAAAACCGCTTGAAACAAGTCTGTATCTAGGCTAAAATCCATATATGTAACTGCGTACACAAAAGGAGCGTCCTTACTATGGAAATTACGGACATCCGAATCCGCAAAGTTCCGACTGAGGGGAAGTTGAAGGCGTATGTAACCGTCACCTTTGATGAATGCTTCGTGGTGCACAATGTGAAGATAATCGAGGGGAAGAACGGAGTCTTCATCGCGATGCCCAGCAGAAGGACGAACACGGGGGAGTACAAGGATATCGCTCACCCGATATGTCCGGATTTCAGAACGCGCCTTCAGGAGCGAATACTCGCGGCCTACGCTTCAAGCGCTGGAACCGACGCGACAGTCCCGGAATTCGACTGATCTAGCAGCAGCACCGAGCGCTGGACAGATACTCACAATTTGGGACGTCGGCAAGCGGTAAGCCCCCGGGTTTTGGTCCCGGTATTCGCAGGTTCGAATCCTGCCGTCCCAGTACGGCTTAAAAAGCCAAATGCGTAAGGAGAGATTCAGTATGGAACACTTTGTGATTCAGGCATTCAATAGAGAAAAATCGACGAAGGGACAGCTCAATCAATATAGGATTGACGGCAAGATTCCCGCTGTCGTATACGGCGGCGGCAAGTCTGCCAGCAACCTGCTGGTCAATGCTAAGGAATACGAAAAAGCCCTGAAGAGCATCACCGAAAGTACGATCATCACCCTCGATATCGAAGGCAGGAAAATCAACGCTTTCGTGAAGGATCACCAGCGCCACGCGGTCGAGAAGTATGTGCTTCACATCGATTTCCTCGAAGTGCAGGAAGGCAAGAAGCTGCATGCTCGCGTCAGGCTGATTCTCAAGGGAACGCCTATCGGCGTTGTCGAAGGCGGCATCCTGGAGAATCCGGCTCACGATATCGAAGTCGAGTGCGATCCCTCCGTACTGCCCGAGAGAATTGAAATCGACGTTTCCGGTCTGGGCGTCAACCACGCTTTCCATGTCCGCGATTTGACCCTGTCGCCCGAGGTGAAGGTGCTTACGAGCCCCGACCAGGTGATCGCCATCGTCAAGTACGCGCGCGAGGAAGTGGAAGAGAAGCCGGCCGAAGCCGCTGTCGAAGCCGTCGCGGGCGAAGCCGCCGCGGCCGCTCCGGAAGCCGCCGCAACCGCTGCCGCCGCTCCGGAGGCGAAGGCGAAGGCTTAATTCGGGACTGTTTTCGCGAAGAACATTGCAGTTTTGCGGGAATTCCCGCAAAACTGTTTTTTTTATGAGGCAGCCTGACGAAACGCGGAAGGAAAATGAACGAATCCCGGGGTCTACATAGATGAATGGGGGCAGAAAAACTGGTTTCTCACCAATGGACCGCTGTCTTGAAACCTTTTTTGCCGATCATCCGGACACTGTTGGCCAGGGACTCGTTGTGGCGTATTCAGGCGGGGTCGATTCCGCCTCCTTGCTCTGCGCGCTTGCCTCAAGAGGCCTCAATTCCCTGCGCGCGGTCCACGTCATGCATAACTTAAGGCCGGCCGATGAACTTCGAAGGGAGAGGGAAATTGTCCGCGAAACATGCCGCGGCCTTCACCTTCCGCTCACTATCGCGACCGTAAAGCCGGGAGCGATTCGGAAATTAGCCGATAAGAAAAAAATCGGGATAGAAGCGGCGGCGCGCGAAGTCAGGTATGGAATCCTGAGGCGTTGCGCTAAACGCTTTGGAATGAGCGCGATCTGCACTGCCCATAATGCCGATGATCAGCTGGAAACCCTTATCAGCCGGTTTCTCAGCGCATCGAGCATCGACGGACTCGGGGGAATCCAGCCTCTTCGCGATATAGGCGACGGGCTTCTTCTTATAAGACCGATTTTGTCTCTTTCCAGGAAAGACATCGAGCGATATGCCATTTCGGAAAAGCTCGCCGTTTCCACCGATTCCACCAACGCGTCGGCCAGCTATACGCGGAACAGGATTCGTCACGCGATCATGCCGACGCTTGACCGCGAGTTTCCCGGATGGAAAAACGGGCTCCTCGGGACTTCCATCAAACTAGCCGACGATAAGCTTGTTCTGGATGAAGTTCTAGGCAAGGCCCTCGACGCATGCCATATCGATCTGGAAGGGAAAAAAGCCTCGATCGACCTTGAAGCTTTTTCATCGGCGTCGGCTGCCATCAGGATAAGGATGCTTGCCCGGTGCATGGTAATTCTGGGCAGGGAAGGCCGCTTGTCCTGGAAAGCGTTGAGATCCGCATCCGAATCGATCGTTCAGGGCGCTTCCGGGGCGGATGTCCCCGGGGCGAGACTTTTTATCAGTGACGGAAGGCTGGAAATCACGCCTGGGCTTGATTTTCATGGCGAAGACAAGTATTTTTTCGTGATATCTTCGGTGGGAATCTATCGTTGCGGCCCGACCGAGATTACCATAGAATGGGATGCCCCGGAAGTCGAAACCCAAGGTTCCGGTGGAGAGAAGGCAAAGCGCAGAGGATACTTGATCGAAGGATCCTTCGTTTTTCCATTGATAGTGCGCTCTCGAAAAGCGGGAGACGTGATAAGGGCTGTGGAAGGCGAAAAGCGACTGGACGATATAATGAAGTCCTGGCGCCTGGACAAAGGGGTCAGGAATCTCGTTCCGGTCATAGAGGACAGGGAAGGGATTGTGGCCGTCCTTCCATCTTCGCTTGAAGCGGCTCACTCGCACAACGAGAAATTCAGGAACTATGCAGGTCCGCAGAATGGCCGCAGGCTTTATATCAGGATAAAAGGAGCATAATTTCGATGCTTGACGATAAGAAGAACGACGAAAACCCCAAACGTCCCGAACTGCCCAAGGGGATTCCCCCGAGGGCCAACAAGGCTGCTCTAGCGGTTTTCCTTTCCCTGACGGTGCTTTTCGCGACTTTTTTCCTTTTCAATGATAAGTCGCCCTCGAAAGAAATTCCCTATTCCGCTTTTCTTTCCTATCTCGATCTGGGAGAAGTGGATTCGGTGCAGATCGTGGACCAGAAACAGATCGAAGGATCGCTGCGGAGCGCCGACGGCACGCAGGTGGCGTTCAGGACATCGATTCCTTACATTGACCTCCAGCTGCTCGCGCAGCTCAAGGACAAGAACGTCAAGGTGTCGGGAGCCGTCGGCAGCTCCAGCCCCCTGCAGATACTATTTGAATTGGCGCCATGGTTTTTCGGCTTCTTCCTTATCTGGATCATGATGAGGCAGATGCAGGGCAACAATAAAGCATTCCAGTTCGGCAAGAGCAGGGCCAAGCGTTACGTCGAGCCAAGCAAGAAAATAACCTTTGACGATGTGGCCGGGCAGAAAGAAGCCAAATATGAACTCATGGAAGTCGTCGATTACCTGAAGAATCCCCAGAAATTCTCCAAGATGGGCGCCAAGATACCTAAGGGCGTACTCCTCGTGGGCATGCCCGGAACCGGGAAGACCCTCATAGCGAAAGCGACCGCGGGCGAAGCCAACGTGCCGTTCTTCCATATGTCGGGATCTGATTTCGTGGAGATGTTCGTCGGCGTCGGGGCAAGCAGGGTGAGGGACCTCTTCGAGCAGGGCAGAAAGAACGCGCCCTGCATCCTCTTCATCGATGAGCTGGACGCCGTCGGAAGGACCAGGGGGGCCGGCTACGGCGGCGGCCACGACGAAAGGGAGCAGACCCTTAACCAGATGCTCGTTGAGATGGATGGATTCGACACCAAAGACGGCGTCATCATACTCGCGGCGACGAACAGGCCAGACGTGCTGGATCCGGCCTTACTGAGACCGGGCCGCTTCGACCGCCAGGTAGTCGTCGCGATGCCAGACGTCAAGGAACGCGAAGCCATCATAAAGATTCATATGGCTGTCATTCCCGTCGATCCCAATGTCGATGTCCTGAGACTCGCGAAGGCTACTCCCGGCACTTCGGGCGCCGACTTGGCCAATATGGTCAACGAAGCGGCCCTCTTCGCCATCAGGAAGAACAAGACCACCGTAGAGATGGAAGATTTCGAAGACGCGAGGGACAAGGTCCTTATGGGCGTGGCGCGCAAGAGCCTCGTCATCGCCGAGGAAGAGAAGAAGGCGACGGCCGTGCATGAGTCAGGCCATGCCCTTCTGCATTATTTCCTTCCCAACGCCGATCCGCTGCACAAGGTGACCATCGTCCCGAGGGGCAGGGCGCTGGGACTCGCGTTATCCCTCCCCGAGAAGGATTCTTTTTCCCTCTCCCGCGGCTGGCTTTATGACAGGCTTGTCATAACCTACGGCGGCTACGCGGCCGAGCGGCTGATATACGGCGAGACGACGACCGGCACGGCCCAGGATCTGCGGCAGGCCACCGATATGGCGCGCCGAATGGTCTGCGAATGGGGTATGGGCGAGAATTTAGATCCGATGGCCTATGGCCAGGAAGATGAGCCGATTTTCATCGGAAAAGAGATAGCGCGTCATAAGGATTATTCAGAGGAAACCGCGAGAAAGATTGACGAAGCCCTGAAGAATCTTCTCGGCAAAGCGCTACAGCAGGCAACCGACATTCTCACCAGGGAAAGGGTAAAACTGGAAGCCTTGGCCGCGGAACTCATGCAGAAAGAAACCCTGGAGGATGCCGACGTAAAGATTCTTCTGGGATTTGAGTCCAATCATAACGTACAGGTGACCGAAGCTTAACGCACAGGTGATCAAAACCTGACAGGAGAAGGGATGAGCCACGGGGCATCGCGGCATTTAGGCGCACTGCTGATTTTTTTCCTGTTGGCTAGTTCATGCTCAAATCTTCCTGAGGTGGAGACAAAGACCGTCGATTATTCTGTCCTCAAGCGGGATGAGCTCCTGGCCTTGGCCGAAGTCGACCAGGAAGCGTGCATCGAGGCTTTATCCGTGATTTCCATATCGGAAAGCCAGGATTCCAGCCTGGCTGATGAGAACCTGGCGGAGCTTGCGTCCCTCGCGACCGAAAAACTTGTCGCGCGATTCAGCGCCGAGATGAAAGAAGGCCGATGGAAATCCGCCGAAAAAAGCCTCTCTTCCCTCCAGGCCATCGAATCCATGGCGGAAGGTATTTTCACCCAAGCATCCCGCGTGGCCGGCGATGCCGCACCTCGAAACGCGGCTGCGAAGATTTATCTGGGCAGGGCTGAAGAATACGCGAAAAGGAACCTGAATTCTCCAGCCGCGGCCTATATCCATAAGGCCTTGGACGCGTCCTCCCTTCCGGGCGGCGCGGCAATGATCGATCCTTCTCTCCTGGAATCATGGTACGCCAGGGCGGCAAAGGCCGAAGACAGCGCTACCATGCGTCGCATATTCTCCTTTTTATCAAAGGAGAGGGCGGAATACCTGAGCCAGTCCATAGGGATCGGCAAGCTGAAGACGGAAATCGGGGAAATGGCCGGCGGCGTCGTCACCGTCCATGTGGACAAAGGATTGAAGATCGAAAATGGCGTCGGGTACCCGGAGAGGATCCTCGGCACCGCCTTTCAGGTCGATTCCAGCGGTTATTACATAACCAATTATCATGTCATATCCAGCGAAGTGGACCCTGCCTACAATGGATATTCCCGCCTTTCTATACGTCCGCCAAGCAATCCCGAAGCCAGGATTCCGGCGAAAGTCGTTGGCTGGAATGAGGATCTGGATTTAGCCGTTCTTAAAAGCCAGGAAATTTCTTCCCATACCTTTTATCCTTTCAAGCCTGAAAAAGCCTTCAAAGGGCAAAAAGTATACGCCATCGGGAGCCCCGTGGGGCTTGAAAACAGCGTTGCGGCCGGAATCGTCAGCGCGACGGGAAGAAGGATACTGCCGCGAGGCGAAGCCATTCAGATAGACGCCCCCATAAATCCCGGCAACTCGGGAGGACCTCTGCTGGACGAGGACGGCGATCTGCTGGGAATTGTTTTCGCCGGCCTCTCCAATTTTCAGGGGTTGAATTTCGCTCTTCCCGTATCGTGGATTTCCACCGTATTCCCATCGCTTTTTGACGAAGGCAAGATCGAGACTTCCTGGCTTGGCCTTGGAATAGCCAAGAATCTCGATTCAAGTCTCGATATAAGCTATGTCTTTCCGGGAAAAGGCGGGATCGAAGCCGGCGACAGCCTTCTCTCTCTCGACGGCAAGGAATGCGCCGACATACAGGAAGCCCAAATGCTGGCGGCCGGCAAACCGTTAGGCTCGCTATGTTCTATCATCATCAAGAGCAAGAGCAAGGGCAAGACTGTACGTATACTCCGAAAAACGGAAGCCATGCCCGACATACCGTTCAAGAAAGCATCGCAGCGCGATACGGCGGAGCGCATGCTCCAGGGAGCCACGGGGATGCTGCTGGATCACGTTTCCGGCCCAAGAGGCAATGGCGGAACCTACAAGGTCACGAAAACATGGCCGGGCATGATGGCCGATGAATCGGGAATCGGCGAAGCCGACATCCTCAAGTTCATCAGATATTCAGTCGATACCCGTAAGAATTCGATTATCTTCGATGTCAGCGTGAAATCGCTGGGGTCGGGGTATCTGGAGCGCACGATGAGGATGGGGCTTTCTCTGGAAACGGACAATTTTCTATAGTATCATTGCCTGAAATTGGGCAGCATCCAACTGCCGAGCGGGGTATTGTCGATGTCCTTGATCGCGATAGTGGAACATGAGGCGCTGGTAGCCCTCGATATCGCTAAAACCCTCCAACGCGCCGGCTACGATATAGCTGGACCTTTTGCCGACGGAAGGGAATATCTGGAGGCATTGGCGAAGAACCCAGGTTATGATCTCCTTCTCGTGGACCTCGCGCTGGAAGGTTCCGTATCCGGGATGGAAGTCGCTCTCGATTCCAGAAAAAAAGCGGGCATACCTTGCGTTCTTGTCACGGCTCTCCTTGATTCGGATATTTCGCCAGGGACAAAAGACGCCGAACCGCTCGGCATTCTCGTAAAACCCTTTTCCGAGCGCGAGCTGCTGGGGACGACCGAGATAGCTCTTTTTCGGGCGGGAATGGAAAGGCGACTCTTCTGCAGCGAAAAACGCTATAGAAAACTCTTCGATCTTAGCCTGTCTCCGCGATGCATCGCCGACGCCGACGGAAAGATCCTTGAGATGAATGCCTCATTCGCAAAAATATTCTCCATTCCTGCCCCGGCGCCCGAGCTGTCTTCCCTTTTCAGGGATAAGGAAGATTGGGATCGAGTCAGGAACTCGGTTCTGGCCGGTACGACGATTCTGGGCGAAGATTTTCCCATGACCGATACGGGCGGCCGACAATTATCCATTCTGGCATCCTTTTCCGCCTTCGATGAATCAGGGTCGGGCAAAACGCTGATATCCTCGGAATTCTTCGATCTTACCGAATCCCATAGGCTTCGCGACGAACTCCTGCAATCCCAGAAGATGGACGCCATGGGAAGACTGGCCGGCGGCATTGCCCATGACTTCAACAATATACTGACAGCCATCATCGGACACGCGGAGATGCTCAAACTGGATATCAAGCCGCAGGATGCGGCATATGAGGATGTGGAGGGTATAGTCAAGACCGCTAATAGGGCGACGCAACTCACGAGGCAGTTACTTGGCTTTTCCCGAAAGCAACCTTATTCGCCAAAACCCGTGGGACTTGTCTCCATCGTGAGGGAAGCTACCGGTCTATTGAGGAAACTTGTCGGCGAATCAGTGCTTTTCTCGGTAATCCTGCCGCCCTCCGAATTCATTGTATATGCCGATCCCATACAGCTCGAGCAGGCACTCATCAATCTAGTGGTAAACGCGCGTGATGCCCTGGAAGGAAAGGCCGGAGCGAAATTGAGCGTGCTCGTGGAAGAAAAAAAACTGGCAGAAGCGACGAGGGAGGGAACCTACCTCCTTGCCCCCGGCGGTTACGCGACGATAGAAGTATCGGATAACGGGAGCGGGATTTCCTCGGAACTCGCCGGCAAGATATTCGACCCCTTCTTCACGACGAAGGAAACCGGCAAAGGAACTGGACTTGGCTTGGCCATCGTTTCTTCCATCGCGGCCCAGACCAGAGGGGCGATCAGCCTGCGAAGCGAAGTCGGCAAGGGTACGACCTTTACGCTTTGGCTGCCCGCTACCCCGGAGGAAGGCAAAAGCCAGCCCTTGGGGATCAGCCATGTCTCGGAACAGGTAATAGAGAGTCAGAATCTTACATTGAAGGGAAAACCGAGCATACTGCTGGTGGATGACGATGAATCTCTGCTGGAATTCCTCTCATATACGCTTTCCAAGGCGGGAGCCTCCGTGATTTACGCGAGAAACGCGGGAGAAGCCATCCTTCAGGCGGAACAGAATGACTATGAAGTCCTTGTGGCCGAGATAAATTTGCCAGGTTTGGACGGATTGGATCTCTACTCGAGACTCTCGGCGGGGAAGCCTTTGCGCTGCGTTTTCATTTCAGGCCGGACCGGATCGAGCATTGCGCTCCCCGAGGGAACGAAACTGCTCGAAAAGCCTTTTACTCCCTGGGAATTCATCTCCGCTATACGAGAGGAGGCTTCCTCATGAGAGGCGTCATGAGAGGATCTGTCGGTAAAGGCGTTCTTCCAGTTCGATAAGCTCCTTCGAGGCATAGCGACGGCTTTCCCGGGAGATGGGGACATCGAGCCTGTCCAGCACCTTCGAGGGGCGGGAAGAGAGGACCAGTATCTGATCGGCCAGATAGAGCGCGTCCTGAATGTCGTGCGTCACGAATATCGCCGTTCTTTTTTCCTCCCTCCATAGAAGGGAAAACAAATCCATCAACTCTATCCGCAGCTTGAGATCCACCGAGGAAAACGCCTCGTCGAGAAGAAGGATGTCGGAAGGGTAGGCGAAGGCGCGGGCAAGGGACAGTCTGCGTTTCATCCCCCCGGACAATCCGAAGGGTTTCGCATCTCCGAAACCTTCAAGCCCCGCGCTTTTCAGGAATCGCGCGGCTCTTTCCGCGCCAACAGCCTTATCGTTCAGTCCCGAAAGCGCGAATAGAAGGTTATCCATGGAGGAGAGCCAGGGAAGAAGACGCGGCTCCTGAAAAGAATAGGAAAAGCTCGCGGAAGGGAATCCGGCCATGGAGCCTTCGTCCGGATCAAGAACTCCGGCAATGATATTAAGGAGCGTTGTTTTGCCGCAACCCGACGGACCGAGAATGGCCGTTACCGAAGAAGCATTGAATGAGGCATCGATTCCCGCCAAGACTTCGAGCGGGCCGAATCTTTTTTTTATTCCTCTCAGCTCAAAGGAGTTCATTCCGCATTTCCTCCCTGAGGAAGGGCAAAACGTTTCGCCACGAGGCCAAGCAGGAATTCGCTTATGCCGCAGAGGAATACCGTCACGACAGCCCAGGCCAGGACGGTTCCCGTTTCGAGCGAAAGTCTGGCGTCCTGCAGGCCGGTGCCGAGGGCGAAGGCAGGCTGGCTCAGCACTTCTCCGGCCACGACGACTTTCCAGCAAAGACCCAGGGCATTCTTCGTGCCGGATAGGAAGTGACCGCGAGCGGCGGGAAGCTTCAGTCTGAAGAACTGAACCAATGGAGGGACCTTGAAAACGTCGGCCATTTCCAGCAGTTCCCTGTCGATGGAAACGATGCCCGCGTACGTGGATGTATGAATGATAGGGTAGGCCATGAGAAAGGCGGAGAAAACGGGCACGCCGGAGGAAGGGAGCCAGAACATGGCTATCAGGATGAGGGCCAGCACTGGTGTTGCGCGTATCGTTGTCAGGAGGGGAGCTAGGAAGTCGCTGAACCAAGGATGCAGTCCCGACGCGGCTCCCGTTGCCGCTCCTATAAGGACGGAAAGAATGAATGAGAGGAGGACGCGTTCGAGCGTGCCGAGAATGGCTTGCCAAAGACGGGATGAGAAAAGAAGCGCGCCGAGATTTTGGGCGACTTCCTCAGGCCCCGGAAGTATGATCGAGGAGCCGATCGCGACGGAGATAAGTTTCCAGACGAGCAGCGCGGCGACGATCCCAAGAAAACCAAAGCCCAGGCGGCGAAAGAGCCTTCCTCTTTCGCTTTGTTTTACAGGCAATGACACCTTGGGCGTTCTCATCTGCTAAAATCCCGCTCAGAGAGCGTAGAAGTTCGCGCCGGGCAGCCTGCCGCCGACGGACTGGGGGTCAGAGGCGAGGAAAAGGGAGAGCAGAGCCTCGATGCTTGCCCTGGCATCCGATGCGGAGTAATAGACATAGGCGGATTTGGGGATCGCCGCCTGAGCGATCGCCGCTTTCATGCCTAATCCAAGCTCTTCCGCGAGCTTGCCTGTGGCCGCTGGATCCGCAAGAGTCTTTTTTATGGAAGCCTCATAGGCCTCGGCGATGCGCTGAACTAATTCAGGATGAGTCTCGGTCAAGCGCCTGGAAACGACGAAAAGAGACATGGGGTAGCTCTCAAGTCCCGTTTTTTCCTTCCAGAGCGCGTCGAGGTCGATGGGAGCGCTAATCGATTTATTCAGCATGATCGCTTGCGTGGCGAAGGGCTCGGGTAGTACGGCGCAGGATATTTTGCCGGCCGCGAGCTGGGCGGCCATCTCGGGGCTAGCGAGGTTATAGAGGGCGGTAAAATCCCTGCCCGCTTCCATGTTTTCCTTTTCGGCGAGAAAGCGGAAGAGATAATCCGGCGTTGCCTTTTGGCCCGCTATATAGACTTCCTTTCCTTTAAGATCGGATAGGCTCTTTATCGAGGGATCGATGGAGAGGAACTTGACCATGCCATTGCCGACTACGGCGAGAGCCTTTACCGGGACGCCCGCGTTGAAAAGTTTCGCGGCGACGTTCACGGGCAGTACGCCGCCCTGGATTTCGCCCGAAATGAGCTTGGCCGCGACAAGATCGGCGCTCGCGGCTGTCACGAACTGGAGATCTATGCCGGAAGATTGAGGCGGCTGCGCCATCATCCAGGCGCTTCCTATTCCCGACGGTCCTTTGAGAATGGAAATGAGGATTTTTTCGGCAGCCGGCTGGGCAAAGGCCCCAGCCGCGGACGCGAACGTCAATACCGCCGTCAGTACAGGCCAGACTCTGCGAAACGATGTCATGATTCTCCTCCCGAAGAACAAGCCAGTAATTCTTTGATGCGAAGCTCGTCGAGACGGATGAAAAGATTCTTTTCGAGGGTGGGAATGACCAAGCCCTTAGGTCCATCCTTTACGCGCCGCAAATATTTAGCAGGAGTATAATACACATTGCCTTCCATGTTCTTTCGCGCCTTAGAATAATAGAGCGCCAGATTGGCCGCGTCCAGCATTATATCGAGAGGGAAGGTTTTGGATCGCTGAGCCTTTACGAATACGTAAGAACCTGAATAATCGCGCGCGTGAAGCCAGAGATCCGAGCCTCGTACGTGATGCCTCAGGAGTTCGTCGTTTTCCTTGGCCGACCTCCCGACGAGCATGGTCCAGCCCTTGTACTCCAGCCAGATGCACGGATATTTGCGGATTGCCTGCTCGCGCACCGTTCCGGCTTTTTCCAGCGCCTTCGCGATGACGAAGGGATCGGTTTCGGCCTGCATCCTCGTCAGCCAGGCCTTTGCCTCTTCCTGCTCATAATTCAGCCTGGCGAGTTCCTTGCCTATTTCCTCCAGGCCCGAGGATGCCTTGCGGAATTTTTCATAGTACTTCCGGGCATTTTCTACATTACTAAGCGATGGATCTATCTGTATTGAGACGTTCTTTTCCGTATAGAAATCGTGGGCTTCGATGAAAACGCTCGATCCGGAGCGCGGGTTTTTTGACGGCTGATAATCAAACCCGCCCGCCATGAGGATGTCGCCAATCTGTTTGTAGCGTTCCGCGTCGCCGTAATCCTTGAGAAGAAGCTGGAGCTCGGTTTCGCGCGTTTCCATGAGGCGCATGCGCTTTTCAAAACGCTCGTTGGCGCGAAGCCGCATGTTGTCGAGCGATAGCTCGCCCGCCTTGTTACCATAATGGATCGCCACGCGCTCCGAAAAACTTCCATCGCCTTCCAGGTCGCGGACGGCGAATTTCGCGTTCTTCCTGGCCATCTCATCGGCGTCGGGAACCTGCAGCGACGATTCGATGAGGCAGAGTTCACCCGAGCTTTCGCCTTTTTCCGGTTTCCTCAATAAAGCGTCGACGATGAGGTTGTTTTCGTCGACGAGGAAGATATTCCCGGCAGCGCCGCTCCAGAGTCGGGCATAGATGACGTAGCTTCGCGAAGGAGCGCGCGGTATGCCGTTGGAAGTCTTGCCCATCTCCGCCCTTTCAGGCTCCGATAGTTCGGTTTCCTCGTCCACTGGCATGGTGAGGGAAAACTTCACGATCCTGTCCGAGGCGAGCTGTTCCACCGATTCGATTCTGGCACCGCGGATGCGGGACTTCAGGCACTCCATGAAACGCAGGGGGCGTTCGTTCTTGGCGGGCAGCTCGGAGAGCGCGTGTATCCTGCAGGCGCCGGATGAAACGCTGATGAGAATATCCTGCCTGCCTTCTATCGTTCCGAAGGTTTCAAGAATGATCGTATCGTAGGATGGCTGCAGAACCTTCTGTATTCTCGTGCCGACCAGCTTCAGCTCGGACAGCACGAGATCGATTTCCTTGAAATTGAGCGACATTCTACATCCTGGCGCGTCCCGCGCGCCCTGCCTTTACCGTCCGTGGCAGTGCTTGTATTTCTTGCCCGAACCGCAGGGACAAGGATCGTTGCGGCCTACTTTTTCGCCGCTGCGCATGACCGTGACATTCTCGGGCGTCGAAGCTTCAGAAATCTGGGAACCCTGAGGCCTCTTGGAGAAAGAAGGCTCGGGGCCGCCGGCCTGGGGCTCGGAAGCGGTGAACTGCCCTGAACTTTCATGGTGAGCCATGGCCACGGGCTCCTTGGCTGGAATTTTGCGCTCTTCCTCCGCCCTGATCTGGACCCTGAGGACTCTCGAGGCGATATTCCGCCTGATGTCGTCGATGAGGTGCTCGAAGATGTCCGACCCTTCGATCTTGTACTCGAGCAGGGGGTTCTTCTGAGCGTAGGATCGGAGATAGACGGCTTCGCGCAGGCCTTCCATGGTATCCAGATGGTCCAGCCACTTGTTGTCGATCTCCTGCAGGTACTGATAGCGGATGAAGTTGTTCAGGTTGGCTTGGCCTGCCAGCGCGAGCTTCTGGTCCAGATCGGCCTGCAGTCGCTCTCTGACGTTGCCGTAGAAGGTCGAGGAGGATGGACTCTGCCCCGAGGCGACGGAAGCGGAGAGGAGGGAAGCGACCTCGGCGGCGGTCATCGTCACGCCGAAGGTGTCGCGGAGGATGAGGGGAAGCTCCGAGGCGACGAGTTTATCGCCGGATTTCTGGCGCGCGAGGGCGTCGGAAGTCATGGAGGCGAGCATCTCTTCGGCGCTGGTGCGCACTCTGTCGAGCAGCTCCTCATCCTTGAGAATGGCGTTTCTCTGGTCGTAGATGAAACCTCGCTGGTTGTTGAGCACATCGTCGTACTCGAGAAGATGTTTCCTTATCTCGAAGTTGCGCTCCTCGACTTTTTTCTGGGCGCTCTCGATGGTTCGATTGAGGAGGGGATGATAGATGGGCTCGCCAGGCTTCATGCCTACCTTGCTCATCATGTTCTTGAAGTTTTCCCCTCCAAAAAGGCGCATGAGGTCGTCGTCGAGGGAGATGAAGAAGGCTGAACGGCCGGGATCGCCCTGACGGCCCGATCTTCCGCGCAGCTGGTTGTCGATTCGCCTCGATTCATGGCGCTCAGTTCCTATGACGCACAAACCGCCCAGGCTCCGAACCTCCTCGAAGTCCTTTTTCCAGGTTTCATACTCGCCGGCCATGATTTTGGCGAATTCTTCGTCCGTGGCTGACGTTCCGGCTTTCCGTCGCGCCCTGAACTCGGGATTGCCTCCCAACTTAATATCGGTTCCTCGGCCTGCCATGTTCGTCGCTATGGTCACGGAGCCCTTGGCGCCGGCCTCCGCGATGATGAGGGCCTCCCGCGCGTGGTTCTTGGCGTTGAGCACTTCGTGCGGAACGCCGCGGCGTGCGAGAAGCTGAGAAAGTTTCTCGGATTTCTCGATGGAAACGGTGCCCACGAGGATGGGCTGGCCTTTCTTGTGGGCTTTCTCGATTTCCTCGCTGATAGCCTCGAATTTCTCGGCTTCGTTGAGGAAAACAAGGTCGTCTTCGTCGGCGCGCACGAGAGGGCGGTTCGAAGGGATGACGACCACGTCGAGACTATATATTTTATTGAACTCTGGCGCTTCCGTGTCGGCCGTACCGGTCATTCCGCATATTTTATCATACATGCGGAAGTAATTCTGAAAGGTTATTGTGGCAAGCGTGCGGTTTCGTCTGGCGATTTTTATTCTTTCGCTGGCTTCGATGGCTTCATGGAGACCGTCGGAGTAACGTCTGCCGTGGAGAATGCGTCCGGTGAATTCGTCGACGATCTGGACGAGACCGTCCTGTACGACGTAGTCGACATCTTTCTGGAAGAGTCTCTGGGCGCGGACGGACTGCGTAAAATAGTGTGCGAATTGGAAGTTGCCTTCCTCGAAAAGGCTTCCCTTGATGAGGCCGCGCTTCTGGAGCAGTTCCTCGATATGGTTCAGCCCCTGGCTCGTGAACATGACGCGCTTCGATTTCTCGTCGATCCTGTAATCGCCTTCCGATACTTCGCCATTCGCCTCGTCGGGGTACTCCCCCGTATCCGGATTCTTCGTGACTTCGGTGAGGGAAAGCGCGAGACGATTCACCTCATTTACCTTGTAGGTGTCGTCTTCGGCGGGACCGGAAATAATGAGCGGCGTTCTGGCCTCGTCGATGAGGATGGAGTCTATTTCGTCGACGATACAATAATTATGTCCTCGCTGGACTCTCGACTCGGGAGTCCAGGTCATATTGTCGCGGAGGTAATCGAATCCGAATTCGTTGTTCGTTCCGTAAGTTATGTCGCAGGCATAAGCCTTCCGTCGGGCGTCGTTGTCCATGTTGGATAGGATGCAGCCGACGCTCAATCCCAGAGACTGGAATATCTTGCCCATCCACTGGCTGTCTCGTTCGGCCAGGTAATCGTTGACCGTGACGATATGGACGCCCTTGCCGCCAATCGCGTTGACGTACGCGGCGCTCACCGAGGACAGCGTTTTTCCTTCGCCGGTCTTCATCTCCACAATCTTGCCCTGATGGAGGACGAGGCTGCCCATCATCTGGACATCGAATGGCCTTTCCCCGAGAATCCTCCGGGCGGCTTCGCGCGCCAGGGCAAAAGCCTCCGGAAGAAGGGCGTCCAGGGATTCGCCTTGAGCGAGCCGCGCCCTGAATGTTTCAGTCTGCGCGGGGAAGTCGGCATCCTTGAGCGCTATAGCCCAGGATTCTTTCGCGTTTATGGTGTGAAGCACCGGGAGCAGGGTTTTAACATCCCTCTCTCGCTTGGAGCCGAGGAATGCGGTAAGAAGATTAATAGCCATGGCTGTAAGAATACTTCCGGCCAGGGAAAGGGTCAAGGAAGCAGGGATAATCTTCCATGGCCTCTTCAGGCTCCGCGCCGGCGCCATACTAATGGCATCGCCATACTAATGGCGTTGACATTCGCAGCTCCCGCGGGTAAGGATGGATATCGCGATGAAACCCGCTTTGTCACGCTTTTTATGCGCTCCGCTTCTGGTTATTATGTTGATATCCTGCGAACCGTCGCGAAACGCCAGGAATATTGTGCGAAGCGACCTGTTTTCCATCGGCTATGGTCTTTCGGAAAACCAGATCGACATCTCGTCCGGCGGCGAAAACGGCATCGATCTGACGATGCGCGAAGGGATATTCCACCTTCTCGACGGAACAAGCGGTAAGGTATTGAAACTTTCATCGTACGGGGATCTTCTCGCTCTGCTGTACGACCCTTCGAGGTCGCCAGAGCCCAGGATCGTCAAACCCATCGAAGCTTTGGAAAACGAAACCGCGAACAATGTCAGCGACGCCCCGGGGCGCTACGCCGCGCCGATCAAGTTCGAAGCGCCTGGAAAAATCGCCGTGGACGCGGACCAGACGATCTATGTAGTCGATAGGGTAGCGAATAGCTCGGATCGCATTTTCGACGCGCAGACAGATTCGTATTGCGACAGGATCGTCAGAAGGTTTGGAGCGCAGGGATCGGAATTGCCATATATCGGTCAGGAGGGTCCCGGAGGATCTCCTTTCCCACAGATCATGAGAGTCGATGCCCTTGGAAATGGTACGGTGGCGGTGGTATCTGCCTCGGAAACGGTTGTGCTCGTTCATCATTTCGGGAAATCAGGCAACCTGCTCTCAAGCCTTAGGCTGAATCGTTCTTCGCTTCCGGTACCCGGCAGCTTGGCCGAATCCGCGGGCGAGAATGAGGGAGTCAGGATACATGCCAACCTGGACGGGATTCTTGAAGTCGCGACCGCCGATTCCTTCGAAATTACACTGAAAATCGATTATTACAGGGAGTATTTCGACCCAGCCAGCCTTGTCATATCCCGCGGCGAGTTCGCCGGATCCTGGATCTTCATACTGAACGGTTCCACGGGGAAAGCCATGAAGAACTTGGCCCTCGTTCCCGGCAATCCCGATACGGACATTCCCGAACTCATTGGAGAACATTCGGGACTCTATTATCTTCTTTCCGACACCGCAATAAGCGAAAATGGGCAAGCCGTCATGACCGGAACAGGCGCGGGCGGAAAAAGCTCGCACGCTGCCAGAATTCTTCAGCTCGTCGATATGCAGGGAAAAGTCCAGCAGCGCTACAGGCTCGACGTACCGGCGGATGTGACCGAAATAATGGTTTTGAAGGTTTCGGACTCAGGACAGGTCTACGCCCTTCTTAAGTCGGATAAAGCCGTCCACGTCGCATGGTGGGGCTATAGATGAAAATGCCCTTTTCCAAGGAGCCAAGCTCACGATGAAGTACAGGATTCAGCAGCTGAAGATGCATCTGGACCACGACGACAAAGCCATCGAAAAGGCTATCTGCGCCATCCTGGGGACCAGGCTCGATGAAATCGCCTCATGGGGCATCGTCAGGAAGTCTTTCGACGCCAGGGAGAAGACCTCCATCAGAGTCATCTATTCCGTGGATGTCGAATCGAAAAAGAACTTGAGTCAAAACCGCGTCGGGAAAGATATTCTCCCCTTGGGCATAGAGGAAGGCTATAGATTCCCTGTCGACCAAGCCGGAAAAGAAACCGCGAAGCGCCGAGTTGTAGTAGTGGGAGGCGGTCCAGCGGGCCTTTTTTGCGCGCTGCTGTTGGCCGAAAACGGCTTCAAGCCTATCGTCCTCGAGCGTGGGGAAGATGTCGAATCGCGGATGCGTTCGGTCAATCTTTTCTGGAAATCGGGCATTCTGGACCCCGATTCCAATATGCAGTTCGGCGAAGGAGGCGCGGGAACCTTTTCCGACGGCAAACTCAATACATCGGTAGGCGACCAGCTCCACCGCAACCGGAAAGTGATCGAGGAGTTCCTGGAAGCAGGCGCGCCTCCGGAAATAGCCTTTATCAACAAACCTCATATCGGAACGGACTACCTCGTAGGCGTCGTCAAAAATATCAGGAAAAAAATTGAAAATCTCGGCGGGGAAGTCCGCTTCCGCTCCAAGGCAACCTCCTTCGAGATCAAGGACGGAAAAATCAGCGCCGTCTGGCTGAACGGCAGTGAAAAAATCGAAGCCACCACCGTCGTTCTGGCCATCGGGCACAGCGCCAGAGATACCTTCGAGGAACTATCGCGCGGCGTCGTTCGCATGGAACAGAAACCCTTCGCCATAGGACTCAGGATCGAGCACCCGCAGGACTTGATCCAGAAAGCCCAGTTCGGAGCCTCCTGGAAAAATCCCCGCCTCCCGACCGCCGACTACAAGCTCACCTATCAGACGACCAAAGGACGAGGCGTCTACAGCTTCTGCATGTGCCCGGGTGGCTTTGTCGTGAATTCCAGCTCGGAAAGGGGCATGGTGGTCTGTAATGGCATGAGCAATTTCGCCCGGAACGAAAAAAACGCCAACTCCGCCATAGTGGCCGCCGTCAGAACCGAGGACTTCGGGTGCGATAGCCTGCTGGCCGGCATGGAATTCCAGCGAACCTGGGAAAAAGCCGCCTATGCCGCGGCGAATCCGAAAGAAGGCGGCTTTGCCATGCCCGTGCAGACGCTGCGGGATTTCATCGCGGGCAAATGCTCCGCGAGCTTCGGAAGCATCACGCCCCGCTCAAAAGGATCCACGAGTTTAGCCGATCTCAACGCCTGCCTGCCTGGCTTTGTGACCGAATCGATCAAGGAAAGCGTGCCGGCATTCGACAGGAAAATCAAGGGATTTGCCCATCCTGACGCCATCCTGACCGGGGTGGAGACGAGGACTTCTTCCCCCGTAAGAATTTTGAGGGATGAAGGGATGCAAAGCAGCGTATCGGGACTTTTTCCCTGCGGGGAGGGCTGCGGCTATGCAGGCGGCATAATGTCGGCGGCAATGGACGGAATCAAGGTGGCGGAAGCCATAGCCACCGCGATTGCCGGAGGAGGCGCGTCATGAAAACACTGGTTACCTGTGAAGAGTCCGGCGCCCTGGACTCGGCCACGAAAGCCGCGTTGGCCTTGAGTTCTCTCCAGCTCATGGAAAAGGCCTCGCTCAGGATATGGGACAAGCTGGCCTCCATCATCGCCGCGAGACCCGATTTACGGGAAAAAGGCAAAGGTATCCGCATTGTCGCCCTCTGCGGCAAAGGTGACAACGGGGGAGACGCCCTCGCCATCCTTCGTCACGCCTTTTCGGCCGGATACAGGAATCTTGAAGCCCTGGTCTCGGCCAGGGAAATGAGCGAAAGCGCAAAAAAACAATGGGAAAGCGTCATCGCCGCGGGAATGACCGCGATCCGGTGGATCGAGCCGGAGAATCCCGGAAAAAACCTGGGTTTAGAGCCTGACCCGCTATTATCCCAAGCCGACATAATCATAGACGGCATACTGGGAACGGGACTCAAAGGTCCTGCCTCCGGCGAAGCGAGATCGATGATAGAAAGACTGAACGCGCTCAAGGAGGACGGGGCGGCCCTTGTCGTCTCGGTGGATATGCCTTCGGGACTGGGCGACGGCTGGCGGAAGGATCACCCCTGCGTCATAGCCGATATCACGCTTGGCCTGGAACCGGTAAAGGCGGTCTGCTATCTTCCGGGCAGCCGGCCGTCATGCGGCGATCTCATCGCCGTCTCAGATGTGTTTCCGGAAAACCTTGTTCATGAATACGGCGATATGGCGCTCATCGAAGACCGGGACCTCGGCCTCTTCATCCCGAGAATAGAGAATGACGGCTACAAGATGAGCAGGGGACGGCTCGCCATATTCGCTGGATCCATCGGTTCCATAGGCGCGGCGCAGCTCTGCGCCAAGGCGGCGCTGGCCTCGGGCGCCGGGTATGTGACGCTCTATGTCGACGAAGCGGTCTACCCCGTCATCGCGCCGACTCTGGAGTCCGTCGTCGTCAAACCTATGACTGAAAAACTGGACATAGAAAAGTGCGACGCCATCCTCGCTGGCCCGGGGTGGGGACAGGGCGAGGATAGACTGAAGACGCTCGAGAAGCTCTTCGGATTGGATATCCCTCTCGTTCTCGACGCCGACGCCATCCGCATCCTCGCCTCGCATACCCAACTCCTCCGCGACATGAAAGCGCCTTGTATCGTAACCCCGCATTCAGGCGAGTTCGCCGCCTTGGCGGAATCGCTCCATGTATCGCAGGAAACGGGCGACTGGGAAAGCATGAGGAAAGTGTGCGAAAGCCTCGGCATGATAACCGTCTTTAAGAGCCATACCACCTGGATACTCTCGCCGAGCTGGAAGACGGCCGTCTATGAAGGACTGACACCGGAATTGGGCACGGCCGGAACCGGCGACGTGCTCGCCGGCATTCTCGTCGGCGTCGCGGCAGGAAAAATGGCGCAGATGAAACGTTCGGGAACAGGCGAAACACGTGATAGAGAGACTGTCTGGAAAGCGCTTGAGGATTCGGCTTCCTGCGCCGTCATAGCCCACGGCCGCGCCGGGAAGAGACTGGCGCTCAGCAAGGGCTGGTTCGAGTCATCGGATCTTGCGGCGGAATGTTCTCTGGTCCTTCACGAAGAAGCGGAAAGGGCGAGGGCTTACCCTTGACCGTATATGCTTATTCTCGTTAGGGTAGGGATCACCGGACGGCTAAACCATGATACAATTCTATTTTTTATCGGTTATCCTGAATATACTCTGCGGCTACGCGCTCGCCTCGAAATATTCGGAGTCGTCAACGTCGCCCATCCTTCAGGGCGCGCGAATGATGATCGCCGACAAGGGATTGAGACTCTCGCTCGCAGTGCTATCGCTGGCCACCGGCGTCCTGAAGCTCCTATTCGCGCTTCGCGGCGACATTCCCATAATCGGCGATTTTTTGCCGGCTACCGCGGGGATTATCGTGGGAGCGGCTCTCTTGCTGGAACTTTCCGACGATGCCCATCTGCCCTTCATGCACAGAGGAACCATTGGCGCTCACATCGAGAAGGTCCTTGTTTCATACAAGGTCCCGATAGGGTATGCTGGGATAATCGCGGGCATAGTTCATTTCCTGTTCCCGATGGTGCTTTTCCTCTGATCACCGAACCTAAGGAGACTATCTGGTGAAGCGCTCTGTAGCCGGAATCGCCGTACGGAATGACAGAATTCTCGTCGCGAAGCGCGTGGAAGGCGGGCCGATTGGTCTTCGCTGGGAATTTCCCGGAGGAAAAGTCGAAGAAGGCGAAACCGACGAAAATGCCCTCAAGCGGGAATTCGATGAAGAATTGGGCATCGACGTCGTGCCATTGCGCATCATAGGAACGAGCAGCTTTCTTAGCGCTTCTGGATCATGGGAACTAGCCGCATGGCTTGTGGAAATCCCTCAGGAAAGCATCCTGGTGCTGAGGGAACACAGCGATATCGCCTGGCTGAGGCTCGAGGAGCTGGCCGCCATCGATCTGGCTGACAGCGACAGGAACCTCCTGCCTTTCATTACTCTTCCTTGACGGGATCGAAGAGGGTGAATTCCGGTTTGGCGTTCTCTTCCGGTGAGCTTATGAGCATCTCAACCCTGCCCTGAATCTTATCCAGCTCTTTTTTCAAACCCTTGGACAGCTTTATGCCTTCCTCGAATACTTTTATGGCTTCTTCGAGGGGAAGATCCTGATCCTTTATCTTTTCCGCCAGTTCTTCCAGCCTTTCCAGGCGGGATTCGAAATCTTTCACGGCTTTACCTCCCTGACCTCTACGCGGGCCTTGCCCGACGAAAAAACAATCTGAAGCGATTCATCCTTATGAAGTTGCGAGGCGGCTCGGACGATCGCGCCCGAACCGAGCGGCGGATCCTGATTTAAGCCCGCCGTCTCCGACGCGGCCTGGCGCACGATGGAGTAGCCGCGCCTGAGGACGGCCATGGGGCTCGCCAGCTCCATGCTCGTGTCGCAAAGGGCGACGCGATGTTCTCTGTCGCTCAGGAGCAAGGTCATGCCGGCGCCCAGATCGTCCCCTGCGTCGTCGAGACGACGGGCGACGGGCATGAAGATGCGCATGAAACGCGCTTCCACGTCTTCGGGCGCGAAGGTGGAGAGGGCCATGCGCGCGTAGTCGATGCGAGAGCGCACCGCCGATTCGAGGGCGCCGCCGAACTGGGCTACCTCCCGCTGCAGTATTTCACGGCTCTCGGCCACCAGTTCGGCGGCTGCCGACGGAGTAGGCGCGCGCACATCGGCGGCGAAGTCGCTCAAGGCCCAGTCTATTTCGTGGCCGACGGCGCTGATTACGGGAATTGTCGAGGCGGCTATGGCGCGGATCACGAGCTCGTCCGAAAACGCGAGGAGATCCTCCGGCGACCCGCCCCCGCGGCCAACGATGAGCACATCGGCCAGCTTCAGCCTGTTCGCCTGCCTGATGCGGGCCGCTATGATGCCGGCCGCGTCCTCCCCCTGCACGGGGGCGGGCAGAAGCAGTACGTCGGTGCCGGCGTTCCTCCTGCCCAAGACATTGAGAATGTCGCGGAAAGCGGCTCCCGTAGGGCTCGTGACGACGGCCACCCTGGAAGGGAACCTCGGCAGGGCTTTTTTCCTGTCCTGGTCGAAAAGCCCCTCCGCGGCGAGGCGCCGCTTTCTCTCTTCCAGCATGGCCAGGATATCGCCCACCCCCGATTTCCGCATCGACTGGACGATGAGCTGGTACTGTCCGCGCGCCGCGTAGACAGAAATCGAACCTCTCGCAATCACCTTCATCCCGTCACCGAGTTCGAAATCCAGGTCGGCCAGGCGGAACTTGAACATGACCGCCTGAACCATGGCGTCCTTGTCCTTGAGCGAAAAGTAGAGGTGCCCCGAGGAGGAGAGCTTCGAGCCCGACACCTCGCCCTCCACGGATATCGAGGAAAAGGATGTCTCGAGGCTGTTCTTTATGAGAGTGGTGAGAGCTCCGACACTGAGGACGGATCTCCCCGAACGGGCGGAGGGTTTCGCTTCGTCATCATCCGGGGCGGGGCTGATGTCATCCCAAATCGACGTCATAAATTCCTTTCCCTTTCCGGCTCGCGCCGGAATATCGTCAGCCTGGCTCGCGCCAGAACATTATCGGTCCGGTTCACGGCCGGAACATCGTCAGCCAGATCGTTCCGGCGGCGATCGAGGCGACCGTCACCGGCAGGCCGACTTTCAGGTAGTCGAAAAAGCCCACCTTGATGCCGGCCTTCTCGCCCTGATCCGCCACTATGAGGTTCGCGACGGAACCCAGGAGGGTGAGGTTCCCGGCATAGGTGCTGGCCATGGCCAGCATCAGCCACGCGGTGCCCGAATTCTCGAATCCGCGTGCCACGGGAGAAAGGAGCATCACCGCGGGCACGTTGGAGACCACGTTGGAGGCGAAGGCGATCGCGAGCGCGAAGGCGGCTCCGGGCTTGCTCAGGTAAGGCAGGACCCAGCGCATGAATCGGTCGAAGAGAGGCGTGTCAGCCACCGCGTTCGTCAGGATGAAGAGGCCGGAGAAAAAGACGAGGAGGCTGAAGTCCACTTCCGCGAAGACTTTCTCCGGATGAATCCGCCGGGAAATCATGAGGAAGCCAGCCGAGGCCAAGGCCGCCACGCTCGTCCGCGCGCCGAAGGCCAGGAGCGCGAGGAGGATGGCCGCTGCGACGAGGCTCTTTATCATCAGTCTTTTATCCACACTGTCGTGTTTCGACGAGGAACTGGCCTGAAGACCACCAGCCGGCAGCATCGAGGAAGTCTCGGCCGAAAACTCCTTCGCGAACACGAGAATGGTCGCCAGGTAGCAAAAGCCCATAGCGAGAAAGGAAGGCGGGGCGAGCCATGCGGTAAATTCGAAAAAGGGAATTCCAGATTGGGAAGCGATGAGCATGTTCTGGGGGTTGCCGATGGCGGTGGCGCAGGATCCGGCGTTCGCCGCCGTGGCGAGGCCTATGAGGTAGGGTTTTCCGTCCCGTCCGGATCTTCTCGCGACTTCGGCCACGAGGGGCGTGAGCATGATGCAGATCGTGTCGTTGAGAAAGAGGGCGGAGAGCAGCCCCGAAGCCAGGACGACGATGGCGAGGAATACTCTGGGCGATTTGGCGAGGGAGAGGACCTTCGCCCCGGCGAGATAGAAAAATCCCGAAAGTCTCAGGTTTGCCACGAGTATCATCATCGCGAGGAGGAGGGTTATCGTCTCGACGTCTATCGCCTTGAAGGCGGATTCGGCCGTGATTCCTCCCGCCAGGATAAGGAGAATCGCGGCGCAGAGCGCTATGCTCGCCCTGTTCATCGCCAGGCGGGGCAGCCTGCCCGCCGCTATGCCCGCGAAGGCTATGACGATGAGAATGTAGGCGATGACTGGATAGGAAACCATGATGGCCGAAGTATAGCATGGGAAAAGCGGGAGCATAAACCTAAGGGGAGGTCTGGGAAGCCTCTATTCACGCTCCTGTGGCAAAGATTCTGCGTTTCGTGTATCATTGTCGAATGAATCCTCATGAATTGCCCGTTTACCAGCAGAAAGACAAGATCCTCGACGCGCTCAAGGAAAACCAGGTGATCGTCGTAGAGAGCCCCACCGGCTCGGGCAAGACGACACAGCTCCCCATAATACTGAACGAAGCCGGCTATGCCGACCATGGCCTCATAGGCGTGACCCAGCCCAGGCGCATCGCCGTACTTTCGGTGAGCGATTTTATAGGCCGCCAGCTGGGCGACATAAAGCCTGGTATCGTGGGCTACAAGATGCGTTTCGAGGATGTCACCACGTCCTCGACGAAAATAAAGGTCATGACCGACGGCATCCTGCTCCAGGAAATGAAGCTCGATCCCTATCTCTCCAAGTACGATGTGATAATGGTGGATGAAGCGCATGAGCGCAGCCTCAACATAGACTTCATCCTGGGTTTGCTTAAGAAGGTCCTTGAAGTCAGGCCCACATTCAAGGTCATAGTTTCGTCCGCGACGATCAACGCTGAGGTGTTTTCGCAGTATTTCGGCGAGTGCCCCGTGGTCAAGATAGAGACGCAGACCTATCCTGTCACCCTCATATACGACCCAATCGCCGAGCCGCCCGTCCAGGCGGAGGAAAGGCCCCGCGACTCTTTTTCGCGCGGACACGGCGGCAGGGATGGCCGCGACGGCCGCGACGGCGGAAGAAGGGATGGCAGGGACTTTCGTGGCGGCAGGGACAGCAGGGACAGTTCCGCGGCGAATCCCGGAGGTTCCGGCGCGCCAGCCTCACCGCTTCGGTACAGCGATGAAGCGCTCTACGACAAGATACTCTCCATCGTTACCCGCTCCCTCGAACAGAGGGAAGAAGGCGAAGCCGGGGACATGCTGATTTTCCTTCCGGGGGAGAAAACGATAAAGGAATGCGCCATGCGCATCGCCGGCATCCCCCTCGCGTCTAAAATCCACATTGTTCCCCTCTATGCGCGTCTGGGCAAGGACGAGCAGGGGAAGGTCTTCGATCTCGCCCCCGAGGGCAAGACGAAGATCGTGATAGCGACCAATATCGCCGAAACCAGCGTCACGATAGACGGAATCACGGTCGTGATCGACTCGGGGCTCGCCAAGCTCAATTACTACAATCCGCGCACCTTCACGTCCAGCCTCATCGAGACGCCCATATCCAAAGCCTCCTGCAACCAGAGAAAGGGAAGGGCGGGGCGCACGAGACCGGGCATATGCTACCGACTCTATCCCCGGAAGGAATTCGAGAACCGCCCGCTTTTCACGACGGAAGAAATCTACCGGACCGACCTTTCGGAAGTCGTCCTCAGAATGGCCGAACTCGGAATTTCCGATTTCGCGAGTTTCGACTTCATCTCCAAGCCGCCCAAGAGCGGCATAGCCGGCGCCATAGACGTCCTCAACCTCCTCGATTCCCTTTCAAGCGACCAAACCCTCTCCAAGATCGGCGAGATGATGTGCGCTTTCCCCCTCCTGCCCAGGCTTTCGCGCATGATCGTCGAATCCATAATGCATTATCCCGACGTGATCCACGAAACCCTCGTGGCTTCGGCCTTTCTCTCCACGATGAGCCCCTATGTCCTGCCGCCGGGCGAGGAAATGGAGGCCAGGAAGGCTCACCACGCGTTCAGGGATCCCATGGGCGACTTCGTCTCCTATCTACGCATATTCGACGCCTTCCAGGCAGCTCCCGACAAGACTCGTTTCTGCGAGAAGAACTATCTGGACGAACGCACGATGCGCGAGATTGTCCGCATCAGGGAACAGCTCGAGATCATCGTGTCGGATATGGGCGTCCCCATCCTGCGGGGCGGATCGCTCTACGACTATCTCTGCGCCGTCTCCAGGGGTCTAATCCAGTTTGTCTGCGCGCGCCAGGAACGCGGACTTTTCCGTTCCCTTACCGCCGAAAAGATTTCGATCCACCCCGGCTCGGTCATGTTCCGGGAAAATCCCGACTTTATCGTCGCCGGCGAAATCGTGAGGACGACGCGCATGTACGCCATGTCCGTCTCCCCGCTTCCGCGCGACATCCTCTCCAAGATTTCGCTCATAGTGGCCGAAAGGCTGCTCTCCATCGTTGACAGCCGAAAGGAAGAGGCGGTGGACGCCGGCAGGAAGGATCGCGCCAAACGCAGGCAGGCCACCGAGAGCGAAGGCAGAAGCGAACCTCGCGATTTTACCGACAAGATCAAGCTTGGGGGACAGGTCTTCGACCTGGAAAAAACCTCCGGCAAGAAAAAAATGGCCGTACTGCCCTGGGACACTTTCAAACTGGCGAGGGAAAATATCGACAGGGACGCCGGATCCGCGTACAAGGGGCTTCTGGGAACGGTGCGTTACAAGGGTTACCACCTTCTCGAGGGCGAAAAGCTGGAGACGATCATCAGGATTCAGGATTGGCTCGACCTGGAGAAAGATCTGGGCAGGAACTGGCCTCGAAGCGCGAATTTTGAGATTCAGCGCGGAGAAAAGGCGGAATCGGCGGAAGGAGCCTCGGCGGTTATCGGCGGAAGCTCCGAGACTGCGCATCCCTCTTTCAGTCATGAAAATCTCGAGAAGCTCGTCGACAACCTGGATCACGTACTGCAGGTCGCCATGCCCAAAGGCAAGGACAAACGGCTCGGTTTCGTCACGCTCTATACCGACGGCGCCGGCGTCTTCTGGTTCAGAGTCTCGAAGGGCTTCCATACGGCCTTGAACGAGAGCATCTCAAGCTTGGAAAACCTGGCCGACGTGACCGCCGACGACAGCGTTTCCGCGGCGATGAAGGAAAAAATCGGCCTGCTCTACAGGAAACTGAGCGCCTTCTTTGAATAATTCTTCGAATAAGCAAAACCGCCGGGCGTCGCCAACCGCCGCCCGGCGGTTGGCGACGCCTGACTACTTCCCCGTCTTCAGAAAATACAGCTCAAAAGCCTGGCGGCTGGCCTTCTTGGCCCTAGCCTCGAATTTCGTCTCCGGCCGCCACTCTATTCTGGGCGCGAATCCCTCGAATTTGTTGGCGATCCCCGGGCAGGAGGAAAGCAGTTCGAGCGTCGATTGAGCGTATTCCTCGATATCGGTGACGAAATAGAGGTATCCCCCGGCCTTGAGTCGCGAGATCATGAGATCGACGATCGGATGGCGCAGGAGCCTGCGCTTGTGATGACGTTTCTTGGGCCACGGATCGGGATAGAAAACATGCAGGCCGGCCAGGCTGTCCTCAGGTATCATGCTTGCCAGGACCTCGACGGCGTCGTGCTGGATTATCTTCAGATTCTCCAGTTTATTCTCGCGAATCTCCATGATGAGCCTGCCGACGCCCGGACCGTGCACTTCGACGCCGAGGTAGTTGAAATCCTTGCGGTCCATGGCTATCTGCCATGTCGCCTGACCCATGCCGAAACCAATCTCCATCACGAGAGGCTTGGGCAGGGGAAAGAGCCCGGGAAGGTCGAGGGGCTGGCTGTCGTAGGGAAGGATGTACTCGGGACCAAATTCCTCGATCGCCTGTCGCTGCGCGTCGGTCATCCTTCCGGATCGCAGGACATAGGTCCTGATGAGGCCGGACGCGTTCTCCCTCAAGTTTTCCGGCTGATCGGTCATTCCTTCGCACCGCCCAGGAAAGCGGCGAGCTCGTTGAAGTCGGTGAAGGCTATCGTAGACCTTTTCACAAGATCGCGGAGCGGAAACTGTCCCTCGGCGAGACTCGATTCATCCAGGAGAAGCGCATAGGGAACGCCTTTCTTTTCAGCGTAGCCGTATTGAGCGAGCAGTTTTTTTGGCTCAGGATAGACTTCAGCCGAAATGCCCCTGGCGCGAAGCCGCGAGGCCAAGGCATGCAGGCTTTTGAGATTGGCTTCTCCCTGATTGGCCAGAAGAACCTTGGGGTCGCTCGTGCCCGCCACCGATTTGCCCATGGCGTCCAAGGCCGCGAGAAGTCGGTCGAGTCCGACGGAAGCGCCTACGCCGGGCAGCTGCTTTGTCGTGTAAAGACCGGCGAGCTCGTTGTAGCGCCCGCCCGAGCAGATGGAGCCGATCTTGGGCAAATCTTTCAGGAAAGTCTCGAAAACCACCCCGGTATAGTAGTCGAGGCCCCTTGTTATGCTCGGGTCCAGATAGATTGAATCGGAAAATCCGGCGGATTGTGCTATTTCGTATACATCTGAAAGTCGATTGCGCGCCGCGATAGCTTCCTCGTCGTCGGATTTGCAGAATCCGAACATTTTATCGAGGGTTTTCGTGAAGCTGTCTTCGGGTTCTATGAAGTTCAGAATGCCGGACGCCATGGCCGCGCCCACTTCGGCCGAGAGCAAGGCAAAGGTTTCGTCCTTGCCGATTTTTTCAAGCTTGTCCACGGTACGCAGTATGAACACCGACTTGTCGGCGCAGCCGGCGGCGGCCAGGAAGCGGTTGAAAAGCCCTCTGTGGTTGATCCTTATTCGCACGAGCCCCACTTCCAGAGATTTCATCGCGTTGGCTATCACGAGGACTATGTCGGCATCGGCCGACGCGGAATCCGTGCCCACGATGTCGAAGTCGCACTGCATGAACTCCCTATATCGCCCTCGCTGAGTGTTTTCGCCTCTCCAGACCTTGGCGATATGGAAACGTCGGAAGGGAAGGTAGAGTTCCTCCACGTGTTCGGCCATGAACCTAGCGAAGGGAATGGTCAGGTCAAACCGGAGGGCGACGTCGCGGCCGCCATTATCGTTGAAACGATAGACCTGCTTGTCGGTTTCCCCGCCGCCCTTGCCGAGAAGAATTTCGGAATATTCGAGAGCCGGCGTATCGATCGGCACAAAACCAAAGGATTGGAATGTTTTTTCCAGTTTCTTGACGAGGGAAGCGCGGGCGCGCTCGGCGTCCGGAAGATAGTCCCGGAATCCTTTGAGGACTCGCGGCTCGATTATGTCAGACATTTTTCCTCCACTGAAAATTCAGGGCCCAATTATGGGAAATTCCTGGCGCAATTGCAAGTATTGCATAAGAATGTCCAAACATGCTATAAAAATGTTCCCTCTTTATCCAATCCGACCCCTCGGGCCGCGGTTGAATCAAGTGCTCTCCGTATGGAGGGTAAGGTCCACAAGGAGGAAAGAATGAGACCATATGAGATTGTCGTAGTCCTGCCTTCGGAAGAAGAAGCGTTCCGCAAAGGCAAGGAAGCCGTGGCGATTGATCTAGCCCAGATCAATGCAGCCGACATCAAGGAAGAGGATATGGGAGACCGTATTCTGGCCTATTCCATCAAAAAGAAAGACCGCGGACATTACATCCTGTACCGCGCGAATCTCGACCCGCAGAGCGTTATTCCCCTGGAGAGATCATTCAAGCTCAACACCAGCGTTCTGAAGTATCTTTTGGTCAAAGTCGAAGCTTAAGTCGGGGAGGCCTGTATGCGCGACATAAATGTCGTGGTTCTGGTGGGAAGACTCACGAGGGATTCTGAACTCAAATACACGAAATCGGGAATGCCGATCGCGCGCTTTTCCATAGCGGTCAACCGCTCGAGAAAGCAGGGCGAGGAATGGGTCGACGAGACCAGCTTCTTCGAGATCGATTTTTGGGGCAAGGGTGCCGAAGCGGTGAATCGCTACCTGACAAAAGGCCAGCAAGTCGGCGTCGAAGGAGAACTGAGGCAGGATCGCTGGGAGCAGGACGGACAGCCGCGCAATAAGGTTGTCGTCAACGCCAGCAACGTCCGGCTTCTCGGAAACGCCCCGTCGGGGCAGGGAAACGGCGGCTACCAGAAACCGCAGCAGAAGGCGGCGCCCTATGAGGGCGGAGCCGAGCAGCCAGCGGGGGGGAGCCAGACAGCGCCCGCCGTCGATACCTTTGACGATGATATTCCTTTCTGATACGAAGCGAAAATAGGAGAAATGCAATGTCCGATATGAAAGATGATGTAAGGGGCGGTCGTTCAGACGATCAGGGCGATAACCGCAGGGATGACGATCGTTCGAGCGGTCCGCGCAAGGGCAAGGGATTCTTCAAGAAGAAGGTCTGCAAGTTCTGCACCCAGAAAGCCCATATCGATTACAAAGATTCTGATACCTTAAGGCGCTATACGACGGAACGCGGGAAAATCCTGCCGCGCCGCATCACCGGTACCTGTTCGAAGCACCAGCGAGCGCTCGCCGTCAACATCAAGCGGGCGAGAGCCTTGGCGCTTCTTCCCTACGTCGTGAAATAAGCCCGGAGAACAGATGTGAACGGACGCGCGTTGCTGACCAGGAACAGGGAGCTGCTGCTTGACGCCTCGGCGGGATTGCTGTCGGGCTTCATCTACCTCTCCTATGTTCTCTCATTCGCTTTTCTCATACCGGTGCAGCATGCCTTCGCCGGCAGAGGAAGGAAATCTGGTCTCATAGCTGCGGCTTTTTCGTTTCTCGCCATAGCGGTCGGACAGATCGCCAGAATGCTTGAAATCAAAACGCTCGACCCGCTGGTCATAGTCGCGGGCGTCCTGCCTCCTCTCCTGCTTCTTGCCGCCATCTGGTTCGTCAACGCGCAGATAGGAAAAATGAGAGCGGGCGGCAGAATTCTGATCGCCGTCCTCATCCTGTCGGCCATTGCCGCGCCATTCGTGATGAAAGCCACATCCGACAAGAGTTTTTCAGCCTGGCTGATAGAGTATATCGGTTCGGCCATGAAATCCTCCGGTCTGGAAGGAGACGGCGATGCCTATGCGCGCGCCGCCGTGAATGCCGCGATCGCCGTGATACAGTCAGGCTTCGCGGCCATCATCCTGTGGATTCTCGCGGGAAGTTGGTGGCTTGGATCCTACATTGCCGCACGCGCAGCCATTCGTCAGAAAGCCGCCGATGAGAGCGTCTTCGCTTCCATCAGGCTCTCGCGTTTGCGCGTTCCTTCCGTGGCGCTCTGGCCGACGCTGCTGTCCTGGGTACTGCTCTTCGCCGTGCTCCTGACAAAACAGACCGGCCTCGTGTCCGCCGCGGTCTGGAACATCTCGCTGTGCCTGGCATCTCTCTACGCCATGCAGGGGATCGGAATCATCTCACATCTTTCCCGGCAATTCAACGCGACCCGTATAGTGCGCTTGCTGGCGCCGCTCGCCGTAATGGCGATCGCGCTGAGCAACACCGCGGGCGCGATCATATTGATTACGCTGCCCATATTGGGCATTACCGAGGTATGGCTTCCATACCGCGACGTAAAAGGAGCCTTGAAATGAAAATTATCCTGAACCAAGACGTCCCGAACTTAGGCGAGATTGGCGATGTCAAGGATGTTGCGCCCGGTTACGCGAGAAACTACCTGCTTCCCCGCGGTCTGGCTTCCGTGTACAACACCAAGACCGTAGCTCTTTTCGCGAAGAAGAAGAACGAAATCGACGCCATCAAGGAAGCCAAGAGGCTTTCATCTACCTCGCTCAAGGAAAAGCTTGAAGCCGAGGAAATCTCCATCGCGATGCCTGCCGGCGCGAACGGCAAGCTCTATGGCGCCGTGAACAACGCGATGGTGGCCGACGAGCTTCTCAAGAAAGGAATCGAAGTCGACCGCAAGAAGATCGAAGTTCCCGGAAGGGCGATCAAGAGCGTGGGCAATTACAAAGTGATCGTCCGCCTTTATGAGAAGGAAGAAGCGGTGGTCAAGCTTTCCATCACCGGCCAGGAAGTCAAGGCCGAGAAGACGGAAGACAGCGATCAGCCCAAGAAGCAGCGCGTGCGGAGAGTCAGGGCCGAAGCGGCCGAACCCGTCACCGATGAGGAACAGGCTGCAGCTTTCGAAGCCGCCATCAACGCCGGACAGATGTAAAGGGATGTAAACGGCCCTGCGCCGCTGGATTTTGATACTAGAGGGCGCGGAAGTCCGATACTCGCGCCTTATGGGGCATCTTGTACCCCGGGATTCTTAAAAAGATTCCGGATACTCGATGCCTTTTTTTTAGTTCTGTCGTATAATTCGGATTCGAAAGGGGTAGCCGATGACGCCTGTTTCCCTGAAAGACAAGATACCGCCCAACAACCAGGAAGCCGAGCAGGCCTGCCTGGGCGCCCTGCTTCTCGATCCGGACGCGCTCGGCGTTGTCTTGCGCTATATCCGCGCCGACGACTTTTACCTCAGCACCCATGCCGAGATTTATTCCGCCATCATAGCGCTCCATGAAAAGGGGCAGAAGGCCGATCTCATCACCCTCACCGAGGAGATGAAGCAGGCCGGAAGCCTGGACAAGGCCGGGGGCCCGGGCTACATCGCCAACCTCACGTCGATGACGCCTTCGGCCGCCAACGTCGAATACTACGCGCAGATAATACAGGAGATGTCGACCCGCAGAAACCTCATCCGCCTGTCTTCCCTCGTCACCTCGCTGGCCTATGACGATACCACCGAAACGGGACCCATTCTCGACGAGATACAGTCCAAGATTTTCGAGATAACGCAAAATCGGCGCACCGCCTCGTATCATTCCATAAAAGATCTGATCCCCGAGCTCATCACCGTCATAGAGCAGCTGAGCAACAATCCCAACGCCTTCACGGGAATTCCTTCAGGCCTGACCGACCTGGACGCCATGACCTCGGGATTCCAGAACTCGGAATTCATCGTCATCGGCGCGCGCCCTTCGGTGGGAAAAACGGCCCTGGCGCTCACGATAGCCAGCCATATCGCCATTAACTGTAAGATTCCGGCCGCCTTCTTCTCGCTGGAAATGTCGGAACACGCCCTCATGAACAGGATAATATCGTCCGAAGCCCAGGTTCCCGGCGAGCGTATAAGGACGGGAAGATTGAGAAGCTCGGACCTGAACGACCTCATGGACGCCGCGGGGAGAATCTACGAAGCCCCGCTCTATATCGTCGACATGCCCAATATGAAGCTGCTCGAGCTTCGCACCATGGCGCGGCGCCTCGTGCTCGAGCGCTCCGTCAAGATAATTTTCGTGGATTATATTACGCTGATAACGCATGAGAACGCAGAACTGCCGCGCTGGGAGCAGATTTCCGCGATATCGAGATCGCTGAAATCCCTGGCGCGCGAACTGGACATTCCCATTGTCGCCCTGTCCCAGCTGAAGCGCGAGGCTGAGGGAAAGCAGCCCAACCTATCGGATGTGCGCGAGTCGGGCTCCATCGAGCAGGATGCCGACCTCATACTTTTCCTCCACAGGGACCGGGAAATCAATAAAACGGCGGATCAGCGATCCGAGCAGATAGAGACCGAGCTGATCGTGGCCAAGCAGAGAAACGGACCCATCGGCAAGGCGAATGTCTGGTTCAAACCGGCCTTCGCCAAATTCGTCAACATGGAGAAACACGGCCGCTGAGGCTGTCATTTCCCCGCGAAGAAGAGCAGATCGCTGAAGGTGGCCAGGAAGAATAATGCCATGATCATGGCCGCCCCGACAAACTGGAAACGATAGACGGTCTTTGTGAGAAGAGGCTTTTTCCGCAGAATTTCGACGACGGAAAGCAGAATCTGGCCGCCATCCAGGGCGGGTATCGGCAGGAGATTCATCAGGAAAAGGCTGACCGAGAGAAAAGCGAGAAAGCTGAGGATCGTGGGAATGCCGGAAAGTCCCGAAGCCTTGATGCTTTCCTTGGCCGTATTGCCGACCATATAGGTTATCCGCGCCGGCCCCGAAACGGCCTTGAATACATTTACCCCGCTGAAGAGAAGCCCGATGCCCTTGACCGACATCGTGAACGTATTGAATGTCTCTTTCCCGCCCTGGGCTACCGCGGCCGGAAGCGAGGAAGCCCTGTCGGTTCTCGAGAGGCTCTTGAAGCCTATACCCAGATTGGATTGCCCGCCCGCTTCATACGAAAGCACCATCTTCAAGGGAACGGAGCGCCCGTCGCGCAACAAGGTCATGGTGACGTTTTCTGGCTTGGATTCCAGGGCGGCCAGGACGCCGATGGAGTTCTCTATCGGTCTTCCCTGAACATCCACAATTATGTCGCCCTTGCGGATGCCGGCGATGGACGCGGCTCCCTGCGGATCGACATAGTCGACGATGGGATCTATCCACGCGTAGATTCCTATCAAGCCTTGTCCGGAATCCTTCTCCAGGCGGGGTGTGACGGGAATGGACAGCCGCTCTCCGCCGCGGTCCACCGAAAGATTGAGCGCCTTGCCTGGATTGAGCCCGATCATTTCCTGGAGATCCGAATAGTCGCGAACCTTCGCGCCATCGATGGAGCTGATGATATCGCCGGACTTCAAGCCAGCCTGATCGGCCGGTCCGCCTCCGGGCGATCCCGAGAGGGCCGATATCTCGCTCGCGAGTATGATCTTGTTGGGAGCCGTCTGAATCGTTATCCCCACGAGCGAAACGATGGAGAAAAGGACGACGGCGAGAATGACATTCGAGAGAGGGCCGGCGACGAGAATGAGTATCCTTTTCCAGGGCGAGGCGCCATAGAAGGATCCTTTTTCGGCGGGAATAGTGGGCAGCTTTTTCTCCAGGGCGATCTTGAAATCTTCCTCGCCCTTCATCCTGCAGAAACCGCCGAGAGGGAAGGCCGATATGCGCCATTCGGTCTGGTTTTTCTTGAAGCCGAAGAGTTTAGGACCCCAGCCTATGGAAAAGACCTCCACCTCGACGCCCATGGCGCGCGCCGCGAGGTAATGGCCGAATTCATGGATGATAACGACGAAAGACAAGCCGATAAGGCCGAGAAGAACTGTCAGCATTGGTACTCCGTAAGAGCGAGATGCGCCAGGGAACGCGCTTTCTTGTCAATGTCAAAGATACTGCCTATATCGGGAACAGGGAAAGACCAATCGCGACTTAAAACCGAACGAACGACGCCAGCTATACGCGTGAATCGGATTTTTTCCGCTTCGAAGGCTTCGACGGCTATTTCGTTGGCCGCGTTGTAGGCGATGGTGGCGGCTTCGCCTAAGCGGACAGCATCCCTGGCCAGCGCGAGCATGGGGAAACGTCTGGTGTCGGGCGCCTCGAAACGCAGGGTCTTGCCCGCGAGGTCGAGAAAGCCGTAGGACGCATCCACTTCTTCCGGCCAATGGAGGGCGATATTGATGGGAAGGCGCATGTCAGGCATGGACATATGGGCATAGAGGGCTCCGTCCTTAGTCCTTACGAGCGCGTGCACGATGCTTTCCGGATGGACGAGGACTTTCACCTTTTCCTCGGGCAGATTAAAAAGGCGCACCGCCTCTATGAGCTCGAGGCCCTTGTTGGCGAGGGTGGCCGAATCGATGCTGATTTTTCGTCCCATTTTCCAGACAGGGTGGCTGGCCGCCTGGTCGGGACTTATGCTTTCCAATTCCGCGGGGGATTTATCGCGAAAGGGGCCGCCTGAGGCGGTAATCGTGAGTTCCCGCACGGAGCCCTTGCCTATTCTGGAAACGAGCTGAAAGAGGGCAGCGTGTTCGGAATCCACGGGAATTATGGAAAGACCTTTCGCGTCGGCAAGCGCCTTCAGGTGGCTGTAGCCCATCACCACCGATTCCTTGTTGGCAAGGGCGAGGTTCTTGCCTGAAGAAAGCGCCTCAAAGGAGGCAAGGAGGCCGGCGGCGCCGGCAATGCCGTTCACCGCCAGGTCCGCGTCGGAGTTCCTGATGAGAGAAGCGATCGCGCCGTCGCCGCACCAGTCTATCCCTCTGGCCGTCCCGCACTCCAACCCGCTCTCGCCATTCATGGCGAGGAGGGCCCCGGGAAATTTCGCCCCGGCCGCCAAAAGCGCCTCGGCGTTCCTGTCGGCCGAAAGCCCCGTGACGATGAAGCTTCCTGGCGCTTTCCGGTTCGCGTCTTCGACGCAGTCGATGGTCTGGCGGCCGATGGAACCCGTGGCGCCGAGAATGAGCACTTTTTTAGGATTCATGCGGCCCCTACACCAGAGGAGGGAAAAAGCCCAGCAGCGAGGAAATCAGAACGAAAATGGGCGCCGAGAAGAGGAGACTGTCGAAGGAATCCAACACGCCGCCCCTGCCTGGCACCAGCGAACTGGAATCCTTGACGCCTGCCGAACGTTTCAAGGCGCTCTCCGCGAGATCCCCCACGATGACGGAGCAGCCCATGGCAAGACCCAGGAAAATCGGTCCGGCGAGAGAGCCGAAACCGCTCTCCGGAAAAATGAGATAGGAAATCAAGCCCGCTATTATCGAACCCGAGAAACCACCAATGAAGCCCGCGAGGCTCTTGCTGGGAGAGACGGCGACGATTCCGCGCTTCCTGCCCAAGGTCACGCCGGTGAGCCATGCCAGGCTGTCGTTACCGAAGGTCATGAGGGTGAAGGTCAGGACGGGAGCCACGTATTGGCCGAAACAGGAGGTGACGTAGACGAAAAAGGAACCCAACACGCCGCAGTAGAAGAACACGAAAAGCGACGCCGCCGCGTTTGGGAGTATATCGGCGAATTCTTCTTTCTTCGCGAAGGCGAAGGGAGTGAGAACGGCGAGGCTTCCCAACACGGAGGCCGCCAGGAGCAATTCCAGCGCCGTGTGGCTTCCCGTAAGCATCGTGACGAGATCGGGGGATAGGAAAACGACGAGGCTGACGCCAAGCGAAAGCATGACGATCAGATTCTTCCTTACCTTAATTTTCTTGGCGGCGAAAAGCGCGGAAGCCTCACCTACCGCCAGGTATTGAACGACCAGGACGACCAGCAGCAGAAGAACATTCCTTCCGAAGGAGGCGAAAACCACCACGGCGATGAAAAGGGGAATGCCCAGAAAAAATATGAGCAGTCGCTGGATCGTATTCTTGGTCATTTCGTTCCCCCAAAGCGTCTGTCCCGCGATGCGTAATCATCGAGCGCGGTTTTCAGTTCATGCTCGCCGAAATCGGGCCAAAGGCAGTCCGAAAAATACAGTTCGGAATAGGCCGATTGCCAGAGAAGAAAATTGGAAAGGCGGCATTCGCCGCCTGTCCTGATTATAAAGTCGGGATCGGGAATTTCCGGATGATCCAGGTTTCCGCGGATGTTTTCCATGGAGAAGAGGTCCGGGAAATCGCGTTCGCCGGCATTTACGGTGTTATGGTCATCACCGCTGGTGTAATCGAGCGATGCGGCGATTTTTCCGACGGCTCTGGCCAGTTCATCCCTGCCGCCATAATTTATCGCCAGGTTGACCACCATCCCCGGGAAGGAAGCCGTGTCCGCGGTCACCGAATCTATCTCGGCTAGAATTTCGGAAGAGAGGCCCTTCCTGCAGCCCGAATGAACAACCTTGATCTTGTTCTGCCGGTAAAAGTCCAGTTCCGAGGATAGATGATTCTTCACCAGCGTCATGAGAAAACCTACTTCCTCTTTGGCTCGCTTCCAGTTTTCCGTCGAGAAGGTGTACAGCGAAAGATATTGGATGCCAAGTCTGGACGAAGCGGCGACTATCTTTTTAGCGGCGACGAGTCCCTGCCTATGCCCCTCGGTCCTTGGCAGACCGCGTTTCGTCGCCCAGCGGCCGTTTCCGTCCATTATGATGGCGACATGAGCGGGGAGTGTGGAGGTTTTCATGGACTCTTCGGCTGCTCGCCATATGTTGATGAAGTCATTCAGACTTCCATGATTTCTTTTTCTTTTTCCTCGAGCACCTTGGTGATCTGGACGATGAAGGAATCCGTGAGTTTCTGAAGTTCATCCTCTTCCTTCTTCGTCAGGTCCTCGGGGACGCCGCCCGCGGCGGCTTGCTTCTTCAGTTCTTCCAGACCGTCGCGGCGTATGTTGCGAACGGCGACTTTCGACTGTTCGGCGATGGCCTTCGCCTGTTTGACCAATTCCTTCCTTCTTTGTTCGGTGAGAGGGGGAATGGCGATGCGGATTACCTTGCCGTCGTTGGAGGGGTTGAGCCCCAGCTCGGACTTGAGGATGGCCTTCTCGATTTCGGTAAAAAGGGTGCGGTCCCAGGGCTGGATAACGATGAGCCTGGCCTCCGGTACGGAGACGGTGGCGACCTGGGAAAGAGGGCTTTTCTGACCGTAGTAGTCGATTCTGATCTTGTCGAGGAGGGCGGGGGACGCTCGGCCGGTACGTATGCCATTGAATTCATCCCTCAGCGACGAGATCGATTTCTTCATGCGCTCTTCGCACGTGGCTTTCACCGTTTCCATAATTCCTCCCCTTCGTTATCAATGAATCGCGGAGCGGCGAATACGCCGCTCCGCTTAAGCCTTACAGATAGGGCGTCAGCCTTTTCAGGCGGCGTCTCCCACTTTGATGTATGAATAACTTACGATCGCGAAATCCGTGCCCGTCTCTTTCTTGACGGCGGCCATGGCGGCCGAAACGCTCATTTTCTCGTCCTTGACGAAAGGCTGATCCAGGAGGCAGACCTCTGCCATGAGCTTCTTGAGCTTTCCGGCCAGAATGCCTTCGACGACCTTGGCGGGCTTGGACTTGAGTTTTTCGTCCAGCTCGACCTGCGCGGCGAAGACTTCCTGCTGTTCCTTCACCCAGCCGGCGTCTGGCTGGCTCTGGTCGAGGAACATCGGATTGAAGGCGGCGATATGCAGCGCCACGTCATGGATGAAGGCCTTGACCCTCTCGTCGGCGAAAGCGGCGGCGGATTTCGCCTTTGCCCTGACGACGACGACGAGCTTGCCTTCGCCGTGCGTATAGGTATGGAGGTACTCGTCGGCCGCGGCTTCGAAATAGCGGACGCGCTTGAGGTTGATGTTTTCCTTGATGACGATGGCGATATCTTTCACCATGCCGTCGAGTTCCGCGTTGGCTTCGTTGGCTTTCGCCGCGTAAGCTTTTTCGGCGATCTTGTATCCGTCGGCGATGAAATCGGCGTTCTTGGCGACGAAATCGGTTTCGCAGACGATTTCCACGAGTCCGACGTTGCCGTCTTTTTCGACGAGGAAGATTTTGCCTTCGTTGGTGGCGCGGTTGGCTCTTTTCTCGAGACCGGCCATTCCCCATTCGCGGAGGAGCTTTTCTGCGGCCGCGAAGTCGCCTTCGGCTTCGACGAGCGCTTTCTTGCAGTCCATCATTCCCGCCCCGGTTTTTTCCCTGAGGCTCTTGATATCGGAAGCTTTAATATCCACGATTCTGCTCCTTATTTCTTCTCGTAGAGCTTGTCTTCGTCGATGACGGGAAGGGCGACTTCGGGTTCGGCTTCAACGACGGGAGCCGCGGCTTCCTGAGCGACGGCGGCGGCCGCGTAGGTGCTGATGTCGACTTCGACCTCGTCATCTTCCTTCTTTACGGCGTCTGTATGGACTTCTTCCACTTCCTCGACCGGCAGGCTCTCGATGATCTTGAGTCCTTCGGATGCGCCGGCTTCGACGACGGCGTTGGCGATGATCTGGGTGAAGAGGCTGATGGAACGGATGGCGTCATCGTTGCCGGGTATGGGATAGGTGATCCCTTCGGGGTTGCAGTTGGTGTCCACGACGGCGACGATGGGGATGCCGAGACGCTGGGCTTCGGCGACAGCGATGGCTTCCTTGCGGGTATCGACCACGAAGAGGATGCCGGGCAGGTCCTTCATTTCCTTGATGCCGCCAAGGTTTTTCTCCAGCTTGATCTTTTCTTTCTGGAGGCTGGCGACTTCCTTCTTGGTCAGGCTTTCGAAGGTGCCATCTACTTCCATGCGCTCGATTTTCTTGAGGCGCATGATGGATTTCTTGATTGTGGTGAAATTGGTGAGCATGCCGCCGAGCCATCTATTGTTGACATAGAACTGCTCGCAGCGCTCGGATTCTTTCTGGATCGCGGTCTGAGCCTGCTTTTTCGTTCCGACGAAAAGCACGGTCTTGCCTGAGCTGACGACTTTCTGGACGGCGTCATAGGCGTCTTTGATCGCCTGAATGGTCTTCTGGAGATCGATGATGTGAATCCCGTTGCGTTCCGCGAAGATGAATTTCTTCATCCTGGGATCCCAGCGCTTGACCTGGTGACCGAAATGCACACCGGATTCAAGCAGGTTCTTCATGGTAACTACTGCCAAGAGTTCCTCCCGTGATCAGGCTAACCTGATCCCCTTCTCTGATTCTCGTCCCGGAATGTCGCCATCGCCGGGCGGAAGATTAAGCTGGCATCGCCGCGGCGGCGCCAGCCCCGGCGCTTGAAGCGCCGTTATGCTGGTACGATCGGAGGCCGGAAGTATTCACGTGCAGCAGGGTGCGGAAGTTTCTAGTACAGCTAGGTGCGCCCGGTAGCTCCGAAGTCGTAATCAGCGTCTATGAGAATGCCATAAAGCTCGCGGATTGGCAAGCCCACCACGCAGGACCATGATCCTTTCATCGCCTCGATGAAGCAGGAACCGCAGCCCTGGACGCGGTAGGCGCCGGCAGCTCCCCGCCATTCGTCGGTATCCAGATACCCTTCGATTTCTCTTTCCGACATCGGGGCGAAGCGCACCTTCGTAGAGGAGCATGCGGTATGGCGTATGCCGCTCTCCAGATCGAGAAGGCAAAGCCCGGAGAAAACTGTATGCGTCTTGCCGGCCATATAGGCGAGCATTGTCTTGGCTTCGGCCCTGTCGGCGGGTTTGCCTATCGTTTTCCATTTTCCGGAACGATGGAAGGCCACCAGCGTGTCGGCGGAGAGAAGAAGCCGCGACTTCTTATCGCGTTCCAGGACGGCCGCCCCGGTATCGGCCTCGCGTTGCATCATAGCCATTCCCGCTAAAGCCTTTTTCTCGGCCAGCGCCACGACCCTGTGCTCGGGAACCAGGTGATCGCAGACGCTTTCGTCTATATCGGGATGAAGGACCTCGAAAGGCACGGAAAGTGAACGGAGAATCTCCTTCCGGCGGGGGGAGGAGGAGGCCAGCATTATCGTTTCCATGCGTAGATATTGAATAAAAAGAGTCCGGGGGTCTAGGGGGGAGGGTGTTTGACGGGGAGTCTTATTGACTATCATCGGGCGCGCGTACTAGTATGAAACTCCTTTCGGGGAGCGCCAGACGCGCTCTCGCCTTGAGAAGAATCAAGGGCGATTAGCTCAGCTGGATAGAGCGTCGGCCTCCGGAGCCGAAGGTCGCGCGTTCGAATCGCGCATCGCTCATTTTTTATGGATTGTTCCTTCGCGCTTTTGTATTTTTTAAAAGAAAAATGAAAACTCCTTCCTCAATTTGTGCTTATATGGTATATATCTATTGAGGCCGATGGATGAGCGCGATAGAAACGATGCTGCAAAGCGAATACCTGCATTTATACCGTTCCGTAACCAGGCTTAGGGAAGAATGTCTTCAGAGACCCAAGGGTTCGCTCGCGATCAAGAAGCGGGGAAACGGCAGCTATGTCTACCTCGTAAAGCGTGAAAACGGCAAGGTCGTCACGGAGTATATCGGAAAACTGGGCACCTGGAAGACGAAGGGCGTGGAAGCCAAGGTGCTCGAGCGCCGACGCTATGAAGCCGAGCTGAAAGACGCGGAGATACAAATACATAAGCTGAAGAAATTGATGAAGGCGAGCGGTGCTTTTTTTGTTGAACCGACGCGATAAGTATTGTAAAATGATTCTATTGTATGTTTTGACCGCTTGCCGCGGATAATTACTGAAAAGAAGGATTGATGAAAGATATCTTCGCGGTCCACCTGGCCGAATATGAAGCCTCTCCAGCCTGTGTAGCCTCCGCGCCGGCGACGGTCAAGCTTCTTGGGGAACATACCGCCAACAGCGACGGCATCGTCCTGGCGGCGGCGATCTCCTATGAAATGAAGGTCGCCATTTCCCAGCGCAAAGATTCTTCCATGCGGTTTTTCGCTTCCGACCTGGGCGAACGCAAGAGAGCCTCCACGGGAACTCTGAAGTTCAAGCGCGAAGATCGCTGGGCCAACCACGTCAAATCCATCTATGATTATTTCTCCAAACTCTATGATTTTCAGGGAAAGGGAATAAATGTCACGATAAGCGGAAATGTGCCGCAGGGTTTGGGCCTCGGCATTTCCGCCGCCATAAACATGGCCACGGCCCTGGCGCTCAAGACCGTTTTCAACCTCTCCATCAAGAATGAGGAACTCGCCGAGCTCGCATGCAAGGCCCAGTCCGTTTTTATGGAAAAACCCTTGCCCATGTATGATTATCTCGCGGGCATAGCCCCCGGGATTCGATCGCTTTCCATAATCGATCTGAGGATTCCCCGCAGAAGGGCCGTGCAATTCCTGGACGAAACGTGGAATCTCGTTCTTACGGATTCTCGCGTGCCTCGAGCCTCGGCCGAGCTCGAGCTTAAGCAGCGCGCCGACGATTGCAGACGATGCCTCCAGTATATTTCACCCAGAGGGAACAAGACGTTGAGGGATGTTCGAATATCGGACCTCGACGAACTCATGGGGGTTTTGCCGGAGAGCGTACGAAGACGATGCATCCATGTCGTCGAGGAGACTTCCAGGGTTCTGGAAGCCGAAGATGCTTTGGCTAAGCAGGACGCCCTGGCCTTCGGCAGGATCATGAACAAGTCGCACGCATCCTTGAGAAACCACTATGAAATATCCTGCCCCGAAGTCGACTGGCTCGTGAAGCGGTCGCTGGAGATCGACGGGATTCTCTGTTCGCGCATGACGGGTCCGGGATTCGGCGGCTGTATTTTTTCCGTGATGAAACAGGATGCCATCGAAGAATACCGGAAGCGTCTCGAGGAATATGAAAGAATTTTCGGTTTCAAGGCACAGATATATGAAACCTCGATAAATGGCGGCTTGAGAGTGGTAACGTACTGAAGAAATTTTGGGCCGCAGGAAGTCATGGACAGCAAAAAACTACCCGGAGTAATGCATGAGGATTCTTCTGACAAACGATGATGGCATCGACGCCGAAGGGCTCGATGTCCTTGAAAGCTATCTGAAAGCGGTGACCGCGAGCGATGGGAAAAAACACGAAATCATCGTCATCGCGCCCGAGGGAGAGCGTTCAGGCGTTTCACACGCCATGACGCTGAGGCGTCCGACCAAGGTGAAAAAACTATCCGAGGGCACCTACACCTGTTCGGGCACGCCCGCTGACTGTGTCATAGTCGCCGGCCTCAAGGTCATGGACGGGATGCCCGATCTCGTGATCTCGGGCATAAACAGGGGGCCCAATCTCGGCACCGACATAATCTATTCGGGGACATGCGGCGCCGCAAGGCAGGCGGCTCTCGTGGGAATTCCGGCCATCGCCGTCTCCTGCGCGAAATATCAGCCTCCGCTCGACTATCGCGCCTGCGCCGCCTTTGTCGCCAAAAATCTCGATCAGCTTATGGCGGCATGGAAGACCAACAGTTTCATCAATATCAACGGCCCATCCTCGTCGGATGAAAATCTATCCGCGCGCTGGACCGTCCCGGGCAGGAATAAATATTATGACAACCTGAAGTGCTTCGACGGCGCCGATGGCTATATGTACTGCTTTCTGGCCGAGGGACGCAACGAAAGGGCTTTCGACCTCCAGTCGGACCATCATGCCGTATCCGAAGGCTTCATCGCCGTAAGTCTCGTGAACATCCATCCGGAAGCCGCGCATCCTGCGGCATGGAACGGTTCGGTTTTCTCCTGATCGGGGAAATAAAGCAGCGATGGCTCTTGACGCAATCCGCTGCTTTTATGTATAGTCGGTTTCGTTGCCTGCGCCATCTTAGCTCAGCTGGCAGAGCACGTGACTTGTAATCTCGGGGTCCCCGGTTCGATTCCGGGAGATGGCTCGAGGGGTGTTTTAGAAGTGCCCTGTTTTGGGGAGATTCCCGAGTGGTCAAAGGGGGCAGACTGTAAATCTGTTGGCTTACGCCTTCGAAGGTTCAAATCCTTCTCTCCCCAAAACCTCCTCTTATCGAGGAGGTTTTTTTATTTCTGGAAAAGCGGTATCTTGAATAACTCGGAGCGTCACAGTGTTCGAAGAAGCCAATCGGTGCGGGTTGTCGTTTGAATGCAAAGAATGTTCATTTTGCTGCACCGGCTCTCCTGGATATGTCTGGCTCGGCCAATCCGATATAACCCGCCTTTGTGAATATCTAGGAACGGATTTCAACGCATTTGTCAGGAAGTACTGCAAGTACGTCGATGTGGAGAACGGAAGGGCGCTCAGCATAAGGGAAAAGGCAGGATACGACTGCGTCTTCCTCGATGCGGGAAAATGCTCCGTCTATGCCGCCAGGCCTATTCAATGCAGAACCTATCCTTTCTGGGAAGAGATCCTTGAATCCAGGAAAACTTGGGCGGCGGAAGCATCATACTGTCCGGGAATAGGCAAAGGTGATCTCGTCGCGCCGGAAAAAATCGCCGAGTATGTACTTGAGCGTAGATCCGAGCCGCGTCGCTTGTTCCCGCAAAAAGGGAGCGTGGAGAGCCTATGATGAAGAACCCCGCGATGCGGACCGGCCTTGTCGTTCTTGCCGCCCTCGTTCTCGTCGCTGTCATTCTCGCGCTTACGTTCTCGGTTCCGGGCGGCGGTACAGGCTCTCCCGAAAAGGTCCTGCGTGTCGCGAAAGGTTCTACGGCGAGCGAAGTGGCTTCCGTACTGCAGCGGGAACAACTTATCCAGAACCGGTTGCTTTTCCAGCTCTATCTGAGGATTACGGGATCCGACAGAAAACTGAAGGCCGGAACATATAAAATTGCCCAAGGCGCCAGCATTCCCGCTATCGTAGCTACCTTGACCGAGGGCAGGACCATGCAGATCCAGGTGACGATACCGGAAGGCACAACATCCAGAGTCATCGCCGGCATTCTTGAGAAAGCCGGTGTCTGCAGCAAGGACGGCTTTTTAGCCGCCGTCCGCAATCCAACCTTAATCGACCATGCCGGAATATCCGGTCCAAGCTTCGAGGGCTTCCTCTTCCCCGATACGTACCTGTTCTCGGAGAACAGCAATCCGGAGCAGATCGTCCTCGTCATGGCCCAGACGTTTTTCACAAAGTTGGAAAAAATCCTTCCCGGCAAAAAAATCGATCCGGCGAAACTCTACGAAGATGTGATTCTCGCTTCGATTGTCGAGCGCGAATACGGCGTCGAATCGGAGGCTGGCCTCATCGCGTCGGTTTTCAAGAACAGGCTGAAGATCAATATGGCGCTTCAATCATGCGCCACGATCGTCTATATCATCACGGAAAAACAGCTTAAGCCTCACCCTCAAGTCGTCTATTACTCCGATCTGGAAATACCCGATCCATACAACAGCTATATCCACCGCGGGCTTCCTCCCGGTCCGATATCCAATCCGGGCGAAACGGCCCTTCGCGCCGTATTCAACAGCCCCAAAAGTGATTATCTTTACTTCAGGGTCATGGGGAACTCCGAGGGTACGCATAAATTTTCCAAAACCTTCGAGGAACATACCGGCGAAGTCATACCGGTCAAAGGATTCTGAAGAGCGATGAGCAGACTACCGGAAACATTGATCCAGGAAATCCTCGATAAAACGAACTATCTCACTGTTTTTCAGGAAAAAGTAAGGCTGGCGAAAAAAGGCGGCAAATGGTGGGGATTATGCCCCTTCCATTCCGAAAAAACCCCATCTTTTTCCGTCGATGCCGAGCGGGGGCTTTATTATTGTTTTGGATGCCAGAAAGGCGGATCTCTCATCGATTTCCTCATGGAAACGGATAAGCTTTCGTTTCCCGAAGCCGTTGGCGAGCTCGCCGAACGCGCCCATATCGCCTTGCCTGCTGATAATTCTTTCTCGGACAAGGAAGAATCGGAAAGAAACCAGCTTTACGTGCTCTATGAGAAATTGGCGATAGCCTTCCATTGGCTTCTGCGCGAGCATGATTCAGGAGCCGAAGCTTTGGGAATACTCACCAAGCGGAAAATCCCAAGCGAACTTATAGACTCTTTCAGGCTGGGCTACGCGCCGGCTGATCCGGCTTGGCTCCACCGATTCCTCGTCGGCAAGGGCTTTTCTCCGGAATTTCTGGAGAGAACCGGCTTTTTCTCGGCGCGCAACAAACGATATCCTCTGTTCTGCGATCGCATAATGTTTCCGATAGCCGATCAGCGGGGAAGGGTGATCGCTTTTGGGGGAAGGCTTATCCACGGCGATGGACCTAAGTACATCAACAGCCCTGATACGGCCATTTTTCACAAGCAGGAAAACCTCTTCGCTTTCGACAAGGCTCTTTCTGCCATCAAGGAAAAAAATTCGGCGCTCATATGCGAAGGCTACATGGACGCGCTGTCCTTTCACGCGGCTGGAATCAAGAACGCCGTGGCTCCGCTGGGAACGGCATTCACGACGAAACAGGCCGCGCTGATACGGCGGAGGGCCGAACGCGTATCCCTCTGTTTCGATTCGGATGACGCGGGGAAGAAAGCCGCCGAGAGGGCTTGTTCCATCGCGAGCGGCAACGGTCTCGATACCAGCGTAGTCTTGATGTCAGAAGGAAAAGACGCTTCCGAAATTCTGGAGAATTTTGGAGCCGACGCATTGAAAAAGGTTGCGGAATACAGTATAAATAGCGGAGATTTCCTTATTCGCAGAGCCGAAGAGCTTTTCGATCTGGGATCCATGGATGGCAAATCCAAGGCATCGGTGTTTTTCTATCCGTACCTTGACGCTCTCGATTCCGAGGTAAAGCGCAACGGCTTTCTTGATATCGTGGGCCGCAGGATGGGAATCAACCCGAGCGGGCTGTTGACGGATTATCTGAAGGCTAAGGCTATAGACGGAAACCAGGCTTTCCGGAACGGGAAAGACAATCCCGTTCCTCGCCGGACCGGAAATTTTGGGGCGAGAACAGCCGACCTTTTTTTCATGACGGCCGTCGTCTTGTTTCCTGAGGCTTTTTTGCAGGTAAAAGAATCGATACGTTCCGACGATCTGGATGACCCGCGAGCCCGGGATCTTTTTTTCGCTCTCGAGGAAGCATCCCTTCGCGATGCAAAGGAGACCACCTCGATTCTCTCCTTAACAAACGATGACGCCGCAAAACGCTTTGTCCTTGCCGTTGCGGCATCCGGTGAGCTGGATCAGGGACTGGAAACCGTCATAAGCGACGGAATAAAATCCGTTCAGATCCGATCGCTGGAAAGGAAACGAATGCGTCTAATTGCGGAAATTGGCCGTACATCGCAAAAAAACGGCGATGCTTCGGTAATGGTGGAGACCTCTTCTGCCGAAATTCAGGAAACCGTGGTTGATCTGTTGAAAAAAAAGATGCAACTTGATGTTAAAATTGCACGTTTAAAAGGTGAAGTCGATGAGTGATGTAGAACTCGACCCCGCCATTGCGAAGCTGCTCGAATACGCGAAAGAAAAAAAGTCCATCAGCTTCGATGAACTCTCTGATTTTCTTCCTGAGTCTGTTCTCAATTCCGAGAAGATAGACGCCATCCTCGCGCTGCTGGAAGCCAACAACATCCAGCTGGAAGAAGAGGATATCCAGATCGAAGACGAGCAGACGCTCAAAAAGGAACTGGAGAACAAGCGTCTGGTCAACAATTCGAAGGAATCGGGCAGCGACGACCCCATACGCCTCTATCTTTACGAGATAGGTAAGGAACATCTGCTCACGGCGGATCAGGAAGTCGAACTTTCCAAGATGATGGAGGAAGGCGAAGAGATAATCAAAGCCATTCTCCGCAAGTCGGGCATGCTTATACCCGAGTTCTACCAGCTCACCGTCAAGGCATTGCGCAAGGAAGCGAAAGACTCCACGGGGCAGCGCAAGGAAAATACGGAAAAGATCGCGGAACGCAGGAGACTGAATCAGTTCTACCGCGATGTCATACGAGACAACCTAACCGACCTCCGCGATTATGTGGATCTTAAGAAGAAAATCCTTGCCAAGGGCGGTGACATTTTCACCGAAGGCGATCTCGTAAAAAAAAGAGAAGTGCTTCTCGAAAAGATCAAGGATACGGAGATACATCCCGAGGAAATCGGCTCTTTCTCCGAAAAGTTCATAAACGCCGCCAAGAAGATCAACAAGTACCGGCGCGAGCAGGACAGGATCCAGCGCATTCTGCAGATATCATCGATGCGCGATATACGAGTTCTCGGAAGAAATCTGACCATCAAGGAAAAGCGGGAAGCCATCGAGGAACAGCTAGGCCTGCCTTCCGAGGATATCAAGGAAAAGATCCGCCAGCTCCAGGTGACTGAGAAGAAGCTGAAGGAACTGGAAGCGGCTTTTGAAGCCGATTGCGATCAGATCATTTCCATGGCCAGGGACATAAACCGCGGCCGGAAAATGATGAAAAGCGCCAAGGACAGGCTCATTAAGGCCAACCTCAGGCTTGTCGTCTCAATCGCCAAGAAATACACGAACAGAGGCCTGCACTTTTTCGACCTCGTCCAGGAAGGCAATATCGGCCTCATAAAAGCGGTCGAGAAATTCGAGTACCGCAAAGGCTATAAGTTCTCCACCTACGCCACATGGTGGATACGTCAGGCCATCACGCGTTCAATTTCGGATCAGGCCCGCACCATACGCGTTCCCGTCCACATGATCGAGCAGATCAACAAGGTGGTGAGGGAATCGCGGCAGCTCATGCAGAAGCTGGGGCGCGAACCGACGGACGACGAGATCGCCGAGCAGCTGGGCTGGCCCGTTTCGCGCGTAAAAAGCGTCAAGAATGTCGCCCGGGAGCCTATTTCGCTTGAAACGCCCATAGGCGAGGACGAAGATTCGCTTCTCGGCGATTTCATCGAAGACAAGGAAATCGAGAATCCTTCGATACAGACCGATTATAAACTGCTCCAGGAACAGATTAAGATGGTCCTTTCCACGCTTCCGCCACGAGAGCAGGAAGTGCTGAGGATGCGCTTCGGTCTGGACGACGGCTACTCGCTCACGCTTGAGGAAGTCGGTCTCTATTTCAACGTTACGAGGGAACGTATTCGCCAGATTGAAGCGAAGGCGTTGAAGAAACTACGCCATTTCAAGCGGAGCCAGAAACTTCGCGATTATATGGATCATTGATAGGGGTGTACGCGCATGACTACAGTCGAAATGTTGGAAAAGCTGAAAACATACCAGGAAATTCTCAGCGAAAGAGTGGCGCTTGAGGAAGAGATCGATCTTCTGCCCAAGACCATCGAGGCTCAGAATGAAATGCTGTCACGCCTCAAGAAATCCTTTGTGGAAAAGGATGAAGCCTTCAAGAATTCCGAAGAGAGAGTTCGCGAACTCCGGCAGGGGCTCCAGGAAGCGGAGATGCTGCGCGAGAAGTCCGAACAGCAGATGGACGGCATCACGACGCAGCGCGAGTACGAGGCTATAAATAAGGAAATTCGCGACGCCACGGAGAAGGAGCAGACCCTTCGCAAGGATATCCAGCAGGAAGAGCGGACCTTCGCGGAGATCGAGGAAGAACTCCAGAAAACCGAGGGCGGCATCGCCATGCTCGAACAGGAAATCGCCGAAAAGAGCAAGGCCATAGAGAACGAGAAGGAAAGCAAGCTCGCCAACATCAAGGACCTCAAGGAAAGGGAAACCGTCATATCCGAAGGAATAAGCACCGATATTCTCTTCAAGCTTGAGAGAATCATCCGCAACAAGAAGGGCGTGGGCGTCGTGCCAGTCCACGGCGTCGTCTGCACCGGCTGCCATATGATCCTGCCCGCCAATTTCGTCAATGAAATCAGGGATGAGGAAAACACCCGCGTCAACTTCTGTCCTTACTGCTCCCGCATATTGTTTTTCGAGGAAACCGACGAGGTTCCCGAATTCATCGGCGACATCGAGTCCGGTTCGCTTGCCGACCTGGCCGATTATTCGGAAGAGGGTGAGGAAGAGTCCGAGGCCGACGAAGAGGACGACCAGCAGGACAAGGACGATCAGGACAAGGAATTTACGGCTCCCAGAAAGGCCGGGGGCAGGAAAAGCTCCTTCTCCAGGGAAGAGTTTTCGGAAGAAGCGGACGAATAAAGTAAAAAAAGCTTATCCTTTTATGCGTTCTGATTGTTGTGAATAATAGGAGCGAGCCGCGCTGCCGCGACGCGTCGAAAGATACGTCGAGGAAAGTCCGGGCTCAAGCGGGCGCGATGCCGGATAACGTCCGGGACGGTGACGGACCGATGCCATGCCCCTCATGCTGGGCGCGAGCCGAACGTTAGGGGCATGGTTTCAAGGCTGTTGCCGGACAGAGAGTGCCACAGAAAATAAACCGCCAGCAATGGTAAGGGTGAAAAGGTGGGGTAAGAGCCCACCGCGTGTCCGGCAACGGACATGGCATGGCAAACCTCATCGTGAGCAAGGCCGAACAGCGGTGGATGGCCCATCCTGACGCGCGAATGCGCGTCGAAACCGCGGGTTGGTCGCTCGACATCGAGCGGTGACGCTGGATGCAGAGGGATGGCAGCGACGCGGGATTTCCCGCGCACAGAACCCGGCTTATAGGCTCGCTCTTTTTTTATTTTTTCGCATTTCGACGATCAATCAGCTTGTTCGATCTTTCATCGGACGGGAATCTTACATTATACTATCGCGGTCCACATAGTTGTTTTGAGACAGTACGGCTTATCTGGGGTTTGCCTTATATGAAAAACAGTACACACCCTTCCTGGTGGTCTAGAAAATTTATGATCGGTCACGGAAACCGACTGATTCCGGGCGTTATAGCCATTATTGTCGCCCTTGGCCTGATCGCCGGGATCTATTTCCTGGTTTCCGGCGCCGAAGATAAAAAGGCGGCCAACCTAAGCGATAGCCAATCCTTTTCAAAAACCAAGATCCTGGAAACCTGGAGTTCGGGCGACAAGCTTCATACTTTGGAAATGACCCGCGCTTCCCTGGACTTGCTTCCCCTCGACCCATTTTACCTGAGTTTTGACGGTATAGCGGCATACTATATGTCCTCGGAGAAGCCGGAGGGCGACGAGAAACAAAGCCTGCTCGATGAAGCAGTGTTCAGCCTGAGAAAAGCAATGGCCTCGGGCGGAAAGCTCCCGGTCAAAGCCCAGGTGGAATATGTCCTGGGCAAAGCGTATTTCCAGAAGGGATTGCCTTGGTACGACTTGGCCGCAAAATACCTCGCCCAATCCAAAGAAGATGGATATGCGGGCAAGGATTCGGAGCAGTATCTCGGATTGAGCTACGCAGGGCTCCAGAATCACGAATTGGCCGTGAAGCATTTTGAAACGGCGCTCCAGCAGGAGCCGAGCGATATATTGATGCTATCGGCAGCTATAAGCTATAAAGAATTAGGCAATGTGGAGAAGATGTCGGAATTGCTGTCCAAGGCAGTCGCCTCCGCCTCCGATGCCTTGATAGTTCAGCGCGCGCGTTTTATGCTCGGCGAGATGGCCATGAGCGACGGCGAGGTTGCCAAGGCTGGAACATTGTATCAATCGATCGTCGATACCGATCCCCGCTCCGCGGAAGGATGGTACAGGCTCGGGCTCGTATTTGAAGCCCAAAAGGACCCGATCAAGGCCCGTGCCGCCTGGCGCAAGGCCACCTCGATCGATCCGAATCATGTTGAGGCGAGGAAGAAGCTTGCCGAGCGACTATAGGGAGGAATGATGGCGGTAAAGAAATTATTTGAATCCTTTTCGCAAGACATCGGAATAGATCTGGGTACCTGCAACACCCTTATATATATTCGCGGGAAGGGAATCGTCCTGGATGAGCCTTCCGTCGTCGCCGTGGAGAAGGGAACCAGCCGCCTGGTAGCGGTAGGCACGGAGGCGAAAGGCATGCTGTCGCGCACGCCCAGAGATATCATCGCCAAAAGACCGCTGCGTGACGGCGTGATAGCAGACCCCGACCTCACCGAAAAAATGATCAAATATTTCATCCAGAAAGTCGTTCCGAAGAATTGGTTTTTCAAGCCGAGAATTGTCATAGGCGTTCCTTCCTGCATCACCAAAGTCGAGGAGAACGCCGTCATCGATTCGGCATACAAGGCCGGGGCCAGGACGGTTAAGGTAATCCCCGAATCGCTTGCCGCCGCCATCGGCGCAGGCATTCCGATTGTCGAGCCGGCCGGGCATATGATCTGCGATATCGGCGGCGGCACGACGGAGATCTCTGTCATTTCCCTGAAAGGCATGGTAGTAACCAGGGCGATCAGGGTCGGCGGCGATGAGTTCGATGAAGCGATAATGCGCCATATCAGGAATGTCCATAACCTTATCATAGGCGATCAGACAGCCGAGCGGCTGAAGATGGAAATTGGCAACGCGAGTCCCGAGAGGACCATCGAAAAGGTGGAGATCAAGGGAAACGACGCCATCACCGGCCTTCCTCGTCGATTTGAAGTGGATTCCGTGGAGATCCGCGAGGCTCTCATGCCCTCCATCTCCCTTATCGTCGAGGAAGTCAAGAAAACCTTGAGCGAGACTCCCCCCGAACTGGCCGCCGACATCGTAGAACGCGGTATCGTGATGTCGGGCGGAGGCGCGCTGCTGAAAGGCCTCCCCAAGCTGATAGCCAAGGAAACCGGCGTACCGGTGATTCTCGCGGAAAAACCGCTGGAGTGCGTGGCTATCGGCGCGGGCAAATATTTCGAGACCATGAACAGCAGGGAAGGCGCCGAAAGCGTGTATGAGAGCCTTAATCTTTAGGAGACAGGCCGATGCCGCAGAAAAAGCGTAGCCGCGGCATTTTGGCGACGCAAAAAACTCCTATCATTCTCATCGCTGTGTCCCTGCTCATGATTTCGATATCGACGAGAAGCATCCTCAGCCTTCCCGGCGTGGTCGCATCCGCGGTGACTGGCGGGATTCAGTATGTCTTCTCATCGGTAGGCGGCTTCGTAAAGCGCACGATATTTTCCATAAGCGAACTGGCGGATTTACGCGACCAGTACAACTCCCTCGCGGACAAGCTCAAAGCGTACGAAACGCTGCAGAGAAATTTCGCCGATATGATGTCGGAAAACGCGAGACTGAAGGAACAGCTGGGATTTGCCCAGAACATGACCACCATCAAAGCTTCGGCACAGATCATCGCCAAAGATCCGGGCAATATCTACACAAGTTATATCATCGACAAGGGCAGCGCTGCCGGCATAACGAAAAACATGGCCGTGGCCGCTTTCCAGAACGGTATGCAGGGACTGGCGGGGAAAATACTCGACGCGAGGAGAACATCCAGCGTCGTCCTTCCCGTATTCGACCAGCGTTTCTTCGTTTCCGCCCGCTTGTCGAGAACGCGCAACGAAGGACTGGTGAATGGACAAGGCAACCCCGATGATCCTCTCGTCATGCGCTATGTTTCCAAACTTAACGCGGCGGAAATTCAGATTGGCGATATGGTGGTGACGAGCGGCCTGGACTCGATTTATCCGAGCGACTTAGCCATAGGAAGGGTTAAGGAAATCCAGCTGCCCGAATACAGCAGCTCGGCGATCATTTTGCTGGAGCCTTCCCTTAATTTTTCCAGGCTGGAATATCTCTTCGTGATCCAGAAAGAAGAAAACCTGTCCTCCCCGGATGCGGCGACAACCGCGGAATCGCCGGCAAGAGAAGAAAAATGATTAAAGCCGCCATGTTTTCCACGGTATTGTCTTCGGTTTTTCTCATCATCCAGACGACGTGGATGAAAAACGGCCTTTTCTGGGGTGTGATTCCCGATTTTTGCCTTCTTGTCATCCTATGGGTCGCCTACTACAACAGAAACAGCCAGGGAGTGATTACCGGATTTCTTTCGGGTATCATCTGCGATTTCCTATCCTCCTCACCGCTCGGATATTTTTCCTTTCTCTATATCATCCCCGCTTATGCCGCTACCTTTTTCAGGAAAGTAGTGACCATGGACGCCTTCTTCATTCCTGTGCTTTTAGGCTTCGCCGGAACAATACTTAAAGGGCTGGCGAGCATTTTTCTTCTCCTCATCTACGGACCGGAATATATGAGCGCTTATTCCTTGTCGGACTATCATTTCTGGATCGAAGCGACTCTGAACGGCGCCCTGGCGCCCTTGCTTTTTTTCGGATTGGGCAAGATAAGGCGACTTCTCGTCACTAAAAAGGTCACCGAATGAGGAAAGGCGGCAGGTACGCGGCTTTCCGCTCCGAGGTTGGATGATGGGCAATTCCCAGCAGCGGTGGGCCGACAGGACAAAACTTCTCAGAATTCTTCTTGGCCTGATCTGTTCTGTATATGTCGTTTATCTTTTTAATCTCCAGATCCTTCGCGGAGCGGAATTCAAGGCTCAGGCGCGAAAATACGCCATTCAGGCCGTGAAGATACCTGCCGCGAGAGGGGAAATCTACGACAGGACCAATGCCGTCCCCCTCGTCACCAACGACGAAGCATTTTCCGTGGAAATCATACCCGCGGAAATATCCAACGCGGACAGGGATCTTATCTTCGCGCGCGTAGCGGAACTTCTGGACATGAAAATAAGCGACCTGCGAAATAAAATACCGCCGAAATACTATCATCTCTACCAGCCTATAGCGATCACATCCTCGGCCAGCTATGCCACCATCGCCAAGCTCGCCGAGCACAAGGAAGATTTCCCCGGAGTTTACTGGAACTCAAGACCCATCAGACGATATCTGGACGTGGAATCCCTAGCGCATGTTTTGGGCTACGTCGGAGAGATCGGAAGGGATGAGTACAAGATACTTTTCAACAAGGGGTATTCATCGGACGATATGGTTGGAAAAGCGGGAATTGAAAAAGTCTACGACTCGATCCTGAAAGGAACCGACGGACATCTCCTCAAGACCGTAGACGTAAAAGGCAGAGACCTGGCGGCCGAACAGACCAAAGTGGAAACACCCAAGGCAGGCAAGCGGCTCGTGCTCACCATCGACCGCTCAATACAGCAGCTGGCGGAAAAAGCCTTGGGAAAGAGAATGGGATCGATCGTCGTGATGAAACCGACCACCGGCGAGATTTTGGCCAGCGTGTCCTATCCCTGGTATGATCCCAATATATTTTCCTCTAACAGGGCGGGCGATGAATACGCGGAACTTCTTGCCGATCCCAACAATCCTTTACTGAACAGGGCTATCCAGTCTTCGTATCCGCCGGCTTCGACGTTTAAAACCGTTCTCACGACCGCCTTGCTCGAGGAGAAAGTCATTTCGCCGGACCAGAAGATTCTCTGCCGTGGCGTCATCGATTACGGCGGGAGGGACTGGAACTGCTGGGTACATAGTCCTGGACATGGACTTGTGGATTTGAAGGGAGCCCTTGCGCAATCCTGCGATATTTACTACTGGACGGTTGGAAGAGACAACCTCGGCGTGGAGAAAATCGCCAGCTATGCCGGGGATTTTGGCTATGGAAAACTCACAGGCATCGACCTTCCCGGAGAAAACTCCGGATTGGTGCCTACCCCAAAGTGGAAAGAACAAAATTACAATGAACGATGGACGCTGGGCGATACCATGAACTTATCCATCGGCCAAGGGTTCATGCTGGCGACGCCGATTCAGGTGGCCGATATGATCGCCATGATCGTGAACGACGGAATAGTCTATAAGCCTCACGTTCTGAAGGAGATTCGCGATCCCGAGACGGGAGCCATCATTCAGTCCGTCGAGCGCGAACAGATCATGAGCGCTTCCATAAGCAAGGCTACCTTCGAGCAAGTCCGGAGAGATCTTCGCGGCGTCGTCACCGCGGGCGGCTCGGCCAATGTTCCCGTTTCAACCAAAGCGGTAAAGGTGGCCGGCAAGACCGGCACGGCGGAAATTGGCCTGAAGGATCGATGGCACTCATGGTTCGCGTCGTATGGCCCCTATGACGCTCCTCCGGAGGACCAGATAATTGTCGTTACCATGATAGAAGCAAGCAACCCTTGGGAATGGTGGGCTCCCTATGCGGCCAATGTCATTTATCAGGGTGTTTTCAGCGGTCAGGATGCGGAATCCGCAGCCAAGTCCGTTGGAGTGAACCTTCAAGGCTCGCTGCGAAGGGGGAGGGCCGAATGAAGCATTTCCAGCTACCGAAATTCCTTTCGGACATCGATTACTTGCTTCTGCTTATTACGTTGCTCCTCATCGGCGTCGGGATTCTTTCGATAGCCTCGGCCGGGGTCGATACGGAAGGTTTCCGGTTTTCGGACGAATATTCGAAGCAGATAATATGGGCCGCCACAGGGGCCTTGCTGGCCCTGATCGCCATGGGGCTCGATATTTCGCGGCTGAAGGATTATTCCTTTTTGGCCTATGTCATTCTATGCCTTATACTGGTATACACCCGATTTGCCGGGAGGGTAGTCAATGGCGCCCGCTCCTGGATAGGCATCGGCGATAACGGAATTCAGCCCTCGGAATTCGCGAAAATCACCACCATCCTCTTTCTGGCCAGATATCTGGACGCATCCGAACAGATGAGCAGTTTCAGGCGCCTCCTTACCAGCGGCTGCATCATAGCCGTTCCCGTTCTCCTCATCCTTTCCCAGCCCGATTTCGGATCGGCGCTGGTATTCTTCCCCATTCTCATCGCCATGCTGTATATGGGGGAAATCGATATACGATATACGCTCTTCCTGGTCCTTACGATCCTGGTCACTTTTATCCTTCTCATACTTCCCCTCGCGGGCAAGTACTTCTTCAATGCCGGCAATCTTATAGACCTCTTTTTCCAGCGGACAGTCTTGGTGAGATTGGTCGTAAGCTTCTTTTTCGTCGTCCTGGGACTTGCGTCCTGGGGCTGGTTCGTTTTCAAGAAAAAGTATTACTTCTGGCTTTCCTATATATTTGCCATTTTCGACCTCTCCATCCTGATATCCTTCGCGGCGCATAAGGTTCTCAAGGAATACCAGATAATGCGATTGATGGTCTTTCTGAACCCCAACGTGGACCCTCAGGGCGCTGGATGGAACATCATACAGGCGGTTACGGCAATCGGTTCCGGCGGATTGGCGGGAAAAGGCTATATGCAGGGGACACAGAGTCACGCGCGCTTTATTCCCCAGCAGAGCACCGACTTCATTTTTTCCATAATTGCGGAGGAATGGGGACTCTTGGGCGGAATTATCCTGATTTGCCTTTTCGGCGCCCTCATGTATCGAATCATCTCTCTGATAGAGACCACGAAAGACAGGTACTCGATGCTCGTCTGCGGCGGTTTCTTCGGAATGTTCTTTTTCCATTTCATGATCAACATCGGCATGGCCATCGGCATAATGCCCATCACCGGCATTCCTCTTTATTTCATCTCATATGGCGGATCTTCCCTATGGGCGGCCATGACGGCCGTCGGTTTCCTTCTCGGGATATCCGCCCGAAGGTACAGAATGTGACAGCAGAACGATTCGTCGATCCGATAAAAGACTTCGATTCGGAACTCTATTCAATAATGAAACCGGCCCGCTATCTGGGCGGCGAGCTGGGTTCTCACCCAAGCATCGAGCCAAGCGACGAGCGCCTAAGAGTCGCGCTCTGCTTTCCCGACCTCTACGAGATCGGAATGTCGAACAACGCGATTCGGATACTCTATAACGATATCGGCAAGCTTTCGGACGAAATCGTATGCGAACGCGTGTTCGCGCCCGCCCCAGATTTCGAGGCGTTGCTCAAGCAGCGAGGCATTCCCCTCTACACGCTTGAAAGCGGCATACCGCTGCGAGCCTGCGACATCCTGGGCTTTTCCATCGGTTATGAGCTTCTGGCCACAAACATCCTCACCGTGCTCGATGTGGGCCAGATCCCCATTCTCTCCCAGGACCGAGGCGAAAACGATCCCATAGTGATAGCCGGCGGCCCGGCCGTCACCAACCCGCATCCTTTCAGCCGATTCCTGGATGCCGTCTATATTGGTGAGGCGGAAGGCGGGTTCTATACCCTGCTTCAGGAGCTGGCGAGGCTAAAGCGAAATGGCGCCAAGCGGAAAGCGCTGCTTGAACGCCTGCGCTCCTCAAAATCCATATGGATGCCGGAAACCGCCGCGAACGCATCCAAGCCGGCTTTACGAGCCGTTTTCGCCGATTTCTCGACATCGACGGCTTCCACGGCTTTCCCCATCCCGATAATCCAAACGATTCAGAGCCACGGATCCGTGGAAATCATGCGCGGATGCCCCAATGGCTGCAGATTCTGCCATGCTGGATACTACTATAGGCCCCAGCGCGTGAAATCTACAGCGCAAATAGAGGCTGAAGTGAAAGCTCTCGTGGAAAGCGGCGGCTATAGGGAAATAACCCTTTCCTCCCTTTCCAGCGGCGATTATCCCGATATAGTGGGACTTTTCAAGCGGCTCAATGCCGCTTGGAAGAGCCGCTTCGTGTCTTTCCAGCTACCCAGCCTCAAGGTGGATTCCTTCACTTTGCCGCTGCTGGCAGAGCTTTCGGAAGTACGCAAATCAGGTCTCACCTTCGCCGTGGAAACGCCTATAGAGTCATGGCAGGCTTCCATCAACAAGACAGTCAGCTTCGACAAGATCGCCGATATCCTGAAAGAAGCCAAACAATATGGATTCAGGTCTGCGAAATTCTATTTCATGATCGGATTGCCGGTACCGGGAAAGGGCAGGGGGGAGGGCGAGGCGATCGTCGAGTTTCTACGGAAAATCGCCCACGTCGAAAGAATCGCCCTCAACGTCAACATCGGAACCTTCGTGCCCAAACCCCACACTCCCTATGCCAGGGAAGCCCAAATCGGGGAAAAGGAAGCGCTGGACACCATCTATTATATTAAAGACGCGTTGAGGCCCTTTAAATACATCTCAATAACCTACCATTCCCCTTTCACCGCTCTCCTGGAGGGAATCCTGTCCAGAGGCGACGACAGGGTGGGGGAGATCATCCTCTCCGCCTACTCCAAAGGAGCCAGGCTGGACGCTTGGGACGAACATTTCAAGAAAGATATTTGGAAGGAAGTCTTCGCGGAAACGCTGGAATCGAAAGGCTACGACCCTTCCCTTGAGTACCTTAACGGCAAACCGGCCGGATCCAGCCTCCCGTGGGATGATATAAATCTATTCGTCAGCAACAATTACTATAATACGGAAAGCAGTAAATCGCTTTCGAGCGAGATGACCGGCGCCTGCGCTGACGACTGCGATCATCCCTGTGGAGCCTGCAACGACGCTTTTCATATAGTATCCAATATTATACAACCAAAACAATCTATTTCAGAGGCCAAGCCGACAATTCCCGAAATTCTGCCCTCGACGCGCGGATTCGCGGTTGGGGAGACTTTTAAAGCCTCCAGCGAAGATATTCGCCTTGTGGTTTCCTTTAAGAAGGAGATGAATGCCTCATTTTATCCATTACATTCAATATCTGGAATATATTCACGAGCTTTTTTCATATTGGGTTTGCCGATTCGCTTCACCGAAGGATTCAATCCGCTTCCTCGCATGGAATTCAGCCAGCCTTTGGCGCTGGGCGTAGAATCGGATGACGACATAATGGCCGTCTGGCTTAATTCTTCGCTGGAAATCACGGATTCCGGAGCGTTTATCGAAGCTTTCAATAGCTGCCTGCCGAAAGGCATCGTCGTCAACGACGTACGCGTCGGCAAGAGCCGCATCGAAGGCAAAAACTCAATAGGTTCCTTATATTGGGGATCCCGGTACGAGGCGCGTATAGACAATGACGAGAACTATAGACGGCTTGAAAATGCCCTGACCGAGGCGAGCATTCACGAGACGGTATCAACCGATGCGTCAACGAGATCCATTGCGATTACGCTGAACGACGCTCATGGCGGCGACAGAAATATCATCAGACTTTTTTCAAGCGCCCTGGACGCGGAAAAAGTATTGGAACATTGCTCGATACGAAGGAAAAGCAGCCTGACATTGCAGGAAGAAAAAGTAATCAAGCTATTTGACGCTTTATAGCGTTCAGCCTATGGCTCCATGGAAAGCGGCTTGAGTTTTATGGCTTGAGCCGTTTTTTGTATAATACGGTTATACAACAGTAGACAGAATATACATTATACGAAGTCACTTTGATTTAACTAGGCGTATAAGATAGGTAGCTGTCGATCACAACCGGGTCGCTGTACACAGTTTCGAAAGTCTCCGAATCGCTTCCAAAGGCGACTGCATAAAATGCAAAATATATAGCTGCAGGAGCGTCACTTCCCTCATAATCATCGTCCCCGTTCTCGTAGTTGCTTGAGGTGAAAAAGGATCCACGGGTTGAAAAGTCGGAAGTGATATTTCTTGCAAAGTAATTGAGAATATTGTTGTCTTCGTCATTCAAGGTCCAATCTATGTCAGCATTCAGATTGATATAGAAATATGCAGAATTCGATGGATTTGAGATGGATAAGAGCGGAGACTCGTTGCTTGAGATAAACCTTAATCTCACAAAGTCTAAAGTGGTAGTCGCATAGGTCATGAAGCTATCGGGATACCCCTCGTATGTACTTGCATTGGTTACAAGACTATTAATTTCATCCTGCGCTGTCTCAGGAGAATCGTATGCGCGATAGTATATCTCATATCCTTTGAATGATTGATCCGAACCTTCGGTAGAATCATAGTTTGAAATATTATGTTCCAAGGTGAGCTGGCTTTCGGAACTATCATCAAAGTCGCTTGGAGGATAAAGGTATAAATACGTTGGTAGACCACAGCCTATAGAGAAAAACAAAAAGAAGCAGAAAACAATAATAGGTCGAAAGTTTTTTCTCATCTCGTGTTACCTTTCCTCGTGGCGCATATAATAAAAAAGCAGGATCGAGCCTCGCACGATGCGACGACGAACCTGCTTTTTTCTATAGAAAACCTGCCAGACGGCAATTCGTTACTTATCGTAGCCCTGGGCTTTCAGATAAATAACCCTATCCTTGGCGAGCTTGGCCCAATCCGTGTTCGGGAAGTCCGAGAGAATCTTGTTGTAGCTTTCGAGAGCCGCCTTCCAGTCGGACTTGGCTTCGTTCAGGCGAGCGACGGAGAAATAGGCGTGCGCTAGGTTGGGCGTGTCTTCTTTGTACTGGGCGATGATCTTGCTGTAATATTCGAGGGCGACATCAGCCTTCCCCTGCTCTTCCGCGGCTACGGCGGCGCTTTCCAGCGCCAGCGGCGCCAGGTAGGTTTTGGGAAGCTTGTTGGCGGCCGCAAGGCTGGCGGTTTCGGCGTTTGCCCAATCTTTCTTCACCGCATAGAGGCTGCTCTTGGTAAAGAGAGCCTGCTGGGCGGCGAAGGATTTCGGCCATTTCTTCGTCACGGTATCGATATCGGCCATGATGCCGTTTTCAATTTCGGTCTTTTTCGCTTCTTCGGATTCATTATTCCAGGTGGCGATCTTGTTTCGGACTTCTTCCATGGCGCGGGAGGAGTTTTCAGCCGTGGAACTGGCGATGATGGTATAGAGGCCGACAATCAGGAGAATGCCGACTATGGCGCCCGTGATGGAGAGAACGAGAACTTTATTCTTGCTGATGAATTCAGAAAGCTTCTGGATGAAATCTTTTTTACCCTCTTCCTCGTTATCGGGCCTTATGATTTTTGCCTTTGTTTCCATAGATCGCTCACTCCTTGGGTTGTGCAATATTAAGCTCTTTTATCAATCTTGATAAGTAGGTTCGCTGTATATTCATGGCCTTGGCGGTCGCCGTCTGATTCCATCCATGCAGTTCGAGAGACTTTCTGATGAAGTGCGTCTTGAACACATTGATGGCTTCCCTGAGATTTTTTCCGGTGAAGTCGTCGACATCTTCGCTCTTGCCGCCCAACATCAGATCTCCGGCCGTTATCACGTGATGTCTGGTCATGACCGCGGCGCGTTCGACCGCGTTCTCGAGTTCGCGGACGTTGCCCGGCCAGGCATAGGAGAGCATGCATTCCATGGCTGAATCGGAAAATCCGCTTATCTGCTTGTTGGTTTCTCGGGCGGCCTGCTTAAGAAAATGCGACGCAAGGGCGGGAATGTCCTCTTTGCGCTCTCGAAGAGGCGGTATGTAGAGAGGAAGCACATTGAGGCGATAATACAGGTCGGAACGGAATTCCTGATTGCTCACCATGGCTTCGAGGTTCCGATTGGTGGCGGCGACGATACGAACGTCGACGGTTTTTGTTTCGGATGAGCCGACTTTCTCGAAACTTTTCTGCTGGAGTACGCGAAGCAGTTTTGACTGGAGGCGAAGCGGCATTTCGGCTATTTCGTCGAGGAAGATGGTGCCGCCGTCGGCTATCTCGAAACGCCCTTTTCTGTCCTGATACGCGTCGGTAAAGGCGCCTTTCACGTGACCGAAGAGTTCGCTTTCAAGGAGGGTTTCGGGAAGGGCGGCGCAGTTGACGCGCACGAAAGGTTTTTCGGCACGTTTGGACGCGCGGTGCAGCCTTTCCGCGAAGAGTTCCTTCCCTACCCCGCTTTCTCCCAGGATGAGTACAGAGGCATCGCTGGGGGCTATCCTGTCGATGAGGTCGACTTTTTCGGCGATCGCGACGGAAGCGAAAACAAGGGTATGCCAGCCTGAATTGGCAAGAGCCTTCTCATTCAAATATGAAAGCTCTATGGAGGTTTTTTCCATGAATTTCGCGTTTTCAACGGCTATCGCCGCCTGCATCGCGAAAAGTTCGAGCCAATAAAGATCTTCCTCAAGGAAGTATCTGCCCTGCGTCTTATTGATCACTTCGATGACGCCGACCAGGACGCCTTTTACCTTCATGGGCACGGCTAGTATGGAATTTGTCGGGAAATCTATTTCTTTGGAGATTGAGGGAGAAAATCGGGAATCGCTGGCCGGATCGTTGACGATGAGCGATTGCCCATGCTGGACTACCCAGCCGATGATCCCTTCCTTGGGATCCTGAACCTTTCCTGTTATTTCGGCTTTTTTGGGGCCGATGGCTATTTCAAAATGAAGTTTGCCGGCGACGGGATCATATAAAACAAGGCTCGCCGCTTCCGCGCCGACGAGCCTTGCCGATGATTCGATAATCTGCGACATGAGGACGTTTCCGTCGGCATAATTCGAGTTTATCAATGCGCAAACATCGATGAGCAACTCGAACTTCGCCTGGTCTATCGTCCCCACCATCGCCTTTGTCTTTTCTCAATATGCCGCGTCGCGGCAGATCAAGAGGGTTTTTTCGTCGTATCGCGGTCTTTGAGCAGATCGCCGATGGTGTATCCAGCATCTGCGTCCTCGCTCTGCATGAACTTGGAAATCTCCTCGCGCTGCTGGCGCTGAACCAGATCGCGGATGGAAAGGCCAAGCTTCTGCCTCTCGGGATTCAAGTCGATGACGACTGCTTTTACCGCCATGCCCACGGTGAAGGTCTTGAGGGCATCGTCCCAGGATACGTCCCTGTCGGAACTGAGATCCTGCTTCTTCACGAGGCCGTCGATATCGCCCTGGACTTTGACGAAAACGCCGAAATCGGTGACGTTGGAAACGGTGCCTTCGACGATGGAACCCACCCTGAACGCTCTCGCGAACGATCTCCAGGGGTCTTCCGAGAGCTGCTTTACGCCGAGGCGCACATTTCGCTCTTCCGGGTTGCTCTCGATGACCACGACTTCGATTTCTTCGCCTTCGTGGAGCACTGATGCGGGGTTCTTGACCCTGGACGTCCAGGAAAGATCGTCTACGTGGAGGAATCCGTCGATGCCTTCTTCGAGTTCGACAAAGGCGCCGGCGTTGGTCACTTTCACGATCTTGCGGGTGAGGCGCATGCCGAGGGGGTAGTTGTCGTTGATGCTGTCCCAGGGATTGACCTGAACCTGCTTGAGTCCGAGCGAGACTTTTCCCGCCTGGATGTCATACCCAAGAACCATGCAGTCGACGAGGTCGCCGGGCTTGAGCATGTCTTCGGGCTTGTGGACTTTTTTGACCCAGGAGAACTCGGAGATGTGGGCCAGGCCTTCGATGCCCTCTTCCAGCTCGATGAAGGCGCCGTAGTCGGTAAGCTTGGTCACCTTGCCCTTCACGATGTCGTTGACGTGGTACTTTTCCTCGAAGGTGAACCAGGGATCCTGGCTGAAATGCTTCAGGGAAAGGTTGATGCGTTTTTCTTCCGGTTCGAGACGAATGACCTTGAGTTCGATTTCCTGGCCCTTGCGGACATAGTCCTTGGGTCGGGTCACGTGACCCCAGCTCATGTCGTTGATATGGAGCAGTCCGTCAAAACCGCCAAGGTCGATGAAGGCTCCAAAGCTGGTAAAGCTTTTCACCACGCCCTTGACCGTATCGCCGATCTGTACCGTCTGGAAGAATGCCTCGCGGCGCTTATCGATGTCTTCCTCGAGCCACTTTCTGCGGTTGAGGATTATGTTGATCTTTTTCTCGGAATAGAGGCGCTCGAGATAGAACTTGCTCTTGAGACCGACGAATCCTTCGCCGCTCTCGACTCTTTGGATGTCGGCCTTGGATGAAGGCAGGAATCCCTTGAGCCCGTGTCCCAGGTCGGCCTCGAAGCCGCCCTTCACTTCTTTCTCGATCGTTCCATCGACGGGCTGATGTTCCTTGAACGCGTTCGCGACTGCTTTCCAGAAGACTTTCTCTTCAGCGCGTTTCTTGGAGACAATTACCTCGCCTGAATGGGTTTCTTTTTTGACAAGGATGACTTTGACATCGTCGCCGACTTTGGGCGGTTCATCACCGAATTCGATTACGGGGATCTTACCTTCGGATTTGTATCCAACGTCGACAAACACGAAATCGCCAGCTATCTGGACGACTTTGCCGTCAATTAAATCTCCCTCCTCCAGCCCCTCGAAACTTTTGAGGTACTGCTCCTGCAATTGTGTCTGGAATTCGTCGCGGGCGGGAGCGGCGGCGTCCATTTCCACTTCCTTATTCTCCATGTGCTTCCCTTAAGTGTAGAATTTTACTGTATACTTTCTCATAAACTTGCTCTATGGTCAAGCCGGATGTATCCAAATAGAGGGCGTCAGGGGCGATTTTTAGGGCTCCGACTTTCTTATTCGTATCTATCCTGTCTCTCATCCTGATATTTTCGAGTATCGCTTCATAGGTCATGGTGGAACTGCCCTGATCGAAACGCCTTTTCGCCCTCTCCTCCACCGACGCGTCTATGTAGAATTTGGCTTCGGCTTCGGGAAAAACCACCGTCGTCATGTCACGGCCTTCCACCACGCTGTCGCGGTTGGCGGCTATCCTCCGGACGATGATGTTGACGATGTCGCGGATCTCGGGAATGGCCGAAACCTGGGATACGATGGCGTCCACCGCGGCGCTGCGGAGTTCCGCGCTCACTTTCCTGCCGTCGAGAATTATGGCGCCGTCGGCGTCCGAATCTATGTTCAGCGTGGAGGCGCATCCGAGGAGCGCTTCCTTGTCTTCATACCCTATGCCGCGCTCGATGGAAGCGAACGAAATCGCCCTGTAGATATTGCCGGAATTGATATACGTAAAGCCCAGCCTGGAAGAAAGCAGCTTGGCGATCGTCGATTTGCCGCAGCCGGCCGGTCCGTCCATCGCCACGATCATCTGCCGGATTCCCTTTTTTTCGATTTTTCCGAAAATGAACGCAAGGCCGCCACTTCCTCGAGCGTGAGCTCGCGATGCGCTCCCTCAGCCAGGTCCCCCAGTTCTATGGGGCCTATTCGCACCCTTTTCAGCTTGAGGGCGCGAAGGCCGAAATGCTCGAGCACGCGGCGGATTTCCCGATTCTTGCCTTCGATGAGGACGGTCCTCATCTTCCTCTCGGAAAGGACATGGACGGATTCGGCTTTGTAAAGAATATCTTCCACAAGGACGCCGGCCTCGAATTCCTGGGCGAAGGTCTCGGGAATGTCCAGATCGGTCTCAACCTCGTATTCCTTGTCTATGAGGCCGCTGGGGTGAACCATGAGAGCCGTCAGGTCGCCGTCGTTCGTGAAGAGAAGAAGGCCCGATGACCATTGGTCGAGGCGCCCGACGTTGTAGACTCGTTCTTCCACCGAAGTGCCCAGGAGGGACGCTGCTACGGGCCGGCCCATTTCGTCCGACATCGAGGTAACGAATCCGACAGGTTTATTGAGCGCTATGTACCTTAGGCGAGTCTGCTGCCTGACGACCTTTCCGTCCAGGCGGACTTCGTCGCCAGGGAAGGCGCTGTCGCCGAGTTTCGCGGCGCTGCCGTTGACCGACACCCTTCCCTCCACGAGAAGCTTTTCGCAGGCGCGGCGGGAACCGATGCCGCAGGAGGCGAGATAAGCCTGTAGACGGATTTTTTCGCGCGGAGTCGTGTTCATCCCTGTTCACCTTCCGTTTTATCAAAACGGTTTCTTTCGATTTCGCTCAGTTTAGGCAGGTCGGCGATGGAACCCAACTTAAAGTACTTTAGGAATTCCTGGGTAGTTCCATACTGCATGGGCTTGCCCGGCACGTCTTTTTTGCCCACTTCCTGTATGAAGTCGCGCGACAGGAGAAAACGTATCATTCCATCGGCGGATACCCCTCGTATCGCCTCAACCTCCGCCCTGGTTATGGGCTGGGAATAGGCGATTATCGACAGGGTTTCCATGGCGGCGCGCGACAGCTTGGCTTCGTTCTTCTTGCCGTAATGATCCTTGAGGTATTCCCAGAGCTCCACTTTAGGGGCAAGTATCCATCCGCCGCCGGAACGGAGGGGCGCGAATCCGTGAACGGGCGATTCGTATTCCGCCTGGATGCGCTGGAGGGCGTTCAGGACATCCTCTTCGGACAAGCCCGAGACTCGCGACAGATAGGCTTCGCCTACCGGTTCGCTTTCGAGAAAGAGTATGGCTCCGATGATCGAAGCGTCGTTTTCAGGAGTCTTTTCCATTGAGGACCTCGCTCGAGTAAGGGAAAATCAGGATATCGCCAAAAAGCTTATGCTGCTTGATGCTGATGAACTTGTTCTTGACCGACTCCAGCATGGCCAGGAAGGCGCAGGCAAGATCGAGAGCGGAACGCGGCCTGGTTATAAGCTCCACGAAGGAAAAACTGCCCTTGCGTTCCAGCAGCTCCCTCATTAGTGAAATTTTTTCGTTGATGGATACTTCCTCATAGAGATCGATGATCCTTTCGGAGTTGAAATTCTGCACCAGGGAGGAGAAGGTGCGCAGCAAATCCCAGACATCGAGGTCCTTCCAGAGCGTCTCGTCATCATCGTCGGGAAAAGGCAGCGTCCTTTGCATGCAGGACCGCTCCAGCGTCCATTCGACTTCCATTTCGCGCTGTTCCATGAGGCCGGAAAGTTTTTTATATTTCTGGTATTCGATCAGCTTTTCTATAAGTCCTTGCCTTGGGTCATCGAAATCCTCGTCATCAAGGGAACTGGAGGGAATGAGCATGCGGGATTTTATGAGAAGCAGGGTCGCCGCAAGATTGTAGAATTCCGAAAGCTCGTCGAGATCGACGCCCGCTTCGCTTCTGAGACATTCCAGATACTGCTCGGTGATGGAGGCGATATGGATGTCATAGATATTCATGTCGTTGCGCTTTATCAGGAAAAGCAGGAGGTCCAGGGGACCCTCAAAATCCTTGAGCCTGAAATTTCTTCGCTGCGTGCCGCTGTCGATGTATGAGGAAGGGTTGTCTATGGTGGCGTCTATGTCAGGATTGTTGTTCATCACGGATAAATTGCATCATATATGCGGGGACCGGTCGGGTAAATACCCTGCGGCGGAAGGTCGGCCAGGAACTCCATGAAATTCCTGCCGCTCACAGGATCCTGAATCCCCGGATCGAGCTGCAGGAGAGGGATGAGGACGAACTTTCTCTCTCTCATGCCCGGGTGGGGAACGATGAGATCGTCGTCAGCGATAATCCTTCTCCCATAGAGAAGAATATCGATGTCTATCGTCCTCGCGCCCTTGGACACGACGGCCGAGCGGTCCCTGCCCAATTCCAGCTCGATGCGATGGATGGCATTCAAGAGATCATGCGGTTCCAGCTCGGTAGAGCCGGAAAAAACCGCGTTCAGGAAATCGGGCTGGTCTTCCACATAGCGAGCCTTGGAGCGCCATAATCCCGACATCCTTCCATCGGAAACGACTTCCCCGAGAAGCGAAACCGCTCTTTTTATAAGTGTTTCGCTATCCCCGAGGTTGGAGCCGAGTCCCAGCCATACTGTTTCCATGAGCCTCTTCAGAATAGGTCATCGGCGCTGATGACGCTGGCGCCGTCCGCTTCGGTCCCCGTCTTCATGCCGGCCGCCTTGGCCTTGGCTTCCTCGGGCGAAAGCGGCGAAGCTATCGCGATACCGTTCTGGGCGGCGGTGGCCTTCTCGAACATTTTCGCGCGAACGTCCTTCTCAATCGCCATGGCCGCGTCGGGGTTCTGTTCCAGGTATATTTTGGCGTTTTCCCTGCCCTGCCCCACTTTTTCATCGCCCCAGGTATACCAGGCGCCTTTTTTGTCGACGATGGAGTATTTTACGGCCGCGTCCAGGAGGGAGGCCGACCAAGAGATGCCCTTGCCGAATATTATCTCCAGCTCAGCCCTCCTGAAGGGAGGCGCGACCTTGTTCTTCACTACCTTGACCCTGACCTTATTGCCCACGGCGTCTTCGTCACCATGCTCGATCGTCTCGATTTTCCGCACTTCCAGCCTTACGGAGGCATAGAACTTGAGGGCGTTTCCACCCGTCGTCGTCTCCGGATTGCCGAACATGATGCCTATTTTCATGCGAATCTGGTTGATGAAAATGAGGATTGTCTTGCTTTTGGACAGGCTGCCGGCGAGTTTGCGCAGAGCCTGGCTCATGAGTCTCGCCTGGAGACCCATATGGGCATCGCCCATTTCGCCTTCGATTTCAGCCTGCGGCGTAAGCGCTGCCACGGAGTCTATGACGATGATGTCCACGGCGCCCGAGCGGATCAGCGATTCGGCGATATCCAGGGCTTGCTCGCCGTTGTCCGGCTGGGAAACCCAGAGCTCGTCGATGTCCACGCCCAGATTGCGCGCGTAAACCGGGTCGAGGGCGTGCTCGGCGTCGATGAAAGCGGCGATACCGCCGCGTTTCTGCGCCTCCGCGATGGCGTGGAGGGCCAGCGTGGTCTTTCCCGAAGATTCGGGGCCGTAGATCTCCACGATTCGGCCGCGGGGATAACCGCCGATGCCGAGGGCTTCGTCGAGCAGTATAGAGCCTGAAGGAATGGCTTCGATACCCTGCGCGCTCGAGTGCGCTCCAAGCTTCATGAGAGAACCCTGACCGAACTGTTTCTCGATTTGTAGCCGCGCGGCTTCGAGAGCCTTCTGTTTTTCGGCTTTTTCGTGAGACTTAGGACTGCCGTCCCCCGCTTCCGCGCCTAGAGTAGTTGTCAGCTCGCCTACCATATCGGCCGAACGTCCGCCAGCTTTTCTTGCCATTATTTCCTCCACAACCCTATACCGGTAAAATCATACCATATGCTTCAAAAAAATGATAGAAAAGGTCTCAGCTTTTTCGGATAAGCTCCTGAACCGAAATCCTGGAGGCCTTCCTGGCCGGAATAAGCGAGACTACCGCGCTGAGGGCGATGCTGAGCGCCGCTATGAGCGCGATCTGTCCAAAGTCGATGGAGACGGGGATTTTTTCAAGATAATACTCCGGATCCAAAAGCCTCAGCGCGACCGAAGGCTGTCCCTTTATGAAAGCCAGCCCCGAATCGAAGATATTGGCGATCCACTCTATGCCTGATATCAAGAAATTGACGTTTATGGAGAGGAATAAACCAACAAGGATGCCGAGAAAAGTGCCGAGGCTGCCGGTGATGAAGCCGGCGCCGACGAAAATTTGCCGTACCGCGGAATCCGTGGCGCCCATGCCGCGAAGCACGGCTATATCCATGGAACGCTCGACGACAAAGGTGGAAAGCGAGGAGCCGAGGTTGACGGCAGCCACGACGAGAGCAATGCCCATGATGAAGAGAAGCATGGATTTTGTCGTGCTGAAGGACCTGTACAGACTTCTCTCGACCTCAGGCCAGGTTCTCGTAAGATAGGGATCGAACCAATCCGGGTAGATAGATTCCATCGCGCTGCTTATCGACTCTTGAATTGAACCCAGGCCGTTCGAATAGGGATCGGCGACCTTGATCCCGAAAAACGAGTAGGAAGAAGGATAGTTAAGCAGGCGTTCACCCGTTTCCGGGCTGATGAAAGCCCAGAGAGCGTCCAGGTCGCGATAGCCGGCGCTGACGATCCCCGTAACCTTGAAGAAAGACAGCCTCGGGGCGTAGCCGGAAAAGTCGGCGCCGATGTCGGCCGCGGATTCGCTATCCTGGTTTGGCGTTATCACGGTGAGCGAATCGCCCACCTTTACGTGGAGGACCGATGCCAGGGAAGATCCCAGAACGATGTCCCTTTTACCCTCGGGTCTAGCCTTCCCTTCGATCAGTCGAAGATACTGGCTGACTCCCGGATCGGCGAAAAACTCCGGGCTCACCGAACGCAGCATGACCGCGTTGCTGGCCTCGGCCGACACGACAACCCCGCTTCCGTTCTTTTCGACATAGGCGGCTTGGACGCCAGGCACCTCGCTTAAAGCGACGCGTCCCTTCTCTGCATCGCTTCCGGTCATCCGGTCGGGCGCAGCTACCTGCAGATGATAGGTTTTTGTCTCCATATAGCGGCGCGTGATGCCCTCGATCATTCCATCCGACACGATAAGGACAAGCACGATCGGCACAAGGCTTATACCGATTCCGAGGATCGCTCCGGCCATGCCTCCCGTGCGCCTTCGGCCGAGCAGGGAGCGCGCGGCGATGAAGAAAGAAGCTCCAAAGGTCATAAGGGCTGAAGCCTCCCCTCGGAAAGGAAAAACCTTTTGTCGGCCGCCTCGGCCAACAGGGGATCATGGGTGGCGAGAATGACCGTCGCCCCCGAAAGGCCCGGCAGTCCGAACATCAGCTCCTGGATGGCCTGGGCGTTGTCCGCGTCCAGGTTGCCCGTCGGTTCGTCGGCCAGTATGACGGATGGAGCGTTGACAAGCGCGCGCGCTATGGCTGTCCGCTGCCTTTCGCCGCCTGAAAGTTCCGTGGGAAAATGGTCCTTCCTTTCCGCCATGCCGACTTTCTCGAGAAGGGATTCGGCCCTTGCCCAGGCTTCCTTCCGCGGAACGCCGTTCATGTAAGCAGGAAGCGCCACGTTCTCCAGGGCGCTGAAATCTTTCAGGAGGTAATGAAACTGGAAAACGAAACCCACGAGGCAGCTTCGGTATTTGGGCAGCTCCTTTTCGGATAGGGAATGCAGGGCGTAACTTCCCACCGTCACTTCCCCCGAATCGAAACCTTCCAGTCCTCCGATGATCGAAAGAAGCGTGCTTTTCCCGGAGCCTGATGAACCCATGATGGAGCAGGAACTTCCGGGCGCAAGCTCCAGGTCCACCCCTCTCAGGACATGAAGGATTTCGGCCTGACTCTCGAAATTCTTGACGAGATTCCTGCAGCTGATGATACTTTCACTCATTTCTGAATACCTCTGAGGGCTTGGCCTCCGAAACCCGGCGCGCCGCTACGAGAGCCGCCAGACCGGTGGAGGCTATAGCCGTCAACGCGATGAAGATGATCTCGGCCGCCGATATCGAAACCGGGATCGCGTCGATATAGTAATAGGATGGCGAGAATAGCTTGAAATCGCTGCTGGAGGACGCAAGCCCCAGGCCGCCCAGCGAGGAAGCGATAAAACGCATGACGCCAGCGGCCAGTTCGAGAATACGATTTATATTCGAGCTCAGGAGCAGCCCGAGCGCGATGCCAGCCATTGCGCCCATCAGGCCTATGGAAAGGCCGTTTACGATGAATATCCCGCGAATGTCGCCGTCCGTAGCCCCGCAGGCTTTAAGCACCGCGATGTCGGACATTTTCGCCGCGATGACGCGTCGCATCGCGTGGAATATATTGATGCCTACGACCACGAAGATGAGGCTAATGAGCAGCATCATCATGGACTTTTCGGTGCGGAGCGCGCCGAAAAAGCTTCTGTTGTAATCGCGCCAGGAAGTAACTTTGCCGGCTTCTTTCGGCAGGAGGCTCTGGATGGTGCCCACGACCCTGTAATCCGAATAGCGGTTGTTCAGCTTGATGCCCAGGACCGGGGATACCGTTGAGAAAAGCGGAGCCAGATCGCCCGAAGCCTCAAGGGACACGAAGCCCATGGCCGCGTCGAACTCGTAGTAGCCCGAACTGAAAACCGATCCGATCGGGATCGATTTCTTTATGGGCAGGACACCTTCTTCCGCGCTCTGGGACATGCCGAACAACTCTATCGACGTACCCTTGTCGGCGCCAAGATAGGCGGCGGCTTCCTTGCCGAGAACGATGAAACCCTTCTGCGGCAATTGGTCCGACGGGGAAATACCCAGGGAGCGGACGAGCGAAGGATCGTCGCGCTCGGTGCCCTTGGGAAAAGCCCGCAGGTTAAGCGTCAGCGCCTGCCCCGAAGGACCGAGGGCGAGAACATGGGTTTCCTTGAACGCGACGACGGAGGATACGCCCGGGACAGCCCGTAAAGTATCGAGCGAAAAGGCATCGAGCGAGCCGGCGGCGTATTCCTTGGGCATCTCCGCGCGCAGATGAAAGCTGGAAACTTCAAGAATCGAATCGATGTAGCCTTGCTGAAGCCCGCCCATGACGCCCAAAACGATGATGAGAGCGGTCACGCCCGCCGCTATGCCGGCCGCGGCGAGCAGAGCCCGGCTCAGGGACATTCGCCGGCGGCCGGAGAAGCCCCAGCGGTATGCCGCGAAAAGCAGCGATTGTTTTGTCACTCCCCTAAACCCAGGAATTCGTCGAGGAAGACTTCGGGATCGAAGGGAGCGAAATCCTTGTAGCCCTCGCCCGTTCCGACGAAAAGAGTGGCCAGACCGAACTGTTTGGCCAGACTCAGCACCATCCCGCCCTTGGCCGTGGAATCGTGCTTGCTGAGGATGACGCCGTCCACGGTGACGGCTTCATTGAAGGTTTCGGCCTGACGCATGCCGTTCTGTCCGGTGGTCGAGTCCAGAACGAGTATTTTGCTGTACTTCGCGCCGGGCGCGCGCTGCGAGATGATCCTGTCCATTTTTTCCAGTTCCTTGAGGAGGTCCTGGCGAGTATGCATGCGGCCGGCGGTGTCTGCGATGACAAGACCGGCGCGACCGGCTCCGGCCGCCTCTATGCTGTCCCACAGCACGGCGGCCGCGTCGGCTCCCTGATGCTGCGCCACAACCCTGACCCCAGTGCGTTCTCCATGAATTTTCAGCTGATTGACGGCGGCTGCCCTGAAAGTATCGCCGGCCGCGAGGATGATATTGTCTATGCCTTTATTCTTGACCCAGAAAGCCAGCTTAGCGCAGGAAGTCGTTTTCCCCACGCCGTTGACCCCCAGCAGCAGCACGATATTCAAACGAGTGGGGTCGATATCGAAAGATTTCTTCATCGCGTAAGGCTTGAGGATTTCCTTGAGCGCCCTTCGCGCCGACTCCAGATCCCCGATTTTTTCCTTCCTGCAGACTTCCTTGAGGCGCTCGACTGTCTCGAAAGCGAAGGCCGCGCCCATATCGCCTTCGACGAGGAGATCGGTCAGGTCTTCAAATACCTCGTCGTTGAGAATCGTTTTCTTGAAAAAAGCCCGTATCTTATCGCCAAAACCCATATTTTCTCCGTCAGTGGAATCTATCGCGAAACATGTAAAACATCTACGAGTCTCACCGCGCTGTCAATGATGAAACCTAGGCTGAGCGACACCGAAACCGCAGCCGCAGCGCCCGATACATAGATCGCCGTTTCGGTAGCCGCGCCGCGCGAGTACGCTTCATAGAACGAATAAAACGTTCCGATCGCGATGGCGCTCAGGGGCAGGCTCAGGACAAAACGTCCCAAAGCCGAACTGAACCCTTTCTCCGCCTTGAGAAAACTGGATTTGTCCGCCCATTTCAACCGGTCGGCCGCGTTGATTATCGAAGCTTCGGGCAGGGCGGCTCCAGCCGCGGGTTTCATGTCGATAACGATCGATGTATAGGAATCTGGTTTGAAATCCGCTATTTCGCAGAACCCATCCTCGAAGCCGCTTTGCCGAACGATAATAGGGTAATTTCCCTTTTCATAGACAAATATCCTTGTCCCATCCAGGGCTATGGCTCCTTCGGAAGGCGTTCCCTTGAAGCTAAGCGCCGCGCCTGAGCTCGGCTTCGTTGCGATATCGACAACGCTGACTTCCCTTGTCGCCACCCAATTCATAATCGCCGGCAAAGCCGCGGCTCGCAGGTTTTCCAGCGTCGAGATAGTGCCTTTATAGAAGAATGCGCCCTGCGGGTTCTCGGATTCGTTTTCATAAAATAGAATCCTGCACTCAACAATCTCATCCTTGAAGGAATAGAATCCGAGTATCAAACCGTTCAAGCCGACAAAAGCTTCCTTCCCCTTTCTCGCGTCGACGAAGGGCGCGTCGGCGGTTCTTGCCTGCAACGCCGTTTTCATGGACAGCCGCCCGGGAAGAGGCTTCAAGGCCGAGAAAAGCAAGGAAGGAAGCGTCGTGGAAAGAGCTCCACCGGCCGATTTGCCGGCAAGTTCGGCTGCCTTGGCGAAACCGTACTCCGGGGAAGCGGTCTCCTTCAGAATTTCGGGTAAAACCTGGTGGAACTGCGCCATGCCCAAAATCCAAAGGCTCGTGTCCTGAGCCTGGAGATTCTGCGCGGAAAAGCCAAGCAGCAGGCACAGAAGACCTGCCGCTATCAGCCCCCGCCTTCTAGACTTCCTCATCATCATCTTCGGACTGCGGCACGCCGCCCTTCCACTTCCAGCGCAGGTAGGTTTCTATGAAGGGATCAAAGCCTCCATCCATCACCTCGTGGACGTTTCCGACGAAGAACTTGGTCCTGTGATCCTTGACCATCGTGTAGGGCTGGAAAACGTAGGATCGTATCTGGGATCCCCAGGCTATCTCTTTCTTGTCGCTCTGGAATTTCGCGTTTTCCTTTTCCTTTTCAAGCCTGTAATACTCGTAAAGCCTGGAACGCAGCACGCTGAACGCCACGTCCTTGTTCTTGTACTGGCTTCTTTCGTTCTGGCAGGTGACGACTATACCCGTGGCGAGGTGGGTGATGCGCACCGCGGAGTCGGTTTTGTTGACCTTCTGGCCGCCGGCTCCCCCCGATCGATAGGTGTCGATGCGAATATCCTCGGGTTTGATCTCGATAGTAATCGAATCGTCGAGAACGGGCAGCACATAGACGGAGGAGAACGAGGTATGCCTTCTGGCGTTGGAGTCGAAGGGAGAAATCCTGACGAGCCTGTGCACGCCGCTTTCCCCTCTCAATAGGCCGTAGGCGTAAGGCCCGCTGATCTGAATCGTCGCCGATTTGATGCCGCCTTCCGCTTCCAGCATGTCAACGACTTCCATCTTAAAGTTCCGACGCTCAGCCCAGCGAGTATATGCCCTGAGAAGCATGCTCGCCCAATCGCAGGCCTCGGTTCCGCCCGATCCGGCATGGATGGCGACATAGGCATCCGACGCGTCCGCCTCTCCCGAAAGAAGTTCCACGATCACGGCGGAATCGAATCGTTTTCGAATGTCATCAAGCGTATTCTGTAGGTCTTTTTCGAGATCGCGCTGATCTTCCTCGATGGCGAGTTCATAGAATTCCCGTAGCGCTTCCACATCGGTAGTCAGGGCCCTCCATATCGCGACCCTATCCTTTATCTGCTTGATCTGCGCGAATATTTTTCCCGCTCTCGCCGAATCGTTCCAGAAATCCGGCTCGGCGGTAAGTTTTTCCTTTTCCTTTACCGAGTTCTCAAGGGCATCGGGGTCAAAGACGCCCCCAGATATCGCCTATTTCCGCCTGCAGTTCCGAAATCGGTTTTGCCATCTCTTCCAACATAAAAACTCCTTCTATAGTAATTTGCATATAATCAAATTCAGACTATTGAAATCACGTTATTCTGTCATAAATATCATACTACTTAAAGTACAGAGAAGCGATACATTGTGCTATGCTTCCACATTTTCCCCGGTTCGACATTGCAGGACGGAAAATCCGGTCTGTTGGGCGAATTGGGGTAGTACTGGGTTTCAAGACAGAAACCCGATTGCTTTCCATACACCGAACCACTCTTTCCCATTATGCCATCGAGGTAGTTTCCTGTATAGAACTGTACGGCCGGCGACGTCGTCGTAACGCTGAGCCGCCGCCCCCGTTTTTTTTCCGTCACCACCGCGAATGGTTCATCGGCCGGCAGCGAATCCACCACAAAGCAGTGATCATAGCCCGAAAGGGATGGACCGATATCGTCGCCGATCTTTTTGCTTTTCCTGAAATCAAAAGGCGTTCCATTTACCCCGACGGGCTCTCCCGGCAAGGGAATGAGCGATGCGTCCACGGGAAGGTAGCGGCCGCAGCGCAGGAGGAGCTCATGATCCAAAATCGTGCCCCCACCCTCGCCCGCAAGATTGAAATAGGCGTGATTGGTCAAGTTCAGGGGCGTAAGGCAGTCCGCTTCCGCTTCGTAGGAGATGACCACCTCGCCCATCCGGTTCAGCGTTACGTTCACCGCCACATGGAGGTTGCCTGGGTAGCCCTCTTCGCCATCGGCGCTATCGAGCGAAAAACGGACCGAGGGATCGCCGCCGATCGTATCCATTTCTCCCTTCCAGAGGCGACGTCCGAAGCCCCGCCTCCCTCCATGCAGGTGGTTCTCTCCGTCATTCGAGAAAAGTCTGTATTCTTTTCCGGCAAGAAGGAACGAAGATCCGGCTATACGGTTAGCGAAACGGCCGATTGTCGCCCCAAAATAAGGATGTTTGGCGGCGTACGGCGAGAAACTCGAGAACCCCAGGAGCACATCGTCCCTGACGCCCCTGGCGTCAGGCATCATAAGGCTTAGCCAGGAGGCGCCATAATCGCTCCAGGATGCCCTATACTCGCCCGATTCCAGAAGATAGAGCGATACATCTTCCCCTGAAGAAAGCGTTCCGAAAGATTTTCTGCATAATGACATATCAAACCTTATAATAGAGGCCGAGGGCCCATTCAACGAAACGGTTCGGCAGGATCCGCTTCAGCAGCGGCACTGCCCTCTGAAAGGCCTGTCCGAAGGTGTAGCGCGCCCGAGGATGCGGATTTTCTATGATCCCCTCGACGAGAGGTCCGATCCGTTCCGCCGGGTATCCCTTTTCCTCGTCCTTCCAGGCAATATTCATTACCCTGGCAAAAGATTCTTCATAGTCCTTGGTCACCTTCGTATCGCTTCGGCAATCCTGGTGACGAATATCGCTGGGCTGAATCAGGGAAACGCTTATGCCGAAACCGCGGACTTCGGCTCGCAAAGATTCAGTCATGCCTTCGAGCGCGTACTTGGAACCTGAATAAGCTCCCTGGAAAGGCAGCCCGACGACGCCGCCCACGGAACTGAGGTTGATGATATGCCCGATGCCCTGAAGGCGCATGATCGGAAGAACCTCCCTGCACACCAACATCGCGCCGAGGCAATTGGTACGCCAGCATCGCTCGATATCGCTGATCGACACGCACTCGATGGGGCCCACGACATGGAGCCCGGCGTTGTTCACGACAGCGTCCAGCCGGCTTTCCCTCCGCATGACGATTCCGATTCCCCGAGTCACCGATTCCGGATCCGTAACATCCATCTTTATCATGGGAAAAGCGCCCGATTCCTCGATTTCGTCGCCGGCGGATCGGCTTGTGCCATATACCTTGTACCCATGGGCACCCAGATATGCGGCGCATGCCTTTCCAATTCCGCCAGAAGCGCCGGTTACGATGACAACCTTGGCAGCCGGCATTCGCTACCTCCTGCCGATGAATGCATCGGCGATGATGCGAGCTATCTGTTCCGCGTCCCAGCGTTCCGTATCGATGACCAGGTTGGCGCTGGAAACGTCGTCCGTATCGATTCCATACGTTTCTTTGTAACGCCTGTGGTCGCGTATGTCCCTCTGCGCGGTAAATACGGCGATTTCGTCCCTGCTGCCGCCCTCCCGGGCATGAATCCTATCCACGCGCACGTCCGGGCTGGCCTTGAGGTATACCCTCAAGGAGGCGTTGGGCAGAAGCCACATGGCGAGACGGGAGCCGATGACGCAGTCTTGTTTTTGCGCCAGCTCCACTTGCCGCGAATCAAGAAGCCTGTCCCAGGAAGAGTCTTCCTCGGCGAGCGCCAGGATTTCGGCCAGGCTTTTACCTTCTTCCTCGGCGAGTTTCCTGAAAGTATAGTTGATGAATTCGCATCCGAGAATCTGAGCCACACGCTTTGATACAGTAGTGTTTCCGCATCCGGATTTCCCCGAAATAGCGATGATGGCGGCCTGCTTTTTTTTCATTCCACATTCCTCAGCTGCTCCCTGATGTTTTCCAGGGCATCCTTCATTTCCACGACAGCATGCGCCACGGCCACAAGCATGTTCTTGGATCCTATGGTGTTCGTTTCCCTGTTCATCTCCTGGCAGAGAAAGTCCATTTTCTTGGCGGGAGCCTCCTCCCGCGCCATGGCTCTGAAAGCCTCAATATGCGCGTCCAGCCTTGATACTTCCTCATTGATGGTCAGACGAACCAGCTGAACAGCGACTTCCTGTAGAAGGCGCTGTTCATCGTACCCCTTGGGCAAAAGCTCTTCAAATCTCGACTGCAGCTGCTGCTTAATGGTATTTTCCATCTCGGCTGCATTTTTCCGTACGATGGCAAGCGCTTCCTCGAACCGTGCCAGCTCGGAAAAGATATTCGCCTCCGTGGCCTGGCCTTCCCTTTCCCTGGAAGCTTCGAACTCGTCCAGGACGAGGCCGATTTCGTCGGCAATCGGTTGCCAGATCGTTCCGCCATCGAAATCTTTCTCGTAGGAAAGCACGCCCTCGAATGAGGTAATTTGGCTCAACGAGGGTTTTTCATCCAGCCCGCATGCCGCGGCAATCGAAGAAATCGCGTCATAGACAGCCCTGGCGGCATCCGCGTCGGGGCGCACTGAGATGGGAACATTCATTTTCTTCAGCCGAAGGCCGAGCTCGACCTTTCCTCTGTTGAGGCGTTCACCAAGCATCTGCTGGATTTTCGGCTCAAATGAGGATATTTGCGGCGGCAGGGAAATGGATATGTCCAGGTAGCGGTTATTGTAGGACTTCAGCTGGACGCTTCCGGCTATTCCATCCCTGTCAAATTCTTTCTGCGCGAAACCAGTCATGCTTTTAAGCATTGTTTTGTTCCTTTTTCCTCAGCTGTTCGAGCATCGTTCTCCCCAACTTCCAGTTGTCGCCCGCCCCCATGGTGATAAAAAGATCATTCTCATGGAGAAGAGGCAAAAGCTTCGCCGCGGTATCCTGGTGTTTATCCTCATACATGATGAAGCCGCGGCGGATGCCTGATTTTTTTCCATCGGACAGATCGATGAGATCCTTCCTGCGAGCCTTCACCTTTTCGAAAAGGTTTCTGCCGCTGACGGATTCCACCAGTTTTTCTCTCGCCGAAGCGTATATGTCGTGAAGGACGACGCAATCCGCATCGTCCAGGCTCTCGGCGAATTCATCCATAAGCGCTATGGTTCTGGAATAGGTATGGGACATGAAATCGACGATGAGTCGCCGCGACGGCCAGAACGCCTTGATGCCCGCTATGGTCGCCTTCAGGGCCGTAGGATGGTGGGCATAATCGTCCATGATGAGGACAGCCCCCGCTTCTCCCACAATTTCGCTTCTTCGCCGCGAGCCCCGGAACTCTCCCAGCGCGGCCCCGGCCAAATCCCACTGCCCCTTAGTCCAGTCATCGCCCTTTTGCGAATCCCTTACGATATCGTGAACGAGAGCCAGGGCTCCCGCCGCGTCGAGCACGAGGTGCCGCCCCGGCACATGAAGCTCGAATCCCGCCTCGCAGGCTCCCAAAGTAAAAGAAGTATGCCCTTCCCCCGTGACGCATGTCTCGATCTTCCATGGCCCATCGGCGGAAAAGCCATAGGGCGCGAAGCGCAGGCCCGGCCTCTTCGCCTTCGCGAAGGCGGCCACAGCCCTGGCTCCAGGGTCGTCGGCGCAGTACACGAGGAGTCCTCCGTCGGGAAGTGACATGACATAGTCGCGAAAGGCCCGCTCTATCGATTCGTAGGTCGGATAGTAATCCTGATGGTCGCTCTCGACGCTCGTGAGCAGTATGCGTCGGGGCGAAAAGTGCATGAAGTGCCGCTTGTATTCATCGGTTTCCGCGACAAAATAGCGTTGGCCCCTGATCAAGGTGCAGCGATCGCCGAACGATGACACCGCCGATCCTGTGAGGACTGTCGCGGGGGTACCCAGGGCGGCCAGCATGCTTCCAGCCATCGCCGTCGTCGTCGTCTTGCCGTGGACGCCTGAAACTCCGCTTGAATCGCTCAACCTGGACAAGGCACCCAGAGCCTGGGCGAAACTGAACATGGGCAGGTTCCTTCGCGCAGCCTCCGCCATTTCCGGGTTGGATATGGGATTGTAGGCATCGGAAAAAATGACCAGGTCCAGATCGGTTCCGATATGGGCAGCGTCGAATGATTCCTTCACGTCCATATGGATGGAGCGGAGTATCGCGTCGGTATAAAAGGTGTCCGGTACATCGCTGCCCGAAAGCGCGGCGCCCTTGGCGGCGAATATTTCGGCGAGGGCGGCCATGCCCGTTCCCTTGGCGCCTATGAAATGTACGCGTTTTCCCGAAAGGTCATATGGAAATAACTGTTCTGGCATAGCCTATTGTAGGAGAAAACCTTCCGAATGGGCAAGCTGGCAAAGAGTATGGTCGTATGGTTTTAAAAATGAAGCGAAAGGGAAAAGGTAGCGCTGGAATCGGCGGTCATCTCCGTGTCCCAGCCGAAAAGCATGTGTGTTCCCTGATAGAAGGCCTCGCCCTTTCCGGGGGAGGTTTCGGAGTTCAGGTGTCCATCGTGCAGCCTGATGATCTGAGGCGTCTCGAGTCTGTCCATCACATGCTCCATGCGCATCTGGAAAGGCTTGTCCGATCTTATTTCGACCGCCTCTTTTCCCTGGAGCATCTGGAAGGTTATGGCTTCCGCGGTAAAGGAAGGGGTTTTTACGAGCGGGGGGATTTGTTCTTTCTCTCTTCCCACCGAAGAGAAAATTTCCATGTCCTCCCAGCTCGCAGCGGGCTGAAGATTTACTTCCAGTGCATATCGCAGGGGAATTTGGTGCTGGGAGCGATTGACCAGCTCGATATCGACGCTGATGCAGGATTTCTGGAAAAAATAAGCTTTCTTTATGGCCAGGGGATGGAGGGAGGATCCCGACTTGAGCGCGAACTCCTTGCTGAAAACCACCTTGCAGGGACTTTTCTCTCTTTCGAGCGTCGAGTAGGTCTGCAGGCCAAGGTTTATAAGTTCGTCGTCATAGGAGCCGATGCCGAAAATCCTGTCCACAAAACTGCTCAAGGATCGCAGGGGGTCATCGTTATAGACGCAGCAGTAATTCTGCTTATTCCTGAACGAATCGATTTCGAATACGGACGCGCCTTTTTCGTGTATATAGCAATTCATGTCGGCGGCCTGGTAAAGCGTCTCCCTGTCTCCGTCGCAGTCGATGTCGTCCAGTATTATCCCCGGGCTGAAACTTCCGTGTATCCTCGTGGCTTTTTCCGCCTCGATAAGAGATCGGTAGGCATTGATCCTCACTTCCGGTCTTCTTATCCCCCCCACGCCGCCTTCCCAGTACGCGTCGCCGTTCTGCGCCTTCCATAGATCTTCCTGGGCGCTTTTCTTCCTGGCCTTGTCGCCCCGCAGCAGCGTCATGAGCGAATGGACATGGTACATCTTGTCGTAGAGGTGCTTGCTCGAGGGATTCTGCAGGATGAGCTGTTTGGCCAGGTAGGGCGCGCGGAGCCTGCGGGATTCCGCGATTTCGTCCTCGAATCCCACGCCCAGCCGCTTGGAGGCGCAGGATGAAAGATAGAAGAGTCTGGCGTTTTTCAGGGTTCGCGCATAGGCCTGGGCTGAGACCGTTTCGACGAAAAGGCAGTTTTTCTGGAACCAGGCAAAGGACTTTTCGAACATGACATCGGGGGACTCTAGCCCTGAGGCTTCCCACATCCCCGGCACTGATTGACCGTCGACCATCATCGTATAGAGGCGGCCTTCGGGGTATTCCAGCATGAGACGCTCGAGCGCCGATTCGAAAGGCAGGGGCGTGCCGAAGGTTTCTTCGAGATCGAATACGGGGAAAATATAGAGCAGCTTTCTTTGATCCTCGGTGACGAGGGGCGTAAACTGCCCCGATTCTATGAAACCCGCTTCGGAAAGAATTTTAGCGGGCAAAAAGGAATAGTTCAAGCCCGAATTGCGGAATATGATCGGAAGCCCGGCATCCCAAGAGTACTCGTACAGCCAACCGCCTGAAGGACGTTTGCCGAAGGTCTTCCGCAGATAGGTAGTCAGCATTTCTATCTGGCCGACCTTATCGGAGGGCTGGAGGATGGGGAAAAGAGGGCTGAAATATCCTCCGCCCAAGAGTTCAATCTGCTTCCGGTCGGCCATCTCTTCCAGGAGGAGTATGAATTCGGGATGGTTTTCCTCAATCCATTGCAGGACGACTCCCGAATAATAGAGAACGGCTGAAATATTCTGGAATTTATAGAGGCTCGAAAGGAATGGGCGCCACGAACGCTGATAGGTAAGTTCGAAGACTTTCCCCGAAGTGCCGTCCGGCATGGTGTTGTATGTCCCAAGAATGACTTTCGTGCCTTGCATGTACCCTATACCTTACGCGTGATCAATCGATTCTATACTACATAGAACGCCCAGGAAAAGGGCATTCTCGAAGAATGCCTCAATTAGCATGAATCGCCGCTTTCGGGGCGTTGTCATACATAACTCGTTATTTCATTTTTTGTATGACAGCGCGTCACCATCGGATAAGAATTAATTACAGTCTGCAAAAAGCAAAAGCGATGCAGAATCCGAGAACCGAACCGACCAAAACCTCAGGCCATGTATGGCCATGGACTTCCTTGACTGAATCGTACTTGATGCCCAGGCGCAGAGACAGGTCGTTGCCGAGTCTGTTCAGAACTTTGGACTGCAGGCCGGCCGACCGGCGTACGCCGAGCGCGTCGCGAATAACGATGAGCGAAAGAAATAGCGACACTATAAAGAGATCGGAGAATCCTTGGGTGAGGGCTACCGCCGCACTGATGGAAATTGCCACGGCTGAATGGCTGGACGGCATGCCGCCCGTTCTCCAGAAAAAAATGAGCATGGCTTCGCGAAGGGCTTCCCTGCGCGCTTTTACGAGCGATATGACAGCTTTTATGAACTGGGCGATGAGAAGGCTGAACAGAGCGGAGAGGAAGATTGGGTTTGAAAAGAGTGTCTGAAGGTCAACGGCGTTGTTTCTCATCGCTTCCGAAGTTTCACGTTCTGAAAGCTCAATGTCAAGCCTCGACGGTCTTTTGTCCCGAACTTCATTGACCCGCCCGGAGCCGATCTATAGTATGAGCTCATGGTTTCCGTATTCAAAATGCCCGTCGGACGCAACGATATCGGCAGGAGGCTCGATAAAATCTTAAGGATAGTCCTTAAGGATATGCCTATCTCCGCAATCCATAAAGCGCTGAGAAAAGGCGACATCCGCGTCGGCGGCGCGCGCCAGCCGCCCGAATACCGCTGCCGCGAGGGCGACATCATCGAATTCAGCCATGTCATCCAAGTTCCCGGCGGGAGTCCTGAAATCGGCGGTATCGAGCGGCTCCCTAAAAACCTTCCCATTCTGCTGGAAACCGCCGATCTTCTTTTTCTGAATAAATCGATGGGCGTCCTCGTTCACGACGGCCCCGACAGCCTCGACGCACTGGTCAGAGCCTACCTGGCTGGGAAACTGGAAACCTCCCTCGCCTTCACGCCCGGCCCCCTTCATCGCCTCGACAGGAACACTTCGGGTATCATCGCTTTCTCGCGAAGCATCGCGGGCGCCAGGGTCTTCGGTGAGGAACTCAGGAAAGGCGCCATCCATAAGATCTATATAGCGCTCCTGGAAGGCGAGCTAAAATCCCGCTCAACGTGGAAGGAAAACATTGAAAGGGATTTCGCGCTGCGGAAAAGCTTCATACGCGGCGAATCTGAGCCCGATGGCGCCTTCATCCAGCCCTCCGCAGCCAAGCCCTCGGCGGAGGGAGAGCCACGGGAAGCCATCACCGAAGTCTTTCCGCTCGGATACAAAAACGGGCTTACCCTCGCCGCCCTCAGACTCGGCACGGGGCGCACGCATCAAATCAGGGTACAGGCGGCCTTCCATGGTTACCCCCTTCTCGGGGATTCCAAATATGGAGGAAAGCGAAGCGAACAACCTTATTATCTCCATGCCTGGGAGCTGCGTTTCGAGAACAAGCCTTTCCCCGATGTCCCTCTGTCGCTTTCCGCTCCGCTCCCCATTTATTTCGTAAAAAAAATTGAATCCTGTTTTTCTATGAATGAAAAAGAAGTATGTTCTTCGTTGAGGCAATTCAGATTCTAGGAGGGGACAGACATGCCCGATCCGGTATTCAAGCCCAAAATGCCCAAAATCAAGCTTAACGGTCCTATCATCGTCATCGCCGCCATAGCGGTCGCTGTGATCCTATTCCTGTCGACGAGTTTCATCGTCGTCGATCAGACGGAGAACGCCGTGATAACGACATTTGGCAAATATTCCAAGACGCTGGGAGCGGGGCTTCATTACAAGCTTCCTTTCGGAATACAGAAAGCTTATGTCGTGAAAACGAAGGTCGTGCAAACCGAAACCTTCGGTTTCAGGACCATAAAGAGCGGCGTCAACACGCAGTATTCCGACGAGAAATTTCCTAACGAATCGACCATGCTGACGGGCGACCTCAATATCGTCGATGTGGAATGGATCATCCAATATAGGATTACGGATCCGCAAGCATGGCTCTTCAACGTGTCGGACAAACAAAAGACCATCAGGGACATATCCCAATCGGTCATCAACCGCCTTGTCGGCGACCGCCTCATACTGGGCGTCATTGGACCTGACCGGCAGAGCATCCAGGACAACGCCGTGCAGATGATGAACGGTATTTTCAAGAAATACGCGCTCGGGATAGAGATCACGCAGGTCCAGCTACAGAATATCGTGCCGCCGAGCGGCGTGCAGGATGCCTTCGAGGATGTCAACAAGTCCATTCAGGACATGAATCGCCTCATCAACGAGGGCAAGGAAGCCTATAACGCGGAAATCCCGAAAGCCAAAGGCCAGGCCGATCAGATTCTCGAAATCGCCCAAGGCTACTCGACCGAACGCGTGAACATGGCAAAGGGCGACGTGGCGCGCTTCATCTCGGTTCTGGATGAGTACCGCAAATCTCCCGACGTGACAAGAAAGCGCCTGTATTACGAGATGATGAACGAAGTCTTCTCGGGCAGCGCGGAGGTGGAGCTGATCGACAAATCTTTCAAGAATCTCGTTCCGCTCAAGATCCTCGAGGCGCCCAAGGAGGCAGCCAAATGAAAAAGACAATGATATTCGCGGCGGCGCTGGCTGTCATCATAGTTGGCGTCATAATAATCGGGCCATTTTTCGTCCTCAATGAAGGCGAACAGGCAGTGGTCGTCCGCTTTGGCAAGATCATCAAGACTCACAGCGACGCGGGACTGAAATTCAAAAGCCCTTTCGTCGATAACGTCATAAAGTTTCCGAAGAAACTCCTCTCATGGGATGGCGAGAAACAGCGCATACCGACCAAGGAAAACCAGTTCATATGGGTGGACACCACGGCCCGCTGGAGGATCGTCGATCCGGTGAAGTTTTACGAGTCGGTGAGCAGTCTGGAGAATGCCTATGGCCGCCTGGATGATGTCATCGACTCCGCGGTCCGCACCGTCATCTCGTCCAATTATCTCAGGGAGGCCGTGCGGAGCACCGACGAACTCATGAATTCCAGCAACCTGGAGACTTTCCAGACCGGGGAATCCGTGGGATCCACGTCGCTGGAAGAACTCACCATATCGGAAACTCAGTTCGAAAAGATAGAAAAAGGCCGCGAAGTGCTGTCGGACGAGATGATAAAGATCGTCGCGTCCATCGCCCCCGAGTATGGTATCGAGGTCCTGGATATTGTGCCCAGACAAATCAAGTATTCGGAGGAATTGACCGACAGCGTCTACCAGCGGATGATCAAGGAAAGAAGCCAGATAGCCCAGGCTTTCCGCTCTTATGGAGAAGGCAAGAAGGCGGAATGGCTTGGAAAGCTGGAAAACGAGAAACGTTCCATACTTTCCTCGGCATACGAGAAATCTGAAACCCTCAAGGGCAAGGCCGACGCCACGGCCACGAAAATATTCGCCGAATCCTATGGCAGGGATCCTTCATTCTTTGAGTTCTGGAAGGCTATGGAATCCTACAAGGCCACCGTACCAGGCTTGAAGAAGACGCTTTCCACCGACATGGATTACTTCAAGTATCTGTATAGCCCCACGGGGCGCTGATTCGCCGAAACACGGGAGAGCAAGCGGATAAAATCGCCTTGTTTTTCGATGCTATCTGAACAGGGAAGCCCTGACGAGTCTTTTTTCGTCAGGGCTTTCGCTTAGTTCCAGTATTGCATGACTGCCGCAGCTGCAGGGACCGGGATTGATGACGAGCGTCCCATCCTCGAGCGAAACGCAGCGGGACTCGTGTATATGACCGCAGATCCATACATCGGGACCAAATTCCACCATCGCTTTCGCGAATTCCTTGCTTCCCACATGCATTTCCCCATGTCTATCGGCGTTCGTGCCATAGGGCGGCGTATGGGTGAGAACGATCACCGGCTTTTTTCGGTTTTCAGAATGGAGCGGCGACAACTGGGCGGTCAGCGCTTCATTCAGCTCGCTTTCCGTACGCTCGAAACTCGTGAGTCCCGCTCTCCGCAGGCCTCCCCCGACGCCCACCAATGAGGCGAAAGGCAATTCCCGCTCACAGCCTTCGGTTTCAAAGCCTTCAGCCTTTAAAAACGTCCGCACGGATAAAGGATCGCAGTTGCCAGCCACGAGAAATACGCATCGCCGCTTTCCATCGGAAAAAAGCGCGTCTATAACCGACTGCGCGCTTTTCACGTCGCCGAAGTTGGTGATATCGCCGGCTATGAGCACGTAATCCAGGTTCGGATGCCTGGCGATTATGGCGGCTGCCATATCCCCGCGGCCATGTATATCGGAAAGCAGGAGAATTTTCTTCACTGGTGCCACCTTCGGTATTTGTAGCTTCCGAAAACGCTTCCGTCAATGATGAGGATGGATCCGCTTGAATGTCCGGTTCCGAAAAATGCGGGCAATTCCCTTCCCTACCCCTTGAAATTCATGTCGTTTGCGGGGAGTATTCCTATTGTGATATCAGTAACAGAACTAGCGCTCGGTTTCGGAGAACGAAACCTTTTCAAGGACGTCAATCTAAAATTCACCGCGGGCAACTGCTATGGCATTATCGGCGCCAACGGATCGGGGAAGACCACCTTCCTTCGCATTCTTTCAGGTGAAATTCAGCACGACAAAGGCGAAATCGCCATTTCCTCCGGTTCGCGCATGGCCACCCTCAAGCAGGACCATTTCGCTTTCGATGAGTTCCGCGTCATCGATACCGTGATCATGGGATACGAGAAGCTTTACTCCATCGCGAGGGAACGCGACATCGTCTACGCCAAAGAGGACTTCACCGAGGCGGACGGCATTCGCGCGAGCGAACTGGAGGCCGAGTTCGCCGAAATGGGGGGCTGGGAAGCCGAAGCCCAGGCGGCCGTTCTCCTCTCCGGACTGGGCGTTCCTGAAAACCTTCAGGATAAACTCATGAAGGAAGTGGATGAAACCTTCAAGGTCCGCGTGCTTCTGGCGCAGGCATTGTTCGGCAACCCCGACATACTGCTGCTCGACGAGCCGACCAACGGCCTCGACCTCGATTCCATAACCTGGCTCGAGGAGTTCCTGATCGAATCCCCGAACATCGTAATCGTCGTATCGCACGACAGGCACTTCCTCAACTCCGTCTGCACCCATGTCTGCGACATAGATTTCGGCCATATCAGGATGTATTCGGGCAACTACGATTTCTGGTATAAGATGAACGCGATTCTCGTCCAGCAGCAGAAGGACCTGAAGCGTCGCCGCGAGGACAAGGTGAAGGACCTGAAGGAATTCATCCAGCGCTTTGCCTCCAACGCCTCCAAATCCAGGCAGGCGACATCGCGCAAGAAAATCCTCGAGAAGCTGGAACTCGCCGACATCGTGCCTTCGTCGCGCCGTTTCCCCTATGTGAGCTTCAAGCCCAACCGCGACATAGGCAACAATGTCCTCAGGATTGTCGGCGTATCCATAGAAGCCGACGGGACGGAAGTCCTTAAAAACTTCTCCCTCAACGTCAACCGGACGGACAAGATAGCCTTCGTCGGCCATCAGCATATCGCCAAGTCTTCCCTTTTCGCCGCGCTTGGCGGGGAGCTGGAGCTTTCGGCGGGAGATCTCTACTGGGGTCAGACCGTCGAGAAAGCCTATTTCCCCAAGGACGCCGCGCCTCTCTTCGCGTCCGACGCGAGCATCGTTGAGTGGCTCAAATCCGCCACCTCTTCCGACGACGACACCTACATCAGATCCTTCCTCGGCAGGATGCTTTTCTCGGGCGACGACGCGCTCAAGCCCGTCAAGGTGCTCTCGGGCGGCGAGCGCGTGCGCTGCATGCTTTCGCGCATGATGCTTTCGGGGGCCAATTTCCTCATCATGGACGAGCCGACCAACCACCTCGATCTCGAGGCCATAACATCGCTCAACGACGGACTTATCGAATTCCCCGGCGTCCTCTTTTTCGCGAGCCACGACCATGAATTCGTGACGTCCATCGCCAACCGCGTCATCGAGATATGTCCGGGCGGCATCATCGATCGATACATGAGTTTCGACGATTATCTGGGCGATGCCCAGGTGAAGCAGCTTCGCGACGAGTATTATCATGGCCATGTTGGAGCCGAGATATAGCCGCGGGGATTGCCCGCCAAATATTGTGCGCAGATTGCGGCGCCATAAGGCGCCGCTTAAGCATAATGGAGGAAAACGTATGAAACGAATCTTTGCGATGCTTCTCATCGCGGGCATGATTTTCGGCGCTGTCGCTTCCGTCGCCGCGCAGCCGACGAGCCGTCTTCTCACCGACGCGACCGGCATCGACGACAGGTCCTTCAATCAGGCGGCATGGCGCGGCATCCTCGATTTCTACGGGGACAGCTGGAACAAGACCACGAAACGCGGCAAGTTCTACGATGTCCTGACCGCCCAGACCCAGGACATGTATATCCCCAACCTGATGCAGGCATCCGACGAAAAGTACGACCTCATCATCGTCACGGGATTCACCTTCGCCGACGCGCTCACCGAAGTGGCGGGCAAGTACCCCAACCAGAAATACCTCATCGTGGACGTGGATTGGATCGGCAAACCGAATGTCATGGAAGCCACCTATTCCGAGCATGAAGGCTCCTACCTCGTCGGCGTGGCCGCGGCCCTCAAGGCCAAGAAAGACAAGATCGCCGCGCCGAAATTCGGATTCATCGGCGGCGTCCCCGGACCGGTCATCACCAAGTTCGAGATGGGCTGGGTGCAGGGCATCAAGTCCGTATACCCCAACGCCGAACTCGTCGACTATTACGCGAACGACTGGGGCAAGCCCGAACTCGCCAAGGCCCAGGCCAAGAACTGGTATGACTCCGGCGTATACGCGATCTTCTCGGCCGCCGGCGGCACCGGAAACGGCACCATCGCCCAGGCCAAGGAATACCGCTCGCAGGGCAAGAACGTCTGGGCCATCGGCGTCGATTCCGACCAGTACGAGGACGGCATCTACGCGACCGGCAAGTCCGCCGTGCTCACCTCGATGATCAAGCGAGTCGAGAACTCGACGAAGTATGCCCTCAACCAGGTCAAGAACAAGACCTTCAAGGGCCAGGTCGTCATATTCGACACCAAGATCGACGGCGTAGGCTTCTCGGCCAGCAACGCCGAGCTGGGCGCCGATATCGTTAAGCAGGTCAACGCGGCCAAAGACAAGATCATCAAAGGCCAGATCAAGGTCGTTCCGACCTATGCCGCCGCCAAGGCCGCTGGCCTCGCGCCCGCGAACCTCCAGGCATCCGACAACTAATTCCGCTTTCGCTTTCTTGAACGCGGGGCCGTGTCGGGCGAAAAATGCCGGCGCGGCCCTGTTTTTCAACGCGGCCACCGATCAGGAGATTCCTGGATGGATTCATATGCGATCGAGATGGCGGGGATCACGAAGATATTCCCCGGTATCATCGCCAATGACAACGTAACGCTTCGCGTGCTGGACAACGAAATCCACGCGATACTCGGAGAGAACGGCGCGGGCAAATCGACGCTCATGTCGATTCTCTTCGGCCTGTACGAGCCCGATTCTGGAACTATTTCCATACGAGGCAAGGAAGTCAGGATCAAGGATCCTAACCACGCGACATCGCTCGGCATCGGGATGGTCCATCAGCATTTCAAGCTCGTGCACAACTACACGGTCACCGAAAACATAATCCTCGGCGACGAGCCGAGAGACCGATTCGGCAATATCGACATCAATTCCGCGCGAAAACGAGTGGCAGAGCTATCCAAGCTCTACGGCCTCGACGTCGATCCGGACTCCACCATCGAAAGCATAACCGTCGGAATGCAGCAGCGCGTCGAAATCCTCAAGATTCTTTACAGGAAGGCCGAAATCCTCATTTTCGACGAACCGACGGCCGTATTGCGTCCTCAGGAGATCGACGAGCTCCTGCAGATTTTCGAACGCCTCAAATCGGAAGGCAAGACGATCATCCTCATCACCCATAAGCTCAAGGAGATCAAGCAGGCCGCTTCCCGATGCACGGTGCTCAGGCGGGGCAAGATGGTTGGCACGGTGGATGTGGATTCGACGTCCGAAGCCCAGATGGCCGCGATGATGGTGGGTCGGGAAGTGCTTTTCACCACGGAAAAAACGAAAGCCGTTCCCGGTGAAACGGTCCTGCGCATCGAACACCTTTTCGTCAAGAATTCCCGTGGATTGGAGACCATCAGGGACCTTTCCCTCGAAGTCCGCCACGGCGAAGTCGTGGGCATTGCCGGTGTCGACGGCAACGGCCAGGCCGAGCTGGTGGAGGCTATCACCGGTTTGAGGCCGCTGGAAAAGGGCAGGATTCTCCTCAACGGAAAGGATATTTCCCACGCCTCGATACATAGCAGAATAGAGTCCGGCATAGGTTACGTACCCGAAGACAGGCAGAAGGAAGGACTCGTCCTGGATTTCCGGCTGGACGAAAATCTCATACTGAAAACCTACGGCTCCCCATCCTACTGCGGCAAGTTCGGCATCCTCGACCGCAAGGCGATCGAGGAGAATGCCAGAAAACTCATAAAGGCATTCGACATCAGGACCGGCGAAGGGGCGGCGACCAAGGTCCGCTCCATGTCGGGAGGGAATCAGCAGAAGGCCGTCATAGCCAGGGAGATAGAACTCTCTCCCGACCTCCTCGTCATCTCCCAGCCTACGCGCGGACTCGACGTGGGCGCCATCGAGAACATTCATTCGCGGATAATAGCGGAGAGGGACAAAGGGCGCGCCGTTCTCCTCATCTCTTTCGAACTGGAAGAAATCATGAACCTCTGCGACAGGATAGCGGCAATCTCCAAGGGCGAGATCGTCGGCATCGTGGACGGGGAATCGGCCGATGAAAGAGAAATCGGCGCCATGATGGCGGGGATAGCCCAAAACGCGTCGGGAGAACAAGCATGAACAGGACGACCGATCCGCGCAAAGACAGGCTGGAAAGGCTTTTTTCCAATCCGAAGACGATTTCCATTTCTGTTGTCCTTCTCGGATTTCTCTGTGGAACCTTTCTCATATTGATCGTGGGAAAGAACCCCGCCGGAATGTATTCGGCCCTCCTCCAGACCCTTACCGGCTTCGACATCACCCGCGGCACATGGAACGCGCGCTATATCGGCGAGTGGCTGACAGCGAGCATACCTCTCATCCTCTGCGGCCTATCCATGGGATTCGCCGCCAGGACTGGCCTGTTCAACATCGGCGCCGAAGGCCAATACATCGTGGGTTTGACCGTGGCTCAGTTCGTGGCCCTCTACTTCCCTCCTGTTCCGGTAGTCCACTGGGTGGTGGCTGTGGCCGCCGCGGGGCTGGCCGGGGCGCTCTGGGGCGGGATTGTCGGGTGGCTTAAGGCGAAATTCGCTGTATCTGAAGTCGTGGCCACGATAATGCTCAATTATATCGCCTTCTTCTTCTCGCGATGGACCTCCATGCTGATCCCGGGATCCAACACCTATAAAACGCCTAATTTTCCGGCCACGGCTCGCCTCACAAGCCCGCTGTTCGAGCGGCTGACGAATGGATCGAGGCTCAGCCTCGGCCTATGGGTCGCCCTGCTCTCCTGCCTGATCTACTGGTTCATTATCGAGAAAACCAAGACAGGCTTCGAACTGAGAGCCACCGGCTTCAACCGGGACGCCGCTCGCTATGCCGGCGTCAGGGTAACGCGAAGCATCACGACTTCAATGCTCATAGCGGGCATGTTCGCCGGATTCGCGGGCGCCGTCGTCGCGCTAGGTTCCTTCGGCTACGGACGCGTCCTGGGCGGCTATGACAATTACGGATTCAACGGCATCGCCGTCGCTCTCATCGGGAACAACAATGCCGGAGGCACGCTGATCGCCGGCCTGCTCTTCGGAATGCTGTCTTCCGCGCAACCTCTAATGCAGTCCAGACAGATTCCCAAGGAGATAACCCTCATCATTTCCGGCCTCGTGGTCGTTCTCATATCCATGCGCGCCGGAGTGAAGCTCATTCTCGACTGGAAAGCCAAGAAAAACGCGCAGGCGCAGAAGGAAGCCCATGATGAATAGCCTTATAGCCATGATTCCGTCGATCCTCATGATCGTCTCGCCGATCCTCATCACCGCAGCGGGAGGCATGATCTGCGAGCGCGCCGGCATCGTGAACATAGCCCTGGAAGGACTCATGGGCGTCGGCGCGTTCACCGCGGCCACGATCCACTATTTCCTTGAGCCTTCCACCTCCTACTCGATCTGGATAGCCCTGGGACTAGGCGCGCTCGCGGGCGTCCTTACCTCCTTGATCCACGCTTTCGCCTCCATAACGCTCAACGCGAACCAGACGGTTTCCGGAACGGGCATCAACCTTCTCGTTACGGGTGGAACCGCCTTTCTCGCCCAGATCATCTTCAAGATGGAGCGAACTTTGCCTTTTAAACTGGGAATGATGCCCGGAATCGGGGGGATCTACCCGACGGCATGGATTGCGCTCGCCGTCGTCATCATCGCGTGGTTCGTTCTATACAAAAGGCCTTTTGGAATGCGCCTGCGGGCCTGCGGCGAACATCCCCAGGCGGCGGCCTCGGCCGGCATCGACGTTCGCAGGACGCGCTACATCGCCGTCATGATCTCGGGAGCCCTCGGCGGCCTGGCCGGCGGCTGCCTCGTCCTTACGCAGACGATCCAGTACACGGTCAATACGATCAACGGAGCCGGATTCATCGCGCTTGCCGCGTTATCCTTCGGCAGATGGCTTCCTAAAGGCATCGCCGCTTCATCGCTGCTCTTCGGCACGGCGACGGCGCTCTCCATCTATATGGTCAACATACAAAGCCTCCGCTTTCTTCCCCCGGAATTTTTCAGCGTCATGCCCTATATCATCACGCTTGTGACGCTCATGGTCTTCTCGGGCAAGGAATACGCGCCCAGAGCCTCGGGGCAGCCCTATGAGCGAAGCGGCAGCTGAATCAAAAGGAGAATATATGCATTCATCGAGAATTCATGAGAGAAAACTGGAACATTTTTCCTCCGGCACGCCGCACAATTCCGCGAAAAAAGGCGATTTCGCGCCCATAGTGCTCATGCCCGGAGACCCCCTGCGCGCCCAATACATAGCGAAAACCCGCCTGAAGAACGCCAGAAAAGTGACCGGAGTCCGGAACATGCTCGGTTTCACCGGCACATGGGAAGGCAAGGACGTGACCGTCATGAGTTCCGGAATGGGCGCCCCCTCCATGGGCATCTACTCCTTCGAGCTCTTCGCCTTCTACGGCGTCGAGAGCATCGTCAGGATAGGCACTTGCGGCGGCATGACAGCCGATATCGACGTCGGAGACATCGTCATCGCGATGACGGCGTCCACCGATTCGAACTACGCTCACCAGTATGGCCTGAAGGGCTCCTTCTCGCCCTGCGCCAGCTATTCCCTGCTTGAAAAAGCCGTGGCGTCGGCGCGAAAACGCGGCATCAAGCATTGGGTAGGCGGCATATTCTCCTCGGACGTTTTTTCGCTTTACAGCGCCCTCGACGATGAGGACGGCTGGAAGAAATGGGCGTCGATGGGCTGCGCCGCCACCGACATGGAGTGTTTCGCCCTCTACTGCAACGCCGCCTACCTCAAGAAAAAGGCGCTCACCCTTCTTACCTGTTCGGATTCCAACATCTCCAGGAAGGAAATGACGCCCGAGGAAAGGCAAACCTCCCTCAATTCCATGTTCGACGTGGCGTTGGACTTGGTTTAAGGTATTCCCCGATGCCCTCGATGCCTCCCATGGAATTTTCCTTGGATACGGCAATGGCGGAGCGTTTTCTCGAGTCTATGAGGAAGCGCTTTGCCTGCAAGCGATTCAGGAAGGACCTGCCGCTCGCCATCGACGCGATTGAATTCCTGCTGGAATGCGGGAGGCTTTCCCCTTCCTCTTTCGGCCTCGAACCCTGGCACTTTGTCGTCGCTGCAAATCATAAGTCGGTCAAGGCCTTGGGAGATGCCTGCTTTGCCCAGGACGCCGTCTACACGAGTCCCTGCGTCATCGTCATCCTTACGCGCAAGGAAGCCGCTTACAGCCTGGGTTCGGCGTTCCTGACGCAAAGAGCCGAACGCTTTCCGGGAGGCTACCCCGTCTTCGAGGCCGACTACAAAGGCTACCATGATTTTCTTATGAAGGAAGGCCGAATCCTCCATTGGGCTCGGACCCAGACCTACATCGCCTGCGCCAACATGATGACGGGCGCGGCCGCGGCTGGTCTCGACTCATGCCCAATAGAAGGCTTCGACGAAGCCGGAGTTCTGGCGGCTCTTGATAAGAGCGAAAAAGACTGGACGGTGGGTATTGTGGTCGCTTTTGGCCGCCGCGACGAGGAAATTCGCCCGAAAATAAGGGAAAAGCTCTCGAATATGTATGAAATTGTATAACCTAAATACATTGACTATAGCCACATAGAAGGAGATCGGTGTGATTCCAAATCAATGGTATGTGGTGCTCTCTTCGCGCCAAGTGGGAAAGACCCCCATCGGCGTTACGCGCCTGGGCGAAAAGCTCGTCTTCTTCCGTTCCGCGAAAGGTGAAGCGATCTGCCTCGCTGATAAATGCGCTCACCGCGGCGTGGCGCTCTCCATTGGCGAGACCTGCGATGATGATACGATAATGTGCCCCTTCCATGGACTCCGCTACGACGCTTCGGGCAAATGCACGGTGATCCCCGCCAACGGTAAGGCAGCGGCCGTTCCGCCCAATTTCAAGGTACGAAGCTATCCCACCCATGAGGATCATGGCTTTATCTGGATCTGGTGGGGCGAAGGCGGGCCCTCCCCCTCGGTTCCGGCGTTTTTTGACGACATTCCCCCGAACGCCCAATATGCCACCGTCATCGATCCCTGGGACGCGCATTACTCTCGCGTGATCGAGAACCAGATCGACTGCGTCCATCTTCCCTTCGTCCACCACAACACCATAGGCCGCGGCAACAAGACTCTCGTCAACGGCCCCGGCTTCGAATGGGCGAGCCCCGACAAGTTCTTCATGTATGTATACAACGAAGTAGATTCTGGTCAGAAGCCCAAAACGCCGACGCAGGTTCCAACCCCGAATCCAAATGGATTCAAGCTCGAATTCATCTACCCCAATCTCTGGGAAAACCGGATCGCCGACAAAGTGAGAGTCCTGGGCGCTTTCGTCCCCGTGGACGGCGAACATACCCTGCTCTATCTGCGATTTTACCAGGCCTTCGCCCTCATTCCCCTTCTGGGCGACTTGATAGCGAAAGCCGCCATGCCCTTCAACCTTCTTGTTGCCCACCAGGACAGAACCGTGGTGCGGACGCAAATGCCCAAGGCGTCGGGGATCGGCATAGGGGAGAATCTTTTCCAGGGCGACAAGCCCATCATGGAATACCGCAAACGTAGAAAGGAACTGCAGAAAAAGGCGGAAGACCAAGCCTGACGATAAAGGAGCCCGACGCTTCAACGGCATGCGCTCAGGCGGCGTGCATCCTGAGCCTTGGCTTCTACTCCAAAACCACCCTGCAGACGCGTTTTTTTCCGGCTCGCAGGAACAGGGCGCCCTCCGCAATATCCTTCGTCGAGAATACCGCCGACTCGTCGGCGACTTTCACGCCGTTCACGGAGGCACCGCCCTGCTGGACGAGGCGTCTGGCTTCGCTCTTGGAACCGACAAGCTTCGCCTCTAGGAAAAGATCCAGCACGGTGATTCCCGCGTCCAGCCTAGCCGCCGCTATCGCCACCGAAGGGATTTCCCCCACATCGCCCAGACCGGCGCCGCCGAAGGCCGCCTTGGCCGCCTGCAGGGCCTTGTCGGCCTCTTCCTTGCCATGGATTATCGCCGTGACTTCCCAAGCGAGCTTTTCCTTCGCCTTGTTGATCTCGGCGTCGACACCCTTAGCCAGTCGCCTGCATTCATCGGCGGGCAGGAAGGTGAACATCAGAAGGAATCGTTCGACGTCAGCGTCCTGGACGTTGCGCCAATATTGAAAAAATTCGTAGGGGCTCGTCATGGACGGATCGAGGAAGAGAGCTCCCTTCTCCGTCTTGCCCATCTTCTTGCCGTCGCTGGTCGTCACGAGAGGGAAAGTGAGGCCGAAGCACTCGGCTCCTTCCACTCTGCGGATGAGCTCGATGCCGGCCACGATGTTGCCCCACTGGTCATCCCCGCCCACCTGGAGACGACAGCCGTGACGCTTGTAGAGCTGGAGGAAATCATAGCTCTGCAGGAGCTGATAGTTGAATTCAATGAACGAAAGGCCAGTTTCCAGCCTCATCTTGTACGCTTCGAAGGAGAGCATCCGGTTGACGGAGAAATGCCTGCCTATATCGCGGAGGAAGTCGATGTAGTTGAGATCGGCCAGCCAGTTCTTATTGTTGTCCGAGTACAGGGTCTTCCCGTCGAAGGACATGAAATTGTCAAGCTGCGCGAGAAAGCGGCTGGCGTTGGCGTCGATCTCCTCATAGCTGATGATCTGTCTCATGGTCGTCTTGCCGGAAGGATCGCCTATCCGCGCCGTTCCGCCGCCCATCAGGACGATGGCGTTGTTTCCGGCTTCGTGGAGATGCCTGATCGCGAAATAGGGCACCATATGCCCGATATGCAACGAAGGTCCTGTGGGATCGCAGCCTTCATACAGAGTGATAGGTCCTTCGTCCATGAGTTTGGACAATCCTTCCATGTCCGTGCATTGCTGGATGAACCCTCGTTCTTTCAGTATTTCTAGCGCTTTATTCATGAGATCTCCTTGCCTTGAAGGGCAGTATATCGATGATGACGTTATTTTCTCAATATCTACGACGCATATTTCCAATACTACGCAAATATTATTTTATTTTTCTTTCCACATGTGCTATTATTGCCATATAGAACCGTGTTGCAATGTGCGCGAAGCCCTCTGGCAAAGCGCCATTTACCGGTTTGGACCCAGAGATTCCTTCAAGGAGATGAACCATGGCGACGAATGGAACAGCGATGACAAAAGCCCAGCTAGTGACCACGCTTTCCGAGAAGACCGGTATGACCAAAAAAGACGTGAAGGGCTTTCTTGAGGCTCTAGCCGAAGTGTCTTACAAAGAAGTGAAAAAAAACAAGAAGTTTACGCTTCCCGGCTTCGGAATCCTGAAGCTCGCCAAGCGCAAGGCCCGCACTGGCAGGAATCCCGCTACCGGCGAAACGATCAAGATCCCGGCCAAGACAGCGGTAAAATTCACTGTGTCCAAAGCCTGCAAAGAAGGCGTTCTCGGAAAATAACGAGAAAAGCCGCGGCTTCTAGCCGCGGCTCTCTTTTGTTTTCGTTTCAGCCCACCAATGCTCTTCCTGCATCGATGATGACCAAATCGTCGACTGTGTTTTTTATGCCCGCTTGTATGCCTTGATCCTGGCTCTTATATAACCTGACAGCTCGGAAACGGCGACGCGCTCCTGCTGCATCGTGTCGCGGTCGCGCACGGTGACGGTGCCGTCTTCTTTCGTCTGGTAGTCAATGGTGACGCAGAATGGCGTTCCCACCTCGTCCTGGCGCCTGTATCGGCGGCCGATGGCGCCGCCCTGATCGTAGTCGGTCGAGAAATCTTCCTTGAGCTCGGCACGGATATCCTTGGCGAGCTCGGCCAAGCCATCCTTCTTCATAAGAGGGAGGACAGCGACCGTGATGGGCGCGAGCGTGGGATGGAAGTGGAGCACTGTTCTCCAGTCGTCGTCCGTACCCTTGTCGGCCACCTTCTGCTCTTCGTAGGCGTCGCAGAGAACCATGAGGAGCTGCCTCGTGAGCCCGGCGCTCGTCTCGATGATGAAGGGAATGTAGCGCGCGTTCCCGTCGTCCTGGTCGATGTACTGGAGATCCTTTCCGGAGAATTCCTGGTGGCGGTTGAGGTCGAAGTTCGTCCTGTTGTGGACGCCCTCGAGCTCCTTGAAACCCATGGGAAATTCATATTCGATGTCGTAGGCGTCCTTGGCGTAGTGGGCGAGTTCGTCCGGGCCGTGGCGGTGCCAGCGCAGCTTGTCCATGCGAACGCCGAGCTTGGCGTAGTAAGCCCAGCGCTGCTCTCTCCAGTAGTCGAAGAACTTCTCGTCCTCGCCTGGTTTCACGAAATACTGCATCTCCATCTGCTCGAACTCGCAGGTGCGGAAGATGAAGTTCTTGGTGACGATTTCATTGCGGAAGGCCTTGCCGATCTGGGCGATACCGAAGGGAATCTTCATGCGGTTGGACTGGACGATATTCTTGTAGTTGATGTAGATGCCCTGGGCCGTCTCGGGGCGGAGGTAGATGAGGCCTGAGCCGTCGTCCACGGGGCCGATGTTCGTCTTGAACATGAGGTTGAACTTGCGGGTGTCGGTGAGTTCGCCGCCGCACTCGGGGCATATTTTCTTTGCCAGCTTCTCCGGGTCTATCAGGTCCGCGCGAAAGCGTTGCTTGCACTTCTTGCAGTCCACGAGGGGGTCGGTAAAGTTCTCGACGTGGCCGGAGGCTTCCCAGACACGGGGATGCATGAGGATGGCGGCGTCGAGGCCGACGATGTCGTCATGGAGCTGGGTCATCTCCTTCCACCAGAACCGCGCGATCCTGTTCTTCAGTTCGACGCCCATGGGACCATAGTCCCAGGCTCCGGACTGTCCGCCGTAGATTTCCGACGACTGGAAGACGAAGCCGCGCCGCTTGGCCAGGGAGACGATCTTCTCCATGCTGATGCTGTTGTCCATGAAATAACTCCTGTACGCCGATTCCGGGAGCTTAGCTTGAGGAATCGGCGTGCGAAACGTATTTTGTTTCGCGAGCCCTGCTTTCGCACCGCCGACGGTTACGGCGGCGCGCCTTGACGGGGCTTGGTCGGCGAACTGGCTCTTAAAAGCGCGCCGATGTCCCGAAGGTGGCCGCTGGTGGCTCGATGGCTGCCCGCGGCTTTGGTGGCGATTATAGGCGATTTCCACGGGGCACTGCTAGCTCCGCGCGATAATCGCGCCCCGGATAAAAGAAAGGGCCGCGCGGATCTTCCCGCGCGGCCCTCGTCCCGCCAGAGGCGGCTGATGACTGATTAAGGATTGACCGTGGCCTTGTAGACTTGCTGGCCACCCTTCATCTCGATGATGACTGCCGACTTGACTGGGTTGCGGAACTCGTCGAACTTGATCTGGCCGCCCACGCAAGCGAGATCGGTTGCCTTGAGCGCGTCGCGGATGGCGTCCGGCTTTGTGTTGCCGGCGCGCTTTATCGCGTCGTAGAGGATGTTTGTCGCATCGTAGGCAAGCGCGGCGAGAGCGTCGGGTGCGACGCCGTACTTATCGGTGTACTTCTTCACGAAGCTCTGCACCACTTCGGAAGCGTCATCCTTGGAATAGTGGTTGGTGAAGATACCGCCTTCGACCGAGTCGCCGCCGATCTTCACGAGGTCTGAAGAATCCCAGCCGTCGACTCCCACGAAAGTGCCTTTGAAGCCGAGCTCGCGCGCCTGTTTGGTGATGAGGCCGACGTCGGAATAATAGGCGGGGATGTAGAGGCATTCAGGCTTGGCCTGGACGATCTTGGTCAGCTGGGCTTTGAAATCGGTTGTGCCGGAGGGGTAGCCTTCATTGGCGATGATTTTTCCGCCAAGCGCCTCGAACGACTGCGTAAAGGTCTCGGAGAGACCCTTCGAATAGTCGTTGCCCACATCGAAGATGATGCCGGCGTTCTTGATGCCCATATCCCCGGCGACATATTTCGCCATAACCTTGCCCTGGAAGGGGTCGATGAAGCAGGAACGGAAAACGTATTCGCCGATCTGGGTCACTTTCTCGTTGGTAGCCGTGGGGGTGATGAGGGGGATTTTGGCATCGTTCGCGACCGGTGCCGCGGCGAGGGCGACGCGGGAGGTGATGCCGCCGATGATGGCGACTACCTTATCCTGCTCGATGAGCTTGCGAAAGACCGTTGCGCCTTCGGCTGGATCAGCCTTGTCGTCTTCAATGATCAGCTTTATCTGTTTGCCATTGATGCCACCGGCAGCGTTCCACTCGGCTGTCGCCAGCTCAACGCTGTTCTTGGTCGAAGTGCCATAGGTGGCGGCCTCGCCGGAGAGCGGGTTCACGGAACCGATCTTGATCTCCTTTGAGTTCTTGCCGCCGCAGGATATCATCGCGAAAGCGGCCAAAACCGCCATCACCGATACCATCACCTTCGTAAAACGCGTTCTCATGCTTCCTCCTGAAACAGAATACCCGTATCTCGCCGCCCGCAGAAAAAGCGAACGGATTATTTATAAGGGGTTGGGCTGTTTTACGGCGCTCAACTTCCCTTTTTCTCGATTTTCGCCCAGCTGTCCCTGAGCGTGACGGTCCTATTGAAAAGGGTTTTCCCTAGTTTCGAATCGGGATCGGCGCAGAAATACCCAAGCCTCTCGAACTGCACCGTCTGCCCTGGCTGGATTCCCGCCAGAGCGGGCTCGCCGAAGGCTCCTGGCACGGTCTCGAGCGAGTTCGGGGACAGATTGTCCAGGAAAGATCCTCCCGCTGGCAGATCCATGGGTCTTTCGGCGGCGAATAGATTGTCGTAGAGCCTCGCTTCGAGAGGGACGGCGCCGTCGGCGCAAACCCAATGAATCGTTCCCTTGACCTTGCGGTTGTCGGGAGCGTCTCCGCCTTTCGTGGCCGGATCGTAGCTGCAGTGCACGCGTACGACATCGCCCGTGGCCGGGTCCCTATCGAATCCGGTACAGGTCACGATATAGCCGTAGCGGAGGCGGACCTGGTTGCCGGGAAAAAGCCTGAAGTATTTGGGAGGCGGGATTTCCTTGAAATCGTCCTTTTCGATATAGAGTCTACCCGAGAAAGGAAGCGTTCTTTTGCCCGCTTCGGGGTTTTCGGGATTGTTTACCGCTTCGAGCATCTCGATATGCCCCTCTGGCCAGTTGTCGATCACCAGTTCCAGGGGACGCAGGACCGCCATGAAGCGCGGCGCCTTTTTATTGAGATCTTCGCGCACGCAATGCTCCAGGAGTTGGATATCCACCATGGAATCGGTCTTGGCGATGCCGATGCGGCCGAGAAAATCCTTGATGGCTTCCGGGGTATAGCCCCGGCGGCGCAATCCCGCAATGGTAGGCATTCTCGGATCGTCCCATCCCGACACTCTCTTCTCACGGACGAGCTGAATGAGCAGACGCTTTGATAGAAGGGTATGGGTGATGTTGAGGCGCGCGAACTCGATCTGGCGTGAAGGAAACACGCCGCAGTTGCTTATGAACCAATCGTAGAGCGGCCGGTGTATCTCGTATTCCAGGGAGCAGAGCGAATGGGTAACGCCTTCTATGGCGTCCGAAAGCGGGTGCTGGAAGTCGTACATGGGGTAGATGCACCACTTCGTGCCGGTTCTGTAGTGCGGCTCGCGTCTGATCCTGTACATCACAGGGTCTCGCATGAGGAGATTGGGATGGGCCATGTCTATCTTCGCCCTCAGGGTTTTCGAACCGTCGGCGAATTCCCCCGCTCTCATTCTCGAGAAAAGGTCGAGGTTTTCCTCCACCGACCTGTCCCTGAAGGGGCTGTTTTTCCCTGGAGGCGTATAGGTGATGTTGTTTTTATCGGGAACGTTGGTTCCCCTGTATTCCTTTATCTGTTCCTCATCGAGATCGTCGACATAAGACAGGCCTTTTCGAATGAGGAGACAAGCCAGTTCGTAGAGCTTTTCGTAATAGTCCGAAGCGAAGAACAGCCTGTCTTCCCAGTCGTAGCCCAGCCAGCTTACGTCGCGCTTTATGGCTTCCACATAAGAGAGGTCTTCTTTTTCAGGATTGGTGTCGTCAAAACGGAGATTACATTTCCCGCCGAAACTCTGGGCGGTGCCGAAATCCACATAGATGGCTTTGGCGTGGCCGATATGCAGCCAACCGTTGGGTTCTGGAGGAAATCTCGTATGGACTTCCTTCGTTTTCCCTTCGGCCAGGTCTTTCGCAACGGCCTCGCGGATAAAATCAGCGAACCCCTCTTCTTTCCTTTCTTCGTCGCTCATAATGGCTCCTTGCCGCGCTTCAGGGGCGTGGTGGCGTTACTATGCCGCGCAACGAGGCGGACGGTCAAGGCGGAGGAGAGGAGATTAGTCGCTAAACCTTCACTTTAGAGACTGAATTGCCACTTCAGGAATGAAAAAGGTTGTTGCCTGCGAAGAAAGGATCGCTCGTAGCGTTCAGACCCAATCGGCGCAAGCCTACTTCGTCTCCCGTGGCCGGTATGTGCGTAAGGTGCAGCTCGCAGCCGGACAGGGCCTTGAGGGCTTCCATGGCGGCCTGGGCTGAAGGATTCATGGCCGCGCTGACGGAGAGGGCGATGAGGGCTTCATCCAGGCTCAGGGACACCGATTTTCGCCCCAGGACATCCCGCTTCAGGCTCGCGATGCTCGCCGTGACGACAGGCGGGAGCAGGTGTATCTTGGATGGAATTCCGGCCAGATGTTTCGCGGCATTGAGAACCACGGCGCTGGACGCGTGGAGGAAGGGCGAGTTCTTCCCGGTGACGATGGAGCCGTCGGGGAGCTCCAAGGCGGCTCCGACGCATATGCCCTGGTTTCCCTTCCCTTCTTTCAAGGCTTTTTCAGCCGCCGTCCTGGCGTGGCCCACGACCTTCCTGTCCTCGGGCTTCACTCCCAGCTCGTCCATGATGGCCTGAACGCGAAGGATGAGCGGCTTTTCGGAGATTCCCAGGGCATACTCGCAGCTGTGCCGGAAATAGCGGCGTATGATTTCCTGGCATGCGGCTTCCCGCACCGCCTGATCGTCGACGATTCCCGAAGCGATGCGGTTGACTCCCATCTCCGTCGGGGAGCGGTATCCCGCGGCGCCGCCTGAAACCTTGTCGAGGATATGGCGGAGCACGGGGAACACTTCCACGTCGCGGTTATAGTTGATGGAGGTTTCGCCGGTGGCTTCCAGATGGAAGGGATCGACGCAGTTGAAATCCCCGAGATCCACCGTGGCGGCCTCGTAGGCGATGTTGAGGGGATGCTTCAGCGGCATGTTCCACACGGGAAAGGTCTCGAACTTGGCGTAGCTCGCCTTCCTGCCGTCGAGATAGTCTTTGTAGACGAGGGACAGGGCCGTGGCGAGCTTGCCCGAGCCCGGTCCCGGCCCCGTGACGACGACGATGGGTTTGGTGGTCGGAATATAGTCGTTCGCGCCGTAGCCTTCCGGACTCACGATGCATTCGACATCGTTGGGATAGCCTTTCGTCGGCTTATGCTTGAATACCTTCACGCCCCTGCGTTCCAGAAGGGAGCCGAACTGCTCGGCGGCGGGCTGGCCTTCGAAGCGGGTTATCACGACGGCCGCGACCGAAACGCCCCAATCCGCCAGCTGGTCGAGAATCTGCAGCGCGCTCGCGTCGTAGGTGATGCCGAAATCGCCGCGCATACGCTTTCTCTCTATATCGCCGGCGTAGATGCACAGTATGACTTCGGCCTTGTCCTTGAGCATGGACAGAAGTTTGATCTTGACGTTGGGATCATAGCCAGGAAGAACCCTGGCCGCGTGCCAGTCCCAGAGGAGTTTCCCTCCGAATTCCAGGTAAAGTTTTTCGGTTCCAACCGCCCTGGCGCTTATGAATGCCGCCTGCTCAGCCAAATATTTTTCGTTGTCGAATGCTTTAACCTGCACGATTTCAGACCTTCTGTGCGCCAAGATAGGCGATTGCCGCTTCTATTCGCGCGGCGGATTCCTCCGCTCCGAGGAGCTGGATGGATTCGAAAAGAGGCGGACTCACCCTGGATCCGGTGATCGCCACGCGGAGCGGCATGAGCATGTTCCCGAGCTTGGCGTTGATCTCTACCGACCGCGCCTTGAAGCACTCCTCCGCGGCGGGGATGTCGCTGAAATCGACGCTGCGGACGAGGGCCAGATTCTCCCGAAGCATGGCTACGGCCGCGGCGACATCGAGTTTCTTGGGGATGAACTCCTCGACCGCGGGCAAGGCCGGCCTGCCGTACAGGTAGGCCATCATGGCCGGCGCTTCGGAGAGGAGCTTGAGTCTCTCCTTCACGAGCGGCATGGCCTTCACTTCGAAGGCCTCCGCTTTCTCGTCTTCCGCGGCGCCAAGGCCGGTTTTACGAAGCCCCGCCTCGACGAGGAAAGGTCTTACGGCCGCCGCCAGTTCGGCGTCGGTCTTCATCCTGATATATTGTCCATTGAACCATTCGAGCTTCTGGTAATCGAATATGGCGGGAGCCTTGTTCAACTTCTCCAGCTTGAAGAGCCTCTCCATGTCGCCGAGGCTGAAGAGATCGCGTCCTTCCTCGAAGGAGCATCCCAGATGGGCGATATAATTGATCAGCGCCTCGGGGAGGTAGCCGGCTTTCCTGAATTCGTTGACGGCGGTGGCGCCATGGCGCTTCGAAAGCTTGTGGCCGTCCTGGCCGAGCACCATGGGGAGGTGGCAAAGCTCGGGCATCTCCCAGCCGAAGGCGTCGTACATGATCCTGTGCAGGGGAGCCGAAGGTATCCACTCCTGGGCCCTCATGACCTGGGTAATATTCATCAAATGGTCGTCCACCACGTTGGCGAGATGATAGGTCGGAAAACCGTCGGACTTGAGCAGCACCGGATCGGGGCTGATGTCCTCGTTTTTCCACTCGATGGAGCCTAGAAGCCTGTCATGGAATACGGTTGTCCCTTCCATGGGTATCTTGAGGCGAATCACGTAATTCTTGCCTTCGGCGAGATTTTTTTCGACCTCGGCTTTATCGAGGTTCCTGCAGTGCCGGTCGTAGCCCTGGTCTCCCGTCTTGGCCAGCGCCTGATCTTCCCTGAGCTTGCCCAGCCTCTCCTCGTCGCAGAAGCAATAGTAGGCCTTGTCCATGGCGACGAGCTTTTCGGCATACTCCCTGTAGATGGGAAAACGCTCCGACTGAACGTAGGGTCCCGCGGGGCCTCCGACATCGGGACCTTCGTCCCAGTAGAAACCCAGCCACTTGAAGGTATCGTAAAGGTTCTTCACGTATTCGTCTGAATAGCGGGTTCGGTCCGTATCCTCGAGCCTGAGGATGAAGGTTCCGCCGCTCGAACGGGCGAAAAGATAATTGATCAGGGCCGTGCGAACTCCGCCAATATGCTGGTTTCCCGTGGGGGAAGGCGCATACCTCACTCTTGTGCTCATCGGCAGCTCCTTGTCTCTAAACGACTCGCGAGTATAGCTCCCGTCCTTTCAAGGGTCAAGGAAGGGTCCAGGTGAAAAGCGCTTTCAGGCCCGAAAACCTGCGGCCAACCGCAGGAAGGCATACATCGCGGCGATGGGCAGCAGACTGAAAATCGAAAGCGCCAGCCAGGCGAGAAGCTCGGTTATTTTTACTTGCAAAAGTCCTAATATGCCATACATAATGTCCAGGCAGAATCTGGCTGAGGTCGTTACGAAAAATCCGAGGCCGCCATAAAAAAGACAGTCGAAGATGACCTGGTTGACCTTCTGATCAAGCCTCAATGCCTTTGAGGAAGCCATGATGGCGACGCATAGGAGCATGAACAAAAGCGAAGCTAGGGCCGCCCATCCGAAGATTCGTCGAATGGACACGATTCCGTCCGCATTTTTGTCGCGAGTGACCGATTTTTCCGAAGGCTCCATGGTTAGATGGTACTATACTACATGCAAAGTTTGTAGGAGGGACGATGGAATACTTCTTCAATTTCAATAAAATGGGCTACCTGAAGGAGAAGAAGCTGCACGGCTGCACGCTTTGCCTGATTCGCGACGGTTCAGAGAATGTGGAACGCCTTGTTGTATACGAAAACGCACATCTTATAGTGTCTTTAAACCTCTATCCCTATAATCCAGGGCATCTCATCATTTTCCCCAGGCGCCATATCACCGATATCCGCTTTTTCAACGAGGACGAAAAACAGGCGATGAATCTTGCCGTCAATCTCTGTCTGGATAAACTAGATAGCGTCTATAACCCGGCCGGATATAATATCGGCTACAATCAGGGCTTGGTGGCGGGCGGCAGCATCGAACATCTTCATATGCATATCATTCCGCGGTATAAGAACGAAATAGGCATCGCCGAGCTGATTGGCGGAAAGAAAGTCCTGGTTCAGAATCCCCTCGAAAGCTACGATCTACTCAAGAAGGCGTTCGCCGCCGGCGGGAAGGATAACGAGAAGGGCGCTGGATCCCGCTGAAATCCCGATTTTCTCAGTCGTGCCTTCGTTGCTGATGCCGAAATGCCCTTTTTCCCATCGAAGGCCCTTTAGCGGCCATTTTAATCCTTCGGACGACATGCCCACGCTTCTCCCGCTCCCGGCGGGAAAAACAGAGACCGTCGCCCCGGAGACAACGTTAAAAACAGCCGATGTTTTCTTTTCCAGGAAATAGATCGAGTCATGAAGCGTATGCCATTCGCGGGGCGTCTCACTTCTGGCGAACAGATTGGTCAAGGCGAGCAGGTGATCCAGCCTTCCTCCTCCGCCGCCGGCGATGACGAGATAGTCGGCTCCTCTCGCCCTGGCCGCTGATAAGGCGATTTCCGTATCGGTATCGTCCTTTTCGGGCGAATACCGAAGGATCCGTTCCGGGGGAATCGCGTCTAGGCTGGACAAATCTTCCAGGCTGTCAAAATCCCCGACGACGAGATCAGGCTGGATGCTTGCCTGGATGGCCGCGTCGAGGCCAGAGTCCGCGGCTATGACAAGATCGGCCGCCTCGGCCAGTCGCCTGAGATTATCCGGTGCAGGGCCTTCCCCGCCCGTTATGATTAACGCTTTCATCCGGATCAGGTTCGTATCAAGCAGACAGTTTGTCAATCATGCCCTCCAAGCGCCAAACGGCAATTACCGATCGGCAAGCCGGCATGACGACCGGCGCTGACACGCGCTTGATGGACAATATGGGAGGGCTTGGTATAGACTTTCACGCATATGTCGATCCAGTGTGGGAAGTTGGCCTGATGATGCTCACTCTTTTCAATATACCCAAGGAAATCCGCCTCATCGCCGAAAAGGTGAACAGCAGGGGCAAGAAAGCCTATCTCGTCGGCGGCGCGCTTCGCGATCATTTCATGAAGCGTCGGGTCGGCAATGACTTTGACATGGCCACCGACGCCTCGCCTCAGGAGATAATCTCCCTTTTCCCGAGGGTTATTCCCACGGGTATCAAACATGGAACGGTGACGGTGCTGACCGGCCGCTTTTCGGTGGAAATCACGACCTTCAGGGTTGAGGGCGGCTACACGGACGGGCGGAGGCCCGATTCAGTGAAATTCGTAGCCGATATCGAGGAAGACCTGTCCAGGCGCGATTTCACCATGAACGCGATGGCGCTGGACGTGCTATCTGGCAAACTCTACGATCCATTCCTCGGTCAGGAAGATATAAAGAAGCGCTGCATCAGAAGCGTAGGCTCCCCCGCTCTAAGGTTCGCAGAGGACGGTTTGAGGCCGCTCAGGGCCATCCGTTTCGCCGCCCAGCTGGGTTTCTCCATCGAGGAATCGACCTTTTTCGCGATTTCATCGGCCCTTGGAACATTCAGGCAAGTTTCCCGGGAAAGAGTGCGCGACGAGCTGCAGAAAATTCTCATGAGTCCTTCCCCTTCGACGGGATTGCGGCTTCTGGAATCCTCGGGATTCCTGGACGAAATACTGCCCGAATTGCTTCCCTCCAGGGGCTGCGGGCAAAAAGGCATGCATTCTTTCGATGTCATGGATCACCTTTTCCTGTCGGTGGATGCAGCGCGAATGGACTTGGCCGTAAGGCTGGCGGCGCTCTTTCACGACGCGGGAAAACCGGCGGCTTCCGTTCTGGGCCCCGACGGTATTCCCACCTTCTACAACCATGAGAAAGTCTCCGCCCAGCTGGCTGCCGTGGCCATGCGGAGATTGAAGTTTCCCAACGAGGTTATGGACAAGGTCCTTCACCTCATCAGAAACCATATGTTCAATTTCACGGAAGACTGGAGCGACGCCGCCGTCAGGCGTTTCATAACCAAAGTGGGAGTCGACTCCATCGAGGATCTTTTTGACCTGCGGATTGCCGACGCGGCCGCCACGCAGGGCACGAAACCCGACCCCAGCCCTCTCGACGCCTTCAGGAAACGCATCGACGCGATCTTGTTGCAGAAGACCGCCTTCAGCATCAAGGACCTTGCGGTAAACGGAAACGACTTGGCGCTCATAGGCGTGCCCAGGGGGCCCGTCATGGGGAAAATTCTAGGTGAATTGTTGGAAACGGTCCTGGACGATCCTGCCCAGAACGAAAGGGAAATCCTGCTTAAAATCGCCGCGGCCTTAAAGGACCGCTACCCGAGCGGCTACTGAGAAAGGCTTGTTATGGCGGCGAGACGTTTGGCCGCGAGCGCGGAGCCGTTTTTCAGGCTTGAATAGATATCTTCTGCCACCACCTGCTCGGCTTCCTTCTTGGTCTTGCCCTTGCAGGGACCGTATTTTTTCTTGCCGACCTTGCAGGAAACCCAGAAAAGCCTGTCGTGTTCCGGACCTTCCGTCTTCTCAAGAAAATACTGAGGCAGTTCCTTGTAATATTTCTGCGCGTATTCCTGAATGACTGTCTTGTAGTCCTTGCTTTTCCCGCTGATAGCCTCATCGATGGAAGATTCCAGCAGGCAGGCGACGAAACGCTGCGCGGCTTCATAACCCTGGTCCAGGAAAATCGCCCCGATGAGAGCTTCGAGCGCATCGGCCAGAAGAGCCTTCTTTGTCCGCCCCCCCGAGAGTTCCTCTCCTCTGCCCAACCGCAGCGCTTCGGCTATGCCTAAGGTCATGGCGAGAGGCGCCAGGGTCTGTTCCGATACGACGATGCTCTTTATGCGCGCCAGTTCGCCTTCGGGTCTTCCGTCCAGCTTGAAGTAGAGGAGGGATGCCACCACCTGACCCAAGACGGAGTCGCCCAGGAACTCCAGTCTTTCATTGTGCGTAATGGCTTCGGCCTGGTTGATTTCGTTGAGGAAAGATCGGTGTGTCAGTGATGAATCAAGAAGGGAGACATTGTTGAATGAGATTTTGAGGCGTTCTTGGAACTCATGGAGAAAAAGCTGGCGCGGAGTAACTTCCTGCGTGATCATTCGCATAACCACGACAGGGAATCCACCCGCGCCTTCACGAAATGGTCGTTATTTGACCTGGGTCTTGATGAATTCGTAGGCATCGCGAACAGTTTCGAACTCATTCGCTTTTTCATCGGGAATCTGGATGCCAAGCTCCTCTTCGATTCCATACACGAGTTCGTAGGTATCGAGGGAATCGGCGCCAAGATCCTGGCGGAAGCTTGCGTCCAGCGTAATCTTGCTTTCTTCAACTTCCAGCTTGTCAGCTATAATCTTCTTGACCTTTTCAAAAAGCTCGTCCATCGGTGTGCTCCTTATTTGGATTCTGGGGCGATGATCTGCTTGCCCCGGTAAAAGCCGCACTTCGGGCAGACTTGGTGGAGGAGAACAGGGTTGCCGCAGTTTCCGCACTGTACGATCGTAGGAGCGGTCAGCTTCATGTTCACGGAACGACGTCTACGCGTTCTCGCCTTAGAAGTCCTAAATTTAGGTACAGCCATGATATAACCTCATTTGCGCTAAGTTTCGCCCAGTACAACTGGGGACAATATACAAATTTTCAAATTTTGTCAAGAGCAGAGCCCTTTTCAAGCGCACACCAATTTACCTCAAATTTTAATCTTGTAGAAGTGGTCCGAAGCGTTTTTCCAGTTCTTTTTGCACCAGATTTGGCACAATGCCGCGAGGAAGCTTTTTCCACACAAGCAATTCGCGCACGGCGCTCGAACTCACATCCACGAATTCGGGGCTCGCGAACATGAGAAGGGTCTCAAGATTCTCCTCGAGACGCTTGTTGAAGGTAGCCATCATCTGCTCATAGGGTACTTCGCTCATGTTCCTGACGCTTCTGAGAAGAATGCCGCAGCGGTGTTTCTTGGCATATTCTGAAATGAGCCCTTCCCATGAATCGATGACTACATTGGTCAGTCCGGCCTCCGCGACAAGATCGCGCAGCATGTCGGCGCGCTCATCCACGGTGAAAAGCGGCTGTTTCTGGAAATTATGCGCGATGACAACCCTCAGTTCGGTGAACATTGAGGATGCCCTGCGTATGATATCCATATGGCCTGAGGTGGGCGGATCGAAAGTGCCGGCGAAGACTGCAGTCATGGTTAGGACTGTATAGCCTCGGAATGTTCAGGTCAATACTTTTGTTCGACGCCCTTTTCTGTCATAATCGTCGAATATGATCCTTCTGCCGCTTTTTTCAGCGCTTCTCTGCGCAGTATCCCTCCCGAATGAAATATTCCTCACAGGGTTCTGGCCCACCGGCTTTGTGGCGCTGATTCCTCTCTATATAGCCTTGCGCCGCGCCAGCAGCCCCAGGCGGGCTGCCCTGATCGGCGCCGTTTTCGGATCCTTGAATCACGCGCTCACTTCGTATTGGCTTTTCTTCTACAAGGATTTCGCTTTCTGGACCCTGGGAGCGACCACCCTCGCCTACGCCATTGTCTACGCCGTCGCGGCCATGTACTGCAATTTCCTTCTGCGAAATGAGGTCCGCGCCTATCGCCCCTTTCTCTTCGCGATCGGATGGGTTACCTTCGAATATCTCAAATCCATCGGTTTCCTCGGCTATCCCTGGGGGCTGCTCCCCTACTCCCTCAGCTCCATTCCCCTCCTCCTCCAGACGGCCGACACGACAGGCATCTACGGAATTTCCTTTCTCCTCGCCCTGTCATCCGCAATTTGCGCCGAGTTCATTACGCAGCGAGGAAGACCTCGACTATCCAGTCCAAAGCCCGATTTTGCCGCCAGAGGAGCCGCTTTCCTCGCTTTCACGCTTTTTATCGCGCTCGTCTATGGCTTGGCTGCCGGCCTGCGACCTATCCCCCAGAAAGCGACCATCCGCGCGACGCTCGTTCAGCAGAATACGGATCCCTGGCTCTCGGGGGAAATGCCCGTGCTGCAGTCCAACGTCGATCTGGCCAGACAGGCTTATGAGACGAACAAGGCGATCGGCGGTCAGCCCGTGGACCTCGTCGTATTCAGCGAAACAAGCCTCCAGCGGCCTTTCGCGGAATATCGGCCTTGGTTCGCCAAGAATCCGAAATCCGATCCTCTCCTGCCCTTTCTCGCCGAAAGCGGATCGCTTCTTCTGACGGGAGCGCCGGTCATCCTCGATTGGGACAAGTACGAAGCTACGAATTCGGTCCTTCTCATATCCAGCCAGGGAAGACTGCTGGATTCCTATGCCAAGATCCACCCTGTTCCCTTCGCCGAGGCCATACCTCTATGGGAATACAACTGGTTCAGGAACTTCATGCAGGATGTCGTGGGCCTGGAAAGCGGCTGGGTTATGGGCAAAGAAATTACTTTATTTCCAATTGCGCCCAGGGCTTCCGACGGCGCGGAGATCCTATTCGGCACCCCCATCTGCTTCGAGGATGCCTTCGCCGATCTCTGCCGCCAGTATTTCCTGAAAGGGGCCGACCTCCTCATTAACCTGACGAACGATTCCTGGTCCAGGACAAAGAGCGCCCAGATCCAGCACTGGGCTATAGCGAGGATAAGGGCCATCGAGAACAGGCGAACCCTGGTGCGAAGCACGAATTCCGGCGTTTCCTGCGTCGTGGACGCCTGGGGCAATACGCTCTACGAGATGCCCCAGTTCGAGGCCCAGTCCATGACGGTCGACATACCCGTCTACGCCCCTTCCGAGCCCACGCTCTACACATTATACGGCGACTGGTTCGCGGAACTCTGCACGTTACTTTTGGCTTTCTGCGGCATTATGATTTGTGTGAGGTTCCGCAGGAAGATGGCTTGCGCGGACAGGGGAAATGTCCTTTACTAGGAATATCACAGGCTGAAGATAAGGAGGAGGCCATGAGCATTTCGGAATTCCTGGATTCTGCACCCTTCTTCGATGTCGTCAAATACGGAAAGCATGAAGCCCTCGACGCCATCGCCTTCATTGGAGCCCTGCGAAAACATCCTTACGATTCCGATAAATGCCTTCTCCTCACCGCCCGCCAGGAAAAGCTCCGATGGCTCGAGGAAGGCGTCGTCCTGGAATTCAGGATTAGCGACGTGCTGGCCGCCGACGAGCTGCCCTCGCCCGTCAACGAACAAGGCGCCGCCAGATCCCTCATACGAATATGGGTCAAACGCGGCGCCATAGCGCTTCGCTATGAACCTTTTGAGGTAGGCGATACTTTTATTGGACCGCGCGAGTCCATGGTTCTCAGAACGAAACTGGCTCAGGTTTTCCAGACGCATTCCGAGAAACGCTGACCTCTCAGGAAGACGCGGAGGCAGTCCATGCACGATGCCGAGTATTTTTCCCGTCTCGACGATACCCGCATCCAATGCAGGTTATGTCCCCATGCCTGCATTCTGGGCGAAGCGGACAGCGGAAAATGCAGGACGAGGATGAATGAAGGCGGCAGAATGCTGCTTCCGTTCTACGGCCTTATATCATCCATAGCCCTCGATCCCATCGAGAAAAAACCGCTGCGGCGCTTTCTTCCTGGAACCAGGACTTTTTCCGTCGGCTTCTGGCACTGTACGATGCGTTGCCCCTTTTGCCAAAACTGGGAAATCGCCCAGCCCAGAACCGTGGAAGCCAGAGTCATCAACCCTGAAGCCTTGGTCGATATGGCCCGCGATTCCGGCCTGCCGTCCATAAGCTTCACCTATTCCGAACCTAGTCTTCATATAGAATATGTCAAGGAATGCATGAAGCTGGCGCGGGAGCGGGGATTGAAGACGGTGCTCGTGACGAACGGCAACCTCCTTGAAGCGCCCGCCAGGGACATCCTTTCGCTCACCGACGCTGCGAACATCGATCTCAAGTGCTACTCGGCCTCCACCTACCACAAAAAGCTCGGCGGAGAACTTGAAGCCGTCAAGAAATTCATACAGATTGCCGCCGCCTCCTGCCACACGGAGATCACGTCGCTCCTCGTTCCGGGTATCTTGGACAGCGAGGAAGAAATGCGGGGCATCGCTTCCTTCCTTGGGTCACTCTCCAGGGAGATACCCCTCCATATAACGCCCTATCACCCCGCCTTCCAATGGAACCGGCCGCCTCTCTCGAGCCGGGAAATGGATAGAATCGCCGCCCCCGCCTTTGAGTATCTGGACAATGTATACGTCGCCCAACCCATTTTCTGAAAATCGGCCTGGAATTTAAAAAAAGCATTTTTCCCCTTGACATAAAAAGGAGTTTTCGTCATTGTATTGCCTGCCGATTGCACGGTGGGTGTAGCTCAGGTGGTAGAGTGCCAGACTGTGGATCTGGTTGTCGTGGGTTCAAACCCCATCACCCACCCGAGTCCAGATCCTGCACCAGACTGTTGGAATTGGGTCTGTACCTTGATTAGACGCGTTCGTAGCTCAGCTGGATAGAGCGACGGACTTCGAATCCGTAGGTCGCAGGTTCGATTCCTGTCGGACGCATGTTTTGTTTTTGTTTTTTGGGCCGCTAGCTCAGCTGGCAGAGCAACAGACTCTTAATCTGTGGGTCGCAGGTTCGAAACCTGCGCGGCTCATGAGCAAGGTGATCGGTCAACTTCCGCCTGGCGCAAGTTGACTGCTCTCTCTTGACAACGCGGTGGTCGTTCCGCTAGGATGCGCTTCGTGCGCGAGAGTGGTGGAATGGCAGACACGCTAGACTTAGGATCTAGTGCCTTACGGCGTGAGGGTTCAAGTCCCTTCTCTCGCAGGTTGTTCCTGCTTACCGCGGGAATCGGCTGCATCGAGAAGGCGCGTAATTGCGCGGGAATAGCTCAGTGGTAGAGCGCGACCTTGCCAAGGTCGATGTCGCGGGTCCGACTCCCGTTTCCCGCTCCAACAATGTGGCGATTCGGAACCTGCCGAATCGCCTTTTTTTTTGCGCTTCACGGGGATATACTTAACTGATAAAAAGCCTCGTAAAGCTACCCAATGCCTGCCTTTGACGGCGAGGCTAAACTTTCCTTCCGAGAGGAACTTATGGTGATTTCTGAAAAGAAGACCGAAAAGCTCGAACACTCCAAAGTCAAGATGACGGCAACCGTCCCGGCCGCCGATGTCCGAACGATCTACGATGAAATGATGAATGAATACACCCGCAGCGTCAAGCTGGACGGATTCAGGAAAGGCCATGTGCCCACCTCCGTCCTCGAGAGGAAGTTCGGCGACAGCCTCAGGCTCGACGCCATGAGCAGGGTTCTCGAGAAGGCAGTGGAGTCGGCGCTCGCGGACAGCGAGGAAAAGCCCCTCGCCTACGAAGCCCCCGCCCTCGACGGCGAACCGGAGTTCGCGATCGACAAGGATTTCACCTTCAGCGTCACCTACGACGTTTTCCCCGTCTTCGCGATTCCTTCCCTCGATACAATCGAGATTTCCCTCCCCAAGGTGGAAGTCGGCGAAGAGGATATGACCCGCGAACTCGATCAGGTTCGCGACAGGAACGCCATCGTCGTCGAGAAGGCTGAAGCCGCCGTCAAGGGCGACATCGTCACCCTCAATTGGTCAGAACTGAACGCGGAAGGCGCCGCTGTCGAAGGCAGTTCGCGCGAGGATTTCACTTTCGAGATCGGCAAGGGCCTCAACCTCTATAAGTTCGACGATGAGATCGTCGGCATGGCGGCCGGGGACAGCAAGACCTTCAGCAAAACCTATGCCGACGACTTCGAATACAAGGAATTGGCGGGCAAGACCGTCACGCTTTCCGTGAAAGTGACCAAGGTCAAGCAGAAGAACCTTCCCGCTCTGGACGACGAGCTCGCCCAGGATATTTCCGAAAAGTACAAGACCCTCGACGACCTGAAGAAAGCCCTGAGGACGCAGCTCCAGACTTCCCTCGACGCCCGCCTGCGCGAGCTCAAGGAGAAGGCGATCATCGACGAACTGCTCAAGAGAACGAGCATAGATATTCCCGAATCCATGAGCGCGGCCGAGCTTTCGATGCGCTGGGATTCCCTCAAGCGCGAGATGGGCATCGATACCGACGAGAAAATGGAAAGGATAGCCGAATACTCAGGCAAGAGCCGTGCCCAGCTTTATGAAGACTGGAAGCCCCTCGTCCAGAAGGCTATTTCCGGCAGGCTCGTCCTCGACAAGCTGATCGAAGCCGGGTCCTTCGTGGCTACCGACGCGGATCTCGCCGCCGAATACGCCAAGCAATCCGAAGGCACATCCATGTCGGCCGAGGAAGTGAAGGCCGAGTACGAAAAACGCCAGTCCGTCGAGTACCTGAAAGAACACATCTGCGAGAACAAGTTCTTCGATTCCGTCCTCGCGAGCGCTGTATTCAAGGAAGGCGAAGCGGTCTCCTTTGTGGACTTCATGGGCAGGAATGAGTAATTTGTAAGGGCTCGAATACGGCTGAACATCATTACCATAGCCCTAAGGAAACCGCGATGAATGAACAAATGAACAATCTGGTGCCCATCGTCATTGAACAGACGGGCATCGGTGAACGATCCTACGATATCTACTCCCGCCTCCTCAAAGACCGCGTCGTGTTCATCGACGGGGAAATCAACGACATCACCGCCGACCTTATCGTCGCGCAGCTGCTCTTCCTGGAATCCCAGGATCCGGGAAGGGACATTTCCATCTATATCAACTGCCCGGGAGGCTCGGTCACCGCCGGCCTCTCCATCTACGACACGATCCAGTACATCAAGCCCGACGTGCAGACGATCTGCCTCGGCCAGGCCTCATCCATGGCCGCTCTCATTCTCGCCTGTGGCACGCCCGGCAAGCGCTTCGCCCTTCCCTCCTCGAGGATTCTCATCCACCAGCCCTGGGGAAACGCTTCCGGCCAGTCCAGCGACATAAGCCTTCAGGCCCGTGAGATTGTCCGCCTCAAGAAACTTACCATCGAGTACTTTGCCCGTCATACGAGCAAGGAAATCGAGCGCCTCGCTTCCGACATGGAACGCGATTTCTACATGAGCGCGCAGGAAGCCATAGAATACGGCCTGGCGGATAAAATAATGGAGTCCAGAAAGCATGCCCAAATCCAAAAAGCCTGAACAGTCTGAACCTGAAGCTTTCTGTTCCTTCTGCGGCAAAAGCAACGCGTTCTCGAAAAAAATGATCGCCGGCCCAGGCGTGAATATCTGCGATGAGTGCGTCAATGTCTGCGAACAGATACTCAGGGAGGAAGAGCAGAAAATTTCCTCCTCTTTCCTCGAGGACGTGCCCAAGCCTAAGGCCATCAAGGAATATCTCGACAGTTACGTCATCGGCCAGGATTCCGCGAAGCGCGTGCTGTCGGTAGCCGTCTACAACCATTACAAGCGCATACAACACCGGCAGATCGCCGATTCCGACGTCGAACTCGAAAAGGCCAACGTCCTCCTCATAGGCCCCACGGGAACCGGAAAAACCCTTCTCGCCAAAACCCTCGCCAAAAAGCTGAAGGTACCCTTCGCCATCGCCGACGCCACTACCCTCACGGAAGCCGGCTACGTAGGCGAAGACGTGGAGAATATCCTCCTCAAGCTCATACAGGCCGCCGGCGGCAACATCGAGGCGGCGGAGCGCGGCATCATCTATATCGACGAAATCGACAAGATCGCGCGCAAGAGCGAGAACCCCTCGATCACGCGCGACGTATCGGGCGAAGGCGTCCAGCAGGCCCTCCTGAAGATTATCGAAGGAACCATCGCGAACGTCCCCCCGCAGGGCGGGCGCAAGCATCCCAACCAGGAATATCTCAAGATAGACACCACCAACATCCTGTTCATCTGCGGCGGCGCTTTCGTCAGCCTCGATAAGATCATCGAATCGAGAGTATCCAGTCACGCTCTCGGTTTCGGCGCCGACATCAAGCTGCACAGCGAGAAGAACCTCCACGAAATCTATTCCCACCTTCATCCCGACGATCTCATCAGGTTCGGCATGATACCGGAATTCATCGGCCGCCTTCCCATCCATGTCGCCCTGGACGATCTCAACAAGGACGACCTGAAACGCATCATAACCGAACCGAGAAATTCAGTGCTGCGCCAGTATCAGGCCTCCCTGAAGCTGGATAACGTAGAACTCGTCTTCGAGAACGACGCCGTGGAAGCGATCGCGGAAAAAGCGATAGCGCAGAAAACGGGAGCCAGAGGCCTACGCTCCATCGTCGAAGCCATGATGATAGACATCATGTTCGACCTTCCGAGCGAAAAAGGCATCAAACGCGTCATCATAAACAAGGCAGTCGTGGAAGGCACGATTCCCTGCATCGTCGAATATGAAAAAAAGACGGCTTGAGAGATTGCGCCGGCTAGGCGCCTAAATTCGCAACACCGGGGTGGCACGAGATTCTTCGTTGAAGGATCTCGCGTCTGAGATAAGACCCGATGAACCTGATCCGGGTAATACCGGCGGAGGGAGAAATGAATACCATTCGTTTCTTTAAAACGAGGACTTCACGCAAGTCTTTCGTCGCAGTTCTGTCAACGGTCCTTTTGACCGTCCTTGTAGCGATCCTGGCGACATCCTGCCAGGAGGCCGAATCCAAAAACCTGACCGTATGGACCTACGACTCCTTTGTATCCGAATGGGGTCCTGGCGCGGCGCTTGCGAAGCTCTACGAAGAAAAAGCCGGCACGAAAGTGGAATTCGTATCCAAGGGCGATGGAGGCGGGCTTCTCGCCGCCGTACTCAATGCCGGAAAGAAAGCCGAAGCCGATATTGTCATCGGCCTCGACGACAACACCGCCGGACAAGCCCTGGGAACCGGCCTCTTCAGCAGCGTAAAGTTAAGCAATCTCCCCAAAATAGATCCCAAACTTCTTGTGGATGAAAAAAACCGGCTCATCCCCTACGATTACGGCAACTTCGCCATCATCTGGGACAGCGAGTCAGGAATAACGCCCCCCGCCAGCCTGGAGGATCTAACTAAACCCGAGTATGCCAAAAAACTGATACTCATGGATCCGCGTACCTCGACGCCCGGCCTAGGATTCCTCGCGTGGACCCAGGCGGTCTATAAGGAAAACTGGCAGGATTACTGGAAGCGCCTGGGTCCGTCAGTGCTCGCTATGACGCCCGGCTGGGACACAGGCTATGGGCTTTTCACCAAGGGCGAGGCGCCTCTTGTCCTGAGCTACAGCACGAGTCCCGCCTACCACAAGTCATACGAGAACACCGAACGGTACAAAGCCCTGGTTTTCGCCGAAGGACATTCGGCCCAAATCGAACTGGCCGGCCTCCTCTCCTCCTCCAAACACAAAAAGGAAGCGGAAAAATTTCTCGACTTCCTCATTTCCGAGGAAGCGCAGGCTATTCTTCCCGAAACCCAATGGATGTATCCCGCCAACGGATCTACAGTGCTCCCGGCATCCTTCTCCGTCGTGCCAGGCGATATCGTCACCCTGAAAACACGAATCGCCGATTTCCGCAGCGATTCCGAAACAGCGGCCGCGCTGCTGGCGGAAGCGGCCCGCTGAACCGGTGAGGGAATCCCTATGAGAGGCAGGAACGCGAGTTCACTGCGGGTTATCGCCTTCGCGGCGGTGGCCTTCACCCTATCTCCGCTTGTCGCCTTCACGCTGTCCTCCTTTCAGCGGACAGCCGGCATCGCCATTCCTGGCGTCGTCATTCCTGGCGGCGCCTATCCTGGCGATGCCGGGAGTGGCGACGCTGTCTCGGTGGCTCTCCTCATACGGTCGCTTTTTTCTCCCTCCACTCTCGCGGCGCTCAAATTCAGCCTGACCCAGGCTTTCTTGAGCACTTTGCTCGCCCTGATCATCGGTTTTCCGGGCGCCTATTTCATCGCTAAATACGACTTTCGCGGCAGGCGCTTCTTTCTTGCGCTCGCCGCGATTCCCTTCTGCCTTCCATCCATTCTGGTCATTCTTTCCTTTATCCTTTACTACGGGAAAAACGGCTGGTTTACCCTCGCCCTCGCCAGGGCTGGCCTGGAATGGCAGGGCGGCAGCCTTCTTTACTCGCTCTGGGGGCTCGTCTTCGTCCATGCCTTCTACAACTTTCCCATAATCATCCAGAACGTCGGCTCGGTCTGGGCAAAGATGCCCAGAAGCAGGGAAGAAGCGGCCAGAACCCTGGGCGCCGGCAAACTGCGCGCCTTTTCCATGGGCACCCTTCCCTATCTCCTGCCCTCCATTCTCCAATCCGCCAGCCTGGTTTTCCTTTTCTGCTTTTTCAGCTTCACCATCGTCCTCGTGTTCGGAGGTCTGGCCGGCACGACGCTGGAAGTGGGAATCTACAGGGCTATACGGTTTACGAACGACAAGCCCAAAGCCCTCGTCCTCGCTTTTACGCAGACCGTCATAGCCCTCCTGGCTGTGGGCGCTTTTTCGCATTTCGACAGGAAAAGCGTCGCCGCGGCGAAGGGTTTCGGGGAGGCGCCCACGCGCGGATCGCCTTCGGGAGCCGCCGCTTCTGCTATCGTTCTATACTTCGCGCTCATCGTTGTATTTTTCTTAGGGCCTCTTTTAGCGCTCACCGCCGAGGCCTTTATGGTTCGAAGCTCCATGGCTGGAGGTACCCGGTTCGGGCTGGATAATTTCGCGCGCTTGCTTGGCTTGAACATCTTCGGGACGCGGCCGTCCGGCACCAACCTCGTCGGCGGCGCCCCGCTGCTGAAAGCCGCGGCCAACAGTCTTCTCCTGAGCGGATCGGCCGCGCTTCTGGCTACTTTTTTCGGCCTGGCGGTCGCCGCTTCATCCCATTACGGCGAAAGAACGACACTGGGCAAAGGCCCGGGCGGCTTTCGGGGCGTAATCGGCATTGGCGGCACGAGAGCATCGCTAAGCGGCTGGATCACTTTACTGCCGCTCGCCCTTTCGCCCGCGCTCATTACGGCGGGATGGAGCGCGCTGCTCGATTCCAGCGGCGGATTCCTCATCGTGATCGGCCAGACATCGATCGCGTGGCCCTTTGTCGCCCGGTCCCTGTCGGCCGCCTTCTCCGCCATCGACAGGAGAAAGAACGAGGCGGCGCGGACGCTTGGCTCGGGGCCATACCACGCTCTCGCGCGCGTGGACGCGGCCATCATAGCGCCCTCGGTGGCCAGCGCCGCCGCCTTTGCCTTCTCCATCACTATGGGCGATGTCAATATTCCTCTCATACTCGGAAGCGGGAAGTACGAAACCCTCCCCCTTTTGCTCTACAGACTCACCTCATCCTATCGCTTCAACGAGGCTTGCGCGGTGGGAATCATCTTGGCGATCTTCACGAGCGTCGCTTTTTTCTTCAAAGAGAGGACCAATGAATCATCTTGAAATTTCAGGGCTCGGCTTCGCGCGCGGAGATTTCAGCCTCTCGGCATCCCTCGCCCTGGAGAAGGGCATGACAGGCGTCATACTGGGGCCATCGGGTTGCGGCAAAACCACGCTGCTCCGATGCGTAGCCGGCCTGGAGCGCCAGAACTCGGGGAGCATAATTGTCGAGGGCAGGGAAATCGGTCTTTTACCGCCGGAAAAGCGCAATATCGGCTTCGTATTCCAGGACCTCGCCCTTTTCGATCATCTGACAGGGAGGGAAAACATCGAGTTCGGCCTCGGGCGGAGAAAAATCCGCGGGACAGAGGCTGGCGTCATCGTCAAAACCCTGGCTGAAAAACTGAAAATAACTGCGCTGCTCGATCGCAGGCCTTTCGCCATGTCAGGCGGCGAACGGCAGCGGCTGGCCTTCGCGAGAGCCATCGCGATAAAGCCGGGTCTACTCCTCATGGACGAGCCGCTTTCCTCGCTCGACGCGCCACTCAGGCGGGAACTACGGGCTTATCTGCGTTCGACGCTCTCGCGCGAAGGCATAACCGCGCTTCACGTAACCCACGATGTCGAAGAAGCCCTGGAATTGGGCGACAGGGTTTTCCTCATGAACGAGGGAAGGATTCTCGCCAGAGGCACGCCCCAGGCCATCTACGAGAATCCGCCTGACGCCTGGTGCGTCCGCTTCCTCGGGCTGGGCTCTCTCCTGCCGCTGAAGGCCATTGAACCTCGTGGAGAGGGCTTGATGGTGGCCGTCACTCCCTTCGGCCGCTTTACATGCGCCGCGGCCGCCTACAAGGCAGTCGGAAAGGACGGCGGGGGACGTGGCGTCTTTTTCTTCATTCCTAGGAAGGCGGTCTTTTTAACTGAAGCCTCGGCCGCGGCGGGAGTGGCTGGCATCGACCGCATGGACGCTATCGTGGAAAGGGTGGTATTCCAGGGCAATTACAGAAGGATAGCGCTAAGGCCCATGCTTTCCGGACAGCAGATCGACAGCTTCGGGGCGGAGATCCCTGGCGTCGAAATCCCCGGCGCGGAAGATGTCATCGAGATGGAAACCGATCTTTCGTCCAGAATCGTCCCGGGCGAGAAAATCAGGCTTTCCATCGATCCGCGGAAGTGCGGCATCCTGCCACTGCACGCCGCGGCTGGCTGATTCAGCGGCTATCCTCTGTATGCCGCGGCCGACTGATTCAGCGGCTGTCCTCTGTATGCCGCGGCCGACTGATTCAGCGGCTGTCGCCCAGAATTTCCATTATGGCGCCGGCCGAATCGCTCGTGGATTCGTTTTCCTTCCAACGATAGACGAATCGGCTGGCCTCCTCGTAGAACGGCCTTCTGACGCGCAGAAGTTCTTCGGCCTTTCTCGCGTAGTCGTCGGAATTGAGGAGGGGGCGATGGCCGGTTTCGCCCGCCAGCCTGCGCAGGAGTTCCGCGAGGGGGACATCGATCCAGACGGTGTCGTAAGCGCTCGCGAGGAGCATTCTGTTGGCGGGCGACATGACGATGCCGCCGCCGCAGGAAAGGACGAAGTCGTCGCCGCGCCGGCCAAGACCTGAAAGGATTTCCTCCTCCAGCTTCCTGAAGGCTGCTTCCCCTTCGCTTTCGAATATTTCGCGGATGCTGCGCGCGCTGACGCGCTCTATCTCCTCATCCGTATCCATGAAAGAAACCGCCAGTCTCGAGGCCAGAACCTTGCCGATGCAGCTTTTGCCGCTCCCCATGAAGCCGATGAGGGCTATCTTGCGTCCTTTCACCTAGAGAATCTCACGGATGACCCTCTCCCAGTTCTTCGAGAAGATCTTTTCGATCTGCCCCGCCGCGTAGCCGCGCCGCGAGAGGGCCTGCGCCAGGATGGGAAACTCGGATGCGTCCGCCAGAACATGGCCTTCCACGCAACGGTAGCCGTCGAAATCCGAGCCCAGGGCGGCCGAATCCAATCCGCCTACGTTGACGATGTGGTCTATATGGTCGATCAGGTGTTCGAGGAAGGATTTCTCGGGCTTCATGGATACGAAATTGGGCACGAAGACGGCCCCGACGGCGCCGCCCCCTTCCGCGATCCGCCTGATTTGCCGGTCCTCGAGGTTGCGCGGATGGTCGTTCAGGCTGCGGGCGTTGGAATGCGACGCGATGAATGGTCTCCTGGCCACCTGGGCAAGGTCGTCGAAGGCCTTGTCCGAGAGATGGGAGCAGTCCACGATCATGCCCATGGACTCCATTTTTTCCACGAGTTCGCGGCCCAGCGGCGTCAAACCGTCCTCTCCTTCGGCCCGGACGCCGCGCCCGAAGGCATTCCGCCTGTTCCAGGTGATGCCGATGGCGCGCACGCCGCGGCCGTAGAATTCATCCACGGAATCCAGGCTGCCTTCCAGGGCTTCGGCTCCTTCAATGGAGAGAAGGCCGCCCACGCTCGTTCCCGGCAAAGCCTTATCCAGGTCCGAAGCGGTCCTGACGGCGAACATCCGGCCTTCGGCTCTGGCGCAGATCGCCTCGAACTCATCGATGAGTCCATGCGTATAGGCTTTTACACGCGGCAGATCTTCGTCTTCGGCAAAAAGCGCCATGAATTGACAGCGGACTCTTCCTTCCAGGAGTTTGGGGAGGTCGATATGGCTGATTTCGTTTCTCGCGAGAAAATCACGCCTTCCCGTATCGCCGGGAATCTGGCTCTTGCCGATGACGGCGAGAAGCGCATCGCAGTGCGCGTCTATGACAGGGAAATAGGCATCCTCTACGGCGAATTCCCCGCTGGGCCTTTTTTGCATCGGAACTTCCTTGAATTTGCTTTATGGCCTAAAAGTTAAGGCGATTATACATCGCCGCCTTCTTTTACGCGAGCGATTTCATCGCGGATGAGCGCCGCTTCCTCGAACTCCAGATTCTTGGCATGTTCCAGCATGCGCTGCTCGAGGGCTTTGACGAGGGACTTTCGCTGCTCCGGCACGAGCATGTTGTGGGTCTTCTTGAGGAAGCTGACTTCGTCGAGGGTCGTGTCGATCTTCTCTTCCTTGTGCCGTTCCAGGATGTCGTGCACCGACTTCCGGATGGTCGTCGGCGTGATGCCGTGCTCGATGTTATAGGCTACCTGTATCGCCCTCCTCCGGTTTGTTTCTTGGATGGCGATCTTCATGGCGTCGCTTTCCCTGTCGGCGTACATGACGACGAGACCGGCGGCGTTCCTGGCCGCCCTTCCCACTATCTGGATGAGGCTCGTGGCCGATCGCAGGAATCCTATCTTGTCGGCGTCCAGGATGGCGATGAACGATACTTCGGGCAGATCGATGCCTTCGCGGAGGAGGTTTATTCCCACCAGCACGTCGAACTCGCCGGCTCTCAGCTGCGTCAGGATCTCTACGCGCTCAATGGTTTCGACTTCGGAGTGGATATAGCGCACCCTCAATCCAAGGCCGCTCAGATACTCCGTCAGCTCCTCGGCCATTTTCTTGGTAAGCGTGATGATGAGGCTGCGTTCACCGATGGCCGCCCGCTCCTTTACTCTCGCGTAGATATCCTCCATCTGTCCTTCGGTCGGCCTGACTTCAATCGCGGGATCCACGAGCCCCGTCGGGCGAATCATCTGCTCGGCAACCACCGAGGAACGGTCCATCTCCACCTTGCCTGGAGTGGCCGAAACGTAGACTACCTGCTTCACCATGGATTCGAATTCCTCGATCTTGAGAGGCCTGTTGTCGAGGGCGCAAGGCAGCCTGAAGCCGTAATCCACGAGGGAAGTCTTCCTGCTCCTGTCCCCGGAGTACATCGCGCCTATCTGCGAGAGGGTTACGTGGGATTCGTCGATGAAGGTCATGAAATCGCTTGGATAATAATCGAGCAGTACGCCGGGTCTTTCGCCCGGGCCCCGTCCCGAAAGCGGCGCCGAGTAATTCTCGATTCCCGAGCAGTACCCCATCTCTTCCATCATCTCGATGTCGTATTCGGTGCGCGACTTGATCCGCTGCGCTTCGATGAGTTTGTTCTGGCTCATGAAAAGCTCGTACTGCGCTTCGAGCTCTTCCTTGATCCTGGAGACCGCTTTTTGAACTTGGTTTTCGGGCATGACGAAATGCTTGGCCGGATAGATGACAGCCTCGTCCAGGTCGTCTCCGGCGTGGCCGGTCAGCGGATCGAACTTGCGGATTCTCGCCACGGTATCGAAATCCAGTTCTACTCGGTAGGCTTCCTCCAGGTAAGCGGGAAATATCTCGAGCATATCGCCCCTGACCCTGAACCTTCCCCGCTCGAGGACCATATCGTTCCGTTCGTACTGAAGATTGACGAGATTGCGCTTGACCGTCTCCAGATCCAGCACCATGCCCTTGTCGAGGTAGATCCTCATTTCCCGGTAGAGGTCGGGTGAACCCAAGCCGTAAATGCAGGAAACGGTCGCCACGATTATCACGTCGCGGCGTTCCATGAGGGCCGCCGTGGCGGAAAGCCGCATCCTGTCGATTTCGTCGTTGATGCTTGAGTCCTTCTCGATGTAGAGATCCTTGGACGCCACATATGCCTCAGGCTGGTAATAATCGTAGTAGGACACGAAGTATTCGACCGCGTTCTCGGGGAAAAAACTCTTGAATTCGCGATAGAGCTGGGCGGAGAGGGTTTTATTGTGCGAAATGATGAGGGTGGGTTTCTGCAGCGCCTCTATCACCTTGGCCATCGTGAAAGTTTTACCCGAACCCGTAACGCCTTTCAGCGTCATGAATCTGGTTCCCGACTTCGCGGCCTCGACAAGGGTACCGATCGCGCTCCCCTGATCGCCCGCCGGTTCGAAGGGGGCTACGACCTTGAATGGTTTCATCGCTGTTCCTTTTATTTTTCCGGTTATTTTTCCTGGACTTGTTCCGTGAGCGTTACCGTCGTCCTCATTTTCTGCTTTCCGCGATAGAACTCTACCGAGACCTTTTCGCCGGGCTTATTGTCCTCGAGCGCGGTGTAGAGATCGGCTATGCTGTCTATGGACTGGCCGTCCACGCTGACGATGATGTCCCCGCCGATCTTGAAGGTGGAGGTTCCATAGCGGACGGCTACGCTTCCGCCCTTGAGGCCAGCCTTGTCCGCATCGCTGCCGCCCTTGATAGCCGAAACGAGAAGTCCTTTTTCCACGGGCGAAGCGTAGCTGGACTTTTCGAGATAGGAAAGGAGGGCGGGGAAAAGCTGTATGGCTTCCATGTCTATCCATCCGCGCCGCACCCTTCCCTCCTTGAGGAGTTCGGGAATGATGCGCTTCGCCGTATCGACGGGTATGGCGAAACCGATGCCGACCGAACCGCCGGAAGGCGAATAGATCATCGTATTGATGCCGACCATCTGTCCGGCCGAATTGAAGAGCGGACCGCCGGAATTCCCCGGATTTATGGAAGCGTCGGTTTGGATCATGTTCTGGAGGATGGTCTTTTCATCCTTCTGTATCGGTCTCCCCAGGCCCGAGACTATGCCCTGGGTCAAGGTCCGTTCAAGGCCGAAAGGATTGCCGATGGCCAGCACCTTCTGTCCTACCTTGAGCCCTTTGGACGATCCGAAGGAAATCGGCCGAAGCACCATTCCCGAGGGCGGATTGAAGCGGATGACGGCAAGGTCATTCTGGGAATCGACCCCCACGACCGAGGCTTCGTACTGACTGCCGTCGGCCATGTTCACGAATAGCTTATAGGCGCCCTGTACGACATGGTAATTGGTGAGGACATGACCCTTCGTGTCTATGATGGAGCCCGAGCCGGATCCTCCACTTTGGGGAACGGGCTCGAGGAACCAGTTGATGTTGACGACTTCGGTCGTGATATTGACGACCGATTCGTTGTATCGCTCATAGAGGCTGATGCTCTCGCGTTCATCCGTTGAATATGTCAAGCCTGAGGGGTTTTGGTACTCGTCGGGGTTGGACGTAGCATTCTTTCCCTCCGCGGCTATCTGTCCCTGGAGGGCCTGGGAACCGACGGAAGTCGGCTCGATGGTTGACTGGCTGGAATCCTGATCCTTATCGACCTGGAACAGTCCGCTCCTGGCCAGAAAAAAAGCGGAACCGAAAATGAGGGCGGCGCTCACGAGCACTCCAGCGGCAATGCCCAGCGTCATCTGTCGACGCGAATATAGTTTCATGGGAATCCCCCTGAAAGGTTTTTGTCACGCGAAGGTCAGCTTGCCCGCGGCCACTTCCTCGGCCCTGGCAAGCATGAAAATATAATCAGAGAGTCTGTTGAGAAATTTCCTCAAGTCGATGGAGACCTCTTCCTTTCTGGCGAGCGCTACGACCCTGCGTTCGGCGCGTCTGGCTATGGTTCTGGCCATATCCAGGGCGGCCGATCCTGCCGTCATGCCCGGAATGACGAAACCCCGCAGCGGAATTCTCTCTTCGAGCGATGAGGTCTTCGCGGCAATTTTCGCCTCGTCGCCGGCTGTAATCGGCCGGTCGAAGGGAATGCCTACCGAAGCGAGTTCGCCGGCGACGCGGAATAGTATGCGCTGAATCTCTTCTATGGCGTAGAGGACTTCGTCTTCCATGCAGATATGCCTCGCGATACCCAGCGCCGAGGAGAGCTCGTCGATCGTGCCGTAGGCCTCGACGCGCAGATCGTCCTTGCCCACCCTTTCTCCCGACCAGAGTCCCGTATCGCCATCATCGCCAGTTCGCGTCATGATGCTCATACGATAAACATACTGCTTCAAAATCGTGTTCATCAAGTCGAAAACGGCTGCCTGTGTGACTATATGGACGCAAAGGCTCAGAATGTCCTACAATTTTCCACGACGTGAAAACTACCCCGCTTCTTACTTTCTCAGAGCCCTGCCCTTATGTTCCTGGTAAAACATCCATCGGCGAATTTCTCCCGGGGGAATCTCTTTTCCAGGACTACGAAGCCCTCATTCCCTTCGGATGGAGAAGATCCGGGAATATACTCTATCGTTATCGCTGCGAAGACTGTTCGCGGTGCATTCCCATAAGACTCTGCTCGTCAAAGATATTTGCCGGAAAGCGTTTTCAAAGACTGAAGCGCTTGAACCGGGATATCTCCATAAAGCTGGTTCCGGCGGATTTCAGGCAAGATCACTTCATGTTGTATGAAAAATATATCAGAACACGCCACAAAGAAGCCTTCCCCGCGGCCGAAACATCCAAAACCTCTCTCGAATCGGCGTATCGGGGAATGCTCGAGGCGCCCATGGCGGCTATTTCCGAGTACCGCGACGCAGCCGGCAAACTCTGCGCGATAGGCTTTCTGGACATTCTCCCCAACGGTTTGTCGTCGGTCTATTTCTCCTTCGATCCTGACGAGAGCAGACGAAGCCTGGGATCCTATTCGATTTTCGCCGAATCCGAGATGGCCTTGCGCTGGGGAAAAGAATACTACTATCTGGGATTCTGGGTGCCGCGGGCCGCCACGATGGATTACAAGGCCGACTTTCCTCCCTTTCAGCTCTCCGCCCATGAAGGAAACGGCGTGGAAGCCAGCGGCGAATCGCCTATATGGAAAGAATTTCCGAACAAATCCGAAGCCTCGAGCTGGCTTTCGGCGATATCGCATCGTTGACAGTCAATGCCTATCATGGTACCGTAGCTCCCGATACTTTTTGAATACTGTTTTCAGAAGGAATACTATGGCATCCCAGATCAACAATCCCGAAGGCGCCGAGGCGAAGAAAGTCCAGAAAAAGCCCTCCAAACGCGGCGTGAAGAACCCCTTCGTCTACGGGGGAACGATTGTCATCCTGATAATCACCGTCATCGCCTTTGTGTTCATACCATCGATCGGCGGCGGTATGGGTTCCTCCAGTCAGTCGCCGACTTTCGGCAGCTGGGCGGGAAAACCCATCACCTATACCTCAGGCTCGTACTTCGCTAGCCAGGTGGCGCAGATCAACGACTATCTGCGTCAGCAGGGGCTTTCCGAACAGAACTTCCAGCTTTATGCCTACCAGGTATGGAGCATGGCCTTCCAGAGCGCCGCCATCAGGACGGCCGTCATCAAGACCGTGAACGACAGCGGTTTCAGACTGACGGAAAAAGGTCTCGACGAAGCCATCGCCACCCTCCCGGAATTCCAGGAAGACGGAAAATTCTCCATCGAGAAATACAACAAGTCAGCGTCCGCCACGCGCCTCACCCTGCGCAAGAACACGAAAGAAGATTACACCGTCAGGCGCTATTACGAGGATCTGTATACATTGGCTCCAAGCTCGGCTGAGATCGCCTTCGTAGCCTCGATGGCTAAACCCCAGCGCACAATTTCCTATGCCGCCTTGCCGCTCTCCGACTATCCGGCCGAAGAAGTGGCCGCGTGGGGCAACAAGAACGCCGACCTATTCAAGACCCTTGAGGTTTCCCGCGTCACGGTAACCAGCTCGGAAGCCGATGCCAAGAAAATTCTCGCCCAGGTGAAGGAAAACAAGCTTTCCTTCGAAGACGCTGCCAAGAGTCATTCGCAGGACGCTTACGCGGACAAGGGCGGAGACGCCGGCACCGTCTATTACTATACCTTCGCCGAAGGTTTCGCCAATAAAGACGACGCCGCGAAAGTGGCCGCTCTTCCCAAAGGCGAGATCTCCGATGTCTACAAGATAGCCGACAAGGCTTGGGCCTTTTTCAAGGTCAACGGCGAACTTGTGATGCCCGATTTCGGCAAACAAGCCACGCTGGACGAGGTTCGGTTCTATATCAACGACAAGGAAAAAGGAACCCTCGAGAGCTGGGCTATCGCCAAGGCCAACACCCTCATTTCATCCGTCGATGGGGCAAAGTTCCAGAGCGCCGCCAAACAAGCGGGCCTCAGCATACAATCGGCAGGTCCCTTCATCGTGAATGTGGGCAATCCCACCTTCTATGCCTACAACCAGCAGATCCCTCTCCTCCAGACGCCCTTCCAGAACAGTGATCCCGCCCTGCAGGCCGCCGAACAGGATGAAGCCTTCATGACCGAGCTTTTCACCCAGACCAAAGGCAAAGTCTCCAAACCCCTCGTCGTGGGCGACAATGTCATCGTTTTCGCCGTGACCGAGGACAAGGAAGCTTCGGATGACGATACGGTCATGGTCAAATTCGCCTATCCCTACTTCCACCAGCAGACGATCGACACGCAGACCAGGGATACGTTCCTGAAGAGCAAGAAATTCAAGGATGAGTTCAGCACGACCTTCTTCAAGATTTTCAAGACGAGCAGCACGGCCGCGGCCCAGCCAAACGCCAGCGCTACCACCGAAACGACAACCACGGAAGCGCCCAAAGCCGCGAACTGAAATAGCCTGCGTTTACAAGAAAGAGGGCCGCCAGGGTTTTTACCCTGGCGGCCCTCTTCATATATTCTTTTCACAGCGCTGCATGTCGTAGCGTTGCGCGGTATCAACGCGCGGAATCAGGTCTCGTCGTCGTCGGTCCTGAGAACGGCGAGGAAGGCGTCCTGGCCCAATTCGATATTGCCCACCATCTTCATGCGCTTCTTGCCCTCTTTCTGCTTCTCGAGAAGCTTGCGCTTGCGGCTGATGTCGCCGCCGTAGCACTTGGCCAGAACGTCCTTGCGCACGGGATTGACGGTCTCCCGCGCGATGATCTGACCGCCTATGGCGCCCTGAATGGCGACTTTGTACTGCTGGCGCGGAATATTCCTCTGGAGCCGCTCGCAAACCTTGTGGGCCCTGTCGTAGGACCCGTCGCGGTAGACCAACATTGATAGAGCGTCCACGGGATCACCGTTGATGAGGAAATCCAGCTTGGCGAGGTTGGTCGGCCGATAGCTCGTCACTTCGTAGTCGAAACTGGCGTAGCCGCGGCTCGTCGATTTCAGCTTGTCGTAGAAGTCGAAGAGCACTTCGGCCAGCGGCATCTCGAAAACGAGCTCGACGCGTTTCTCGTCCAGATGCGTGAAGGATCGCTGTTCGCCGCGTTTGCCTATGCAGAGCGAGATCAGGTTGCCGATATAGGCCACGGGCGTGATGATCTGCGCCTTGATGAAAGGTTCTTCGGCGCTGTCTATCCGCGAGGGGTCGGGATACTGGCTGGGATTGTCGATGAAGACGGTCTCGCCGTTCTGGAGTTTAAGCTTATAGCGCACCGACGGGGCCGTCATGATGATGGACTGGTTGAATTCCCGCTCCAGCCTTTCCTGGATGATCTCCAGATGAAGGAGCCCCAGGAATCCGCAGCGGAACCCGAAGCCCAGCGCGAGGGAGCTGTCCTTTTCGCATATCAGGGAAGCGTCGTTGAGCATCAGCTTTTCGATGCTCTCCTTGAGGTCGTCGTACTCGGCCGAGTCCATGGGATAAATAGAGCTGAAGACGACGGGCTTTATCTCCTTGAAACCGGGAAGCGCGGAGAGGCAGGGATTGTCATTGTCGGTGATGGTGTCGCCGACCCTGACGTCCCTGACCGTCTTGATGCCCGCCGTCACATAGCCTACCTCGCCAGCGGCCAGCATGTCAGTATCGCTCGACTGATCGATCTTGAAGAGGCTGACTTCCTCGATCTCGTGGATGGCGCCGCTCGACATGAAGCGGATGTTCATGCCTTTCTTCATTTTTCCGCTTATGACGCGCACATGTACGATGGCGCCCTTGTAGGCGTCGTAGTGCGAGTCGAAAATGAGGGCCTGGAGGGGATCGTCGGAGGAGCCTCTCGGGGCGGGAAATCGCTGGACGATAGCCTCGAAGAGCTCATCGATGCCGATGCCCATCTTAGCCGAAACGGCGAGGGCCGCTTCTCCGTCGAGGCCGAGATCCTTGTCGATCTGGCGCCGTACGCCTTCGACGTCGGCGGCGGGCATATCTATCTTGTTGATGACGGGCAGAATCTCGAGATCGTGCTCGAGCGCCATGTACATATTGGAGAGGGTCTGCGCCTGCACGCCCTGCGTGGCGTCGATGACGAGGATGGCTCCCTCGCAGGAGGAGATGGCCCTCGAAACCTCGTAGGAAAAATCCACATGTCCCGGCGTGTCGACGAGGTTGAGCGTGTATTTCTTCCCGTCCTGGGCAAGGTAGGGCAAGGTGATCGCCTGGCTCTTTATGGTGATTCCCCTTTCCCTTTCGATGTCCATATTGTCGAGCATCTGATTCTGCATCTTCCGCTCGTCCACAAGGTGGGCCTTTTCAATGAAGCGGTCGGCCAACGTAGATTTGCCGTGATCTATGTGGGCGATGATACAGAAATTGCGGATGAGTTCCTTTTCGTGCATGGCCTCACTTTACAGGAAAAGCGGCCTTTGCGCAATTATGCGATTGCCGCCGCCCCGACGCCTTGAAAAGGCTCCGGGGCTGGGGCATAGTAAGCCATAATGACAGGATTCAGAAGCCTTCCGCGGAACGCGCGCTCATGCATCGCCATCGAACCGCTCTGGGCGTTTTTCGGCCCCATGGTCGCCTATTACATGCCCCTCTACCAGAGGCAGCTGGGCCTGAGCGAAGTGCAGATGGGTCTCGTCAATTCGGCCAACATCGCCGCGGGCCTCCTCTTCTATACGCTGGCCGCTCCGATAACCAACAAGTTCGGCCGAAGAAACACGAGCATGTGGCTCGATTTCATCGCCTGGTCCCTGTCGATGGCGCTCTGGGCGATTTCGCGCAGTTTCCTCTGGTTTCTCGTGGCCGCGGTCACTAACGCCGCCGTGAGGATCGTCTATGTCTCATGGAATCTCCTCATCTCCGAAGACGCCGACGAGAGCCAGCGGGCCACCATATTCAGCTACATCAATCTCATTGGAACCTTCGGCGGCTTCACCACCTTCGCGGGGGGAATGATCATCGCCAGCGCCGGCATCGTTCCGGCCATGCGCGGCATTTTCTGGGTCGGCTCCGTCATCCTGACGTTGATGTTCATTCTTCGTTATATCGGCACCAGCGAAACGAAAACCGGCGTTTACCTCAAAACAAAGACCAAGGGTCAAGGCCTCCTCAGGCTCGTGTGGCAGCAGGTTCCCAGCGCCCGCCTGGCGCTGCGGGATCCCTTTTTCATAAGGATGACGGGTATTTATTTCATCGGCAACGCTGTGCTCTCCATCGATTTCTTCCGAATTCTCTACATGAAGGACATAAAGGGACTCTCCTCCTTCGTGGTATCCGCCGTCCCCGCCCTGAGCGCTGTCGTCAGCCTCGTGATCTTCTTCTTCATCCTTCCGCGCCAGAAGGCCCTGAAGAACCGGGAACACCTGGCCAACGCATTCCTTGCCTGCCTCGTCGCCCAGGTTCTCTTCATACTGATGCCCAAGGGATCGCCTCTTTCGGCGATTCTCATCTTTCCTTCCCTCCAGGCTTCCTATGCGCTTCTCCAGACCTTCCGCGACACAGTGTTCATGAACAGCACCGCCGCGGATCAGAAAAGCGATCGATTCAGTCTCATCCAAGCGCTGATGATGTTCTTCAGCATTCCCGTGGGCTGGCTGGCCGGCCTCCTCTACTCCGCGGCGCCCCAGCTGCCCTTCGTCCTGGCGAGCATTCTTTACGCGGCCGGATTCCTCCTCGCGAGGAGCCTCCACCGTTATGAACAGCAACGCTGAAAGGAACCTGGCCAGCCTGACGGGAGCAGTCCTGACGGGGGAAGCGCGCGCCGGCGCGGCCTCGATAGAACAGGCGCGCATGACCTTCCAGCCCGAGGCTTATCCCAAGAAATCCGCGAACTATGTCCTTGTCTGGATGCAGAAAGCCCAGCGATCGAGGGAAAATCCGGCCCTGGACCTCGGATTCCATCTCGCCAATACGCTGGGCCTTCCCCTCCTCGTCCTTTTCGTTCTGGTTGATTATCCGGAGGCTGTGCCTGCCCATTACCACTTCATGCTGGAAGGACTGCGCGAATGCGCGCGGGACCTCAGGCAGCGAGGCGCCCTCTTCTGCATCGACGCAGGCGGCATGACCTCCAAAGTAGCCGAATACGCCCGCGGCGCCGCCATACTCGTGGCGGACGAGGGCAAACTAGCCTTCGAGCGAGCCTGGAGAAAGGAAATAGCGGCGATGCGCGGGATGCCGCCCATGATCCTCGTCGAAACAGAATCCGTCGTGCCGCCTTTCGCGGCGAGCGACCACCTGGAGTGGTCAGCCGCCACCCTGCGGAAGAAAATTTCGGCCAAACTGCCCTTCTTCCTTAAATCCACCGAATCGGGAGAAGGCTTTCCCGTACCTGAATGCCGCGTATCGGCCGGAGCCTCGGATTTTCCATCGCGCGACGAACTGTTCGCGAGCTACGGGGACGCGGCGGCGGGAGATCCCCTTCTCGCCCTGCAGAAGCCTCGGTTCGTCCCGGGCCGGCTGGCCGGCATGGCCCGTTTCGGCGAATTTCTCTCGTCAGGAGCGCTCGAGCGCTACGCCGAGGACCGGAACGACCCCTGCGGAGCGGGCCAGAGCGATATGAGCCCCTATCTGCATTTTGGCCAGGTATCCCCCGTGGCGCTGGCCGGAACGGCCCTCGGGCATTCGGAGAGCGCCGCGCAAGTTTATGTCGAGCAGCTCGTCGTGAGGCGCGAGCTCGCGCTCAACTTCGTCCTCTTCAACCCCGGTTACGACCGTTATGAATCCGCCGCGCCCGAATGGGCCAGGAAAAGCCTGTCCGAGCGAGACGACAGAAAGACGCTCTACAGCGTAGCGGAGCTGGAAGCCGGCCTCACCGCCGACCCGTACTGGAACGCTGCCCAGAAGGAAATGCTGCTCACGGGGAAAATGCACAACTACATGCGGATGTACTGGGGCAAGCGGCTCCTCTCCTGGTTCGCCGACCCGGCAGAAGCCTTCAGCCTCGCGATACGACTTAATGACCGATACTCTATCGACGGAAGGGACCCCAACGGCTATGCCGGTGTGGCCTGGTGCTTTGGAAGACACGACCGTCCATGGCCGCAGAGAGCTCTTTTCGGCAACGTACGCTCCATGGTGGCTTCGGGATTACGCAAGAAATTCGACGCGGAGCGCTATGCGAGCGAAGTGGAAGACTTATATACTACAAGGAGAAAGGAGATATCATGAACCTCAACGAACTTGCGTACATACAGATTGAAGGAACGCAGCGCAATCACGATATCGTCGTCTACGCGCTCTCCACCTGCGGCTTCTGCAAAAGAGCCCTGGCTTACCTCGAAGAGAAGGACATCGCCTATAAATATATCTATGTCGACCAACTGCCCATAGAGACGAAGAACGAGATCAAAGCCATCCTCAGGGAACGATTCAAGGAAAACGTGGCCTTCCCCTTCGCCGTTATCGACGATGCGGCCCATCTCGTCGGCTTCATCAAGCCCGACTGGGTCAGGACACTTGGGCTGACGGAGGAATGATGAACCAGAAAACGCAAGAGCAGACGAGGCTTTTCTCGAGAATGGTCGCGCAAAAACAGGGATGGGAACTCAATCCCGACGAACCGTTCTATGAAAGTCTCATCGAAGGGCTGACCACCAATTTCAATCGCTACGGCTATTACCTCTGTCCCTGCAGGGATACTGAGGGCTCCAGGGAAGCCGACAGCAAGGCTATCTGCCCCTGTGTCTGGTCCAGACTCGATGTGCCGGAATTCGGCAACTGCTACTGTGCCCTCTACCTTTCCAAGGAACTGTTCGCGTCGGGTCGGGAGCCCGTATCCATCGTCGACCGCCGTTACGAAGAATGATACGGGAACTGGACCCATACGATGAAGTATCTTGACTGGGCGGCTACGACGCCGCCGGATTCCGCCATCGCGCTTCAGGCGCTTCATGCCACATTCGACCATTTCGCCAATCCTTCCAGTCAGCATAAGGAGGGAAAGGCGGCGAGGGAAATCCTGGAAGGCTCGCGCGCCTCATTTCTGGATTCGCTGGCCTTGGCCTCCGGCGTAAAATCCCTGGGCGGGAATCTCGCGTTCACCGCGTCGGGCACCGAAGCCGACCAGATTCCCCTCCTCTCCCTCTTCAGGCTCGCGAAAAAAGCCGAATCGGTAACGGGGGCGATAAGGACCTCGGCGACCGAAAAACCGCATCTCGTCGTTTCCGCCATCGAACACGCCGCGATAGACGCGCAGGCCGAGACGCTCTCGCGCCTGGGCTTCTCCGTCACCTTCGTGAAACCCGACGCGGACGGCATCGTGCAGCCGTCAAAAATCGGCGAAGCCCTGCGCCCGACGACGAGGCTCGTGGCCGTCATGGCCGTCAACAACGAGACCGGCGCCGTACAGGATATCGACGCCATCGGCCGCGCCGCGGCGTCGGCGGCCTCGAGCCTCGGCATCAGGTCTCCGCTCTTCCACGTCGACTGCGTCCAGGCACTGGGTAAGGTGCCCCTCAGGCTTTCCGGCGGGCGGGTGACAAGCGCGGCCTTTTCCGCCCATAAGATACAGGGCCCCAAGGGCGTCGGCGCCCTGTGGCATTCCAAAGCCATCGACCCCCTCGCCGTCGGCGGCGGCCAGGAATCCGGCATTCGCTCGGGCACCGAGAACCTATTCGGTATACACGCTTTCGCGCTCTGCGCCGCAAAGGCTGCCGCCTCGCTGGACGCGAGACTTCCCCGCGCCCAGGCCCTGGAGCGGCTCCTCCTGGACGGCATCCGCGCGATTCCCGGCGCCTGCGTGGTGCCGCCAAGCCGCGTGGCCGGCGACCCGCGCTGGAGCCCCTGGATTGTCTCCGCCGCCTTCCCCGGCCTGGGCGGCGAAGTGCTCGCCCGCGCCCTATCCGACGCCGACATCGCCGTTTCCACCGGTTCGGCCTGCTCCCACACCCACAAGACCAAAGGCAGAAGAATCCTCGACGCCATGGGACTGCCCGAGGAACTCTCCTTTTCCTCCATCCGCGTTTCCTTCGGACCCGATACAGCCGAGGCCGATATCGAATCCTTCCTCTCTATGGCCGAAGACTTGTATCGCAGACTTAAAACCTGATACAACACAGCATCATGGAAACGCTGTTCCTCATAAAACCGGGCGAAATACTCCTTAAAAAAGAAAATCAGAAAGAATTCACGCGACGTCTCATCCAGCAGCTGCACAAGCGCATGGGCGACGTAGGCTGCAAAATCGAGGAATTCCCGGGCCGCTTTTTCCTCTCCGTCGACGAGCGCTACACCGAGCGCGCGGAATTCGTCCTGAGCCGCTGCCCCGGCCTCAATGGCTACTCGAAGGCATACGTCTGCCCCAAGACCATAGAATCGATCCTGGAGGCAGCGGGACTCGTCGCCGGCAAGGCCTTGGCGGCCGGCAATAAAGTTTTCAAGGTCGAAACCCGCCGATCCGACAAAAGTTTCCCGCTGGGCTCCTACGCGATGTCCGCCAAGGCCGGCGAAGCGATTCTCGATACATTTCCCGCCCTATCCGTCGACGTCCACGAACCCGATTTCGTCGTCAATATAGAGATCCGGGAAAGAGCCTACGTCTACGGCCACACCGAGCCGGGACCGCGCGGCCTGCCCTCGGGCACGAGCGGCAAGGGACTTCTCCTCCTCTCCGGAGGCATCGATTCGCCAGTGGCCGGCTACATGATGGCCAAGCGCGGCGCCCCTCTCGAATGCGTCTACTTTCATGCCTATCCTTACACCTCGGTCGAGGCGCAGCGGAAGGTGGAACACCTCGCCCTGCGGATAGCGGCCTGGTGTGGCTCGATCCGTCTTTGGGTAGTCCCCTTCACCGACGTGCAAATCCAGATAAAAAAGCTCGCCAATGAAGACGCGACGACGATAATGCTGAGATCAGCCATGATGGAAGCCGCCGACAGCATCGCCTTCAAGATAGGCGCGGACGCCCTCATCACCGGGGAAAGCCTGGGGCAGGTAGCGAGCCAGACGGTGGAAAACATGGCCATAACCGAAGCGCCCGCCAACCACCCTGTTTTTCGCCCCCTCATCGGGATCGACAAGGAAGACACCGTCAACATGGCCAAGAAAATCGGCACCTTCGATATTTCCATCCTGCCCTACGAAGACTGCTGCGTGCTCTTCTCGCCTAAGCATCCGCTTCTGAAGCCCTCTTTCAAGGACTTGACGGCGGTCTATAGGGCATTGGGCCTAAGCCCTCTCATCGAGGAGAGCGTCAGGAAGGCCGAACGATTCGTCTATAAATACAGGGATGTGCTGGAGGATTTCGGCATCTCGTGAAGGATTTTCTGGAGCATGAAAACGGATTTATGATGCTTTACGCTAAAAAACCCGCATGCCGGCTCTGAGCGCGGCATGCGGGTTTTTCTCGATTGAGCGATTATTGCTTGGCTTTGTCTTTGAGCTGATCGATCGTCTTCTGGGCGGTTTCCCTGATTTTCTGGGCGGTTGTCTCGACGAATTCCTTCGCCTTCCCGGCCACCTGGTCTGCCTTCCCTTCGACGCGAAGCGCTTCGTCGCCTGCCAATACGCCTGCGGCTTCCTTGATTCGGCCTTTCGCTATGTCCATTTTTCCGTTGAAGTTCGTGATTGTCTGCTGGTTGATGACCTTCCTGGCATCTTCCTTGATCTTCTGGACGGTCTCCTCAACGACCTCTTTTGCCTTGCCCGCTACCTGATCCGCCTTGCCTTCGTTGCGAAGTTCCTTATTGTCGACCAGCACGCCCGCTGCTTCCTTTATTCGGCCCTTCACCACATCCAATTTTCCATTCATGACGATGACTCCTTTCTTTGCTTAAAACGTATGAACCGATTCAAAAGCGCAGGTCATATCAATCCAGAGGCATGGCGGTCTGCGTTTTCGCGTTGGCAATCGCCGCCCCATCGACTTTGTCTTTCTCGGCCTCGCGAATGTCGAGCTGTTTCCCTCGTTCCCTAATGCTTCGCACCTTGTCAGCCAAAAGCCTTTTGGCCTTGCCGTGACGATAGCTTCCAAAGTAGATGAACAGGGAATAGACGATGCCAAAGGCGAAGCTCAGGGCGCTTACCGCTACGATGGAAACGTTTTCCATACGACGAATTCCCAATAGATCGACCGAGGTTGTGAACCCGAGATTCAATGTAACAAGGGCCGCGAGAAGAACTAACAGGACAACGCTAACAATTATGCGAACCATTTTTCTTTCCTTGGAGGCTTTCCGGAGCGGCATGCTTCGCGCAGAACCGTTGTGCGCGGTCGCGATGATGTAGCGCTGGCGTCAAAGCCTCATGATTCTTTCGTCTCGATATAAATATAAGAAGAAGTCGCGGCTTTATCTGTTCGGTGGCGCACATACCTTAGAGCTTGACTTGGCGTCGTTCCTTTTTTAATAGCCTTGGAGAAGATCCAGAGCCATAGGCTCATGGCAGAGGCGAAAGCCGCGATGCCTATGTTCGTAATCAAGGCGTATTGATTTTCCATGTGCAGACTTCCCTAGACGACAACGCCGGCGCTAAGGATCGGCTTGGAGGCGCGAACCAGTTTGGACGTCAAAAGATATTCGTAAGGTCTTTTCAAGCTGGATATCCGGCTGAAAGAAAATGACTTTCTGTTTTTCGAATCTTCAGGCCCTTGTCGTTCCTTGTTTTCATTCATACCATGCTCCTTTTGCGAGTCTTCAAAACAAGGATACTCCGGGGTTTTGCGATGATCTGTGCGGCAACGCACATAAGCTTCAAATGGCAGGGCTAAAAAAAAGCGACCGGCTTGCCGTTGCTCCGCAACTGCATTGCCGATCGCTGTTATCCCCAAGGGGAATCGAACCCCTGTTGGCGGGATGAAAACCCGCTGTCCTGACCGCTAGACGATGGGGACCAATACCGCGAAAACTCGCGTCTCCGCGTCCGGGGTGCAAGCTACCAAGAAATGGCTCCCCTTGTCAATATCCTCGCTGTTCCTAGAAATCCTCGAGCGCCAGTTTTTCCTTTATTTTCGCGAAGAGATGCAGCGCCAGCGCGTTTTCGGGCTCTATCCTGAGCGCTACTTCGCAGTCGGCATGGGCGGTGGCCGTGTCGCCCATCTTGAAATAACAGAGGGCCCTTCTGTACCGCGAGAAGAAGTGATAAGGATGAATCTGCAGCGCCGCCGAGAAATCTTCAGCGGCGCCGAGAAAATCCTCAAGGACGCTTTTCACGACGCCGCGATAATAGAGCGCCTTGTAGCATTCGGGATCCAAGGTCAGGCAGGAGCTGAAATCCTGGAGGGCTTCGTGATATCTGGACTGGGCGAAATAGGCCATGCCTCTGTGTTTGTAGACGACCGAGGCTATCTCCCTGTCCGGTTTCTCGGCGACGATGGTGCTGTAGATGCGCACCGCCTTGTCAAAATCGGCCTTGTTGTGCGCCTCGAGAGCCGCGAGAAGCAGGCCGTCCATCCCGAAGTTCCCATAGCCGTCCATATCGTGTTTGCCCGCCGATCCTCCGAAGGGTCCGTCGGGGAGCTGGTCCTCGGGTCGCGACGCCTTGGGCGACGCATCCACGGGGCCTCCTGGCGGCACGTCTCCGGGGCTTCCGGGCAACGCGTCTCCGGGCAGCGTGCCGGAATCAGCCTCGCCGGCCTTCCGGACCTCATCCCCCGCTCCGGATTCGGGCGCATCGGCCACTTCCTCGATTTTTCGGTAAAAAACCTCTCTTCGATGTCCAAGCTCGGCGTTGAGCCGCTTCTCGAACTCGAGAATCTCCTGGAAGATTATATCCGAGAGCGTGAGGTTGGCGTTGAGCGCCGCGAGTTTTCTCCTCATGGGTTCGTCAAAAGGGGTGAACTCGGCCTTGTAGACGAGCTCGTGCTCCACCTCCGCCCAGGCTTCCTGAAGTATGGTCCTAAGCTGGATTTCGATGACATGGCGTTCGATATGCGGGCAGAGCGGCATGATCTCCTCGGGAATCCGCACGAGGAGATGGATGGATTCATAGCCGAATTCGCGGAAGGATCGTTCCGCTCCCTTTCGCTCTATTTCCTCGACTGAAAAACGCTCAGACAGTATCTTTTCCGCCTTGGCCAGATCGCCGAGAAAAGGGCAGATGACGCGGATGGCGATGACGTCGTTCACGGGCAGGGTGCCTGCCTTTTCCGTCCAGGCTTTCTTGAGCAGCCGCAGCTTCTTGGCGTAATAGGAATCGAATTCCTTGACCCGCCCTTTCAGCGTCGGTTTCAGGCCGTTATTGGAAAGCACCGACTCGACCATCGAGAGAAAGCTCGACAGGGCTTCCTCGTAGCGAGGTTTGGAATCGGCGTACTGCGTTGAGAGTTTAGCCTTGTCCGGAATGACGAGCACTGACTGTTCCATAGGCATACTGGGAATATATCACCGAATCCACGAATAGAGAAACGAAATCTCATGTCTGCGAGTTCAGTTCAGCGGATGGCCAGGTTTCCGTTGACATAGAGTTCGAGGACTCCGGCGCCCGGCACCGACTCCGCTATCGTTTTTTCAAAAGCCGACCTAATGAGCCTGAAGGAAACATCGAGCCCCGCCGGATCGGGTATCGTCAGTTCCACGATGAGTCGATTGCCGCGATGCATGACGGCGCCCAATCGGGCGTCCTGCTTGAAAAGAGGCTGAAGCGAATAACCGATCGGCCCCAGCATAAGTTCCTCGAGCACTCGCTTCGAACGTTCTTCCAGGGATCCCACCAGGGAGAGGTTTCTCGTTTCTACCGAGAGCTTGGTCCTGTGCGCATCGAGGAAGTAGAGGCGTGCGCGACGGGCGGCGGGATTGAGCCCGTTGAGGATGAGGGCGAGTATTACGATGGCGGGAATGACGAACAGCCAGCCGCGAGGGCGACCCGGCCTTGAAGCGCTTTCACTCAATGGATTTACCCTTCGAAATGATCTATGAAATCGACGATGCCATTGTAGATCGCATCTCCGATCTTCCTCAAGTACCCGGAACCGGCGAGAAGGGCCCCCTCGTCGGGATGAGTGATGAATCCCATCTCAATGAGTATGGACGGCATTTTGGCGTTGCGGACGACAAACCACTCCTCGGCTCTTATCCCTCTTCCGGGGCTCTGCTTGCCGATCGCCAACCCCAGCCTGTCGTATACCTTTCGCGCTAGGATTATACTCTCGGTCGTAAACTCCTCTTCGAGCATCGCGTTGAGAATGGGCGCTATCTCCGTCCCCTTCTCCTTCACCGTGTTCGCGTCGACGACCGTCCTCCTGTATTCGGGGTTGAGGTACCAGACCTCGAAACCCTTCGCGTTCTTGTTGAAAGAAGCGTTAGCGTGGATTGAAATATAGATTACGGCTTCGTCGTTCTTCAGCCCCGCGGAATTCGCCATGGCCACCCTGTCGTCCAGGGTGGGATAGCTGTCCCCTTCCCTCGTTATGATGATGTTCCTGTCCGGATAACTGTTTCTGAGGAGCTCAACCACACGTTTTGAGACTTCCAGGGTCAGATCCTTCTCCAGCAGCCTGAGTTCCCCCACCTCGCCTATCGCCCCCGTATCCTTGCCCCCATGTCCAGGGTCGACGAGAATGGTGGCCACTGAGTATTTTTCCTTCTTCGGGGCGTTTTTCATCGAAAAATAATCCGTGACTTCCCTGGCGAATGCGGCGGGAAGCATCAGTTTTTCACCCGAAAGATAAGGCGCCTCCACACGCTTCAGATTTTTCCAATCCAGGACGATGAAAGGTTGATCCACGACGAAAGACACGAAGCTGCCGTTCTGCTCGATGAACCCGCTGGACGTCAGCGGGTCGAAGGAAATCTCTGCCTTCGACTTCTTTCCGAAATCCAGGAGCGTCGTGGCATCCAGGGCATAGGCGCACGATGACAGGAAAATCGCGAATATGAGGAGCGAAGCGCGCTTTCCGTTTATCATATGCTCTCCTATCGGAATATTTTTGCCGCGGACTTACTATTTTACGTTAAGCCTATTGCATTCACGCGGAATATTGATTATAAGTTGGACAGCGTATAGAGAACACCACTATATGTTGTAGTGGTGTTTTGTTATGCCGTTACAGATTGTACAAAAATCAAAAAGTCGGAATTTACACGTACGATAGCTGTTATGTGCTGATATGTGGAGGAATAGGATGAAATTCGAGAGAAAATTTACAAAAAAAGACAGCGGTCCATATGAGGGAATCGAATGGGAAAGCAGGACCAGCGAGATACGAAATCCGAACGGCAAGATCGTGTTCCATATGGACTCCGTCGTCGTGCCGTCTTCCTGGAGCCAGATCGCGACCGATATCCTGGCCCAGAAATATTTCAGGAAGGCGGGCGTTTCGACCGAGACCGCGCGTAAGTGGACGCAGTTCGTGCCCGAATCCCAGACGGCAAACTCCTCGGACAGTCCGGTTCCCGGCTCCGAGCATGACGCCCGCCAGGTTTTTCACCGGCTGGCCTATACCTGGTGCCTCTGGGGAAAGGAAGCCGGGTATTTCGATTCAGACGAGGATGAGAAAGCATTCTACGACGAACTCGTCTATATGCTGGCGCACCAGCTGGCCGCCCCGAACAGCCCGCAGTGGTTCAACACCGGACTCAACGCGGTTTATGGAATCGAGGGACCGCCCCAAGGCCATTTCTACGTGAATCCCGAAACCAACGAGGTGGTCAAATCGGAATCCGCCTATGCCCGACCCCAGCCCCACGCCTGTTTCATCCTGGATATCAAGGATGACCTCGTCAACGAGGGCGGCATAATGGACCTCATCACGAGGGAGGCTAGGCTCTTCAAGTACGGCTCCGGAACGGGCTCCAACTTCTCCAAGATCAGGGCCGCGCAGGAGAACCTCTCCGGCGGCGGAGTTTCCTCGGGACTCCTTTCCTTCCTCAAGATAGCGGATCGCTCCGCGGCCGCGGTCAAGTCGGGAGGAACGACGAGAAGGGCGGCCAAGATGGTGATTCTCGACGCCGATCACCCCGATATAGAGCCCTATGTGGCGTGGAAGGCCGAAGAGGAATATAAAGTAGCCTGCCTCGCCGCGGGAAGCGCCGTCCTGCGCCGCTACGCCGACTCCATGATAGCGTCTGTCGAAAACTCGGGGTTGCCCCGCGAAGCCTCCTTCTCGTTCGCCGAAAACTCAGCCCTGCGGAAATCCGTCAAGGAAGCCCTGGTGGCGGGCATACCCTCGGCATGGATTCACCAGGTCCTCTCCATGTACCACCAAACGGGAGAGCTGATCCCTCTGGCCCAGTACGACACCGCCTGGGAATCCGAGGCTTACAATACGGTATCAGGCCAATCGTCCAACAATTCCGTGCGCGTGGACAACGCTTTCATGAAAGCGGTCATGGACGACGCGGACTGGAATCTCAAGGCCCGCACGACCGACAAGGTCATGAAGACGATAAAGGCCAGAAAACTCTGGAACGACATAGCGAGAGCCGCGTGGCAATGCGCCGATCCGGGGCTTCAGTTCCACAGCACGGTGAACGAATGGCATACCTGCCTGAACGACGGTGAGATAAAAGCTTCCAATCCCTGCTCCGAATACATGTTCCTCGACGATACGGCATGCAACCTCGCGTCGCTCAACCTCCTCAGATTCTACGACGCCAAGACTGAAACTTTCGACGACGATTCCTACAGGCACGCCATCAGGCTCTGGACCACGGTGCTGGAAATTTCCGTCGTCATGGCCCAGTTTCCCTCCAAGGAAATCGCGCGCCGAAGCATCGACTACCGGACACTCGGCCTGGGCTACGCCAATCTCGGCAGCCTTCTCATGGTCATGGGCCTCGCCTACGATTCCGACGAAGGCCGCGCGGTGGCGGCGGCGCTCTCCGCCATACTCACCGGCGAGGCTTACGCCCAGTCCGCCCGCATGGCGTCAGAATGGGGCAGCTTCGCCCGCTACGACAACAACAAGGACATCATGCTCAGGGTGGTCCGCAACCACAGACGGGCCGCCTACGACGCCAAGCCCGAAGAATATGAAAAACTGACGATAACGCCCATGGGGCTCAAGGAATGGGCCTGCCCCGGCAATCTCGTGGCGGCGGCCCGCGAATCCTGGGACGATGCCCTCGCCCTCGGACAGAAACACGGATACCGGAACGCCCAGGTCACGGCCATAGCGCCCACCGGGACCATTGGTCTCCTCATGGACTGCGACACGACCGGCGTCGAACCCGACTTCGCCCTCGTGAAGTTCAAGAAACTCGCCGGCGGCGGGTACTTCAAGATCATCAACTCAAGCGTTCCTCCCGCTCTCCACGCTCTGGGATACGACAAAGCCTCGATCGAAAGTATCCTCCAGTACGCGCTCGGTTCAGAAACCCTCGAGGGTTCGCCCGACATCTCCATCCAGGCGCTCAAGGAAAAGGGACTGGGAGATGAAAGCATCGCCAAGATCGAATCCGCCCTCAAGAGCGCTTTCTCCCTGGAAAGCTGTTTCTCGCCCCACCTCCTCGGCGCCGAGGCCATGTCTTCCCTCGGCGTTTCGGAGAGTGAATACGGCGATCCCTCCTTCAGCCTTCTCGTCTGGCTCGGCTACAGTCCCGAGGAAATTGAGAGAGCCGAGCTTTTCTCCTGCGGAACCATGGGCCTGGAAGGCGCTCCCGGCCTCAAGGAAGAGGATCTGTCCGTATTCGACACCGCGACGCCTTCGGGGAAGAAAGGGACTCGCAGCATAGACTGGAAGGCGCACATCGCCATGATGTCGGCCGTGCAGCCCTTCGTCACCGGAGCCATCTCCAAGACGATCAATATGCCCAACACCGTCTCCAGCGAAGAGGTCAAAGCCGCCTACATGCTCGCGTGGAAAGCCATGCTGAAGTCCATCGCCCTCTATCGGGACGGCTCCAAGCTCTCGCAGCCGCTCTCCGCGCTGTCGCCCGGCGTCGACATGATAGCGGACTCCATCGTCGCCCTGCAGACAGGATCCCTGGAAGAGAATGAAGACGCCGCCGAGATCACGCAGTCCGTTCCCGAAAAATCCATGATGGAGCCGGAGCTGCCAGGCATGCCCCAATCGCCGCGAGGCTTGCGAAAATCCCTGCCCAACCGCAGAAAAGGCTATACGCAGAAGGCCAAGATCGCGGGACATTCCGTATTCCTCCGCACGGGAGAGTACGAGGATGGAAGCGTGGGCGAGATATTCCTCGATATGCACAAGGAAGGCGCCGCTTTCCGGAGCATCCTGAATTCCTTCGCGATCGCCGTATCGTTGGGTCTCCAATACGGAGTCCCCCTCGAAGAATACATAGACGCCTTCACCTTCACCAAGTTCGAGCCCAACGGCGTCGTGCAGGGCCACGATTACATCAAGATGGCCACCAGCGTCCTGGATTATATTTTCAGGGATCTGGCCATTTCCTATCAGAACCGACACGAACTGGGTCAGATAAAGCCCGAAGACCTCGTTTCGACGGCGATGCAGTCCAAGTCCAGCGACAACGAGCATAAGTCGGCATTCGAGAACGGCCGCTCCAATCACCCTTCCAAGCCCGTGCAGACCATCGTATCCTCGCCCGTCGCGAGCCCTTCGTTCACGCCTTCCCGAAAAGAACTGCCTCCGTCGCAGGCCACCTCCCTCAGTCCTGCGATCAAGTCCATGCGCACGGCAAGGCAGAAAGGCTATGAGGGTGACCCCTGCCCCGCATGCGGCAACCTCACGCTCGTGCGTAACGGCACCTGCCTCAAGTGCGAAACCTGCGGTTCCACGACAGGCTGCAGCTGATGTTTTATTGATTCACTATGTATGATTTATAATAAAAGCCCTTCCGGTTTTGCCGGAAGGGCTTTTTCTTGTATTTGAAAGAGCATATTCAAAAGGAAATAGTGACGCGCTAGACCTTGTCTCTCTCCACGGGAAGGGTCATGCAGCGCGCGCCGCCGCCCCCTCGCGCCAGTTCAATGCCGTCGAAGGTCACCGCCAGATGTTCGTAGTCGGCGACTGATTCCTTGCCGCTTATGAAGTTCTCCGATTTGACGATGGAGAATCCCGCGTCTGACAAGGCTTCCACGGTGAACTTGTTGCAGGAATACATGATTATCTTCCCGGGGGCGAAAGCGAAGGAATTAGCGCCCGAAAGCCACTGCTCGCGCTGCTGATGGATGCGATGGCCCTTGCCGCAGAGTATGGGAGCGAGGTCCATGCCCTGTTCCTTCAAACCCGACAGCAGGGAATCCACTTCCCTGTACTTCAGCTTTCCGCCCTTCCCCGCGTCGATCCGATAGACTGAATTTCTCTTCGCCCCGAGGATGGCGGGCTCGTAGACGAGTGCCGCGTCGCTGTCGATCATCGTGAATACCATGTCGAGATGGATTGTCGCCCTCGTCTTGGGCAGGTCGACGGCGAATACCGTGATATCCGACTCCGAAATCCTCGCCGCGTTCTTGGCGATGCGTTCCACGGCGTAGGGCGTCGTGCGTTCCGAAACCCCGATGGCGAAAACGGTGGGGGAAAGCACGATGATATCGCCGCCCTCGATGGTCATGTAGCGGTTTCTCTCCGAAGGTCCGTCGAAAAGGAGGGTTCTGGCCGCGAAGTCCTGATGATGGGTGAAGATGAAACGCGTGATCACCGCTTCGACCATGCGCACGTCGAAGGCGGTAGCGGCCGATACGGCGCAGTCCCCGATCACGGCGGCGCTGTCCCTCATGAAATAGGTGTTCGGAAGCGGTCTAGAGATGAAGCTTTCCTCATCCAGGCGATGGGCCAGGGAATTCGCCGGGGCTTGCACGCCATGGACGATTGCCTCAGCCAGCTGCCTGGCGGGCATGCCCATGAACTCCTCCATCGAGGTCCGTATAGGAAAGCAGCGCGACAGATCGGTGAGGAATTCGAATTTATTGCCCACGTCGACAAGGCAGTCGGTCAGCAGATCCAGGAGTTCGTGGACTTCGGCGACACAGGCCAGGAATTTCTTGAGCTGAAGATACTCTTCCAGGACCGAACTCAAGGGAATGATGTCGTTGTAGAGATCCTTTTCGGCCTCTCCCGGAGTCATCGCCTCGATTTCGGGACCAGGCGTATGGAGAATCACGCGCCGCAGATTGCCGATTTCGCTATCTATCGCCAGACTTTTCATAGGAGAAGTATGCACCAGGAATAAAAAAAAATCTTCACATTTACCGCGATGCTCTTTTTGCATAACTATCGTCGTTTTCTCGGCCTTTTCTGCATGAACTTCGCGAAGCGGAAATTCGGCTTGAATGTATATGCAAAATCAACGTTTTTTGAACAAATCATATTTAATGTCGCAATCTTGACAGGTATATGTGGACATCGGATCATAGCTTCCGGAGGGGGCAAAGGCCCTTTCCCAAGGGAGGCCTTCGGCATGAAGCGAAGAAAAGTGATCATCATAGGAGCGGCTGGAAGGGATTTTCATAACTTCAACACAAGATTTAGAAATGACGCGTCCGTCGAGGTAGCCGCCTTTACCGCCGCGCAGATTCCCGATATCGATGGAAGAAAATATCCCTCGGAGCTTGCCGGCCCCCTCTATCCCGACGGCATCCCGATTTATGCCGAATCAGACCTGCCCCGGCTCATAGCTGAGCTTTCCATAGACGAATGCGTTTTCTCCTATTCGGATGTACCCTATGCCCACGTCATGAGCCTCTCGGCTCTCGTGAACGCCGCAGGAGCCTCCTTCACCCTCCTCGGCCCCAAGGACACGCAGATCAAGTCGACAAAACCCCTGATAGCCGTCTGCGCCGTGCGTACGGGATCGGGAAAAAGTCAGACTTCGCGCAAGATTGTCCAGATGCTGATGGCGCGCGGCCTCAAAGTCGTGGCGATCCGCCACCCCATGCCCTATGGAGACTTGGTGCGCCAGAAAGTGCAGCGATTCGCCACCGTGGAAGACCTGGCCTACCATAAATGCACCATCGAAGAGATGGAAGAATACGAACCCCACGTAGTGAGGGGCAATGTGATCTATTCCGGGGTGGATTACGAGGCGATACTCAGACAGGCGGAAAAAGAAGCGGACGTAATTCTCTGGGACGGAGGCAACAATGACTTCCCCTTCTATGTTCCCGATCTCATGGTCACGGTAGCCGATCCCTTGAGAGCCGGCAACGAGGTCTCATTCTATCCCGGCGAAGCGAGCCTGCGCATGGCCGATGTCGTCATCATCAACAAGATCGATACGGCAAGCCCCGAGGACGTGCAGACCGTACGCGAAAACATAACGAGAGTGAATCCGGAAGCCATAGTCATCGACGCGGCGAGCCCGATAAGCGTCGACAGACCAGAGCTGATCAAGGGCAAGCGGGTTCTCTGCGTCGAGGACGGCCCCACCCTCACCCATGGGATGATGAAAATAGGCGCGGGCGTCGTGGCGGCGCGCAAATTCCAGGCGGCCCAGATCGTGGACCCCCGCCCTTACGTCGTCGGCAAGCTGGCCGAAACCTTCAGGATATATCCCAATATAGGAACCCTACTGCCTGCCATGGGCTATGGAGCGGAACAGATATCGGATCTGGAGAAGACGATAAACGCGACCGACTGCGACGCCGTCCTCATCGCGACGCCGATCGATCTTTCGCGGATAATCAAGATCAACAAGCCGATCGTGAAAGTAGGCTACGACCTCCAGGAAATCGGGAAGCCCGATCTCGTCGACGTGCTGGACGCGTTCTGCGCGAAGCATAGACTGTGACGCCGTAATAGCGCGCACCCCGGCGTCGATGCCGCGGACAAATAAAAAGCTGCCCGCGAGGGCAGCTTTTTCTATGTGGCCAGGGGCTTTCGGCCGATGGCTATCCTTGGCTCAGCCGGCGACGATAGCTTCGGTCGGGCAGCTGGAGGCGCAGGTTCCGCAATCGATGCATTTGTCGGGATCGATCCAGCGGGCATCGTTCTTCTCGCTGATAGCGGTGACGGGGCATTCGCCTTCGCAGGCGCCGCAGTTGACGCAGGCATCGGTAACTTTGTATGCCATTGCAGTTCTCCTTGAAATGTATGCTTTCAGCTCAATCACGCGAAGTTGCGATCCTGAAACATGAAGCGTTTCAGGGCGGCTGGTTGCTCACGTTACGCAATCGACTCCGTCCTTGCGGACATATTATCATTCTTCGGTTTTTCTGTGAAGCTGTGGAAAAATAAAATGGGATATCAGAAATACCCGCAAAGCGCCAACATCCTCGTGAAGTCCTGGGCTCCCTGTCTCCTGAACGAACCCAGATTCGGCGAGCAGGACGTGCATATTTTGACGTCCAGCAAAGTACCCAGTCCGAGATTCCCCGCCAGGTGGATATTCGCGGCACGCAAGTCGATGCTGAAGGAGATGCTGTCCTTTCCCGGTTCCGCGCTCGCGGGGCGGATCGAGGTTTCGCCGAACTCGGCCGCGAAGCTCATCGCCCTCTCCTCGGGCACGGTATAGCAGCAGGCGCCGATGCTCGGCCCCAATATCGCCGAGATGTCCTCCGGCGCGGATCCGAACCGGGAAACCATGCCTGTCACCGCTTCCCTGAGAATGCCTGTCCCTCTCCAGCCTGAATGAAGCAGGCCGAATACCTCTTTCTTCGAATCGAAAAGCCAGATGGGCATGCAGTCGGCCACCGTCAAGGCGGGTATCGAATCGGGCTCGGCCACGACAAGGCCATCGGCTCCGCCCAGGGCATCGGCTTTTTGGTGAAGATCTGTCATCGCCTTGCCCTTCCCCTGAAAGATCACGTTGCGCGTGTGCCTCAGCTGGAGGGACAGTATCCTCGAAGGATCCAGGCCCAGCCCGGAGAAAAACCGCCCGCGGACAAGGTTCACCCCGGAGGGGTCATACTTCATGTTTCCCGCCGCCACGGTGCTCAGAATGGCCCTGGGCGCACCTGGGCAGTCAAAATCGAACTCCATATAGCGGCGATCATCGATTTCGGGCGATATTGTCCATATCTTCACGAAACATTCCCCGTCGATTCGTTCCGCGCGTAGATATCAAAAACCAGGCTTTCGCATCCGGGAAAGATTATTTCGACCCGGTGACATTCAAGATAGAGCCGCGACGCCGCGATGCCGCCGTAGAGCCTGTCTCCGGCGACAGGATAGCCGGCCCAGGCCATGTGCGCGCGTATCTGATGCCTGAATCCCGACGATATCTCCGCCTCCACATCGACGACTTTCTCAATTTCATGGAATTCCTCAACCAGGGATCGCCCCCGAGAGGATATCGTCGTTCGGTAGGATATGGGCGAAAGAGGTTTCTTTTCATCCTTCCTGAATTCCGGCGACACGCAGGCGACACGGGCCCTTTTCTCGCCATAGGAGCGGAAATAACTCTCGACGCTCAATGTTTCAGGCTTTCTACCAGGTTCGCGAAGGTCGCTTGAAGCGTTTGCCCGATTGTCCAGCAAGGGCCCAATTCCTGGGATCGGACAGCGGAGGGGGCGAGATCCCGGGAGTTCCCCTCCGCTTTCGCCGCGAGCGGCAGCCAGGCGGTAGAATTTGCGCATAAACCCTTGCTTTTGCGCCGCGAGGCTCCGGAGAAAAACCTCCTCGGAACGGGCGAAAAGTATGAGCCCGGAAGTATCGGCGTCGAGGCGCGACAGCATGCCCAGTTCGCTTTTCATCCTGAGCCGGAGGGAATTCCCCTTTTCCTGATTCGGGATCGCGCCACGGGGCTCCATGCCGCCATCGGAAGGCTTTTCGAATCCTCCGGCTTGGTCGGGCCGCGCGGTTCCAAGCCAGGAAACGAGATCGCGGTCACGAGAGGCCAAGGGAACTGAATGCGTACCCGCCGGCTTGAAGACGCAAAGATATTCTTCTGTCTCGAAGGCTATGAATGGCGTTTCGACGTTCTGGAAAGGAAAGCCGGCGATCATACGAGTCCGCTGTTCTGGAGGCGGTAGAGGTTCCAGTAAAGCCCCTTCTTTTCGATAAGCTCGTCGTGGGTCCCTGTTTCGGCGATCTGGCCCTGGGCGAGGACGATGATCTTGTCGGCGTGGCGGATGGTGGAAAGACGATGCGCGATGACGACGCTCGTCCTGCCCGACAGGAGGCCTTCTATGCCCCTCTGGATGAGCTGTTCCGTCTCGGTATCGACGGAACTCGTCGCCTCATCGAGAATGATGATGGCCGGATCGTGGGCCAGGACGCGGGCGAAGGAGAGGAGCTGCCGCTGCCCCTGGGAGAGGTTGCTGCCGCTTTCGGCGAGGAGGGTATCGTAGCCGTTGGGAAGCGCCTCGATGAACTCGTTGGCATGGACGGCTTCCGCCGCGCGTTTCATCCGCTCCACCGTCACGTCTTCGCCGAGACGGATGTTTTCCGCAATGCTGCCGGAGAAGAGAAAGACGTCCTGGGGGACGGGCTGTATCGCTCTCCTGAGACCATGGAGGGGAAGACCGCGCACCGGGTAGCCGTCGATCCTGATCTCGCCTTTCTGGATGTCCCAGAATCGCGTGACGAGGTTGGCCACCGTGGTCTTGCCGGCGCCGGTATAGCCGACGATGGCGACCATCTGCCCGGGGTCGAGGGTGAAGGATAGATCCTTGAGAATCCAATCCTCTTCCTTGTAGGCGAACCATACCTTGTCGAACTGTATATGTCCGCGGATCTTGGAAGGCATCTCCATCGTGGGGGCGTCGACGATCATGTCGTCGGCGTCCAGGAGGTTGAAGATTCGCTCTCCCCCGGCCATGGCGCTCTGGAGGAGTATGTATTTTTCGGCCAAGTCCTTTATGGGCGAGTAGAACATGGAGATGAGGTTGACGAAGGCGATGAGGGTGCCCAGGGAGATGGAATGGGAAAGATAGAACAGCGCTCCGACAACGATAGCCAGGGCTGTGGTGAAGATGGCGAGAAAATCGACGGCCGGCCTGAAGGTGGCGAAAACGTACATTTCGCCGAGATTGGCCTTCATGAGGGCGCTGTCGTGACCGGCAAATTCGGCCTTGGAGGGTTCTTCCCTGACGAATAGCTTCACGACATCGATGCCCGAAAGGTGTTCGGCTATGAACGAGTTGACCTTGCTCGTCCATTGCCGCTGATTCCTGAAGGCGTCCCTCGCCTTTTTCCTTGCGATATTCGAGATGATGAGGACGAAGGGGACGCTGGCGGTGACGACGAGGGCCAGGCGCCAGTCGAAGAAGTAGAGGACGATGATGGCGCCCGCCATGATAGAGAAATCCTTGATGAAGGCCGAAAGCACGTCCGTGAAGAACTGGTTGATCGTTTCGACGTCGCTCGTCATCCGGGTGACGAGGCGGCCCACGGGCTGCTTGGAAAGGTATGACAGGGAGCGGGTGAGCACGTGCCCAAAGAGCTGCATCCTGAGATCCTTCATGATCTTGAGACCGAGGAGGTTGCTGAAATAGATCATGACGAAGGTGGAGACCAGAATGGTCACCAGGACCGCAAGCAGCATGGCCACATAGCGCCCGACGAGGGCGCTGTCGGCGCCGCGTAGGCCCGCCGCCTCGGCGGCGGGCAGCGCCCTGAGCTTTTCGACGGAAATGACGCCCCACTCGCCTTCGACGGCGAAAAGCTCGGGGCGCGCGGCGCGGAGCGCCGCCTGCGCGACGTTGCCCTCCTGCACCTTGAACACGTACATCTCGGCCGGATCGAAGAGCCCCTCGTCGATGAGACGGGTCTTCTCCGCCGAACTCATGCCCGCGAGCCGGGAGGTTCTGACGAAGACCTTACCCTGGATTGTCGGATCGGCATCCGACAATTTGAGCACCCTGTTCGCGTCCGTACCTTCAATATTGACCGAGAATCCATACCAGGACTTCATGAGCGCGTCGTCGATCGCCCGCCGGATGATGACGGGACTCAGGAGTTCCCCGGCGGTGGAGACCACGAGCGCGAGGAAAGCGAGCGCCGCGATGAGCCTATATGGTTTTATATACGAAAGTATTCTTTTCGAAATGGCTGAGTCAAAGCCTTTCGTCACGTCGTCGGTTTCGAAGAATTCAGCCATGGCTTATTTCCCCCCGCCCGTAAAAGCCGTATCGGCTATTGCCGTATCGGCATCGGCCGCCGTCGCCGCCGCGGGAATCGACGAAGCCTCCAGTTCCTGGAGCCCGGCGATTTCGGCGTAGAACCCATCCTTGTCGGCTATCAACGCTTCGTGCGTGCCATACTGGATCAATTTGCCGTCGGCAAGCACGAGCACCCTGTCGGCGTGCCTCAGCGTCGAAACGCGATGGGAAACGATGATGTTGGTCCTGTCCTTTCTCTCCACGAGAAGGTTCTGTAGAATTTTCTCTTCGGTCTCCGCGTCGACCGCCGAAAGCGCGTCGTCCAGGACGAGGATTTCCGGATCCAGGGAAAGAGCGCGGGCAATCGCTATTCTTTGTTTCTGCCCGCCCGAAAGGGTCAATCCCTTCTCACCCACGATCGTATCCCAGCCCTTGGGGAAGAGCTGGACATCGCGCTCGAGGGATGCTATGCGCGCGAGCTCGTTGAATCGTTCCTCGGACAGGTCCGGTTTGCCGAAGAGTATATTTTTCCGCACGGAGGCAGAGAACAGGAAGGATTCCTGAGGAACGACGCCATAAGCCTTGCGGAGCGAAGCGATCGAATAGGCGCAGATGTCCTTCCCTCCGATGAAAATCCGGCCTTCCCCAGGATCGATGAGCCTGGGCAGGACCTTGAGCAGGGTGGATTTTCCGCTGCCCACCCTGCCTAGGATGCCGAGCGTTTTCCCTTCCGGAATTTCGAAGGAAATTCCTTCCAGCGCCGGTCTGGAGGCGCCAGGGAAGGTGAAATCGAGGTTTCTCACGCTGAGGCCGCCGGAAGGCGGCTCCGTTATCGCGTTCTCGGCCTCCTTGATCTCGCTCTTGGTATCGAGCACTTCGTTGATGCGCTTCAGGCTGGCCGCGCCCCTCTGTATGATATTCACGGTAAATCCGGCGCCCATGAGCGGCCAGATGAGCATTTCCAGGTAGGAAATCATGGCGATGATGTCGCCGGGACTCATCTTGTTCTTCAGCACCGAATCGCCGCCCACCAGTATGAGAATCGCCGTGCTGATGCCGGCCAGGAAGGATATGAGCGGAAAGAAGAAACCGAAGGTCTTCACCAGGTCCATGGAGGCGTCTTTGTAGAGGTCGTTGGTCGTGGAAAATCTTTTGGAAAAGTACCCTTCCTTCACGAAGGCTTTGACCACTCTCATGCCCGCGAAGGTTTCCTGGGCTATGTCCGAAAGCTTGGAATAGACTTCCTGCACCCGCTTGAACTGCCCTCCCACGAGCTTTCCGAAGAAAAGGATCAGGACGGTGATAAGCGGCAGGGGTATGATCGTGTAGAGCGCCACCGAGGTATTGTCCGAGATCATGGCGATGAGGATCATCGATGACATGAAGACGCCGTCCACGAACGATACGAAGCCCATTCCCATGGATTGGCGCACGGCGTTCATGTCGTTCGTCGCCCTGGCCATGAGATCGCCCGTTTTGTTGGCCTGATAGAACCCCGCCGACATTTCCATGAAATGACCGAAAAGCTTGTCGCGCATTTCGGTCTCGATTTTCCGCGAGGCTCCGATGATGAAGTACCGCCAGAAAAATCTTCCAAGCGAGATGATCGCGGCGATGCCGATCATCCAGAGCGCCGGAGCGATGATGGCGGATACTTTGAAATTGCCGACGGCGATGATATCCACCGCTTTTTTGACGAAACGCGGAATGAGGACCTGCGCGGCATCCACGATCAAAAGGAATATTATGCCGATACTATAGTTCCACTTGTATTTTTTTAGATACGGTATTATGGATCTGAATTCTTTAAACATATCCAAAGAGTTTACTGTTCCCGACTCTGAAAGACAATACTTTTCACCTGCCCGGATTGCCCGATGAGGATTTTTCTGCCATAGTGTCGCCGATGCAGGAAATCATCATTCACACCGACGGCGGATGCCATGGAAATCCCGGACCTGGGGCCTGGGCCTATGTCATGCGCTACGGCGACAGGCTCCGCGAGGATAGCGGCGGCGAACCTGACACGACCAACAACCGAATGGAGTTGCGCGCCGTCATCGAAGCGCTTCGCTTCATCGTGGCGCGCAAGACGGAAGGCCAACGCCAGGGAACTTCCTGGGCCGAAGCTCCCGTGCATGTCTTTACCGATTCCCAGTATGTCCGCAACGGCGTTTTGAAGTGGATGTCGGGCTGGAAGCGCAACGGCTGGAAAACCGCCGACAAGAAGCCCGTGAAAAACAGGGAATTATGGGAACAGCTGGACGCTCTCGTCGCCGCGAGCCGGGCGGAATTCCATTGGGTGGAAGGCCACGCCGGCGTACCCGACAACGAACGCTGCGACGCGCTCGTGCAGATGAGCATCGCCAACGGATAAAAAGACGTCGAATACGTGTTGACATAGCCTACCGATAAGTATGAAATGTACTGTCTTCGGCGAGGTCCGCGGTTCATGTCGATTTCGCGGGACGACACCGGATCGATGCATTTTCTGTTTCATTGTAAGGAGTTTTATCATGATAGGAACGACGGAAATAATCGTAATCGTGGCGGTCATATTGGTGCTTTTCGGGGCCAGCGCCATTCCCAAGTTCGCCCGCTCGCTCGGCGAAGCCAAGAAGGAATTCTCCAAGGCGATGAAAGACGGGGAAAGCGCGCAGGAGACAGGTTCCGGAAAAGATGAAGGCAAGAAAGATTCAAAAGTCTGAAACCTCTGACCTCGAGAAGACTATGACAGCAGACGTGAAAAATCCCGGCAAGGTTATGCCCTTCATCGAGCATGTAAGGGAACTGCGCAAGCTCATATTCATATCCATGGGTTCTTTTCTCGCATGCGCCATCGCGTCGTTTGTTTTTTCGGATAAAATAATCGGCATATTCACCAGGCAGTTCAACGCCGTATCCAGCGCCGTGGAAAGCAAGCTCGTGGTGACGACTATCATCGAAGGTTTCTCCTCACAGATGAAGATCGCCGTCTATGCCGGCCTTATCCTTTCGTCTCCCGTCCATATTTTCAACCTTCTGCGTTTCGTCTTTCCGGGAGTGGAAAAACGCCATCAGCGGGTGATCCTCTGGACTTTATTCTCCAGTCTCGTCCTGATCGTGTTCGGGGCTTATCTCGCCTACTTCAGGATCGTCCCTCTCGCCATCAGCTTCCTGACGAATCCCTACTTCATTCCAAAAAACGTCGGTTATCTTCTCAATTATCAGGCGAATATCTTCTATGTGTTCTCCTTCATTCTCTGGTCCGTGCTCGCTCTCCAGACGCCGCTCCTCATGGAAGTTCTTCTCATGCTGAATATTTTGAAACGCAAATCGGTACTAAAGGCGAGCCGTTTCATAATAGTGGCGATATTCATCGCGTCCGCGATCATCACGCCCCCCGATTTCATAAGCCAGCTGGGGGTCGCTATTCCCCTGACCGTCCTCTATTTTCTCGCTCTTCTGATCGCGAAGATTTTCAAATTCGGAGAAAAATGATGTTCGGCATAGGTTTTTCGGAATTAGCCATTATCGTTCTCCTGATCATGATCGTCATACGTCCCGATGATCTGCCGGCTTTTTTCAGGAAACTTGGTCATTATTACGCGCAGGCTAAAAAGATATTCAAGGAAATCACCGCCGTCAAAGACGATTTCATGAGGCAGATGGATATAACCGCGGCTGTACAGGATTCCGACAACCAGAAGGCTGAAGACAAGAAAACCGAGGCGGCCCCTCAAGTCTCTCCGTCACCGGAAAACCCTTCCAAGGCTGAGCCTACGCAGGAAGAACTGGATAAACTAGCGGAAGAAAGCCAAAGAGAATAGCGGAAAAAGCGGAAGGCATCGAGCCGCTTCCCCGCTATTCAATTTTATCGCCTATTCGTTATGGCAGGTATTACAGTTGACGAGCGTCTCGGCGTGATGGCAGGAATAGCAGTAATTGACATTCGGCTTGGCTGCGCCCTCATCGGCCTTGAACGGTACATCATGCGGAGTATGGCACTCCACGCAATCCACGATAGTCTTCGATTCATGCGGCACATATACATGGGGATTCGCTTTTTCATCCCACTCCGTCACATAATCCGCCGTTCTCTCCGCGAGTTTCTCGAACGGACCGTGGCATTTCAGGCAATAAGCTGAATCCTTGACGGCGTTTTCATCGGTGGCGCTCGAAACGGCATCCGAAGCGGGCTCTTCCGCCGCCTCGCTGGCCCCGCTCGTGGCGTCGGCCGGCTGTACCGTGGTCGGCGTGGTCTGGACCTGAATCGACTGGATGCCGGAATCGTAAACGAATCCCGTATCCGATCGTATGTCCGATGAAGCATAGCCGAACATTACGGCCGAGAGCGAAACGGCCACGGCAATCGCGCAGTTCCGCATTGTTTTTTCATTGAAAAACATCTATGACTCCCGAAAATGAAGAAATGCTTCGGCGGACTCGGAAAGTCCGCCGCATTCATGCGTCAACGGCGAGGAAAAGAAGACTGTCCGTTTCCTTCCCCCGCCGTCGGCCATGGAAAACAAGCTACTTATTTATACAGACTCTTTTGCGGCAACGGCTCCCGCGATATACCCTTGGGTAAGGCAGCGGGCCAGGCCGTGCTGGCTGCATCCGGCCGCGGATTCGCCGCCGCAGTACAGGCCGGGAATCACCTCGCCGTCCATGTTCATGACCTGGCATTCCTGGTTGATTCTCAGGCCGGCATAGGTATCGTGTACGGTGATCGTGGCCCAGGCCGCGTAGAAAGGTCCCTCTACTATCTTGTACTGGGGCTTCGGCTTGTCGAAAGCCTCGTCCACGCCGAGGTCCACCGCCTTATTGTATTCGGCGACCGTCGCCTCGAGGTTACCCGCGGGCATCTTCACTTTCTGATAGGGGCAGGCTTCGATCTTGGCAGCGAGTTCGGCAAGGGTGGGCGCGCTGAAGAAATAGTCGGGATGAACGCTGGTTCCGTCTATGACCCACTTTTCGCGCTTCACCGCCGCCGCGTCGAAGATGGCCCACTGGGGACCAGCGGAGTAATCCGGAGCCGTGGAGCCCTCGTTGATGGCGAGAGCGGCGTCAGGATAGTTCATCGGGGCAAATTTGGCGTTCTGCGCGTTGCGCCAATCGCCCTGGACGTACGGCTTCAGGTATCCCTCTGTCGTTCCGTTCGGATAGCCGTCTTCCATCTCATTGTAGAAGCGCTTGCCTACCTGATTGACGATGATGGCGTCCTGCCAGCTGCGGACGTTCAGTCCCGTGGCTTTCACTTTCGGGAAGAGAGGGGATTCTTTCTTCCATCCGACATAATTGGTCCTGGTGCCGATGATCGGGCGTTTTCTGAGAGCGCCGTTCCTGTCTAAGGTCTGGTTCGCGGTTCCCCAGAGGGTCGCGCCGATAGCCATGGCGGCGAGCTCGCCCGATGCGTCCTGGGGCGAATATTCGCCTCCGGCCAACGGCATTTCCTCGGTCAGCCTCGAATCGAACATCCTGCGGAAATTGACATGGCCCGTGCTTCCGCCGGTACCGATGATGACGGCTTTCTTGGCTTTGATCGTCACTTCGGCGAGGTCCAGGCCCAGATTGCCGTCGGACCTGAAACTCGGAAGCGGGGACAGGGATCCCGGAAGAAGGGTCGGGGTATAGTTGGCCTGGATGCCCAATACCCTGCCGGAATCCGGATGTTCGCGGTAGATGGTGTTCATGTGGTAGTTGAGCAGGAACTTCACGCCCGCTTTCCTGGCGCTGTCTTCGAGGGCGCGCATGAGGGTCGTGCCGCCGGCTCCGGCTGGACTCTCGGCGTTCTGTCCCTTGGTCCATACGCAATGGTGCTCGCGTTTCGCGGATACACCCACGGCATGTCCGCCGGAATTGTCGGGGCTTTTGTCCACAAAGGGGACGCCCTGGGCGAGGAGGAACTCGAAGGTCTGGGCTTCATTGTCGGCCAAGGCCCGCTGCACGGCCCTGTCGTTGTAGCGGTAATCGGGCATGCCGCTCACCTCCACCACCGACCAGTCCGTAAGATCGCGGAACAGCGTTTCGGCATCGTCATTTATGCCATATTTCTTCTGGAAGCTGGTTCCGCCGCCAAGGGGAACGTTACCGCCAGAGATGATAGCGTGACCGCCGATATCATAGTTCGCTTCGACGATGATGACGGAAGCGCCGGCTTTGGCGGCCCTGATCGCGGCCGGAAGTCCGACGGCACCGGCACCTAGCACCACGACATCGGCCTCCAGATCCCATTTCCTGGGCAGATCGGCGGGCGTCGGCTTAACGGTTTTCGCATCAGCGACTTTGCCGGTATCCGCGGCCAAGGGCTGAACTATCGTGGCTCCGGCCACAACCGCCGCTCCGGTTCCGACAAGCTTTACGAACTCCCTGCGGCTGATTCCTTTTTTTTCGTTTTCCTGCATACTCCCTCTTTTTCGGAAAATTAGAATCTGCGTTGATTACATCGACGCGATGCCATGAATCAAGATTTGACGATCAATTCTCACGCCAAGGCGGATCGATATAAAAAGCATGGATAGACTATATTCGGGATATTGAATTGTCAATCAACTTTACAATAAAATTTTAGCGAAACATATTGATTACACTGTATAGATTGAACCCCGGGTTTGGTAATGCGGGAGAAGCTCATCGGCGGATGGATGTGTATCAAAAAGGAGGAGGGAAAGATGGGACCAGAGGGGCTCGAACCCCCGACCTACTGCTTAGAAGGCAGTTGCTCTATCCAGTTGAGCTATGATCCCAATCGACTTTAAAGGTACGTAGTCGGGACGAGAGGATTTGAACCTCCGATCTTCTGCTCCCAAAGCAGACGCCTTAGCCCCTAGGCTACGTCCCGTTTTTTGCTATGGGGTACGCTAGACCGAATCAGCGGCCATTGTCAATATAGTTTTTATAAAACACGACTGTTGACAGCCGGGAAATATGACTTATAATATTTGAGTTTCCTTATAAATAAATAGGGATTACCATATCTGCCACCCTGCAAGGAGTCACTATGTCGTTCGCAACCGATCAGATCAGAAACATCGCCATAGCCGGCCACGGGAGTACCGGCAAGACAACGCTGCTCGAACACATTCTCTTTCAGGGCGGAGTGATATCCAAGCCAGAAACCATCGAATCCGGCAAGACTGTCAGCGATTTCGGTGAGGACGAAATCGCGCGCAAGATATCAGTTCGCTCAACGCTGACGCATTGCGTCGTCAGAGACACCAAGATCAACTTCATCGACACGCCCGGATCCTCGGATTTCGTAGGCGAGGTCATTCTCGCATTCAGGGCTTGCGAGAGTGCCCTCCTCCTGATCGACGCCAGATCGGGCGTCCAGATCGAGACCATCAAGCTCTGGAGAAATCTGGACAGCCGTTCCAAGCCGCGCATGGTATTCATAACCAGGATGGATGAGGATCGCGCGTCCTTCGGCGCATGCCTTGAGGATATAAAAGCCAAGTTCAAGATCGCGCCGGTTCCCGTCACGATCCCCATGGGCGAAGGATTGGAAATCAAAGGCGTTATCGATGTCATCAACGCGAAAGCGTATATGAAGCCGGCCGCGGGCGACCAGAAAGAGATCGTCACCGATGTTCCGGCCGAATATAAGGAAGCGCTGGAAACCGCCAGGCTCCAGCTTTTCGAAGCCGCGGCCGAAGGCGAAGACGCCCTCATGGAAAAATACCTTGACCAGGGAGAACTGAGCCAGGAAGACATGATTCTCGGCCTCCGCGCCGCCCTCTCTCTCGCGAAAATTGTCCCCGCCTTCGCCGGTTCCGGACTCAAGAACATCGGCACGGCCGCTCTTATCGATTTCCTGGCCCTCATGGCGCCCACTCCCCTCTCTCATGGAGCCGAGGAAGTAAAGGATTTCGACGGCAACATGATGGAGGTATCCGTTGATGCCGCCAAGCCGGCGACCGCCATGGTCATCAAGACGCAGATCGACCAGTTTTCGGGCCGCCTTTCCATCGTGAAGGTTTTCACCGGCTCCCTCGTGCCGGAACTCGAATTCGTCAACGTGCGCGACGGCAGAAAGGATCGCCTTTCCAAGCTCTATACGGCGCAGGGCAAAAAAATCGAGGAAACCCAGGCGCTCGTCGCCGGCGACATCGGCATCATCGCGAAAGCCGCGAGCCTCAAGACGAACGATACCATTTCCGCGATGGATCGGCCCTACTCCTTCAAACCCCTGAAGCTCCCTACCCCCGTCCATCTCGTCGCCATCTCCGCCGCCAATAAGAAGGAAGAGGATAAGCTGAACGAGCTCCTCCTGAAAGCGGCCGAGGAAGATTTGACCTTCCAGGTAAACTACAATGTCGAGACCAAGGAAACCGTCATCGCGGGCATGGGCGATCTTCAGATCACCATGATCCTCGACAAGATCAGGAATCAAGCCAAGATCATGGCCGAGACGAGGATTCCTCGCGTTGCCTACCGGGAAACCATAACCAAGAAATCCGGCGCTGAGTATACGCATAAAAAGCAGACTGGCGGCCATGGCCAGTACGCTCGCGTAGTCTTCGAGGTCGAACCTTTGGAGCGGGGCGCAGGCTATCAGTTCGAGAATAAGCTGTTCGGTCAGTCCGTATCCCGCGGCTTTATTCCCGGCATCGAGAAAGGCATCCATCAGGCGATGGAAAACGGCGTGGTCGCGGGCTACCCCGTCGTGGACGTGAAAACCGCCATCACGGACGGCAAGGAACATCCCGTGGATTCCTCAGAAATGGCCTTCAAGCTGGCGTCCAGAGGCGCTTTCCGCGAAGCGTCCAAGACCGCCAACCCCACCCTCCTGGAGCCTATCATGGACCTCAAGGTCTTCGCGGAAGAAAAAAATCTCGGCGACGTCATGTCGGATCTCTCGGGCCGCAGGGGCAGGATTTCCGGCAGCAACCCCATCGGCGGCGGCATTGTCGAAGTCGACGCGCAGGTTCCCCAAGCCGAGCTTCTCCGCTACGCCATCGATCTCCGCTCCATGACCTCGGGAACCGCTTCGTTCGAAGTCGATTTTTCCCATTACGCTCCCATCTCCGGCAAGATCGCCGAGGATGTCATCAAAGCCGCCCAGGCCTTCAAGACGGCCGAGGCCGAGGAAGAGTGATTCGGTATTTCATCATGTAATGACGAGGGCTGCCGAAAACCGGCAGCCCTTTTTTTAACTCACCATTTTTCCGAATTACTCCCATGTCAGGGTGATTCTGAAATCGCTACCCTGTAACCGACACCGGGCTCTGTTACGATGAGCGAAGGATGCTCATCGTCTTCTTCGAGTTTTCTTCTGAGAGCCCGAATATGGACGCGCAGGCTACCCTCCTCCGCTTCGCCCGCGGGACCCCATACTTCCCTCAGGAGTCTATCCCTCGTGACGATCTTCCCCGCATGGCGTAGAAGTATCTCCAGGACAGCGTATTCGGTGTTCGTAAGATGGATTTCCTCGCCGTTTCTAGCGATGTGCCGCTTCCCGAGGTCCATTTCCAGGGCTCCTCTGCGATAGATGGAACCGCCATCCTGCCATTTCCTTCTGCACACCGCTGACAGACGCGCGAATACTTCGTCCGTATAGAAAGGTTTTACAATGTAGTCGTCGGCGCCAGCGTCCAAAAGGGCTATTATATCGTCCTGGGAATCGCGCACCGAGACAATCACGACTGGAACGCTGCTCCAGCCTCTGACGCTGCGAAGCAACTCTGCGCCGCCCATGTCCGGAAGATTTAGATCGAGAAGGACGACATCTGGTTTGGACGCCATGATAGCTTGGATGCCTTCGAAGCCGTTTGGCGCCTCGAAGACTTCCCAGCCCTTGCTCCCAAGGGCGATGGAGAGAAGTCGGCGTATCCTGACTTCATCGTCTATGACGAGGACTCGCACAATTCTTACCCTCCTTGGCAGTTCGGGAAAATCGCTTCAACCTCGAATCCGCCTGCGGACCGGCGAGCCGCTATGCTGCCTCCATGTGCCTCAACTATTCCCCTGCACATCGCGAGTCCGAGACCGAGCCCCCCTGGAGCGTCGCCTTCGGCGCGCTTAAACTTCACGAAAGGCGCCCTCATCCGCTCGTCTCCAAAACCGGGTCCTTCATCCGCGACGGTAATCACGAGACCATTGTCTCGGGATATGAGACGCAGTTCCACAAAACCGTTTTTGCGGGAATAACGGCAGGCGTTCTCCAGAAGGTTCTTTATGAGCCGAACTACTAAAACAACGTCAACCCGGAAATCGCAGGGGTTCTCTGGAAGAAAGACATTCACTCGTCGCCCCGCGAGAGACTCCGCCGCAGCGGCGGTCGCCGCCGCGGCGAGGTCTCTCGCCTCGGTCAGGTTACACTTCAACCTCAGTCTCCCCGATTCCATCCTTCCAATGGAAAGAAAATCCTCCACAATCTCATTCAGATGTCCGGCCGAACTGAGGGCGCCCTCGAGCAGTTCCAGTCTCGCCGCGGGATTGGAAGCTATCGCCTCGTCCCTCAGGGCGCTTAAGGAACCAGTAATAGTCGTAAGGGGCGTCTTGAGCTCATGGGATACGGAATCGAAGAGCACTTTCGCGAGACGCTCCGATTCAAGTTCGAGCGTGGCTATCCTCGATGCTTCTTCGGAACGTTCCCTCTCTATGAACAGGGCGAGACTTCTTCCGAGAGCAGCGAAAAGCTCATCATCTCCGGACTGGAAATTATTCCGCTTTCTATTGCGGGAAACCCCGATGGCAGCCACCGCGCTCGACCGCGCCCGCGCCGGTATAAAACGGTAGGACGATTCCGGAAAGCGATCCGTTCCCTCGCCGCATACTTCGCTTTCTTCGGCACAGTACTTCGCCGCCTTCCTGTCGATTTCCTCAAGGTTCTCTGCACCGCTGGCAAAAAAGAGCCCTTGCCTGGTTAGATCGCCGACAACGTACACGACCGCGGGGGCGGCATTGTAGCCTTCCACGAGCGTAGCCGAAGCCGCCGCCGCATCCCGTATCGAGCTGAGTTCGGAGAGCCGCTCGGCGGCGGCCAATAGCAGCGATGCTTCCCTGTCCCTTCGCTGGAGAAGTCGCTCCCGCGATCGCAACCCAGCGGAGAGGGAACCCGTTACCGCCGCTACAAGGAAATAAAGCCCAAAAAGGAGAATGTCCTCAGGAGATGAGATCGCGAACGTGAAACGCGGCGGAATGAAAAAGAAATTGTACGCGAGGGATGACAAGATGGCGAGCAAGACCACCGGCCCAGGCCCCGATACGAGCGAGAGAAAGAGCACGGCCGCGAGATAGAGAAAAGCGACGCTCCTATGCCCCGTAACCGGCGCGAGAACCAGACAGATGATTGTTGCGAGAGCAAATACCAGAAGGAGAAGGCCGTACTGGCGAAAAGGCGCGCTGAATGTCTTCCGGATGGACGCGAGGGTAAAATCATTGCCAGCTTCCTTCGAATCACTCACTACAACGACATCGAGCGGACCGGCTTCCCGAAGGATTCTGTCTGAGATGGTCGCCCTTGCCCAAAAGTGGCCGAGGCGGGACAGCCCAGAACGCCCTATAACGAGCATCGTTGCGCTTTTAGCCTTGGCCCCGTCTATCAAAGCCCTCACCACGTCGGATCCGACTATCGTCGCCACTTGGGCGCCCAGGTTCCTCGCTAAATCGAGATTGGCCTCCAGGCGCTCTCTGTCCTTGCTGCCTAGCAGAACTCCGCCATCGACATGAAAGGCAATCCAGTCCACGTGTAGACCGGCCGCCGCACGCTGCGCCCAACGCACCAAGCGCGCCGAGTTGGGAGAACTCCCGACGCCTACGGCGATCTTTGCCCTGTCGCCGCGATGCCCCTCGCCGCCCTCGTCCGCCGATTCTTCCATCTTTGCTCCCCGATAACTATTGCGCATTGAGATAAGTGTAGCAAGACATTTGAAACCTTGCTCACGATCTTTTTTCCTGCCTTTCCCGTTTCCACCACAAAATCGCGAGCAGTATACCAGAAACACTGAACGCCATCGCGGCGCCAAGGCGCTTCAGGTCGAGCGGATGAGAAATCGGTATGCCTTTTTTAACAAGTTCAATCGTTTCGGCATGAATATCCAGATCGCCGCCATGCTCCGGGCATGCCCTGTGCATGATGCCGGTTATGTACACCCTGTCACCTATGGCTCCATAGTTTCCGAAATACGCAATTTCAGGCAGTCGGTTCTTTCCCACCCATACGCCCACGGCTGTCCCGCTGTCCAGGATATTGATCCACGAATGATCGCCTCTCGCCATCACGTCGCCGATAATCTCGCCCTCTATCGCGACTTTCGCTCCATCGTATGCTGAAGCCTTTTCAACGATATCGGAGAGGTGAATGGCTGGGACGGCAGCTAAAAAACCCGGTCCCGATTCGGCCGCCGTCGGGGCAAGTGCCATAGCAAGCATAAACAAAATGAGGATCAGGCTTCTTAATGAAGTATCTTTTTTCATAACTTCCTCTTCCCGAATAGCGACGCCACGAACCCCGCCGAAGCCAGAACCGCCATGAACTCGAGTCTGCCAGCCCACATGTTAAAAATGTAGACGAGCTTTAGGCCCATAGGAGTCGAGGCTGTCGTCACCCCAATGCTGAGGCCGACGTTTCCTGTCACGGATGCCGATTCGAATGCCGCTTCGAGAAAGGGAAAGCCGGCGAGACAGCCCGCCGCCGTGGCGAAGGCGAATATGCCCACATACATGAGAACCACAAGCGCGGCTCCCCTCACTTGCTGCTCGCCGAGGGTACGGACGCCATGATAGCTGTATTTCTGCACCACGACCGACGAGCTAGGCCTGAGGAGACGTTTAGTATCCTGGATGATTGCCTTAAAGAGAATACCAACGCGAAGTCCCTTGAACCCGCCGGCCGTGGAACATGCGCTTCCCCCTATCATCATTGCCACAATCACGGCGAGAAGGGCGAGATCGCCCCATTCGGTCGCGAACTGCCGGGGATAGATCGTCATGAATCCGGTTGTCGTATGCGCCGAGGCAAGCTGATAAAAGCCCTTCCTGATAAGGGTCACCAAATCCGGGTAGACGTGAAGCTTCACCAATCCCCAGCACGCGAGCATCGTGAGGAGACAGAGCGTCGTGCCGAAGGAAATAGTCTCAATATTTTTAACCAGTTCTTTCCGGTTCCCCTTGAGTACCGCCGCGTGGAGCGCGAAGTTGAAGGAGCCCACCACGAAGAAAATAAAAGTGATCGCCTCATAGAGCGCGCTGTGATAGTAGAGCACATTTTGGGACATCGGGGCGAATCCTCCAGTGCTCCACGCCGCCATATATATCCAAAGCCCGTGCAGGAATGCCCTAATCGGTGAGAGTCCGATCGACATCCCCGCCAGCCAAAACGCGGCGGTGCCGACCGCGAGATAGAGAAAGCTGATTCTCCATATGGCTTTCGCCGTGTGCATGACACTAGGAAAAAGCCTTTCATCCTTCCCTTCGCCCACATAGAAACCATAGCCTCCGCCGCTGCCATCGACAAAGAGCGCCAATGCCAGGACGATGATCCCCTGCCCGCCTACGAAGGTGAGCAGATGACGCCACATGTTCAGCCCAATAGAGACGTGGTCGAGGTCCTGTATGAGCGTGAGCCCCGTCGTCGTAAGCCCACTCATGACATCGAACATGGCATCGAGATAGGAGAGGTAGTGTCCGGACAGCCAATACGGAAGCGCCGACACGACCATCGCGGCAAGCCATGAAATGCCCGCCGTAGCCATGCCATGCATCCATCCAGGCCTGCTTCCATTCCGAAAAAAGACCGCAAGGCAGGCGCCGACGGTCAGTATCGCGCCGAAACTCAACAAAAAATCCACGGCTGGCACGAATTCGCCGGCAAAGAGGGACGTCAGCGCAGGAATGAGGCAAAGAAAAGAAAAACCCGCGAGGATTTTACCCGTGTAGTGGAGGACAATTCCGAGATCCCTCCACCTCGGCGAAGATTTCATAGGACCCCCGACACGAGAAGAGCCGACGCGCAGACGAGAATACCAATCGCGCCGATAGCCGCGGCGTAGCCTATCTCGGCGAGCACACCTATAATGAGGGGAGAAAACGAGCGTCTTTTCACGAGGCTCCGTTTCATTCCTTTCCCCCCATGAGGGCGCGCCGCAGCGCGGGCGCCGCGCTGCGGCGCGCCACGGCGAACACCCTGTCCATCGGCTGCAGTACGCTGCGACCTCTCGGCAGCGAGACCGTATCGCCGCGCAATATGGCGACGAGAAGGCAGTCATCGGGCAAGTGCAGCTCCGAAACCGGCTGCCCAACCACAGGCGAATCTTCCGCGAGGCTCATCTCGGCCAGCTCGACATCTCCTCGGTCGAAAATTGAGGTAAGCCGCAGGCCATTCGATGGAAGCACGTTGCCGATGGTCGTCGCGGCCAAGGCCGTCGTGCTGATGACGGCATCCACGCCAAGAGACCGAAAAAGCTTTTCGTTATTAGGATCTATCACCCTGGCTATGGTGTGCGGTACATGGAAATGTTCCTTGGCAATCTGGCAAGCCACGAGATTGTCCGCATCGCTTCCCGTCACGGCGACAAGGTACATCGCCTGCTCGGCGCCCGCGTCTTTTAGTATGAGCAGGTCGCTTCCGTCTCCGCAGAACACTTTTACCTCGAGCATTTCGGCGATCGCCGATCCTCTTGCATCCTCACGCTCTACGAGCACGACTTCGTAATCTGAAGCGCATAGTACCTTGGCCAGATGAAATCCCACTTTGCCGGCGCCGATCACTATCACGCGATCCATAAGCGCCCTCCTTTCTCCTTCGCTCTGGCGATGATGACCGTATCGTTCCGACGGACGATTTCCTTTCCCGCGATCTTCGCAAGGCGGCCTTCCTTCAGAAGACCGACTATTTTCATCTTTACCGGCGGTTTCACGCTGGAAAAGGGCATACCAAGCCAGGTTTCTGGAGGATGTACGCAGAGAAACGCAGGATCAATGCTAGCGCTGAGGACATCGTACCTATCGTTGAGTATGAGTTCCAGAACCTGGTTGATTCCCGTTATGGTGGGACAGACGGTATTCATTCCCAATTCGCGGTAAAAGGCTTCCCGCTCGGGATCGGCGATTCTCGCAAGTACTTCTTTAACGCCGAAAAGGACTTTAGCCGCCTGCGCACAGCAAATATTCACATTGTCGTCCGCGGTAGCCGCGATGAAGAGCGCCGCGTTCCTTGCCCCCGATCGCTCCAGAACTTCCATGTCCATGGGATCGCCATCCACGACAAGTCCGTCAAATCCCTCGCCCACCCTTTCTTGTTTGAGGCCAGAATCCACTATGACTACATCGTCCTGTCGCGAGGACATCGCCCTCGCGAGACCGACGCCTAGCCTTCCACTTCCGGCAATGAGTACGAACATATTCCCCTCCCCTTGTTGCTTTAAATGTATCGAGGAGAGTCTTCATTGATGAATAGAGAGCTTGTTAAGGCAGGTTCTATACCGGTTAAGATTGCGTTAATCGTTTATCGCTGCGGCGCAAGGAGTAGGTGAAGGCTCGAGAATCCGTCTAGCGTCAGGATTCTATTTTTCGACGTCCATTCCCAACGCTTCAATTTCGCGAATAAACTCCCCGGCGGTTTCGTATTTCCTGTAGACGGAAGCAAAGCGAATATACGCGACCTTATCCAGGTCGTACAGTCTGCGGAGCACCATGCTGCCGATCGCTTCGCTCGATATCTCGTTGCTGGTTTTGGCCAGCTGGGCGGCTTCGTCCTCGATCTCGTTAATGAAGTTTTCAATGGACATTTGGGAGATCGGTCTTTTTTCAAGCGAACGTATCAAGCCGCGCTCGATTTTGCTCCGCTCGAAGGGCTCGCGCCTCCCGTCGCGCTTGACGACCATGAGGGGCTTTTCCTCTATGCGCTCGTAGCTCGTGAAACGGAGGTTGCAGGAGAGGCATTCTCTCCTGCGCCGGATGGCTTCTCCATTGGCGAGGCTCCTGGAATCGATGACCTTGTCATCGAGGCTGCCGCAGTGTGGACATTTCATGGTTTAGGGGGCTCCTTCAGCGCGGGCATGAGATGATTCAGCAATTCCATGGGCAAGGGGAAGATAATCGTGGAGTTTTTCTCCACGGCAATCTCCGAAAGCGTCTGGAGGTAGCGAAGCTGCATGGAGGTAGGCGCCGCGGCCATCACGGTCGCCGCCTGGGAAAGCTTTTCGCTCGCCTGGAGTTCGCCTTCGGCGGCGATGATCTTGGCCCGACGCTCGCGTTCGGCCTCGGCCTGCCTCGCCATGGCCCGCTTCATCGTCTCGGCGAGTTCCACGGCCTTTATCTCAACGGCCGTCACCTTGATTCCCCAGGGATCGGTGGCTTCGTCGAGCAGCAGCTTGAGTTTTTGTCCCAGTTCGGCCCTCTTCGCCAGCATCTCGTCGAGATCGTGCTGACCGAGTACGGAGCGGAGTATGGTCTGCGAAAGGAGGCTGGTGCTCTTCGTGTAGTCCGCCACCTTGTTAACCGCGAGCGTGGGATCGAAAACGTTGAAGTAGACCACGGCATCGACGAGGACGGGCACGTTGTCGCGCGTGATCACTTCCTGTTTTGGCACGTCGATGGTGAAGGTCCGCATATCGACTTTCCTCATCACATCGAGGCCAAAAGGAAGCACCAGGTTGAAGCCGGGTCCGACGACGGCCATCATGCGTCCCAATCTGAAAAGTACGCCTCGCTGGTATTCGTTGATGATTCTCATCATGGGGATCATGACGAGCACGGGCACCGTGAAGAGAATTAAGGCCATTGGATCGCCCCAATAGCCGAGTGTGAATGTCGCGGCGGCCCAGACGAGCCCCGAAGCCAGAAGGAACAAAAAGACCGGCAGCTGCTTGCGGGAGAGCGAAATGAACGCAAAACCGGCCCACCACAGGCATGCCAATATGAAAGCGGCAAGGAACAGGGTCATAGAGCGCCTCCCATTGCTGAAAATATATCCAAATCGGAGGTTGCTGTCATCGCGGGAATTGCGTATTTTTATATCGTGGAGGGAAAAATGACATTTTCCGATAAAATGAAGGATTTTTTTGAAAAGAGCTTTGACTCATCGAAGGATTTCTTGAACAAGGCAGGTTCGCAGGCACAGGTCTGGGGCGAAAAAGGCAAGCTGAGGCTCGAGATCCTGCAGCTTCGCGCCAAGGCCCAATCCCTCACCGCGAAGCTGGGCGCCGGGGTTTACGAGCTCCTCGTGGAAAAGGGAGAACCTATGATCGGGACCTACTCCGAGGGCATCGCTCCAATCATTGAACAGCTCAAGAACGTCGAGAGGGAGATAGCGGAGAAGGAATCGGCCTTCAAGCTCGCCGGCGGCCAGGACGCTGATCTCGACGGAGACGGAAACCCGGGCTGATTCGGCGTTTGAATCCGCGGAATTGACGCTGTCGCGATTCATTGCTAGAGTGCCCTCGCATACAATTCGCGGGGGCATATTTTGACGCATACATCCATTCAAGCCGCTATTTTCGACCTGGACGGCACGCTTGCCGACACGATCGGCGATTTGGGCCGGGCGGTGAACTCTGTCCTCTCCGCCCATGGTTTTCCTGAACATTCGATCCCCACGCTCAAGAACATGGTCGGCAACGGTTTCACAACGCTTATGCGGCGGGCTCTGCCCCAAGAGACTGCCGGGAATGAAGCGCTATTCCATAGACTCCTGGACGAGGCGGCCTCTGCCTATTCTCTCATGGCCCTCGACACCACGAAACCCTATCCGGGAATCGTGGAGCTGCTTGACTCACTGCGCGAGAGAAAAACCCCCTGCGCCGTCCTTTCCAACAAACCCGACGTGATGACCAAAGCGATGGTTTCTGCCTTATTCCCCGACATTTCCTTCATCGCCGTGATGGGCGACCGGCCCGGCGTGCCGCGCAAGCCGGATCCTTCCAGCGCGCTTGCCATAGCCGCGCATTCCGGGATTCTCCCTTCCAGGTGGGCTTTCGTAGGCGATTCCGGCGTGGACATGCGTACCGGCCAGGCCAGCGGCATGCTCCCTTTGGGCGCGTCCTGGGGATTCCGCGCCATCGAGGAGCTCCTTGAGAACGGCGCGGCGGGAATTTTGGAAACCCCCGGCGATCTTCTGCGTTATCTTTAGAGCCAGGCCGCGGGCTTTCCGCCTTTCCTTCGAGACACATGCGTCCCGCTGAGCGCGGCAACCATATTGATTGCGCAAAAGGCCTGAATTATTTATACTCGCTGTAGGCCGGCCCAAGAGCCTGATGAGGGTATGGAGGAGCGCTTATGGAAAGATCAGCCTTGCTCGAGAGAGCCAGAGAATACGCAGCCCAGGAAAAAGACGTCCAGTTTGCCTCCGAAGTGAAGGATCTTCTTCTTAGGAACGACGATAAGGAGCTGGAGGATAGATTCTACCGCGACCTGGAATTCGGCACCGGCGGGCTCAGGGGCGTCATTGGCGGCGGCTACAACCGCATGAACACGCTCGTCGTGACGAGAGCCACGCAGGGACTCTGCGATTACCTTAAGGGCCAATTCCCCGCGAAGGCTCTCTCCGCCTGCATAGCGTACGACTCCAGACGCCGCTCGGCGGATTTTGCCCTGGCCACAGCCCTCGTTTTTGCCGCCAACGGCATAAAAGCCTATCTTTTCCCTTCGCTGAGGCCTACCCCGGAGCTCTCCTTCGCCATTCGCCAACTAGGCGCCGACACGGGCGTCGTCGTCACGGCGAGCCATAATCCTCCGCAATATAACGGCTATAAGGCATATTGGAACGATGGTTCCCAGGTAGTTCCCCCTCACGATGTCGGCATCATCGAAAAGGTCCAGGCGGTCAAGAAAGTCGGGACCATGGAGAAGGACAAAGCCCTCGAAAAAGGCCTTCTCGTCATTCTGGATTCCAGGATCGACGATGCCTATGTGGCCATGGTGAAATCCAAGCTGCTTCGTCCCGCCCTCATCAAGAAGGAAGCCTCTTCGGTCAAGGTAGTCTATACGCCCCTCCACGGCACGGGCGCCATGCTCTTCGAGCGTATAATGGGCGAATTGGGGCTCAATATCCTGACGGTACCGGAACAGCGGCAGCCAAATGGGGAGTTTCCGACGGTTTCCTTCCCCAATCCCGAGGAGCCTGCCGCGCTCAAGATGGCCATCGACCTGGGAATGAAAGAAAAGGCCGATGTCGTCATGGCGACCGACCCCGACGCGGACAGGCTGGGCATCGCCGTCCCGGATAAAAGCGGGGTATTCGTCCTCGTCACAGGCAATCAGCTCGGCGCTCTCCACCTCGACTATATCCTTTCCTCGCTCGCCGAATTCGGGAAAATGCCCCCCCGCCCCGCCTGCGTCAAAAGCATAGTGACCACAAATTTCCAGACGGCCATAGCCGCCAAATACAACGTCGAGTGCCGCGAATGCCTGACCGGCTTCAAGTGGATAGCGGAGATCATGCGCAAGTTCGAAGCCGAAGGCAAAAATTTTATCTACGGCACCGAGGAAAGCTACGGTCACCTCATAGAGACTGAAGTCCGCGACAAGGATGGCATCTCGGCCGCCGCGCTCACCGCCGAAATGACGCTCTACTGGCGCTCGAAAGGGAAAAGCCTCCTCGACAGGCTGGACGAACTCTACGCCGAATTCGGCTACTACGAGGAAAAGGGCATAAGCAAGTATTTCCAGGGTCCAGCTGGCATGGAGACGATGTCGGGGATCATGAATAACTACAGACACAAGCAGCCTATCGCCCTCGGAGGGATTCCTGTCGTGAGCATTCGCGACATCCAGACAGGGAAGGAATGGGATGTCGGATCAACCGCGTATCGCGCGATCGACCTGCCCGAAAGTGATGTTGTTCAGTGGCGCTTGCGAGACGGAACCTTCGTGACGGTAAGGCCTTCCGGCACCGAGCCCAAGATCAAATATTATATTCTCTGCCAAACCGATGCCGAAGCTATCGGAATCGAGGCGGCGCGGCTTCAGACAAAAGACAAAATCTCGGCGATCGAAGCTGATATCCGTAAGGTCATAGGTTGATGGCGTTGAATTCAGATTTTCCCGGAGGAGCTCCCCTGTGGTCCCGGTACGTCCATCCTTCATCGCAGCAGGATCAGAGGCCTGCGCCCAGGGGATGGATACTGCCTGATGATTCCCAACGCCTGCCTCCCCCCGAGGGCGCTCCCGACTATTGTCCTCTTCCTTGCGACTGGGACAAGCGAAGCTATGCCGCGCTCGATGTCGAGACGACCGGCCTCGACGCGTTCCGCGACCGAGTCATAGAAATCGGTATAGTTCTTTTCTCCTTCGATGCCGAGGGTGCCCTCGTCGAAGAAAAAACCTGGGACAGTCTGATAAATCCGGGCATCGCCATTCCCGCGTCGTCGACGGCCATACATGGCATAACCGACTTGGATGTATGGGCTTCGCCTTTCTTCAAGGATCTTTCCGATACACTGAACGGCTTTTTGGAAGGGCGTGTCATGGTTGCCCACAACGCGCCCTTCGACGCGGGATTCATTTCAGAGGAATTTTCGCGCCTCGGAAAGAATGCGCCTATCCGCGAAATGGCCGACAGTCTTGTCCTGCTGAGGCAGGCGGTTCCGAATTTGATTTCCTATAGCCTAGGCAAAGCGGCATTCATCCTCGGCGTAGAAACGGGGACGTCCCACAGGGCTCTCGACGACGCCAAAACCTGCATGAAACTTTTCACCCATAGCGCGCGCAAACTCGCGGGAACATGCGCTTAAGGACCTTATCGCGATGAATTCACCCAAGGACCAACGTTCCTTCCGTCTCATGATTCTTATCCTGATTCCCTGCCTCGCTCTGGGATGCGTCCTATTGATGAAACCCTCAGCCTCGAGCCTCGCCGATACTACATCCTCCCAGAATAACGATGCCGTTTCCTCAAATTCATTGAAAGATGCGGAAATACTATCGATGCTTTCTTCCCCGAAAATCGGTTCCATGGAACCCGGGCAGGTGAAGGAGATGGGCTCCATCTTGACCGCGAGGGCGCTAAAAAAGAAAAGAAATCCTTCGGATTACCTGTCTTCGATCTTTCCGAGCGCCTCCGAATCATTGGCCATGCTCGCGAGAGACAGAGATGTGGACGATTACCTGGAAAACGCGGCGGATAAAGGCCCGGCAGGCGCCTACTACCAGACCGTCGTCGATCTGGTTCCCGCCTTCCAGCCGCTTCGCGGCAATTATGGAAGGCTTTTCGAGGGCATTTACGAAACCATGGAGGAAAAAGGCAAAGCCAAGCTCCCTATACAGCTCTATGCCGATGCCGGACTCTATGAGGGCGGCGTTACCCTTCCCGGCCTGTCCTCCAAACCCAGGGAAAGGGATTATGATTACTCCCACACCTTCGCCTTGGATATTTTCTTGAAGGATGTGGATTTGCTGCCCTTCAGCACGCTTCAAAAGGGCCCCGTCATCTTTTCGTTCACCGACTCTATCGTCGTCGCGACCGATTCGTCCTGGCGCGGGGGCGAAGATCTGACCACGTATCGCTCCGGGGGGATCACCCCAAAAGCCGGCAACGGCGTCATCCTGTATTCCCCTAAAAAAAACAAGTATTATCTCTTTTTTCACCTCTTCGACGTACTCGTAAAGCCGGGCGAAGTCATTCCCGCGGGATATCCCCTGGGCCATGGGGGAAACACGGGCACTAATGCCAGGAAAAAAGGGCACGGGGAGCACCTTCATCTGGAGATTTACGATGTCGCCAGTTCCCGCTTCCTTCGCAACTACGAAATCGCGGACATTGTCTTCTGAATTTTCTTTCGTTAGAATGCTTCAATGAGCGAAAACACGATAGACGACCTCATCCTCGCCGCGGACATCGGCGGCACTAATACCAATCTCGCGCTCGTACGCCATGCGCAAGGCAGTTTCACCATCGTTCTTTCACGCCGATATTCGACGCAAGCCGAAACTTCCCTGATCGATCCCATGGCCCGCTTTCTCGATCTAGCCCGAAGCGAAGGACTAGGCGGCCAGGTCAAAGTCTGCTGCATATCGGCGGCTGGGCCAGTGAAAGATGGCGCGATACAGCTTACCAATGCCCCCTGGGCAATTCACGCTTCCGAAATCAGCGGGCGTTTTGGCTTCTCCGTTCACCTTATCAATGATTTTACGGCGATATCCTACGCCGTCGTTCTCCTCGACGCCGCAAACCGAAAGGAGATTACGCCGATACCGCATACCGACGGTTCCGAGCCTCTGCCTGGAACCGGAGTCGCCCTCGTGGTCGGAGCGGGCACAGGCCTGGGCGTGGGATTCGTCGACAAGCGCTCCGACGGAAGCTGCGTAGTCTATCCTTCCGAGGGGGGGCATTCGTCCTTGCCTTGCTGGGACGAGCTGAGTCTCGCCTTTTCCCGCTGGGTCAAGGCTAAAATCGGGTTTGACCCCGGTATCGAGCTGGCCGTGTCCGGGCAGGGCATCGACAACATCTTCTCCTTCCTTTGTTCAGAGGCTTTCGATCCTCGTTCCGCCAATTGCCCGATGGACGCGGTCCCCGCCCCTTTCGCGCTCTCCATACTCGCGAAACCCGAACATGAACGTCCGGCCTTCATCGCGTCGAACAGGGAAAAGGACCCGCGCTGTTCACTGGCCATGGAGCTTTTCTGCGAATTCTACGCGCGAAAGGTTTCGAGTCTTGCCGCCTCTTTCCTTCCTTCGGGAGGGATTTATCTGGCTGGAGGCATCTCGTCGAAAAACGAAGGCTTCCTCCTGGAAAACCATAGGTTCATGCGGATTTTCGAACGCAACTACGCTCCCCACATTAGGGAGATGCTCTCTGAAACCCCGGTGGTGATAGTCAAGAACTACTCGATATCGCTCATCGGCGCCGCGAATGCGGCCGTTCAACTTGGGAGATAAAACCGATGCTAGATGTCTCCGCTGAACTGCGCAAGGACATGGAAGCCAAGGGGATAGATGTACCGCTCTCCCTGGAGATCCTCAAAAACTACAACGAGGGATTCTATGACAAGGTCAAACCCGTGCGGGCAAAAAGCGTGCCTTCGATGGATGGGGTATCGGTCGTCGATCTGAGAGGCGCGACGCGCGCGAACAAGCCGGTCTTTTCCTGCGATGCCGCGCAAGCTCAAGAAAATCTCGCGGCTTTTGGTCTGGATTTATCCGGCTCGCTTTTCGGGAAACGCGGCCGCGCCGTTGTCGGTGTCAATTCGGCCGACCGAATTGACTTCAACGGCCCCGATCTTCGCTCGATAGGGAAAGCCATACTTCCCTTTACGGCCTATGGCGTTCTCAACGGCGGTTCGGCGACCAGCTATGCCGACCGCAAGAAGAACCTTGCCCTGGGCCAGGAAACCTTCAACGCTGTGGCCCCGGTTTTCGCCGCCATGGCTCCCCTATGCAGGGATATGCCCAAGGGAGTGACCCCCGCCTATATAAATCCCGACGGCAGCCCCGGGGCTAGTTTTCTCGAACTGAAGATGCGCGCCAGGCTCCTCCTCGCGGCTGGTCTTCAGCCTGCCAAAACTGGCAAGGTCCTCCCTAAAGAATCTGACGTTCAAAGCATGGAATTTCTCCCGCTTTTCCAGATGACGAGCATGTCCAACGACAAGACGCTCGCCGATTTTTACGAAAAAACGCGTTCGTCCCTCTTCCTTCGATCGCTCGCGCGGAAAACCGGCTTGGATCCCGCGGCATGGCTGACCGGCATACAGCCGATGATCGCCGCCTTCAGCCATTCATCGGAGGGAAGGCCCAAGGAAATTTTCGACAAGACATATGGAGCAAGAAATTCCTGCCTCGCCCTTCCCGGCGGCCACGGGCAGTGTTTCCGCGTCCTTCGCTCCATTTTCACCGAACTCCACGAGAGGGGAATCCGCTATGCCTGCCTGGGCAACGTCGACAATCTCGGTTTTACCCCGGATCCCCTGGAGCTGGCGATCATGGCCCTTTCGGGCCGTCCGGCCGCCTTCGATTTCGCCGTCCGCACGCCCCTGGACGTCAAGGGCGGGATACTCGTCGAAACCGAAGAAGGCGGCCGCACCGTGGCTGACATAGGCGCGGCCATTAGTTTTGAGACGATGCTCGATCTCGAACGCAAAGGTTTTCCGATACTTTTCAATTGCGCCTCGGGAATATTCGATCTCGATTATCTCGTTCCGAGGATTGAGGAGATCGCCAGAAGGCTTCCCGTACGCTTCAGCGACCAGGACAAGGATGCCGGCAAATATTCGCAGGCTGAACAAGTCACCTGGGAGGTGACGGGAATCCTGCCGTCGTTCATCGCCTTCGCCGTCGAAAAACGCGAACGATTCATCGCCGCCAAACTGCTCATCGATACGCTGCTGACGAGCGGCGTCGGCGCTGACGATCCCGCTCTGCCCGAAGACGTGAGAGCCACGGCGACCACACTGCACGCGGGTCTTGCGTCCTTGCTCAGGAATACCTACGGGCTTGAACTTTCCAATGGCAAATGGACGCCGAAAGAACTACTTTCCACCTAACCGAGCGAGTTGACCATATACTAGGCGAAATCAGCCCGTCTCCCGCCCGACAGGGTCAGAGACTTTCCGGATATTCACCCTAATGCCGTGCATCACGCAGGAAGTGCTTTCTTCAGTGCCTTTTGTCGAGGTGAGGTGGTTGGCGGAACCGCGCGGCTCATTCTCTCCCAGCGGGTCGATGCACCAGGTTCCCTCGGGAAGCGACGCGACGCCCCGCATTATCATCCTGGAAATCGCCACGGCGGCCACGGTCTCTCCTGTTTCAGAGCTGATCCTCGCCATATCGCCTTCAGCCAATCCCAGGTCCTGGGCGTCGGATTCGTTCATCAGAAGCGTGTTGCGCAGGATTTTCTCGGTATAATCGGCGCCCTGCGAATGGACTCGCTCGGCTATCTTGGGCGTGACGAGAAGCCAGGAGGATGGCGGCGCCTCAGCATCCCGCGAACTAGCGTCCTGCCAGCAGGTCCAGCGCTTGCCGGAGCGGAACTCGATCTTGCCCGAGGCTGTGCCCAAGGCATGCCCCGCCGGGTCCGAGGCGAAGGTCGCCAGGCCGGTTCTGTCCTGGTCCGCGCCGAAATATATGCCATCCCGCTTGAATGCCTCGAGGTCGGGGATTTCCGATGACTCCAGGAAAAAATCTATCCACTCCTCGGCGCTTCGCCCACTGGTAAATGCCCGCTCCACGCCAAACCGTGAAGCCAATCCCCTGAATATCTCGAAATCGGACCTTTCCTCAGCCTCATAGGGAAGGATTTGAGGTTTGTAGAGAACATAATTCCCCGCCCAAGGAATCCCGATGTCCTCTTTTTGCAGGGGGGATGCCGCGGGCAAAACGATGTCGCAGTATGCGGCCGTGGGCGTCATGAAGAGCTCGTGGCAGACGGCGAAGTCCAGGGATTCGAAGGCCTTGATATTCTTGGCGATATCGGCGCCCTGGTTGAGGAAATTGCCGCCGGCCGAATATATGGCGTGGATGTTCGAGGCATACGCGGGCTGACCTTCTAGAATGGAGTCCGCCCAGCGCAGCACGGGCACGTGCCGGTTGGCGCTGCCTTCGCCTTCATCCATTGTCCCTACGCGGACTCCCGGCATCCTATTGTTGAGAGAACCCGAAGATCCTCCAGGAAGGGCAAAATTTCCCGTGGCGAGCTGGAGGGCGACGCAGAGCCGGGCTACTTCTTCGCCGGCCTCGGTTCGCTGAATCGAGTACCCGGGCATAAGCATTGTCGGCTTTGTCGCCGCCCATCGTCGCGCCAGATCCACAATGGTATCGGCATTCACGCCGCATAGGCTGGCGGCCCAGGCGGGACTCTTCTCGACGCCGTCTATGGCGCCGGTCACATAGTCAAGAATGTCATTGAAGCCCGCAGCTCTCGCTTCGATATAATCCATATCCAAAACGTTCTGCTTCAAAAGCGCGTGGAGGATGGCGTACATGAAGGCCGCGTCGGTGCCGGGCCTTACTGGAATCCATTCGGCATGGACCGCTTCCGTCGTCCTCGTCCTGCGCGGATCGATCGACAGGATGGGCACTCCCCGCCTTGCCGCTTCCATGAGTCGCGTTCCCATTTCCGCCCCGAGCCTCGCCTCGAGAATATTGGCGCCCCAGAGGATGATCATCGCGCTCTTGTCCATGGTCGCCGCGTCGAATCCCGAACGGCCGTAATCCTGTCCGAACATTTTCCTCAACGCGAAGCTGGCCGCATTGCTCGAATAGCTGCCATCCAGGACGGTACAACCGCCAATCGCGTTGAAAAAACGGCGCGTAAATTTTTCGGTATTGTGAAGAGCTCCCGTGGAACCTGCGCTGGAGAGGCTGAGCACGGAATGCGGGCCGTGGCGTTCCCTGCAGGCCGCCAGGCCATCCCTGATCCTATCCAGCGCATCATCCCAGGCAATCTTCCGGAATTGCCCGGAACCGCGCGGGCCTACCCTGAGCAGGGGCGTCTTCAGTCGTTCGGGAGAATAATGAAAATGCGCAAGCGCAAAACCTTTCGGGCAGCCCTGTACATAGGGCCCCGCGACCGGGTTGTGACGGATTCTCGAAACCCTGCCCCCTTCGACTTCGGCGAGAAGGGGACAGGCGTCGCCTCCGCAGTCGCGGCCGCAAAAAACTGGCATCGTCGTCATGATGACGGCGATTTTATCATGAACCGAAAGCTATTTCGATCACTTCCTCCATCCTGTGCACCGGATGGAAGCGTATTCCCTTCTTGACATGCTCGGGGATCTCGTCGACATCGGTTTGGTTGGCAGCCGGTATGATCAGATCTTTTATCTTGTTGCGTCTGGCCGCCACGGTTTTTTCCTTGAGCCCGCCTATGGGCAGCACCTGGCCGGTCAGGGACAGCTCGCCCGTCATAGCCAGCCTGTCCTTTATCTTCTTGTTAATGACGAGGGAAAGCAAAGCGGTGGCCATCGTGATGCCTGCCGATGGTCCATCCTTGGGTGTGGCGCCTTCGGGAATGTGGAGATGGATCTGCTTGCCTTCGAAATAGTCAGCTCCGATATCGTACATCTCGGCGGCGACGCTCCGCACATAGGTATAGGCGATGCTGGCCGATTCCTGCATGACGGATCCCATCTGCCCGGTGAGCTTGAAGCCTTCCTTGCCTGGATTCGCCACGGCTTCGATGATGAGCGTATCGCCCCCCATGCTCGTCCACGCGAGCCCGACCGACATACCGGGCCTTGTCGCCCTCTTGATGTCGTCATCGCGGAATATGGGCTGCCCCAGATACTTCTGCACCGCCGTCCTGTCGATGACGACCTTGGATCTTCCGTCCTCGGGCGTATCCAGAACGATGGCTTTCGCCAATTTCCTGTGGATCTTGTCCAGGCTTTTCTCGAAATTCCTGACGCCGGATTCTCGAGCGTAAGCCTCGGCGATATAGAGCAGCGAATCCCTCGTGTAGCGGACATCGCTTTTCTTGAGCCCGTTTTTTTCGAGGCTTTTGGGCACGAGGTAATGCCTGGCTATCTCCAGCTTCTCGCTGTCGACATAGCCCGGTATCTGGATGATTTCCATCCTGTCGATGAGAGGCCGTGGAATCGTGTCGAGGGTATTCGCCGTCGTGATGAAGAAAATGTTGGAGATATCGAAGGGCAAGTCGAGATAGTGATCGCGGAAGCTGAAATTCTGCTCGGGATCGAGGGCTTCGAGCAGGGCGCTCGAGGGGTCGCCCTGATAGGACACGCCCATCTTGTCGATTTCGTCTATCATGAAGACCGGATCCTTCGATTTGCTGATTTTGAGGCCCTGGATGATCTTGCCGGGCAATGCGCCCACATAGGTGCGCCTGTGTCCCTTTATCTCGGCCTCATCTCTCATCCCCCCAACGCTGAAACGGAAGAATTGTTTGCCCATGGCTCTGGCTATGGACCTGCCCACGCTCGTCTTGCCGACGCCCGGGGGGCCGACGAGACAGAGTATGGAACCTTTGGAGTCTTTCTTGAGCTTCCGCACCGCGAGATATTCCACGATCCGGTCCTTTACGTCTTTAAGGCCGTAATGATCGGCTTCGAGCGTCTCCTGGGCTTTGACCATATCGAAATCGTTCGAAAGTTCGGTCGTCCAGGGCAGAGAACAGATTAGGTCCAGCCAGTTCCTCGTCACGATATATTCGCTCGCCGAAGGATCCATCAGGTTGAACTTTTCGAGCTCCTGTTTCACCTGCTCCTTGACCTCCCCTTCGAACTTGAAGGAATCGATCTTGGCCTTGAATTTCTGGTAGTCCGAGCTTTTCGCGTCCGACGGAAGCCCAAGCTCCTGCTTTATGGTCTTCAGCTCTTCTTTGAGGAAATATTCCCTCTGGCTTTTCTCGATCTTCTCGTTGATTTCAGCCTGGACTTTCTTCTGGATCCTGAGCAGTTCCTGTTCTTTCTTGATATAGATGAGAACTTTCTCCATCCTCTCGCGGACATCCAGGGTTTCCAGCACCTTCTGCTGTTCCTTTTTGTCGATGTTCAGAATCGATGCGATGAAATCGGCGATTTTCCCGGGATGGTCGATGTTGATCATGTTGAGGCGCATTTCCTCAGAGAAAAGCGGATTGTTCTCCGACACCTGCTTCATCTCGCTGAGGAGGGCGCGGGTGAGCGCCTTGATCTCGTCGGTGTCGTCGTTGATGTCGTCCAGATAGCTGACCGCTACGACTATGGGCACCTCTTTCGACAGGAATTTCTTTATCTTGAAGCGCTTCAGGGTCGAGATGAATATGTTGATGCCGCCGTCGGGAAGGTTGATGCGCTTCACGATCTTGGCGACCGTCCCCACCAGGAATAGATTATCGGCTGAAAGCTGGTCCCCCTCTTCCCGCGCGAGGACGAGGCCGACCATTCCGTCTCCCGTCAGGGCCTGTTCGACTATCTGCATGTCCGGCGGGTTGGCTATCATTATGGGCGTAAAGATGCCCGGGAAAATCGGGCGGCCGATCAAGGTGATGACCGGCAGCTTGTTCGGTAAAATCTGGTCGATGGCGATTATTTCGTTGTCAGGCATAAAAGCTCCTGGGCATGATGTAGGTACGTTCACCGCCTTGTTGAGCGGAGATTTTCATATATCTATTACAATTTAAAGAATCAGGAGTGTTTCGGCAAGGTTATAGTCTCGTTTCATTGCGACAGGGTCGAAGCCCGAGCCTCTGCTGCGCAGCGTCGCCGCCGCCGCGACATTGCCGAGTCGCAGACACTGGGCGGCATCGTAATCCCGGAGCAAGGCTGTAAGAAAGCCCGCGGAAAAAGCGTCGCCCGCTCCCGTGTCGTCGATCGGATCCATGCGGGAAACCGTTGAATCGATCCAGACTCCCCCGCGCAACATAGAGGCGCCCTTCCCCGCCTTCTTCACTATCCATTCCGTTCCGCTGCCGGGCTCCATCGCCTCCAGGCCGCCCAGCGCGACGAACTCGCTTTCATTAGCGAAAACGATATCGCAGCAGGCCTGCGCGAATTCCTTCAGCACCTTCCCGTGGACCTTTGCGTTGGAAGCCGTGGAAATATCCATCGCGACCTTCATCCCCGCTTTCCTGGCTCTCTTCGCCTGTGTCGAAAGCCAAACCATATCGTCGATGAGGAGGCCATCGATATAGAATATCCAGCCGGGATGAAAAGCCGCTTCAGGAATTTCAAATCCCCGAATGTCTCTCGCCGCCCCGGGGCTCACGATGATTCTTTTGTCGCCGGATTCGGTCGAAAAGGAACAGAAAACGCCCGTTGAACCCTCCGAGGCCAGAAGATGCGCGCCTATCCCCGTTTCCGCCAGTTCCCTGGCGAGGAAACGGCCATGCTCATCCCGGCCAACGCTGGCCCAGACTTCGGTCTCCGTTCCAAGAGCCTGTGCCGCCTTGGCCATGATGGCGACGCCGCCGCCCATAGTCCAGGAAACCCCGGTTCCGTTTCCGCTGTCGCGTATAAAATCGCACAACTCTTGCATGAGGGCGGGAGGCACATGCGCGGGCGAAGAAAGCTTCCCCCAGCGCGCGGAAAACGCGTCGGTCGCCTTCCCGATTCCATCCACGAGAATATGACCTATCGCCATTATGCCTTTTGATCGCGAACTCACCTGACTTGACCCTCGTATGTAAATATGATAATTTCTGCAGGCTTCATCCTTGCGGACGAGGCTTTCGGGCGCTTGGCTCAGCTGGTCAGAGCGGCTGGTTTACACCCAGTAGGTCGGGGGTTCGAACCCCTCAGCGCCCATCTTCTCAACTTCAATATCTAGGCATTCCGAGCAGCTGCGAATAGGGTTTCGCCTCAATGCTCGAAAGCGGAATGCCGCAGCGCTCGATTATCGCGAATAACTTCTTCTTAATGCTCTCCACGTCAATATCGCCGCCTTCCTCATTCAAGGTCTCGACTTCAAGAAACTCACCCAGTCCATCGACGGTTACCAGCTCGGCGATGATGCCCCCCTCGCCCTTCCAGGATGTGCCGGTCTTTCTCTTCTTGTAGAGAAGTTTAGCCGACATCTTGTCCAGGAACTTACGGAAGGCTTGCGCGTCCAGTATGCCGAATTCCACTTCTTTGTTGATTTCGATGTTCTCGGTGTAGGTTTTTTCCTTGAAGGTGACCGTCTCCCGCCCCGGCTCGGTGCGCAGCCTGAGGCGGAATCCTATCGCGGGGATGAAAGAAGTCACGACGGGAAGCGCGTAATATTCATCATTCTTGTCAATTTCGCCCATATACGTCATGAACGTCGAAAGCCTCTTCTCGATAAGGGTTCGATCGCTTATTCTGGCTTTCAGCTCAATTTCAAGCATCGATGAATACGCTCCTGTTCAGTCTTTCATTTTCAGCACGGATTCGTCATAATCCTCGGGGGGGACGAATCCCAGAAGCTCCATGCAGGTCGCGGCCAGGCTGGAAATCCCCAGGCCAGAGTTCAGGGCCTTATCGTATTCGCCCTTCGTCTCGGGGTCATAGATGACGCAGGGCACCGGATTGAGGGAGTGGCTCGTCTTGGCTTTGGGGCTTCCGTCGGTTTCGAGCAGGGCTTTCTTCGTTTTCTTGTCGTGCTCGATCATGTCGTCGGAATTCCCGTGGTCGGCGGTAAGGATCATGACGCCGCCGGCTTTGCGGATGGCTTCCTCAAGCCTTCCCAGCTGAATATCCATGGATTCCATGGAACATACGACCGACTGGAAAACGCCGGTATGTCCCACCATGTCGCCGTTCGGAAAATTGAGCCTGATGAAACGGTACTTCCCCGATTCGATCGCCGCGATCACTTTGTCGGTAATTTCGGCGCATTTCATCCAGGGCCGCTGTTCGAAGGGAACGCGATCGCTCGGCACTTCGACATAGTCCTCCAGGGCTTCGGAAAACTTGCCCGTCCGGTTGCCGTTGAAGAAGTAGGTCACGTGTCCGTATTTCTGCGTTTCCGAGATGGCCAGGGACTTTATGCCCGACGCGGCGAGATATTCGCCTACCGTGCGGTCGATCGCGGGCGGCGTCACGAGATAATTCCTGGGTACGCCGAGGTCGCCGTCGTACTGCATCATACCGGCATAGAAAACGTCGGGCCGCGGACCGCGATCGAATTTGGAGAAGTTCTCATCCTCGAAGGCATTGGTGATCTCGATGGCCCTGTCCCCGCGAAAATTGAAGTAGATGACGCTGTCGCCGTCTTTGATGCGGCCTATAGGTCCCTTGTCGTCGACAATCACGAATTCGCCCATATCCTGGTCGATGAGCCTGGGATTTTCGGCTCTGTAGGTCTCGACCGCCTTCCTGGCGCTCGAGAAGGGGCGCCCAAGGCCTTTGACGTGGCAATCCCACCCGCGCTTCACCATGTCCCAATTGGCGCCGTAGCGGTCCATTGTGATGTACTGACGGCCCCCTCCTGACCCGATCCTATAATCGAAGCCCCGGGCGTTGAATCCAGCGAGAAATTCCTCGAAGGGGAGAATATATTCGAGAGCGCTCTGCGAGCCCACGTCTCTGCCGTCCAGAAGGGTATGCACCCTGATGCGTTTTACGTCTTCTCTCGCGGCCTGCTCTATCATGGCTTTCAGATGGTCTATATGGGAATGGACGTTGCCGTCGGAGAATAGTCCGAGGAAATGCAGCGTTCCGCCTTTCACCTTTACCCCGGCTATAAGCTCCCGCCATACGCGGCCGCCGAACATGGCCTTCGTGGCGATCGAAGCGCCCACAAGCTTGGCGCCCTGCGCGAAGACCCTGCCGCAGCCTATGGCATTGTGCCCGACTTCGGAATTGCCCATATCGTCGTCGGAAGGAAGTCCGACAGCCATACCGTGAGCCTTGAGCCTCGTCGCCGGGGAGGTGGATTCCATGGCCCTGAAATGGCGCATGTCCGCTTGGGCTACCGCATCGCCGTCCCTGTATTCGCCGTATCCCACGCCATCCATTATCACCAACAGGACAGGTCCGCGCCTGCCCTTCCAATTCGGGTTTGTATCGAGAGCTGTCAACATTGAAAGACTCCTTGCCTATTCTCCAAAATACTCAATCAGTGTGTCGATGGGTAGGTTCTTGACTGTTTCCCTGTAATTGAGGAAGGGAAGTCCTATGACGGAGAAAGCGCGCACGGGTTCGGCCCCGCATCGGCGTATCATGTCGCAGGTCGCGTTGATGGTGCCGCCCGTCGCGATGAGATCGTCCACTATGAGGAATCGGCTGCCCGGTTTTATATCGTCGACATGCATCTCGAGGGTCGCCGATCCGTATTCGAGATCATAGGATTTGGATATGGTTTTGCCGGGCAGTTTCCCCTGCTTGCGCACGAGGAGCAGCGGTAAGCCCAGTTTATGACAGAAGGGAGCGGCAAAAATGAAACCCCTCGATTCTATGGCGGCGACGGCATCGATGCGCTCGTTTCTGTAGAGTTTCAGCATCGAGCTGACGCAATACGCGAAAGCGTCTGGATTGGCGAGAACGCTTGTTATGTCATAGAAGAGAATCCCGGGCTTGGGAAAATCTGGAATCTTTCGGATGGCATCGTCGAGATTGAAACCTTCCGTCTCATTGTTCGTTTCGGACATTGAACCGCCCCACATATTCATGATGAACGACAGTGAACAATATTAGGTATGCGACCCGCCGATGTCAAGCTTGGCACAGTATCCAGAATTCTCGCATCGGAGCCGGCGAAGGCTTATTTTCTTTGTATGAACGCGTCGAGGATGCCGACCACCGCGCTCAGACCGAGGGATACTCCTAACCGAATGAAGGTTTCGGAGCTGGTCACTTCCGCGGAATATTGGCTCTTGAATGGCCAGGGCGCGTATTGCACGTCAAATCCGCTGCTCGCGAAACGAGCCGAATCGAAGATAAAGTTTGTATAGAAAAGCGCGATGGGAAAAGTGCCCATGCCGGTGATCGCTATTCTTCGGAACTTCGTTATTACCGCGCTTTCCGCCCGTATAGATTTTTCGGCCGAATAGGTTTTAGGAATGGGCGTCGCCGATATCGCCGGTATCGCCGATGGAGTGGAGGTCAGTGCCGATTGTTCGGAGGAAATCGAAGGAGAACTCGAGTCCTGGTTGTCCTCCTGGGCTTCGCATCGTCCTCCAACCGCGAGAGCGGAACATAAGGTGAGGAGGATGACGATACGTCGGAAGCGCCCAGCCCCGGGAGACCAGCTTCGGGAAAATCCCGCCGAATCGCGCGCTAGAACGGAACATCTCATTGCCTGACTCCAAAAATGGCCGTTCCGATGCGCAGAAGCGTTGAACCTTCCTCGACGGCAATCTCATAATCGTTGCTCATGCCCATAGAAAGCTGTCCGAATCCAGGCAGGTCAAAACGTTTTTTTATCTCCTCTGCGGCTTTAGAGAGTTTTCTGAACGAGCGACGTACGGTCATCTGGTCGTCCGAGAAAGGCGCCATCGTCATCAGCCCTCTCAGCACAAGCGGGGAGCGAAGTTCAGAATCTCGGTCCGCGTCGCTTTTCCATCGCAGGTATGTCTCTACAGCTTCAAAAAGGCTGTCGTTATCGGGAAATCCGGATTTTGTGGCTTCACCAGTGTGCAATTCCAGGTATAGTTCAAGGTTCTTTTCCCCAGCGCGGGCGGTTATCGCCCGCAGCAGGCTTATCGAACTCACCGATTGAATGACGTCGAAAAGCTTGAGGGCTTTATTGATCTTGTTGCTCTGAAAAGTGCCTATCATATCGAGGTGGGTACCGGGTATCTCCGAAAGCAATTCAGGCAGATATTTCCCCGCCGCTTCCTGCACTCGATTTTCCCCGAAACGCCGTATCCCGCAAATATAGGCTTCCCTCACCGCCTCCTGGGGATGGAACTTTGTAACCGCCAGAAGGGTTATCGCTTCGGCGCTTCTTCCGGAGCGCTCCGCGGCGGCACGCACCTTTGTATGGATGGATTCTATATTTTCCTTTACGAAAGCGTAATCGGACATGAAATTATTGTACCCCCGGCTAGGTTAAGCGGCAATCCCGTCCTTCCTGTTGGAATAGCGGCATTCTTTACTCGGCGGAAAATTTCCAGTTAAAGCTGCTGGAATTGCCCGCGTAATCATAGACCGAGAATTCGAGCGCGTGCATGCCCCTGGGAATGAACTGTTTGCCCAGGAAGAGTCGGCCCTCCGCATCGGTTAGCTTTGATGAAGGGGCTTCCAGATCCAGGAAAGCCAGACCTTCCGCCGTGATGCGCGCCGAATCGAATTTTCTGTCCGCGATCACCTTTCCGTCGAACACGGCCTTGAGCCTGAAAACGCCGGAGATGGATCCCTTGGCGTAAGCGGGATCGGTGACGTTCACGGCAAGGGTATAATTACCCTGTGGAATTTCCTGCGCACCTTTCCTCGGATTTTCGGCGATGATCGTGCGGTCCTGGCCCAGCAAGGCTATCTCTTCGATCCTAGGAGCCGCCCTATCCACGAGATCTTTGATGAAAAAAGCCGGATTTACCCATAATCGGGAGGCGCCGTCGTAAACGCGAAAGAGATAATAGGTATACAGAGCTCTCGTAATCTCGACGATCCTGCCTACAACTTCGCCTTTCTTGATTTTGGTCTTGGCTGAAGCTTCCGATACGTAGGTTTTCGCTGAGTATAGGCTGATGAATCCATCATCATGCGCTACCGCGGTAAAATTGCCCGTAGCATGCGGCAAGCCGCCGGAAAGCAGGTGATTGTCTTGTATGAAAAGTATCCTGCCGTCGCCAGCGGCCCTGACGGTGTCGTTTTCCGCGGAAAGCAAGGCTCCCGTCTGAAGGTATTTCTCCCCCTTTCGCTCATCCGGAAGCTGACCCGGCACGCCGAAATTCACGGCTACGTCCAGGGATTCCATGCTGAGGGGAGCATCCTGCGCGAAAACGGGAATGCCCAAAGCCATTCCGATCGTCATTACGCATATGATGAGAACCTTCGATTTCAGCGGAGCTTTTTCCCCGGGCAAAGCCCGGTCCGCATGCCTGGCACTCGCGCTCAACGTTCCGCCGCCTTGTATCGCTGTATGGCATCCTTGCCCGCGATCATCATGATGTCGCCGGAGACCGAAAGCCCCGAGCCGGTTTCTTCAATCGGGAACATGGCTTCGACCACGCCCTTTCTTATCAATCCCGCGAATCGCTCATTCCTTTTCGCCAGGAGGATCGCGAACCTATCGAGGCCAATCGGCTCGATCAGGAGCTCCGCCTCGCCGGCGAAATAATCAGCCCGTACGACCATGCCTTTTTTTTTCTGTACATCGTAGAAAGCCAGTCCATCGGCTGTTCGACCTATAACGGACAGTCCGTCCCCGGAAAAGGTTGCCGGCTGATCGCTCACCACCTGATTTTCTAGCTTTTTCTCGAAAACCAGCTCATAGCCATGATTCTTTTTGGTGAATACGAGGAAATACTGGGGATCAAGTCCATACAAGGCTGCTATCCCCTTCCCGTTTTCGGAAATCGCCACGCTGTAGACGCAGGGATAGGCCGAACTGACTGCATGCTCAAATGGCTTAAGCTCATCGAGGAGCTTTCCCTCCTGGTCCAGGACCTGAATGCTTCCGTTCAGCAGGCCCCAGGCGGAAGTCTCTGACGAGACCGAACCAGCGGTCAGGGGTGAGCCGAACTCGTGGTTCCAAAGCGATACTCCCGCTTTGTCCGTCTCCATGACTCCCTGTTGGTCGGGACGAAGGAAAAAGGAACGCCCTCGGGCATTATAGGAAGCTCTATCGCTCCGCTCTATCGCCTCGGTCTTGGGTATCGGAATGGATTCCAGCCGCGCCAACCCCTGTTCATAGCCAAGGGAACGCTGGGCGAATATTACATAAAGAACCACGGCTGCGGCGGTCATCCAGGCGAGATGGCCGCGTTTTTGGTTTGAGTAATTGTTTGCGCGTTTCACCGTGATTCCATAATTGTTGTATTCAAGCTTTCAAATGGTATATAGTATTTATTACAGCTGTCAACATAAGAAGGCGTTTGATATGGAAATTGATGAATTGCTCTTCTCCGCCGCCCAGAATGCCGCGACAAAATCATACTCGCCTTACTCGAAATTCCGCGTCGGCGCGGCGATTCTCTGCGGTGACGGTTCCATAGTGACAGGGACCAATGTGGAGAACAGATCCTTCGGCCTCACCATCTGCGCCGAACGCAGCGCGCTTGTCGCTGCCATAAGCGAGGGGAAAAGGGATTTCAAGGCAATAGCCATCGCCACCCCCGATGCCGATTACGCGGTGAGCCCCTGCGGAGCCTGCAGACAGGTGCTTTCCGAGTTTTTCCCTGCCGACGCGCCCGTTCAATTCGGCAATGCGCCTGAAAACAGGGTTCGCTGCACTATCGGCGCTCTCATTCCTTTCGACGCGCTTCATGAATTAGCTCGCTGACGATCGTCGAAGCAGCTCGGCCGCATGGGCAAGTGAAGCCGCCCCTTCGCTGTCGCCGGCCAGCATCCTGGCTATTTCCTCTTCCCTTTCGCGACCGCGCAATTGGTCGATTCTCGTGACCGTTCGTCCATCCTCGACTTTCTTATCGACTTTATAGTGGACATCGGCCTTCGCCGCGATCGATGCGAGATGAGTGACACATAGAACCTGCTTGAATCGTGAAATGCCTTTCAGATATGAACCGACATCAGCCGCCACCTCTCCTCCGATACCCGTGTCGATTTCGTCAAATATGAGGGTGTCCACCGTGTCCTTGGAAGAGAGGACGGCCTTTATCGCAAGCGCGACGCGCGACAGTTCTCCTCCCGAGGCTATCTTGGCAAGCGCTTTCGGAGGTTCGCCGATATTGGGGGCGATCAGGAATTCCACATCGTCCATGCCCAGGGGCGACAGGATGAGCTTGCCGGTATCGGATTTCAGCGGGTTTACGGAGATGGGCAGTCTGGCATGCACCATCCCCAGATGGGAAAGAATGGTCTCCACCTGACGCGAAAACCCGATCGCCGCATCCTTTCGTCTTAAGGAGAGCGCTTCGGCTTTTTCCAGCGCCTGTTTCTTAAGTTCGGCGATTTCCTTTTCAAGATCGGCCTTGTCGTTTTCCCAGGAGGAGTAAGCCTCTATGGCGGCGGCATCCCGTTCTTCCCTGGCAAGAATATCGGCCAGCGAAGGGCCATATTTTTTCTTCAGACGCTTCAGTTCCGCCAACCTGCTTTCGATGTCCTCAAGTCTCTGGGGATCGAATTTCAAGCCTTCCATATAGACGGAAACGCTCTCGGCTATGTCCTCCACCTCGAAATAGGCGCTTTCGAGTCTGGTGGCAAGATCGCCCAACTTCGCGTCGATATCTTTGGCGGCGTCGAGACCCGCTTTCGCTTTCCGGAGAGATTCCACGGCGCCGTTTGTCTCGCCGCCGCGAATTGAAAGGCCGTCGACGGCATTCCTGACGGCATCGAAAAGCTTCTCGTGCTGCGATAGAATTTTTTCTTCCTGCATCAGCTCGTCGTCTTCGTTGGGTTTGATCTTGGCCGCCTGGATTTCCTTCAGCGCGAAGTTGAGGATATCCTGCTCCCTTTCCCTGCGTTCCGCATCGGCAAGCCGCCGCTTGTATTCCCTGAGTCTTGTCGTCCAGGCTTCGTAGCTTGTCCGATACGATTCCTTTTCCGGCTCCAATCCCGCGAAACTGTCCAGGAAGACCAAATGGCTTTCCTTGTCCAGAAGCGTCTGATGCTCGTGCTGCCCATGGATGTCGGCGATCAAGGAAGTGAAGTCCGCCAGATCGGCCCTGCTTACCGCCCGGTTCTGAATATAGGCGTAGGATCTGCCGTTGTTGCGCAATCCCCGTCTCAGGTTGAGGGTTCCTTCTTCCTCGGGAATATCATGCTCCCTGAGCCAGGCCAGAGCCGATTTGTTCCGCGCGATATCGAGAATGGCGGAGACCGTGCACTCGTCGGAGCCTTCGCGTATCACTCCCGAATCCGCCCTGCCCCCGAAAAGGAATCCTATCGCTCCCACGATGAGCGATTTTCCGGCACCGGTTTCTCCGGTGAAAAGAACGAGGCCATCCGAGAATTCAACTTCCGCCGCGTCGATGAGCGCAAAGTCCCGGACGGAAAGATGCTCAAGCATTGGCGTCTCCCGACCATCCCAGCTTCGTGCGCAAGGCGCTGAAAAAAATGCTCTCTTGGGGAACGATGAGGACAGCATCGCGCAGCGCCCTGCGGAACTGGACAATGTCGCCTATTTCAAGCGCGAAAGTCTCCTGACCATCGACCGTCAGCATAGCTCCCGATCTTCTCGTTTCATCCACGATGACATCGACCCTGGCGGTTGATGGCAGGACGAGCGGTCGGGAAGCGAGCGTAAAAGGACAAATGGGATTGATCACCATGGCGAGCATTTCAGGGTGAAGCGCGGGTCCTCCAGCGGCGAGGTTGTAGGCGGTGGATCCCGTGGGCGTGGCCACGATAAGTCCGTCGGCCCTATAGAATCCGAATCTTTCTTCGTTCACGTTAAGGCAAAGTCGTATCATCTTGGCTATGCCCTGAGATGACAAGGCTCCATCGTTTAAGGCACAGAAGGTTCCAACACGCTGCCCTGCCCTTATGACTGATACATCCAGCATCACGCGAGATGATGGCTTAAGATTCCCCGCTGCCCATTCCTCGAAGGTAGCCAGCCAGGAATCCTTGCGATTGGCCGCTATGAAGCCCAATGTGCCAAGATTCACGGGAAGCACGGGGATGCCCAAGGGGGCGGCGAGACGGGCGACATATAGGAGAGTACCGTCTCCTCCGAGGCAGAGTATAAGATCATAGCCGGTAAAGCTCGGAGCGCCGGATGGATCGCCCGCAAAGGCAAAACTCGTTGTTGTCCAGCCCCTGCTCTCCAGCGCTTTGGACACTTTCACGGATTCGCCGGCCGAATCGTCTTTCAGAAGATTCGCGACAATCAAGGCTTTACCGCCTTTCATGCCGCCGAGAATGGCCATGATTCCTCCTCAGGGAAGCGTCGCGAGCACCTTCGCTATGACGCCGGCGTCTTTGGCGCTGATTTTTTCGTGAAGCGGGAATAGGATGCAGCGCATTGCAAGCGATCGGGCTCCAGGACATTCATTTTCCGGAAAATCTTCCATAGAAACAATACTCTGCTCGAATGCGGCGGCCGCTTCAATTCCGTTCCTCTTGGCATGGATCACGACATCCTTCATGCCGGATTCTAGGACGACGGGAAAAGCGTAGCAGCCCCCAAGTCCTTCATTGCCCTGCTTGAAAGTCTTGTGCCGCGTGCGGGAAAGCTCCATCTGGAAGCTCGCTTCCAATTCCCTGCGCCTGCGAAACGAATTGGCCAGGTCCCTCAATTGGGCCAAGCCCAGGGCAGCGTTATAGTCGGTCAGGGATATTTCCTTAGACAACGTCTCCCCGATATTCCTTATCACCGGAGCGTCGCGTCTCGCCGACGCGAACAGAAGAGCCCCTCCTCCGGAAGTGACCGGAGAGCCCTGCTCAAGCCCGTATATCGCGAAATTGCCTATGGATCCGGCTTTCGTGTCGCCTCGGTACGCTCCCAAAGCCTGGGACATATCCTCGATGACCGGCAGCTGCGTCTCCAGGACGGCAGCCTTATCGGGAAGCATTCCAAACGCCTCATAAAGGATTATGGCAGAGCAACCCTGTTCCTTGGCGACCGCAAGGTTGGGCAGGCATGTCAGCGGGTCAGGGTCCATGTAAATTGGCTTAAAACCGAGTTCCTCAACCGCCTGCAGGTGATAGAGAGGAGCGAGGGGGCTAAGCGCCACCTTTGAGCCTTCGGAAAGACCCAGTTTCTTCAGGGCGATGCCGAGGGCCGAATAGGGGCTCCTCAAGGCTACCGCAACATCGTATCCAAAGGCTTCTTTGGCGTTTTTGAGAAATTTCTCCGTATATTCGCCAGGTCCGATCGAATCGGTAACAAGGCATCCGAGGACCGTATCCATGTCTTTTCTTCGTATGAACGAACAATAAAGCGGTATCATTGCGTGGATTGTATCATCGGAATGACGAGAGGTACAAGAATAAAAAAAGCCTGGCAATCAATGAAGGCCTAGTGGCCAAGGCTCTCATATATTCAAAAGGCCCTCCCGAAGGAGAGCCCTTTGAATAAAAAAAAGCCTGGCGACGACCTACTCTCCCACCCAAAGGCAGTACCATCGGCGTTGAAGAGCTTAACTTCCGTGTTCGGAATGGGAACGGGTGTGGCCTCTTCACAATAGTCACCAGGCATAATTACCTGAAAGAAAGGGAAGAAGGAAAGCTAAAGAAGCTTTTCTTCACCTAGGGAAGCAGTGCGTATCTTGAATTCATCATCGATCGGCTGCCGTATTGCATGCAGCGCGCCCTTGTATCAAAAGAAAAGCGACAAGATCTCTCTTTGTTAAAAAAGTGAAGGATAATATGGTCAAGCCTCACAGCAGATTAGTAGTGGTCGACTGAACGCATTACTGCGCTTACATCTCCACCCTATCAACCAGGTAGTCTCCCTGGTGCTTTCAGGAGGATTAAATCCTCAGGGATGGTTCATCTCGAGGTGGGCTTCCCACTTAGATGCTTTCAGCGGTTATCCCTTCCGAACGTGGCTACTCAGCACTTACCCTTGGCAGGATAACTGATAAACCAGAGGTTCGTCCATTTCGGTCCTCTCGTACTAAAAACAGCTCCTCTCAACCATCCAACGCCCGTGGCAGATAGGGACCGAACTGTCTCACGACGTTCTGAACCCAGCTCACGTACCGCTTTAATTGGCGAACAGCCAAACCCTTGGGACCTGCTCCAGCCCCAGGATGCGATGAGCCGACATCGAGGTGCCAAACCTTGCCGTCGATGTGAACTCTTGGGCAAGATCAGCCTGTTATCCCCAGAGTACCTTTTATCCGTTAAGTGACGACGCTTCCACTCGCTATCGCCAGATCACTAAGACCTACTTTCGTACCTGCTCGTCCTGTCGGACTCGCAGTCAAGCTACCTTATGCCTTTACACTTGCACTCTGATTTCCAACCAGAGTAAGGTAACCTTCGCGCACCTCCGTTACATTTTGGGAGGCGACCGCCCCAGTCAAACTGCCCGCCTACAACTGTCCCCATCCCGGATTTACGGAACAGGTTAGAAACCTAACCTTGCAAGGGTGGTATTTCACCGACGACTCCTCACAGCCTAACGGCCATGGATCAATGTCTCCCACCTATCCTACACATGCAAGACCAAGTCCCAATAGTAAGTTACAGTAAAGGTTCACGGGGTCTTTCCGTCTAACCACGGGTAACCGGCATCTTTACCGGTACTTAAATTTCACCGAGTCTCGCGTTGAGACAGTGCCCAAATCGTTCCACCATTCGTGCGGGTCGGAACTTACCCGACAAGGAATTTCGCTACCTTAGGACCGTTATAGTTACGGCCGCCGTTTACTGGGGCTTCAGTTCAGGGCTTCGCATTGCTGCTAACTCCTCCCTTTAACCTTCCAGCACCGGGCAGGCGTCAGACCCTATACATCCGCTTGCGCGTTTGCAGAGTCCTGTGTTTTTGGTAAACAGTCGCTTGGGCCTGCTCTCTGCAACCTTTATCGCTAAAGGCCACACTTCTCCCGAAGTTACGTGTGCATTTTGCCGAGTTCCTTAACGCGAGTTATCTCGAGCGCCTTAGATTTCTCATCCCACCTACGTGTGTCCGTTTACGGTACGGTCATGAAAAGACGAACCTTAGGGACTCTTTCTTGGCACCTTGATTACGCCCGCTTCGCTTTGCCGTAGCATCGCTCGCTGTCACAGCTTACCTCATGATCCGGATTTGCCTGGACCACTCAACAGCTCGCTGCTTCGACCAGAACAACCGTTCTCTGGCCGGGTTTCACCTCATGCGTCATCCCGTCGAATCTCTCCATGGTGCTGGAATATGAACCAGCTTCCCATCGACTACGCGTTTCCGCCTCATCTTAGGGGCCGACTAACCCTGGGAAGATGACCTTTACCCAGGAAACCTTAGGTTTTCGGCGGACGGGAATCTCACCCGTCTTTTCGTGTACTTATACCTGCATTCTCTCTTCCATTCCCTCCAGCCACCCTTACAGGTGACCTTCACCGGCTTATGGAATGCTCCCCTACCATCCGTACCCTAAGGTACGAATCCGAAGCTTCGGTATACCGCTTAGCCCCGTTACATTGTCTGCGCATCATTGCTCGACCAGTGAGCTATTACGCACTCTTTTAATGAGTGGCTGCTTCTAAGCCAACATCCTGGCTGTCTTTGCAATAACACCTCATTTCACACTTAGCGGTATTTGGGGACCTTAGCTGTCGGTCTGGGCTGTTCCCCTCTCGACTATGAACTTTGTTGCACACAGTCTCACTCCCATACGTTGTGTCTAGGCATTCGGAGTTTGCCTGGGTTTGGTACCCGGTGAAGAGCCCTAGTCCAAACAGTGCTCTACCTCCTAGACATTTGTATGAGGCTGTCCCTCAAGGCATTTCGGGGAGTGCCAGCTATTTCCAAGTTTGATTAGCCTTTCACCCCTTATCACAATTCATCCCTGCGTTTTTCATCACACTAGGGTTCGGTCCTCCACGCAGTGTTACCTGAGCTTCAACCTGACCATGATAAGATCACTTGGCTTCGGGTCTACGACATGCAACTAATTTCGCCCATTTAAGACTCGGTTTCCCTCCGGCTCCAGTGCTTCTACACTTTAACCTCGCTGCATACCGTAACTCGCAGGCTCATTCTACAAAAGGCACGCCGTCAGAAGGTTGCCCTTCCTCCGACCTGTTGTGGGCGTATGGTTTCAGGTTCTATTTCACTCCCCTCGCCGGGGTTCTTTTCACCTTTCCCTCACGGTACTGGTTCACTATCGGTAGTCGCATCGTATTTAGCCTTGGATCGTGGTCGACCCAGCTTCCGACAAGGTTTCTCGGGCCTCGCCGTACTCAGAAATCACATCCACGAAGTCATTACCATGTAAAGTACGGGACTCTCACCCTTTCCAGTCGGCCTTCCCATGCCGTTCCTTTATGATAACGTTCTTGTAACTTCGCGAGGTCCTGCATGTCCCTCCAACGTGACTCTACAACCCCCCGTCAACAACGGCATGCACCTTGGCATTGACGTGAGTTTAGGCTCTTCCCCGTTCGCTCGCCGCTACTAGTGGGAATCTCTTTTGATGTCTTTTCCTCCAGGTACTTAGATGGTTCAGTTCCCTGGGTATTGCTGCACTACTCTATTTTATTCAAGTAGTACTAATCAGCTCACGCTGATTGGGTTACCCCATTCGGCCATCCATGGATCATCGTATATGTGCTACTCCCCATGGCTTATCGCAGCTTGTCACGGCCTTCATCGCCGTGCGACTCCGTAGGCATTCACCGTACGCCCGTATTCGCTTGACCATATTATGCTTCACTCTTTATCGCTTCTTGATATCGTTTTCATTTGCTCATTCCCCAAAGCTATAAACCAACCTATTCCTAGATCAGTCACTTCAGGAAATGTGCCTGCTTCCCTTCCCTCATTATGTAAAAGAACCTTTTCTCTATGAATTAAAAACTTCAGAGAACTGGATGGGCCAGAATAGAGTTGAACTATTGACCCCTTCCTTATCAGAGAAGTGCTCTAACCAACTGAGCTACTGGCCCGAAAAAAAAGGAATAGGATAGAAAGAGGTTTGGGAGAGCGTCCTGTCACGAGACGCTCAAAGTATTACTGCCTTGTATATGATCGTGTACCGTAGTGTGAAGCTTGCGCCCCACGGTCGGTACCCTTCTCATAGAAAGGAGGTGATCCAGCCGCACCTTCCGGTACGACTACCTTGTTACGACTTCACCCTCCTCACGAGACGTACCTTCGACGTCGTCCCCCTTACGGTTGGACAAACGGCTTCGGGTACCCCCCACTCGGATGGTGTGACGGGCGGTGTGTACAAGGCCCGGGAACGTATTCACCGCGCCATGCTGATGCGCGATTACTAGCGATTCCACCTTCATGGAGTCGGGTTTCAGACTCCAATCCGAACTACGGATGATTTTCTGCGATTTGCTCCACCTCGCGGCTTCGCGTCACTCTGTCTCACCCATTGTAGCACGTGTGTAGCCCTGGACATAAGGGCCATGATGACTTGACGTCATCCCCACCTTCCTCCGGTTTGTCACCGGCAGTTCCGCCAGAGTCCTCAGCTTAACCTGTTAGTAACTGGCAGTAGGGGTTGCGCTCGTTGCGGGACTTAACCCAACACCTCACGGCACGAGCTGACGACAGCCATGCAGCACCTGTACAGCGTCGTATTGCTACGCTAGATCATCTCTGACCTATCACACTGTATGTCAAACCCAGGTAAGGTTCCTCGCGTACCATCGAATTAAACCACATGCTCCACCGCTTGTGCGGGCCCCCGTCAATTCCTTTGAGTTTCACCCTTGCGAGCATACTCCCCAGGCGGTACACTTATCACGTTAGCTACGGCACTGAAGCATCCGCCCCAGCACCTAGTGTACATCGTTTACAGTGTGGACTACCAGGGTATCTAATCCTGTTTGATCCCCACACTTTCGCACCTCAGCGTCAGTTATTGGCCAGGAGCTTGCCTTCGCCATTGGTATTCTTCCTGATCTCTACAGATTCCACCCCTACACCAGGAATTCTAGCTCCCTCTCCATAACTCAAGCCTCGCAGTTCTCAACGCATTCCCACGGTTAAGCCGTGGAATTTCACGCCAAGCTTACAAAGCCGCCTACATGCCCTTTACGCCCAGTAATTCCGAACAACGCTTGCCCCCTACGTGTTACCGCGGCTGCTGGCACGTAGTTAGCCGGGGCTTATTCGCCGGTTCATGTCATCACGCGGGCATTCCCTCCCACGCTTATTCTTCCCCAGCAAAAGGACTTTACAACCTTTCGGCCTTCATCATCCACGCGGCGTCGCTCCGTCAGACTTTCGTCCATTGCGGAATATTCTTAGCTGCTGCCTCCCGTAGGAGTTTGGGCCGTATCTCAGTCCCAATGTGGGCGTACACCCTCTCAGGCCGCCTACCGATCATAGCCTTGGTGGGCCTTTACCTCACCAACTAGCTAATCGGACGCAGGCTCATCTCCGGCCGGTGCCGTAGCACCTTTCCTCAGCACCCTCACGGTGCCGAACGTATTCGGTATTACCCACTATTTCTAATGGCTATCCCCATGCCAAAGGTAGATCACCCACGCGTTACTCACCAGTCCGCCGCTCTAGGGGCATTGCTGCCCTTGCCGCTCGACTTGCATGCTTAAGACACGCCGCCAGCGTTTGTTCTGAGCCAGGATCAAACTCTCCATGATATATTCCAACAGGCTTGCGCCTGCAGGATATCATAAAGAATTTATCTTCGTTGCCAAAGCTAACAAGCTCCGACAACCGGCATTCGATACTTCGTCTCCGCCATAAGCAAGTTCCCTCGCCTACGCCTTCGACTCGCTGACTTCACTTGCGTAAAATCAACATCGCAATTATCCCGAAGGATACTTGCGCCTTACCTCTTTCTATCCCTTCCCTATTTACTGTGGTAGATCCCTCGGCTATTCGCCTCAAGCCGCTTTGCGGCCTCCGGTTTTCGCCTCCCGCTCTTTCGGTCAGTCTCGGTTTCCCTTGGCCTTCCCTTAGAGCGCTCAATGAAGGTAGCAAACTTGCTCACCTTTTGTCAAGCCCGTTTCTGAGTTTTTCAACTCTTTCGCAGGATTTCCGTATTTCTCGAAAACCCGCTCACGGAGCGCTTTCCCTCTCGTTCCAGCGCGAAAAGGAGGTTACTTGGAATCGAATTTATTGTCAACAGGTTTTTGATATATTTCCGGATAAACGCGGTATCTTTTTCTTGCTTTTAAAGCCAGCGGTTTTTCAGTATGGCCAGTAACTGTCCCCGTCTCCATACTCCCGATACCCGACGGCTTCCGCTACCATGGGGGCTTGTATGGCGATAGCCCCCTGCATGTCGGCGATAGTTCTGGCAATCTTAAGAACGGAATGGCAAGCTCTCATCGAAAGCCCCAGTTCCTCCGCCCTGTCTCGGAACAGTTCGTCGGCTTCGGCGCCAAGGCCGCAGTACTGCTTGACCATTTCCGGCTGCAGCCTGCTGTTGTACAAACCTCCGAACACCGCCGTCCTCTCCATCTGAAGACGGGAGGCTTCCTCGACTTCACGGACGAGGTCGGCCTGGCAGTGGCCGGGGGAGCTGAGCATCGATGCCGCGTCCGGAATGAGGACGGGTATTCTCATATCGATGCGATCCAGAAGAGGGCCTCCCAGTTTCTTCCAATAGCGCTGGATTTCCATAGGAGAGCAGATGCATGCCTTGGTTGGGCTTCCGAGGTTGCCGCAGGGGCAGGAGTTGGCCGCCATGAGGAGCTGAAAGTCTGCCGGATACTGGAGAACCCGCCCGGCCCGTACCACGGTGATGCTGCCACGCTCCAAAGGCTCCCGCAGCGATTGAAGGACATCGTGCCCGAATTCGGGCGTCTCGTCCAGGAAAAGCACCCCTCTATGGGCGAGGCTGATCTCCCCGGGACGAGGAGGCTTGCCGCCGCCGACGATACCCTCCAGGGAAGCCGAGTGATGAGGCGAACAGACCGGCGGCCTTGAAGCCGATGATTTGCCGCCGTACCGTTTCCCATGGAGCGACCATATAGCCGCCACTTCCATGGCCTGAATCTCCGTCAAGGCAGGCAGGAGAGAGGGAAAGCGCATCGCGGCCATCGTTTTCCCTGACCCCGGCGGCCCGAAAAGCAGAAGATTATGCCTTCCGGCTGCCGCTATGACGAGGGCCCTCATGACTTTCGCGTTTCCCAGATAATCGGAGAAATCGATCTCCGACGCCGGGGTTTCGTCTTCGGAAGGATCCTGAGGCGACCCGCGCCTTGCGTGTTTTGAGAGGGAGCTGGCTCCATCTCGGATGGAAAGGAGTATGTCCGGAATTTCCGATATATGGCCAATCGGGAAGAGATGTCCTTGGCGAAGCCGGCCAGCCTCGGCATAGTTGGATTCCGGCACGATATAGTCACGTATACCCTTCCGCGAAGCCTGGAGAAGTGCCGGCAAAGTCCCCCGCACAGGACAGACATAACCATCCAGCGTCAGTTCCCCGATGACGAGGATGCTTTTCCCGCAGTCTGGAACCGCGCCGGAGGCGGAAAGGATCTTGAGCGCTATGGGAAGATCGTAGAGGGAGCCTTCTTTGGGCAGATCGGCCGGGGAAAGATTGATGAGCACCCTGTCCTGGGGGAATTCGAAAGCGGAATTTCTGATGGCCGCCCGAACTCTTTCGCGGGATTCCCTGACGGATGCGGCCGCCAGACCGACGACATCGACGGCGGGAATCCCGCGTCTGATATCGACCTCCACTTTAACAAGAAACCCCTCGAAGCCGAGGGGTTCATAGGCAAAAATATCCATGCGGCACCTTCCGAACGATATACGCGCGAAAAAGCCGCTTTCGCTTCACCGGGAGAAGCAGCCTCTTCAGCTTTCTCCCAGTATGGTGTCCAAATCGATTTCTCCGCCGGCCGAGGGCATGGTTATTCCGAAAGCCCCAAGGATCGCCGGGTGGATTTCTCCGAAAACGCCGACTTTTTTGCCTTCGCTCCATACCTCGGCCTGACGGCCTGGAATAAAGCGGGGATCGAAAGCTTCCTTTACGCCGTACTCCTTGCCGAGATAGAACATGAGCGTAGCCAGATGCGAAGCGGATTCATTGTAGTCGGCTTGGGCATGCGTATTGAGGAAACCGATATACTGTCTCGTCGCGATGCCGTAGTTTTCTTCGGCATCCTTGATGGCGACCTTGCCCACTTCAAAAGTCCTGTGCGGATAGGGAGCCTTTACGGAGACCGATTCGGTTCCCAGGAGGCCCGGTAGCGGCGAATTCCTCAGATACTCGAAGTTTTCGCTCATCGGGTTGGTGATCTTCACGACGGTTTCGGCCTGAATGCCCATCTTATCCACATAATCCCGCCTGCTGCCGAGATAGTTGTAGATCATTTCCTGATACCCCATGCCTACGAGCGAAAGTTTAGCCTTCCGTGAGAACTGCTCGATGGGGGAAAGCCTTCCTATGGTGAAATCGCGCGGCTTTTCCGGGGGGAAATTCTCCATGCCGATCCCGATCAGCACGTCCTCGATGATATCGACGGGGTGAAGAAAATCGTTTCGATACTCGGCGGGCTTCACCGTGATGAAGTCGCCTTCCACCCTGGCCTTCGAACCCATGCTCTCGACGGCGGCCCTCGCCTTTTCCACGCTCATGTCAAGGCCAAGCAGTTTTCTCACCTGGTCGATATGAACCTTGAGTTCCTGCTGGAAGTAAGAGGGGAAGGTTATTTTCCTGCCGAATGGCGTGTCATAGGGATACCGCACGACGACATTTTCGATGGCAAAGCCCATGTCGTGGAGGTCGCACGCGAGGATGGATGCGGTAAGCGAGACCGAAGGGTAATCGCTTCCCGTCACCTCGATGAACAGCTCCGAATCGCCGACGAGAACGGCGCCCAGGTCGGCTGAGTTGATGATGGGCGGATAGGAAAGCACCCTGTCGTTGTCGTCGAGAAGAAGGGGGTGGATAGGTTCGTTCTGGAGAATGGATCCGTATTCCTTCCCTTTGGGGTGTTCCGCGAGAATCTGCCGCAGCGTCATGTTCCTCGTTTCCTGGAGGGGGACGAAGGAAACCTTGTCGGGATCCACGCCTCGGTAATGCACCGGCCACGAGATCACGGAGGGACGATAAAGGCCGATCGAGACAGTCTTCCGCTTGCGCCCGAAATTCCACGTCAATTTTTCCTGGGCTTGGATGAGCTCTTTCAGCATTGAGTCGGTTATCGGAACACCCCTGGCCACAAACCCCGCGAGAAAAGGCCTGACTTTTCTGACGCTTTCTTCCACTTCAACGATGTATGCCGAATCGCGTGGCTCCCCCAGCGGCACAAAGAACGGGTACTCGGTTATTTCACCCTTTCTGTGGGCTTTGAGCTGACGGGCGAGTCCGGCCGTCGTCCAAAGGTCGGGACGGTTCGTATCGTTGAGTTCAATCTTTATCGTCCTGTTTTCGGGCTCAGCCGCTTCCTTGTCCCAGCCATCCAGTTCGGCCTTGGCCGTCGGAAGAATGGCTTCGAGTCTGGCCGCATCGGGGCTGTCGCCCAGGAGCGAGAAGAAAAGCTTTTCGTTTACTTCAATTTTAGGCATAACATCTCCCTCAGCGTGTTTTGTTCATTGCTCGGCGCATGCGTACGCTTTCGAGGTCGGGGCTGAACAGCTCCCTGAGATCGTTCAGTCCGAGAGCCATGAGCGCCATTCTGTCGATGCCGATGCCCCAGGCGAGGACCGGTACATCGATGCCGAGCGATTTCGTCACTTCCGGCCTGAAAATCCCGGAGCCGCCGAGTTCGAACCAGCCGAGAACCGGATGCTTGATATGCACTTCGACAGAGGGTTCCGTGAAGGGGAAATAGCCGGGAACGTATTTTACTTCCTTGGCGCCTGCTACCTCCACGGCGAACATTTCCAGGAATCCAAGAAGTGTCCGGAGATTCACCTCCTCGCCGAGAACGATCCCTTCCGTCTGATAGAAATCCGAGAGATGGGTAGCGTCGACCTTGTCGTAGCGGAAACATCGCGCTATGCCGAAATATTTACCCGGGACCTTGGCTTTCGGCAGCTGTCTCGCCGAAAGCACCGTTCCCTGGCTTCGCAGGAGGAGCCGTTTCGTGAAGTCGCGGTCAAAATTATAGTTCCAGCCGCGGCTCCCAGTATTTCCGCCGTTTTCATGCACGGCCGCGATATTGGAGAGATAGGGCTCTTCTATGAATTTGGCCGACTTGGGGTCATCTATATGGTAGACATCGTGAATATCCCGCGCCGAATGGAACTGCGGCATGAAAAGCGCGTCGGAATTCCAGAATTCCGTTTCGACCATATTGCCGTCGAATTCCTCAAAGCCCAGGGAGACGAGCTTGTCCTTTACGCTCTCCAGGAATTCGACGTAGGGATTCTTCCTTCCAGGAATCGTTCGGGCTGGATTGACGCCGATATTGTAAGGTCTGAAGCTGCCGCTTTTCCAGCTGCCATTCTCAAGCATGGCCGGAGTCAGGGCTCCCAGCTCCTCACCCGTCATTCCCAGCGCGATCAGCGCTTCTTTTACGTTCCGGGCCGCCTCGGCAAGGCGATAGACCACCCGTTCGCGCTCGCCGCTTCTGAACGGGGCATCGCCCGCGCCTCTCTTTTTCGCCACTGACTGGATTATGGTCAGCGCGTCGGCGTCCAGCTGGCTTTCCTCGAGGATGCCGCCCTTTGCCGCCGCGTTCCTGAGAAGCTCGCTCAATCTGACGACACGGCCGGGAAGAACCGCCCCCTCTATTCGGGACGCCCTCTTTTCCTCATCCATGCGGAGAACGCCTTCTTTGGAAAGAAGGCCGAATGCGGATCCTATGTTTTTCTGTTCCAGACCGAGCTTTTCCGCCAATTCGGGCAATCGTGCCGGGCCTGAGCTGTCCAGAAAGCCGAATATTCTTTCTTCGGGCGTGCCTTTCTCGGCATATTCAGCGCCGAGCGGCGTGATCTCATAAAATACCGATACGGTTCTTGCCGTCTCTTCAATGAGCCCTTTGCCGGACAACCACGAAAAGGCCTGGTTTTCCTGGCCTTCGCGATAGCCTAGATCGCTGCGCACTTTTGCCGCGTCGATCTCGCTTCCGCTTTCGTATTTAAGGAGTATCCGTACTTCCAGGGGATGAAGGGTTTTAGCAACGCTTACAGCATCCATTTAGTCAGCTCCATGCTAGGAGATTAGGGTACATCGTAGGTCATACGAGGATAACGATTGTGCCTATTGTGCGTCAGTATTGCTCAAAACCGCCCTAACCGTCAATGTGGAGGAAGGGGCTTCAGTATAAAAGCCTTGCTCGACCTGCCGTCCATGGCTACTTCAATGGGGACTTCGAGGCTCGTCCACCGGCAATGAGCGGAAGACTGCGCGGTCGGCATCGATTTAAGCCAATTCCAGTCTATAAAATCCCCTTCATCGCGCGAAATCTTTATATAGCCAATGCTCATGCTCGTAAGGTTGTGGAAAAAATGCGAGCCTAGGGAAGAATCGATGACGAAATCGGGAAGATCGGCTTCGACAATGATCTTTGCCCTGGAAATTTGCGAAAACGATACGGGAATTCCCAACCAACGATCCCTCGAACCCCATCTTCCCGGCCCCACCAGAATGTATCGTCTGCCCAGCTTCTTGAGCTGTGTGTCCAGTTCCTCTATTTCCGCGGCCATTTCCAGCGTCTTTGAACGGTCGAAGGATTCCGGGTCCACCCATACGATGTCGCTGATTCCAAGTTCCCTTCCATTGCCCATGGTCTTGTTGGAATAGATGAAGCATTCTTTCCGATCCACTGCAGCAAGGTTAATATCCACTTTTTCCTGTCTGTGGATGAGCGGCTTCAGCTGGAGAATATAGAGGGCAGGAGTACCGGTCTCCTCTTCCAGATTGAGCGCGTATTCTATCTCCACTGGCGTTCCCATGGAGCGCGTGCCCACATCCAGGATCATCGAAATTGCATTGGCGAAGGGCAGCGCGTCATGCTTGAGAATGTTCGCGAGATCGATGACTTTGGGTCCTCTGCCGGAGTCGCCCGGAACGAAACGCAAATCTTCGGCATCCCATGTCGAGACGACGAGCGGGAATCTCTTGCTGCCGGCGGCCTGCGAAATGGGCAGTTCCGACAGGCTCGCCATCTCGCCCGAATAGAGGTTCGGCGTCGAGCGGCTCATGTCGAGAGCGTGAAAACTCCTCTGAGTGTTCTCAAGGGCTTGATCCGGAGACAGCACGTCCAGTTTCGGATATTTAGGGCAAAAACGATGCGCGGCACCGCCTCCCACTACCCATGTGCCGAGGCCAAGCCCTGAAACGCAGAGGCCGTCCTCGGGTTTCGTGTATGAAATGGGATAATAGTTATATGACTGCGCAACACCCGAGATTTCCGGATAGTAATAATTCCCGTGCATCGAACCGACGAGTTCCTGTATGACAACCGCCATACGTTCTTCTTCGAGATTGTATCGCGCAACTTCAAAATACGACCTCGCTTCCATCGAAAAAAGGCTCGCGTAGATAAGCCTTATGGCATCGCAGAGCTGCGTCAGGCGCACTTCGATATCCGGGTGGTTGTTGGGAATTATATAGGTGTCGTAAATTCCGGAAAACGGGACCATGAGCATGTCTTCGAAAAGTCCCGATGACCTTACCGCCAAAGGCTTGTCTGTCGAGCCAAGAAAAATACGGAGTTTCGACACGAGGGATCGCGACAGCGGGATCGAAAGAAACGTGTTCTTTAGCTCCCTGGAATAAGGGCCGTAGAAAGCCGAGGACCAAAGGTTGTGCGATTCAAGAAAGGTCTCGAATTCGTCTATTCCGATAAAAGCGGTACGCGGAATCTTTATGTCAAGACCATCGATGTAGTGGGAAAAATCGAGATTTTCAAGCAAGGAGTGAATGAAAACGATGCCGCGCCCCTTCCCTCCCACTGATCCATCGACAAGACGGCTGACATAGTTTTCCTCAATCATCATGCTTTCGTCGAAATTCGCGATGATGCCTCTCGATTTCTCCTTCTTTACCGTATCGAGAATTTCCACAATGAAATCGCGCATCGCCATGATGTTGGGGAAATCATCCAGCCGGTAAGGCCTTAAAACCTTGGACATCTGTATCTCGCCTCGCGCCATCAGCCAGGCGGAAAAGTGGTTTCTCTCGGCGTGATAAGCCAGACTTTCCGGCGGAAGGACATGGAGAATCTCGATGAACTCCTTCATGTTCCTGGCTTGTCTCAGCTCGGTTCCGTCGGGCATGCAGAAACGGAAGACGCCAAAACCGAGATTCTGCTGGAGGAAGGTAGCGAGTTCCATTTCGAGGGATTCGGAATTCTTGTCGGTAAAGGCGGCCCCCATGGAATTGGCCTTCTCTCTAATTCTTTGCTCGCTGGACTGAACGAGAACGGGTAGGTCGGGAATCCGCTTCTTGGCCATTTTGAGGAAAGCGAAACCGGCTTCTTCGTCGCATTTGCCGTTTCTCGGGAAACGAACGTCAGTGATGACCGTTAGGAGATTGGCTTCATAGGTATTGAATATTTCCAGCGCTTCCTCGTAGCTCGAGGCAAGAAGGATCTTCGGTCTGGCCCTTATGGAAAGAAGCTTGTAGGTCTCGGTCACTTTCTCTTCTTCGATCAGATTCTGGGTCTGACGCAGCACCACCTTGTATAAAACCGGAAGGAAACGCGAGTAGTAGCGCACCGAATCTTCTATGAGAAGGATGACCCTGACTCTGGCGGACATCGTATCAGCCTGGACATTCCTCATATCTTCGACAAACTTGATCATTCCGACAAAAAGCTTGGAGTAGCCGTTCCAGACAAAAATCCTGTCTATGGCGGTCAGGCCCGGAGCGGCCATGTCGAGACTTTCGAGACTTGAGTTATTGGTGGCCATGAGAAGGATGGGGATATCCGGCCAGATATGTTTCATGTCCTGAGCCAATTTGAGTGGAGCGTCGAAATCGATGCCTCCCATGAGGATGACGAGGTCGAAGCTCCCTCCGCGGAACTGATCGAGAGCCGATTCATCGGAATAGGCGCAGGTCACCCGCGGGATGGTATTAAGGTTGAGTTTGAAATATTCGCCATAGATCTGCTCAGTCAAGACCCCATCCGATTCCACCACGAAGGAATCGTAGAGGCTTCCGACCAGAAGCACTTCGCGTACCCTGAATCTCATCAGGTCATGGTAGATATTGCGTTCCCGTCGCTGCTGATCATAGGCGGCCACAAGTTCGTTGAAATACATGGCTTTATGATAATGCAAAAGGCGTGGAAACAAAAGCGTGATCTTCCTTGACCATAGCATCCCGCGCGGATATGATCGTTGTTACTCTTCGGAGGAGCATTAGTCATAGCCGGGACGGTATGAATCCAGGCGCCGGAGTATTATTTCATGAAAAATCTCAAGCTCGTAGCGGCACGACCCGATTTCAGCCGCAGCATCATCAACGTTCAGGGCGTCGAATTCGGCAGAGGCTTTGTCGTCATAGCCGGCCCCTGTTCGGTGGAGACGGAAAAACAGACCATCGAGACCGCCATCGCCGTGAAAAAAGCCGGAGCCCTGATGCTCCGCGGCGGAGCCTTCAAGCCGAGAACCTCCCCCTATGCTTTTCAGGGACTCGGGCTCAAGGGACTCAAGATACTGGACAAGGCAAAAAAAGAGACAGGCCTGCCGATCGTGACGGAAGTCGTCGATACGAGGGATGTGTCCTGGGTCGGCGAATATGCCGATATCCTCCAGATCGGCGCGCGCAACATGCAGAATTTTTCCCTCCTGAGGGAGGTCGGCAAATCGGGCAAGCCCATACTCCTCAAACGCGGAATGTATTCCACCCTGGAAGAATGGCTCAACTGCGCCGAATATATTCTCGCCGAAGGCAATCCCAACGTCATTCTCTGCGAACGCGGCATAAGGACCTTCGAAACCTATACGAGAAATACCCTTGATTTATCGATGGTGCCCGCCGTCCACAAGGAAACCCATCTCCCGATCATCGTTGATCCAAGCCACGGAACGGGGATCCTCTCCATGATCGAGCCGATGAGCCTGGCTGCCCTGATGGCCGGCGCCAACGGACTGGAGATCGAGGTGCACATCGATCCGGAGAGCGCCCTGAGCGACAAGGACCAGCAGCTCACGGTTCCGCAGTTCGAAAAACTCATGAGAAAGCTGGATAGGGCAAAAGCCTTCCTGGACAGCCTGGACGCGGAATTTGCCGACAAGGCAAGCGGGAACGGCGGAGGCGACGCCGACAAGCCCGATGATTGTATTGAAGCGAAAATATTCGCCGACGCGGTCGACTGAAGGATTTCCCGTGGACAAACCCCAAAAAAAAGCGATGCTCGATACCATCTCTTTCCGCGGCATTGACCAAATAGGCCTGTCCATCGATAAATCAAAAACCCTGATCGTCACCGACCGAAAGATACATTCCCTTTTCGGATCGTCCTTCCCGGATTGTCGCTTTGCCCTCATTCCCGAAGGCGAAGCCGCGAAATCCTGGGAAACGCTTTTGGAGCTTTACGGATACTGCGCCGACCTTGAGGTGGATCGGAACTGGAACATCCTCGCGATCGGTGGGGGCAGCGTGAGCGATATCGCGGGATTCCTCGCCCACACTTGGATGCGCGGAATAGGATTCTCCGTCGTTCCCACCACCCTTCTGGCCATGACCGACGCGGCTCTTGGCGGAAAGAATGGCCTGGACTTCAAGGGCTACAAGAATGTCGTGGGATCCTTCCAACTCCCCAACGCCATTTTCTGCGATATAGAAACGCTGAGAACGCTCGACGCGCAACAGTTCGCTTCGGGCATGGCGGAAGTGATAAAGCACGCCATCATAGACGGAGAAAATTACTTTTCCTTCCTCGAAAAAGCTCTTCCCCCCAAGAAAGAGGGAACCAGCGCCAAGATGGGGGACGACGGAGTCGGTTCCCCATGCTTCGATCATGCCGCTTGTCCATCTTCCCTGCTCCTGCATATGGTTTCCGAGTCCCAACGTGTCAAGCTTTCCATCGTCGAAAGAGACCCGAAGGAATCGGGGGAACGCAGGATACTGAACCTCGGACACACCTTCGGCCATGCCGTAGAGCTCGTATCAGGCCTCCCGCACGGTTACGCGGTATCGATCGGCATCGCCCTCGCCTGTTTTTTTTCATTAAAGCGGAACGAAATGAAACCTGTTGTCGCGCGGCGCATCCTGAACCTCCTCGGCGGCTATGGACTTCCCGTCGATCCGGGAGCTCTCGCCTTCGAAGCGGGAAGAATCGTCCCCGCCGGTTCGAGACCGAACGCGAGAAAAGATTATTGGGGAAGCGTGGCGGACGCGCTTTTTATGGACAAAAAGCGGGAGGGCGGCTACATGAACCTCGTAATCCCTCAGGATATCGGTGTCGTCAAGGTAGAAAAAATTGAAATCGATGAACTCAAGGCTTTTCTGGACGAGGTGACGCCATGAATAGATTCGGAAGAATTTTCAGGGTCGAGCTTTTCGGGGAATCGCACGGCAGGGAAATAGGCGCCATAATTGACGGCTGCCCAGCCGGGATTTCGCTCTCCGAGGAGGATTTCGAGGCTGATTTATCCCGACGGCGCTCGGGACTCGCGGGCACCACGCCGAGAAGGGAACAGGACGTCCCCCGCATTCTCTCCGGCATCTACGAAGGCCATAGTTCAGGTTCGCCTATCTGCCTTTCCTTTCCCAACGAGGATACGCGCTCAAAGGATTACGAACTTTTCGAGGCCGTTCCGAGGCCAGGTCACGCCGATTTCACCTCCCGGCACAAGTATGGAGGATTTGCCGACCCCCGCGGCTCCGGACATTTTTCCGGCCGCATCACCGCGGGCCTCGTGGCGGCGGGCGTCATAGCCAAGAAAGTCCTGGGTACTGCCGTCTTCACAACAAAAATCCTCTCAGCCGGAGGCAGGCAAGACATTGAATCCTGCGTCGCGGAGGCCGCCTCGCAGGACGACTCCGTCGGAGCCGTCGTCGAAACCAGGGTCTCCGGTCTGCCGGTAGGCCTTGGCGAGCCCTTTTTCGATGCCTGCGAAAGCCTCATAGCACACGCGATATTCGCGGTGCCCGGCATCCGCGGCGTGGAATTCGGCGACGGATTCGCCGCCGCGGCCATGCGTGGAAGCGCGCACAATGATCCCTTTGTCGACGCGAATGGCACGACGCTCAGAAATGGATCGGGAGGCATTAACGGCGGCATAACCAACGGCAATGAGCTGGTAGTGCGAGCGGCCGTAAAGCCCACTTCCTCGATAGCAGCGCCGCAGAAGACGTTCGACTTCGAACAGGGCCGCATGACGGAACTCGTCGTCGAAGGCCGTCACGACGCTTGCATCGCGCTGCGGAGTGCCGTTGTCATCGAAGCGGCCATCGCCATTGCCCTGGCCGATCTCTCCCTGGCCGCGGCCGCCAGCGCCCCCAGAATAAGCGAAAAAGACCGGAGGAATATATGACACTAGACGATCTGCGTCTCGACATCGACAAGATCGATGCGAAAATCCTTTCCCTGCTCAATGAAAGAATGGAAAAGGCGATGCTCACCAAGAAATTCAAGACCGGCATCGTGGACAAATCGCGCGAGGACGCCGTTCTCGACAAGATCCGGCGTTCGAGCCACTGTCTCGTCGAACCCAAGTTCTCGGTCGATATCTATTCATTCATAATGTCGGAGAGCAAACGCCTTCAATCGATGAATTTCAAGACGCTGGGATTCCAGGGAGAACACGGCGCCTACAGCGAGGTCGCCGCCAGGGCTCTCATGCCCCAGAGCGCGATGATGCCCTGCAGGGAATTCAGCGACGTATTCGAATCGGTGGCGTCGGGTCTTTTCGACTATGGAATAGTCCCTGTCGAAAATACCCTAGGCGGTCTTGTGGGACCGGTAAATTCCATCCTCATCTACACCAATCTCAAGATCATCGCCGCCATCGATATGCCCGTAAAGCACAGCCTCCTCTGCATTCCCGGCGCCGACCACAGAGAGCTCCGCCACGTGTGGTCGCACTCCCAGGCTCTCGCCCAGTGCAGGAATTTCATCGCTCGCAACAACCTCGAACCGATCCAGTACTACGACACGGCCGGGGCCGCGAAGGCGATAGCCGAGACGAGACCCAAAGGCGTGGCCGCGATAGCAAGCAAGTTCTGCGCCGACCTCTACGGCCTCGAGATCATCAAGGAAGACATACAGGATTCCGTCAACAATAGAACCCGTTTCTTCGTGCTTGCCCTGGAAGATTCGGCCGAAGACGGCGATAAATGTTCAGCTGTCTTCACGGCTGGCGACAAGGCCGGCTCACTCTTCTCGGTGCTCAAGGTCTTCGCGGACGCGTCCATCAACCTGACAAGAATCGAGTCGGTACCGGATACGCCTGGCAAATACGCCATATTCATCGATTTTGAAGGTTCCAGCAGGAACGCTAAAGTCGCTGAGGCAATCAAAAGAGTCTCGGGGTCGGCAGAAGACTTCAAGGTACTGGGCTGCTACAAGGAAACGAGGCTCTAGCATGAAAATTTTCATTCTGGGAACAGGCAGGATGGGAGCCTGGCTGAGCGAGGAGCTTTGCTGGAATCACGAAGTATGGGTGCACGATGCCGATCCGCTGAAGATGAAGTATTTCATGAAAGTCAACAGAATCCTGGATCTGGGCGAACTCGACGCGGTAAAACCCGAACTCTTCATCAACTGCGTCGCGCTTGGCGGGACGACCGAAGCCTTCGATGCCGTCATTCCCCATATTCCCGAAAGCTGTATTCTGGCGGACATCGCCTCGGTCAAGGGAGATCTCAAGGATTACTATGAAAAGCTGGGCAGACCCTTCGTCTCGAGCCACCCCATGTTCGGACCGACGGGCGCCAATATCCGCGATCTCCACGATGAAAGCGCTATAATCATCTCGGAATCCTGCGAAGCAGGCAAAGCTTTTTTCAGGGAGCTCTACGCTTCGCTTAAAATTCGCATCTTCGACTATAGCTTCGAGGAACACGACAAGACAGTAGCGTATTCCCTCGCTACGCCCTTCGCCTCCACCATGGTGTTCGCGGCATGCATGAAAAAACAGGACGCTCCCGGCACCAATTTCAAGCGTCATATGACAATAGCGAAAGGACTTCTCTCGGAAGACGACAGACTCCTGACGGAAATCATGTTCAACAATTACACGATCCGCCAAATCGAACTCATCAATTCAAAGCTCGCCTACCTGTCGCATATCATCCGCCAGCGCGATTACGAGGAAATGAAAAAGTTCCTCGATACGCTCCGCACGAACATCGCCGACTAGACGCTGATCGAGGACAGGTCTTCGAAGAAATCCGGCCAGGACTTGGAGACGCATTCGCTTCCATGGATTTCGATGCCGCCCTTGGCCCCAAGGGCGGCGACGGCGGCCGCCATCGCCAGGCGATGATCTCCGAAGGCATGGACTTCTCCGCCTTGGGTCTCCCCGCCTTCCACCACCATCGAATCTCCTTCCAGACGCACGGGAACTCCAAGGGCGTCAAACATTGCCTTAAGGCTCGCCGCTCTGTCGCTTTCCTTGCCGCGTAGCCTATGGATGCCATGAAGGACCGAAGTGCCGCCGCACGCGGAGGCTAAGGCAACCAGGGGCGGAAAAAGGTCGGGACAATCGGTTGCGTCGAACTCAAAGGCATCGAGGCGCTCGCGGCGAAGGGTCAAGACATTGTCTTCCATCGCGAGCGACGCGCCCGCGGCCCTCGCGGCATCCACGACCGCCTTGTCGGGCTGACTCGAATCCAGCCGCAGCCCCCTGATCGCGAGTCCCGATTCCCCGGCCGCGATGGCCGCGGCTACTATGAGGAAAGCCGCGCCGCTCCAGTCGCCTTCCACCGTAAATTCGGCAGGCTTGTAGCTTTGTCCTCCCTTCATCCAAAACCTGGAATAATCCTCATTTCTTTCAATTCTGACGCCGAAGGCCGCGCAGGTATCGATGGTGAGGTCGAGATAGCCTTTGCTCACGGCATGCAGGACTTCCAGCTCGGAATCGCGCTGCGCGAGCGGGAGGGCGATGAGAAGCCCCGTGAGGAGCTGGGAACTTTCGCCGGCGTCTATTTCCGCTTTTCCGCCCGCGAGCGGTCCCTTGATAAGAAGCGGGGCATGGCCGCTAGAGCTCGCGCATTCGACGCCCAGCGCCTTCAAGGGGCCTTCCACCATTCCCATGGGCCTGCCGGCGAGGGACCCTCGCCCGCTCAGCTTCGTGGCGGAGCCCAGGAGCGCCGCTATCGGCGAGAACATGCGCATGCAGAGTCCCGATTCCCCGCAGTCCAGTTCCAGCTCGCCAGGAGCGGCCTTTCCGGAACCATCGGCAAAAAGCGGCGAGCCTTTGATCGAAACACCGATTCCGTCGATCCGGACCGAAGCGCCCATAGCCCGCGCCAGGCGCAGCGCTGATTCAGAATCGGCGCAGAGTTCGGCGTTTCGCAGGATGCTCCTTCCCTGGGACAGCATGGCGCATGCCACGGCTCTCTGCATCGAACTCTTCGACGCCGGGGCGTCGATAATTCCGGAAATAGTCTTCTTTTCGCAGCGGCGTATCATCGGATTATGTTCCCCTCACGGTCATATATAGTATCGTTAAGTCGCCCATCTCCAATCACTATACCAGATCATCGGACATTTATGCATTCCCGCTCCGTCGAAGCGTAAAAAAAAGAGCCGATCGCTTTTCGCGACCGGCTCCTTCAATTTCGAAATCGGATTTTTCCGCCTTATTCCGCGGAAAGCATCCTCGATGGAATCAGACGAGACCCTGGGCGAGCATCGCCTCGGCGACTTTCTGGAATCCGGCGATGTTGGCGCCGACGACATAGTTGCCGTCGAAACCATACCTGGCCGCCGTTTCCGCGCAGGTCTTGTGGATTTGGACCATGATGGCATGGAGTTTATCGTCCACCTCTTCAGCCGTCCAGTTGAGTCTCATGGAGTTCTGGGTCATCTCGATGCCTGAAGTCGCGACGCCGCCCGCGTTCGCGGCTTTGCCGGGAGCGAAGGGAATCTTTTTCTCGACATAGAGCTTCCAGGCTTCGGGAGTGCAACCCATATTGCTCACTTCGACGACGGTCATGACACCGTTGGCGATCAGGAGCTTCGCGTCCTCGCCGTTCATCTCGTTCTGGATGGCGCAGGGCATGGCGATGTCGACCTTCTGTACCCAGGGTTTCTTGCCGGCGACGAACTTGGCTTTGGGGAATTTTTTCGCGTAGGTTTCGCACTTATTCCTGTCGATAACGAGCATTTCCTTGAGATAGTCCCACTTTTCCTCGGTGCCGATGCCGTCGGGATCGAAGATATAGCCGTCGGGGCCGGAGATGGTCACTACCTTGGCGCCGAGCTGGCTGGCTTTCACGCAGACGCCCCATGCCACGTTGCCGAAACCGGAAACGGCGATGGTCTTGCCCGCGATGCTGTCGTTCTTGAGCTTGAGCATTTCCTTGAGGAAATAGGTGGCGCCGAAACCGGTGGCTTCGGGACGGACGAGTGATCCGCCGAAGGACATGCCTTTGCCGGTGAGAACGCCCGTGAACTCGTTGGCGAGTCTCTTGTACTGGCCGAAGAGATATCCCACTTCCCTGCCGCCGACGCCGATGTCACCGGCCGGAACGTCGGTGTCCGGGCCGATATGGCGGAAGAGTTCGGTCATGAAACTCTGGCAGAAACGCATGATTTCGTTATCGCTCTTGCCGTTCGGATCGAAGTCGGAGCCGCCCTTGCCGCCGCCCATGGGAAGGCCGGTGAGGCTGTTCTTGAAGGTCTGCTCGAAACCGAGGAACTTGAGCGTGGATAGCGTGACTTTCGGATGGAAGCGAAGGCCGCCCTTGTAGGGGCCGATCGCGGAGTTGAACTGGACTCTGTAGCCGCGGTTGATATGGTATTCGCCCTTGTCGTCAACCCAGGGAACCCTGAACATAATGGTTCGCTCGGGCTCGACGATCCTCTCGAGGATCTTCTGGGCCTTGTATTTCGGCTCAGCTTCGATGACCGGAGCGATGGACTCGAGGACTTCTTCGGCAGCCTGGAGAAATTCGGTTTCCCAAGGACAACGTGCGCGCAGGTCATCGAGAACTTGTTTTATGTAGGAATTCATTCGACCCTCCTTGTGGGTTTTTGGGGAAATTTTCATATCGCTGGTGATGTGTCAGCGGTTTTATTCTATACCGGGTTATCGATTCCGGCAAGTAAAATTACATCTTGAAACGATGTTTTAAATATTGAAACATTTATGAATGAATATGCAGGTTTTTCATATATTAGTTCATTGCCCAGGCTCAACGCTCTTCTCGGTTTCCTCATCGGCCTTTTGGGACTTTTCGATTTTGACGGAAAGGATCCTGTACGTTTCCATCGTCTGAATGGTAAAGATCGCCGCTTCCGTCGCTATGCTTTCGTTCTCGGTCGGTATTCGGCCGAAAAGATCGAAAACATAACCGGCGAGACTGTCGAATTCCTGCTCGGAAAGGTCGATGCCAATCTTCTCGCTGACCTCGTCGAGATGAACGCGCGCGTCGCAGAGCCATGTCTGCGGCCCCACCTGGATGATATCCTCGGCTTCGTCGTCGTATTCATCCTGTATCTCGCCGACGATCTCCTCGATGATATCCTCCATGCAGACAATGCCCGAAGTCCCGCCGTATTCGTCCAGGACGACGGCGATATGCACTCTTCTTCGCTTGAATTCCCGCAGGAGGCTGTCGATTCGCTTTGTTTCGGGCACGAAAAAGGGTTTGCGCGTCAAGGCGAGAATATTGATGTCCTGTTTATGGATGAGGGCGGCCATGACATCCTTGGCGTAGAGTATTCCGACGACATTGTCTATCGACTCTTTGTAGACGGGAATGCGCGAGTGGCCGGATTCGATCAGCGTATCGAAAACCTCGCTCAACGCGGCGTCCGTGGCGATGAACACCGTGTCCGTGCGCGGAACCATCACTTCCTTAACCGTGGTTTCCGAGAGCTGTTCAACCCCTTCGATCATTTCCATCTGTTCTATGGCCTCGGGCTCGTCGCTTTTTCTGGGCTCCTGGCTTTTCTTTCCGAATAGGCTAAGAAAGGGACTCACAGTATTCGTTCTCCCTGGACTGTTTTCAATATGGCTTCCTGCTCCGCCAGCATCGGCTGGAGCGGGCTGTTGTCTTCGTGATCCATGCCTGACAGATGCAGAATACCATGGATTATAAGTCTTTTCAGCTCCTCGTCCCGGCTGACATTGAATTCTTCGGCGTTTCTCGCGAGAGAGGGGATGCTGATGACAATGTCTCCCGCGATAAAAATAGTGTTGCCCTCTTCCTCGATGCTGTCGCCCATCGAGAAAGAAAGAACATCCGTAGCTTCGTCCTTGTTCCTGTAGTCGCGGTTCAGCGTTCTTATGAAATCATCGCCGCAAAAAAGAAGCGATAGCACCCAGTTGTCCTTCCCGATGGACGCGAGGGCCCGGAGCGCGAACGCTTCGGCTTTCCCGAGCCACGAAGGTTCCTCTATGTCGCGCCAATCAAGGCTGATCTTGTTCATTGTCCCTGTTCCTTCTGTTTGGGGTATTCGATCCTGGAATGAAACTGACCGGCCATTATCCGCACGAAGGAATGCCGTATGACTTCGAGGTCCCTCAGGGTAAGCTCGCAGTCGTCCAGCTGTCCTTCCTGTATCTTGTCGAGTATGAGCTGGTGGACATGGGCGTCCAGCCGCGGGACCGAGGGTTTCTTGAGGGTGCGGGTGGAGGCTTCGACGGCGTCGGCAAGCATGACGATGCCGGACTCCTTATTGGCCGGCGGGAAGCCCGGGTAGGAAAAATCTTCCTTGCGTATGGAATCGTCCGCTTTTTTGGCCTTATCGTAGAACCAGGCGATCACGGAATTGCCGTGGTGCTGGGCTATGATATCGACGACAGCCTTGGGCAGCTTGAGGCTCCTGGCCTTCTCGACGCCGATCTTCACATGACTGCGTATCACCGTGGCCGAAAGGCGGGGATTTATATCGTCGTGCTTGTTGACGCCCCGCTGATTTTCGACGAAATACTCGGACTGCTCGATCTTGCCTATGTCGTGATAGTAGGCGCCCACTCGAGCGAGGAGAGGGTTGGCGCCTATATCCTCGGCGGCGGCCTCGGCCAGGTGGGCGACATTCATGGAATGCGAATAGGTCCCGGGAGCCTGGGTGAGCAATTCCTTGAGGGCCGGCGAATTCACGTCCGACAGCTCCAGGAGCCGGAATCGCGTCGGAAGGTTGAACGACTGCTCCAAAATGGGGAGGATGGCCAGTATGAAGGCGCAGCTGATGAACCCGTTCAGCGCCAGGTACCCCGAAAGGGATAGAAGTTCGGAGATTCTCAATCCCTGCTGAACAAGCAGGATGAGGGCGAGCAGGAACTGGACGCCTGCCTGGAAGACCGCGGCCAGCACAAGGTTGATCCTCGTCTTGGCCGAGCTGATCATGAACGTAGCGAATATTCCCGAAAAGATGACAAAAACAATGTAGTAGGGATTCAGGTTGGAAGCCGAAGCGGCCAGCATCCCGAGCGCGATGGAGAAAGAAAAAGAGAAGCGCTGCCCGGCGAGAGCCGCGCCGATTCCCGTAAAAAGCGCCACGGGAATAAGATAGGCTCCTTCGAACTGGAATCCCCCTGCGCTGGTCCGGCTCGCGAGAAGCACAATTACGTAGAAGACGAGCGCGCTGTAGACGCACATGAGTACGCCGTTCGTGCCGGCCGCGCCATAATCCGCGTCCTTCTTTCTGAGCAGGAAAAATCCAAGGCTCGCGGAAGCCAGAAGCATCCCCAGACTCCGCATCGAGAGGCCGATTTCCGAGCGGGATACGGCGCCGCGGATAGCTTGGAGCCTGGCGAAGTTTTCATCGGTCACCATTTCGCCCTTACGGATCAGCAGCTCATTCTTGCCGACGGCGCGGGTTACTGGGTCCACCTTGGCGCCAACTTTTCGCAGCCGGGTAAGGGAGGTCGCTTCGTCAAAAAAGACATTCTCCGTCACGAAGCCTGTCACGAGGCCTTCAACGATGCCGGAGAGGGGGCGGGCCAGATGTTTCAGGGAAATTTCCTCGTCGATCAGCCTCCCGATTTCGCTTTTCGTGACCATGGAATTCCTGGAACGCTGTTCCAGCTCGGTTTTGTCGTTTACGAGACGGCGCAGCTCGAAATAATCCTGGTTAAAACGGCTCAAACCTTCGGTAGGAAGCGAGAAGACACCCTCCCCGAGTATTCTCCCCAGTATATCCTTCGCGTAGACGAGGGCCTGGGCTTTGAGGGAGGATTTTGCCAAAGCGAGAAGGGTATCCCTTGGCAATGTTCCGGGAAACTTGCTCTGAAGCATCAGGATGCCCGTATCGAGCGCGATATCCTGGTCCATAAGCTCCCTGAAGCTATTGGAGAAATTATCGTATTGATCGAGCATTCTCCTGGTGATGCCGGTATCGAGCTGGAAGACGGGAAGGACAAGTCTTTCCTCTGCGTCTATCCTTAGGCGCGTCGCTTCGGCGTCGACATAGACAACGTCCTTGCCTGCGGTGATATCCCTATCCGCGATGCTGCCAGGAGCCAAGCCCTCGAAATTGCGCTTCACGGCCACCGAGCCCGGTCCGAGAAAGAAAAGAAACAAGGCGGCCAAACCCAGGCTGATGAAAAAGTGCAGGCTGAAAAATTTGTCTCTTGCCGGATCCACGGAGAAGATTCCGCGCTTTCCGGGAGAAACGGTATCATTCATTTTCATAGGCTTCGATGATTTTTCTGACCAATGGACTTCTCACCACGTCGCGGGAATCGAGGCGATTCACGAAGACGTCGTCGATATTCGAAAGGATCTGGATCGCGTGGACGAGTCCGGACTCGGTTCTCTTGGGCAGATCTATCTGGGTGATGTCCCCGGTCACGATCGCTTTCGAGTTTTCCCCGAGTCGGGTCAGAAACATCTTCATCTGCTCCTTGGTAGTGTTCTGGGCTTCGTCCAATATCACGACGCAGTTGCTCAGGCTTCGACCTCTCATATAGGCCAACGGCGCCACCTCTATGGATCTGGATTCCTCGAGGCGTCTTATGGCTTCGAAGGGAAGAATCAGTTCCATGGCATCATAGAGAGGACGCAGGTAGGGGTTTATCTTCTGGACGAGATCACCGGGAAGGAAGCCCAGGCTCTCTCCCGCCTCCACGATGGGTCTCGTGAGGATGAGTTTCCTTTTGGCTTTTACCAGCAATTCCCTGAGCGCCCAGGCCATCGCGAGATAGGTCTTGCCCGTTCCCGCAGGGCCGACGGAGAAGACGAGATCGTGTGTGGCCAAGCCCTTCAGGTAGAGACCTTGCCCTTTGCTCCGCGGATATATCTTTATATGGCTCCCAGGCACCTGGATACAGGAATCGAGGAAATCTTCGCAGGAGGATTCGCGTTCTTCCCTCGAGAGTTGGCGGCCAAGCGGCGTCAGCTCGGCGTGAAGCGCGATGATGAGATCGGGCGTCGCCGGGAGTCCCCCTTCCACCGATGTCACGAGGGCATCGATCAGGGCGGAAAAAAGACGCTGTTTATCCTCGTCCCCTCTCTCGATCGACAGCTCGTTTCCTCTGCTCAGAACCCTGGTTCCCAACAAATCCCCTATGATCGAAAGATTGTAATCATTGGGTCCGCAGAGTTCAGCGAGCAATTCGGTATTTTCCAATATAATGCTCTCCGAATTCAAAACCTCTCCTTATATGCCATGACATACTTCATGTCGTATCATGAAGTATATCGATGCGGGCGCGATTTGTATATTATCCAGGCTGCCGGCGCCAGGCTACGGCCATCAAGCCGCTAGCATCGGGTCACGGGCGGCGCGCCACCGCTCTTTCATTCAGTGAATCCGCCTTCTTCGTAGACTTTCGACGCCTTTATCTGCGGAATGTCTTTCCAGGTAACCGCGAGGCTGAAAGAGAAATCAAGCTGGTAGTAGGGTCGGCCGCTGTCGGGCGTGACGAGCACAGGACTCATGCCGAGCGCCGCTTCCAGATTCCAATCGTGCAAATCCTGGGCCAATTCAAGGTTGAAGCTCTGCAGCTTGAACAGCGAACTCTTGAGCTTGGCGCTGTCCCATAGGGAGAGAGAGTTGGCAAGGTCGGTCAGAATATTCCTGTAGTAGTCCGATGGATTGAAGCTCCCCGAAGAGGGAAAGAGCGCTGGCCAGTAACGCCAGGCCGATTTGTTGGCCGAGACGCTCGAGATGCTCAGGGAGGTGCCCTCGGCGCTTTTAAGGGAGAGATCTATGCTCGCGCCCAGGGTGGATTCCGTAAACCGCACGAGATTTTGCGTATACGAAATCGTGGGACGCAGATAAAACTGAAGTGAGGAACCGTTTTGATCGGTTTTAACCGATGCCTCGCCGATCTTCGGCGTCAAGGAAAGCGAAGCTTCGTAGGGCCTGAAGCTTTCGGTGCCGTCGGTGCTCCACAGGCCGTCCGAAAAGGAATAGCCCTTCGATTTTTTGGCGGTGAAAGCCGTTTTCGCCCAGCCGTATTCCAGCGAAGTAATGCTCGAGAGAGGAGCCGCTTCGTCGAAATCCCATGAAAAATCGGATTTGAGCACCGGGAAGGGCGAGGCGCCCAGGACAAGCTGGGCGCTCAGAGTGGAGGGAAGCAGCTCGGCGCCGCTGCTCGCCCTGGAAATCGCCCCAGTGAGATTGGCCTGGAAATACTTCCTGCTGAAAGCGTAGGCGGCCGAATACTTCTCCAGGAGAGGCGGCAGCGAAGCGGTAAAACTCAACCGCTGCGACGCTTTGTTCCTGGGAGCCAAGGACATCGTGGCCGAAAGGGCATGGCTGCTTAATGTATCGCTGTTCCAGCCTATCCATGTGGAAGTATAGATCGGCAAGGAATCCTTTCCGTCATCGGTTAACCCCGAGTACTTGTTCTTGTACAGCGTGCCGCCGATGGAATATTGCAGGGATGAAGCCGATAAGGAAGTGCCCGAACGGAAAGGGGAAACCGACAGAGCGGCGCTCGCGTCGACCGTCGTCGATCGATAGGAATAATCTGACAATCGGTACGGATGGACCGTCGTGGGCGAAATCCTATCATCCCTGAGATAGGGCCTCCATTGATCCTGGGAGCTGAATCCAAGGCTAGTCTGCATGGCCAGCAGTCTTTCAGCCCAGCTGCCGCTGGATGTCAGCGTCGCGCTCCCCTTCCACCCGGCAAGAAGGTAGGAAAGCGAAGTATCCACATCCTCGGGGTAGATCCAATCCGAAGAATAGAATTTTTCCTCGATGCTCGTAGAGCCCGATGCCGTCCAGCCTAGGTTGATCGAACTCTGCGAAAAATCCCTCGGCTTCTTTTCCGATGCCGCGAGCGATGAATCTGCGGCAGCGAGCTTGGCGCCCTCGTTTTCCGCCGAAGGAACTGAATTTCCGTCATCGCCCTCAATAACCTCGGATCCGGTTTCTCCGGCCGCTTCAGGAAGCGCGGCGTTAGCGTCTCCTGTCTTTTTTGCCTTTGAATCGTATTGAATAAAGGTGCCCGAGAGGGAAAAAGTGCTGTCCAGGAACTTCAGGCTATCCGGATAGAAGAAATCCCGCTGCGGATCCACGGCCAGCATCCTTTTTTGGGCGGTCGTGAGCCCCGTGGTCGGCTGCGACTTGGATTTCCACGCCATCTGCGCCGCCAGCTTGGAAACGGAGGCGCTTTGCAGGAGCGAAGGCCCCTTGGCGTTTTGGACTGACCAGCTAAGGCTGGATTGCAGACTTTGCGTCATGGAAGTCCGTTTCGATACGGCCGTGGTATTGGCGTCGATGGCCGCGAGCATGTTGGAAGATTCGCTTCGCTGGTAAAAATCCTTCTCGAAATATGGATCCGAATAGAAAGGCATTTTGACGGCTACAGAATAACGCAGCGGACCTGAAGTCTTCTTGTACGAATAGGTGGCGTCCAGTCCGAACCTGAACGGAAGGGCGAGGCCGAGGAAGTTGGAGGAGTTCCAGTTGGAGACATTTCCGTTCGAGGAGTCGAAGGGCGAATAGAAACCATTCGATTCGAGGAAGAGCGAACGGCTCAAGCCCATGCCGACCGTGAAATCCAGGGATCCGGATTTTGTCTCTGGAATCGTGCCCGCCAAGCCGACATAAATGCCCAAGGCCGAATAGATGTCGGCGAGCAGTTTGAGAGTCCGGCCATTCGAAGATTTCGAGGCCTTCCCCGCGCCGTCTTCGCCGTCGACGGAGGCTGACTGCAGCCGCTTGATGAAAATCCCCGACAGCTCCGTCGTTCCGCCGCTTCCCTCCTCGTTGAAGAGGGAAAGACTGCTGGAAGAATTCGTTTCCCTTTTCATCGCCCCGAGAAGGTAGGTGGTCGTCTGGACGAAAGCCCCTTCCCTCGAGCGATACCCAATGACGGGATGGAAGACGATTTCATCGTTCGGGTAGTAGAAAAACGGAAGCCACAGAACGGGAACGACGCCAAGGTAGAGCGTAGCGCCGGACAAGGCCCAGTCGCCGTTCTCGAAAAGCCACACTTTTTTCGCCCTGATATGATAATGGGGCTGGGGATCTTCGCAGGCGGTGACGAGGGCGTTTTCAAGTATGGTGAGATCGGTTGCCCTCCTCGTCAGCTTTTCAAAATGAAAAGAAAGGCTTCGCTTGACCGCGGCGGAAGGATCGAGATTATAGACTCCGTCCAGAAATACTCCGGAATAGGATTTCAGATCGACGAGGATCGTGGACCCCCTGAATTCGTCGCTGCGCCCCTGCCCTTCGCGAATATAGAGGACATTACCCTTCGCCTGAACGATTTCCTTGTCCCTGTTGAAAACAATCTCATCGGCCTGGATCTTGTGGCTGAAACCGTCATTGGTCGTGATTTTCAGCGTCAGAGGGCCCGAGAGCCTGATATAGCTGTCCTGGCTGCCTTCAAGGGTGAAATATTCCAGATTGGAGGCGCTCTCTATCGTCATGCTGGAGGCCGAGGGCGGCGTGGCCGGCGGCGAGAGCTTGAAGAATTCGTAAAGCCGGGAGCGCAACTCCTGGCTCAAGCCTTCCGCGGAAAGCCCGTATTTTTCGGCCATGGCCCTGAGTTCGTAATAATTGCTGATGGCTATATCAAGCGCGAGGGATTTGCGTTCGATTTCGGACATGGCCGCCAGGACATCAGCCGACTTTACAGCCTCGGCGGCCTCAGGCGCGCCAGAAGCCACGCTTGAGGTCGCGCTTAAGGGCGAGGCCTCCTGTGACTGGGAAAACGCCGAAAGCGCGAGGAAAATACCGAGGCCGAGTGCAATGGCTTTGCGAAACATCTAGGCGATAGTACACCGGTCGGATGCCGGGATGCAACATTAAGCGCGATGGCTTCCCAAGTACTCCCGGAGATATTTCCCCGTATAGGAAGTTTTGTTCTTGACGACTTCCTCCGGCCTTCCCTGGACTATGATATTGCCTCCCTTCGTTCCGCCTTCGGGGCCCAGATCGATTATCCAGTCGGCCAGTTTGATGACATCGAGGTTGTGCTCTATCATCACGATGCTGTTGCCCGCGTCCACGAGCCGCTGGATGACCTCCATAAGCTGCTTGACGTCGGCGAAGTGCAGGCCCGTCGTGGGTTCGTCCATGAAATAGAGCGTCTTGCCCGTGGAACGCTTGGCGAGCTCGAAGGCCAGCTTGATGCGCTGCGCCTCTCCGCCCGAAAGCGTCAGCGCGGATTGCCCGACCTTGACGTATCCCAGCCCCACCGAAAGGAGGGTTTCGAATTTATGAGCGATCGGAGGGATATGCGCGAAAAACTTTGCCGCTTCCTCTATCGTCATCTCGAGGACATCGGCGATGTTCTTGCCTTTATAGCGCACATCCATGGTGTCGGCATTGAACCGCTTCCCATGGCAGACATCGCATTCGATATAGACGTCGGGGAGAAAATTCATCTCGATCTTGAGCGTGCCGTCGCCCTGGCAATTTTCGCAGCGCCCGCCTTTCACGTTGAAGCTGTATCGGCCCGACTTCCAGCCTCTTGCCTTCGATTCGGGCAAGTTGGCGAAGAGTTCCCTGATGGCGGTGAAGACCCCGACATAGGTCGCCGGGTTGGAACGCGGCGTCCTGCCGATGGGACTCTGGTCGATATTGATGATCTTGTCGATGTTTTCGATGCCCTCGATACCGCTGTACTCGCCCTCCAGAAGGTTGGAATGCATGACGCGGTTGGAGATGGCCGGATAGAGAAGATCGGTGAGGAGCGTGCTTTTCCCCGAACCCGATACGCCGGTGATGCATACGAACATCCCGAGCGGGATCCGCACATCCAGGTCTTTCAGGTTGTGTTCGCGGGCGCCGCGCACGACGATTTCCCTTCCGTTTCCATCCCGCCTGACCGCCGGAACTTCTATGGAGAGTTTCCCCGCGAGGTACAGTCCGGTAATGCTTTTGCTCGAACGCATGACTTCTTCGGGCGTGCCCTGCGCGACTATCTTGCCGCCATGCTCTCCCGCGCCTGGGCCGAGGTCGACGATGTAGTCGGCGGTCCGCAGCGTCTGCTCGTCGTGCTCGACGACGATGAGGGTGTTGCCGATATCCCGCATATAGAGGAGCGTATCGATGAGACGCTGGTTATCGCGCTGATGAAGTCCGATGGAAGGTTCGTCCAGTATATAGAGCACGCCGACGAGGGAACTGCCGATCTGCGTGGCGAGCCGTATCCGCTGCGCTTCGCCTCCGGAAAGCGTGGCAGCCTTTCGTTCCAGCGTCAGGTACTCCAGACCCACATTTTTCATGAAGGTGAGTCTCGCCTTGATTTCCTTCGTAATCTGCTTGGAAATCTGCTTTTCCACATCGGTGAAGGTCACGGCGGAGAAGAATTTGAGCGCTTCCTCCACCGACATGGAAGAGACTTCGTTTATGTTCTTGTCCCCTATCGTCACGGCCAAGGCCTCGGGGCGAAGGCGCTTCCCGCCGCAGGCCGTACAGGGCTTTTCAGTCATGAAGTTTTCCAGCCACTGCTTTACGCCCTCGCTCGTCGTTTCCCTGTAGCGTCGCTTGAGATCGGCCAGAATTCCTGGAAATTTCGTGTTGTATTCAAAATGCCCCGTATTGTCCCTGTTGTCGTAATGGTATTTTATGGGGTCGTCGGTTCCGTACAGTATGGCCTTCATGATCGCCGGGCTCAAATCCTCAAAGGCTGTATCGAGGCTGAATCTGTAATATGTGGCGAGGGCTTCGAACCTGGATCTGTTCCACGCGGACGAGGGATTATAGGGAAGACAGCCGCCCTCGTTGAAGGACAGGCTCTTGTCCGGGATGCAGAGGTCGGGTTCGAACTCAAGATTGAGTCCCAGGCCGGTGCATGAGGGACAGGCGCCCTGCGGAGCGTTGAACGAAAAGAGACGAGGTTCCATCTCCGGAAGCGAAATGCCGCACTCTGGACAGGCGCCTTTTTGGCTGAAGAATTCCTCGGAAACGCCTTTGTCGGATTCCCTGAGCACGATGACGACGCCATCGGCGATCTGGAGCGAGGTTTCGACGGCCTCGGCTATGCGCCGCCTCACGTCGGGTCCCTGCTTGATTCTGTCGACGACCACTTCGATAGTATGTTTTTTCTGCTTCTCGAGCGAAATATCTTCCTCAAGCTCCCGCATCTCGCCATCGACGCGCGCGCGCGCGAATCCCTGCTTCCGCGCGTCCTCGAACCATTTTTTGTGCTCGCCCTTCATGGCGCGCACGACGGGAGCCAGGATCTGCAGTTTGGTGCCTGAAGGCCAGGACAGTATCACGTCCAGAATCTGGTCGACGCTCTGTTCTTTGATGACGCGGCCGCAGGAGGGGCAATGGGGCGTTCCGATCCTCGCGTAGAGAAGGCGGAAATAATCATGGATTTCGGTAACCGTGCCTACCGTGGAGCGGGGATTTTTGTGTGTCGTCTTCTGCTCTATGGAGATCGCGGGGGACAGGCCTTCGATATAATCCACGTCGGGTTTGTCCATGCGGCCGAGGAACATTCTCGCGTATGACGAGAGGGATTCGACATAGCGTCGCTGCCCCTCCGCGAAAATTGTGTCGAAGGCGAGCGAACTCTTGCCCGATCCCGAAAGTCCGGATATCACGATGAGCTTATTGCGCGGAAGTTCCAGGTCTATATTCTTTAGATTATGCTCCCTGGCGCCTTTAATAATTAGTTTATCCATACGATGCCACAAGGATACGATATTAGGTCATTCGAGGCAAGTAGTGGCCTACATATGTATAGTAAAAAATGTTTTCCAGTGCGGCAGTTTGTCCGCTATTGTCTTGAAGACAGCCGTGGGAACGGGGCTTGTCGAGGGAAGTCTTGTTACGCGAATGCGCAGCTCCGGCGAAAAACCAGGCGTCCAGACAAGACTGTCGCCGGTTCTAAATAGCGCCGCCCCGCCACTGCCGCCACCACCACTACCGCCTCCGCCGCCACCTTCAACCAGGGCGGATTCTTTGATGAATTCTCTCGAGAATCCCTGGGCGGCGGCTCCCCCGTTCGCGCCGATCGCGACGATGGACGGATGCCGGCGCAGGAATTCAGCTATAGGATTGGGCTGAGCCCGGGAGATGTCCTTATCCAGGCTTCCCGGCCTTTCACAGGAGGAGAAGATGTCCCAGAGGGCAATCCGCGCCATTTTCAGCATTTCGATTTTCTCGGCATAGGAATGGGGCTCGGGCTGCCCGAAACAATCGCGGATTATCTTCCAGAAATGATTCTGCGGGTTTCCATAGTATTCGCGCTTCTCGAGAGAGCGTAACGAGGGAAAGGAGCCGAGAATCAGAAAGAGCGGATCCTCGCTTTCCTCGACCGCGCCAGCCGGAGGAAAGCCATCGAGCGGGACATTCTCAGACATTGAATTTGAAGAAGACGACATCCCCGTCCTGGACGACATACTCTCGCCCTTCCTGGCGGAGCTTGCCGGCGGCCTTTACGGCCGGCTCGGAGCCGAGGGCGACAAGATCGTCATAATGATAGACTTCAGCCTTGATGAAACCTTTTTCGAAATCGGTGTGTATGACGCCGGCCGCCTGCGGCGCCTTGTTCCCCGCCTTGATGGTCCATGCCCTGCACTCGTCCTCGCCGGCCGTGAAGAAGGTGCGCAGCCCCAGGAGCCTATACGCCGCGTGGATGAGACTGGCGAGACCGGATTCCTTCAGTCCGATGTCGGACAGGAATTCCGCCTTTTCCTCCGGGTCCTGGATATCGGCCAGCTCGGCCTCGAATTTGCCGCAGATGACGACAGCTTCCGATCCCATGCCCTCGGCGATCTTGCGCACGGCGTCCACGTGGGCGTTTCCGTTCACGCCCGTCTCGTCCACATTGCAGACGAAAATTTCCTTCTTCATCGTGATGAGAAAGGCGCCGCGTACGGATTCGAGTTCGTCGTCCTCGAGAGGAACGGAACGGGCCGGCCTTCCCTCTTGGAGCGCGGGCCTTATCTTCTGGAGCGTGGCGATTTCCTTTTCAGTCTCTTTCTTGACCGCCGGATCCTGGACCTTGAGCTGCTTCTGCAGCTTTTCGAGTCTTTTATCCAGCGTGTCGAGATCGGCCAGAGCCAGTTCGGTGTGGATGACTTCTATATCATCGATAGGATCCACCTTGTTGGCCACGTGGATGATGTCGGGATCGTCGAAACAGCGCACGACATGGGCTATCATGCCCACTTCGCGGATATGGGAGAGGAACTGGTTGCCCAAGCCCTCGCCCTGTGAAGCCCCTTTCACGAGTCCCGCGATATCGACGAATTCCACGATGGCGGGCACTCTCTTCTTGGGTTTGAACATCGACACAAGCTTGTCCAACCTGTTGTCCGGCACGGCCACGATGCCCACGTTGGGATCGATCGTGCAGAAAGGATAGTTGGCCGCCTCCGCCTTCGCGCTCGTCAAGGCCGAGAAAATCGTGGACTTGCCCACGTTGGGAAGTCCGACGATGCCGCAGTTCAATGCCATATATGACCTCTTTGATGATTTCGTTCGGTGCGTTCATTATTATGAAAAGGAGGCCGAAGAGCAATACGCGGCCAAAGCCTTTACCGCCGCGCGGGAATCGTACTATTATCGAAATGGACTCAGCGCCAAAGAGAGGAGGATTCCATGGAATCCATCGAGCCTGTTTTCTCCAAGAACGCCAATAATATGAAAAAATCCGTCATACGGGAACTCCTCAAACTCACCAATCAGCCCGACATCATCTCCTTCGCCGGCGGGCTGCCGGCTCCCGAAACCTTCCCCGTCGAAGACCTCAGGGCGGCGGCGGACAGGGTCTTTCAGAAGCAGGCGACGAAAGCGCTTCAGTACGGCACGACCGAAGGCGATAATAGCCTGCGAGCCGAACTTATCCATTACGAAAAGGTTCATGGCACGAAAGTGTCGCTGGGAAGCCTCCTCATCACCTCCGCCAGCCAGCAAGCCCTGGACATGATACCCAAGCTTTTCCTCGATCCGGGCGACTGCGTCATCGCCGGACGTCCCACGTACATCGGAGCCATTCAGGCAATCCAAAGCTATCAGGGCAGAGTCATCGGAATTCCCTTCAGCGACGACGATGACGGCTTCGATATGGGAGAGCTGGAAAAACGCTACGCGAGCGCCTTGGCAAGGGGTGACCGGGTCAAGTACATCTACGTGATTCCGGATTTCCAGAACCCTACGGGAATATGCTGGAGCGTCGAAAAACGAAGACAGCTTCTTGATTTTTCCTACCGAAACGATCTTTTCGTGGTGGAAGACGCGCCCTACAGGGAAATCCGCTTTATCGGCGAATCCATTCCTTCGATCTATCAGCTGGATCAGGAAGGGCGCGGCATGGGCAATGTCATAGGGCTTAAGACCTTCTCGAAGATATTGGCGCCGGGAACGCGCATTGGCTGGATAACCGCGAGAGAGGACATTATTTCCAAGCTTGTCACCGCCAAACAGGCCATGGATCTCTGCACCAACGTCTTCACCCAGATGTGGCTCGCGGAGTATCTCTCCACAGGCAAGATCGAGGAAGTGGTGGCGCGCACCAAGGATATATATAGGGAAAAACGGAACTTCATGGTTGCCATGCTCGAGAAGTACATGCCGCGGCGCCCGGACCTCACATGGACGAAACCCGAGGGCGGTCTCTTCCTCTGGATATCCCTGCCCGGCTTCGTCGATACCGACCTTATGGTCCGCAAAGCGATCGATAAGAAAGTCGCCTATGTCGTGGGATCGGCTTTCTACTTCGACGAGCCGGAACACAATGCCATGAGGATCAATTTCTCCTATTCCTCGAAGGCCCAGATAGAGGAAGGCGTCAAGCGGCTTGCCGGCGTCATCGAAGAGGAAATCGCGGAACGCGAACCCAAGAAGCGCGGCTAGGCGCGGTCGGATAGCCGGAGACGACTATCCAGCGGACCGAAGTCCCGCTTCTCATTCAAGCCCCGGACTCCAGGCGATTCCGCGCCGCGGCCGGGGCTTTTTGATATTTTTTTCTCCTACCAGTTGATTATGATGCCCACAAATAAGTATTTTTACAAAAACGCTGTCCCGCGGCCAATGGCCGCTCCATATAGCGCGCGACGCTCAAGAAGAGGCCGCTGACTGGTGTATAGGGGTAAGGGATATGGCAAGGAGAAATGCATGGCGATCATAGAAATCAACGACGTGAAAAAGGTGTATCCGCTTGGCAAGGTTGAAGTCCAGGCCGTAAAAGGGGTTACCTTTTCCATCGAAAAGGGCGATTTCGTCTCGATTGCGGGCCCTTCCGGCTCCGGTAAATCCACCATCCTGAACATGATAGGTCTCATCGACAAACCGACTTCGGGCGAGGTATTCATCGGCGGGAAGGCGACATCGGGCCTTTCCGACAAGGACCTCACGCGCTTCAGACACGAAGTGCTCGGCTTCGTCTTTCAGTCGTTCAACCTCATCCCCGTCCTCAATGTCTGGGAAAATATAGAATTCCCCCTGCTTCTCGGCAAGACGAAGATTTCCGCGAGCGAAAAAGCCTCCTGGATAGACTGGCTCATCGAGGAAGTGGGGCTCACCGAATGGAAGACCCATAAGCCCAACGAGCTTTCGGGCGGTCAACGACAAAGGGTGGCCATCGCCCGGGCTCTTGTCACGAAACCGGAGATCGTGCTGGCCGACGAGCCCACCGCCAACCTCGACTCGACCACCGGCGAGCAGATCATCGAACTCATGAAGAAGATCAACAGGGAACTGGATACGACATTCATTTTCTCCACGCATGACGCGAAGATCGTAGATGTCGCCGACCATATCATCCGCCTGAAGGACGGTCTCGTCATCGAGAACAGAAGACGGGGCGAAGACAATGTATCCGGCGGCAGCCGCGGCGAGGAGTGATCGCGATGCCAGTCACCTTCAGGATAGCTTTCCGCAACCTGTTCGAACACAAATCGAAAAGCCTCATCATCGGCATTCTGCTCGCCTTGGGCGCTCTCGTCCTCGTGGTGGGCAACTCCTTCATAGACGCGTCGCGTCAGGGCATCAGGACGAGCTTTACCGACAACTACACCGGCGATGTATTCGTTTCCGGCGTTTCCGAGGAAGGAGACGTCTCCCTCTTCGGCGTGATGTCCGTGGGAGGACTCGCTTCCACCCCCGTGATCCCGGATTTCGACAAAGTCCTCGCCGAGGTTAGGGGTTCCCCACTTGTGAGCAAGGCCACGGGTATGGCGACGAGCTACGGCATCGTCACGCGCGGCGACGAAGGGATTTCCGATCTGGAAGGCGAGGATTCAGAAAAAGACATGACCGCCCGGCTTCTCTTCCTGTTCGGCATCGACGCGCGCGATTATTGGACGGTGTTCGATTCGATAGACATAACTTCGGGCAAGGCGCTTGAACCAGGGCAGACAGGCCTCGTTATCAACGAGGAACAGCTGAGCCTTCTGTCCAAATGGATGAAACGTCCCTTGAATATCGGCGACAACCTTGTCGTCCAAGGCTTTTCCTCGGCGGGAATGAAGATCCGCGAACTTCCCATCGTCGCCACCTATAAACAGAAAGGGGGGGGCGGCAACCCTATGCAGATGGCCTTCGTCGACATCGATACGCTGCGCATAATGGCCGGCATGACGATCGGAACGAACGAGAACATCGTGCTGGACGAATCCCAGACAGCCATGCTGAGCATAGACGACACGGATTCCCTCTTCGCCGACAACCTTTTCGAGGCGACGCCGACCGAAGGCGGTTTCGATGAAAGCCTCATACAGTCCCAGCTGGCCGATACCGAGGCGCGAGAAAAGGCGAACACCGCCGATACGGGAGCATGGCAGTTCATCGTCATCAAGACCAAGGATCCAGCCGGCGCAAAACCCCTCGTAGCCTACCTCAACGAGACGTTCGCGAAAAACGACATCAAGGCTTCGGCGGGAGACTGGCAGAAAGCGGCCGGTCCCTACGGACAATCGGTCGATGTCATCCGCATCGTGTTCACGGTCGCGATCGCGATCCTGTCCATCGTGGCGATCATCATCATAATGAACACCTTCGTCATCTCCGTCATAGAACGGACGGGCGAAATCGGGACGATGCGCGCGATCGGCGCGGGAAAAGGATTCATCCGCAAGCTTTTCGCCGCCGAAGCCATTGTCCTGTCGCTCATTTTTTCCACGATAGGCGCTCTTCTCGGCCTCGGGATCACGGCGATCCTCGGCGCGCTGAAGCTGGAAGCGGGCAATTCCTTCCTCGAAGTACTCTTCGGCGGAAAGTACCTCGCTCCGACGGTGACGCCGATCAGCTTTTTCGCGGCCATCGTGGCCATGGTAGCCGTCGGCTACATCGCCCATCTCTATCCCGTCTCGGTTGCGCTCAAGATTCAACCCGTACGGGCGATGCAGCAAGATTAGGAGATACAATCAGATGAATAAGGTTTTACCGCGGATTGCCCTGCGCAATCTTTCGCGACAGAAGAAAAGAACATTCCTTCTCGGGGGCGCCATAGCTTTCGGGATCATGATCGTCACGCTCATAAACGGATTCGCCGGCGCCTTCATACAGAACGTATCGGAAAACTTCGCCTATCTCATGGCCGGCCATGTTTTCGTGCAAGGATCCGAGAAGACCGCCTCGGGCAAACAAATCCTCGTGATACGCGACGACTCGATCATCCTCAAGGCGCTCCAGGACGCGGGCGTAACCTACGAGTTCGCGACCAAGTCCAGCGAAGCCAGGGCTTCCCTCATATTCGAGGGCAAGAGCATCACACAGAACCTCACCGGCCTCGACATAGCCAATTCGCCTTTCCTCAGGGAAAGGCTCGTCCTCAAGCAGGGCTCGTGGGAAGCCGCTCAGGCCGATGACGCGCTCATTATTTCCGAAAAAATCGCCAAAAAGCTTAAGACTTTGCCGGGCGACAAGGTCACCGCGCAGTTCCAGACTATCACCGGCCAAAACAACATCGCCGATTTCACCATCGCGGCCATCAGCGTCGATTCGAGCATCATTGGCTCCACCATGGCCTATGCCAACCTCTCGTACCTGAGCGAAAACCTGGGACTTAAAGCGGGCGAATACATGTCGCTGGGCCTCATGCTGGGAGACATCAAGGACTCGAAAGAGGTCTCCGCAAAGCTCTACACGTCGATGAGCGGCATGGGATTGCAGCTTTTCCCGCAGAAGACGAAGGAAGAGAGCGGCACGACCACCCCCTTCATGGCGATGATGCAAAAACAGAACAAGGAAACCTGGGAGGGCGTTAAATACCGCGTCTACACCATCGACGACATGCTCTCCCAGGCCCAGCAGATTGTTGTGGCCCTGGACAGTTCCAGCTTCGTCATCCTCCTCGTTCTCTTCGCCATCGTCATGATCGGCATCACGAATACCTTCAGGATGGTGATGTACGAACGCATTCGCGAAATCGGCACGATGAGGGCTATAGGCGTCCAGCGGGGAGAGATCAGGTCGCTTTTCCTCTATGAAGCCTTCTTCCTAGCCTTGGGGGGCGCCATAGTCGGCATAGTCCTCGCGCTTATAGCGATGAGTCTCCTTTCCCTCATCAACTTCGGCATGGATTCGCCGGCCTTTCTCATAATGCGCAACGGCCACCTGTCATTCTTCCTGCCGCCCCTGCGTGCCGGCGGCAACATCATCATCATCACGCTTCTCACGCTTTTCGCCGCGTACTTTCCGGCCAAGGCCGCCGCCAAGATGGAGCCGGCCATTGCCCTCAGGACGACGAAATGACCAACGAAAAATCGACCCGCGGCAGGCTCTGCGCCTCGCCGATTCCCGCTGAAAAACTGGAGTCTACTATGAATACGATAGTTCGAGGTTCTGGCTTAAGAACCAGAGGCCTTCTCGCGATGCTTTTTCTCGCCGTTTTCGCCCTTGTCCTTCCATTATCCGCTTTCGCTCAGGAACTCTCCCAGGAAGGAGCCGAGAAAATACTCAAGGAGCTGGATGAGCTGAGCAACTTTCCTGGCAAGGACTACACTTCCCTCTTCACCATCGTTTCGGAAAAGCCCGGGGAAAAACAGAGCGTCACGCAGGTGAGGGTGTTCAGGCGAGACAGCAAAAAACAGTTCACCATCCTCATAATGCTTCCGGACGTCAACAAAGGTCAGGGATACCTCCGAGAGGATGACAATGTCTGGTTCTACGATCCCACCAGCCGCAAGTTTTCCCATTCCTCGGTGAAAGAAAATCTCCAGAACAGCGAAGCCAAGAATTCGGACTTCACCGCCTCATCCATGATCGACGACTACTCCATCCAGAAAATTTCCGATGGCACGGTGGGCAAGTATCCCGTCTGGGTATTGGACCTCAAGGCCAGGACGAACGAGGTGGCCTACGAACGCATTATCCTGTACATACGCAAGGACAAGACCATGACGCTCAAACAGGAAGACTATTCGGTGAACGGCCGTCTCATGAGGACGACACTCTATCCGAAATATGTCGCGCTCGACGGAAAGCTCCTTCCCTCGCAGATTCTCATCGTGGACGAGATCAACAAGGGCGAAAAAAGCCAGATTACCATGGCCGAACAGTCAGTGGAAAAGCTGCCTGACAAGGTTTTCACGAAGGCTTTTCTCGAACAGGTCAACCGCTAGGTGCCCGGCCGTGGGCATCGCGCCGACGGCCACAGGAGTTTGAAGCATGAAAAAGACATTTAAACACGCGAAATCATTCATTATCATAGCCCTGCTCTTCGCGGGCGTCGCGCTGTTGGGGGCGCAGGAAGTCGTCGAAGGCTCGGAAATCGATATGGATCTCGATACTCTCTTCGGCGAGGAAGTCGTGGAGAACGTGTCTGACGCTCCCGCCGCGACGGGCGACCCGGTAACGGCGGCGCTCAAATCCGACAAGGTTCGGATTGGAGGGAGCTTCTCCGGCTCACTCACGCCAACCGCTACATGGACGAGCCTTTGGGACGGGAGTTCCGATCTTTTCGATCCCGACAGGAAGGCTCTATCATCCAGCCTCAAGTCCACGCTTTTCTTCGACGCCCGACCCAAGGAAGATTTCCGCGTCTATGGATCGGCCAAAACGAGCTGGCCCTTCTCCACGGCGACCACCGACGCCATCGAAGTTCCCAACATTTCCATCTTCGAACTTTTCGCCGATTTTTCGATGAACGATAAGCTGTTCTTCCGTTTCGGGAAGAGCACGGTGAAATGGGGCGTCGGCTACTTCTGGAGCCCCGCCGATGTTATCAATCTCGAACAGATCAATCAGCTCGACGCCGAGGCGCAGCGCGAGGGGCCGGTAAATTTCCGCGTGCATATTCCCGTTCCCGGGACCCAGAATAACTTTTACATGTATACAATACTGGACGAAAACTCTGTCGCTTTCGAAACGACGGCGCTGGCGGTCAAGGCCGAGTTCCTCCTCGGCAACTATGAGCTGGGGCTGGGCGCCTACTATCGCTACGATACGGCCGAGAGAGCCATGCTCACCCTCACCGGCCCCATCGGGAACCTGGACGTTTTCGGCGAGGCTATGGTTTCACGGGGCAGCGGCAAGACCTTCGTTACCGATATCCAGACCTCTCCGGATTATGACATTACCACGAGCTCGACCGCCGACAACCGCGAAAACTTCTACTTCTCGGCCAGCACCGGCTTCCTCTACAGCAACTCGAACAGCAACATCACGACTATCGGGCAGTACTACTACAACGGCGAAGGTTATTCCACGGCGACGAAAGACACGCTTGTCACAAAAGCGAAACTGGCTATAGCCTCAACGTCGAATCCGGCCACCGCGGCCGCGCTCAGCGCCAGTCTCGCGAGCCTCATCTATGGTTCCGGCCAACATTACGCGGCGTTGAGCTTCTCGAAGGGTGAATTGTTCACCGAGGATTTCTCGGCTTCGGTCATCGCCGTGGCCAATCTCTCCGACTGGTCGGGGCTTGTGAAACCCAGCTTCAGTTACGCGGTTCACGACAATCTTTCCATCGCGCTGAGCCCGACCTTTTTCTTCGGCCCGGCCGACGGCGAGTACGCATTCCTCGCGGGAGGAAACGCTGTGACGTTGTCCCTTGGAGCCACGGTGAGCGGCTCTTTCTGAGCCGCTCTTTCCGAGCGGCGCGCGATTTGCGGTTGCCCTTTGCGCAAAGAAATGTTTTAATCGATACTTAGAGCGGGACCAAGCCCGCGATGATCAAGAGACAAGGAAGCTGACATGAAAATCCACCCGATCACCGACAAGATCTTTGCCCTCCATGCCGACATCAAATCCGACGACCTCTTCGAAGGCATCTGGCCTATTCCTTACGGAGTCTCCCTCAATTCTTACCTGGTGAAATCGGAAAAAATCGCCCTCATCGACCTTGTGCGCGATTGGGTAGGCGCCCCCGGGGAACTGGCCGGACAGCTGGCGACCATCGGCGTGGGACTCGATGACATCGACTATCTCATCCTCAACCACCTTGAGCCGGATCACACCGGATGGCTCGAGGAATTCAGGGCCATAAATCCCAAGGCGGAGATCATCGCCACGCAGAAGGGCATAGACCTGGTGCGCAGTTTCTACAAGATGGACGAGGGCCTGCGCGTCGTGAAGACGGGCGACAGGCTGGACCTCGGCGAAGGCGTCGCCCTCGATTTCTTCGAAACGCCCAACGTCCATTGGCCCGAAACCATGGTCACCTGGGCGGCTGACGGCGGCGTCCTCTTCTCCTGCGACGCCTTCGGTTCCTTCGGCGCCCTGGGCGACCGGGTCTTCGACGATGAGTTCACGCCGGAAGAACATGTCTTCTTCGAATCGGAATCCCTCCGCTACTACGCGAACATCATCGCCAGCTTCGGCCTCTTCGTGAAAAAGGCCATCGCCAAGCTCGCCGACCTCGATATTAAAGTAGTCGCTCCCAGCCACGGCATCGTCTGGCGCGAGGCTCCAGGGGAGATCATCGCCCGCTACGCCCACTACGCCGATTATCTCGAAGGCCCGCGCGAAAAGGAAATCGCCATCGTATGGGGATCGATGTACGGGAATACGGAAAAGGGTCTCGCGGCCGTGATCGAAGGCATCGAGGACGAAGGCCTGCCCTACACCATCCACAGAGTGCCGAATGAAGACGTATCCTGGGTCCTGGCCGACGCGTATAAAAGCGAAGGAATCCTCATCGCCATGCCGACCTACGAGTATAAGATGTTCCCGCCCATGGCCTATGTGCTCGACATTTTCGAGCGCAAGCACGTCTGGGACAGGAAAGTGCTCCGCATCGGCAGCTTCGGCTGGATCGGCGGCGCCAAGAAAGAATACGAGAACAAGATTGCCCCGCTGAAATGGGAATCCCTCGAATCGGTGGAATGGGCAGGAGCCCCAGACGAAGACATGCTCGCCCTTCTCTACGAAAAAGGCAAGGAATTGGCCATCGCGGTCAAGAATTCCTGAATTCCGCGCCGGCTGAAATCCTTTGGATTGGGGCCGGCCGACAATAAAAAAGGCGCCTGTCGGCGCCTTTTTTATTGAATTTCCGAAGCTCCAGAAGAGCCTCGGTTATGAAAACCGTCTCGCGGTCACTTCGCTTTTTTGCTGATCAAGTTCGCGAGCCGGATCATCAGAAAGAAAACACCCAATGTCGCGAATACGCCGATGAGGCCTCCCGCCGTGACGCCCAGAGCCTGAACGGTAGTCCCAAGGGTGTGAACGAGAGAGCCGTCCGCATTGCGCTCGCCCATCGACTTAAAATATTCGATTATATTTTCCATACCGTTCTCCTTATATTCCTACCGCGATGAAGATGAGAGGCACGAGGGCCAGGACCATGCCGCCCGCAATAACCGAACCCAGCTGGCCGGAAACGTTGGAGCCAATGGCGTGCATGAGGATGATGTTGCCCTTTTCCTCTTCGTTCGCCATCTTCTGGACAATGCGGCCGGACATCGGAAATGCCGAGATTCCGCAGGCGCCGATCATCGGATTTATTTTCTTGTCCTTGGGAAGGAAAAGATTGACGAACTTGGCGAAGAGCACGCCGCCAGCCGTATCGAATATGAAGGCCACGAGGCCCATGCCCATGATGAGGAAGGTCTTCCAGGTGAGGAAGTTCGCGGCGCTCATGGAGGCGCCGATCGTGATGCCAAGAAGAAGCGTGGTCAGGTAGGCCAATTCGTTCTGGGCGGTCTGGGAGAGCCTTTCGAGGACGCCGGATTCGCGGATCAAGTTGCCGAACATCAGCGAGCCGATGAGGGGAACCGAGATCGGGGCCACAAAACCGGAAATCATCGTAACGAGAATTGGAAAAAGCACCTTGAGCCACTTCGGCGAATTGGATTCATGGTAGACCATGTGTATCTTTCTCTCGCTGCTCGTCGTCAGCGCCTTGATTACGGGCGGCTGGATGAGAGGCACGAGGGACATGTAGGAATACGCAGCTACCGAGATAGGCGCCAATAGATGAGGGGCGAAGAGGTTGGCGACGAAGATGGAGGTGGGACCGTCGGCGGCGCCGATGATGCCTATGCTCGCCGCTTCCTTGAGATCGAAACCGACCAGCGTCGCTATGATCATCGTCGCGAAGATGCCGAACTGGGCGGCCGCGCCGAAAAAGATCATCATCGGATTCTTGAACAGCGGCCCGAAATCGATCATCGCGCCTACGGCGATGAAAATGAGGAGCGGGAAGATCTCCGTGGCGATGCCCATATTATAGAGAATCTTGAGGAATCCATCGGCGCCGGCATGCTCCCATACGACGGAGAGAGGCAAATTGACCAGAATGGCGCCAAAACCGATCGGGAGAAGGAGCATAGGTTCGTATTCTTTATTGATGGCCAACCAGATGAGAATACCGCCGATCCCGTACATAACAAGCATCTGCCATGTTATGGATGTAAAACCGATGAAAACATCCTGCATTTCGAGACGTTCCTTTCCGAACCAAAAGCCAGACGGCTCAGGATATCGGTACATTATAATGACGAATGGGCCAAATTTTATCTTATAATTCCACTTTTGGCAATGCTAAAGGAGCCCAAAACAATTGTTTAGCTCGCGGATCACGGCTTCTTTAGCCGCTGCCGGAACGGAGAAAGTAATGCTAGAACAGTGGATGCCCGCGATGCTATGATAATTATCAATATGAACAGCGAGATCATCGTAGCGGTCGGACTATCGGGTGGAGTAGATTCCGCCCTTGCCGCCGCGATCCTTAAAGATGAAGGATACAAGGTCATCGGCCTCACCATGAAAATATGGAGGGGCGCCTATAAGATTCAGGAAGGCCTCAAACACGCATGCTTCGGTCCCGGCGAAGAAGAGGATATCGCGGCCTGCGAAAGGCTTTCGACTCAACTCGGCATCGAGTACAAGGTAATCGACCTATCGGAAGAATATGAAAAGCATGTCATCGAGTACTTCAGGAAAGAATATCTCCAAGGCCGGACGCCCAATCCTTGCGTCATCTGCAATAGGGAGCTGAAATTCGGTTTCCTGATCGATAGGGCTCATGATGCCGGGCTTGAATTCGACTTTTTCGCCACCGGCCATTACGCGCGAAAAGAAGTCCGCGATGGGATCAGCTTCGTCCGGACAGCGGTGGATTCCGCCAAAGACCAGACCTACTTCCTCTACGGCCTTGAATCCCCAAGGCTGGAAAAAATTCTATTTCCCCTCGGCATGATGACGAAGGATGAAGTGAGAAGACTTGCCCGTTCTCATGGTCTAGAGGTAGCTGAAAAACCGGAAAGCCAGGATTTCGTGGCCGGCGGAGACTACGCTCCCCTCTTTGAGGGCGAAATACCCGCCGCTGGCGATATCGTCGACAGCACGGGCAACATTCTAGGAAAACATAAGGGCCTTCCTTACTACACGATCGGCCAACGAAGAGGAATCGGCATAAGCACGGGACCGACACCTCTCTATGTTCTCTCGCTCGATGCCCGCAAAAATAGAGTCATCGTGGGTCCCAATGCCGGGCTCTTCTCATCCGGGCTAAAATGCGGCAATTTCCGGTTTCAGGACCCATGTATGGCCGGGGGAAAAGTGACCGGGCTGGCGAAAATCCGCCAGAACCACAAGCCCGTGTCCTGTTCGGTCGCCTGCTCGGAACAGGGGGTCGCCGTCGAATTCGAGATCGCTCAGCGGGCAGTGGCGCCCGGCCAATCCTTCGTCCTCTACTCCGGGGATGGTCTTGTTTTGGGCGGCGGCATCATCGATGAGGCGATCCCCGCCGAATAAACGAGGCGGCCTGAGAATTCGCGTCCGTGGCTTGAATACCCTTGTTCCAAAGCGTGTTGACGCTGAGCCGCGGCAATGAGTACTATTCTATCTGTGATCGGGGGTGCACTGGTTTCGACTCGTGCGGTCCGTATCATGCGTTGCAGGTGGAGCCGCCGACCTCCTAACATTCGGCAAACTTTTACTTGCCAACAACAATGGCAATCTCGCTCTCGCCGCGTAAGTAGCGTAGAACGACGGACGTCCCGATGCGCCGCCCTGAGCGTCGGAAACGTCTGCAACTGACCGGGGCTCACTTCCCGCGCAGTCCGGGGCGCGGGAAGGAAAACAAACCGGAATACGAATCGGGGGAGCGCGCCGTCCCGCGCCCCTGGTTTCGACAACCCAAATGGATGGACAAACCTGTAGATGCGTGTGGTGCGCGTTCGGGGACGGGGGTTCGACTCCCCCCACCTCCACAAACCTTCGAGGGGCTGTCCGGCATCGGACAGCCCCTCGCCAATTAAGGAATCTCCATGATCGGCTCGATATGCGTATTCTGTGGCTCATCGCAAGGCGCTTCGCCCGTCTACGGCGAAATGGCCGAAGATCTGGGCAGGCTTATAGCCCGCAGGGGCATCACCCTCGTCTATGGCGGCGGCAATGTAGGGACCATGGGGATTCTGGCTGAGGCGGCCATGAAGGAAGGCGGCAAGGTAATAGGGATCATCCCGGTACGCCTGAATGAAATGGTGGACCACATGGATCTCTCCGAGCTTTTCGTCGTCAAGGATATGCATGAGCGCAAAGCCCTCATGCAGGAAAAGGCGGACGCCTTCATCACCCTGCCGGGCGGCATAGGGACTATGGAAGAACTCTTCGAAGTGTGGGCATGGCGATACATCGGCTACCATTCCAAGCCGGTAGGCCTCATCAACACCAAGGGATTTTATGACGATCTCTTAAAGCTGCTCACGAAGATGACGGATGAGGGGTTCATGAAGAAAGCCATGCTGGACGATCTCTGCATCGCCGACAACCCCAAGGATATGCTCGAGGCGATAGAAGCCAAGATAGAGGCCGGCCTCGCCCCTGCCCTTAAGGTACCGGAGAGGCGAAGCCGAGCCTGACAGCCTTTTGGCCTACCTCGTCTTAAGATATTTCTTGATGAGCCCCAGCTTCAGTTCGCGCAGCTTCGTGGAGATGGAAACCTTGTAGACATGGGGATTCAGCTGTCGGAGATAGGTAGTGTCGAAGGACTCCAGCCTCCTGGCCATATATTCCTGACTGCTACGCAGATTGGGTTGACCGCTCACCGTCTTGCCGTTCTCCATCACTTTGGATAAAAGCGGTTCCACCATGGCGGGCTGAATGGTCAGTTTGCGATAGTCGCCCATCGGATGATTGGCGGTGATCACGGTTCCCGTTTCGGGCGTTTCCTCATCGAGGGTTATGAGATCCAGCCGGGCTGTGCCGCTTTCATCGTAGAGTCGGTAGAGGTTTTTCCTGCCGGGATTTGTCGATTTTTCCGGATTATCCGAAACCTTCATCACCGCTTTTTCAGAAGTCCCGCTTCGCATGGCCGCCAGCTTATAGACGCCGGTGAAGGCCGCCTCGTCCCCGCCGGTCACCAGCTTGGTTCCCACCCCCCACATATCGATGGGCGCTTTCGAGCTTTTCAGGTGCTCGATGATGGTTTCGTCGAGTTCATTGGAGACGACGATCTTGGCATCGGGGAAGCCGGCATTGTCCAGCCTTTCGCGTACCTTTCTCGTGAGGTAGTCGATATCCCCCGAATCCAGGCGAACGCCGAAGGAATACCCTTTCGCCGCGAGTTCCTTCCCCACGATTATCGCGTTGTTGATGCCCGACTCAAGGGTGTTGTACGTATCGATCAGGAGAACGGCGTTGCCGGGATAGATCTCGGCGTAGGCTCTGAAGGCGTCCAGCTCGGACGGGAAGGTCATCACCCAGGAATGGGCCATGGTCCCCAGGACAGGCATGCCGAAGAGCTTGCCGGCCAGAGTGTTCGAAGTGCCATAGGCTCCGCCGATGAATGCCGCCCTGGCCGCGGAGATGGCACCGTCGGCTCCCTGTGCCCGCCGCAAGCCGAATTCCATGATCCTGCCTCTTTCCGAGGCGAGCCAGATGCGCGCCGATTTCGTGGCGATCAGGCTCTGGAAGTTCAGGGTATTGAGGACAAGGCCTTCCACAATCTGAGCCTGCACAAGATCGCCCTCAACCCGGACGATAGGTTCCTGGGGGAATATGAGCTCGCCTTCCTTGACCGACAGAAGCTCCCCTTTGAACCTGAAGTCCTGAAGGTAATCCAGGAAACCTTTGTCGAAGATTCCGAGGGTTTCCAGATAAGCCAGATCGTCCTGCGTAAAATGAAAATTCTCGAGCGCCTCGAGGAGGGTGCCGAGACCGGCAAAGACCGAGTAACCTCCAGCGAAAGGCTGACGCCGGAAAAAATAATCGAAGACAACCTTGTGCTCGTTTATTCCCCGTTTCCAGTAGCCTTGGGCCATCGTGAGTTCGTAAAAATCGGTAAAAAGCGCGTTGTTCATTATTTCGTTCATCGGATCATCTCTTTCAGCGCGACGACTCGGCAGCCCGCGCTTTTCATCGTTTCGATGGCCTTCCCGGCATCTCCCGGGGAAGCATCGACAGCCTTGATTCCCTCGGCGACGATATCGACGCCAAGCCCCAGCCTGCGCGCGTCCAGGGCCGTAGCCTTGACGCAATAGTCGGTGGCAAGCCCAACCACGACAATGGATCGGATACCGAGCGTTTCCAGCCACCCTGATAACCCTGTAGCGGTCACCCCATCGTTCTCGAAAAAGGCGGAATAGCTGTCCAGACCGGGATTTGTCCCCTTGCGAAGGATCAGCCGGGCAAGATCGGTTCTGAGCCCCGGATGAAAATCCGCGCCCGTCGATCCGGCCACGCAGTGATCCGGCCAGAGCACCCGCGGGGGACTGACGCTTTCATCAAGGGCGTAAGCCGGTTTCCCCGCCGAGGAAGCGAAGGATACATGGCCTCTGGGATGCCAGTCCTGCGTAAGGACCGATAGAGGCATTCTCTCCAGCAGCAGGTTGGCTACCGGTATGATCTCATCGCCATGGGAAACCGCGAGGGCGCCCCCGGGGCAAAAATCGTTCTGTACGTCGACGACAATCAAGGCTGAATGCATTGCTGTACCTTCATCTTCTGCGGATACCTATAACTATACTGGCAGAACGGTTTTTCGGAAAGCGTAGGCGTGACAAGATCGGAATATTCGTCCAATGGAGATCAGTCCCGAGCGGTGGAAAATTCCAGTGTCAGATTTGGAAACCGATCAGGCAAAACGTCAAGGGCATAGCCTCCCTCCGGACTCTTCAACGCCAAAGTCACCGCGAGGTTTCCTAAAACCAGAACTTTTTGGGTAAGCTCTCCCGATACCGAAAAAGAAAAAAGAGATTCCGCCCTTTTCGCCGAGACGCCAATCTTCACGCTTCCCTGCCCCAGCCATGTTCTTGAGACCGAGTCTTTCCACCGCAAGCCGCATTCACCACCGATTGAACGAAGCCGGATGCCATCGCCGGAGCCATCTGTCAGCCACTCCCGCAGCGACAGCCCTCCGCTTTCCGCGAAGTCCTCCTCATCGTCATTTTCGGTCGCCGCCGCATCATCGTCATCTTCTTCGGCAATGCCGCTTCTCGAAAATGACAGCTTGCCGGCAGCCCCGAATGTCAAGCGATGGGAATCTACAGGCGACTTACTGTATCGGAGAGCAAGCGATCCGCTTCGCCATCCGCCGGCGTCGGCGGAAAACCTGGCGGTGAGCCCGAAGGCTCCAACCCCCGCATCAGCGGCGATGCTCAATAGATCGGTCCGCCATAACCAAAGCAACGCTTCCGCCGCTTTTAGATCTTCTCTTATCAAGGCTTGTTTTCCGCCTGAAGAAGCATCTTCCGACAAGGACCCCGCCACGATTCTGGCCGCGAAATCCCAAGCACTCCCCTTGATCGATGCCTTGGCGTCGGCGCAAAAATCATAGAGAGGAACTTCCCCGGATGCCGTTCTATAGCTTTTGCCGGACGCGAAAACCGAAAAATTCATGCCAATGGATGCCAGATTTGAACCGAGGACATCCATAGGCATTCTGCAAGCCCAATCCAGCGAAGCGGCTAAACCAGGATTTTCCAGATACCCAGCGCTGCCGGAAATCCAGGCACCGGCTCGAGAACTCCCCAATGCCATCCTGGCGGCCGAAGCGAGCGTAAAAAAAGTGGAACCGGGAGTAAAGGAAGCTCCCGCTCGCCAGCCATCGCCCGAGGCTTCGGCAGGCCTGTCGGACAGACTTGCGGATAAAGCGAAGGAGAGGGTTTCCGCGACTCTCGACAACTCGATCCCCGCGCCGCGAAAGGATTCGTTGAACAGTTTTGAGAGATTGCTCGCATCGGCATAGGCACCTGCTTCGGCTTGTATACTTTTAGGTACAGCGAGCATAAAAAGCTTAAGCCACCCCGATCCGAATCCGAAAAGAAGCGAATTCCTCACTCCTTCATCGCAGGCAAACCAGAGGCTGTCTGAAGGAGTCGGTATGACGCTATAGGGCTTCGCCCTCAACGCCATACCGTCATTTGCCTTGCCTGAACCCAAGAACGCGACATAATCATTCGAACTGTACTTAATATACGGACTTCTGATGGCCTCCCCATCTATAGCCAGCCCCATGCCGCAGGCCAGCTTTAAAGTTTCGGAGAGAGAGCACTCGATCTCCGCGAAAACCTCTTCACCTTCCATCGAGATTTTGCCGGCGAGGCCCTGACGCGGGCACTCCCCTGATTGCGGGATTCCCTGGATATCGCCGCAGACAAGAAAAAGCAATAGAAAAAGAATCGGTTTCTTCACATAAAAGGAACGTGAGGTTGTCATATTCCCGCTTCATGCTATCGCTAATGCTCAAAGAAATGTTGACGATTGACTTATTATATATTAATATTTGAATATATAGACTCTACCTCGGGAGGCTTCGATGTCCGTCACGCTTTATTCGACCCCTAGCTGCGCTTACTGCAGAATGGCAAAAGACTATTTCAAGACGAGGGGCGTACCCTTTACCGAATACAATGTCGCTTCGGACCAACACAAGGCCGATGAGATGGTGCGGAAATCCGGTCAAATGGGCGTTCCCGTAATCGACGTCAACGGAAGCATCATCATCGGCTTCAACAAGCCGGAAATCGAACGCGCCTTGCATCGCTGAAAGCGCTTCCCCCCCGCTTCGGGCAATTCCGCGACCAGCGGATATGACATATGAAAGCCCATGAACATTGCCGTTCATGGGCTTTTGCTTTATCATGCATGTCGGCCGCCCATAGTTACCGCGCGGCCGGGAGCCATCGATGAACCAGGATCAAGTAAAATCCATGCTGCTCGAAGTCGAAGAATGCCCTACCCCATTTACGCTGGTCTTCTCCGGTAAAGCCAATAAAAAGGTCAATGGACTCTATAAGCCCGAAAACGCCGAAATCGTCCTCCATAACAAGAACTTCGAATCGGACAATCAGCTGCTTTATACGGCGCTCCACGAATACGCCCACCACCTGCATCATGTTCGCCGCGGCGGTTTGCAGCAGTCTCGGCCGCACACCCAGGAATTCTGGGCAATATTTCACGTTCTGGTCCAGAAAGCCCAGGAAAAGGGCTTTTACGAGAATATTTTCGAGACAGTGCCCGAATTCGTCGAGCTGACGAAAACAATAAAAGAAAACTGCATACTGGCCAACGGCGAGATAATGCTCGAATTCGGCAGGCTCCTCGCCCAGGCATCACAGCTATGCCGGGTCCACAGGGCAAGGTTCGAGGACTACATCGAACGAGTGCTGGGAGTTCCCAGGGCAACGGCCACCGCGGCCGTGACGGCGCAGCAGATCGGCCTCGATCCCGGGATGGGCTGGGACAGCCTTCGTTTCGTATCGGGTATTCATGACGCCGACGAACGCACGAAGGCTATCGAGGCTTTGTCGGCCGGCGCGAGCCCGACCTCCGTCAAAGGTTTTCTGAAAAGCGGCGATGACGCGGAAGATCCCGCGGACCGCCTATTCAAGGAAAAAGCCAGGATAGAGAAGACTATCCGCAGCCTCTCGGAACGTCTCGAGGAAATCGAGAAAAAGCTTTCGGAGATATAGCGAATAACGTAGCCGACTGCCCCGTGAGCCTCAGCCCAGCTTGAAGCAGAGAGGAACAAGAAAGGGAACGACCAGGGAAAGCAGGGCGCCCGACATGAAGCTTATTGGGACTATCCAGGGTCCGGCCGATTGCTCGATGAGCGGCAAGGTTACGTCCATCGATGTGGCGCCGCCTACGCTGACGGCCATGACAGGGACCTTGCTTCTTCCAAGGAAAGGGATAAGCAGGAGCGCCAGACTTTCGCGAAACATATTCGCCAGAAATGATACGGATCCCAATACCGGGTCGCCAAGGTTGGAAATAAGAACGCCGGAGAGACTATACCAGCCGAATCCCCCCGCCAGCGCCATGGCCTTGCCGGCCGTAAGCGAAAACAAAGGCACAAGCACAAGGCTGGAAGCCAAGGTTCCCACCATGGTAGCCAAAGGGACGACGAGGGCGGCGGGGCTGGCGAGCGTCTTTTTCAGGCTTGTTCCCGATTGCATAAACTGCATGCCGATGAAAAAGAGCAGCGCGTCCAGGGTCCAGCCCGTCACTCGCCCCATATCGAAGGCGGCTGGCGGCAAAATTATTCCCGTCAATAGGCCGGCGACGACGAAAGCGAGGAGCTTCAGCGGAGCCTTCAGCTGCGCGATGAAAGCCAGGAGCCTTTCCCTCATCGACCATCGCGACGCGGGCGAGCCGCCTGTTTCCGATGGGCGCGGTCCGCTTCCTCGCTTTTCCTGCCTTCTCAGCCCCGGCACGACGAAGCTGGCGCCATAGACGGCAAGACAGCTTCCCATCACGGCCAGGACGGCGGTGGCGAAGGCCATCACTCCCATGGTTCCAAGATTCGCTGAAAGTTCCGGATTGTTGCCGATCCTGAACCCCATGCTGAAGAGAAGCGCCCAGAGGACATAACGCACTATGCCATCGACGATCGAATTCTTGGGAGCCAGGCGGAATTTGGCGAGAAGAGCTCCGCCGCAGATGAAAAAGAGAAGCGTCAGAATATCGATCAAACCCTGCATTGCGAAAACCATACCCAAAAATCGCCGTCTTGACCAGCGGTGATTCTTGACAGTAATCCCCACTCTCCGGACAATGCAGGCCAGAGGTTTCAGGTGAGGCAGTTCGACGCGACGATTACGGTAAACCGAGAGGTTTCCCCTTCATGGAAGATCCTGGGATTCGAATGGCCCAAAGACCTTCCCGTTCCCGAGCCGGGGCAATTCTTCACGTTCAGGCCAAGAGCTCTGGAGCCGGGAGATTCGGGATTGCTGCGCAGACCTCTGGCCTTCGCCGCTTTCGCCGAAAATATAGCCTACGCGCTTTATCAAATCCGCGGAATCGGCACCAAGGCGCTCGCCGCGACCATGGAAGGTTCAACCCTCGATATAATCGGCGCCCTGGGCAACAGTTTCCCCTTGCCCAAGCCAGATGAAAAACCCATTCTTTTAGGCGGCGGCATCGGGATCGGCCCCCTTCTTTTCTTTCATTCAAGGCTTTCCGCAATGAAACGCGGCTCCGTTTTCAGCCCCAGTCTCGTTCTGGGCTTCAGATCATCGAGTTTTGTGCCCGACTTCGAGGCGGCATTGAAATCAAGGCTCACTGGAACGGCCAAGGGTCTCCAGACACTCTCCGAAAGCCTTGCGGCCGCGAACATAGCGACCGACGACGGGACGAGAGGATACGCCGGCACCGTCATGGACGCCCTTCGCGATGAACTCCCGGGAAAGACCGATAATGGCCGGCGGCATTATTTCGGATGCGGCCCCGGTCCGATGCTGGCCGCGCTGGACGCTTTCGCCGGCGCCGAGGGCTCACCCGCCCACGTCTCCGTGGAACAATGGATGGCCTGCGGCGTGGGAGCCTGCCACGGCTGCGTCCTGCCCGCGACCGGGGGCGGCTACATCCGCGCATGCGCCGACGGCCCTGTTTTCAAAAGCGGCGACATCCAATGGAAGGAGTGAGCATGGAGCCAGATCTCAGCGTCGCCATTGGCCCCCTCGTCATGCCCAATCCCGTTGGCGTCGCCTCCGGGACCTTCGGCTACGGCCAGGAATATCAGGATCTCGTCGAAATCGACAGGCTGGGAGCACTCTACACGAAGGCGCTTACCCTCGAAGCGCGCGCGGGGAACCGCCCTCCCCGCATCGTGGAAACCCCGATGGGACTCATCAATTCCATCGGCCTGGCCAATCCGGGGCTGCGGGGTTTCCTGAGGGAAAAACTCCCCTACCTGGCGAAGAGGACCTGCCCTATCATCGTCAACGTCGGCGGTTCCACCAAGGAAGACTACCTCGCCGTCGTCGAGGGAATCGAAGCCTTCGCTGGCGCTCCTGAAACGGACAGGCGCTCGGGCGTGGATGCCTACGAGATCAACGTCTCCTGTCCCAACGTGTCGCATGGAGGCATGTCCTTCGGCACCGATCCTTTCCTCGTCGAAGATCTCACGTCGCGGATACGTCGCGTTACGAAAAGAGCGGTCATCATCAAGCTCAGCCCGAATGTCACCGATATAGCGGAGATCGCCAAAGCGGCGGAAGCCGGCGGAGCCGACGCCATATCCTGCATCAACACGCTTGTAGGCATGGCGATCGATACCGAACGTTGCCGGCCCCTGATCGCGAGAGGCACGGGCGGGCTGTCGGGCCCGGCCATCCGCCCGGTCGGCGTCGCGTGCACCTGGAAAGTGGCGCATGCGGTGAAGATACCCGTCATCGGCTTGGGCGGCATCGCGTCGGCAAGCGATGCCCTGGAATACCTTCTAGCCGGGGCCGTGGCGGTTCAGATAGGCACGGCCCTTTTCGCTGATCCTAAAGCGCCGCTCCGCATCCTCGACGGCATAGCCGCCTGGATGAAGAAAAAATCCGTGGTCAGCACGAAGGACATCGCGGGCCTCCTGGAGTTCCGGCAATACTGAGTCATCATTCGATGAGAATCGTCCTTTGAAGGAAGGCTTCCCGATTTTCAACCTTGACGACGAGTTTTTCCTCTCCGCTGAAAAACAGATGGATTCCCTCGGATAGACAAGCCTTTTGCGCACCTTCCACCGCCACCGAATCGATCCGGCAGAAAGGACTCTCGGGCCACCACCGCTCATCGCCGGGGAGAAGAAAGCTTCCCTCGGGGGCGGGAAATACGCTGATTCTGAAGGCTCCTTCCACAAGCATCCCCGCCGCCTTGCTGGGAGGGACGGCCCAGGGGTCTCTATTTTTCGCTTCATTGATGGATTTCAGCTTCTCGATAGGATAGACCCATGGATCATATCCGTAATTCTCTATCAATCGAGCTGTGGCGGCGGCATAGCCGGATTCGAAACCGACGCTGAGTCGATCGGGCGTCGTCGACGGCAGTTCACTGCCGGAAGGCTCGAGATCGAAGGGGTAAAGGGCTCCGGCCGGCAGGAAGGTCATCTGCCCTCGGGAGGGCAAAGCGAGGATCGCCTGGGGATCTCCCCGCCGCAAACGCAGGACGAGCGCCTCGCCTTCGCCCGCGAAGGCGAGGCGCTCCACGCCGGCTTCGTCCTTCCAGGATACGGCATATGATAAGGCGCCCATCCCCGACCAGGCATCGGGACGCTCGGGCATTTCCACGATGACCGTGTGGACGAAAAGGCAGTCGAAGCCGCAAGAAGCGTATAGCAGGACGCAGCCGAAGAATTCGAGAAAAGCACGGAATCGACGAAATAAGCTTCGCACCGGCGTCCTCCACCCACCAAACGCCGGCGCGCCGAAATCCCGCTTCAACTCAGAGGAGCGAAAATTCGTTTTCTCCATTGCCCAAGCATGGTTCTCACCGGTTCCGAAGCCCAGTCGGGATATGTCCAAGGCAGAGCGTGGAACTCCTTCTTCTCGAAGATAAGCGTCAGTTCGGCATAGATGCCATCGCTGAGCGCGATCCTGTGAGCCCTGTCCTTCGTCGTCGCGAGGACGAATCGCCCCGGCGCGAGAAGTCCGGGATCCAGGTTGACGCGCCGCCCGGCGCCATTCGCCGCGAAACCCGCCTCAAAGGCGTTGGTATCCGTCTTGATCGCGGCCAGACTGGAAGGATCCACGAAATCCCTGAACTGGATGTAATAACGCCAAATCGGAGCGCCCATTTCGCGGACGTAGTAATCGGTCCATGTGAACTCTTGTCTGGACGTCACGGTTTCGGCGGGACCAAAGCGTCGCGCCAATGCCGCGAGAACGGCCTCTTCGACGCCGACATCGCTCGACAGGACTCCGATGACGAGGATTTCCTTTCCAAACGCTGCGGACGTACCCATACTGTTGCCTTCCCTGCTGTTTTATCGCATACTCGATCATGATGAAAACCAAACTATTCGCCATGCTACTGATGATGGTTCTGGCTCTCCCCGCGTTATCGGCCCAGGATGAATCCCCCAAGGAATTCGTGACGATATTCGGCGACACGCTGCCTGAGTTCGACCCCCACCATTCGATATATTCGACGGAAGCCCAGATATTCACGGCCTTGTACGAAGGTCTTTTCTCCTATGACGGAGCCAACCTCGAACCCCTTGCGGCCGCCGCCTCTTCCTGGAAAAAAACGAAAGATGGCATGGTCTATACCTTCCAGATTCGCCAGGATGCCAGATGGTCCGACGGCAGCCCCCTTCTCGCTTCCGATTTCAGGAATTCCTGGATGCGCATGCTCGACCTCAACGGCCAGTACGCCACCTTCTTCGACATCATCGCCGGCGCCCGCGACTACAGACTCGGAAAAAACCCGAATTCTGAAACCGTCGGCATACAGGCGACGGAAGAAAGGACACTTGTCGTCACGCTGAACAGACCAGCCGCGTATTTCACGAGACTTCTCTGCCATCACGCCTTCGCCCCCATTCACCCATCCATGCTGAAAGCCGAAAATTGGGCCAAACGCATTCCCTTCCCCGTCAACGGCCCCTACCAGTTCAAGGCGTTCGAAAAAGGCCGGCTCTCGCTGGAAAAGAATCCCCGATACTGGGACGAAAAATCCGTCTCCATTCCCATGCTCGCCATCCTTTTCAGCGATGACGACGAAGCCGCCTCCAGAATGTTCAACAACGAAGAGGCCCACTGGCTCTCCGGACCAGGCGACTATGATGCCATTCTGATGGAGGAAGCAATCCAGGTCAACCCGATTTTCTCCACTCATTACTGGTTCTTCAATTGCTCCGAGACTCCCTGGGACCAGGCCTCAGCGCGCAGGGCCTTGGCCCTCCTCCTGCCTTGGAAAGAATTGCGCGATCCTTCGAAATACATGGTACCGGCGACAACCCTCGTCCTCCCCCTTCCCGGATACAGCCAGGCGAAAGGCATAGAAAACCAGGACAGGGACGAAGCCCTGAAGCTGCTCGAAGCTGCGGGGTATCCAGAGGGAAAAGGTCTTCCCGAACTCAGCATTTTCTTCGCGGAAGGTCAGGATAACAAGCGTCTGGCATTGCTTTTCCAGACCGCCTGGAAAGCCCTGCCCTCGCTGAAGGTCACCCTCGTGCCTGTCAGCCCTTCCAAATATTACGACATCATCACCGGCGATAAAAAAGCGAAAGGCATCACCCTCGCTCACACGACATGGATCGGCGATTTTGCCGATCCCGAAGCCTTCCTCCAGATGTGGACGCCGGATTCACCCCTCAACGACGCCGGTTTCGCTGATGCTGAATTCCAGGCCCTTCTCGCCAAATCCTACGACAAGGAAGGCAAGGAGCGGATGGGCCTTCTCGCCGAAGCCGAGACATTCCTGCTGCAGAAAGCGGTGGTCCTTCCCATCTATCATAGTTTCGAGGCTTCGGTCATCGATATAGACTATATAGAGGGCTGGTACCAGAACGCCCTCAGCATTCATCCCTATAAATACTTAAAATTCGGCAGCCCCAGCATCCAGCCCAATGTCGCGAGCGCGGAATCGGGTTCGGTCGCGGCGGCCGCTTCGATGGAAACGACTGCCGCTCAGGCGGCATATCCGGCGCTTTGAAAGGATAAACGTTCATGGACATCGGCGAAACCGGACAGCTGCTGAGGAACCTGGGGTTCCCCCTTCTGAAAGTGCATACATCATATTCCCATCACGATTTCATAAGCCCAGCCAGACGCATTCTCATCATCGGCCCCATGGGTTCCGGAAAGACAGAATTCACCGCCAGGGTTTGGCGCGACAGCAAGGTGGCGCTCAAGAAGAAAGGCCTCGCGGCATCGCTTACTTCGAGCGGATCGGTCGACAGGAGGGAAGTCTTCGTCGTGCGGTCCAGCCTCGACAAGTCTCGTTTCCCCGATTACCCGGACGACGCGCTGGCTTTCCGCGGAGGCTTCGAGCGATGCGGGAAGCACATTGGGGCCGCCCGCGATTCTTTTCAGCTCGAGACCTTGCTGGCCGACAATCCCGACGTAGGCACATGGATTGTCGACGAGGCGGCGTTCTTCGACGAGAGAATCGCCTATCTCATGGCGGACGAATCGCGGCGCCGCGACCTCTGCTTCATCTGCCCCACCCTCGTCCTCAATTTCAGAAGGGAAATCTTCAACCAGACGGCGAGACTCCTCCTCGAAAACGCGACCGATGTATTCCCTCTCACGGCCTACTGCGAGCACGAAGATTGCCTCATGGACTCGCTCTATACCTACCGCTACTATCTCGTGGACGGGAAGGAATGCCCTGCCCTGTATTTCGACCCACTCATCATCATCGGCGGCGACAGGACGAAATCGGACGGGCAGGAGCCTAATTACTGCACGCGCTGCGACGAGCATCATTATCTGCCAGGCAAGGAATACACTTTTTTCACGCTCAAGCCTCTGGGCGAACAAGCCGCGAGAGGAAATATCGCCCCCCTGCTAGCCGAACTCAACGCGCTCGCCGGCAACATCGAGCAGTCGCGGCTGCATTCCTCGCTGAAAAACCGCTATATCGACTGCGATTCGCCCTGCGCCATCCAGATGAACTCGCTCCTCGTTCCCTGTGTCGCCGAGCGGGCCATCGTGTATCTTTATGCCGAGCAGAATCTCCTTTCGGCGGAACAGGTTCGCTATCTCGTGGAGGGGCTCGCCCTGGACAGGGACTACCTTTCCAGGCGGCTTTCCGACAACCGAAGGCCGCTGGAGCTATAAGCTTTCGCGGCGCCGACAAGGAAGGCGCGACAATGACGATTCCCTTCAAGGATTTGCCCCGATCGATTTGGGCGCTTTTCGCCGTTCGGCTCGTGATAGCCGCCGGCAATTTCATCTTCCCCTTTCTAACCCTCATCCTGACGACGAGGCTGGGCTGGTCCTCGGAAAAAGCCGGCATTTTCCTCACCGCCATGCATGCCGCGGCGCTTCCGGGCGTATTCCTCGGCGGCAGGCTCAGCGATATCGTCGGGAGGAAGAAAATCATCCTGATCTGCCAAGGCACGGCAGTCCTCCTTTTCTTCGCCAGCCTCGCGATCGGATTCAAGCCGATTCTTCCCTTTCTCATCGCCGGCGCGTCCATCGTCCTCAGCATGACCTGGCCGGTGATAAACGCCCTCGTGGCCGACATGGTACCCGATCCCGCCACAAGGAAATCCGCGTACGCGATGCTCTATTGGGGCAACAACATAGGTTTTTCGCTGGGTCCCCTCGCCGCCGGCTTCCTCTTCCACAGGGCTCCAGGGCTCATGTTTCTCGGCAACGGCTGCGCCCTCTGCGCATCCATTATCATAATGATGAAATTCATCCCTGAAACAGGCTTGACCGCCCAAGCCGCGGAAGCCGCCGGCGGCGGAACGGCCGCCGACGCTGAAGCCTCACACTCCGGAAGCCTCGTTTCCGTCTTGAAAGAGAGACCCACTATCGTCATGTTTGCCCTCATCGTGGCGGTGATGAATTTCGTATATAACCAGAACGGGTTCAGCCTTCCTCTCTATCTCAACGATATGCTCGGGGACAGGGGCGCCGAGATTTACGGATCGGCGATGACGGTGAACGGCATCACCGTCGTATTCTGCACGCTTTTATTGTCCAGGCTGATGTCGAGGACGCCCGTATTGGTCATCATGGCCACGGCCAGCCTGCTCTACGCGATCGGCTTCGGAATCCTATCGTTTCCACCCGGCTTTTTCCTGGTCATCGCTTCCACCGTGATATGGACCTGGGGGGAGATACTCTCCGCCACCAACATCAATGTCTATGTCGCGTCCAGGACTCCGGCGAGCCACAGGGGGCGGGTCAATTCGGCGGTGACGGTCATCACCAACCTGGGTTCGCTTTCATCTCCCCTCATCTCAGGCGCGATAATCCATAGAGGCGGCGCCGCATCCATCTGGCCCATCGCCTTTTTCATAGGCGTAGGAGCGGCCGCGCTCATGATCGGACTAGAAGCCTATGAGAGAGCCCGGGGCCCCGCGGCGCCCTCGGCCAGAACTGGGATATGAATGGCATGTCGAAGATGGATAATTGATGAAGGAGTGAGGCTGCCTAGTTCAGGAATGAGGCCGCTTTATCGGCGAAGCCTTCCGCGTTCGCCGCGGACTGGAAGACGGCCCTGAAGTTGCCAAGTCCGCCGCCGCCCCTTCCCTCGAATTGCTGGAGCGCTGGCTTCAGCGCGGCGCCGAGCGCGATGGGCTTATCCGATTGGTCCGAGGGTCGCATAACGCAGACGGTCATGTCGGGCATCGACAGGGCTATGACGGAGAAGCCGCGGGCCGCGCCGGCCTTGACCGTTTCCATAGCGGTATCGGCGTCCCTGTCGGCATAGCTAAAGCGAAGGAGCCTGCCACCGGCCAAGCTGGAAGATTGAAGCGCCAGATCGATTTCCATGCCTGCCCTTTCGCGGATCAGGAGGTTTCTTTCGCCTTCCAGAATCCCCGCGCGGCGCAGCGCCGACGCCAGCTTGGCCGGGGATTCCTCGAGCGAAGTCCCCAACTGTCCCGCTACGTCCTTGAGCATGCCGAAATACTTTCCGAGGAGGGCGACGGCCCTGTCACCGGCGATAAAATATATCCTCGTGTTGCCCTTGTATCTTTCCGTAGAAAGAATCTTGAGGACGCGAAGCGCGGAAGCGGAAGCGATATGGGTTCCGCAGCAGGCTACCCAGTCGTAACCCTCGATCTCGACGATGGTGATCTTGGTTTCGCCGGCGGGCAGTTTCTTGCGTATCGGGAAGGAATACGCGTCCTCAGGCGGACAGAAATGAACGATATAGGGACGGTCGCCGACAATGAAGCTTTCGGCGGCTTTCTCGATGCTTTCGATCATGGACGCGTCCATCGAGTCGCGGGACACGTCGATAGTGCTGTAGGCGGCGCCGAGATGAAAGCCGATCGTGTGCACGCCGTACTCCCGCTCGAGGATGGCCGAAAGAAGGTGCTGTCCGGAATGCTGTTGGCTGTGGTCGCGCCGCCTCGCGGCATCGATCCTCATCGTCACCGTATCGCCCACCGCGAAGGGAAGCTCGCCCTCTATCCTGTGCAGCACGACCGATCCCTCTTCCTCGACGCCGGCGACCGCCATTCCCCCCAGGGTGCCCAGATCGCATGGCTGGCCGCCGCCTTCAGGGTAGAAAATTGTGCGGTCCAGGAGTACATCCTTGGCCGAGCCGAAATCGCGTATTTCCAGGACCTTGGCTTCGCCGCTCACCGCCGCGGGGCGGAGATAGAATTCCTTTACGGTCTCAGGCATCGGCGGACTCTTTCTTAGCGCCCGGCTGCGGGGGAAGTTCCCTTCCCGCCTCGAATTCCACATCCTCGTCCTCGATCTTTTCCGCGGAGGGCAGAATGACGAGGGAAGCCTCCCCGGCCTGATGATGTTCGAGCTTGACGGCGATGGCCTTCGTTATGCCCGATTCCTCCATCGTGACGCCGAGGAGGGTATCAGCGCCGCTCACCGTCTTCTTGTTGTGCGAAATCACGATGAACTGGCTCGTCCGGGAAAATTCGCGAAGCAGATTGATGAAGCGTATAACGTTCGCTTCGTCGAGGGCGGCGTCTATTTCGTCCAGGAAACAGAAGGGCGAAGGCTTGACCATATAGGTGGCGAAGAGGAGAGCGATAGCCGTGAGCGTCTTCTCGCCTCCCGACAGCAGGGAAATGGCTTCCAGCTTCTTCCCTGGAGGCTGGGCGAGAATTTCGATGCCCGACTCGAGTATGTAGTCGGGGTCGGAGAGCCGCAGCTCGGCCCTTCCCCCTCCGAAAAGCCTCCTGAACATGTTGTGGAAATTTTTCTTGATCTTGTTGTAGGTCTCGAGGAAAAGTTCGGCGCTTTCGTTGCGTATCTCGTCGGTGATCTGCCGGAGATCGTCCCTCGCCTTCTGAAGGTCGGCCATCTGCGCCGAGAGGAAATCGTAGCGTTCCTTGACTTCCTTGTATTCCTCCGGCGCCATGAGGTTGACCGATCCCAGGTCCTTGAGCTTGCCCCGATAGGCGGAAAGCTCGTCGCGCAACGTCGAAAGAGGCGTCCGCAGTTCGAACATCCTCTCCTCGAATTCGGATAGGTCGCGCGAATAAAGCTCGAGGAAGTTCTCGCGTATATTCTTGATCTCCGTCTCGCTTTGGGCGATCGAGAGATGAATAGTCTCCAGTTCCGTCTGGACCGACTGCATCTTGTCGGCGAGACGCATCGAATCCTTCTTCCTCTGGACCAGATCGGAATTCTTGAAGGCGATGCCCTTTTCGAGGGAATCCATCTCCAAAGCGAGCTTCTTGCCCTTCGCTTCGAATTCGGCCAGCTCCGAGTCGATTTCGCCGAGTTCCTCGTCCAGTTCGCCAAGCCTGCGGGATTCGGAAAAAATTTCCGTTTCCTGCTCGCGCAGCGTCGCTTCCTGGCCGGCGATCTCCCTTCTAAACACGGCGATGGCGTCCTGGGCGCCCGACATCTGTGTCTGAAGTTTGGTTTTCCCGAGACGCGCCTCTTCCAGGGTGCGGCGATACGCGTCGATCCTGACGGCGAGCTGCTTGTTCTCCGCGCCGAGTTCGTCGATCGTTGCCTTGTGCGTTCCTATCTTATCCAGACTCTGGGCGATGGACGTGTCGACCGCCCTCTTCTTCGTGATGATGCCTTCGGGCGAGAGGAATTCATCCAGGAAAGAAGGAGTCGTCTTCTTGTAGACGGAAAATTTTTCTGCTAGTTCGGCGAGCGACTGCGAGGCTCCGCTTAGGTCCTCGACAACCTTGAGCACCGTGGCCACGAAATCGCCCGCGCTTTTCCCCTCATAGGTCATGGAACGCTTGACGTCGGACAGGAGGCTCGCCCGGCTTTCAAAGCGTGTCTTGATCCTGTCTATGAGAGCCTGGATATCCGCTTCCAGGGAATGTCTTTCGGCCGACGAATATCCAATTTCCTTGAGACGGGAGTCGAGCTGCTGGACGATCGCCTCGGTTATGTCATCCAAGGCGAGGCGCGCGACGGCGATTTCTTCCTCGATGCGCTGAATCGAGACGCCGCATTTGGCGGCCTCCTCGTCGTTGCTTCGCAGGGCCAAGCTTGCCGCCTTTATGCCGGACTCGAACTCCTCGATGTGTTTCTCGGTCTCCTTGAGGCGGGTCTTGTAATCGGAAAGTTCGCCTTCCTTGTCGGCTTCTTCGTCACGGAGCGCGGCTATCTTGTCCTTTATGCTCTTGGATCTGAGTTCGAGCTGTTCGATCTTGGATTTGATCTCGCGGATCCTGTCCACGATGAGGCTCTTGTGTTTTTCCGCTCCGTTCTTCTCCACGGCCAGTCCGTAGAGGTTCTTCTGCATCTCCACGAGCCGCGATTCCATCTCGTTGACGAGATCTAGACTCTCGGACATAGAGGCGGTGAGAGCTTCCGATTCCGCCTTGACCTTCTCCCTTTCCAGTTTCTTGGCGGCGAATTCCTCGTCCCTCTTGTCCTTGTCGCGTATGAACTGCCTCAGGCGGAGAAGGTAAACATCCTTTTCCACGTCGAAGATCTTGTCCTTGAGCACGCGGAACGAGACCGTCTTTTCGGCCTGGTGCTTGAGAGCGTCATGGGAGCGCTTGACCTCGGCCAGAACGGCCTCGATCTGTTTCATGTTCTCTTCGGTGCGTTCAAGCTTCGTTTCGGCTTCCCGGACCCTCACCTTATGCTTGGTGATGCCGGCGGCTTCCTCGAAGAGATAGCGCCTGTCTTCCGGTTTGGAGGAGAGGATCTGGTCGATCTTGCCCTGTTCCATCACCGAATAGGCGGATTTTCCGATGCCCGTGTCCCAGAAAAGCTCCCGGACTTCCTTGAGTTTGGCGAGTTTGCCGTTGATATAGTATTCGCTCTCGCCGGATCGGTAGAGACGTCGTTTGATGGCTACTTCGGGTACATCCAGAGGGAGTGTCCCCGTTTCGTTCGAGATGGTTATGGTTACTTCCGCCACTGAGAGCGGCTTTCTGCTTTCGGTTCCATTGAAGATGATGTCTTCCATGGTTTCCGCTCGCAGGCTCCTGGCCGACTGTTCGCCAACGACCCATTTTATGGCGTCGACGACATTGGACTTACCGCAGCCATTGGGACCCAGGAGCGCGGATATGCCGTCGGAAAATTCTATCTTCGTGCGATCCGCGAAGGATTTGAAACCGAAAATTTCAAGGCTTTTTAGAAACAACGCTGATTCCTTTGCTAGGTTTTGCCTCTTCCAAGACTATCATGCATGGCCGGGAAACCGCAAGACAATGCCCTTATCGGCTAAAAAAAGCCTTCCGGTTTCACGACCCAAGGGTCGGAAAGCCGGAAGGCCGATTGTCGCTTTCGGTTTATTGTCTTACTCGTCCTGCTTGATGAGGAGGTCGTAGACTTCCTGGGGCGTGGAGCAGGCGAGGAGCGAGTCCCTAAGCTCCGCGGCCTTGAGGCGCGCCGAGAAAAAGGAGAGCGTCTGAAGGTAGTAGGCATGCTGGTTGTAGGCGGCGGCGATCATGAAAAGGAGCCGCACGGGGACATCGTCGAGGGACTGGAAGTCCGTTATGTCGCATTTGGACACGCCTACCGAAACGACGAGGTCGGTGACCGAAGAGAGGCGAACATGGGGTATGGCTATGCCTCTTCCGATGGCCGTGCTCATCAGATCCTCGCGCCTGAGAATTTCGGCGATCAAGTCCTGCTTGTTCTTGATCTGGGGGGCCGTGGAAAGATTCTCGGCGAGCGCGATGAGAGCGTCGCGTTTCTTGGTATAATTCAGGAACAGAACTCTATTGGGGGCTATGATATTCTGGATCTGGATCGAACCGATGAGTCCAGCCGGCCGGTTGGAGGAGAGCCTTTCATTCACCCATCGTTCAATATCGCTTTTTTTGAATCTCCAGACCGTGCCGATCTTGCCTGAAGGTATCTCGCCCTTCTGCGCCAGTCGTAAACAGTTCTTTCTGATACGCGGAGGTACCTGGCAACCTCTTCAATGGTCAGGATGTCATCATCCATGCGAAAAACCCCCTATCTTTAGAATCTGATACCATATTATTGAATCCATTGACACCTTCTGTCAAGTAATACATTTAATTTTCTAGTTTTGAGCGATACGTTCCAGCTCTTCGCAAATTTTTTCGGGGTCGAAGCCCTGCCTTTTCAGTGTCCGATAGATGCTGTCCCGGAAATTTTCGTTCAGTTCGAGGCCTTTCTTTCGCCAAAGGGCTGCCAGGCGGGCGTACTCCTTGGCCGTCGCGCGGGCGAGGGCGCGGCTGAAATCGATATCCTCAAGGGCCGCGCGGATGGCGCCCTCGCCC
>CAXXGJ010000037.1:0-10390 GCA_963677895.2 Treponemataceae bacterium | reverse complement strand
GTCGCCCGTGACGCAGGCGACCTTCTTGTCGGGGCGGCAGAGCTTGGCGGCGATGGCGGCGGGGACGCTGAATCCCATCGAGGAGCAGCCGTTCGTCATGAGCTGGAGGCCGGGCGCCGGCGTGCGCCACATCTGTCCGATAAGGTGGGTATGGGCGCCTACGTCGCAGGCCATGATGCCGTCCTGCGGCAGGGTTTCCCGCAGTATGGCCAGGGCAGCGCGCGGGCCGAAACTTCCGGGAGGCGGGGAAAGGTCTTCGAACATCTTCCGCCTGCGTTCGGCGAGGGCTTTTTTATCCCAAGCCGAATCCAGGGCGGGGAGGGCGACGAGGCGGTTCAGCGAGGCCGGAATATTTCCGACGATATCGTAGACTTCGCGATAGACGCTTCGGTCGATGTCGGCTTCCACGGTGTCCAGGTGGAGGAGCGGAACAGCGGGCATCCAGTCCTCAAAATTGAATTCCACGGGATCGTAGCCGACGGCAACGACGAGATCGGCGTCGCGATGGGTTTCCGCTACCCTGTCGCTGAGGGCATGGAAGAGGACGCCTGCATACCAGGGATGGTCTTCCGAAATGATGCCTTTAGCCATCGGGGTGAGGATGACGGGAATGCCGTGTTTCTCTGCCAGCTGCACGATGAGGCTGCCTGCCTTGCTCCGGACGGCCGACAAGCCGACCGCCAGAACGGGGCGGCGCGATCGGGCGAAAACCTCTTCCATCGACGAGAGCGCGGCTTCATCGGCGGTCGGGGGCTGGGCGGGCGCGGTCAACACCCTTGCTCCCAGGTTCTGAGAAATGGCTTTGCGGGAACCCAGATCCTCCGGCAAACCGATATGCACCGGCCCGGGGACTTCGCTCGTGGCTATCCTGAGCGCCTGGTCGACAATCTGATCGACTCGCTCGGCGGTGAGCCTGGTGGTCCACTTCGTGAGCGGGCGGAATAGCGCCTGCTGGTCGATGGCCATCTGAACCGTGCGTCCGATCATCTTTTCGGGCGGTTCGCTCGAAAGCACGATCATGGGCGATCGATCCAGCAGCGCGTTGACGACCCCCGTGCTGAGATTGGTGGCGCCCGGCCCAACGGTTCCGTAACAGACCGCCGGAATGCCGGTGAGTCTCGCACAGACATCGGCCATGAATCCGCCCGAGGCTTCATTGCTGACAAGCACGAAGTCCAGGCCTTCTTTTCTCATCGCTTCCATATAATAGAGCCACGAGCCGCTCGGCACTCCGAATACGAAGCGAATGCCTTTCTCACGGAAACGCTTGACCAACTGTTCGGCAACTGTCCCCATAATATTCCCCTATTTTATGCAGTTCGAAGGATGGTTTCCGCTATCTCTACAATTACGCAATGATAAAGTAAAGTAGGTGTATACTAAAATATATCACACATCCTATATCATATATCTTATCATGACACTTTCGAATAGACAAGATACAATTGAAGAAGTTTATAAAATCGGTACTTTTAATATCATTCTGTACAGCTTATTGAATCGATGATATATTATATCGGAATGGAGATTTCATTCGGTACTTAACGCTGAAAAGAAAGGCCTGGTGTCCATATGACGAAAAAAATCGTGACGCTTTCCATGCGCGACCAGATTTACGACGCGCTGCGGGATTCCATTCTCAAGAATACCTATGCTCCCAATTCGGTGCTGCCGATCGACCGGCTGGCTGAAGATTTTGGCGTCAGCGCCACCCCGGTGAGGGAAGCGCTCGTTCGGCTTGAGGCGGAAAGTCTCGTGACGCTCATCCCCAACAAAGGCGCCATCGTCACAGATATCCAGGCCGACGATATCCTCAACAACTGGGAAATGAGGCAACTCCTCGAACCTTACGCGGCGGGGAAGAGCGCCAGCCTGATACCGGACAGCGAGGTGGAGGCGATACGCGGCGAGATCCTCAACATCAAGCAGTCTCCTTTCAACAATGACCGTTATGTGGCTTCAGATACTAAAATGCACGAGATTCTCTATATCCATCTGCCGAATGCGTTTCTCAAAGATACGATCAGGCGAGTGCATCAGATGTCGATAAGGATTCGCTATTTCCCCGAGGATTCCCCGGTCATGCATGAGCAGATCGTCAACGAGGTTCTTCAGGAGCATCTTTCCATCATCGATGCGCTCAAGACACGGGACCCGGCCAAAGTGTCCGAAAGCGTGCAGACGCACCTCCGCAATGGTGAAAAGCGCGCCATGGCCGCGCTTCTCCGGAAGCGTTGATGTTTTCGGGCTGCCTTTACGCAGCCCGTTTGTCGCCATTCTCTTCCATCTACATGTTCATCGTCTCGGAACCCTAATCCACCGAGTAACTGTGCCCCGGCACATTTTTTATAGCACGCTATAATCTTCTTTTTTGTGACTTGCGTGATAGATGAACTCATGATATTATTTATGATATAGGATATAGGATATTATATCTTTGAAATATGTGAGAGAAAAGTCAAGGCAAGCTATGGGCATCTGTTCATAGCCCTTGAACCCTAAAACATAGTAAGCGAGGTGTGGTGTGAAAAAGGAAAATGCGGCGACGATGCCTCAAGGCGCGGCGCCGGCCGATGTCGACAAGATTATGCAGAAGGCTGAAGTAGAATCGAGGTACAGAAGAAACTTCCTTCCTGCATGGAAGATTGTCGTCACTGTCATCTCTATTCTTTTCATCTCCTATCATCTTTATACGGCGCGTTTCGGAATGCCTGAAACGATCAAGCACAGAGCGATCCATGTAGGATTCATTCTCCTGCTCGTGTGGCTCTATTTCCCCGCGACGACAAAATCGCCGAAAGACAGGCCGAGTTTTGTCGATTTGGGCTTAGTTTTTCTGTCTTTAGCGGTGATTATCTACACCATACTGGCGCGAGACGCTTTCCTCATAAGGGCAGGCGTCGCGACACTGGATAATTACATAGCGGGTGGCATCCTGATCCTGCTGATACTGGAAGCTTGCAGACGATCCGTTGGCTGGCAGCTGTTGGCTCTCGGCCTCATTTTCCTCCTGTATGCCTATGCAGGGAAGTACATCCCCGGCGTTTTTTCGCACAGAGGGTATACGATCCAGCGAATCATCTATCAGATGTATCTTACGACGCAGGGTATTTTCGGCATACCGATCGAAGTATCCTCGACATTCCTCATCATATTCGTCATCCTGGCCGCGACGCTTGAGAGAAGCGGCTTAGGCAAGCTCTTCAACGATGTCGCCCTCGGGCTCGGCGGCAAGATGGTCGGAGGCCCAGCCAAAGTCGCTGTTGTCGCCTCGGCCCTCATCGGGACGATTTCAGGCAGCGCGGCATCGAATGTCGCGACGACGGGCGCCTTCACCATTCCTCTCATGAAGAAGGTCGGGTATAAACCGCATTTCGCGGGCGCGGTTGAAGCCGCCGCCTCGACTGGCGGACAGATCATGCCGCCGATCATGGGATCGGCTGCCTTCATCATGGCCGAATTCCTCGGGATGAAGTACATCGACGTGGCGGCAGCGGCCATAATTCCTTCGCTTCTCTACTTTGCCAGCGTCTTCTTCCAGATAGACCTCAGGGCGAGATCCATGGGACTCAAAGGTTTGGATAAAAGCGAATTGCCCGATGTCAAAGCAACGGTATTCCGCTATGGCCATATGATTTTCCCGATCATCGTCCTCGTCTACTTGATGACCAGCGGTAAGACTCCCTTATTCGCCGCTTTCTACACCGTACTCTTCACTGTCATACTCTCCTGGGTCCGCAAGGAGACCAGGATCGACCTCAAGGCCGCGAAGGACATCGCGGTAGCCGCTTCGCGCAGCTCCTTAAGCATCGGCGTAGCGATGGCCAACGCGGGATTCATCATCGCCGTATTGGCGATGACCGGAATCGGGGCGATTCTTGCCGACAACATCGTGCTCCTCTCTCAGGGCAGGCTGATCATAGCGCTCGTGCTCTGCATGATTGTCTGCATCATCCTCGGAATGGGGCTTCCCACGAGCGCCTGCTACGTCATAGCGGCGTCGATTGCCGTTCCCATACTCACCAAAATGGGCGTCGCTCCCTTCCAGGCTCATTTCTTCATCTTCTATTACGCCTGCCTCTCCACGATCACGCCCCCCGTAGCCCTTGCCGCCTATGTCGGCGCCGGTCTCGCCGGCGCGAAGTCGAGCCAGGTTGGCTGGACTGCCTTCAAGCTGGCCCTCGCTGGCTTCATCGTTCCTTTCTTCTTCATCTATTCCCCGGCCATGCTCCTGATCGCCGATTCGGCCACGCAGGTAATCTTTGCGGCTATAACCGGCCTGGCGGGTACGGCTCTTCTGGCAGTGGCCGTTGAAGGCTATCTGACCATCAAATTGCCGATATGGCTGAGGCCCGTGTTCTTTGTGGCCGCTATCCTCTTGATGGCGCCCGGTACTGTCACCGACTTGATTGGTCTGGGCCTTGCGGGCTTGGGTTGGCTTAGTATCCAGCTGATAAAGAGAAATAGGGCTGTCGCGGCCGCTTAATTTGGACTGCTGCCGGGCTTAGTCCCGGCAATGTATGTTAATGTAGCAACTTGCGTAGAAGGAGGTTTCTACAATGAAGAAAACTGGAAGCAAAGCGCTCTTCGTCATGATGATCGCCCTGGTTCTCGGTGGATCGGGTCTTTTCGCCGCCCCCATCCTGCAGCTCACCATGGGTACGGCCGGCGTAAGCGGGACCAACTATCCCGTCGGCATCGCCATGTGCACGCTATGGAACCAGAACATCACCGGCATCAAGGCTGTCGCCATCGCGACGGGCGGAAGTCCCCACAATATAGACTTGCTGAGGACCAAGGATGCGGATATCGCCCAGGTTCGTTCGCTCGAAGCCTATCGCGCCACCAACGGGATTGCCCCCTACCCCGAAAAGATGCCCTGGATTCGCGCCATGACCGGCGGACTCTTCATGGACGTTTTCCAGGTCGTTGCCTCGAAATCGAGCGGCATTAAGTCCGTCGCTGATTTTAAAGGCAAGCGCATCGTTGTTGGCCCAGTAGGATCCGGCGGTGAAGTCGACGCACGCGAGACGCTCGCTGCTTACGGCTTGACCTATAAGGACGTGAAGGCCAGTTTCGTCGAATACACCCAGGGTATCGAGATGATGCAGGATGGTCTCGCCGATGGCGGAATCCTCGGTCTGGCTATGGGCGCGGCCGGCATGACCGAACTTCTTCTTGACGGCAAGGTTCAGCTCGTGCCGATAACCGACGCGGCTCTCGCCAACTTGAAGAAGGTCAATGTGGCATATACCCGCCGCAACATACCCGCCAATACCTATCCCAACCAGACGGCGGCTGTCCCCACGGTTGGAACGCCCCCCGACGTCATCATGTGCCGCGCCGAAATGGACGCTGACCTTGTCTACAAAATGACGAAGACGCTTTACGAGAACCTGCCCACCATCCAGAATGTCGCGGCGCTTCTCAAGCAGTTCACCAAGGACCTCGTGCTGCCGGATGACCAGATGCTCATTCCCTATCATCCCGGCGCCAGGAAGTACTTTGTCGAGCAGGGCTGGCTCAAATAAGCCCTGACGATCGATAGAAATCACTGATTGGGGCGACCCGCGATATATTCGCGGGTCACCCCTTTTTTATGCCTTCGCGTTTTCTCTGTCAGCGGATATTCTCGGGTTCCCGGTATCCCGACTGTCTCTGGTGTGGGTAATCCCAGGTCTCAGACGGCAGGAAGGTTTCCTTGATGGTCCTCACCGAAGTCCAGCGTAGGAGATTGAAGACGCTTCCCGCCTTGTCGTTGGTGCCCGAGGCCCTCGCCCCGCCGAAAGGCTGCTGGCCGACGACAGCCCCCGTCGACTTGTCGTTGATATAGAAGTTGCCGGCGCAGTCGGAGAGGGCATCCGACATTTTTTCGATCACCTTCCTGTCGTTAGCGAATATCGACCCCGTAAGAGCGAAGGGGCTTGTGGCGTCCACCAAGGCCAGCGTTTCGTCGAGCTTGTCGCCGTCGTAGACGTAAACCGTAAGGATCGGGCCGAAAATCTCCTCCGTCATGAGCTTGCCTGCCGGATTGTTTGTCTCGATGATGGTCGCCGGTATGAACCAGCCTTCGCTGTCGTCGCAGTCGCCGCCAACGAGGAATTTGTATTCTTCGGGCTTGGCCCTGGCATAGTCGATGTAGGAAGCGATGTTCCTGAAGGCCTTTTTGTCGATGACCGCCCCCATGAAGGTGGAAAAGTCCGCGACATCGCCCATGGCGGCGGCCTCGGCGAATTCGACGAGCTTGTCCCGGACCTTTGGCCAGATGGAGCGGGGTATATAGGCGCGGCTCGTGGCCGAGCATTTCTGCCCCTGGTACTCGAACGCGCCACGGAACAGCGCCACCGCCAGAGCCTGGACATCGCAGTCCTCGTGGGCGATTAGAAAATTCTTGCCGCCCGTCTCCCCGACGATGCGGGGGTATACTTTATATCGATTCGCAGCGAGGTTTTTCGCTATGTCGACCCACATCGCGTTGAAGGTGGAGGTGGAGCCCGTGAAGTGCAGCCCCGCGAAATGCCTGCTGGCGATGGCTGGCCCGCCGACGCTAGCCCCGTCGCCTGGAACGAAATTGATCACCCCGGGGGGCAGACCGGCCTCCTTCAGCAGCTCCATTACATAGTAATTGGAGAGCACCGCGGAGCTTGCCGGCTTCCAGACGACCGTGTTGCCCATTATGGCGGGAGCCGTCGGCAAATTCCCGCAGATAGACGTGAAGTTGAAAGGTGTCACGGCGAAGACAAAGCCCTCGAGGGGCCTGTACTCCAGCCTGTTCCATGTTCTCTCTCCGTTATGCTCGGGCTGCATGGCATAGATTTGCCGGGCATAATGAACATTGAAGCGGAAGAAATCGATCAGTTCGCAGGCCGAGTCGATTTCCGCCTGATAGACGTTCTTGCTCTGTCCCAGCATTGTCGCGGCGTTCAGCTTCTGGCGGAACCGCGTGGACAGAAGATCGGCCGCCTTGAGAAAGATCGCGGCTCTGGCCTGCCAGGGCATGCTCTTCCATTCGGCCCGGGCTTCGACCGCTTTTTCGGCCGCCATGTCCACCATCGCGGGATTCGCCTTGTGATAGGTCGCCAGCAAGGCCTTATGGTTGTGGGGCGAACGTATCTCTCCCATGAGCCCAGTGCGAATTTCTTCGCCCCCGATTATGAGCGGTATCTCGATAGTGCTGGATCCCTGGCGCGAAAGCTCGAGGGCGAGCGCTCCCGTTTCGAGACAATCTGGCGCGTAATTGTAGACGTGTTCGTTGTGCGGAAAGGGTGAAGAAAAAATCCCGTCCTGCATGATGAGCCTCCTTTCCAAGCATGGGAGATCCGCCTCTTTCGGGACGAACCCATTGGCTTATCCCCATAGAGCCGATCCTGTGGAAGGAAGGGTCCTTAGGTGGAATAAGCTTCAGAGCATCAAGGGAAATGTATCATTGTATGCGAAGGGAGAAAAGCCGGGCTGGCTGGAATACATCGATCGCCAGCGGGCTGTCATTTCGCGGGCAGCCGGATCGTGAAAATCGAACCTTCTCCCGACCAGCTTTCCGCCTGCACCGAACCGCCATGGGCGATGGCGATATGGCGCACGATGGCGAGCCCCAGGCCCGTGCCGCCCGATTTCCTGTCCCGGGATTTATCGGCGCGGTAGAAACGCTCGAAGATCCGTTCCAGGTCGGGAGCGGGAATTCCGGATCCTCTGTCCCTGACGCGCAGTTCGACGATGCCGTTCCCGGCTTCCGCTTCTAGCGTCACGATGGAGCCCTGCTGCGAATATCGTATGGCGTTCTCGAGGAGATTGGTGAGCGCCTGTTCGACGAGGCCTGGATTGGCCATGAGGCGAAGGCCGCTCTGAATGACGGATTCCAGCCGTATGGACTTCAGTTCGGCCTGGTCTTTCACGTTCTCGAAAGCCGCCGCGCCTATGTCCTCAACGAGGCAGGATTCGATGCTGAGCCATTCGGAAGGGTCTTTTTCGAGCCTGGCCAGGGACAGAAGATCCTCGACGATCCTTTCCATGCGAAGCGCGTTTCTCTCGATGATCTCGAGGTACCGATCCGAGGCCTCGCTTTCGAGGCCTCCCGAACGGAGGGTTTCCGCGAAACCCCTGATGAGGTGGATGGGGGTGCGCAATTCGTGCGAGACATTCGCGACGAAATCAGTGCGCATGGTTTCGAGCCGCTTCATCACGCTTATATCGCTGATCGCGAGGACGATGCCCTGCTTTTCCGCGCCGCCTAGTAGCGACGCGTTGACCTGCACGATCTTTTCGTTTCCGGGATAGAGATTCACCTCATCGGCGACAGCCCTGTCCGAAGCGATGCAGCGGTTCGCGATCGACACGAGGCCCGAGGTCCCGGCAATTTGGGAAAGGAGAAGGCCGGGGAGGGTTCCCCGCTCGGCGCCCAGCATCGCGTGGGCGGCGGGATTGGCCTCGATGATCTTGAGGCGGTCGTCGAGCGCCATGATGGCCTCGCCCGCCGAATCGAGAATCGCCGAAAAGCGTTTGCCCAAAGCCTCGGCCTCAGCCGCCCTTTTGTTTAGGTCGGCGGCCATCGAATCGAGGGATTCTTCCAGAACCTTCAGTTCGCGCGGCATGTGGTCGGCTTGACCGCGCCGGGAAGCGTTCAGGGAATCGTGCCGCAAAGCGTGCCGTGAAGCCGCGCGAGTCTCCGCCGCGGTATCCGATTCCATGCCGCCTTTCGCGTAACGCCGGGCTCGGTCGGCAAGCAGGACCACGGGACGATCGAGGATGCGCACCAGGGCCGCGCTCCCGGCGAGGGCGGCGAGGGCGGCGGCGAGCGCGGCCAGGATCATGGATCTTTGGGCATCGCCGAGGCTTTCCATGAGGCCCGGGAGGGGAAGGGCCAGGCGCAGAGCGCCCGTTATGGTTTTTCCGTCCGGAGAGCGCAGCGGAATGGCCGCGTAAAGCATCCATTCGCCCAAGGTCGTCGAGAGACGTCTGGACCAGGAAGCCTTGCCCGCGAGAGCGCCGGCGACTTCGGGTCGGTCGGAATGGTTGGACATCGAAATGGAATCGGCGCTTGAATCGCCCGCGACCTTCCCCGAAACGTCGATCAGCGTAACTCTATAGCCCGATTCGGCTCCGATACGGGCGCAGAAAAAGGCGGCCGCGCCGGGATTCGAAGTCGAATTCCAGTCCTCGGGCAGAAAAGCGGCCGCCGCCGCGGCGGCCCGTTCAAGACCGTCGGCGTTCGACCTGATGTACGCTCTCTCGGAGATAGCTATGCTGAGCGCGAGGACGAGGACAGCCACCGCGAGGACGGCCGCCGATATAACCGCCAGGCTTCTGGCGAAAAGGCTTCGTCTCACGGCGTGCCCCTGAATCTATACCCTATGCCCCGCACCGTTTCGATGAAGGCGCCTTCGTCGCCCAGTTTCCGCCTCAGTGAAAGGATATGAACGTCAAGTGAGCGGTCGGTGACGGGATAATCCTCGCCTTTCGTCTTCGCGATGGCCTGCGCCCTCGTGAACACTCGTCCAGGTTCGCGCATCAGAAGCTCCAGAAAGGCGAACTCCGTGGCGGAGAGATTTATGGGCCTTCCCTTCGAGAATACCTCATGCCGCAATGGATCGAGGACTATCCCCGAAACCTCCAGGGAATCGCTCTTTTTTTCCGTCTTGCCTTCGACGCGCCTGAGAAGCGAACGGATTCGGGCGACGAGAACCTTGGGGCTGAAAGGTTTGGCTATGTAGTCGTCGGCGCCGAGGTCGAGACCTACGACGACGTCCGCTTCCTCCCCGCGCGCGGAGGCGATGATGACGGGGAGTACGGAGCTCTTCGGCCGCGAACGCAGCGCGCGCAGGACGGCGAGGCCGTCCATGCCGGGGAGCATCAGGTCGAGGACGCAGAGGCTGAAATCGTTCTCCGCCATGAGGGCGAGGGCTTTTTCGCCGTTTTCGGCGTGGAGACTCAGCCAGCCTTCCTTGCGGAAGGAGACAGCGAGAAGCTCCGCGATATCCGGATCGTCTTCCACGATCAGAATTGTCGGACCATCCATTCCGCTTCCCTCCTCATTCATTCAGATCCACACGCGTGCCCTTCACCATGAAGACGATATCCTCGCATGCGTTGGTCATGTGGTCGCCCAACCGCTCGAGGTAGCCCGAGGTGGTGAGGAGCTTGGCCGCCCTCTCGGCCTCTTCCGGCCTTTCGCGCATCATGGCGAGCACATCGTTGATCAGGGCCTTGTGCTCGCCATCCACGATATCATCCATCGCGGCCGCGCTCAACGCCAGTTCGACCGAGCGGTCGCAGAAGGCCTTGGCCGTGTCCCGCATCATGGTTCCGTCGATCTCCGCCATGTGGGCCAGGCGTTCGATCATGCGCGACTTGGGTTCGCCCGCGAACTTGCCCGTAGCCTTGGCCAGGTGCACCG
>CAXXGJ010000036.1:0-8506 GCA_963677895.2 Treponemataceae bacterium | reverse complement strand
TGCCCCTGCTCCTCGAAGCCGATCGCGTCCATGAAATGGCCGCTCATCTTCGCCTGCGCCGCGGCTGAAACCTTTCCGTGCAGGAAGGAATCGTCCACCTGGGGGCGAGACCTGATCTTGCCCAGGACGCGCATGAGATCCTCGCGCATGACAGAAAAGACCTTGGCTATCTCATCCTCGGTGCTTCCGATTTCGAAGAGATCCAGCAGGACATCGTAGGGCTGTTCCCCTTTCGGATCCAGGACCGAGGCCATCTCGATATTGAGGTTGACCATCTTCTGCAGATAGGGCGCGAAACGCGAAAAGTCATTTTCCTTCCTGGCCTGTACCCAGGAAGCCTGGGAAAGGCTCGTCTGCCTCGCCATCTCAGTCACAAGCTCGGCGGGCAGCTTCGACTCCCTCTCGAATTCGCGCTTCGCCACGCGCAGATAGGCCAATTCCAGGCCATCGAGGCTCTTGTCATCTTCCAGGGCGGCCAGGAGATCGCCGATCTCGGGCTGCACGGCCTTTTCATGAGCCAAACCCTGGATGAGAGCGAGCTGCTCGGCCCTTTCCTCGACCGCGCGCTCCGGCAGATACGTCTCCTGATCCCAGCCCAGCAACGCTCCTATATGGGTAAAGAGCGTGCGCTGGCGATCTATCTCGATCAATCGCTTGATTTCATCGCGCATCGTTTCTCCTCGAAAAAATATAGTTCGGATATGCTACCACGGTGCCGAAAAGTGTACAACCGCGACGAAACCAGGCTATACTGGAGAGGTGTTCCTCCATGAAATGAGACAGCCCGTGTCGACGCTGCGCGGCGCCGGTCCCTCCGTCGTCTCCCGACTCGGCCGGCTGGGCATAACGACCATAGCCGATCTCCTCACCCACTATCCCAGGGATTATGAGGACCGCTCCAGCTTCCGGCCCTTTTCCCATTTCGCGGACGGAGGGTCCATACATACCACGGCAATCGTCACCGCCCACGAGTGGTTCGGTTTCGGCAGGATGAAGACCCTGAAAATACTGGTGAGGGACGAATCTTCGGAAGCCGCCCTCATCTGCTTCAACCGGCCTTTCCTCGAGAAGACCCTGCCCGTAGGCGCCAAGGTCGTCGTACACGGCAAATTCCAGTTCCGCTACGGGGAAATACAGTCCTCTTCCTTCGATGTCGAACGCCTGGAGGAAGGCGCCAATCCCATAACGGGGCTGGTCCCCGTCTATCCACTCACCGGAGGCCTCGCCCAGGGGGTCATGAGGAAGCTGATCCGCGCCGCCATAGAAATGTACGGATGCCGGGTCGAGGACGAAATCGATCCCGCCGTCATCGCCGAACGAAACCTTCTGTCCAAGGGGCAAGCCCTTTCCTTCATCCATTTCCCCGCAGCCATCGCCGAGCGGGAAGCCGCGCTCAGAACCTTGGCTTATGAGGAACTTTTCAAGTTCCAGCTGGGAATCGCGCTGCGGATCAGGGCACGCCGCTCGCAGAGTCTCCCGCGCAAGCCCGCCGCGGGAATTCTCGCCGAGCGGCTCCTGCAGCGCCTGCCTTTTACTCTCACTCCCGACCAGACCAAAGTCCTCGCGGAAATCGCCGCCGACATGGATGAACCCCACCCCATGGCCAGGCTCCTCCAAGGCGACGTCGGTTCCGGAAAGACCATCGTCGCCCTCCTGGCGGCGCTGCGCGCCGTGGAGAGAGGGGGACAGGTCGCCATCATGGCTCCCACGGAGCTCCTTGCGCGCCAGCATGCGGCCACGGCCGCCAAGCTCATCGAACCTTTGGGCGTCCATCTCGCCTTCCTGTCCGGCAACGTCGACGACGCGGCGCGGCCGCCCCTTCTGGAAGCCCTTAAGGTAGGCGCCATCGACATCGTCATAGGTACGCACGCTCTCTTCTCCTCCGACGTGGTCTATAAGTCGCTTAAATTCATCGTCATCGACGAACAGCACCGTTTCGGCGTCATGCAGAGGATTGCCTTGTATAAAAAAGGAGACATCCCCGACATGCTCATGATGACGGCCACGCCCATCCCGCGAAGCCTGGCGCTGACTCTTTTCGGCGATCTGGCCGTTTCTTCGATCAAAAACCTGCCTCCGGGGCGGAAACCAGTGAAGACGCACCTGGCAAAAGCGGGAAATGAGTCGAAGGTGTATGATTTTGTGCGCAATATTATCCAGGAAGGTCGTCAGGCTTTCTTCGTCTACCCGCTTATCGACCAGTCGATCGACCAGTCAGACAAGGCATCGCTCAAGAGCGCCGAGGAGATGGCCGGGCGGCTCGCGACGGAAATTTACCCTGAATTTTCGGTGAGTCTGCTCCATTCGAAACTGAAGGAAGAAAAGAAGCGGCGGATAATGGACGATTTCGTGAGCGGAGCCACGAAGATACTCGTCGCCACCACCGTCGTCGAAGTGGGCGTGGATGTGCCCAACGCGGCCGTCATGGTCATCGAACACGCGGAACGCTTCGGGCTCTCGGCCCTCCACCAGCTGCGCGGCCGCATCGGAAGAAGCGAATATCAAAGCTACTGTTTTCTTATTTATTCCGGGGATATCACCGAGGACGCGGTACAGCGCCTCAAAGCGCTTTACGATTCATCGGACGGTTTCGCCCTGGCCGAAGAGGATCTCAGGATTAGAGGGCCGGGGGAGTTGCTGGGCACCGCTCAATCGGGCGCCCTCCACCTTCTCATCGCCAACCCGTTGCGCGACTTCGAACTTCTGAAGCTCGCAAGAGCCGACGCCTTCGCTGTCGTCAAGGATGACCCTGACTTCATCAAGGCCGGACATGGCGTCTACAGGCGAGGACTCGATACCGTCTAGACTTTCCGCGGACCGCCATTCGTCAAGACGATTTCGGAACTGCCCATGAATTCGAGGATCTTCTCTTTTCTTGCCCTGGGCCCCAGCAGCTCCCTCACCCTGAGGTATTTGCGGCGCAAATACTGGATGGAAGGAATGCTGGTGTCAAAATGGCTGGCGAGCTCCCAGTCCTTGTGCAGATATTTATCCGAGGAATCCTTCTTGTTGAGTTCCAGGAATTCCTGGAGACGTTCCTTCGTCCACTGAACCGTCTGGCCTCTGGAGTAATCATGCATATCCAGGCGCCTTCTGGTTCTCTCTTCCGCTCCTTCCATCTTTTTCTTCTTCCAGAAAGGATTGCGGTTGCGGGCAAAGAGAATATCCGCTTTGGTGAACCCCGTCGCTTCCATCCACAACTTGGCCAGCTTCGCCTTCTCGGCGGGCAGCAGCTTGGAGCGGAGGGAGCGTTCAACGTACTCTTCCGGAGTCGTGGACTCCAGAATCAGCTTTTCCCACTTCTTCATAGTTATAATATAGTGAACTTGCAAGCGTAATTCAAATGAAATCGAAAGGGGCGGCGCGCGTTGCGCGCCGCCCCTTTCGGTTTATGGCCAATTCGGAATCGGCGGAAGACCAGAAGCCGCTCAACGCTGAAACGCGAGCGTCTCCGGCGGTCGCTCAACTTGCCGAGAACCTGTCCGCGAGACCGGCGAGTTCCTTGAAAAGGGCGTCCGGGATCCTGTCGCCAAGTCCCAGAAGGTAGTGCCTGATCAAGTCCACTTCCTTTCTCCATTCCTCAGGCGAAACGGAGAAGCACTTCGCCAGCGCCTCTTTCGTCATGTCGAGCCCATCGATATCGAAATCCTCGACCGCGGGCATAAGGCCGATGGGCGTGTCGACCGCCGAAACCTTGTCGTCGCAGCGCTCGAACATCCATTTGATGACGCGGGCGTTGTCCGAGTATCCCGGCCAGAGGAACTTGCCCTGTTCGTCCTTCCTGAACCAGTTGACGTGGTAGATCCTGGGCAGCTTGAGTTCATGCCGGCCGCCGAAGGACAGCCAATGCGCGAAATAGTCGCCGATGTTGTATCCGCAGAATGGCAACATGGCGAAGGGATCCCTCCTCAAGCGTCCAACCTGCCCCGCCGCGGCCGCCGTCGTTTCGCTGGAGAGAGTGGCGCCCAGGAATACTCCATGGTTCCAGTTCCTCGACTCATAGACGAGAGGTACGGTCGTCGAGCGGCGCCCGCCGAAAATAATGCCCGAGATGGGCACGCCGTCGGGATTTTCCCAGTCCTCGTCGAGGGAAGGACAATTCGAAGCGTGGACGGTAAACCTGGAATTCGGATGGGCGAGAGGCCCGGTGGGCAGGGTTTCTCCCTTGGCCGGCGGATTCTCGATAAGGTTTCCCTTCCAGTCGATGGTGCCCTTGGGAGCGTCGTAACCGATGCCTTCCCACCAGATGTCGCCTTCGGGCGTCAGGGCGCAGTTCGTGAATATCGTGTCGCGCTCGGCGCAGCGCATGGCGTTGGCGTTGCTTTTATAGGAGGTATTGGGCGCGACGCCGAAGAATCCAGCCTCCGCGTTGATGGCATAGAGTCTGCCATCGGCGCCGAATTTCATCCAGGCGATATCGTCGCCTACCGTCTTGACGGTCCAACCGGGCAAGGAAGACTCGAGCATGGCGAGATTCGTCTTGCCGCAGGCCGAAGGAAAGGCGCCGGCGAAGTATTTCTTCTTTCCCTCGGGATTGGTGAGGCTCAAGACCATCATGTGTTCGGCAAGCCATCCTTCATCCCTGGCGATGACCGAAGCGATGCGGAGGGCAAAGCATTTCTTGTTGAGAAGGGCATTCCCGCCATAGCCTGAACCATAGGACCAGATGGCGCGCTCTTCGGGAAAGTGGGCGATGGCCATCCTGTCGGGATCGCAGGGCCAGCCTTCCTTGCATGCCGACATGAGCCTTTCGCTCTTGCCGCATGAATGGAGGCAGCGGACGAACTCGCCCGATGTTCCGAGCTTTTCCAGGACGGCGTTGCCCGTTCTGGTCATGATATACATATTCACGGCGACATAGGCGGAATCCGTTATCTCGATGCCGATCTTCGCCATAGGGCTTCCCACCGGTCCCATGGAGTAAGGGACGATATACATGATCCGTCCTTTCATCGCTCCGGCGAACAGAGGGGTAAGTCTGCGCTTCATCTCATCGGGCGCTACCCAATGGTTGGTGGGACCAGCGTCGTCTTCGGTCTTCGAACAGATGAAGGTCCTTTCCTCAACGCGCGCCGTATCGGCGGGGTCCGATTCGGCCAGATAGGAATTAGGTCTCGCGGCATCCGATAGTTTCCTGAATGTTCCCGCTTTTACGAGACGGCCGCAGAGCCTGTTATACTGAAGCTCAGAGCCTTCGAACAATTCGACGGCATCGGGCTGGCATAGCTCCACCATCTCCGTTATCCAGGCATCGACGCCCGGATGGGCAAATTTGGGAATATTCACGATGGCCCCCTTAAGTTTTTTTGTACTTTAGGGATACACCTGCTTTTAGAAGTTGACAAGGGGGATTTCGAATTCTAGGAAGACGTTTCAACATTTAAAACTATTATGTAAAATTGAAAAAAAGTTGTTGGCCTATTCGATCCGCCGGAACATCAGGGCGGAGAAACCTTTTTTCTTTTTTTCGCCCAGGCGCTGCATGCCTGAAGGTTTTACCCTGTCAAAACGCGTCGTCACCGTCGACGTGGAGACGATGACGACCGCCCCGCCTTTCTTGACGGTCCTGCGCATGAATTCCCAGTCCGGCTTTATGAAATCATATTCGGGCACTTCTTCGGGAAACCACAGGATGGCGTCGAAGGTGGCGTCGCCGACTGTATCGCCGTCGATCGACTGGAGGGGGAAATACTCGGGATGGGGCGAATTCAGGGCATCGATATTGGCTTTCGTGGCGAAAAGCGACAGCAGATCGCGTGACAGGGCGTGGATTCTGGCGGGGCCCAGGGCTTTGCATGCCCAGAGCGCCGGCAGCCCGATGCCCGGCTCCGAAATGAGCAGGTCCCGCACGAGGCTGCCGGCGCAGGCCTTTTCGAGAGCCTCCAGCGCCATTTCCGTCGCGAAGCTCGTGGTGTCGAATTCGGGGAGTCCCCAGAAGCCGAAAACAGGCACCGAATAGCGCCCCAATTTTCTCGGGGCCGAGCTGCGCCGGTACTGCTTCAAGCCTTCCAGCCTAAGGTCGGAGGAAGGATCCATCGCCGTGACGGAAACATCCAAGGCCGCCGGCGCGGGATTATCAGCTGAAGCGGGTTTTTCCAGAATGAATACGGTATGCCCCTTCCCCGCCGATTTTGCGATCAGGCTCATGCCCGACGAGGAGCACCAGGCATCGGCCAGTTCGGCCAAGGTATTGACTATGACGAAAGCCATCCTGCCGCCGGGATTGAGAAGCTTGCCCGCGCAGGCATCGACAAATCGCGAGAGTATCACAGGTCCGGCCTTGGCCGGCAGGTTGGAAACGACGGCGTCGAAAGGACCCAGGGGATCGTCTTCCCCCAACAAGCCGGGAGCGATGATGACTTCATTCCGGCGTTCTTCGTTGTTTTTGTGTTTAGGCGGTTTTTTTTCCGATGGACGGGGCCTCGCCGCCGTCGAGATTGAGGCGCTTCACGGGGATGCCGTTTCTCCAGCAGTTTCTTTCCGAAAAGGCGCAGGCAAGGATATCCCTGTCCCTCATGACGATTTTTGCCTGAGGGCAGGAAGCCGCCAGCGAAATCCCTATGATGCCGGTTCCGCAGCCCGCGTCCAGAATCGTCAGGGCTCCCGTGATGACTTCGTCATGGGCTATTTCCTTGAGGAGAAATCTCGTGCCCGTATCGATGGTGAAGGAAGAAAAGAGTGCGTGGGAGAGGTCGAAGCCGAGCCGGGCTCCGCGGTAGGCATAGTCTACCGTCTTGTTCACAAGGAGCTGGAGGTCAGTCATGCGCGACGGCCCCCGCCGAAAAACCCGGCTTCGAAGGTTGGAAAATCAGTTATTTACCCGCTCCACATAATCGTTCGACTCGGTGTTGACGAGAATCCGCTCGCCCTGTTTGATGAAAAGGGGAACGCGTACCACGAGACCCGTTTCGGTGGTGATGGGCTTGGTCGCGCCTGAAACGGTGTCGCCTTTGATGTAATTCTCGCTCTCCACGACCGTGAAGATCATTTTATAGGGAATCTTAATGTCGATGGCTTCGCCTTCCCACATGACGAGGGTGTAGGTCTCGCCTTCCTTGAGGTAGGGCTTTTTCTCCGCCTGGATCTCCATGGAAACGCCGAACTGCTCGAAGGTTTCGTTGTTCATGAACATAAAGTTCTCGCCGTCGGAGTACTGGTACTGGCAGTCCTCGAGGTCGATTTGGGCATCCTCGACGGAGTCCGCGGTCTTGATCGTCTGCATGATGACGTTGCCGGTCTTCAGGCTTTTGGCCTTGACTCGGGCGAAGGCCGAGCCTTTGCCGGGGCTTACGAATTCCCGATCCACTACTATGTGGGGGACGTTATTGATGAGAAGGCATGTTCCTAGATTGATTTCGCCGCCGCGAACCATGATAATTTCCTTTTATTGTCCGCCTTTTAAAGGCTACAATAATCGCATGAGGGATAGACGCTGAAAACGCCGCTGTATTTCGCACCTATACTATTGCAAAATAAGGATTTTTGTAAAGATGCGGAGCCATGCCCCGGACTGATATGACGCCGCCCCTCCCCAGGTTCCCGCCCGGTTCCTGTCTCGGTTCTTCAGACCCCATAAGCGGGGAAGGACTCAAAGGGGAAATTCATCACTTCGCTTATGTCGGACAGGCCGAGGAGAACCATCGCCAGCCTGTCGAAGCCTACCGCCACGCCCGAGCAGGGTGGGAAATCCTCAAAAATTGAGGGATAGCCTGGGTCGATTTTATGCGGAACGAGGCTGTTCGCTTTTTTCGCCCCCTGGCTGGCGAAATACGCCTTCACCGCCTCGGGGCTGCCCATCTCGGTGAAGCAGTTCGCGATCTCGATGCCGTGGACGTAGAGTTCCCACCGCTCCTTGTAGGGCTTCCCGGGGATGTCCTTGGCCAGGCACTCGATGCCGCGCGGGTATTCATCCAGGACGAGGGGTCTGTCGGCGGGGAGCGCCGGCTCGACGAGGGAGAGGAAGATGACGTTGAACGCGTCTTCCCAGGATGAATTATTGTCGATCATGAGGTTCTTGGCTTTCGCCGCCTCGATCATGGCGCCGGTTTCCCCCAGCGCGTCGAGATCGAGGTCGGCGTATTCCGCGAAGGCTTCGGCCATGGTCACGCGCCTGAAGGGAGGCAGGGCGCTCTCCGGGGTTTCGCTCGTGGCTAGCGCACCGAAAAGTTCCTCCGTGAGTCCGATGTTGTCGCGGCTGTTCGCCCCTATCGTGTAGTATTCCAGCATGGTGAATTCGGGATTGTGGATTCTGCTCAGCGACTCGGCGTTCCTGAAGGATTTGCAGAGCTGGAACACGTTCTGCTTCGTGCTCGCTATGATGCGCTTCATCCATATCTCCGGGGAGGGGATGAGGTAGACCGGGTATCCGGTCCTGTATGGGTGCACGAATGCCGTGGCGAAGGCTTCCAGGCAGGATTCGGGTATCAGGGTGGGAGAGAGCGTCGGAGTATCGGTTTCCAGGTAGTTTCTCGAGAGGAAAAAATCCCTGGCGATGGTGACGAGCCTC
>CAXXGJ010000035.1:0-25682 GCA_963677895.2 Treponemataceae bacterium | reverse complement strand
TCCGGGATGGAGATGACGGACACGATGGCCGAGTCCTTGAGGGTGGACACGAACTGTCCGGTCAAGGGCGGCAGCATGCGCCGGAAGGCCTGGGGTAGGATGACGAAGGCCAGGGTGCGCCAGCGCGAAAGGCCCAGGGCATGGGCCGCGTCCCACTGGCCGGACTCGATGGACTCCACGCCCGCGCGCACGATCTCGGCCACGTACGCGCCCTCGATGAGCCCCAGGGTGACGATGGCCGTGAGGAACGCGGGCATCTGCCGCAGGGGGCCGAACAGGAGCTCGGCCACGGGGCGCAGGCCGTGCGGCAGGTGCAGCAGGGCGGCGTCCAGGCCCAGCGCGGCGATGAGCTGGCCCGAGAGGAAGTAGGAGAACAGGAAGATGAGCACCAACGGCGGGGTGTTGCGCACAAAGAGCACGTACGTCCCGCCCGTGAGCCGCCAGAACAGCCGCCGGCTGATGCGCATGAGCCCGGCCAGGGTGCCCAGCAGCAAGGCCAGGGCTCCGGCCCACAGGCTCAGGCGGATGGTGGCCAAGAGGCCGGACAAGAGCCGCCCGGCGTGCAGCTCGCCCGTCAGCGGGTCGGCATAGGCCAGAAACTGCGGCAGGGCCGCCCAGTTCCACTGATAGTGCAGGCGCGCGCCCGCCCGGCTGCCCAGCCAGTACAGCCCCACGCCCACGCACAAAAGCACGGCGGCGTCCACGAGCAGCGCGGACCGGCGCGCCGAGGCGAGGCTGGGGGCGGCGGGGGCGTCCATCCGTGGCGGCTACTCCACCTGGTCCTTCCAGGCGTTGGTGCGGAACCAGTACTTGTGGCGCTCGGCCAGCCAGCCCTCGTCGGTGACCATGCGGATCCAGCCGTCCAGGAAGTTCAGGAAGTCCGGGTCGCCCTTGCGCACGGCAAAGGCTATGGGCTCCCTGGTGAAGGGCTCGGGCAGGGGCAGCACCAGCCTGTCCGGGTACTTGAGCGCCTGGAAGGCCGGGAAGGGGTCCGAGGCCACCACGGCGTGGGCGCGTCCGTTCAGCACCTCCTGGATGGTTTGCGCCTCCTGCTCGAACAGGTGCTGCTGGGCCTTGGGCATGTATTTCTTGGCCGCGTCCACGGCGGTGGTGCCCTGGCGGATGGCCAGGATGATGTCCGGGCGGTTGAACTCGTCCAGGGTCTTGAACTTCCCGGTCTTGAGCCTGTCGCCCACCAGGGACATGCCGGAGTACTCGTAGGGGATGGTGAAGTTGACCTTGAGCGCGCGCTGGGGCTGGATGCTCATGCCGCCGATGATGATGTCGAACTTGCCGGACAAAAGGGCCGGGATGATGCCCGACCACTGGGTGGGCTCGAATTGCACCTTCACGCCCATGTCCTGGGCCAGGCGCCGGGCCACGTCGATCTCGAACCCGATGAATTCGCCCTTCTTGTCCTGCATGGCCCAGGGCACGAAGGTGGAGAAGCCCACGCGCAGCACCCCGCGCTGCAGCACCTGCTCCGGCGCGCCGCCCCCGCTGGCCTGTTTCGGGGCTTGCTGCTCGCCCCTGGAGCAGCCGAAAGCCGCCAGGGCCAGCAGGAGCATGAGGGGTGGGATGATCCGTTTCGCGAACATGGCAAGTCCTCCGTTTTTGTCGGGCCCAGGCTAGGTGGGGTTAGCCCAGCCGCCGCTCCAGGGTCGCGGCCAGGCTGGACAGGGTCGTGGTGACCACCCAGTACAGTGCGGCCACTGTAAACCAAATTTCGAAACTGAGGAAGGTCTCGGAGACGATGACATTGCCGCGCAGGGTCAATTCGCCGATGGCGATGGCGCTGGCCAGCGAGGTGTCCTTGACCAGGGACACGCTCTGGCCGGTCAGGGGCGGCAGCACGCGGCGCACGGCCTGGGGCAGGATCACCAGCCGGTAGGCGGCCAGGCGGCCCATGCCCAGGCTCTGTGCCGCATCCCACTGGCCGGTCTCCACGGACACGATGCCCGCGCGCAGGATCTCCGCCACATAGGCGCCCTCGAAGAGCGACAGGCCGAGCACGGCCGTGGCCAGGGCGTCCATGTCCAATACCGGGGCCAGCACGAAGTAGAGGAACAGCAATTGGATGAGCAGCGGGGTGTTGCGCACGGACTCGAGGTAGCCGCGCGCGAGCACACGCCCGGCCATGGAGCCGGACAGACGCAGCAGCGCGGCCAGGAGCCCGGCTGCCAGGGCGCCCAGGCCGGAAAGGGCCGCAAGCTTCAGGGTGAAGAACAGGCCTTGCAGCAGAGGGCCGGGAGCGCCTTCACCGGTCCAGAGGTAGCCCGCAACGCGGTACCACTGCCAATTGTAGCCCAAGGCGCCTGCGCCCCGCGCCACCAGCCACAGAAAGCCCGCCGCCGCCAGCAGGAACAGAAGCCCGTCGCGTGCGTCGGGCCATGATTTGCTGGCACCTGTGGCGGGCAAGGGGTCAGGCATTCAGGCGCGTCTCCACCAGGTGGCGCACCTTGGCGGCGATCTCCTCGACTGTTCCGCTGGCGTCCACAATGCGCATGCGTTCCGGAAAGCGCACGGCCCAGGTCCTGTAGCCCTGGCGCACCCGGGCGTGGAAGGCCAGGCTCTCGGCCTCGAAGCGGCCCTCGGCCACGGTCTTGCCCTCCTCGCGGTTGCGGGTCACGGCGCGGGTCAGGCCCGTCTCCGGGTCCAGGTCCAGCAGCAGGGTCAAGTCGGGCCAGAGCCCGTCCACGGCCTGGGTGTTCAGGCCATGCAGGAGTTCCGGGTCCAGGCCGCGGCCAAAGGCCTGGTAGGCCACGGTGGAGTCGGCGAAGCGGTCGCAGAGCACGATCTTGCCCTCGGCCAGGGCCGGGCGCACCACCTGCGCCACGTGCTGGGCGCGGTCGGCCAGATAGAGGAAAAGCTCGGCCCTGGGGCAGAGGTCGCGGTTTTCAAGGGAGAGCAGCACGCGCCGGAGCTCCGCGCCGATGCGGCTGCCGCCCGGCTCGCAGGTCACCAGCGCGCGGCGGCCCTGGGCCTCGAGGTGGGCCTTGAGCAGCGCTATCTGCGTGGACTTTCCCGTGCCTTCTATGCCTTCAAAGGTAATGAACATGTGTGTGGGTGTCCTGGTTGTTGCGCGCTGTCATTCCGATCCCATGGGCAGGAGCAGGAAGCGCTCGTCGGTTTTCTGGGACTCGGATTTCGGCGAGGCGGACGCATCCGGGGCTGGGGTGTGCGGGGCGCGGTACAGGTAGCGGTCCAGGTAGCGCTGGAAGGGCGTCCAGACCTGCTCCGTGCCTTCAAGGTCGGCGTAGGCCCCGGCCAGGGTGTTCAGCTTGGCGTCGATGTTGTCCGCGAAGTGCAGGATGAAGGCCTCCGGGGTCTTGGGCCTGCGGGGGGAACCGAACTCGTATTCGCCGTGGTGGCTCAGGATGATGTGCTTGAGGTGCAGGATGAGCGTTTCGTCCAGCTCCCTGGCCTTGGCCAGGAAGGGCTCCATGCGGGTGAGGCCCAGCTGGATGTGGCCCAGAAGGCGCCCCGCGTCGGTGTACTCGCAGGACAGGCCGCTCGAAAGCTCCCAGGCCTTGCCCAGGTCGTGGAGGACGGCCGCCACCACCAGAATCTGCCGGTCGAGGTGCGGGTAGAGGTCGCAGAGGGCCAGGCAGGTGCGGGTCACGGCCAGGGTGTGCTCCAAGAGGCCCCCGGCATAGGCGTGGTGCACGGCCTTGGCCCCGGTGGCGGGCAGCAGGCGCGCGCGTATCTCCTCGTCGTGCAGAATCTTCTTCATCAGGCTGCGCCAGGGCTTGTGGGTCAGCTCGCGGCGGCAGAGGTCTTCAATCTCGGTCAGCAGGGCCTGGGGCTCCACCGGGCTGGGCGGCAAAAAATCGGACAGGTCCGCCTCGGCAATGTCCAGCACGCTCAGCTGGTCGATGGTCAACTGCAGCTTGTCGCGGTAATTGGCGGCCTGGGCGCGCACCTGCACCAGCTGTCCGCTGGCCAGGTTCGGGTGGGCCTGGGAGAGCGGGCTCCAGACCTTGGCCTCCATCTGGCCGCTCTTGTCCTTGAGCACCAGGCTCCAGAACGGCCCGTTGCGCGACTGGCCCGTTCTGGCCTCGGCCAGGAGAAAGACGTCCTGTATGGTCTGTCCGGGGCTAATGTCCCGTATGTACACAGCTTTCGCTATCACGCCTTGCCATCTCCCTCGTGTTGGGGTACTTCGCCTATACCGCTGCCGCATGAGCGGGCAGGGTCGGCGGCGACGCATCATTTGCCCTCAAGCGCCGCGCAATGTCAAACCAAGAACGCCCGTTCCCCGGAGTGCCCATGCGCATCCTGCTGACCAACGACGACGGCATCCAGGCCGTGGGCCTGCGCGCCATGCACCGCGCCCTGGTGAACGCGGGACACGAGGTCCATGTGGTGGCGCCGGTGACGGAGCAGTCCGCTGTGGGCCACGCCATCACGCTTTCCGCGCCCCTGCGCGTGAAGGAGTTCCGGGACGAGGGCTTCTTCGGCCTGGGCGTCACCGGCACCCCGGCGGACTGCGTGAAGCTGGCCCTGTCCACCCTCATCAAGGACCGGCCGGACATGGTGGTCTCGGGCATCAACTCCGGCGCCAATGTGGGCGTGGACCTGCTGTATTCCGGCACGGTCTCCGCCGCCACCGAGGGCGCGTTCATGGGCTTTCCGGCGCTCGCTGTGTCCGTGGACGACTTCAACCCCACGGACCTTTCGGGCCAGGCGGCCTACGCGGCGGAATTGCTGCCCCGGCTGCCGCTTTCCAGCCTGCCCCAGAAGTGCGTGCTGAATTTGAACTTCCCGGCCCGGCCCGTGGCCGAGGTGCTGGGCCTGCGGCTTTGCCCGCACACGCGGGTGGCCTACGAGGACTGGTTCGAGGAGCGCCGCGACCCGCGCGGACGCCCCTACTACTGGATGTGCGGGGAGCTCAAGGCCGAGCGCATCAGCCAGGGCCGCGACAGGCGGCTCTTGACCGAGGGCTACGTCACCCTGACCCCGCTCAAGTTCGACTTCACGGATCACGAGACGCTCAAGCTCTTGGACCCGCTTCTTTCCTGAAGGCGTGTTGACAGAAAACCCGTCGCATGAGAAGAATTTAGACTGCACGAAGGACCCGTTTCAGCCTTTTTCATGACCGCCAAGGAGGATTTCATGCCCCTCGTTTCACCCAAAGAGATGTTTGCCAAGGCCTATGCAGGCGGCTACGCCATCGGCGCGTTCAACGTGAACAATATGGAGATCATCCAGGGCATCATGGAGGCGGGCAAGGCGGAAAACGCTCCGCTGATCCTCCAGGTCTCCGCCGGAGCGCGCAAATACGCCGGGCAGAACTATATCATCAAGCTCATGGAGGCCGCCCTGCAGGACTGCAACCTGCCTGTGGTGCTGCACCTGGACCATGGCCCCAATTTCGAACTCTGCAAGGACGTCATCGACGGCGGCTTCACCTCCGTGATGTACGACGGCTCGCACCTGCCCTACGAGGAGAACATCGAGCAGACCAAACGCGTGGTGGCCTATGCCCACGAGCGCGGCGTCTGGGTCGAGGCCGAGCTTGGCCGCCTGGCGGGCGTGGAAGAGGACGTGAGCTCCGCCGAGCACATATACACCGATCCTGAACAGGCTGCCGACTTCGTCACCCGCACCGGCTGCGACTCCCTGGCCATCGCCATCGGCACCAGCCACGGGGCCTACAAGTTCAAGGGCGAGGCCAAGCTGGACTTCGACCGTCTGGACAAGGTCTCCAAGCTCCTGCCGGGCGTGCCCATCGTGCTGCACGGCGCGTCCAGCGTGCCCCAGGAGTTCGTGGAGATGGCCAACGCCTTCGGCGGGCAACATCCCCGGCGCCCGCGGCGTGCCCGAGGACCTGCTGCGCCGCGCCGCCGGCATGGCCGTGTGCAAGATCAACATCGACACCGACATCCGCCTGGCGATGACGGCGGTCATCCGCAAGCACCTGACCGAAAACCCTGGCGACTTCGACCCCAGGCAGTATCTCACCCCGGCGCGCACGGCGGTGAAGGAGATGGTCCAGCGCAAGATCAGAAACGTCCTTGGCTGCTCCGGCAAGGCCTAAGGCGCAAGAATACCCGCGAAGGAGCTGACGCATGGCGACGAGAATTGGCATCAACGGATTTGGCCGCATCGGCCGCTGCCTGACCCGCCTCCTGGCCGACGAGAAAGGACGTCGAACTGGTGGCCATCAACGCCCGGGCCGAGAACAAGGTCCTGGCGCACCTGCTCAAATACGACTCCGTGCACGGGCGCTTCCTGCGCGTGGAGGCCAACGACGAGGGCATGCTCATTGACGGCCGCCAGGTGGTCGTCACGCGCAACGCCCCGGGCGAGTGGATCTGGAAGGACCTGGGCGTGGACCTGGTCATCGAGTCCACGGGCAAGCTGAACGACCGCGCGGGCTGCGAGAAGCACATCGCCTGCGGGGCCAAGAAGGTCATCGTCAGCGCGCCGGGCAAGGAAATGGATTCCACCATCGTCATCGGCGTCAACGACGGCGACCTGAAGCCCGAGCACCGCTTCGTGTCCAACGCCAGCTGCACCACCAACTGCCTGGCTCCGGCGGCCAAGGCCCTGCACGAGGCCTTCGGCATCAAGCACGGGCTCATGACCACCATCCATTCCTACACCATGGACCAGCGCCTGCACGACGGCTCCCACAAGGACATCCGGCGCGGCCGGGCGGCAGCCGTGAACATGGTGCCCACCACCACCGGCGCGGCCAAGGCCATTTCCCTGGTCATCCCGGCCCTGGCGGGCAAGCTGGACGGGTTCTGCATCCGCGTGCCCTCCCCGGACGTGTCCATCGTGGATCTGGTGTGCGAGGTGGAGAAGCCCACCACCAAGGAAGCGGTCAACGCCGCCATGAAGGCCGCGGCCAACGAGAGCTTCGGCTACACCGAGGAGCCCCTTGTCTCCGTGGACTATGTGGGCAGCACCTTTGGCGGCGTGGTGGACGCCCCGCTGACCACGGTCATGGATGGCACCCAGGTGAAGCTCATCGTCTGTTATGACAACGAGGCCGGGTTCACCCATCAGCTGGTGCGCCTCATCAAGAAGGTTGCGGCCTTCGGCTAGACCGGTTTGCTGCAGCATTTCAGGGGGGGGCTCAGGCCCCCCCTTTTTTTTGTGACGCGTTGCGGAACAGGGCGCTCATTCTGGCGAGAGCAGGGGAATGGCCCAGGTCACGCTTCATCATTTCTGCTGACTTTTTCTTCAGGGGCGGGTAGATACGTCTTAACCAATGGAGGTTGCCATGACGAAATTGCCGGAGCGTTGTGAACGCTATTTCCGCACCCTGGCCGATGTCGCAAAGGTGGTGAACTCCAGCCTGGAGCCGGAAAACGTGCTCAGCGCCGTGGTGGAACAGACGGCCCTGGCGCTCGACGCCAAGGGCTGCACCCTGCGCCTGCTCGACCGCTCGGGCAAACGGCTCTTGCCCAGCGCTGCCTTTGGCCTGTCCAAGGAGTATTTCCGCAAGGGATCTGTTGACCTGGAGCACAGCGAGGTGGACCGCGAGGTGCTCGCAGGCAAGACCATCCACATCAAGAACGCCCAGAACGACCCGCGCTTCCAGTATGGCGAGGCCGCCAAGAAGGAAGGCATCGTCACCGTGCTGGTGACCCCGCTCATGGTGGAGGGCCGCGCCATCGGCTCCATGCGCATCTATGCCCCAACGGAGCGCGAGTTCGACGCCCTGGAGCTGGAATTCCTGCACGCCGTGGCCGACCTCTCGGCACTGGCCATCGAAAATGCGCGGCTGCACCAGGCCTTGAAAAAACGACTACGAGATGCTGGCCTCCTATGAGCACCGCATCTTCGAAGACTAAGGGGGCGGGCATGCTGCGCATCGGAATCAACGGCTTCGGCCGCATCGGCAGACAGGTCCTGAAGGCCCTGTACGACAACCACAAGGACGTGGCCACGGTGGTGGCCCTGAACGACCTCTATGATGTGAACACCAGCGCGCATCTGCTGGAGTTCGACTCCACCTACGGGCGTTCGCCCCATGCCGTGGCCGTGACCGCCTCCGGCGGCATCAGCTACGGCGATTGGGACATCGCCTGCCTGGCCGAGCGCGATCCGGGCAACCTGCCCTGGAACGATCTCGGCGTGGACGTGGTCATTGAGTCCACGGGCCTGTTCACCACCGGTCCCAAGGCCAGGGCGCACCTGGATGCCGGGGCCAAGAAGGTCATCATCTCCGCCCCGGCCAAAGAGGAAGACATCACCATCGTCATCGGGGTCAACGAGCACCTCTACGACCCGCAGAAGCACCACATCGTGAGCAACGCCAGCTGCACCACCAACTGCCTGGCCCCGGCGGTGAAGGTCGTGCACGACGCCTTCGGCGTGGTCAACGGGCTCATGTGCACAATCCACAGCTACACCAACGACCAGCGCATCCTGGACCTGCCGCACAAGGACCTGCGCCGCGCCCGGGCCGCGGCCCTGAACATCGTGCCCACCTCGACCGGCGCGGCCAAGGCCGTGGCGCTGGTCATCCCGGACCTCAAGGGCAAGGTGGACGGCTACAGTCTGCGCGTGCCCACGCCCACGGTGTCCATCGTGGACTTCGCCTGCACCCTGGCCACGCCCACGGACACGGCCACCCTGCGGGCCAAGCTCAAGGCAGCCAGCGAGGGGCCCCTCAAGGGCATCCTGGGTTTCTCCAGCCGCCCGCTGGTCTCCACGGACTTCCGGGGCGACCCGCGCTCCAGCATCATTGACGAGGAATATACTGTGGTTTCGGGTTCCGGTCTGGCCAAGATCGTCACCTGGTACGACAACGAATGGGGTTATTCCTGCCGCGTGGCGGACCTCATCAAGCTCATGGCCGACAAGGGCCTGTAGGGACGAGACATGCTCTATCTCAAGGACATCGACGTTACCGGCAAGAAGGTGCTCATCCGCGTGGACTACAACGTGCCGCTGGACGGCACCCGCGTCACCGACGATACGCGCATCCGCGAGAGCCTGCCCACCCTGCGCCACATCCTGGCGAAAGGGGGCGCTGCGGTCATCTGCTGCCACCTGGGCCAGCCCAAGGGCGAGGCGAAACCGGAGTTCTCCCTGGCTCCGGTGGCCGCGCATCTGGCCGGCCTCCTGGGCCAGAGCGTGCCCCTGGCCGGCGACTGCGTGGGGCCGGAAGTGAAAGCGAAAATCGCCGCCCTTGGCCCTGGCTCGGTGCTCATGCTGGAGAACCTGCGCTTCCACAAGGCCGAGACCTCGAAGGAACCCGCCGAACGCCTGGCCTTTGCCCAGGAGCTCATGGCCGGGCTGGACATCTACGTGAGCGACGCCTTTGGCGTGGCGCACCGGCCCAACGCCTCGGTCACCGAGGCCCCCGGCTGCAGCTCCCAAGGCCTGCGCGGGCTTTTTGATGGAAAAGGAGTGGCAGTACCTGAACGGCGCGCTGAAAAGCCCCAAGCGGCCCTTCGTGGCCGTGTCCGGCGGCAGCAAGGTCTCGAGCAAGCTCGGCATTCTGAAGCATTTGCTGGGCAAGGTGGACCATCTCATCATCGGCGGGGCCATGGCCAACACCTTCCGGCTGGCCCAGGGCATCGACATGGGGGCCTCCCTTGTGGAGCGCGAGCTTCTGGACGAGGCCAGGGCCATCCTGGAGGCCGCGCCCGACAACAATACGCACCTGCACCTGCCCGTGGACTTCGTCCTCGCAATGAGCCTGAATGACGCTGTTCCTGCCGTGGCCTCGCACACCGGCCCGGTACCTGCGGGGCTCATGGCCCTGGACATCGGACCCAAGAGCGTGGAGGCCTTTGCCCACGTGCTGAAGGGCGCGGGCACCGTGGTCTGGAACGGGCCCATGGGCGCCTTCGAGAATCCGGCCTTTGCCGCGGGCTCCATCGGCGTGGCCAAGGCCATCGTTGCCTGCGGCGCCCTGTCCATCGCGGGCGGCGGCGACACCGACGCTGTGGTGCACGCCGCGCACCTGGGCGAGAAGTTCGGCTTCATCTCCACCGGCGGCGGCTCGTTCCTGGAATTCCTCGAAGGCAAGGAGTTGCCTGGCTTCAAGGCCCTGGAAGACGCTGCGAAATAGTCTTGAGCTGCAATGAGAAAGCCCCCGTCCGGATGCGTCCGGTCGGGGGCTTGTTTGCGTCAAAGGGGGCTAGTTCTTTGCGCGCTCCGGGAAGAGCCGGGTGCCAGCGCTGAGGACATCTTCCAGGCGCACGCCCAGCGGTCCCAGGCGCTTCTCCACCAGCTTCATCTCCTCGCCGGGATCGAAGAGCGGGTAGTCGCTGCCGAAGAGCAGCTGGTCCGCCGGGTGCCTGGCCAGAAGGGCGCGCAGGGTGTCGTCGCTAATGAAGGACAGGGAGCTCGAGGTGTCGAAGAACACGTCCAGCCCGGCCAGGTGCTCAACTGCATAGCCCCAGTGGCTGTAGCCGCCCAGATGCGCGGCGATGAGCCGTGGGCCGGGAAAGGCCCGCCGCAGCTTGGCCATCTTCATGGGGCATGAGGGGTTCTGGTCCGGCGGTAGGCGGTCGCCCACGTGGATCATCAGGGTGAACTCGTCGCCGATGATCTCCATGAGCCGGTAGAACTTCGGGTCGTCGAGGAAAAAGCCCTGGAAGTCCGGGTGGAATTTGAGCCCCGTGATTCCCGCCCGGCGCAGGCGCGCCAGTTCTTTCTCCGGCTCGGCATAGTCCGGGTGCAGGGTGCCGAAGGCCGTGACGCGCGGGGACTGGCGCTCCATGTCCATGGCCCAGTTGTTGGCCGGAATGACCTGGGAGGGGTCGGTGGCCGCGGTGTGCACCACCATGCGTCCGATGCCCGCCCGGTCGGCCCTGGTGAGCAGGTCGTCCAGCACGCCCGTGCCCCTGGGCTCGATGCCGTAGTGCGTGCGCAGCTGCGCAATGGCCTTCTCGGCGATTTTCGGATGAAAGACGTGGGTATGGGTGTCCTGTGAACACAGTGGGAACTCCGTGTTTTGGTGGCGGCTTTGGCCTACACCCGCACACGGACAGGGGCAAGAAAAATAAGGCGGGGAAGTACTTACTGCTATTTCGTCGCGGCTGAGGGAGCGCTTTCGCACAGCTCCCTGAACCAGCCGGGCACGCCCACCGGCTTGCCCTGGGGCGTTCACAGTGGGATGCACCGTGTAGCCCTGGGCAGTGAGCTTCGTCCTGTCCTCGGTCCAGAATTCATAGACGATGGTCATGCTGGCCCGGCCCCATTCGGCCACGCCGCAGTGCACCCAGAGCAGGTCGTCGTAGCGCGCCGGGACGCGGTAGCGGCACCAGGCCTCGCGCACGGGCAGGATGATGCCGCGCTCTTCCACCAGATTGTAGCCCATGCCGCGCTCGCGCAGGAACAGGCTGCGGGCCCGCTCGAAGATATGCAGGTATTCCGCGTAGTAGAGCACGCCCATGGCGTCGGTTTCGCCATAGGAGACGCGGTGGGGATACCAGCAGTCGCTTGTGGGGAAAACCTTGGGAAAGTCCATCTCTGCTCCCTAGGCCAGCTGGTGCTGCACCCAGGACAGCAGCTCGTGGCCGGCCTCGATGACCAGGCCGGTACTTTTCGCCTGGGCCTCGCTGAAGGCCGTGAGGCCGGAGGGATCGCCCCCGGCGCGCCAGAGCACGAAGGGCACCGGGTCCGGGGTGTGGGTCTTCTCGGATATGGGGGTGAAGTGGTCGCAGGTGACCACGAAGGCCACGTCCTGCCCGGACAGGGCCTGGCGCAGGGGGGCCACGACGCGCGCGTCGAAGCGGCTGATGGCCTCGATTTTTTCGCCCGCGTGGCCCGCGTGGCCGCATTCATCCGGGCCCTCCAGGTGCACGAAGGCGAAGTCGCCGCGTTCCAGGAATTTGAGCGCCGCGTCCACCTTGCCCTGGTAGTTGGTGTCCATGAGGCCCGTGGCCCCAGGCACCTGGATGACCTCCATGCCGGCGGCCCGGCCCAGGCCCCGCACCAGGTCCACGGCGGAGACCACGGCGCCCGTGCGCCCGTGCAGGGACTTGAAATCCGGCAGGAGGAGCGGGCGGCCCTGGCCCCAGGGCCAGATGGAGCGGGCCTTGGTGTGCTTCGCCGTCTCGGCCAGGCGCTCCTCGGCCAGGAACAGCAGGTCCCACATGCGCGCCGAGCGCGAGAACTCGCGCATGTCCGCGTGCAGGGACTTGCCGGTGATGTCGTGCGGCGGGCTGATGCGCAGCTTGGCCTCGTCCTCGCACGCCCCCGCCCTTGTGCACCAGCAGGTGCCGGTACTGCACGCCGGGGTGGAATTGGAAGGTCTCGTCGCCCAGGTGCCTTTGCAGGTCCTCGACCAGCGGGGCCGAGACCTCGGTGGTGATGTGGCCCGAGGAGTAGTCGAGCATGGTGCCCTGGGCGGACAGCTCGGTCAGGTTCACCAGGTTCATGCGCCACACCAGGTCGTCCGGGTCGAGGGCGAGCCCCTGGGCCGCAGCCTCGATGGGTCCGCGCCCGGTGTGGTGTTTCGCCGGGTCGAAGCCCAAAAGCGACATGTTGGCCACGTCCGAGCCCGGAGGCATGCCCTCGGGCACGGTGCGGCACACTCCGACCACGCCGTTCGCGGCCAACTCGTCCATGTGCGGGGTGGCGGCGGCTTCAAGGCAGGTCTTGTTGCCGGGCGCTTCGCCAGGCCAGCCGCCCATGCCGTCGGCGATGAGGAAGAGGAGCTTCATGCGTGGCCCGCCTTAGAGGATGGGGAAGTGCACGGTGGGCCGTACGGCGAAGCTCAGGGCGTCGATGGTCCGGATGGTCTCGGCCACGGCGCTGGCGCGCGCGTTGTGGGTCAAAAACACGATGGGCACGTCCGAGTCCGAGGCGTCGCCCTTCTGCACCGCCTGGGCGATGGAGATGTCGTGCTCGGCCATGGTCTTGGCGATGGCCGCCATGACACCGGGCCTGTCGGCCACGGAAAAGCGGAAGTAGTGCATGGCCACGCCCTCGGATGCGGGCAGGATGTCCGCCGGGGCCAGCGGCTTGTTGCCGAAGCCTGTGTTGTCGAAGCCCGCGCAGGGGGAATTGAGGCCCCGGCAGATGGCCATGATGTCGGCCATGACCGCGCTGCCCGTGGGCGTGTCGCCCGCGCCCTGGCCGTGCAGCATGATGGGCCCCACGGCGTTGCCCTCCACGCGCACGGCGTTGTAGTTTCCCGCCCACCCGGGCCAGCAGGAACTTGTGGTTCACCAGCGTGGGCTCCACGCTGGCCTCGATTTTGCCATCCACCTCGCGCGCCTGGGCCAAGAGCTTGATGCGGTAGCCGAACTCCCGGGCGAACTCGATGTCCTGGGGCGTCACCTGGGTGATGCCGCGCACCGGAACCTTGGAGAGCGGGAAGTCGCGGCCATAGGCCAGACGGATGAGCACCACCAGCTTGTGCGCCGTGTCGAAGCCCTCGATGTCCAGCGTGGGGTCGGCCCTCGGCGTAGCCCAGATCCTGGGCCTGGCGCAGGGCCGTGGCGAAGTCGAGATGGTTGGTGGTCATCTCGGAGAGGATGTAATTGGCCGTGCCGTTCAGGATGCCCGTGAGCCGCTCAATGCGGTTGGCTCCCAGGCTTTCGCGCAGGGGCCTGCACGATGGGGATGCCCCCGGCCACGCTGGCCTCATAGAAGAGGCCAAGACCCTTGGAGGCCGCCAGGGCGGACAGCTCCGGCCCATGCAGGGCCAGCAGGTGCTTGTTGGCCGTGACCACGTGCTTGCCCGCCGTGAGGGCCTGGGTGATGAGGCTTTTGGCGGTGTCCACCCCGCCCATGAGCTCCACCACCACGTCGATGTCCTCGCCCAGCAGGTCGTCCGGGCGGGTGGTGAAACGAACCTCGGGACCGGCGGCCACGGCGCGCTTTTTGGCCAGATCGCGCACAAGCACGGTCGTGATGACGATGTCGCGTCCCGTGCGTGCGAGGATGATCTCGCGGTTCTCAAGCAAGATCTTGGCGAGCCCTGAGCCGACCGTGCCGAATCCGGCGAGTCCGAGGCGCAGCGTATTCATTATGTGTCCTATTTGCCGAAGAACTTCTTCAGGTTGCGCGTGGCCTGATTGATGCGGTGGCGGTTCTCGACAAGGGCGAAGCGCACATGGTCGTCGCCGTAGTTGCCGAAGCCCAGACCCGGGCTCACTGCCACCTCGGCCTCGCGCAGCAGCAGCTTGGAGAATTCCACGCTGCCCAGGTGCTTGAACTCATCGGGAATCTCCGCCCAGACGAACATGGTGGCCTTGGGCGGCTCCACCACCCACCCGGCGCGGGAAAGGCCGTCTATGAGGGCGTCGCGGCGGTCCTGGTGGATGTCCATGATCTCGCGCACGCATTCCTGCGGTCCGTTGAGCGCCGTGCAGGCCGCGATCTGGATGGGCTGGAAGATGCCGTAGTCCAGGTAGCTCTTGATGCGCGTGAGGGCCTGGACCATGTCCCGGTTGCCCACGCAGAAGCCAACGCGCCAGCCGGCCATGGAGTAGCTCTTGGTCAGCGAGAAGAACTCCACGGCCACGTCCTTGGCGCCCTTGGCCTGCAGGAAGCTCGGGGCCACGTAGCCGTCGTAGGTGAAGTCCGCGTACGCCAGGTCGTTGATGACGTACATCCCGTTTTCCTTGGCGAAGTCAACGATCTTCTGGAAATAGTCCACGTCCGCGCAGATGGTCGTCGGGTTGTGGGGATAGTTCACCACAAGCAGCTTGGGCTTGGGCCAGGTCTGCTTCACGGCGATCTGCAGGTCCTCCAGGAAGTCGCGGCCCTTGCCCATGGGGATGCGCCGCACGTCCGCCCCGGCGATGATGGCCGCATAGGGGTGGATGGGATAGGAGGGGTCCGGGGCAAAGACCACATCGCCGGGGGAGAGCATGACCAGCGCCAAGTGCGCCAGGCCTTCCTTGGCGCCCATGGTCACCACCACCTCCTGGTCATGGTCCAGCTCCACGCCGAAGCGGCGCAGATACCAGTTGGCTATGGCGAGCCTGAGGCCCTTGATGCCCTTGGACGCGCTGTAGCGGTGGTTGCTGGACTTCTGGGCGGCCTCGATGAGCTTTTCCACGATATGCGGCGGGGTGGGCAGGTCCGGGTTGCCCATGCCCAGGTCGATGATGTCCGCGCCCTGGTGGCGCATCTTCATTTTCAGTTCATTGACCTGGGCGAAGACGTACGGCGGCAGTCTGTGGACTCTTGGGAATTGCTCCATGGCGCGCTCCTTGGCTCCCCCCCCGTGCAGGGTGCGGAGATGATTATTCGGTAGTCCGGAACCATATATGCGCCAGGGCCGGTCTGTCAAAAGCAATGATGCCCCATACGAGGTGTGTTGCCCGTCTGGCTGGGGGGTGGTAGCCTGCGGGAGGAATTCTTGACGCAGGGAGGCGCGCATGACCAGAAAGGACTACGAGCGGATGCTGGAGGTGGCCCTGGAAGAGGCGAGGGCGGGCCTGGCCGAGGGCGGGGTGCCCATCGGCGCCGCGCTCTTCGACAGTTCAGGAAACCTGCTGGGCCGCGGCCGCAACCGCCGCGTGCAGGATAACGACCCGGCCATGCACGCCGAGACCGCGGCCTTCCGCAACGCCGGGCGGCGCAGAAGCTACCGCGACACCATCATGGTGACCACCCTGGCCCCGTGCTGGTATTGCTCGGGACTGGTGCGCCAGTTCGGCATCGGCACCGTGGTGCTGGGCGAAAGCGCCACCTTCCAGGGCGGCGCGGCCTGGCTCAAGCGCAACGGGGTCACGGTGGTGGACCTGAAGAGCGCGGCGTGCAGGGAACTGCTCGGCTCCTTCATCAAGGCCAGGCCCGAGGTCTGGAACGAGGACATCGGGGTGGAGTGAGGCTGCAAAAAGGGGACACGGATCGCTCCGCATCCCCTTGGTCTGTTGAACGGTCTGCCAGGACCGGTCGAATGTCCGGCGACCTTCGGCGCTCCTCTTTCAGCGAGAAGTCCGCGCGCGTGAACGGCGCTCCTATTTCAGCGAGAAGTCCGCGCGCGTGAACGGCGCTCCTATTTTAGCGAGAAGTCCGCGCGCGTGAACGGCGCGTCCTTGGGGCCGCCGCCCTCGGCCTTGGGCTTGGGCGGCAGCAGGAAGATCCGCTCCGCCGGGATTGCGCTGTTGGCGCGCAGCCAATCGGCAATGGCCCTGGCCCTGGCGTTGGCCAGCTCGCGCAGATCGTCCTCGCCCACGGCCGCATGGGCCAGCATCAGCTTCTCCATCTCCTCGCGCGGCAGGCTCTTGGTCAGGCCGATGAAGTTGCGCGGCTTGGGAAACTTCTCCTGCTTGTAGGCCTGCTCGAGCAGGGCCAGGTATTCCTTCTCGTCGACGGGCACCTCGTCCACCGAGCCCGCCTCCTTGATCTCCTTCACCAGCTGGGTGTGTTTGCGCGCCCGGACCTTGCGCTCCAGCGAGGCCCGGCGCAACCCTTCGCCGTCCTTCTCGGGGTCGAAGCGGCCGGAGATCTCCAGCTTCAGGGCTGGCCTGTCGTCCAGGGCCTTGGCCAGGGTCTCCAGGCGCTTTACGGCCTCCGGCGCGAGCCGGGCGCGGCCCGGCGCGAAGTCGACAAAGGACAGCTCCTCTTCGCCGCCGAACAGCGAGCCGAGCAGGGCGAAGGGCGCGGTGAGGGCCTTGGAGAGCAGGTTGACGATGACCTGGACGATGATCCCGCCGACCGAGAAGTCCGGGGAGTCCAGCGAGCCGGAAATGGGCAGGTTGATGTCGATCTCGCCCTTGCGGTTTTTCAGCAGGGCCACGGCCAGGGTCACCGGCAGCTTGGTGGCGTCCGGGCTGTCGGTCCTTTCGCCGAAGGTCAGCTGGTCGATGAAGATGCGGTTGTCCGCCTGCAGCTTGTTGTCCGCGATCTTGTAGCCCAGGAACAGGGACAGCTTGCCCTTGTCCAGGGCGTACCCGGCGTATTTCCCGGAGTAGGCGGACAGAGGCGTGAGCTCGAAGCCGCGCACCTCGGCCTTGATGTCCAGGGCGGGCACTGCGGCCAGGGGGTTCAGCTTGCCGTTGATGCTCAAGGGTGCGCCGTCGTAGGCCCCGCGCAGGTCGAGGTCGGCCATGCTGCCCGCAGTGGAGGACAGCCCGGTGATGCGCCCGCCGATCTTTTCCAGCTTCGCCGAGTAGTTGGGCTTGATGAAACGGTCGGTGAAGCTCACCGTGCCGCCCTGCAGGGTCACCTTGTCAATGCGGATGGCGGGCGGCTGGGCCGCAGGCGCCGCAGCGACAGCCGGTTGGGCCTGGGCGAACGGAGTCTGGCTGTGCCGGAGCTGTTTCGCCGTCTTTCTTGGCGGCGGCCTCCTGTGCCTCGTCCTTCTTCACCAGTTGCAGCACGTTGAGCTTGCCTTCCGGGCTGACGATGAGCCGGGCGTAGAAATCCGCCAGGGCCACTTCGCCCAGGCTCAGGGCAAAGGGCTTGAAGGCGGCGTTCATCCTCCCCAGGTACAGGGACCTCCAGGTGAGGAAGTTGGCGCTGTTGAGCTTGTCCACGCTGTGGAAGTTGCCCAGGGTGATCTGGCCGGTGTACCCGCCGCCGAGGCTGCCGTCCGGAAGCGTGTTCAGGGCCAGCTCGCCCTCGCTGGTGATCTGGCCCCTGGTGACGGTGAGGTTCAGCCGTTCGCCGAAATAGGGCTGCAGGGGCAGGAGGTCGAAGCCGCGCAGGTCGACCTTGAGCTTGGCGCTTAAGGGGGTCAGCTGCACCTGGCCGCTGGCCTGCAAGGTCCCCTTCCTGTTGATGAGCATTGCGAGTTCCAGGGGCACGGACGTCTTCGGCGCGGTGCTGAACTTCTCCAGCGCGAGCCTGCTGAGTTCAAGCTCCTGGGCGCTGGCCGGCTTCACGGCCTTGTCGTCCAGGCGCAGGCCGATGCTGGCAAGCTCGATCTTGGCGATCTCCACCAGCCAGGGCGGGGCGGGGTCCTTGGCCTTGCCCGCCAGGGCGATCTTCCTGGGGGCCGGCGAAGCCGTTGCGTCGGACTTCGGGGCCAGGGCCTGCAACCCGGCGATGGCTCCGCCCGGCAGGCGCGTGGCGCCCAGCTTCAGTCCGTTCAAGGCCAGCTCGGCGATGCCGATGTGCTGCTTCGGCGCATCAAGGGTCAGGCCCTTGATCTCGAAGCGCTCCAGCCGGGCCGAGGGGCCGCCGTCCGGATTGCCGCCGTCCTGCCAGTGCAGGGAGGCATTGGCCAGGCGCAGGCCGTCGAGGGACAGCTCCAGCGGTTTCGCGGGCTGTGGGGCGGCCTGAGGGGCCTTGGCCTTGTCCGTGTCCGGCCTGGCTGTGCCGCCGGCCTGCATCTTTCCGGCCAGGGCCTGCCAGTTGAGCCTGCCGCCCTGGGCCACCCGCACAAAGACCTCCAGCCCGTCGATGCCGATGGTGCCGAACCGGAAGCTGTTGTTGAGCGGGGCCAGCCCCTTGAGCTGCACCTCAAGCTGGGCGAGATTGAGCAGAGGCTTCTGGCCGTCTTCCAGCAGGTGGAGATTCTTGAGGGTCACGCTGCCGGTGATGTTGAGCGTGGCGGGCTGCTTGGGCGCCTGGCGGAACACCAGCCGGATGTCGGTGCCGACCTCTCCGCCGGTGACGGTGAAGGGCAGGGCCTTAGGCAGATAGGCCAGGTAGCGCGTCAGTTCGAAGCGGTCGAGGTCCAGGCTGAGTTCGCTTTCGTGCGCCTCGGAAAACGGCTTGGTCTTGCCTGTGAGCGCCAGCTGCGCGCCGTTGATGGTGGCGGAGAAGGCCGGTTCGGTGAACAGGTTGGCCTGGTAGGAGAGGTTGGAGATGAACGGCAGCGAGACATTGATGTCCGTCACCGCATGCTGTCTGCCCACGGGCCGGTCGTCGAAGTCGATGCGGCCGCCGGTCACTGTGATGTTGTTGACGGAAAAGCTGGGGGTCGGGCTGTCGCTGGGTTTCAGCCATTCGTCCAGCAGGTCGGAGATGTTGTAGCGGCCGTCCCCCTCGCGCACGAGGCGAATGCGCGGGGCCGTGATCCGCAGTTCCTCCACCACGGGCGCAGCGTGGAAGACGGAAGCGATGTCCAGGTTGACGTAGAGCTCGTCGAAGCCGAAGACCTCTCCGGCCTCGCCTTCGCCGACCTTGAGCCCGGAGATGCGGACCGACATGGCGTAGGGGTTGATGCTGATGTCGCCCAGGCTGACCGGCCGGTGCAGCTCCTTGGCCATGACCTTGAGCAACACCGAACGGGCGATGGGCGGACCGGCGAAGAAGCCGAAGGCCCCGAACAGGACGGTGAGGACAAGCAGGCCGATGAGGGAGCGGCGCAAGCGCGGGCTCACGGTGAATCTGAATCTCGCCAGGTCCATATGGGATTCGTCCGCCTTCGGGTTTTGGTGGAGGAAAGGTGGTATGGGATAGGGAGAGGCATACGTATTAAAGGCAGCATGTGCTGTCCTGTCAAGGGATTCCTGCTCGCAACGTCCCTGGATGCCGGGGGGCAAAGTCTGTGCGAGGGCTTCAGACTGCAATGCCAGGTGGGTTGCCTGCCTGCTTCAGCAGTTCCTCCAGGCTTTGGCCAGCGCAGCGCTCCACCAGGCGCTGCATGTCCAGGGCATGGGTGAGCCTGCGGCGGATGGCTGCGCAGGCGGCCTCGTCCTGGGCGAAACGTTCCAGCTTCTCCTGGAAGCGCCGCATGATGCTTACGCGCTGCGGACCGCGCACCAGCTTGTCCGCCAGGTACACCAGCTCACGTTCCGTGGGGCGCTCCACCCCAGCCGGGTCAATGTCGCGGTGCACGGCCACGATGTCCGCCGTCTGGGCGTAGCCCAGGTCCCGCAACAACTGCGCCCCTGCCTCTTCGTGGTGCGGCTGGCCCTTGGCGATGTCGTGCAGCAGTGCCGCCGCCTCCACCGTCTGTAAATCAAGATCCGCGCCGTGGGCGTTGAGGCCCCTGGCCATGGCCAGGGCAGCCTCGGCCACGCCGCGCCCGTGGGCCAGCCCGCGTTCGCCGATGCCATGAAGCTCCAGCAGGGCCAGGGCCTCTTGCGGGGAGGGTTCTGGCAGGCGCTTGAGCCGCTGCTCCGCCTCGGCAAAGGCCGCGTCGTCGTCCACGTCAAAAAGGATCTGGGAGTCGGCCACAGGCACATGCTCGCAGCGCAAAGCGCACAGGGCCCCGGCGAGCCCTCCCTCGCCGCTCCAGGCCAGGATTCCGGGCAGGGCGCTTGCGGAAATGAGCGGTGGATGGCCTGGTTCGCCGCAAAAGGCCGGGGTCAGGACCTCGGCGCCGCTTTCTCGGAAACGCTCAATGAGTTGGCGCAGGGTGGCGGGCCGGATGAGCGGGATGTCCACGGGGAGCACAAAGACCCCGGCCAGTCCCTGCGGCAGAGCGGACAGGGCCAGCTCGGACGGAGCTGAACATGCCGGACTCGAAATCTGGATTGAAGACGGGACGCAGGCCCAGGGCTCGGGCTTCTTCCGCCACCTCCCCGGCGCGGCATCCGGTCACGGCCACGCACTGCTCAATCCCGGCCTGGCGGAACAGGCTCGCGCTCCGGGCCAGCAGGCTCGCCCCCCCCAGGCGCAGCAGGGGCTTGAAGTGCGGCAGGCGCGTGGACAAGCCCGCGCTCAGGATGACTGCGGCAAGGGGGCCGGTGCGGCTCATGCGTCCGCCTGCAGGCCATAGGCCTCGGCCCAGCCCGGAGCGAGGGCGCCAGGGGCGAGGTTCACGGCGCGCACGGCCAGGGCGCCCTCGCGCCAGACCAGGAGGTTCAGGCAGGCATAGTCCTGCGGCAGACGCAGCACGTGCTGCAGCGGCAGGCCCAGGGCCTGGCAGAGCACGGCGCGGTTGACGCCCGCGTGGGCCACCACCAGGACGAGGCGTTCCTCTGCCGCCGCAGCGCGCCGGACAATGTCTTCCACAGCGGGCAGGACGCGCGCCAGCAGGTCCGCAAAGCTCTCGCCCCCGGCGGGTCGGCAGTCGGCCATGTCCTCGCCCCGGCGCTCCAGCTGGCCGGGAAAGCGTTCGCGCACCTCCTCGGCGTTCAGACCCTCCCATTGGCCGAGGCGGATCTCCCGCAGGGCGGGCAGGGGCGTGATCTCCGGCCGGGGGTCGAAGGCTGCGGCGGCAAGCCGTGCCGTGTCGGCACTGCGCGAGAGATCGCTGCAATAGATCCTCCGCAGGGGCAGGCCCGTCCGTACCATCCGGGCCAGGGCGTTCCCGGCGGCCTTGGCCTGGGCCTGGCCCGCGGCGTCCAGCGGCAGGTTCCGGCAGCCCACAAAGCGGCGCGGGCCTGCGTTTTGCACGATCTGGCCGTGGCGCATGAGCAGGAGGTGCACCCCGTCCCTCATGGCTGCGCTGTCCTTTGGGCGCGGCACTGGATGAGTTCGGCCACGATGCTGACGGCGATCTCTTCCGGGGTCTCGGCCCCGATGGCCAGCCCCACGGGACAGTGCACACGGGCCAGGTCCGCGTCCGTGAAACCCTGGCCGCGCAGGCGTTCATACACGGCGTCGCGCTTGCGGCGGCTGCCGATCATGCCGATGTACCCGGCGCGCGTGCGCAGGGCCAGGGCCAGCACCCCGGCATCGTGGACATGGCCGCGCGTGACGATGACCACAAAGGCGTCCGGACCGGCGGGCTGGCCCGCGAAGCAGTCGTTGAAGTGCTCCAGGACCAGCGTTATGGCCTGGGGGAACCGTTCGGCGTTGGCGAAGTCCGGCCGGTCGTCCAGCACAGTGACCTGGAAACCCGCCAGCGCGGCCACTTGCGCCGTGGGCCGGGAAACGTGGCCCGCGCCGAAGATGAACAGCGGGCTGGCAGGGGCCCAGGGCTCCAGGGCGAAGGCCCGGCCCGCGTGCTCCAGGACCACGGGCGCGCCTATGCCCGCCCCGGCGGACATGGCGGCCTGGACCAGGGAGGAAGAGAGCATGGCCCCCTGCTGCTCGCCGTCGGGCAGCAGCAGCGCGGAAGGGCCCGTGTCCAGAGGGGTCAGGCGCAGGCAGCGCTGGCCCTGCCGCAGGGCCTGTTCCAGGCTGCGGAACAATGGCAGGTCCTCGGGCTTGATGCGCTCCAGGAACACGCGCAGCCGCCCGCCGCAGATCATGTCCGCCCCGGCGGCCAGTTCGCCCGTGAGATCGAAGGTTTCCACGCTTCGCCGGCCATCGGCGAGGATTTGGGCCGCACGGGCCATGACCCTGGCCTCCACCAGTCCGCCGCCCACTGTGCCAGCCACGATCTTCACGCCGCTCCGTGCGCTGCCGTGCATTTCCGGCTCGCCGTCCGCAGCCAGCAGCATGCGGCTGCCTGCAGACCGGGGGGTGCTGCCCTCGTGGGTGAGGATGGTGGCCTGGACCAGAGGTCCGCCGTGTTCCAGGTGGTCGAGCAAAGCCTGCAGGATGCCGTTCATGGAGCGCCTTGTCCTTTTGGTGGCTGTTCAATGCCTTGGCCGTCCGCCGCGAGTCTGCCCAGCACCGGTCCCAGACGCCGGAGCGGGCTGCCGCAGGGGCAGGGGCCGGGGAGCATGCGCGCCGCGTCGCCGGTGCGGTAGCGCAGAAGCGGCAGGGCGCGGGGACCCAGGGTGGTCACAAGGATCTCCCCGGTTTCGCCCACCGGCAGGGGTCGGCCGGTGGCTGGGTCGGCCACCTCCACCAGCAGGTCGGCTTCGCGCAGATGATACCCGCAGTGGGCGGAACACTCCACCCCCCCGCCGTAGCCTGTTTCCGTCATGCCCCAGTGGTCGAAGACCACGCAGCAAAAGGCCTCCTCCAAGCGGGCGCGCAGTCCGTCCTGCAGAAGCTCGCCACTGGAGAGCACGGTGCAAAGCCGCAGCCGGGCGGAGGCGCACGCCACCTCATTGTCCAGCAGCGCCAGCAGCTGGCGCGGCGCGGCCACCAGGCTGGTCACTCCCTGGGACTGGAACACGGTGGCCAGGTCAGCCGGGGTCCAGTTCTCGGGCGGAATGACGGCCCTGGCGCCGAGGGCGGGCAGGGCGCGGGTCAGCAGGTCGGCCACGCCCTGTTCCCGGCGGCCCGGCAGCAGCACCAGCACCACGTCTCCAGGCCCGCACAGGGTGCTCATGCCCACCTGGAAGAACTCCAGGGTGCGCGCCAGGTCGGCCTCGGAGAAGGACAGGCGCTTGGGCTGCCCGCTGGTGCCCGAGGTATTGAGGCTCACCACCCGCGCCACCTCGTCCTGGGAAACGGCGAGCAGTCCTGCAGCGGAAAGGTCCGTCGGCTCCATGCGCGGCAACAGGGCGAGGTCGGACGGTCGGCGCAAGGCGTCCAGATCGACCGCCGCGAGCCGGAGCGCAAAAAAAGGGCTGGCCTGCCGCGCCCAGGACAGGGTGCGCCGCAGTTCGGCCATCTGCCAGACCAGGACAGCTTCGGGCGCAGGGGCAGGAAGATCCATGCGGCGCGCCAGCCAGGGGTCCAGCGGGCTGATGGCCTGCTTCATGGCGCGGGCCTCCGGTACAGGGGCGTGCCGTCTCTGGCCGTGAGGTTGTACAGGCAGAAGGGGATGAGACGGCCGTCCGGGGCCTGGGTGTGGATGCAGCAGCCGCGCACCCGCTCGACCTCCATGGTCTCGACGTCCTGGAAGGCCATGCAGGAGATGCTGAAGCGCTTGTCGGCGCCGCGCTCGGCCAGGAAGCGCTCGAAGTCGTCTCGCGGTTGCTCTGGCTTTGGCATCGGCGCTGCTGCCCACTGCCCGGCCACGGACGCCTTGGCGCGGCGGGCCCCCTCTTCCGCTGTGAGTTCCCCGTCCGGGGCGCAGCAGCCGACCTCGGCCATGGGCTGCAGCCTGCCGCCGGAAAAGGCGAAGCGCCCGCTGAACGAGCAGCGCTCATGTTCGCAGCAGGGCGGATGGAAGTCCCCGGCATGGAGCATGCCCCCGGATTGCGCCACCAGAAGCCGCAGCACCTCGGGCAGGGTCAGACGGCGGGCTTCGTCCATGCGGCCGGGGAAACGCCCGAAACTGGAGGCGGGCTGGAAGTGCACGCCGCGCACCACAGGCATGCGCGCCAAGGCCAGGCGCAGGATCTCGCCCAGGGCCTGGTCATTGATACCGCGCAGCAGGGTCGGCACCAGCACAACGCCCAGCCCGGCGGCGGCGCAGGCGTCCAGGGCCGCGAGCTTCTCCCGCAGCAGCGGGCGGCCGCGCAGGGCAAGGCAGGCCTCGTCCGGGCCGTCGAACTGCAGGAACACGGACTGCAGTCCGGCTGCGGCGAGCCGCTCGGCGTAGCCGGATTCCGCGCCCAGGCGAAGGCCGTTGGTGTTGAGCTGGACCAGCCCGAAGCCCTGGGAGCGGGCGGCGGCGATGAGCTCCGGCAGATCGTCGCGACGGGTCGGTTCGCCGCCGGAGAGCTGCAGGTTGCAGGCCCCGGCCGCGCGCCGAAGCTGGGCCAGGCGTTGCGCCAGTTCGGATAACGGCGGGTCCGCAGCCCCGGCCGCGCCGGACGAGGCATAGCACACCGGACAGTTCAGGTCGCAGCGGTCCGTGACCTCCACCACGGCGGTGCAGGTGTGCTGTCCGTGCTCCGGGCACAGGCCGCAGTCAAAGGGGCAGCCCCCAGTCCGACCGGGTCTGCATCTCCGGTGGCGCGGAAGGGGTCTTGGAGCGCTGCCAGGCCTTGAATCCAGGCTCCCCGCGCCAGATGACGGCCTCGGCCTTGCCGTGTTCCGGGCAGCTGCGCACCAGCCAGACCGAATCGCCGCGCCGTTCCCTTGTCGCGGGAAGGCGCCGCAGGCACACAGGGCACAGGGCCTCGGTTGCGGAAAGGATTTCAGCTCCAGGCGTCGGTTCAGCCATCGCGCCCCACTGTGACGTCCAGGCCGTTCTCCGCCAGTATCTCCACGAGCTTTGCCCAGGCCTCGGCCAGCAGGCCGCCACAACGGTTCAGGTCCGGCTTGCCCGAGTCGTCCCCCAGGATGTCTGCGCAGGCGCTGCCGCCGTACTGGCTGCGGGTGCGTTCCACGAACCAGTCCACGAATTCCGCCTGGGCCAGATCGGCGCGCTCCACCGGGAACTCCTCCGGCCTGCCCTTGCCGAAATACAGCGCCAGCACGCAGGCTCCTCCGGTGAGGACGCCGCACACGCCGCACCCGGTTTCGCGGCAGGCCCCCAGGCCGTGGCACAGCCCGCCCAGGGCCCGGATGAGCTCCGGGTTCTCTCGTCCCTGGGCGCGCAGGGCCAGCAGGCCCAGGATCTGGCTGCAGCAGAACCCCTGTCCGGCCAGGGGGGCGATGTCCATGAGGGTCTCGTCCATGGGTCCTCCTTCAGGCCGCGATCTTGCGGGCCAGACACAGGAAGTAGCCGGGCCGCGCCCCGAGCCCGCACCCGTCGCCGAGCTCCGCCGGAGACAGGCCCGCGAAGATCAGGCGGGCGGCCATCTCGGCCAGCAGGCGCGAATGGTCCTCGAACAGCTGGACGACAAACCCGGCCTCGTCCAGATGCCTGGACAGAACCGCCTGGGGCAACGCCCCAGACAGGCAGTCGCCCCGGGCCGGTGCGGGAGCGTTTCCGGTCTCGCGCAGGTACAGGTCGCTGAGCGCCAGCGCCCCGCCGGGACGCAGCACCCGCGCGGCCTCGGCCAGCACGGACGCGGGGCGGCCAGTGACCGAGAGCACGCACTCGCAAAACACGGCATCCATGCTCGCCGCCGCAATAGGTAGCGCCTCGGCCCGGCCCAGAAGCGCGGTGACGCCCGGACTGCTTGCCCCGGCAAGAAGCTCCGCCGAGGAGTCCAGGGCCAGCACCGCCAGTCCCTGGGAGGCGAGAAGCCTCGCTGTGGCGCCGGTTCCGCAGCCCACATCCA
>CAXXGJ010000034.1:0-6078 GCA_963677895.2 Treponemataceae bacterium | reverse complement strand
CCCTCTTTCCTCCTAGACCGCCGCGAGCCCGAGCTGCAGGTCAGCGATGATATCTCCGACATTCTCGATGCCGATGGACAGACGGACGAGGTCGGGCGTGACGCCCGAGTCGATCTGCTGCTCGTCTGTGAGCTGCGAGTGGGTCGTGCTTCCCGGGTGGATCGCGAGGCTCTTGGCGTCGCCGACATTCGCCAGGTGCGAAAAGAGCTTGAGCGATTCGATGAACTTCTGGCCCGCCGGCCTTCCGCCCTTCACGCCGAAAACGACCATGCCGCCCGCTCCCTTAGGCAGGAGTATTTGGGCGAGCTCATACGACGCGTCGCCCTCGAGGCCGGGATAGCGCACCCAGGCGACCTTGGGGTGGTTCTTGAGGAATTTCGCGACGGCGAGGGCGTTCTCGACGTGTTTCGGCATGCGGACATGGAGCGTTTCGATGCCCTGAAGGAACATCCAGGCGTTGTCCGGCGAGAGGCAGGCGCCGAGGTTGCGCAGGGGCACTGTCCTGAAGCGCAGCGCGAAGGCGATCTTCCTGAGTTCCGGAGGAAGGTCGATGGCCCAGCGGAGGCCGTGGTAGTTCTTGTCGGGGCTGTTGAAAAGCGTGAATTTGGGATCGGACCAGTCGAAGGTACCCGCGTCCGTCGCTATGCCGCCAATCGCCGTGCCATGTCCGCCCAGCCATTTGGTGAGGGAGTTGACGACGATGTCGGCGCCGTGCTCTATCGTCTTCAATAGATAGGGCGTGGTGAAGGTGGCGTCCACGACGAGGGGCAGATGATGTTTTCCTGGCGATGGCTGATATCGCGTCGATGTCCGCGAGGTCGAGCACGGGATTGCCTATTGTCTCGATATAGAGGAGCCGGGTTTTTTCGTTGATGGCCGCCTCGAAAGAGGCGGGTTTGAGGACATTCGCGAACCTCGTGACGATCCCAAGGTCGGGGAGGATGGCGTCGAACATGGTGTAGGTGCCGCCATAGAGGTTGGAAGCGGATACGATCTCGTCTCCCGCTTTGGCGATGGTGATGACCGTGTTGAATATCGCCGCCGTGCCCGAGGCGACCGCCACCGAAGCGGCGCCGCCCTCGAGCTGGCTCACGCGGTTCTCCAGGATCTCGTTCGTGGGATTGCCCAAGCGGGAATAGATGTTGCCGAACTCCTTGAGTCCGAAGAGGTTGGCCGCGTGTTCGGCGCTCTTGAAGACGAAGGAGGAAGTCCGGTAGACGGGAACGCCGCGGGAGAGGGTTGTCGGGTCGGGGCTGTGTCCGGCTTGTACGGCTATCGTTTCGAAAGAATGTTTTCTGTTTTCGGCCATGGAAGTATCCTTGCGCGCCGCGAGGGCGCTGGAGAGAACGCGGCGGTCCTTTGGGCCGCCGCCTGGAATATGCCCCGTCCGTTTCCGGCGTCGCGACGCGCGCCATGAGCCGGTCGGGGCCCTGTCATGCTGCATATCATACCCAGTCTGCCGTCTCTCTCGCTCAAGGTGTTCCTCCGCGAGGGAGATTGATCGCCGCGAGGTCGTAGGGGGTTTCCTGATACACGCAGTAGTTGAGCCAGTTGGCGTAGAGAAGATGGGCGTGGGAGCGCCAGGTCACGAGAGGCGCGCGCGTCGGGTCGTCGTCCGGGAAATAGTTGACCGGCACCTTTATGGCCAGCCCTTTCGCGATATCGCGGTCGTATTCGGCCTTGAGGGTCAGCCGGTCGTATTCGGGGTGGCCCGTGACGAAGACGCGGCGACCGTCGCGCGAGGCCGCGAGGTAGACGCCCGCTTCCTCTGAGGTGGCGAGAAGCTTGAGGTCCGGAACGGCCGCGATTTCATCGGCGTCGACTTCGGTGTACCGGGAGTGCGGGGCGAAGAATTCCTCGTCGAAGCCCCTGAGGAGAGGCTCCTTGGCATCGAGAGTCCTGTGCCGGTAGAGACCGAACATTTTTTCCGCGAGGGGCCGCTTGTCGATGCCGTAGTGGTGGTGCAGGCCCGCCTGGGCTCCCCAGCAGATGTGGAGGGTGGACCAGACGTTGGTGGTGGACCAGTCCATGAGGCGGACGAGTTCGGGCCAGTAGTCCACGTCCTCGAAGGGAATGGTCTCGACCGGGGCGCCGGTGATCACGAGGCCGTCGAAACGTTCCTCGAGGATTTCGTCCAGGGGTTCGTAGAAGGCGTCGAGGTGCTCGATGGGGGTATTGGCCGACTCGTGGGTCGCCATGCGTATGAAGCGTATGTCCGTCTGGAGCGGCGAATTGCCCAAAAGACGCAGTATCTGGGTTTCGGTGACTATCTTGGTGGGCATGAGGTTGAGGACGGCGATCCTGAGCTCGCGGATATCCTGGTGGAAGGCGCGCTCCTTCGTCATCACGAAAATGTTTTCTTCTTCGAGTTGTCGCGCGGCGGGAAGATCGTCTGGAATTCGTACGGGCATGAGGCCTCCGGTCGCGCCTCAGTGGCGCGAAGCGACGCGGCCTCCCTTGGGGCCGCCTAGAAACCGCCCCGTCCGTACCCTGCGTCGCGACGCGCGCAAGAAGCAGGCCGGGGCATATTCATGTCACATATCATACCCACGCGACCGTCTCTTTCGCTCATGGACGCTATTCCTCCAATGGAATGGCTAAGGGGCCGCGATGTTTCGCGCTATCCCTAGCCGCTTCAAGATTGTGTTACTATGCATAACTACATATGAACTGTCAATACGCGATTTCTGCGTCGTACGGATGCCTGACGCCGTTTCGCCTGGTTCCGCTTCGCTTGACCCCTCGACGGTCGCGTGCTAGGATCGGCGAAATCCTATGAGTGTAAATTCCGATGCCACCGCGAAAAAGCGGAACATTTCCTCCCCTTCGAGTATTCTCGAGGCCCTCGCGTCAGGTCGTTGCGTATCCATCGAGGTGGTCCCGCCGCCCCGCGGCGGCGACCTGGAATCGATCATGGCGGCCGTGGAGACCATAGCGCCGCACAATCCTTCCTTCATATCGGTGACCGACCACCCGGGCGGGAAGGCCTGGGCCGATTCGGCGGATGGGCCGCGGCGGGTAGCCCTGCGGACAAAGCCGGGCACTTTGGGAACAGCCGTGGCGCTGCGGGACGCCTTCAGGCTGACGACCGTGCCCCACATCGTCGGGGGGATGGCCGACAGGCTCGACGTCGAGGACCTACTCATAGACCTCCACTACGCCAACTTTCGCGATCTTTTCGTCGTGATGGGCGATGATCGCTTCACGCCGGCGGGCCAGGCTGCCGTACGGAATTCCCCCGCGGGCGGAGGCTCGGGCGAAGAGGGCTACGCCCACGCCTCTGATCTCGTGGCCCACATTTCCAAGCTGAATTCGGGCGTGTACACGCCGCCGGCCGAGGGCAAGCCCACGGCATTCACCATGGGCGTCGCCGCCTATCCCCAGAAACATTTCGCCGCCCCGAACCTCGAGACCGATATCGAGCACCTGGCTGAAAAGATAACCGCTGGCGCGAGTTTCGCCATCACGCAGATGGTCTTCGAGGCGAAGCCTTACATCGAGCTCGTGCGGCGCCTCCGCGAAAGAGGCATCGACGCGCCCGTCCTGCCCGGCATAAAGCCGCTCTTCAAGGCTTCGAGCCTGGACATGATCCCGCGCACCTTCTTCGTCGATCTCCCGCGGGGACTGGTGAGCGCCCTCAGGGAAGCCAGAAGTCCCGAAGAGGAAAGGGCCGCGGGCATAGCTTGGACGGAAAGACTCTGCCGTGAACTTCTCGATGCCGGGGCTCCCGGTCTGCACTTTTTCACGATGGGACGCGGCGCCGGAACCCGGTGGATCCTCGACGCCCTTTTCGGGCCGAAAGGCGGCGCGTCGTGAGCGGCGCCGTCTCCGATAGCGCCGCTCACGACGCGCGCTTTGCGTCGATGTTTGGCGACAGGCTGACGCTGGCCGACGGTTCGACAGGCACGGCGCTTGAGGCCCTCGCGCCCGAAGTCGCCGCGGGAGGGCGCCTGGCCCTCGTTCCGCTGGAGCACCCCGACATCCTGGAAGCGCTGCACAAGGCATATTTCGACGCGGGCTCGGACCTCGTCGAGACGGCCACTTTTTCGGCCAGCGCGCGTGACCTCGAACCTTATGCCGAGGGCTGGCCTGGCGGCGCTGAAGATTGGCATAGCGGCGCGGAAGCCTTGAGTTACGCGATAAACCGGGCGGCTGCCGGCCTCGCGGCTAAGGCGGCGCGCAATGCGGGTACGGGGGCGCGACGCCGCCTCGTGGCGGGCTCGATGGGGCCGGGCGACGCGCCGCCATCCCTGGGCTCATCCACCTACGCGGAACTCCTCGCCTCCTATCTCCCCCAGGCACGCGGCCTCGCGGACGGAGGCGCCGACCTGGCTATCATCGAGACCTGCCAGGACCCGCTCCAGATCAAGGCGGCTATCGCGGCGCTCCGCAGCCCAAAAGGCGGACGCGGGCTTCCCTTCATCGTTTCCGCCACCGTGGACGGGCGGGGAAGGATGCTGGCAGGAACCGACATCGCCGCCTTCGTCGCCATCGTCTCGCCCTTCGCGCCGCTCGCTCTCGGCCTCAACTGCTCGGGCGGCCCCGACGAACTCGCGAGTTCCCTCGAGGAGCTCGCGGCTCTCTCCCCATACCCTGTCTGCTTCATGCCAAACGCCGGCCTGCCCTACTCGGTAAATGGTTGTACCTCTTACCCTTTCGGTCCCGAAATTTTCGCGCAAAAAGTCGAAGCCCTGGCCAGGCGCTTCGGTGTCGCCATCGTCGGCGGCTGCTGCGGCACGAGCCCGGCCCATATCGCCGCCCTCCACGCGCGCCTCGGCGACAGGCCAACGCCGTCGGCGAGACCGGTTCCAAGGCCGGCGCTTTCTTCGCTCTACAGGGCGCGGGGCATAGGTCCCGGTCTCTTCAAAATCGGCGAAAGGGCGAATTCGGCCGGCTCGGCGGCTTTCGCCGCCCTCCTCGACGCCGAGGACTTCGAGGGCATGGCGGACAAGGCCCTGGCGCAGGAGGCGAGCGGCGCCGCGGCCATCGACCTCCATCTCTCCCGTCCGGGAAGGGACGAAGCGGCCGACCTGGAGCGTCTCGTCTCCCTCATCACCCCGAGGGCGCAGGCGGCGCTCTGTCTGGATTCAGGCGATCCCGAGGTTCTGGCGCGCGCCTTGCCCTTCGTCGGCGGCCGCCCCACCCTCAACTCGACGAGCCTCGAGGACCCCGAGCGGACCCGGCGCGTCTTCGCCCTGGCGGCGGAATTCGGCGCCGCCGTCGTCTGCCTGGCCATGGACGGCGCCGGACCCGCGCGCTCCGTCGCCGATAAGACACGCATCTGCCGCCGCCTCTACGACATCGCCACGACGGAGTTCGGCCTTCCGCCGCAGGCGCTTCTCTTCGACCCGCTCACCTTCACGATCGCGGCAGGAGGAGACGCGGCGACCACCATCGAGGCGATCGGCGCGATAAAGGCGGCCTGTCCGGGATCGCTCACCGTCCTCGGGGTGGGTAACGTGTCCTACGGACTTCCCAAGGCCGCGCGCCCGGCGGTGACTTCCCTTTTCGTGGAAGCGGCCGTCCGCGCCGGCCTCGACGCGGCCATCATGGACACAGGCGGCATACCGGCGCCCGGGTCCATCGAGCCCGAACTGCGCGCCGCCGCCCTCAGGGCCCTCGGTTTCGCGGACTCCAGCGTCGTGGATTCAACACCTGGCGCAAGCGCGGCATCCAGCGCGGGCGCGGTACCCAGCGCAAATACTTCGGGGGACAGGCTGGACGATCTGCTAGCCTGGGCCGCGAACAGGGGAAAAGACGGAAGCAGGAACGCGCAAAAATCGTCGGCCGCCGGCGTCGCTAGGCCGACCGCGCCGGAGTCTGCGTCAGCATCACCCGATTCGCCGCTGGATACCGCCTCGGCGCTTGCCGCGGCCCTGTCGCGGGGCGACGCGGAGCGCGCGGAAACGGAGGGGCGGCGGCTCGCCGAAACGGAAGGGGCGGCTCGTCTCGCGTCCGCCGTGACGGCTTCCATGGCCGAATCGGGCAGGCTCTGGAACGAAGGCCTTCTCTCCCTCCCCCTCGTCCTCCGCTCGGCTGAAGCAGCGCGCCGCGCGCTTTCCGCCATCGCCGCGACAT
>CAXXGJ010000033.1:0-14038 GCA_963677895.2 Treponemataceae bacterium | reverse complement strand
CACGGGCGAAACTCGTCTGCTCGTTCAGGTCGATGACGGGCTGGAAGACGCTGGCGAGTTGGCAGCGCAGGAATTTTCCAACGACTCGCTGTTCGGTATCCAGCCACAGCCGTTTGTCGGTCTCAGGGTGACGCGCCAGTTGTTCGAGAAAGGAAGGGACGCTGGATGGCATGGGAACTCCGGACGTGATCACGCTAAAGACGAGCCCGTCATGCCGGGCACTTGTTTCACTGTACGGCTTGCCGATCAGTGGATAGAGAGAACGAACGGTTTTTCAGATGCTTATACATGCCGGACAAAACGGCAGGGGGCATCAGGCTTTGTGTCGAAGCTAATAAGGTTTTTGTATTTCCACAGCGCCGATGGGCGCGGGTAATCTTCAGTGAAAGTTTCGATCATTCCGGTGGATCCGGAATCGGATTGCAGGTTTTCCTCTGGAGAGAACGATGGATACCCGTCCCCTGACAGCCAGCCAGCGCGCGTTGATCGCAGCGGAAGAGAGCACCCGGATCATCGTGATGTCCGACAATGGGCATACCCGCCTGATGCTCAATCCGGCCGTCCATCTGGCTCCGGATGGGCGCCTGCTGTTGCTTGAATTGAAGAGCCAGCTCGCCAGCGATCGCAAGCTGATCCGCACGCTTGGCCTGCAGCAGCGCCTGACTCTGGGCTTTGGCGCGCAGAGCGGCGAATTCCTCAATATCGTTGCCCAGACGGTCGAGCGGCACTTTCTTGGCCGCCTTTTCCAAGATGTGCACGAGCGCCTTCACGCCGAAAGCGGGAAGGCCAATCTGGTCGGGGTTTGGGTGCTCGAAGTGCTCGAAGCCGAATACGAGGATTCCGACTTCGCGCTTCTCGCCGGAGGCTTGGCCCGCCAGCGCGCGTTCGTGCCGCCGCGGGCAAGTCTGGGCTGAGCGCCCGGGGCGATTTGCGCTGCTGGGCGAGGGCCTATCCAGGTTCCCTGCCGTCCACGTGGGGGTGAAGGCGCGCGTTCGAGCTGTTTCGCAATAAAACTAGACGACCGGTCTATTCTTGTGTAGAGTCGGGTCCGTGAAAGAAAAATTCCTCGATACTCGTCAACACATCCTCGACTGCGGCCAGCGCCTGATCGCGGCCCGGGGCTTTGTCGGAGTGGGGCTGACCGAGATTCTGAACAGCGCAGGCGTGCCGAAAGGCTCTTTCTACCATTACTTCGCGTCGAAAGAGCTCTACGGCGATGCCTTGCTCGAATCGTATTTCGCGGGTTATCTGCAGCGGATGGACGCACTCTTCGCTCGGGAAGCCAGGACGGGCGCCGAGCGTCTGGGTCTTTACCTGCAGCGCTGGATCGAGATCCAGGGCGGCGAGGATGACAGCGGCAAGTGCCTGATCGTCAAGCTCGCGGCGGAAGTGGCGGATCTGTCCGATGCGATGCGCTCGACGATGCTCAAGGGTACCGAGGACATCCTGGCGCGTCTAGCCGAGTGCATTGCGGCCGGGCAGGGGGATGGCTCCATCCTGAACCCGCGTGCCGCGCCGGACCTGGCGCTGTGGCTGTACGAGACCTGGCTGGGGGCGAGCCTGTTGGCCAAGTTGAGACGCGATGACAGCACTCTGGACTCGGCCCTCGCGGCGACGCGCGAGATGCTCGGCCTGAAGTAAGCAATTTCTGAGCGGCGTTGTTGTGACGCCGTTTATTTTGGATTGAAAATAGACGACCGGTCTAATAAGTGGAGGCTTAGATGCAAAACTTCGATTTCTACAATCCGACCCGAATCGCCTTCGGTGAAGGCAAGCTCGCTGAGCTGGCGACTCTGGTGCCGGCCCAGGCCAGGGTGCTGATCCTGCTGGGAGGCGAGAGCGCGCGCAAGAATGGCACGCTCGCCGAAGTGCGCGCCGCACTCGGTGAGCGTCAGGTGTTCGAATTCAGCGGCATCGAACCGAACCCCAGCTTTGAAACGATGATGCGGGCCGTCGAGGAGGTGAAGAAGAATCGCATCGACTTCCTGCTCGCGGTCGGAGGTGGCTCGGTCATCGACGGAACCAAATTCGTCGCCGCCGCGGCGCGCTACGAGGGCGAGCCGATCGAAATTCTCCACACTTTCGGCCGCAAGATCGCTCAGACCCTTCCGCTGGGCGTGGTACTGACCCTGCCGGCGACGGGCTCCGAGATGAACAGCGGAGGGGTGGTCACGATCAAGGCGCAAGGCGCCAAGCTGCCCTTCTTCAGCCCTCTGCTGTTTCCGGTGTTCTCGATTCTCGACCCGGTCAAAACCAATACGCTGCCGCAGCGTCAGCTCGCCAATGGCGTGGTCGATTCCTTCATCCACACCATCGAGCAATACCTGACTTTTCCGGCGGGCGGCCACGTTCAGGACCGACTGGCCGAAGGCCTGTTGCTGACCCTGATCGAGCAAGGGCCTCTGGCCGTTGAAAGTACCGACTACTCCGCCCGGGCCAACCTGATGTGGACCGCCACGCTGGCCTTGAACGGGCTGATCGGGGCGGGGGTGCCTCAGGACTGGAGTACCCATGTCCTGGGTCACGAGCTGACCGCGAAGTACAACATTGACCATGCCCGGACGCTGGCTGCCGTGCTGCCGGCCAATCTGCAGGTCCGCCGCGAAGCCAAGCGCGCCAAACTGCTGCAGTACGCCGAGCGCGTCTGGGGGATCCGTGAAGGGGATGAGGAAGGGGATGAGGAAGGGCGCATCGATGCGGCGATAGCCCGCACCCGCGCCTTCTTCGAGTCCCTTGGCTTGCCGACCCGGCTGTCCGCTTATGGCGTCGATGCTGATGGGATTGCTGCGATCCTGTCGCAGCTCGAAGCGCACGGCATGGTCGCGCTCGGCGAGCACAAGGACGTCGATCTGTCTGTGAGCCGCAAAATTCTGGAGCAAGCGCTGTGATGACACCCGGACAAAACACGCGAGTGCTTCTCGCCTCGCGACCCGAGGGCGCGCCTACCGTCGCGAACTTCCGCATCGAAAACGGTCCGCTTCCTCAGCCCGAGGACGGACAGCTCCTGCTGCGCACGGTCTATCTGTCGCTCGATCCTTATATGCGCAGCCGGATGAGCGCGGCCAAATCCTACGCGGCGGCGATGAATAGAGGGCGACGTGATGGTCGGCGCCACCGTCTGCAGGGTCGAGGCTTCGCGTCACCCCGATTATCAGGCCGGTGAGTGGGTGCTGGCCTATACGGGGTGGCAAAGCCATGCGCTCTCCGACGGGGTCGGTCTGCACAAGCTGAGCGGGATGGCCAAGCCTTCGCTTGCGCTCGGCGTGCTGGGAATGACGGGCTTCACCGCCTACATGGGCCTGCTGGAGATCGGGCAGCCCAAGACAGGCGAGACGGTCGTCGTCGCGGCGGCGACCGGCGCGGTCGGTTCTGTCGTCGGGCAGATCGCGAAACTCAAGGGCTGCCGCGTCGTCGGCATCGCTGGCGGCGCCGAGAAATGCCGCTACGCGGTCGAGGAGTTCGGCTTCGATGCCTGTCTGGATCACCGCAGCCCCGAACTCGCCGCTGAGCTGGCGGCTGCCTGCCCGCAGGGCATCGACGTGTATTTCGAGAACGTGGGCGGAGCCGTCTTCGACGCGGTGCTGCCTCTGCTCAACACCGGCGCGCGGGTGCCGCTGTGCGGCCTGATCGCGCAGTACAACGCGACCGAGTTGCCCGCGGGGCCCGATCGCAGCCCACTTTTGATGCGCACGCTGCTGGACCCGGCGCATCCGCATCCAGGGCTTCATCATTTTCGACGACTACGCTTCGCGCTACCCGGAGTTCCTGAAGGCGATGGGCGAGTGGGTCGGCAACGGAACCGTCCGCTATCGTGAAGACATCGTCAGCGGTCTTGAAAACGCTCCTCAGGCCTTCATCGGCCTGCTGCAGGGGCACAACTTCGGCAAGCTGATCATCCAGGTCGGCACCGACGAATAATCATGGAGAACACGATGAAAATTCTGATGGTTTTGACTTCGCACGATCAACTGGGCGATACGGGCAAGAAGACCGGCTTCTGGCTCGAAGAGTTCGCCGCTCCCTATTACGTCTTCAAGGATGCGGGCGCCGACATCACTCTGGCTTCGCCGCTGGGCGGGCAACCGCCGCTGGATCCGAAAAGCGATGATCCTAGCGCCCAGACCGATGCGACGCTGCGCTTTCAAGGCTGACGAAGCCAGCATCGCGCAGCTGGCCGCGACGCACAAACTCGCCGATATCGACCCGGGTGATTTCGATGCGGTGTTCTATCCGGGCGGCCACGGCCCGCTCTGGGACCTCGCCGAGGACGCGAAGTCCATCTCGCTGATCGAGACGATGTTCGCGGCCGGCAAACCCGTCGCCGCGGTCTGCCACGCCCCGGGCATCTTCCGTCACACTCGCGCCGCCAACGGGGATCCGCTGGTCAAGGGACGCCGGGTCACCGGCTTCACCAATACCGAAGAGGAGGCCGTTCAGCTCACCAACATCGTGCCTTTCCTCGTCGAGGACATGCTCAAGGCCAATGGCGGCGACTATTCGAAAGGCCCGGACTGGGCGCCTTATGCACTGGTCGATGGCCACCTCGTCACCGGCCAGAATCCGGCATCGTCGGAGCTCGTCGCGCACGAACTGCTGGGGCTGCTCAAGGCCTGAGTCATTGACGAGGGGGGCGACAGGGCGAACTGAGCCTTGTCGCGCCCTGCCAGCGCAGAGGTGGCTGGGCGAATCCACGGGTGGCAGAGGCTGTTTTGATTGCGTTTCCGACAGGCAACAAAAAAGGACTTGATTGCTCAAGTCCTTGATTTTGCGGTATTTCATGGTGGGTGCTGACGGGCTCGAACCGCCGACATTCGCCTTGTAAGGGCGACGCTCTACCAACTGAGCTAAGCACCCGCCTGTCGCTTGACAGGAAAGCGCCCTGTCAGAACGAAGCCGGCTAGTTTAACCCATCCTTGAGCGCCTTGCCAGCGCGGAATTTCGGAACCTTGGCGGCTTCGATCGCAATCGTCTCGCCGGTCTGGGGGTTGCGGCCGCTTCGGGCGGCACGCTCTCCGACCGTGAAGGTGCCGAAACCCACCAGGGTTACGTCTTCCCCTTTTTTCAGGGACTGTTTGACGGTTTCGATCAGCGCGTCGATGGCTCGCCCGGCATCGACTTTTGATATTCCGGCATCCTGGGCGACATGGTCAATCAGTTCGGACTTATTCACAGAAATCCCCTCAATTCGGTCGTGAGAAATGGAAATCCTGGCAAACCCGGTAAACCCGGCCAAAAACCTTGTCGGCACTGGGTTTCCGCACCGCACCAAGCTGTCGGGACTTTATAACCAGCGGAAAATGAGCTGTCAAGCTCGCCCGGGGACACTTTCCCGGGGAGTTTGAAGATTCTGGAGATGGTGGGCAGTACTGGGATCGAACCAGTGACCCCCGCCGTGTGAAGGCGATGCTCTACCGCTGAGCTAACTGCCCGGGGGTGCTTATGCGATCGAAGGATGGTGGGCAGTACTGGGGATCGAACCAGTGACCCCCGCCGTGTGAAGGCGATGCTCTACCACTGAGCTAACTGCCCTTCGACCGCGAATAACGCGAAGCTCGCTATGGTAGCGACAAGTTCGCCAGAGGTCAATGATCTGCGCGCGATGTCCTGGCGTCCGGTAAAATGGCTGCGTTGAAATTTTCTCCGGACAGTTTTCATGGCCAGACGTATCCGTACCCGCTTTGCTCCCAGCCCGACCGGTTTTCTCCATATCGGAGGCGCGCGCACCGCACTTTTCTCCTGGGCCTACGCCCGCCATCACGGCGGCGATTTCATCCTGCGGATCGAGGATACCGACCTCGCGCGCTCGACGCCCGAGGCGGTTCAGGCGATCCTCGACGGCATGAAATGGCTGGGGCTGGACTGGGACGAAGGCCCTTTCTATCAGATGCAGAGAATGGACCGCTATCGTCAGGTGATCACTGAGATGCTCGCCGATGGCCGGGCCTATCTGTGCTACACGACCCCCGAGGAACTCACCGAGATCCGCGAAGCTCAGCGTGCCCGCGGCGAGAAACCCCGTTACGACGGGCGCTGGCGTCCCGAACCGGGCAAGGTCCTGCCGGCCGTGCCCGAAGGCGTCAAGCCGGTCGTTCGCTTCCGCAATCCGACTTCGGGTAAGGTGGGCTGGAACGACATCGTCAAGGGTGCGATCGAGTTCGATAACGCCGAGCTCGACGATCTGATCATTGCCCGCCCGGACGGCACTCCGACCTACAATTTCTGTGTCGTCATCGATGACTGGGATATGAACATCACCCATGTCATCCGCGGCGACGACCACGTCAACAACACTCCACGCCAGATCAACATCCTGCACGCGCTCGGCGCTGAAGTGCCCGAGTATGCGCACCTGTCGATGATTCTCGGTCCGGATGGGCAGAAGCTCTCCAAGCGTCACGGAGCGGTCAGCGTGATGCAGTACGACGCGGACGGCTATCTGCCTGATGCGGTGATCAATTATCTGGCCCGCCTGGGTTGGAGCCACGGTGATGACGAAGTGTTCTCCCGCGAGAAGCTCGTTGAATGGTTCGACCTCGACCGCATCACGCCGTCGGCGGCGCAGTTTGACTTCGGTAAGCTCGACTGGCTCAACGCGCACTACCTGCGTGAGTTGGCCCCCGCTGCGCCTCGCTGAACTGGCTGCGCAGCGGCTCGCTCAGCGCGGAGTCGAGGTGACGGGTGGGGTGGATCTGCCCGCTCTGGTCGCGCTCTACCGCGAGCGCGCCAACACGCTGGTTCAGCTGGCCGATTCGCTTGAACCTTTCTATGCCGAGTTCGAAATCCCGCCAGCGCTCGTCGAAAAGCATCTGGGCGAGGCGGGAAGGGCGGCGCTGGCGAACCTGAAGGCCAAACTCGCCGAGGTCGAATGGAATGCCGCGGCGCTGAACGACGCGATCAAGGCGACCTGTGCCGAGCAGGGGCTCAAGAAGATGCACCTTCTGGCGATTCCTCTGCGGGTCGCGCTATTCGGTGTCGAACACACACCTTCCATCGATCAGGTGCTCGAGCTGTTCGGGCGCGCGCGCACTCTTGAACGCCTCTCCCGGCTGAGCTGATTTCTGGAGGGTGCAGAAGAGCGGGGCAGGATTTTCCTGCCCCGCTTTTTTTGCGCCCGCAGTTTTCGTGCGGTCAGGGACCCAAAGTTTTTTCATGCAGCAAAGCCTAAAGTCCCTAAAATTCTGGCCGTAAAGACAGACAAGGAAGCTCAAACGCGCAACAGGCCACATTTCTTGCACAAATGCTGCAAACAAGAACGCGAGGTCAGCGATGAACCCGATCGGATCGCTTGCAGCGATAAGCGCTGCCGCTGTCGTGCCTGCCAGCCGGAGCGAGAGCGGTGGGTCGCGGGGTTGAGCAGGCGGTCCATGCTGTTGAGCGTGACATCAATGCGACTGTCCATGCCGTGGGGTCGGTGGTTACCGGAACGACTAATGCGCTGGTCGGTGGCGTCGAAGCGATCGGACGCGGTGGCACGGCGATAGGGCGGGTGGTCGACGTCTTTGTCTGAGCCATCTCCTTGATCCCTCGCAATGGGAGAGGTTGCCGAGGTGTTTTCGGCGGCGGGATTCGCTATGCTGAACAGGTTGGCGGGCTCCCGATAGCAAATCTTCCGAAGGCTTTCTTGTGTAGGAAGAACTCCTACACATATACCCTGGTAATTTCTTACCCAACATTTGGGCAAATTCCGACTCAAGTTTCATGAAGCGCCGCGTTACTGTTCGTCTCACAGAAAAACCTCTCTTGAAGAGGGAAAATTGGGGGAAAACATGCGCACCGCACGAATGTCAGAAGAAATTCGCGAGCTGAACCTGTCCTATCTGATGCTCGCTCAGCGCCTGTTGGCCGAAGACCGAGCTTCAGCGATGTTTCAGCTCGGCCTTGGTATCGATGCCGCCGACGTGATTGCGGATCTCTCTCCCGCTCAGGTCCTGCGCATGGCGGGCTCGGGCATGGTGTTGTGTCAGGCCCGCTTCAATGACGAGCTGCTGCTGAATCTGCTCTCCAGCCACGAGCGCGATGCCGGAATCTCCAGCATTCATGCGGCGATTGTGGCTTCTTCCCGTCCGGTCGAAAACCTCGCCTGAGCCAGAATCATGGCCAGTCGCAGTGTGGTTCAGGACGCCGTCGACACCCAGCGCGCGATCGAAATGATTCGCCTGGGGGCGCGGATGCAGATGCTCGAAGCTGAAACCGGCCTTTCGCGTGAGCGCCTGCTGCGTCTTTACAAGGAAGTGCGTGGGGAATCCCCTCCCAAGGGCATGCTGCCGTTTTCGACCGACTGGTTCATGAGTTGGCAGCAGAATATCCACGCTTCGCTTTACCTGGGCTTTTACGACTTCCTGCGTGAGAACGCCGGAATGGATGGGCTCGATGCGATTCTCTCCGCGTTCCGGATGTATCTCGATCACTGCGAGCAGCACCAGCTCGATGTCGTGCTGAGTCTGACCCGGGCCTGGACTCTGAATCGCTTCTTTGAGGCGAAGATGCTCCAGCGCACGACCTGCACCTGCTGTGGCGGGCGCTTCGTCGCCCATGCTTTCGACCCGACCCACGGCTATGTCTGCGGCCTCTGTCACATGCCCTCGCGCGCCGGCAAGACGCGGCGCGCCGCCCGGGCGAGCACGCCGGTTTCAGCCGATTAGGCTTAACTTTCCTGCATCTCCGTGTTGCAGCGAAGCAGTAAAGGGAGTTGAACCCTTTTGCCTCTCTTCAGGCTGCTGGTGCGCGCTTGTCGCTCGTGACGGCATCTCGCCCTCAGCTCAAGTTTCCCTTCCCGGTGCCGATACGGCTACAGTAGCGGCTTTTGGCCGCATCGCGAATCAGGGGAAGGTCGGGCATGCTTTTGATCATCGGCTATGTGGTGGCTCTGGCGGCCGCATTGGGTACATATGCGATCCACGGCAGTCTTGCCGCGCTGTGGGTGCCTGCCGAGTACGGCGCGATCATCGGTCTGATGGTCGGTTGCTTCATCGCCAGCAATGGACCGAAGACGATCAAGGCAACCCTTGGGGCGATCCCTTCGATCTTCAAAGGGTCCATGTACAACAAGGCGATGTACATGGATCTGCTCGCGATGCTCTACGAGATACTGGCCAAGGTGCGCAAGGAAGGGCTGATGTCGATCGAAGGCGACGTCGAGAACCCCGAAGCCAGCGCGATCTTTGGCAAATACCCGAGCGTAACGGCCGACCACCACGCGACCGAATTCCTGACCGACTACCTGAGGATGATGGTGGGCGGCAACCTGAACGCCTTCGAGATCGAAAACCTGATGGACATGGAGATCGAGACCCACCACGAGGAGGCCCATGCCCCCGCTCACGCAGTCGCGAAGACCGCCGACGCACTGCCCGCCTTCGGTATCGTCGTTGCGGTGATGGGGGTCGTCAATGTGATGGGCTCGGTCGGCGAGCCGCCGGCCGTGTTGGGCAAGATGATTGGCGGCGCGCTGGTCGGCACATTCCTCGGCATCCTGCTCGCCTACGGTTTTGTTTCCCCGATCGCGAGCCAGCTCGAGCTCAAGGTCGAGGAGGGATCCAAGATCTTCCAGTGCATCAAGGTCGTGCTGCTGGCGAGCATGAACGGCTACGCCCCTCAGGTTGCGATCGAGTTCGGTCGCAAAGTGCTCTTCTCGTCTGACCGACCGAGCTTTGCCGAGCTGGAAACCGAAATCAAGAATCGCAAGAAGTGATCGATTCCAGAACGACTGTGAACGCGGCGAGCGCAAATGGCTGAAACAACCCAGCAACCTATTGTTGTCAAGAAGATCAAGAAGGGCGGGGGAGGCGCGCACGGCGGCGCGTGGAAGCTCGCCTATGCCGACTTCGTGACCGCGATGATGGCCTTCTTCTTGCTGATGTGGCTGCTCGGTTCGACGACCCAGGCCGATCTGAAGGGTATCGCCGAGTATTTCGAGTCCCCCCTGAAAGTATCGATGTCTGGGTGGCAGCGGCTCGGGCGATGCAACCTCCCTGATTCCTGGGGGGGGCGAGGATTTGACGCGCACCGTCGGCCAGGTTGCCCGCTGGCGACAAGCTCAGCGATCATCACAAGAAGATGAAGGCCGCGCAGGTTGATCCCGCGGATAGGGAAAGGGCCGAGCGTGCCCGATTCGAGGAAGCCAAGCAGAAGATCGAGGCGCTGATCGAAGCGAATCCGACGCTGCGTCAGTTCAAGAATCAGCTGCTTCTCGACATCACCAGCGAAGGGCTGAGAATTCAGATCGTCGATGAGCGGAACAGGCCGATGTTCGACTCGGGCGCCGCGACTCTGAAGAGCTATACACGGGAGATCCTCCGGGCGGTTGCTTCTTCGCTCAACGGTATCGATAACCGGATCAGCCTCTCCGGGCATACCGATGCGACGCCCTATGCCGGAGGGGACAAGGGAGTCGGAAACTGGGAACTCTCGGCCGACCGAGCCAACGCCTGTCGGCGTGAGATGGTTCTCGCTGGATTGGCTGAAGCCAAGATCGCGCGCGTGGTCGGCTCTGGCTGCGACGGTTCCTCTCGATGCCAAAAATCCCTATGCTGCGATCAACCGGCGGATCAGTATCGTCGTGATGAACCGGCACACCGAAGAGATGCTGGCCCAGGCTGGCCAGACTCTGGATAAGAATGCGAAGACAAACCCGGCGGAAGGCGCAGCGAATGACGCGGGGGAGGCGAAGCTTCCGACCTGCCCGCCCTGCCGACCGCCAAGAAGCCCTGATCTTGTGGCGAGACTTGTGCAAGCCCGGTGGGCATCAGAATACAAATGGGGGAGCCATGCAAATCGATCTGAGCCAGTTCCATCACATATTCCGGGGCGAGGCCGAGATGCTTCTCGCCCGCATCGATGCGAGCCTGAGTTTGCTCGAACCCGGAAATGCGGATCCGCGGCAGCTCGAGACGGTTTTTCGTTCGGCGCATACGCTCAAAGGCGCCGCCGCCGCGCTCGCTCTTGGCGAGATTCGGGATCTGGCTCTGGCGCTGGAGCGCGCCTTCGCTATTCGAAAGAGCGGCTTGGTGGACGAAACCCTGCTCGAGGCCGCTGCGACGTCGACGCTTCTGGTACGCGAAATGCTGCGCGCGCTGGGCCGGACGAGCGATCCGTTGCGCGCCGCGGCGAGTCGTGCGCGCGACCATCTGCTTGAGTTCGCGGCGCCATGTGCGCAAGGGCGGGTGCCCGACGTGGGCGCTCAGCAGATGGGCACCGCTTTGCTGCGCTTTCAGGAGGGGTGGCGATGAGCGATTTTTTGAAAAAACCCGGAGCCGGATCGCCTCCTGCGCCCAGCGCCTTCCCGACCGGCGCCGACGCGTTCCTCTCTTTCTCCCTTGGGGGCTTAACGCCTTCCAGTCGGGGGACCGCGACGGACTCCGGCGCGACCGGTGTCTCCGCTGGCTCGGCCTGCGGCTCCCCCCGCGCGCGTTTCGCCGACGGTGGATTCGGGCGCCAAGGCCAGAGCGGCGATCTATGAGAATCTGCGCCGTATCGATCCCGGCGAGCGAGAATTCCTGTTCACGCAGAAGGACTTCGAGCGCGTGCGCGCACTGATCTACAAGCACGCCGGAATCTCGCTGTCTCCGATCAAGCAGGACATGGTCTATAGCCGGCTCGCCCGTCGTCTGAGAGCGAAAGGGGAGAAGTGCTTCGCCGACTACCTCGACAAGCTCGAGTCGACCCACGACGCAAAGGAATGGGAAGAGTTCGTCAATTCGCTGACGACCAACCTGACCTCGTTCTTCCGCGAGGCCCATCACTTCGATGTGCTGGTCGATTTTCTGCGCAAGAGCGACTCTCATCGCCCGGTCAAGATCTGGTGCTGCGCCGCATCGACCGGTGAGGAGCCGTACTCGATCGCGATTTCGGCCTGTGAGGCCTATGGGTCTCTGAACCCGCCGGTGCAGATCATCGCCAGCGATCTCGATACGAACGTGCTCGCCCAGGGGGAACGCGGCGTCTATGGCCTGGACAGGATAGACAGGATGTCGGCCGAGCGGGTCCAGAAGTACTTCCTGAAAGGCACGGGAGATCAGGCGGGCAAGGTCAGAGTGAGACCGGAACTGCAGAGGCTGATGAGCTTTCGCCAGGTCAATCTGCTCGAATCTTCCTGGCCCGTTGCAGGGGCCTCTCGACGTGATCTTCTGCCGCAATGTAATGATCTATTTTGACAAGCCGACCCAGTACACGATCCTCAAGCGCTTTGTCCCTCTGCTGCGCCCGGAAGGGCTGATGTTTGCCGGTCACTCGGAGAACTTCATCCACGCCGCCGATCTTTTCCGCTCGCAGGGCCGCACCGTCTATATGCGGGCCGATCGCAAATCGGTCTGAGTCCGAAGGTTCAAATGACCATCAAGGTTCTCGTGATCGACGATTCGGCGCTGATGCGCTCGGTGCTGACCGAGATCATCAACAAAGGCGATGGGCTGGAGGTGGTCGGCTCGGCTGCGGATGCGGCGAGCGCCGATGCGCAGATCCGCCGTCTCGAGCCCGATGTCGTGACGCTCGATGTCGAGATGCCGGGCGAGAATGGCCTGGTTTTCCTCGAACGACTGATGCGCGAGCGCCCTCTGCCGGTGCTGATGATCTCGGGCCATACCGAGCGAGGTTCGGACAACGCCTTCAAGGCCCTGGAACTTGGGGCCGTGGACATCGTCAGCAAGCCGAGGTTTTCGCTGCGCGGCCTGAGGCCACAGAGCGAAGAGATCTGCGAGAAAATACGCGGCGCCTTTCTGGCACGGCTCAATCAGAAGAAGAGGCTTGAACTGAATCCGCGTACCGCCGAAGTTGTCGCCGCACCGGCTCCTCCGGCTGCGGGACTGGAGAGCAATGTGTTGCGTGAAAGGCTGGTTTTGGTGGGCGCTTCGACGGGAGGAACCGAAGCGATCAAGGATTTTCTGACCGCGCTGCCGGCCGACATGCCTGGCATCCTGATCGTCCAGCACATGCCCGAGATGTTCACCGGTTCTTTCGCGCGCAGACTGGACGGCCTGTGCCGACTGCACGTCAAGGAGGCCGAAAACGGTGAACGGGTGCTCAGCCTGGAAACGCCTACCTCGCTCCGGGCCATTCCCATCTGGCGGTCAAACGCAGCGGTGGGAGCTATTTCTGTGAACTTCTGAAAACCGAGCCGGTCAATCGCCACCGTCCCTCGGTCGATGTGCTATTTCATTCTGCTGCGCGCCAGGTTGGCGCCAACGGGCTTGGTGTGATACTGACCGGGATGGGCAAGGATGGCGCCCAGGGCATGTTGGCGATGCGCCAGGCGGGGTGCTGGAACATCGGTCAGGATCAGGGCTCCTGCGTCGTCTACGGGATGCCGCGTGAAGCCTGGGCGATAGGCGCCGTCGATGAGCAGGCCCCACTAGGTGAAATCGCGCAAAGAGTGATCACCCGCTTGCGCTTGCCTTTACGCAAGAGCGTTTAGCGCGCGCCGCACTGGCGACACGGAGAAAAGTATGGAAACTCAAGTCAGCCTGCACGATGGCAAAGCCCGTGATGAAGCTTGCCGGCCGTTTCGATTTCAATGCGCATCGCGAATACCGCGATGCGCTCGAGCGCCTGATCGCCTTGCCCGAAAACTCCGACTTCGTCGTCGATCTCGACGGACGTCAGCTACCTCGACAGCTCGGCTCTGGGCATGTTGCTGCTGCTGCGCGACCGCGCCCGGCATGCGAACAAGTCGGTCACGCTCTCGGGCGTCAAGGGCACGGTCCGTCAGGTTCTGGAAATCGCGAATTTCTCGAAGATGTTCGCGATCACCGAGTAGATTCGGCTTCTCCTCAGCGTTCTTCCCTCAGCGCTTCCCATTCGTCGATCAACAACTGCAGCGATTGCGTGCCCCGGTACTCGTTGCAGGAGAGCTTGAAGGCAACTCGTAACTGCTCGGGAGCCAGATCGCTGTGGCGGAAGCGGATTGCTTCGAAGCGCGCCTCGCCTTTCTTCAACGTCAGCTTCACATGCTGGTCCTTGAGCAGGCGCTGATCCTCGACCTCGAATTCATCGGCGAAAACCGGGGCCGGGAAGCCCTGGCCCCAGATTCCACGCTCGAGAAGAT
>CAXXGJ010000032.1:0-12091 GCA_963677895.2 Treponemataceae bacterium | reverse complement strand
CATTAGCCCTACAAATGGTGTCTTAGTACATTCTAATCATTTTCTGTTCCTCCGCGACAATGATAAAGATATCGGATGTATTCTCCTACCTGATACCTTCAGCCGGACGGAACGACTTAAAAAACATCTGCTTCAATGTAAAGCAGAAACGACGAATGAAGCGATTGAAATAGGGCTGCGAGACCATGCAGGATTTCCTAATTCAATTTGCAGACATCAAGACGAGTCTTCTCCCATTGAGGCTCGCTGGGAAACGCTAATTTCCTTCTATGTAGATCTTGATTCGAAAAGCCTTTGGTTTACCGTAGGTAATCCATGCCATTCGACATTTGAAAAAATTGTAATTTCAGACTAAATCAACCTTTTTATGGTCAATTAGTCTTTATCTCTTGACGCGTCCGGAGGCATCGCCCCTCATCAAGGCGAGTATTTCATCCTTGCTGGAGTAATTAAAGTCGCCCCTGATCGAATGATTCAGACAGCTTGCGGCTGCCGCAAAGCGGACCGCGACTGCATCCTGCGCCAGTTCAGGCGTGCATAGCGCATAGACAAGCGCCGCCGAAAATGAGTCGCCGCCGCCAATCCTGTCTACGATGTCGGTTATCTCGTAGGGACTATATTTCCCGCCTGATTCCGGAGCGAAAAACGCCTTCCCCATAACGGTGTCATAGAGCATGGCTCCCCATCGGTTATGACTCGCCGAGATGCTTTCGCGCAACGTAAAGGCGATCTTTTTTATATTCGGGAACATGGACGCTATCTTCGAGGCCACTTCGGGGTAGCTCTGTATGCGCAGCCTACCCGATGTGACATCCGTGTCGCCCGCTTTAATGCCAAGCACGTCGCTGGCGTCCTCTTCGTTGCCGATGAGAACATCTACGTAGGGCAGGACTTCCCTCATAACCTTGCTAGCCAATTCGTTGGAAGCCATTCCCTTTTCCCATTTCCATAGATTCTTCCGGAAATTCAAGTCGCAGGAAACGGTGATGCCTTTTTTCTTCGCCGCTTTCGCCGCAAAGAGCATAGTGTCCGCGGCAGTCCGGGAAAGCGCCGGAGTAATGCCCGTAAAATGATACCAGCGCACGCCGCTAAAAATTTCCTCCCACGCGTAGGCATCAGAAGAGGCCATGCTCACGGATGACCAGCCTCTATCATAGATCACCTTGCTTGGACGTTGATTCGCCCCTTCCTCTACATAATAGGTGCCGAGGCGTCCCTCTTCCATCCTGACTATATGTCCTGTCTCGATTCCGACATTCCGCAGGATCCCGATGCATGCTTCGGCAATATCATTTTTGGGCAGAGCGGTGACGAAAGCGGCGCTTCTGCCTACATAGGACAGAAAAGCCGCGACGTTGGCTTCGGCTCCCGCGAAGCTTATCTCGACGTTGCCGGGCAGAGCTTGCCTGAATCGTTTCTTGCCAGGCATATCGATCCTGGCCATTATTTCCCCGAAAGTAACAAACTCGCTCATCTTCACTCATCCTCTCACGTCGTGGAAAACCTTCATTGCCTGAATGGCATTTTCACGTATGGTTCCCCATGCCTTTTGCTTGATGAGGTTTTTCGGCGCGATCCATGAACCTCCGACGGCCAGGATATAGTCTTTTTCCAGCCAGCTTGCGAGGTTCTGCATATTCAGGCCGCCCAAGGGGATATACTGCAATCCGAGAAAGCCATAGGGATTGTTCACCGCATCAAGATACTTCAGCCCGCCCATGTTCTCGGCGGGGAAAAACTTCAGCACGCGGCAGCCCATCTCAATGCCGGCCTCAATTTCCGAAGCGGTGGATACTCCAGGCGCGAAGGGCAAGCCGATTTTTATGGCTTCCTCTACCACACTCCTGTTCAGTCCAGGCGATACGCCGAAGTCGGCTTTCAATGACGCCACCGTTCGCACTTGCGCCGGCGAAAGGATTGTCCCCACTCCCGCCATCATTTCGGGCACCTCGCGAACTATCCGGTCCAGCGCATCCATAGCCGAGGGGGTGCGGAGCGTCAGTTCCATGGCCGTGACGCCTCCCTCGACCAGGGCTCGCGCCACAGGTACGGCGTCAGCGGCATCTTCGATCACCATAACCGCGATGAGGCCTTTGGCCTTCAACTCATTAACCCGATCGTCCCCAAATACGGTATCCATTCAAATCCCCCTGTAACGTTGGCGAAAAAGCGTTTGTATCTCACTCGACCTCAAATATGAATTCGATCTCGACGGGAATGTCGCCCGGCAACTCGTTGGTGCCGATAGCGGAGCGAGCATGCCTGCCGGCATCGCCGAATACATCGATAAGCAACTGGGAGCAGCCGTTGATGACCGCCGGCTGGCTATTGAACCCTGGAACGCTGGCTACGAAGCCAAGCACTTTTACGACATTTTTCACTTTATTGAGCGATCCGAGCGAATCCTGTAGCACCGCCAAGGCGTTGAGTACGCAGATTCTGGCCGCCTCCTGCCCCTGCTCAAGGGTGATATTCGCGCCCAGCTTCCCCTTGAATACCGGCTCGCCCTTCACAGTGCAGCCTTGACCGGATACATAGGCTAAATTGCCGACTCGCTTCATTCTCATGTAAAGACCGCCCAGCGGCGGCAGTTCCGGAATCGCATACCCTAATTTCTTGAGATTTTCAATCGCACTCATATACATCTCCTCTTCGAAAAGTATTCATGCCGATAAAACTGGCTGGATCTGCTAGATGCCTATGCTTCTGTCCCGCGCGGCGATTTTCCATTCGGTGTAACATACGCCATCGGCATTGATGATATGGGCTCGCTCGTACAGCGCGACCGTCGGGCAGATGTGCGTAGGAATGACATAGACTTCCTCGCCGATTACGGGTAATCCTTTCCCGGGAGCCGTAAAGACCCAATGCTCTTCGTTCTGCAGCACCGGCTCAGATCCTTCATGGTCGAGGATCAGCCCACGGAGTCCCTGGGGATCGGAAGAAATGCCTTTGTAGCCAAGATCGATCGTAAACGTCCTGAGCTTTTCATTCCTGCTGATGACCCGCGTAAAAAGTATGGCGGCATTCTTGAAGCGAAGGTCTGGAAAGCTCGAGGCGTAGTTGTAGTCTTGGAGGAAACAGGTGCCAGGCGAAAGCGTGACGCCTTCCATCGTCGCGTAGCAGGGGAATGTGGGCGTACCCCCTATGACGACTTCAGGGATGGACATGCCTGCTCCAACGAGCTGAACACGAAACGATTCCATGAGCCTATAGCAGTATTTCGCGGCAGTCATGCGCTCGCCGTAATCATGCTGATGGTTGTGGCCATCATAGCAGTGAAGCCCTGAAGGATATAATCCACGACATGCGGCGAAGAACCTGTAAAGCTCCAGCGCCTCAGGTCCGGGGCTGATCCCGGTACGGTGCTGTCCAACGTCCAGATCGAGAAATGCTCCTATTTTGATGCCGGCCGAGTAAACGAGCCTCTCAAGGTTCCCTGCCGTCTCAATATTATCGACAAGTACGGAAAATTTAGCCTTGGGATACTTTATCGCCAACTCGATGAGGCGTTCAGCATTCCTTCCGACAAGGGTATAGGCGACGAAAATATCGAGGGCTCCGGTTTTGGCGAGCATCTCGGCTTCCGCGATGGTTGCGCACTTGAATTTCGTTATGCCGTACGCCATGGCGATGCGCACGATTTCCGCGGTCTTGTGAGTCTTGATATGAGGGCGCAGGCGTTTTGGCGAACCGGCTATCCTGACGGCTTCGGCGAAATTCTCCCGAATCGCGTCTTCATAGAACAACAGAGCCGGCGAAGGCAGGGTCTTTGAATTTTTCAATTGCATCATCGGTGTTCATTCCCCATAAGGTGAGATATCTCGTTTGCGGCCTTGATAATGATGAGAGCGTTTTGCGCTTCCTTGGCGGCATCGTAGCGAAAGATCGGCCATGCGACGCTGATGGCGGCGATTGGAGAGCCGGAGTAATCGAAAATGGGGGCTCCTAGGCAGTGGATGTCCGCCTCGTGTTCCTCATCGTCTATCGAGTATCCTCGTTCCCGAGTTTTCGCAAGTTCAAGCTCAAGATTTTGTCTGGTGATTATCGTGTTCTTCGTATAGGGCACAAGGTTGATCCGTTCTAATATCTCCTGCTGGTTCGGTTCCCATGCGAGAAGCGATTTCCCCAGTGAAGTACAGTAAAGCGGGGCCTGTTTTCCTATCGTGGAATACATCCGGATCGTATACTTGGATTCCACTTTCTGGATATAGGCGACTTTTTCGTCCACCATTATCGCGAGATGGACGGTCTCCTTGAAATGAGCCGCCAGTCGCTTGATGACGTTTCTCGACACCTCGTAGAGATCCATCGATTCCAAGGCTTTCGAGCCCACATTGAGCATTTTTAAGCTAAGAGAATATTTGGAATCCTCGCTTTGCGATACATAACCGAGCGTCTTCAAAGTCTTCAGAAACCTGAAAAGCGTGGGTTTTGCCAAGCCAACACGCTCAGACAGCGTTTCAAATGAAAAGAATCCGCCTTCCGATAAGGCTTCAAGCACGGCCATCGTGCGCACTACGGCGGAGGTGGATTTGTCGGTAGGTTTTTCTTTTTCAGATAGTTTTTTAGCGGTCATGGCTGATTTCGATTTACGATACTCCTCTCTATTTCATTGCACTCTGATTATAGTTTCACCGCAATACGACGATATGTCAAGAATAATATGCAAAAATGAAACATGATTCCAATTTTAGCAAACTGCCATTGATCTTTGCCGATCAAGATCCGATACTTGCACAAAGGGGGAATCATGAGAGAAATAAATTACGGCAGCGAGTTAGGCTTGCCGAGGATTATCAACGCGTCAGGGACACTGACGTCGTTCGGAGGCAGCAGAGTCCGCCCCGAAGCGGCGGCGGCGATGGCCGAGGCCTCAGGCAATTTTGTCGACATGGAGCTGCTGTTGAAAAAAAGCGGCGAAAGGATAGCCAAGCTACTAGGTGTCGATGCCGCGCTGATAACGGCCGGAGCTTCTCCCGGCATCATCCAGTCCATTGCCGCATGTATCGCCGGCGCAGATCCATATCTAAGGAACTTGCTCCCTTCCGCCCCTCCCGCCAGGTCTGAAGTCATCATACATCGTTCCCACCGCAATCCCTACGATAATGCCGTGCCCACCGCCGGCGCTACTTTCGTCGAGATTGGCGATTGCATCAAGACGCACCCATGGGAGCTGGAATCGGCCATCACGGAAAGAACGGCCGCGGTGTTTTTCGCCCTACAGGCGGAAATGCTGAACGCGTCATTGTCGCTCGATGAGACTGTCAGGATAGCGCATGCCAAAGGCGTTCCCGTTGTCGTCGACGCCGCCGCCGAGCTGCCGCCCAAGTCCAATCTCTGGACGCTCCGCCAGAGAGGAGCCGATCTGGTAATTTTTTCCGGCGGAAAGGAAATAGGTGGACCGCAGAGTTCGGGCCTCGTCGTTGGATCCCGCGATTTAGTGAATGCCGCACGATACAATGGCGCTCCCAACTATGGCGTAGGCAGGCCGGCCAAGGCTGGAAAAGAAAATGTCCTGGGATTTTTGGCGGCGCTCGAAGCCTACCTCGCCGAGGACGAAAAGCTCAGAATGGACAGAATGAAAGAAAAGTGCGCCTTCTGGCTCAGGAAATTCGGCGAACTCGAAGGCGTCGAGATTACCCCCTATACCGCCACCCAGCCGGGAATGAATCCGATCTGTATACCTAAAGTATTCGTCAGGAAAACCGGCGTCCATGTGGCGGCCGAAGTGCTGCGGCTGAGAAACGGTACCCCCAGCGTCATAGTGGACAGCTGGAGGGACGGTTTTGTCCTGAGTCCTCAAACCCTGCTGGAGGGAGAGGAAGAAGAAGTGTTCGCGGCCGTGAGCGCTCTTTTAAAGACAGTTCAGTAGAGGTGACAGGCCACCATATGGCCGGGACCAGCCTCCTTGAGGACGGGAACCTCGGTTCTGCACCGTTCGGTCGCGTACGCGCAGCGCGTGTTGAATAGGCATCCGGGAGGAGGCGCGAGCGGGCTTGGGATATCGCCCATCAAGGGAGCCCTCAGCTTTTTCTTCGCGGGATTGGGTATGGGAATGGAAGAAAAAAGCGCCTTCGTATAAGGGTGTAGGGGAGAGAGAAAAATTTCGCGTTTATCGGCTATCTCGGCTATCTTGCCCAGATACATCACGGCGACGCGATCGGAAATATGCTTGACGACGCCCAGGTCATGGGCGATGAAAATGTACGTTAGGTCTTTCTTTGCCTTGAGATCCTGCAGGAGATTGATGATCTGGGCCTGGAGCGACACATCCAGCGCCGAGACAGGCTCATCGGCTATGACCAGCTCTGGCGAAAGAGAAAGAGCTCTCGCGATGCCTATGCGCTGCCGTTGTCCGCCGGAAAATTCGAAGGGATACCGGGAGTAATAATCGGGATTGAGCCCTACGGTCGAAAGTAGCTCCTTGACGATTTCGTCTCTCTGCGCGGTAGAGGACGCTATCCGATGGATCATCAGAGGCTCTCCGATGTTGCCGGCTATGTTCAGCCGTGGATTCAGGGAAGCATAAGGATCCTGGAATACCATTTGTATTTTCCGTCGGATTCCCCTCAGGGCTTCGCCCTTGAGCGTCGTGATATCGCTGCCGCGGAACTCGATTCGCCCTGAGGTCGGGTCTATCAACCGCATGATAAGGCGACCGGTGGTAGACTTGCCGCATCCCGATTCGCCCACGATTCCGAACGTCTCTCCTCGAGAAACGGAAAACGTGACATCGCTCACAGCCTTCACGACGCCATGCTTGGTGTTGCCGCCATGTACCTTGAAGTCCTTCGTCAATTGATCGATGCGGAGGATATAATCGCTCATCGTAGTACTCCTCCATGTATCCTTCCTAGTCTATTCCAGCAGGCAACCCAATGCCCTGGAGCGGCTTCTTCCATGTCCGGGGCTTTTTCCGAGCATATCGATGAGGCGTAATCGCATCGATTCGCGAACCGGCAGCCTATGGTTTCGCCCAGGAGACTGGGTACCGTTCCAGGTATCGAATACAACTGCTTGGTTTCCTTTTCGATATCCGGGATCGAATCCATAAGGCCCCGCGTATAGGGATGCATCGGATCGGAGAAAAGCGAGACAGTATCCGAATATTCCGCGATTCGACCGGCATACATCACCGCGACTCTATCGGTAATCTCCGCGATGACACCCAGGTCGTGCGTGATCATGAGCACCGACATTCCAAGCTTTTCCCTCAGTTCTCTTATCAGCTGGAGTATCTGCGCCTGTATCGTGACATCCAGAGCCGTCGTGGGCTCATCGGCGATAAGCAAGGTTGGATTGCAGGATATGGCCATGGCGATCATCGCCCTCTGGCGCATGCCTCCCGACATCTCGTGAGGAAAGGACTTGAGGCGCCTTTCCGGATCGGGGATGCCGACCTTTTTCAGGGACTCAAGGGCGATAGCCCAAGCTTCCTTTTTGCTGATTTTTCTGTGCGCCCTTATCGCTTCCACAATTTGTTTGCCGATAGTATACACGGGATTGAGCGAGGTCATCGGCTCCTGGAATATCATCGAGATGGAATTGCCGCGGATCTTATGCATCTCGCGGTCACTCATCTTCGAAATATCCTGGCCCTCGAACAATATCTCGCCCGCCGCAATTCTTCCCTGCGGTTTGGCATAGAGCTGCATCACGGAAAGAGCCGTAACGGTCTTGCCGCTTCCGGATTCCCCCACCAATCCCAGCGTCTCGCCCCGCTTTAGGTCGAAGCTTACTCCGTCCACGGCGGTCACGATTCCCGCGGGCGTGGAAAAATGAGTTTTCAGTCCACGAATCGATAGAAGCACATCGCCCGGCATGAATCACACTCCTTTGATATCGTGCCGGAAACGCGGATCCACTTGGTCCCGCAATACGTCGCCGACGAGATTGAAAGAAAGCACGGTGAGGACGATGAAGATCCCCGGAATGAGAAGCATCCAGGGAGCCCTCACCAGATAGATGCTTCCTTCTGAAAGCATGTTGCCCCAGCTCGGTATTTCCGGCGGCAGGCCAAGCCCGAGGAAATCAAGGGATGCCATATCCAGCAGGGAAAACGCGAAGGTGAAGGTAGCCTGCACGATGACCGGAGAAGTCAAATTCGGGAATATATGATGAAGGAGAAGCCGCATATTGGATGCCCCGGCAGCCCTGAAGGCTTCGATGTACACTTCCTCCTTGAGCTTGAGCGTCATTCCATAGACGATCCTCGTGGTTCTCGTGAGATAGGTGATACCGACCGCCAGAATGACATTGACCAATCCCCGCCCGAAAATCGTCATCAGAACGAGAGCGAGCAGAAGCGACGGGAATGCCATCATGACATCGATGATACGCATAAAAGGCGCGTTGAGCGCCTTGAAGTATCCCGCGACCAACCCTATCACGATGCCCAGCGTGACGGAAAACAGCACGACGCCGAGCGAACTGACGATGCTCGTGCGCGATCCGAATACCACGCGGCTCCAGATGTCGCGTCCAAAATTGTCCGTGCCGAAAATATGCCCTTTCCCCGGCGGCAACAATCGATTAGCCGGATCGATCTCCATAGGATCGATCGGCGCGATAAAGGACGCGAAAAGCGCCATGAAGACGAGAAGCAATAAAAAGCATATGCCTGCAATCGCTATCTTCCTGGACCGCAGCATTTTCATAAAACCAGACATACGGTCCTCCTTAACTGTACCTGATGCGCGGATCAAGCCAGCCATACGCGATGTCGACGAGCAGGTTGATAGCCATATACAGCAGCGCGATGCAGAGAATAACTCCTTGTATCACTGGATAATCGCGGCGAAGCACGGAATCGACGACGAGCTTTCCTATTCCCGGCAGCGAAAATACTGTTTCGGTCACCACAGTGCCCGAGACCAGCCCCGCGAAGGTAAAGCCCAGCGCGGAAACCAGGGAATTCATGGAATTCCTGAATACATGAAGGATGTTCACCGCAGAGTCACGCAGACCCTTTGCGCGGGCAGTCCTGACATAATCCTCTTTGAATACGTCCAGCATTGAAGCGCGGGTAAGGCGGATAATGAGGGCCGAATTCGGGGCTGAAAGGGTTATGGCGGGAAGAATTAGGTACCTTATGTTCGCCCAATCTCCCGTCTTCAGTATGGAAGGAAATCCCGAGCTGGGAAACCACTTCAGCTTGACCGCGAAGAGCGTCATGAGACTTAAGCCAAGCCAAAAGGTAGGAATGGACGCAAATCCCATCGACACACCTGAGATTGTCTGATCGAGTTTCGTTCCGTAGCGGGTTGCCGATAGATATCCGACGGGAATGCCGATGACAAGGATAAGGCCAAGGGTGAGCAGCGCGAGAAGCACGCTGGTTTCTGCTCTGTTTCCAATGACCGACAACACTGGCTGGCTGAAAAAAATGGAATCGCCCATATTGCCCGTGACAACGCCACCAACCCACTTCACATACTGAATCCATATAGGTCGGTCGAGCCCCATTTCCTCCCGTATCGCGGTCACCTGCTCGGGAGTGGCAAGATCTCCAAGAAGGATCTGTATGGGATCCCCAGGGATGAGATGGACGAAGCCGAATACGATGATGGAAACCAGAATCAGCGAGGGTATCATCCCTACTATCCGGCGAGCTATAAACTTAATCATTGCGTGGACCCCACTAAAAGCTTTACCCTCCGCTTGGCAAGCCGGAGGGTAAAGTTCACGGAAAAATCGATATTATTTAAAACTCACATTCCAGAACTTCGGCCAAATCAGTTGGGATTCTCCGAGATTCTGAACGCGCGGGGAATAAATATCATAGGTGTATACATCGCCAATCTTCATGACAGGCACTTGTTGATAGATAAGTTTCTGGAATTGCGTCCAGGCTTCGAGTCGTTTCTTTTCGTCCAGCGTCGAGGTGAACACCTGCGCCAGAGCCTGCTTCTCGGAGGTTGCCCACCAGCCCGGATAGGTATCGCTCATGAAGCTGAAAAGAATAGGATCGGGGACAAAACCATGGTGCGTGAAGAACATATCCCATTGCTTGCCGTCGCCGCGTTTGGAAACAAGCGTCGCCCAGTCGTAGATCTGCAGGTCGATATTGAAGCCCGCGTCTTTCAGCTGTTTTGTGAAGACCAGGCCGATGTCGTTATGGATCTTATAGGCGGAAGAGACCATGAAGGTGATCTTCTCTCCCTTGTAACCGGCTTCAGCGGCGAGCGATTTGGCCAAGGCGGCATTCTTGCGGCTGTAGGCTTCGGTGCCGGCAGAGTAGTATACCAGGACGTGCCTTTGGGCATGAAGGATCCATTGGCCGACCAGAGGTTCTTGGGGCCGACGGCAGCCTGCAATGCCGCCGTGGTATCGAGAGCGGCCAATACCGCCACACGCAGCTTGTAGTTGTTCTTGAACGGACCTTCCGTTGAGTCGAAGAACATGAACGGCATTACCACGCCTTCGTTGACCAGCGTGACGACTGAAGAATCTTGGCTCAGCATGTCATAGAGATCGCCAGAAATCTGCTCGGCGTAGTCATAGTCACCAGCTTTGACGCCATTGACGCGCGTACCGACATCGCTGACGGGAATGAACTGAATCCTATCGAACTGCGCCACTCTCTTGCCGCCGTATCCATTGGGAGCATCGGTTCTTGAGACATAATCAACGAATTTTTCCAGCAGGATATAGCGGCCAGGATTCCTCTCCACGAAGCGGTAAGGACCTGTTCCAATATACTGGCTTTCTGGGATTGGCTGCTTGGTTGCCGTCTCGGCGATTTCCTTGGGATAGATAACCGGTCCGCCATTGATGAAGGCGAGAAGGGTTTTCCAAGGGGCAAACACATCCTTAAATAAAAGGCGTACGGAGTATTTGGACGGAGCATCTACCTTTTCAATATGAGCGAAGAGAACAGGCCCCCGAACGCCATACACTCCCCACCTGTTTAGTGACGCAACCACATCGGCCGAAGTCATCTCTTTGCCGTTATGGAATTTCACGCCCTGTCGCAAGGTAAGCGTTATGGTTTTACCGTCGGCGGAAATACTCTCCTTATCCACAAGCATGGGAACAGGGTCGTAGCTCTTATCGAAAGTGTAGAGTCCTTCAAACACATGCTGAGCTATGGTCGTCGCTTGATCCGAGGTCAATACCTGCTGATCCAGACTTGGCGGCTCCGCGATGGTGGCGTATCTGAAGGTTGTAGTGGCATTAACTGCCATTGTCGCCATCACTAGCGCAACAACAACAAGGATCCTAAACCTAATTTTCATTTCTGCCTCCTGGCTTTTACGATTTGGCTCACACGATTAACATGAGCATAAGTATAATCGATTGTAGCCCGCTGTCAATTCAAAAATGGAACACAATTTCATAATTGACGAATAGCCAAGGAAGCCCTACACTGTATCTAGGAGCGTCAATATGGATACAAATGAGATTGCCTGTTCCTTATTGCTTAAGGGCGGAAGAGTACTGGACCCAGCAAACAAGATTGATGCCATGATGGATCTGGCGCTCGACGGAACCAGGATTGTCGGCGTCGCCCCGAATATCCACGCATCGAAGAATGCGGAGGTAATCGATGTCCATGGCTGTATAGTGACTCCGGGTCTCATAGATATACACACTCATCTTTTCGCGTCGGCTAATGTGCCCGACGCATGGGCAGGCGACAACAGCATCTATCCCGATTGTTTCAGCTTCAGAACCGGCGTAACGACCATGGTCGATGCGGGATCGGCGGGCGCGAAGAATTTCGGACAATTCAGGACTACCGTGATTGATCGGGCAAAGACCAGGGTGTTTTCTTTCATCAACATCGCCGGCCATGGCATGGTAAGCGATGCGATGGAGCAGGAATCATCGGTGTTCGATCCATCGAGGACTTCTGCGATGGCTAAAGAACATAGCGATATCGTTGTGGGCATTAAAAGCGCCCATTACTGGAAACCCGATTGGCTGTCTGTGGATTCCGCTCTCCAGGCTGGAGAAAAATCGGGATTGCCCATAATGGTGGATTTCGGCTATTTCAGGAAGGAACGGCCCTACTGGGATCTCGTTGGAAAAAAACTGAGGCCTGGCGATTTCAGCACGCATTGCTTCAGAGGCCCTGTCCCGGTCG
>CAXXGJ010000031.1:0-1278 GCA_963677895.2 Treponemataceae bacterium | reverse complement strand
GGGGGCTTCCGGACGGCCGTTCGCGTTCTTTATTCCGTTGTATATCGATTCCATGAAGGAAAAGGGCAGCACGAGGGCGTAAAGGGAGAGATACAGGAATACGTTGCGGGATATCTGCGCGTCCACCGTGCGCGAAATGACGGCGCCGAGCCCGACCAGGACCGGCGCCGAGAGGAGGCCCAGCACCGAGCCGGCGACCACGATCTGCGAGGAGGTGCGTTTCGATTCGGCGAAATTGCCCTTGCCGTTGAGCTGGCCGATGATGGCCATCGCGGCCACGCTCAGTCCTTGGGCGAGGGCCGTCATCATGTTGATCACCGGCTCGGAGAAGGTAACCGCGCTGGCGACCAACGTCCCCGAGACATTGTTGATGAACAGTCCATCCATCAGGGGCATGAGCGACTGCACAAGTCCGAGCATGAGGCTGGGCACGGCTAGGAATAATACAGTGCGGGAGATCGGGCCATTCAGTATGAGATCACGGCGCTGGGCTGTGGACTGTTCGAAGAACTTCAGATGCATCGTTGTAATGATAATAGCGCGGAGCGCCGCCATAAAGCTAGGCGGAAGGCATGGCGAATGCCCATAAAAAAGCCCTTCCGGCGCGAACCGGAAGGGCTTCAGGGAATGCTGGACCGGCTCGAATCAGCCGATCGGCAGAACCTTCACTATTTTCATGAAAATTGTGGAAGAGGAAGCTTTCTTGGCCTTGTTTTCCTCTATGAGCCTGGCGATGGTCGCCGGGTCTGAGACGTATTCCACGATGATTCTCGCGCCGACGCTGAGCATTTTCTTGTCCGCCGATTTGGAGGGCGAGGTGTAGCTGTAGGCGGTGACCACGGCGAACTTGCGTTCTTTCATGTTGATGCCGGTCTGGTTGGGCGCCAGGCCGAAGTAAAGGTATGCCCTGTCCGCCGTGACGCCGGGAATCACCACCGAGGCGTTCGGCGTACCGTCCGCGTTGACCGTAGCCACCGAGATGGCGCATTCATAGGTTTCCAGAGCTTTCCATAGATCCTCGCCGGCAATGGAAGTCTTGCCGTAGTAAATTCCCGTCGATGCCTTGGAGATCGAATCGGCGCTCTGCGCCGAGATTCCGGCTATCCCCACCACGGCGATGAGCAAAATGATAAAAATTCTTTTCATGGTACATCGATCCTTTTCTCTACAATGATGTGTACCTTCTTGTCTATAATAATTTACCCGCTATGTCAAGATAAATTTACACTATAAATTATCCCATTTCACCGATGGAAATTCACGACAGGGAGAAGAAGG
>CAXXGJ010000030.1:0-45621 GCA_963677895.2 Treponemataceae bacterium | reverse complement strand
ACTTCTGTAAACCCTGGCATCTTCTTCGAATCCAAATAGTACTATCCCGTTATTAATGTGCTTCATAAAAGGATGTGGGCTTACACCATAACCCAAAGTCTTTACTGTGCTCCATGTTGCACCTGCATCGTTCGACCGGAATATACTATCAGATCCTTGCCCAGCGGCAAGAATTATTCCATTCCCCAGTGATTCAAGCACTCGGATTCTTACCAAATCTTCATTCTGAATAATCCCCCTTAAAAGCCATGTCATTCCGCCGTCCACCGATGCATAGACATCATTGTCGCATCCCGCCAACATGTTCATGCTGTCTATCACAAGTAGCGAACTGAATGACTCTCCCCCCAGATTCTCTGCTACTTTTGTCCAACCCATGTATGGAGAGGCTGATCGATATATTCTTGCCGGCGAGCCTCCCGCCACAAAGGTTGCTGTGCCGTTTAATACTATGGCCCATATGCAAGAATCAACAGTCACACCTGATTCTGCATTCCAGCTTATCCCAAAGTCATAGCTGCGCCAGAGTTTGGTCTCTCCCGATGTTCCCAAAAGCATCGTCAATCCATCGCTCATCAAGGCAAATGAATATAAAACCCTGCTGTTATCAGTCCATCCCTTTCCTACGAATATGAATTTTCTAAAGGCGATGTCCAGCTGCCCCGCGTTAATTTTATCCGCCTTTTCTTTCAGTACCCTCCCATAGGTCTGCCCTTCCGATAGCGTGTCGATTGAATCCTCGTTGGTGATAAACACCGGCCTCATCTGGCGCTCATCGGTCAATGTCACAGCATACATTCCGCCAGCGTAATCTATTAATGCCTGAGCGAGTAAAATATCGTCATCTATCGAATATCCAGGCACCACGGGGTTAGTGGCTTCCACACCCTTCAATACTGTTACCTTCATTGTCCGCATGTATCGGTCAATATGCAGTACAATCCTGTCCCGTCGCTTCCGCATGAGCGGCAGACTACTCAGCGTCAGGCTCAGAACCGTGGTGTTTCTGTAGTAAATCCCTCCTTTCATCGCAGCACCAGTGGCAATGCTCAAGTCGCGACCTGTTGTCTTTGTCACTACGAGTTCTCCGTCACAGGAGAGCACACCGTCTTTCCGCTGAAGCGACTCGTGCAGCTTCCGGTTCATGAAGGCGGCATTGTATTTTCTATCCCCCGCTACCGAGGTGAAGAATCCGCTCTCTTCAGCCATTTCTCATGCTTCCCTATAGTGCGGATAGAATTCGAAGCTGGCTTCCGAACCTTCGCCTGGCGATTCATCCCCAATCTCGATAAGGTTCTCTCTGGGCAGCAGTTTCCAGAATCTCGAAGCCAGATCCAAATAGTGCATTCCATTCTGAATCACACCGTCCAAACAAAGGCGTATCTCGCGCTTCCCCGGGGTTGTCTCTATCTCAATGAATTCTCCCTCATTGATGACGCGCGAAATTCTGATCGTCTCGCCACTTGTCTGGTTCCGTATGTACGGGTTGACGATGGGACCTGTAAACCGAATCGTCACGGGCGCCTCCACATTCCCCGGGTTCTCGATCGTCGCAATTCTCTTGCCCAGAAAGAGGATCATGGATATCTCGCGGCCTTCCTCAGCTAATTCGATTCCTTCCTCGCTGAATTCCGTCATAGCTTCGTAAAACTGTACGGTCGCAGTCATCGGGCTCATGTCCTTGAAGTAGGGCCGCGGGCAGATGAATTCCGCTCGTACTATCTGCCATTCTTCGTTCCATGCTTTGCCAGTAAATTCTGGCTCCCTCGATGGTCTCGCCCCTATCCATCGCGTCCTTCCCACCCGCGACACTTCCATAATGCCGTCGTTATCGAGATCGCCCAATGCTTCGTATATCGCTTTCCTCGCTTCAACAACCTGTACTTCGTCCAATCCCCGTAAGTCTACAAGGGCGTTCACCTTAATCTTCCTAGCCGTATTCTGTGCGCTTAAGTTGATGGCGCCGCCTATTGCCGGGCCGGCCGATACTGCCAATAGGGAGGGAGGGCTTTCCAGTCCCTCAACAGAAATAAGTTTCAGCCGCCCCGCGCCGACCGAAAACTCATCCCCATCCGAATTCTTGAACATAAGCGCCGTCACCATCCCTCCCCGAAAGCGATCATTCTCGACATCTTCTCTCGTTCACGCTTCTCATCGAGAAGAGAAGGAACTTCCTCCGGCGTTTCGCTTGTTGGTGTTTCGGTCCGCTCTTTTTCTTCGTCGCTCATACCCGTATCCTCGCACCTGCAAATCCCATCTCGAGCCATTCTTGTTCAACTCTACCTGCGTCCACACGGCGCGTCGTTGTTCTCGAAAATCTTAAAAGCTCCATTACCGCTTCCACTGCCTCCTCGAGAGACGAGGCGCTTCCTTCCACTAGGATCCATATCCTAGAGCTCCAGTGATCTACGATTATTCCTTCCTCCCCAACAATCTCCGGTTCTCCCCGTAGGACTTCTACGAGGAGGAGGGGAGGGGGCAGCGGTAATCGCTTCTCCAAGTTACCGCTCATTATCTTTCCAGCCGCACCGAGGAGGGCCATCACTGTGGTGTCGGCGCTGAGGGCTTCGAGTATCTCTATTTCTACGCTCATCCCTCCTCCTCGATCACCGCCTCGCAGTGTTTCTGGAATACCCGTACCCACAAAGCCTTGAAGTGTTTTTCGCCCAGAACAATCCTGTCACCATCATCTATAGGAAGGCTTGGCGTTCCAATAAGCAGGAACCGCGGCATCCCGGAAGTTGTCCGTCCATCGTGTGCGGTCGGCGAAAGCCTAGCAAAAAAACTGCCTTCATCCTCATAGGTAGCTTGTATGTTCCTTCCCGCATCGAGTCCCAAGTGCCGCTTCCACAGCCGCATTTCGCGCTCGTCCTTCATGCCCGCTCCATTTTCACCTGCGAAGGATTTCTTATATACGGCGCCAGAATCCCATAGATGGCGGGGAATTTTCGCAATGTCTCAATGCCAGGTCTGTAGCTTTTGGAAATCTCTCCCTCTCGTTCGCCGGCCAGACTTCCACCCTCGCTCCAACTCTCTGAAAGGCACCCCGGCCGCCTCAACTCAAGCAGAGCTGCCTCGCACTGAGCCTCGATCATCCAGGAGGGAATTTCGGTGCTGCGAAGATTGCCGATTCCAAAGCGGGGAAAGGAGAGTCTCTGTTCTAGCATCGTCCTCGCTCCTTGCCAGAGTCTCCCGTATCCCCGCTCTAGGTAGTCGCAGGCTCTTACCAGCGCCGCCGTACGGTTGGCGACGCTGGCAGCTACCCATATCCCGTTTCCCCGTGTCAGATGGTACGCGTCCGCGCGCTCGACGCTCACGTAGCTGTCGGCATCTACGCGGCCGCTTCCATCTTCCACGGTCATCTATAAGCCCCTCGTCCCCGTCTTCAGCCCAGAAGTAGGGCCACGAACTCGGAGTTCACCACCTTGAAGCCCCAGGCCAGGTGCAGCTCCCAGGTTATCTGCCCGTACTGGGCCATTTCGATGAGGAGGTAGGTCAGTCCCCGCAGGTCTGACACGAGGGCCTGGGTCATGGTGGGGTTTTCGGGCATTACAGGGGGGCGCATGATACCCACCACGGCGCCACGCTCGAAGGCGAGGCAGGGGGTGTAGTTGTTGCCCACCGTGATGGCGTTCGATGCGGCGATAGTCTTCATCACGCCGGGACGCCCGAGCTTCAGAAGTTGCTGGTTCGCCGTGATCTCGCTCTGGCAGATGTACTTGTTGGCCGTATCCGCGGCGAAGGTGATCATGTCGCCGCGTCTGATGGTGCCTGTCCCTGAGGCTCCCGAGAGCATGGTCTGAATGTCGCCCTTCGCCATGGCGGTCGTCGCGTTCACGGCGTAGTTCACACCGTCGCCCTTCTCGTGGATGCCGATCTGCGCCGAGCTCCTGATCTGGAAACCGAACTGCGGCTTTATGATGCCGCTCCGCCTCTCCTCATCGCTTCCCGCGGCATAGGCCTGCTGTACCGCCGATAGTTTCAGGATGTTCGACTCAGCCGCCGAGTCGCACACGAACTGCGCATCGGCATGGGGCGAGCCGTTGTCTTTGAGGATCTTCCGCATGGCGATCAGTTCATCCAGATTGGAGGCGAAGGGTGTCGTTCCCGCCGTGCCCGAAGCCCGGCAGGCACCTTCCACCACGGCGAGCACGCAATCTCCTTCCGCCATGTTGCGGAGGGAGCGCATCTCCTGCATCAACTTGAGGCGCAGCCATTCCTTGTCGGTGCCCGCGTTCTCGAGGCTTCTACGCTGCTCACCAGTCAGGTGCCAGCTTCTCTTTTTGGAAGCGGTCACCTTCACTTCGACATCGGCGGCCTCGTCGGAATCACCCTGCGGAGTCACGTTGCCGGGGATGAAATCCACGGGCGTGCCGCCTGAAGCCACCGGCACCTTGACTACGTCGTTTTTCGCGACCCGTTTATCATCGAAACTCATCGAAATCGCGTCGAGGCTTCCCGTACTTTCGGCCGCCACTTCCTGGGCGGCGGAGAACAGTATGGGCGCCAGCGCGGTGAATACGTTAGGCATATTCTCCAGCTCCTATAGGTTTCATCATTCAGGGAGGATCGTCCCGCCCTTCGACATGTAGGCAGCCCGTTCCTTCGCGGGCATCGCCCAGAAGGTTTCAGGATGCATTCCTTCCTTACCGCCCTCGGTTCCGGCGCGTCCTTCCTGCGCGCCCGAACCCGAGTTCGGCTTGGCTGTCACAAACTCCTTCCCCTCATCCGAAGCGAAGAAGTCCTTCATCCAGTCGGAAAGCTCGCGCTTTGTTTCCTTGCCTTCCTTAGTCTCCACGGCTACAGCCCTCCGGGCAGTGCCGTCTTTTTCGATGCGTAGGATTCCTTTCTCCCTGATGAGCGCCTTGGCCGCTCCCATGAGGGAGCCCTTGGCGTTGGCGTTCACAAGTTCCGATGTAATCCCTGCATCCAATACGAGACGCTCCACGGCAAGTCGTTCGGCTTCGAGCTCATCCTGGAGAGCCTTGAGCTTACCGGCGTTTTCTTTGCCTTGGGTTTCGAGCAACTTGTCCTTTTCGCCGAGAATGTTCTTGTGCTTCTCGATTTCGCCTTTCAGCGTTTCGAGTTCCGAGAAGCTCTTCTCGATCTCCTCGGGGCTTTTTCCCGCCATGGCTTCAGCCCGCCGTTCCAGCTTCTTGATGCGTGCCCAGTCCCTGGCGGCGAAGGGCTCGATTCTGTCAATAAGCTGCAGGATTTCATCCCTGTCGGCTGCTTCTCCCTTCTGGAGTTCACCCTTTATCCGTGCTGTAATGTCCTTAAGGGTTATCAAACGTTCCCCTAATCGTGTCGGGGTTTCTACCGCCCCGCCGGCCGTGCGCAATGGTTGTCTAAAGTTCAATCCGCCAAAGGAGGCATGCGCAATCTCTCTCCTAAGGAGGGCTACCGGAATAGCCGTCCCGGACGGTCATGTCGCGTCTTTCGCCGCTTTCGGGGGTAGAGTAAATTATTCGTTGAAAATCGCTAAGTATCGTGGATGCATATATTCATCTGGATGTTACGTAGTGGAAAAATTCGTTCTTCTCTTTTTGCTGGAAAAATTGAATCAGGAGGATTACTCTTATGCGTTATAGGAGTAGAAGCATAAAATAATAATAATAGTTTTTAGGAGAAACTTTATGAGTCTTACAGAACTACAGACCGAACTTGATTCAGAAAGAGAGCTTTCCGATAGACTGCTTGTTGAAAAAGCCGAGGCGCTTCAAACCCTGGAAGCTATGGCTGATGCAGCGCGTTGCATCGCTGAATCTTTCAGGATGACACTTCAAGCCCATAATTTAAGCATGTGTGGACATCGCAAAGCTTTTTCACGGTATTATAAGGCACGAAAGCTATATGAGGAATTCTGCACTGCTCCAATAAAACTGTAATAGACTTCTTATGGCCTATGCCTTTGATTCTAGCCTTAAAAATTTAGATATCCAGGACAAATGGGATTTTTCCAGTATTACTTTTAAAAGTTTATTTCATGACATTGCATATTTCTCGGTTTTTCTCCCGGTAGAATCATGGCCGCCAACACTTTCACGTAAACCTACAATTGTCATTAACTAGCGCAAAACTGTTTTCTTGGGCTAAGGCACCTTGAATGGCCTCACGCTTGTAAGTGGAGAGTTGATGCTCGACATTTGATCTCTCTATCAATGGTAGAGGTTATTATTGACACCCCCTAAGTATAGTAATAGACTAATATTAGAAGGTTAAAGGCAATGAAAAATAGTATTAAATTGGTTTCTTCCCTGGCCATCATTTGCTTTTCTCTCTTCCTCAGTTCCTGTCAAAATCCTACCGTAACCGATCCGGGTAATGTGTCATCCAAGTATGCCGTGTACAAGAATTTCAATCAGTTTCCTTCAAAAAGAATTATTCCAAAAGCCGGTACACAGCTGCAAGATGGCGAACCAATTGTTGGAGTCCTTCTCAAATTCACCTCAGAGGGGGCATATGATACCGAAGTCTATCCCAGGGATGCCAACACTTTTGCTATATATTGTTTATTTGACGAGCACGGCTTGGACGGCGATGGGATGGAATTTAATTATGTTCTCTACGTGCCTCAGGATATCCAAGATCAATATAGAGCAGGAGGGGGTGCCAATCCTTCTTCAGGCGATCCATTTTGGTGGTACATGAAGACCTACTTTGGTGCTTCTTTGCAGGTGATAAAAGGTGATTGGGCGCCTAACATCGAATTTTTATGTGGTTTGACCGAATGCCCGAAGGCGAACAGTGCTGATGTGGCTACGTCTACAACCACAATTCAAAATGTAGATCAATATACAGTCTGGCAAGATAACATTGGTTCCGACTGCAAGGTCAGCAACATCAACGCTTTTATTAATAGTGCCAATGAATCGCAGTTTGTCGTTTCCTATGATTATGAAATTACCGATGAACGCAGTACGATGACCTATAATCCGCCTCTTAGCGATATATTCAGGATTACCGGCCCTAAATTGAGCCCTGGTAAAGGAACCATTGCTTATATTATTCCAATAGAAAAAATTACGAGTAAGCAAGACATTAACACAGAACTCTATTTACCTGAATCGAATCCCTGGAATAGCTATTGCGTAGGAATTACTCTTTCTTGGGCTGTAAGCGACGTCAAAAAATCATCTATCCCAGATGGGGCGATTATAGCTGAGTAGCGTTATATATAAATTATGTCCTAGGATCGCTAAAGTTACTTATTTTTGAGTATCATTGGTTTCAATTTTAATCCTCGTTCATATATTGTATTTTAGTGTTGCCTGAATAGATGCTGCATCCTTTTTACAATTTCCTCCTTGCGGCTTTGGCAATCCAATAGAGCGTTTTTATCTTCAGTTTCATTTTTCTATTCATTACTGGTTCAGTCTGTATCATTATTATTGTTGAACATCGCCCAGACCGGGTAATGGTCGCTGATGTCCAATGGCTTTATGCTAATTGATCCATTTAGGTCAATTTCATCAAATTTTAATATTCCCCATTCCAGTAAGTAGTCTTCAGCTAGGCTCCTTGTAGCCGTAATCCTGTCATACGTCATGTCGCTCTTGGCAACATTAGTATCTGCTTCATTGGGGATGATCCATATATATTTCTCTTCCGAAAATATTTTAAAATACTCATCTTCTCTAAAATAGCTACCGTCAGCATTGTAATCGCCAAGGCAGATGACATCCTTCTCGCCATAGTATTCAGTAGCAAATTCCATCACTTGTGGCAGGAGCATCATCTCATTTTCTGCGTCTTCAGGTTTTGTATGGATATCGACTAGTACAAAATCTAGATTACCTTCGATTGCATAGAAATTGGCAATGAACGGCTCACGTTCAAACTTATCCTTCTCATCATTCCATGTCACTGGGAAATAGTCATATCTAATTTTATCCAACCTGTATATGAAGGCATATTGCTCCTTGCTGGAAGTTCTACCAAGCCTCGGTCCTATCAACAATCCATATTTTTCTGCCCCGCTATTTATCTCTTCCATAAGTTTTAGAATACTGTTCTCATCCTTATCCCTTATTTCTTGCACAGCAGTGACGTCAAATTGCTTTATTATGGCTGCAATAGCTTTAAGCACTGGTTTTTTCTCAGCCTTTGACTGTCCAAATATGCGAAGGTTGAATGAGGCTATGGTAATCGAGTTCTGAGAAAATGCGCTTTGGCTGAGCAGAACAAATATTATACATATCAGTAAATTCTTTTTTCGAAACATAAGTTATCTTACCATTGAAAAGCGCTATTTGGAATGAAGAGGATTATCACCTTGTGCGCCCCGCGCTGGCTGTCAGTTTAGTATAGATAAAGGCAGTGAACAATGCCAGCGCGAGGCGCGTTCAACAGTACGTGTCGGATAACCGCACAACCAGCGTACTGATGCAATTACCGCATCTTCATTATTTTACATCCTCTCAGTGTGGCGGTCCTGGAAGTGACCGGGTTTCAGCTAAGAAAAGTGTATGCGCTCACTACGTTCGGGTTCCACCAAATTTTGCTGGCGCAAAATTTCGCATACACCGTCTTAGCTGGAACCCCTGCTGCGCCCTAAAAGACCACTCCCGGTCCCTCGCGTTTAAATGTGCCGCTGTTGCGGGTTCGCGCCGCACGCGCAGTAGCGCTCCCGGCGTCGCGAACCCTTGGCTCCGTTCCAGCTCCTTATAAAGGCTGCCAGCCAACCGGGAGTCGCGTCAGCCGCACTAACGCTCCCCTTTGCTCTTCCGATGGCTTCGCGCTTCTCCTTGAGGAGCGCATCGTGCTCCCTCTGTCGCGCCTCCCGGTCTACGCTACGCAGGCCGCCAGTCGCTTCACTCCTGACCGCCTCCGGGGGCGCCGATCAAATCAAAAAAATATTTTTCCACATATGCCTGTAGCCTCGCCGCAAGCCTTTCGGATCATATAACATTTCTCATTACACACCGGAAAGGGGCCTCAGGGCTTTCCACTCAAGGAGTTCATCCTGCACAGAGAGTCCACCGCTTTTCTGTGCCATTTTTTGACTTTTATACTAAAGATTTTTTACTATCTTTTTTGCAATTAACAAACCAACCTATCCTTCAGGAACCAATATCCTATCTAGCTCTATCTTCATGGGATCTTCTTTTACGATTTGTAAAAGTCTCATAATTACGGATTCTTAATTAACCATAAGGAGTGGATATAAAATATATTTGAATTATAGGTTATATTTAATATGCAGTAATATCAATATATTATGTGTAAATGAAATTCTAAATGTATACCATATTAGTAAATATATGTAAAAATGTTTTTATATAACGCTTGCTATATGCTATATAAAGGTTGTATAATACAAATATAGTTGTATAATATTTGCTTATAGCTACTAGGAGGCTAACTATGCCAAGTTATTGCATGTCGCTGAAATTTTCCAAATGTTTTTTTGAAAATCTTATCGATCACTATAAATTTCCGATAGAATCTACATTAATATCTGATAGAGTTGTTTCTGATATTACTGAAATTCCGGTAATTGAATCGATTCCTCAAATTAGCGATTTATGGATCATTGGGATTCTTTATGATGATTCTAGATATGAGAAGCTTTATAAACTAGTAGTACCTCAGACAGGGGGGATTATATGGCTGGACAAAGATTCTTCAAAAAAAAGTAACCTTGGATCAGTTCAAAGCATAGAAGATATTAACCGCCTACCGATCTCATTATATGTAAATAGCTCTCTTTTTGATCCATCTATTGCCGAAACAATTGAATTTCAGGAGCACATGAAAGAAGAGTATCGAAAAGAATCGGATATAGTCTGTGTTGCAAATCAATTCAAGCAGGGCTTTGCAGACTATCTTATTATTGCCTATCGCAATAGAGAAAATATAAAAAATTATACTTTTGGTTTGGATAAAAATACAACAGATGAATTGATATACTTACTCACCGAGATTAAATACAAAGATAAAAATATGTTTGAATTTAATATCAATGATTTATCAAGAGAATTATTTCCTGCTGATCACTTGTCATCTTCTACTTTCCCAGATATTGATCCTGCTGCTGAATGGCTTCATAGTGAAGAAATTTTAAAAAAGATTATCCTTGAGAATATTCAGCGTTTTTCTCGACTTGAACATGATTCTGATTCCAAGAGCCTATTCGGCAAAATATGGAAAGCAATAACGAAAATATTGGAAGTATGCTTAAAAATAAAAAATACAGATATTGAACACTTGCTTATTCGAGTTTATCGTCCTGATTCCATGTCCATTAATAACGGTAAAATTATATTTAATGACATAGCTTGTAGAGTTGATGCTCGATTGAATATTCACTATTCCATTGGCAATGTTGGCAGTTCTTCTTTGGTTAATAGTCATATCCATATTTCTAAAAGTGATATTCATTGTTCTATTGATGTTTCGGCAAGACCTTATGAGAGAGCTCGTAGGATATATTTAAAGCCATCTGTAGAAATGATGAAGCTCATCATTTCCATTACTATTGAAAAATTCAGAGTCGATATTCCTATCGATGTTGTGAGCCTTTTTTCTTTAACCATAAATAAAATTGATGAAATCAAGATTATGGAATTGGATAAATATCAGATTGCACTTCCAAAATCAACAGAAGATTTATCAATTGGCCATGCAAACATCATTGCTGAAGATGATTCTATTATTGTAAACTTGGAGGTTGTCTAGTAGTTATATTCAATCTTTGTTTATTATATATTATTATGCGATCAAGCCAGAGGATGCTGTTGCTGGCGTCCCGCTATCTTTGTATGATTTTCTATACTTTTTTTCATCACAACCTTTGCTCCTTCAGCATCATTGCAATACTTTCGGATCATTACTTTTATCGCTTCACGTTCTGATAGGCTCCTCTAGCCTTGCCGCCCCTAGCGGCTTTGTGGCCCCAAGATAACGCTGCTGTTGCGGCATTATCCCCGAGCACTATGCAGCCTTAAATCCTACCGGTTCTACATCTTTCTTTTTCTTCCCCAGCTCTTCCTCTATCTTCTCGGGCTTCACTTCCTGTCCTAATATACCCGCGTTCTTAAGCCGATACAGCCAATCTATCCTTCTGTAGTTGCCTGTCTGCACTGCCTCGAGAAGTATTGATATCTCCTGTGGCGTTATGTTCTCAGGCAAGTATTCGGTCAGCAACTGCACTTTCACATCATTAAAGGGCAATCCGGCCCAGCGGGCCATCAGCTTAAGTACTTTTGTCATGATATCCGATACGGCCATCGCGATCCTTCCTATGGTCGCATTCGCGCCCGATCGCCGGATCATCAGAGTTTCCGTCGCTTCCTTGCCAGACTTGTAAAAGTCTAGGAGTCCTGATCCCAACTGTATCATCCAGGCTTCTTTCTGCTTCGCTGCGTTCTCCAGGACGCCCAGGCCTTGGCCTGAGAACTCCAGGTAATATGCCTTTGCGTCAGGCAAATTGGATGATAGTCCTTCCGTCGAACCCAGCTTTACAGCATCGCCCTCCATGAAGTTGAAGCCGGCGAATATCGGTGTTGGGAGTCCCGAATGGAATCGTCCGTGTTCCAGATCAGCCATGGTCCTGTAGTGGCTTATGTTGATGTCCACCAGGTCGAGCAGGGGAGGGGTCCTGCATTCCGCGCTTCCCAATGCGGCATCGAGGAAGAAGAAGGGTATGAAGCTGAGCGGTTCCCCGTTCATTATTGGTATTGTTCTGCCTGTCATTATCCACTGGCTCTCTTTCTTCCCCTTTATTGTCCCTGCCGCCATTCTCCATTTCCTCACGGTGTAGATCTCTTTCATTAATAGGAGTTCCCTATACTGGTCTGCTTCTTCCCCGGCATCATCTTCTATTGTTTCCCGTATCACTATCCTGTCCGGAACCGTTCTTCCACCGTGCCTTCCACAGTGCCAGTTCGTTATGCTCAAGGCAGGGTACATGGTCATATAAGGGCGGGCTTCCCCGCGTTCTGCTTCTGCCAGGCTCATGCCTTCGGGTACGGCTCCAGAATAGTCCACGAGAATGCCGCAGCGTCCGTAACCGATCACGTTGGCAAGGATGTCTTCCAGCATTTCTTCTAATGGTTTTCCTTTTAGGTCGGCGTCCTCGAGTAAGGGGCTCTTTTCGTCGATACCTTTTATCGTCGGTGCTTTCGAGAATACCATGCTTGTATAGAGCTCCATGGTCTTCCCGGCGGCATTGAAGAACACCGCTCTTTCCTTGTAGTGCTCATAGCTCTCACGGCTTTGCCCTGGCAGCTTTGGCAAAAGGGCTTCGCCGGCAGCCTTAACCGCATCGGCGCCTTCCATCACTGTCCTGATTCTCGTCCAGCGGGGCAGGTATTTCATGTAATCCTTGTGGGATGTCGTTATATCCATTTCCTTTGTCATGCAGCCTCCACATATACTGTCTTTGTAAATCGTCGCGATGTAGCGATCCTGTACCCAATCTCGTCGTAGGAATGATCCTCGGCAGAGCTGTCCACATCTTCTGCGTTTCTTGTGTCCCTCGGCAGAACGGGCAGTGTGCGTATCGCTCCATACTGGCAAGTGTCGAAGAAAAATATGCCTGGTTCTTCCATCGGTTCCTGGAGGCTCGCGGCCAAAAAACGGCGCAGTACGGCGAGCCGCTTTATCCTGGAGCCTGGCCTCTTGTCGGCGGGGTAGAAGCATCCTTCCCTGCCATATCCCTTGTCGATGCCCTGTGCAATCGAAGGTTTCCCGGGATCGGCGTCGAAAATTGCGCTGTCGGCGGGTCCTGCATGGGGCTTGTGGATGTTGAGCACTTCGCGCAAGGCTGTCTCTCTTTCACGAATCTCCCTGCCAATCTTTGTGTCTTCCATCATGCAGCCTTCGTTGGCTTTTCCGTTCCAGCCGTACCATTCGGAAATTCTGAAGATTGTGCCCTTTGGCCAGCTTTTCTTTCTGCCGTTGCACAAGGTTGCTTCGCATCCGTTCGATTCAGCCCACCAGCCCACGCTGAAAGGTTTTGAGCTTCCCCAGTCGAAGCTTCGGTCCACATACCATCCGTGCGGTATCTCGAAGGGTTTTATCACATGGATGTCTCTTCTCCAGAGGTCACTTAAGGCTGCACCCGAGACAATGTCCCAGTCTCCGAATTCCATGGCGCGCATCAGGGCTACGTCGCCAATACCGTGCAATCGATTCCGATAGCCAGGATCGTCTTTCATCAAGGTCGGATTGTCTTCCATCCTTGCAGGGATGAACTGTCTCAGCATTCCGTCTTTTGTTTTGTGGACCTCTGTGCCATGGTCCACATACTCCGCCTTAACCCATGTATGTCCTATGTTCCCCGGATTGGATCCGCAGACTATCCGCGGGAATTTCCCTATCCATCGTTCGGGCAGTTCCATGTTGCTCATGCGTACTCTGCTCTTGAGGGTGTCGTAGATCTTCTTGGTGAAGCTGGTCAGTTCGTCTATAAGCAGGCAGTGTATTTCGGCGCCCTGATAGCTCTGTGCGTCATCTTCATGCTGACAGTGTCGTAGGTGTATACAGGCGCCGTTGTGGAAACGTATGTCTTTATCGACTATCTGTACTTTACCCAGCGTTATCCAGGGCGCCAGCAATGTTCTGAAGGAACTTGGGCCTTCCATGTGGTTCGACCATAGTTCCGGATATGTTCTTCGAAACAGGTAAACTTGTAGATTTGATATGTCGTTGCACCAGATGATCGCCGCCACGCGCAGAAGGTGGCTTTTGCCGGGCCCTGCAGCGCCACCGAACAGTATTTCGGTGGCAGGTGACAGGAGTACTTCAGACTGTTTTTGGTGCAGGGTCAGCTGCATCGTGCTTAAGTTCTTTTTCGATGAATACAGCCAAGGCTTCCTCGCCTTCCAGGAAGGCGTCGAGTTCCATTGCCTGCTTCGGCATGCCGTCTATGCGGTTGATAAGGTATTTGAGGAGGTCATCGGATCCTTCGATCCAGGTTTCTTTCCCGTTGGCCTTTTTTTCCCATCTGCTCATGGCCCGCCGGTAGAGTTCGGCTATAAGTTTTACCTTCCTGCTCTTTTTCTCCTCAGGTTCACAGTCCTCCAGGTATTCCTTCAGGATGTCGGTCAGGGCTTCGCCCGTCTTCGGTCTTCCATGGGGATTTCCTGATTTTCCTTTCTCGAATAGTGCCATTTCTTCTACTAAACTCCCTGTTACGCTCCTGTTTATCAGGCAATTGTGGGAGTATAGGTTTTCAGCTTTTTTGTAAATGGTTTCCTGGTTTTTGTTTCCATGGGGGAATATGCAGTGGTTTTTATAACTTATGTTTTTCCAAAAGAATAAGCTTTTCTTTCTCCTATATTACTAAATAAGTCTGGATATAAAACTCACTATTCTGCAGATACACTATATTTTTCTTTAAATCATATTATAATAACTACATTGTGGAGGTGATTATGCATACTGCTGTTTCACCCTCAAAAATTGTAAAATCATTTTTTAGTATTTTTTCAATAATATTATCGCTTGTGGCAGCATCTATACTTTTTTCCTGCGATATCTTCAATAATTCATCAACGACAACGACAACGACAACTACAACCACAACGATCCCCAACAATTCCGAAACGCGACTATTTAAGAATTCAGATAGTGCATTTATTACAAATTCCGAATTGGGACTCACGGCCGCATTACGTTGGCTAGTAGATGAACATGAACTACAGTCTGAAGTATTCGATTCCTCGGGTAACAACTTTAGTATAGTATATAGGCCAGACATACAGGAAATAATATATTCGATTCCCTCGAATGATAGCCAAGGATCTTTAGAATTAAGAATAATCTCTTCCGGAGAAGATAAATCGGAAGCACAGATATGGGAAACCATAGGAGAGGATTCGAGGGTTTTTATTTCATCGTTGTTACAAAAAGCTGATGATTCATCTTGGCTCAGGTATGATGGAATAATCCCTACCATAGGTATTGATTCATCGAAAAATGTATTAACCTGTAAAACCAACAATTTAATCGCTACAGATTCCGATGACGATGAAGAAGACCAAGACAACTTCATAGAAAAGTCATTTAATGATGCAGTAGTTTATTTTAGTACATACCAAACACACCCTGTTGTTTACTATGGAATGAGGATAGCAGAGTCTTTAACAAATAAATATAACTACCTGAAAGAAAATTTCTCAAACGGCATTAAAACGTTTTCTAATTGGGTACAAAACAGTGACAACTTATTAGAAGATGGTAACAGCCTAATAAGTGATCATATTGAACATGAAACACCTGTGCCGAATATTAATACATTGCCAGAAGATGAACCACTTCGTACGTGGGCTGATCGTTTTTCGCAGGCCAAGGATATTTTTTCAACTTTTGTATCAAAAGTAAGACAAAAAATTCAAGGATTCATAGATTCCAATATTCTCGTAGAATCAACAGGTGTTACCGGTAATTCTGTCGCTATTGAAGATCAAAATTTTGTGATTAATGATACTACTACACCTCCGGCAATCACTGAACCAGTAGATCCTACTACTACTCCAGATTCAATATTAAGTAAGCCCATATTTATACCGGTAGAAGGTATTTATGAATTCCCGATTGATGTTAGCTTGAATAGTGAAGATGCAGATGCATTAATCTATTATACTATCGATGGTAGCATTCCTACAGATTCAACAGGAACCCTATATGAATCTTTAATTCATGTATCGAAAAGTACTAAGATAAGGGCTGTATCATACAAAGAAGGATACGAACATTCTCCTGTGGCTAGTGCGTACTATGAGATTACGGGTACAGTATCAGATCCTATATTTAATCCAATTAATGGATTATATTATAATCCTCAAACTATCTCTATTAGTTGTTTAACTCAAGATTCAACCATTAGGTATACCTTAGACGGTTCACAACCTACACATGATCATGGATATATTTTTACTGAGCCATTTATTGTTTTAGAATCAACTGAAGTCAAAGCAATAGCGTATAAATCTAATTGGTCAGATTCAGCAATAATTTCTTCCAACTATAAAATTACAGGAACTGTATCGAATCCTGAATTTTCAATCCCAGAAGGAATATATCTGGATCACTTAAACCTAAGTTTATCCTGTTCAACTCCTGGTGCAACTATAATATATACAAAAGATGAAAGTAATCCTTCAAATTTTAATGGTTCAATATACTCACAACCGCTAGAAATATTAGAAACAAGTACAATTAAAGCCATCGCATTAATGACTGATTGGAAGGACTCTATAATAACATCCGCAACCTATATCATTAAAGAAAAAGTATCTAATCCAACAGCAAATCCTATTGGCGGAGTCTACCATCGACCACAAAAAGTAACACTATTATGCTCGACTGAAGGAGCAGAAATTAGATATACCTTAGATAACACAATACCAACAACTACATACGGTATAATCTATACTTCACCTATTATTGTAAGTTCAAACGTAAAATTGAATTATATTGCCTATCGGAAGAATTGGCTTGAATCAGCTGTTATTACTACCGAGTACGATGTACCTATGCCTTTACCAGAACTGGTTGATGTGCCGGGTGGAACTTTTATTATGGGAACGGATACTGAACAATCCGCATGGGACAAAGAGCGTGGAATGTTAAATGAATGTCCAAGCCACTTGGTCACCCTTTCTAGCTTTAAGATGAGTAAATATCTTATTACAAATGCTCAATTTGGGATTACCTTCGGCATAACAGATAATTGGAATGAAGAAGGTAAAAACAATACAGCAACTATGATCTCCTTTTATCTAGCTGCATTTATTTGTAATGAATTAAGCAGAAGAGAAGGACTACAGCCTGTATACGATATGACTGATTGGTCACGTTATATAGGCCGTACAGGCGAGAATGCGATAGTATATTATGACATGGATAAGAATGGTTATCGATTGCCTACAGAGGCAGAATGGGAATATGTTGCTCGATGGGGAGATGAACTCGATGGGTCAGCACATGATATTAGAACCAGAGAACCTAATGGTCTAGGTATATTTGGTTTAGATGACAACTTATCCGAAATCTGTCAAGACTATTCCGGTGGAATTTATACATCAGATGCGCAAGTAAACCCTACAGGGCCAGAATTCCATGATCAGTATTCGCATATTATACGCGATGCTCGATATTGGCCTTCTTATGATACTCGAGTGAGACTTTCTGGACCTCGCCTATCTATTGCGGATACTTCAAGCAATAGTGGCATTACTATTCGTATAGTTCGTCGTCCATAAAATCTAAGTCAACCTTATAAATAGCATGCTTTTATAGTGTCCCCCTCTTCGTTCAGACCATATATAATGAACGAGGAGAGGAGAGATGGGAGTACAACAGTAACGATGGACGGCGAAGCATAAGGCAGATACTATTCTGCAGATACTGCTTTAAATATTAGGTAATTGGGATTTTCCAAAATCGTAGATGCTTTTCTGCTACCCTGAGTAGATCAATGGGTGCATTGGGGATGCTGTATTCCACCTATTATCTCAAGCGCCTCCCATACTTCACTAAAAGCAATCTTTATACATATACCTTTCTCTTGCTCTTCCTAATATCACATCTTTAAGGGAACTGAATTTCTCCAGTGCTGCTAAAGCTGTTTCCATTGCTTCCATCTGTTCATTGAACGGTTGTTTTCGATCGACTTTCTTTACTTTTATGCTGATAGAGATAGATTTCCCAGTTCTAGATATATTCATTGCCTCATCTCTAGTCTTTTGCAGTATCTCCCATACCTCGGCTTCTTGAAGGTCTGTCTCCATATCCAATACGGATTTTGCCCACTTGTGTCGCAGCTTCCACTTCGCTGGCATCCACGTGAATGACAGTACAGGCCAATCCGATCCTTCGGGGATATTTATTGGCTCCCTCATATAGACATCTGGTCTTCTTTCGCAGAGCATCTCCCAGTATTCATGCCAGAATTTCGTCACCTGGATATCTTCCTTGGCAAAATATCCTCTTCTCTCCTGATCGATTGCAAGTCTCAACACCATTGCCTTGTACTCGCTACGTGGGTCTCCCATCGAAGCATACCAATCAAGTATCTGTTCATAGCTAACTGAATATTGGTATTCCCTCACTTCGCTGTTAGTCTCCAGATAATGGTTTGCCGCTGTGATGCATGTATATGTTTCTTTGTATAAACTTTTGTTCTTTAGGTTGGCTGCTCTCATCCTGTATCGAGTTCCTTGCTGGTCTTGAGCTATCGCATCTATTTTATTTTCTATGAGAATCGCATACTTACCATCGCCTGTCTCAAATTCCAGAAATAAATCCGTTTCGCCGAGGTTGTCCTGCATCACAGAGTGGTATGCCTTCGCTACTACTATTTCAAAAGGCCACCTTACAATCTTGTTTACCAACCATTCACAGAATCCTTTGTTTACATTCCACTCTTCCAGTATCAACAGGTCTATATCGCGCTCTCGTACGCTCTCTAGGATTATCATTGTTGTGGTACCTTCTTCTTGCTTTCTGCTTTGACTATTCTACCTGCTATCTTGCTTCGGTATTAGTACTAATCATCATTATTTGATCTTATGGTCTATATTTTCCAATTTCCATTCACGCTCGTCGCACCGCCCAATGGCGGCGGGAAAAGAGTAGTGAAATAGAAGATTTATCGACCATGTTAGGTTGCTATCAGCAGAGAGCTGTGGCTTGAGGCTGTTTTTTTACCCCAATAAATAAATCACTCATGCTTGTTTGTCGTGACGGCAGCCATCATTTGTTTATCGGGGCTTACGGCAAGCCACCGGCCGTCAAATATTTATGGTTTGCCGGCCGGAGAGTATCGGCCCTTTCAGTGGCGCCCCGATGCTTTTAAATCTGTGCACCGGACGCACCGGGAGGCGAGAGGCTGCGGAGGAGATCCGGTTTTCAGGGTTTCCGCTGGTCATAGGGGCTTTGGCTTGTGAGAGATCCTGTACGGGCAACCTGGAGATAAATTTGCGTAGTCGCCAGGCTCGCATGACCGAGAAGATCCCGCACGGCAAGGAGGCTTGTTTTATTCTCCACAAGGTGAGTAGCAAAGCTGTGTCTCAACTTGCGCATGTTTGCCCCTTCTTGGTATCCGGCTTTTCTGGCGGCATGTGTCATCGCGGATTGCAGGGCTCTCACCGTGATGTGACCGTCAGGATGTCCGGGGAAAAGCCATTTCTGCGGTTTCATCTGTGCAAGGTATATCTTGAGGAGATCCAGAGTCCTGGATGCCAAGATGGTATAGCGGTCTTTCCGCCCTTTTCCTCCGCGGACAAATAGGGTCATCCGGGACATTTCAATATCGGTAACCTTGAGGGATGCGATCTCGGAAGGCCTGAGCCCCGCGGAATAGGCGAGGGCAATGGTAAGTTTGTGTTTGGGATCTTCCGCTGCCTCGATTATCCGATCAATATTTCGGAAGGATAAAATCTCCGGGAGCTTCCTGTCAGCCCGGGGGCGGAAGTCTATGTCGAGCGGCCGCCCCATTACGCGCAGGTAGAAAAACTTGATCGCGCTGATGGCCTGATTCATTGTAGATGCAGACGCTCCCTCTCTCTCGAGCTGGGCAATATAATGCCTCACTATTTCTTCCAAGCAGGTTTCCTGGCTTTCCGTCTTTTTAACGCTATTAAAACATTTCACAATGTGGAGGTAGCGCACTTTGGTCCGCCGTGAGAACTTCATTGCATCCATGGCATCCTGGAGAAGCTCCAGCCAATCGACGGTCATCACGGGTCCACGAACCATATGCGCCCCCTTTTGTCGGCGATCCCTGAACTGAACCACTTAGTGATCCTGTCATTCTGGGAGAGTAGGACGGTCTTAATAAAATACATTTCTCTTTCTACACGGCCGCGATATTCGTACTGGTATTGGACATCCTTTAAATGGTTGCCCGGTATCGCTACAATCGGCTTTACAAAGTACTCGGGGCAAATGTATGCCTCATAGACAAGTGTCAGGTTTTTCGAGGGTTTTGGCGGAGCTTCTGCAATGGGAACCTGGGACAGCTTTTGCAGGTATCCGTAGCGCAGCTCGGTCACAACTTCATCAATAACCAGAACATCCGAATCATAGTTTTCCATCTTGTCCTCCTACTATAGATACGCACAAGAGGGCTTGGTTTGATTGAATCCGATGAAGATTATTTCAAAGACATTTTATTTTTTTTGGGCAAAAAATGCGGCTCCTTTATGAGGATTGCAGCATTAAAAAAGTGCCGGCACTCAGCTATAAATATCATTTTTTGCCTTCATATCTTCCCTGCTTTTTTTTTGCTTATTTCCACCTCTTGAAGTAACCGTCGCATGAGCGGGCTCTCAGTTTGTTCCGTATTGTTGAACTCATCACATTCTGCGATGCTTTCTTTTTCTTTTATTTCATTTTCTTTACTGAGCGAATGTGGAATTTCTCCGGATTTCTCCGAATCATTACGCATTCTCTCTGAATTCTTCTGAGCTTTGGGATTCCTATCCTGATTTTCTTCTTGGCTTCTATCATTTTTGAGATCCTCGAATTCGTACTGCTTTGTAGTGAGGTCCAGTTCCGGTGCTATGCTGTAGCTTTTTCTCCTGGATATTTCGCATATCTTCAGCCACTGAAGTTGTATGTCCCTTGATGTAAGCACTCCTTTATTCATGAGGATATTCCGGTCAAAAATTCCATTCGCTAGGCAGTATTCTAGGACTTCTTCTATTCTTTCTTTGGTGGTGCTGTTCTCCATTATGAACAGGCATTCCGCATCATGGCTCCATCTGCATGAATATCCTTCCCTGAATATCATCTGTTCGAGCTGTATGACTGCCCCTAAGCCATCAAGCCCGAATCGGGCAACGAGGAGTCTCATCTTCAGGTTCCAGCTGGTATCGATGGGGAAGTAATCGAGCGCTGCCCTGGGGCACCGAGGCATCTTATTCTCCGATACTATCTCTATCCGGCGATACTGGCAGCCTCAGGAATTCCCACAGGCAGTGGTGCGAGGATAATAGACTCATGTAGAATCGGGTATAATGACGCGGTACAGGTTTTTTCTCCGAACCGTTATACATGAGGGATTCATCATATATATCAAAAAGGTCGCTCATCGATATTGCTTCACGCCCCGCGGCTTTTTCCTTTATAGCAATTCTTTTCAGTTCGAGGTAGATCTCCGTATGCGAATAGTGCCATCGAAGAAAATCCTCCTGTATTATTCCGGATTTGTCATTTGACTCTCGCGTACATCGCGCTGATGAAGTCATGTCTATTCCTCTTTACTTTCCAGAAACTTGAACGGATTCGCGGCATCCTCTTACCTTCTTGCAGGAGAACGCCGCGAATATGAATTTCTCAGGCAGCTAATGCTATCGCCAGCTCTTCGGGATCCTTTCCTTTCGCCGGCCCCAGGCTCTCCATCGCGATGCAGGTGCTTGCCATCGACTGGAGTTCCAGGCTGTGCGTTATGATGATCGACTGATAGCGCCCTGATTCGCTGTGCGCGGCTTCGATCATCCGCAGATAGCGCATTCTCGCTTCGGCGTCGAGGGCCCCGTCGGCTTCATCGTGGACTACGGTCAGGAACTGAAGCCCCGTCGAGCGTGCACGGATCACCTCAAAGGCGTCGTAGACGGCTTTTCGTATCCAGACGGATTCTCCGCCCGAGAGAGTGGATATCTCCTGTTCATTGCCTTCCGGATCAATGTACATGATGAGGAAGTCTTCGATTTGCCGCTGCTGCGATCCCTTTCCGCCAATCCTTGTCGTTCGGATGTCGATAGTTCCCTGGTTCCCGGAGGCTAAAAGCAATCGCGTCGCAATTTCCGAGATGTTCGGAGCCAGCGCGTCGAGCTCCAGAGCCTGGATGCCGTCAGTTCCTGCCGCTTTTTGAAGAAGATCCCAATCCCTGATTTCGGTTGAGAGTTCCTTTGCCCTGTCAGTGAGCTTTTTCTTTTTTTCAATATTGGTGCATGCCTGGATGAGATCGCGCTCCGCCGTATTCTTCCTCTCTTCTTCACGTATGATCTCTCCATTGGTTGCGACGAGTTTCTGCAGCAGTTTTTCTGCCTCCTCGGCCTTGCCATATTCCTTCAGCTTCTCCTCGATCTTTCTGAGGCTTCTTGCGCATTTTTCTTCGATTTCCGCGAAATGGCCGATTTCCTTTTCCAGCTTTGCCACTTTTTTTCGAGCCTCCTCGATCCTTTCTTCTGCGATATTCGCTCTGCTGATCGTCTCCACTGCATTCCGGATATCGATGGAGTTGATGGACACCACCAATTCTTCCAGTTCGGCTTCCTGTTCAAAATCAATCAAATTGGGCACCTGGGGCCGGTGCAACTCTTCCATTCTTTTTTCGCAGAAACTGCAACGTTCCTTCATCCTTTCCAGGACTCCAGATTCTTTCTCGAGTTCTACTCTCAGCCTCTTCCTTCCAAGGGCGATGTGTTCCATCCGGTCAGCAGGCAGCTTCTGTCCGCATTCCGGGCATATATCTCCCTCAGGCTTTTCAAGCCGCTCAGAGATAATATTAATTTTAGTTTCCTGCGCGGCGGTGTTCCGCCGTGCCAGATCGAGTTCTCTGGCTTGCTGATCATGGAGAGCCGCATATTTTCCCAATGCCTCGGAATATTCACGGGAGACTTTTCTGTTTACCGCCTCAATAGATGACTGCTTTTGTTCGAGCAGTTTCTTCTTGGATTCCAGAGCGTTCGAGGTCTCGATCAGTCTGCTGGCATCTTCACGCTTCCGGAGACTCGCGCGGAATATCTCAATCTCCTCAAGGAAGCCGCATTCGCTGTTCTTCGCCTTCACCATGTCGCGGGAGGCCCGCTCCCTCTCGACAAGGATGCTTGCCTTTTCTTCCCTGCCTTTCTTCGTCATGTCCAAACAGGCCTGTGCTATCGATAAGTCCCTGGAAATGTTTTCCTTTCTTCTAAGCAATAATTCCAGATTTTCGCCATGCTGCAGGATTCGTTCTCTTATGCTTTCTGCGTAGGAGTCAGAATCTGTATAGACGCTGGCTTTTGCTTCGATCAGCGTCTTTTCATGTGCTGCCGCTTCCGCTTTTCCCTTGGCCGCAAGCCTGTAGGCTTCAAGCCATCTTATCCCGGCAAGTTCCCCGAATAGCGCTTTCCTCTCTCCCTTCGTAGCCTCAGCCATGTCTGGAATGCCCCGCGCAGGCCTCTGTGGTATGAAAGCCGTACGGAGGAAGATCTCCAGTTTCCCGAATATCTTCTCCACCCATTCTTCGTATGGCTCGAGCCGGCCGTTTATTCCCGGAAGAGGGGTAAATCCGCTTCCTTCATCGCGGAAGAGCCAGTATTCGCAGGCACCAGAGGGGATGTCAGCCCTCATCCTTATAAGACACCTATACTTCCAGCCCGTCAGCGTATCGATGAGAAGGAGATCCCTGAACGAATCAGGCAGCCGGAAATGGCTCCGCAATGACCCGTCTCTCGTAAGAAGCCTTGGCCAGGGATGCAGGTTCTCAAGGAGGGTTGTCTTCCCTAATCCGTTCCGCCCCGAGAGCGCGATCACACCCGGCCCTCTCGCGGCCAGATCAAGTTCGACTTCATCCTTTTTCCCTTTCTTCCAGGTACCTATGGCGCCCCGCAGCACAAGCTTCTCTATGCGGAACCGCGCGTTGCCGGCGATAGTGCTGTCCTTCGCCGTCTCCCGGGATAGCATTCCGGCTTTCTCGATTACGCTTTTACAAAGCTTTTCCTCTGCGCTTTTCGCCCATACTTCCAGCTTCTTCTCGAAGCCTTCCGCTTTCCTTATCTCCGGAGACCTCGAGGCCTCCGAAGGCTGTATTTCCAGGCTCACCTTGGATCCTTTCGAAGCGCCATGTCCTAAGAGTCGGGACAGGATCATATCGGGGTCCAATCGGGCAGCTTCCTCCCTGGTGCAGCGGACCTCGTACCATACACATTCGCCGTGCATTCCAGGAATTTCCTCGGCACATTCGCCTGAAGAGATGAGGTGCCGCTTGATGGGGTGGGGGAAGGCTACCCTTTCGGCTAATGCCGGATCACCTGGAGAGGCTAGGGTCACCGCCCAGCAGCCCGCCTTGTGCCCTTCGCCAAAATCGAGAGGGTAGATGCTCCCCGCATACCAGGCTCTTGTTCCCTCTATTCTCTGCGGCTCGTGGATGTCGCCGAAGGCGATGTAGTCGGCTTTCAAAGCCTTCAAGTCGTCCTTCGAAAAGCTTAGTCCCTGTCCGGGACCGATATGCATTCCCTTGCCCATGAATGCACCCTCGATCTTCCCGTGCGCGATGACGATGCAAGGCAGCTTCGGATATTTCTCCCTCATGCAGCCAGTCGCCATGCATAGGGTCCCGAGGGCGTTGCGGGCTTTCATTTCTATGCCCTTTCCGCCGCCAGAATCTTCATTTGCGAGGAGCCATTTATGGGAAGGTTCGGGAAAGCCGAAGATAATGCATTCGGCGCCTTCTTCGTTGCCGCATCCAAGTTCCTCGATCGAGCCGTCCTTCAGCGCATAGGCGATTCCCGGCTGCAGGATCTTTATCGAATAATTGGCTTCAAGGCTCTCGAAGACATCAAGGCTTCCTTCCACATCGTGGCTGGGGGTGCCATAGACCATCGCCACTGGGGCGAAGTCGGCGAGCGAGCGAATGGCTTCTACGAAATCAGGAAATAGCGATCCCGCCGAGTTCTGGACGGGACCATCCCATATGTCACCGGCGAGGGCGATGAGCTGTGCTCCATGCTTGCCGGCTGCCATGCCTATATGCTCGATACTTGTCTTGAATTCATTCCATGAGGATCCCCGTGCATGCAGATCCGCTGCGTGTATGAGTTTCATGCTGCCTCCTTTTTCTCCGGCTGAGCCCGTTCGATAAGCTCTTCGATCACTTTTGTCGGGATGAGGCGTCTTCCTCCGATTTTCACCGATCCGATAGTGCCGTCCATCACCCAGCGGCGTATGGTCACCTCGGTGCATCCGAGCATGGATGCGGTTTCGTCGACGGAATAGAATTTCCGTTCTATGGTGAGACTATGTTCCATGTGAAAATCCTTTCTTAGGCTGCTTCTTCCCTTGATGCGACCGTCCGGTCATGGACTACTTTCAGCCTTGCAAGGATGTCGGCAAGGTAGGAGTCGTCGTTCCGGTGGTTTTCAAGGGCGTCGCGTGCGGCGGCTTGGGCTTTCGGCCCCAGCGTGTTGGTATCAAGATATTCTTCTATGCTTTTAGTCATTGCTTCGGAATTTGTAGATTCCGAAGTCTCTTCAGGCAAAATGAAAGGTGGCTCTTCATCTATCACTGCCTCGACACAGGGAATTTCGGTATCTCCGGGGTCGCAGGGAGACTGAATCATCGGAAGCGTATTTTTTATTCCTGTGGTTCCGTAGAGCATTGCGGCCGGGGAGGCGATGTTGCTAAGCATGTAGCCCAGCACCATTTCATTCTTGGTGTTCACAATGATGCGCGAGAATAGGTAGGTGACTGATGCGTCAGGCGGGGCGTCGGTACGGAAGAGGTCTTTGAATCCTGTCTGCATTCCGAGAAGAGAGAGCGTTGCCCGGCTCCTTGCGCCTGTATTGGCGCGTTGGCGCGCAACTTTACGGAGCGTAAGATAGGCAATGCGAGCCTTGTCTTCAAGGAGCTTCCCCCCAGCGTGTAGCCTTGGGTACTTGGCGCTTCTGTCGGATATCACTTCTTCCTCATGCCGGATCTCGACGTCGAACTCGTATTCGCAGATGTCGCCGAAGGAATACTTGCCGTCGGTGCTCATCACCATTGCCTGGGATCTGCCTATATAGCAATCTCCTTCCTTCCGCGTTGCTTCCTCGAGAGGGTTGTACGATATCCCAGCGGCTAGAGCGAATCGGTCGACGGTTTCCTTGCGGGGCATATAGGTATTGCCTCCCAGCATATGAAATTCATCTTTCCTGCAGGCTATGGCTTCTATGGCTACTTCCAGCAAGGGCGATAGTTCTTCAAGATGCGAAGGTTTTATGAAGCTCTTTGCGTTCGGATAACGTTTTATAAATTCTTTTGCATGTTCTGTTGTCATATTTCATCCTTTTCATGCAACTTTCTTGATGTATTCCTGACTGGCTATCCAGGCTTTCAGGTCATCAATCGTGAAAAGGGTACGGGTTCCTACCTTTTTGGCGGGTATCCTGCCGGCGCGGGTTTCGCGGTAAAGATAGGACTTGGAAAGGCAGAGAAGTTCAGAGGCTTTTGCGATGCTTACGGTCAGTTGATCTTTTTTGGGAAAGAATACTGGTGTTTCAATGTGCCTTGATTGTTCCATCTGGTCCTCCTAAATCTTATACGCTCTGGAGGTGTTTGGGTGATTCATGGATTGCATAGAGCAGAGTTTGTTTTTTGCATAGCTTAGTATTGGCTATATTAAGATTTTCTAATTTTACACTTTTTATATAGAAAAGTTCTTGTTGACAACCTTTTGTAGTTGCGTTAATACTTTTATCATAATTATTTATATTGTTCAGTATAATATATGTTAGAATTATTTATTGTTCAGCTGCTCGAAAAGGGAAGAGAAGCGGTGCGTCTTTCCCTTATTCTCGCATGTTACGTGCCTATAAAAAACGACGAAGAGAAGAAGATAATAAAGCTAAAGAGAAAAGAAGAAAGAAGTGCGCTTTGGGGTGAAAATTCTAACAAGAGCTTCAACCTTATAAAGCCTTTTGTCATGGTTTTTGCTTGAAGATTACGCAAAAACCACGCCAATCCCTCGCAGTAGCTCGGGCCAGGCTTTAAAGGTTAAGCCAATGTTAGCCGGACGCACTACGTGCGCTAAAATAAATATCTTAATTAAGGAACTTTAAATGTATACAGTAGATAATGAACAAATACATAAAACTATTAAATTACTTAAAAAAGATATAACTGATGATTGGTATTGTGATCCACAAAACTATCAAGACATATTTTCAAACACTACGAAAATTACACAATCAATAAATGAAAGAATCGCCAAAGGTAATGGGATATATAATGCTGAAAAATCTTTACTTTTTAATATTCCAAAGGGTAATGGTGGATTTAGATATTCATTAGAGATAAGTCCAGTTGATAGAATTGCATATCATATGTTTGGCGTAGAATTAATAAACTTACTTGATCATACTTTGCCATTTAATATTTTAAGTCATAGAAAGAGTGAGGATGACAAGACTCTTTTTAAACCAATTATAGAACAATGGAATAAATTTGAAAAACTATACACGTATTTGTGGTACAGATAAATATATAATAGAAATAGATATTACAAATTACTATGACAATATTGATATTGGGATATTGCGGAAAGAGCTAATAAAGTCTGCATCAGATGCAAAACTTTCTCCAGATAACTATATGAAGTGCCATTTTTTTATAGAATCTATTTACAATATCCTAACTAACATATCATTTAATGGAAAAAGAGGTCTTCCACAAAATCGAGATATTTCTTCCTTTTTAGCTAATATATATATGAGAGTTCTAGACAGAATACTCGAAGGGAATACTTATTTTAGGTACATGGATGATATTCGTATTATATCAAATTCTCATGCTGATGCTAATAGGTTTATGTTGAAGATAGTTGAAACACTTCGTCACATAGGGCTTGCAATAAATAATAGTAAAACCAGATTGCTTGAGCCAGGAACTGAATTACATAAAGAGTTTATCAATGATATTGATCTTGAAACTAGAAAAATTGATGTAATGATTAATAGCGGAAGAAAGAAATATGTTCTAGAATCGTTTCATATGATACTTCCCAAGGTAATTGAGTATCTTGAAAATGGAAAAATAAATGATCGTAAATTCCGTTTTTATGCTAATAGATTAATAGTTTTTCTTAATGCAAAAGATGTTAAGGTTCCATTAAAATACAAGAAAACTATCTCTAATAAACTTATCGGTGCTATTGATAAGAGACCTGATTGTGCTGATCAAATATGTACACTAGCTCAAGCAATAGGGCCATTTAAAAAACTTCAATAAACCTTGAAAATTGGGTAACCAATAAAGATAATTTGACTTTCGAATGGGCTTCCTATCTCATTTTACGAGTATTAATAATTCAAGGCTATAGGAGTAAAACACTTAATTCTTTTTGTAAAGAACAGTTTAGAGATTGCAGCTCATCAATGGCATTGCGGGGTATATCGTCGTTATATTTAAATCGTGTTGTAACAAAAGAAGTTGCCTTTAGATTATCTTCAGAAAACAATTTCTTCTTAAAAAGACATTATATTATTTCATTAGCAAGAGTAAATCGTTATTCACTTAGAAAGAAATATGGGAAAATATTAAGCGAAGATATGTTTGAAGAACAAGATCAAATCTTTAGGGCCTCAGTCGATAATGACTTTTCATATGTCCGTCAATTAGAAAAGATGCCTCATAAAGAATTAATAAGGGAATTAAATGGATATGCATAATATTGTGATATTCTTTGATAATTATATTGATTATGTCCCTTTTGCTTTACTAAGTATTAATGGCTCTATAAAAATAATAAGGAACTTCAGGAAACTAAAATTACCGAGCAATATTATAACACTTGGCTATACTAATTGCATAGATTCAATGAGAAGACTTGGAGCAAATCCAGTCAAAAATCAGAAGCGTATTGAAATATTGCATTTGTTATCAATTCAATATTCCAAAGGTGATCAACCTAAAAAATGGAATCACAGCAAGATAGATATTATTGGAAGATACTTAGATAGGTCAGTTATTAAAAATTTGAAAAAATATGAAGACGGTGAGATAGGTTGGTCTGAGTATTCCAATGAAGTTTTTGTGATTAAAAAAACGCTTATTGATTCTGTTAATAGCGCATATAATGATTTAATGCAAAACTATACAGATTCAAATGAATACAGAGAAAATTGGTTAGATCTGGAATTTTCAATTGATAATATATTCTTGGAAAATCAATTTTATGGAATTGTTGTTGCTAATCAAAAAATAAAAGATACATTAAGTTTATTAAATAATGAGAAATATAGTGCTTTGATGTATTTGGAAAAATATCATGGTATAGATTTGTCCAGTGGTTATATATCTGATAAAAGGATAGATGAACTGACATTAACTGAGTGTAATGAAAATGAGAAAAATGAAGAGTTAGCAGATTTATTACAGGTGATTAATGTTGAGAACAAAAAAATTGAAGCAATATCAAAAATTAAGGAATGTAGAATTGATTATGCAAATCTTATTAAGCATTATTCTATCAATGATGAGCAAAGAGTATTTCCGCAGTATGAAACTATAGGTAGTTGTAGTGGTAGAATCTTTATATCCAGTCCTGGCACTCAATATTTAAAGAAAACAAAGAGAAATATTTTTGTACCTAATAATGGGAAGAAAATCGCATATTTTGATTTCCGGAACTATGAACCAGGGATAGCTGCTGGGCTTTCTTCCGATAAAAAGTTCATTGAATACTATAATGAAGGAGATATGTACTTAAAAATAGCGAGAGAGTGTTTTCATGATGAATCATTTCGAAAACAAGTAAAAATATGCTTGCTTTCATATTTATACGGAATGTCTCTTGATTCTCAAGCTAGATTTTTTTCTAGTAGTCCGGACTTTGATCCCGGAAAAGTTATTTCAGTAATTAATGAATTCTCTGAATTTATTACATGGAGAAATAAAATTATTAAAGAAGCAATTAATAAAAAAAAGGTTGTTGATAAAGCTTATACAAGAGTGTTTGTTCCAGAAAAAGAATGGAAAATAAAAACATCAGCATTAAACCATGTAATTCAATCGACTGGTTCAAGAATACTAAAAAGATGTATATATCAAGTCTCAAAATATGAAAATGTTAGAATTCTTATTCCTATGCATGATGCAATTCTATGTGAATTGAGTAATGATTTGTTTAATGAATTATGTAGTCAGATCTCAAGCGAGATGGAAAGAATATTTACTCAAGAAGTTATAAATGTCACTTCAAAAGTTGTTGTTACAGAGATGTTTAACTAAAAGAATTCTGCTAATAACTGCTTTAATCTGATTCTCGACAGCACCCCATTCGCGATAGATCCGCAATGCTGTTTGGGCATCTTTCTCGATATTGAAGAGAATCACAAACATCTGACATTGCTTACATAGATACTTATATTCATACCCTGATTTAGTTATATTCTAAAATGTTTGATACAATTCTGGCTATCTGTACTGCAAGTTGCGGTGGTACTGCATTCCCCACCTGACGGTATTGCTCTGTTTTATTCCCTTGAAAAAAATAGTTGTCAGGGAAAGTCTGCAAACGAGCAGCCTCTCTTACGGTGAGGCTTCTGCACTGTAAGGGGTCATAATGAATAAAATAATGACCATCTTTAGCCAAATGACTTGTAACGGTAGTGCTCGGCTGTCCCTTAATCTGAACCCTAAAGCGATCTGAAAAATATCCAGTATTCCAATTTTTATGATTTGGGGCGAGATTTGCTAAAAGAAAGTCATCTGGCGCTTTTGGAGAAACACCTCTAACTTGTGCAAATACTGCTGCATAAAAGTATCGTACAAGATCAGTGGGCATATGACTTTTTGCTTCATGATTAATCCAAACCGGCAATTGAATACCATCACCATAATAGTCTTTTATTCTCTTTGAGAGAGTACTTTTTCTAAGCTTCTCCATCCTTAAAGCTCCTTTTGGTAGTTCTTTATCAAGACTTTTTAAGGAAGAATTAAGCGATTCAATTAAATCATATTGTTTTTTCTTTTTTGCATCTATTATAATTTCTTTAACACCTTGAGTAATAACTGATTCCCATCTCTCAGGGCTGTCCATACTACTTATTCCGCTTCTTAACCTAGGTAACTCTTCTAATACTTCATCTATTGATACAGATTTGCTTTTTTGCATTTGTATAACACCATTTGTATTCAGGTCATTTCTTATACCTATTAAAATTACTCTATGTCTAGCTTGAGGAATCCCATATTCTTCTGCTTTAACAATAAAATCTCTAGCGTCAATTTCTTCTGGATTATCTCCTATATTGAATCTCACAGGAGAAACTGCAGAAAATATTGAGTATCCTAAATCTTTTATACCATTTTGTTTACGTACTGGGCATGAAAGATCTTTTAAAATCTGGCGGAATATTAGTTCCCCTTTTATTGTAGAAGAAAGGATGCCTTGAACATTTTCTAGTACAAATACTGCAGGGCGAAATCTAGATATTATACGTAAATATTGTCTATATAAAAAATGTCGATTATCTTCTTCTGCAACATACCCAACAATACCCATATTCCGAGACCTACCAACGGATGAATAGGCCTGACATGGAGGACCTCCAATTAAAATAGTTTCATTACTATGCAGCTTTTTATTTTTTATTGTTTTATCTAATAATTTGTTGCCATCAGCTGTACCCAATTCCACACATAAAGAATCTTTTTTAATATCTTTCCAGACTTTTGGAAAAACCAGAGAAGGATGTAAGCTGTTTTCTGAACTACAATAGTTAATATAGGATTGCTGTAAAGTTTTATCTCCACTTAGTTTAGCAAACCGATAGAAACTTCGTAAACATAGTGTCGCATAAGCAAAGGGATCCATTTCTGCCGAAACAGCAATTTTAAATCTTTCACCGTTTTGAAATGAACAAAAACCTTCTGAAAGTCCTCCAGGGCCAGCAAAAAGGTCAATTATATTAATAGACATTATTTAAAATCCTTTATTTCTAAATTTGCAGATATATAGAATCCTTGATTATCAACCGCAAAGAATGTTTCTGCATCGATCTTAATTATCCAATTAAATAGTACTTCAATTATCGTTTCTAATTTAGAAGCTTGAGATTTTCCGCGAACAGCACACTCCCATATAACTGCTACTCTCCAACCAAGATTTCCAAGACTTTCTATTGCTTTAATATCACGAACTTTATTATCATTGAGTTTCTTTAGCCAAAAACTTCTATTAGTAAAGGGTATACTTGACAAGTTACAGCCATGAAAATGCCAAAAACAACCATTTATAAAGATCGCTACATGCCATTTGGGAAACACAATATCAGGTCGACCCGGAAGCTTCTGAACATGAAGAGTATATCTTAATCCTTTTGCAAACAACCGCTTTCGTATTGAAAGCTCGAGCTTAGTATTTTAGATTTTATTGAAGCCATAATCCGGCTACGTACTAAACGATCTTCCCGCAACTCAAGCTCCATATGAAAACAATACATTCCACCGCGCCATGTTGAATTTCATGCTATACACCTTCATTATATTACATTTTTCTCTTCTTATCCAATTAATAAAAAGTGTTGCTTATCAACATCATAGGATATAGTATATACAATTATCGAATAAACAGGGAGATTTTCTTGATTAGCCAAATTGAATATAAAATGTCTTCACTTGACAGATTGTTCAAGATGGCTTTACTTTCTGGAGATAAAAATTCCATTAATTACCATATTAAACATGGTACCAATATCAATGCTATTGATGCAAACGGTAGGACCCCGCTAATGCTTGCAGCGATTAATGGTAATCTTGAGATATGCAAATTATTTTTAGAAAATGGTGCCGATCAAAATATCTATGATTCCAAGGGAAATTGTGCATATTCTTATGCTTTCTTGGCAGGAATAGGGGATGCATATAAGAAAGTAGCAGAAAATATTTCTTCATCAAATAATTTGATCAATTCTACTGAAAAATCTTTATCGTTTCAAACTTCTCAAATATTAGATTTATCTAATTATGATTCTATTGAATGGCTTGCTGAATGTGAAGCTACTAATCCTCCAGAAAATCTTGAGTGTCTTACCGGGGCAGTAAAACTTCAAAATACAATCTCTGAACATAAACCAATTAATCATGATGCAGATTGGGACGATATCAACATATTATTACCTGATCCAAAATTGTTGAGAAGTAAAAAAACTATTAAATTTGAAATATTAACCAATAATCTTCTTAAGCTAATCTACAGAAATATTAACGAAGGTTGGATATCAAAATCAATCCTTGAGAAGGCAACTTTTTTGCTTCTTGAAAGTAATGGAATACCTTTTGATAACATTTATTTCCTTATTGAAAATTTTGGATTATTAATTGAAGAACGACCAAGTATATATTTTTTATCAGAAACTAGTCATAATACAAAGGAGATCGACCAATCATTGATACCAGAGATTAAAAATCTTCTGCATTTGTTTTTTAATGATCAAGATGAAATACTTAGCTATTATTATGAGAGTATTCCGAAATATAGTTTTCTTTCTGCAGAGGACGAATCTCTTATTTCACAAAAGATTGATACTTTACACGATCAAGCTCTATCAATTATTGCAGATTCTTTTTACGCTCTATCTCTCTTGATCTCAAATATTACTCCAGAAAAAACATCTCGTAATAGTTCATACTATAATAATCATCCTCAAGGAGCAATAAATTTTAATATTAATAACATTTTAGATTACTATGTCAATAATTCATCTGATAATAATTATTTATTCTTGCAATTTATACGTGATTTAAAGCCATCTTGGGGAGTAATTGAAAAAGTATTCCGTGCTATCGATATCACGGATCCGACATCAAAAAACTTGTCTTGTATTTTAAAAATATTTTATTCTTTACGAAACAAACTAGTTAAATCTAATATTAGACTTGCAGCCTTCGTAGCAAGAAAATATACTTTTTCAAAATTGCCTCTATCTGACCTAATACAAGAAGCAAATATTGGTTTAATTAAAGCGGCGAGCGGTTTGATTATCGAAAAGAATCTCGATTTTCAACTTATGCTATTTGGTGGATAAGACAATCAATATGTCGCGCTATAATGGATCAATCACATGTAGTCAGAATTCCTGTACACCTTTATGAAGTAATGAATAAAATTAATCGCCTTTCAGATGAATACAATTTTTATATGGGGAGAGACCCTTTAAAAAAAGAACTAGTAGACGATTTAGGTATATCAGAAATAACTATTGTTAATGCGCTTAATGCTATGTCAAAGTTTTATATGATTGACAGTAAATATTCTTCAGATTATTCAGATAGTTTGATTGATGTTGCTGATAATTCTCCTAACCCAGAAGAGCTATTAGTTAATAAATTATTTAATGAAGATATTAAGGTACTAATTAATTTTCTAAATGATAAACAAAAAAATTTATTGAATTTGAGATATGGATTTTATAATAAAGAAGAGCATACATTAGAGGAAATTGGGAACTTATACCATTTAACCCGTGAACGTATTCGTCAACTTCAGGTAAAAATTGAAATAAAAATTTTAGAAAAAATAAAAAAATTTAAATTAGTTTTATAATTATATACCAGGAGTTATATGAAATGTCGTCGTTTAGTAAATGTTTTCATGCACCTCCTCGTCCCAGTACAATGATTGAATCTTTACGTGGATTAGGTTATTCGACAGCCACCGCATTAGCAGATATTATAGATAATAGCATTACTGCACAATCATCAAATATTGAGATAATTTTTCTTTGGAAAGGAAAAGATAGTACTATTTCTATAATTGATAATGGAACTGGAATGAACATCGAAGAGCTTCAGTCAGCTATGAGGCTTGGTTCAAAAAGTCCTCTAGAGAAAAGAGAAAAAAACGATCTTGGTCGTTTTGGGTTAGGTTTAAAAACTGCATCTTTTTCGCAATGTCGGAGATTGACTGTTTCTAGTAAAAAAGAACCAGATTCAGATTATACATTATGTTGGGATCTTGATTCTTTAGAGATAAATAAGGATGATGGTTGGTATCTTATCGAAGGTCCTGCTAAAGGCTCAGAACAATATTTATTACCTTTGAAATACTTAAAACATGGTACAGTTGTTCTTTGGGAAAATCTTGATGAAATTTTAACTATTGGATTTACAGATCAAAACTTTCTTGATCTTATTGATAGAATTGAACGACACTTATCCATGGTATTTCATCGTTATATAGAAGGATTTGTTCCTGATCTGGTTATTTCTATAAACGGAAAGCCATTAACTGGCTGGGACCCTTTTCTTTCAAAAAACATTTATACATGGTCTTCTCCCACTGAAAGCATTTTAACGGATTACGGTAAAATTGAAGCCCAAGGTTTCGTCTTGCCTCATAAAGAAAAGCTAGATGTAAAAGCTTATGAAAAAGCGGCTGGCCCTGATGGATGGAACTCTCAACAAGGTTTTTATGTATACAGAAATCGACGATTACTCGTTGCGGGCAGTTGGTTAGGGCTAGGGCGCGGTCGTGCTTGGACAAAAGAGGAGCTTTATAAACTAGCAAGAATAAAACTAGATATACCCAACAGCGCTGACAAAGAATGGAAGATTGATGTTAGAAAATCAATTGCACGCCCTCCTTTGAATATAAGAGAGAAACTGATCTATATTGCAGAGGATACAAGAGAAAGAGCTAGACGAGTCTTTGCGCATCGGGGAGTTGCATTTTCAAATCAAAACTCTGATTTTCCTGTGCAAGTGTGGGAGGTTGAACATTTAACAAACGGTATTCATTATACACTAAATAAATTACATCCTGCAATTAAAGCTTCTTTTGAAGGCAATGAAACCGGAAAACCATTACTTCAAGCAATGCTTCGAATTATTGAAGAAACCTTACCAGTACAACAAATATGGCTAGATACAGCAGATACGCACGAAACCCCCAAAGCATCATTCTTAAACAGTAACTCTTCTGAAATAATGTCCATATTAATGGTACTATTTAAAAATATGGTAAATAATAAGGGATATTCAGAAAATAATGCAAAGCTGTTGCTTTTACACACCGAGCCTTTTGACCAATACCCCGAATTAGTCTCATCTTTACTTAATATTAGTTGATTTGAAGAGGTTTTTATATGGCATTATCAGATACGTCAATAAAAGTAATAAAAATTGTTCAAGCTTTATTAGAAGATAAGAATATACCGAAGGAGATTACTCCAGCTATTATAATAGAAAACATTGATAAGGTTATTATGCTTAATCACCAATGGGCTGAAGAAATAAGTAAATCTGAAATTATTGATGAACTTATCCGAAGATATAGTGTTTGGACAGGAATCGATGTATTTATACAAAATAATTTCGGACATTCACCATGGCTTTCTATTGAAAGAAAAAAAGAGTGGCGTTATTGGCAAAGATACAGAGAATATGAAGAACAAAATATTTCTTCAGATACAATCGATTCTCTTGATAGATCGACTGATACAACATTAGGATTATTAGAAAATCCGTCAAGAGAAAGTCCTTGGACTCGCAGAGGTTTGATAGTTGGAAATATACAATCAGGGAAAACCGCTCATTATATTGGACTAATTTGTAAAGCAGCGGATGCAGGCTATAAGATTATTATAGTATTGGCTGGTTTGCATAATAATTTGCGTACTCAAACTCAGATTCGTCTTGAAGAAGGTTTTCTTGGATATAGAACAGTAGCGAGCACTATGAAAGGGGATTATATTGGTGTAGGAAAAATTGATAGTAGTATTGCAACAAATTGCGCGACAATACGTTCGGAAAAAGGTGATTTTAACGTTAAAATTGCCAATCATCTAGCTATAACACCAGAGCAACGACCTTGGCTGTTTGTTGTTAAAAAAAATAAAACAGTCTTACGTGAGCTTCTAAAATGGATTCAAAACCATGTTGCTGATGCTCCAGGGCCTTTACTCAACCTTGAAAGTGGTATAATAGACGGCCTACCTATTGTAAAAAAAGTTGTAACAAAATTACCTTTACTAATGATAGATGACGAAGCTGATAATGCTTCTGTTGATACACAAGAATTAGTAATTGATGAAAGCGGAACACCAGATCTTGAACATCAACCAACTACTATAAATAAGCTTATTCGAAGAATTTTATTTTCTTTTTCTAGATCGGCGTATGTGGGATATACAGCAACTCCATTTGCAAATATATTTATACATGAAAAAGCAGAAACTTCCCATGAAGGTTTAGACCTTTTCCCATCATCTTTTATTATCAATTTAGCTTCTTCGTCGGATTATTTTGGACCTTCATGGTATTTTAATGCTGATACTCAACAAGATCTAGGCACAAATCGAAGTTTGATAAGGGTAGTATCTGATTTTATAGATAAATCAAATACGTCTGGATGGATGCCTAATAGTCATCATAGCGGACATATTCCAATTTTTGAAGGCTCAAATTCATTACCACTTTCGCTAATTGAAGCGATAGATTCCTTTATCCTCACATGTGCAATTAGGAAAACTCGAGGTGATGGTAAAGAACATTGTTCAATGCTAATTCATGTTACTCGGTTCGTTGCAGTACAGCAAGAAGTCTTAAATCAAGTAGAAAAACATTTCAATAAATTACGTCAACGTTTACAGAGAAATCAAGATAGCTTTCCTATACTAGCGAGAATACGCTTTTTATTTGAAAGAGATTTTATACCTTCATTTGAATATCTTGAAGAACAAAAAAGAATTCAACAGCCTTTAAAAATGGCATCTTGGGCTGAAATTGAAAGTGCAATATATAAAACAATTGAAGAAATTGAAATAAAAATGATAAATGGATCTGCTCGAGATGTTCTAAATTATGAAGAAAACGAAACTATTGGATTAAAAACAATCGTAATAGGCGGTGATAAACTATCCAGAGGATTGACACTTGAAGGACTGTGCACGAGTTACTTTTTACGAGCTTCAAAAATGTATGATACTTTAATGCAAATGGGAAGATGGTTCGGCTATCGACCAAAATATTTTGATCTTTGTCGCTTGTATACAACTACTGAATTAATAGAATGGTTTGGACATATAACCGAAGCTTCAGAAGAACTAAGAGAAGAATTTGATAAAATGGCTGCAATAAAAGCTACTCCAAGAGAATATGGTTTAAAAGTACAATCGCATCCTGTTCTTTTAATAACGTCTAGACTAAAAATGCGTACCGCCAAGGATTTACAAATCTCATTCAGTGGGCAACTTCTTGAAACAGTTTCTTTTTTTAATGAAAATGATAATTTAGACAAAAATCTTCAAGCACTTAAGCACCTGCTTGAATCTATTGGCGATTCATCAAAAATCCCTAGCTTAAACGTCCCAAATTTTAATTATGAATGGACTGGTTATTATTGGGAAAATATAAGTTATAGTTTTATTATTGATTTTTTTAATGCATATAATACGCATCCTGAAGCATATAAAGTAAATAGCTATGCGATTATCGACTTTATTCAAAAAATGGTAACTGAATCAGAATTAGTTAATTGGAACATTGCATTAATTGGAAGTTATGGAGGTAAAGAGATTAAAATTTCTCCTAATATCATTATTCCAATGATGAAGCGAAGTGCAAATAAAAATATAACTAATCGATATTCAATTGGTAGGCTTTTATCTCCCAGAGATGAGATGATTGGCTTGACCGCACAAGAATGGCAAGCCGCATTAGATTTTACAAAAATAAGTTACCATTCAGATCCAATTCGAAATAGGGGAAAAGAAATACCTAACCAACCAAACGGTCCTTCAATTCGACATATACGAGGATTTAGTACATCTTCATTAAATTATGGGCATCCCAAAAATGGATTGCTTCTTTTATATGCCCTAGATCCAATTCAAGCTGATGCAGATTTTTCAGCAGAAACACCTCCTGTCATTGCATTTGGAGTTAGCTTTCCAGGTAGTTCATCCGGCAAAAAGATTAGCTATAAAGTAAATAATGTTCTATGGGAGCAAGAATATGGACCAGCAGAATAGTTATGAATTCGAGTTACTAAGTGCTTGGAGAGCCCTATCATCATCTCAAGAAAAAACAGGAATGCAAACAATAAAAATAAACAATACTAGTTTACATCCAATTCTTGCAGGACGAATATCTCCAGAAAATGAAGAAACATTACTTATAGGATTTTCATTATTTAACCTTAATGTACCGAGCGATCTACCCCAAGGAAACGGATTTTTTGTTAAGAATATTAAGTTAATCGAGAAACCAGCCTCATTTAATTGGATTACAATTTTTCGCCAAAATAACGGAAATATTGATTTTTTTTCAAAGATGTCCGCTGATATAATTCGATTAATTGAAAATAATTTAAATCGAAATGATGAGGAAATCGAAAAAGCAATATTCGCTAGAATTATAGCTTGGCAAGACTTTATGAAGCGAAACAGCAATTACATATTATCACAAGAAGAAGAGATTGGTCTTTACGGAGAAATTGAAGTAATGGCTTCGTTGATTGAAGCAGGAAATTCCCCAGCTGATACTGTAAAATCATGGGAAGGGCCTATTCATGGTATTCAAGACTTTAAATTCGGTAAAGGTGCAATAGAAGTAAAAAGTACAGACTTACCAATTGATTTCTTTGTACATATTGGCTCTCTTGAGCAGCTCGATGACTCAATAGTTAACCCTCTCTTTATAGCTACTATGCGATTTTCTATTGATCTTTCTGGAAAAACATTACCAGAACGAGCAATGGAAATCAGAAATTATTTTAGCGGTGACTTACTTTCAACTTCAATTTATGATAGTAAGCTTATTCATGCAGGATTAATAGTAAAAGATGGGAATATGTATAATCATAGATATCTGCTTACCAATCAAAGAATCTTACAGGTTTCGAACGATTTTCCTAAACTTACTACTTCGAATGTACCAATTCAAATTAAAAAAGTTAGTTATGAAATAAATATTAATATGATTACAACAATCGGAATCCCTATGCATGAAATATTATCAATATTACAGAAGGAATAAAAATGAATCTAACAGAATTTCTTATTAATACACAAAACGAAGTTGATACTCTAGTTGAAGATCGTATTGGAAAAAGTGGTGAGAGTTTCCCTTATAAGGAATTGATTTTCTCTGAAATTGTTATGCAACATATGTTTGAAATTGGAATGACATTTGAACCCACTATCTGCCATTATTCGGCTCAACTTGGTAATACAAATCTTAGGCTTAGCGGATATGCCATCTCAGAAGATACTGATCAAATTGATCTATTTGTAAGTCTTTATGGAAATAAAATAAATGTTGAATTAATTTCTGACACTGAAACAAAAAGAGCAGCTGAACAATGCCTTCATTTTTTTGCTAAATGTGTTGAAGGTAAACTTACTACAGTAATGGATGAATCTAATGATGCTTATATATTATCAACAACAATTCAATCATCATATCGCAACCTTGAACAAATAAGAATCTATGTACTAACAGATAGAAAAGCAAATTCTAAAAACTTTAAGTCAAGAGAAATAAGTGGAAAAACAATAAAATTAGAAGTGATGGATATCGAAAGACTTTATAGGCATTTATCAGAAGGTAAACCTAGAGATGAAATACTAATAAATTTTGAACAAGTAGCTGGATCTTCACTTCCTTGCGTATACGTACCTGGAGAAATAGTCGAATATGATTATGCACTAACAGTAATTCCAGGAGAAGTTTTGTTTTATCTTTATGAAAAATATGGAGCTAGACTTCTTGAAGCAAATGTACGCTCGTTTTTAAGTATTACAGGAAAAGTTAATAGGAACATACGAGATACTATTCAAAACGATCCACAAAAATTTATGGCTTTCAATAACGGAATAGTAATTGTTGCAGATGAAGCTCAATTCAATATTACAACAAATGGAAGCATAGGACTTTTAGGACTAAAAGGAATGCAAATTGTCAATGGAGGACAAACAACTGCATCTATCTATTTTACTAAAAAAAAGTACCCAAATACTGATCTTAGTTCTATTAAAATTCCTGTAAAAATTATTATTTTGAAACTACAAGACGCTGAACTTGAACAATCACTAATCTCAGATATTTCGAAGTACTCTAATAGCCAAAATTCAGTTAAAGCTTCTGATCTTTCTGCTAATAAACCTTATCATATCGAAATTGAAAAATTGTCAATGACAACTTATTGTCCAAATGGCGTTGGACGATGGTTCTATGAAAGAGCTACTGGTAGTTATAATACAATGCTTGCTAGAGAAGGTACAACTCCTGCGAAATTAAAAAATCTTAAAAATGTAGTCATTCCTTCATCAAGAAAAATTACAAAAACAGATTTAGCAAAATATTTGAATGCATGGAACCAAAAACCTGATACTGTAAGTCTTGGTTCTCAGAAAAATTTTGAGCATTTTATGAATATGTTATCTAAGGAGAATGAAAATAATCAAATTAAACTTCCTGATGTATTAGAATATAAATCAATGATAGCAAAAACAATCATTTATAAAAAATTACAGAATCTTATAAGACCTATATTCCCTGCATTTCAAGCAAATATTACAACGTATGTAGTGTCTTTTTTATCTTATATGTATGGAGATAGAATTAATTTAAACCTTATCTGGACTAATCAAGATATAAGCAATGGATTACAAAAACAATTAATTACTTGGGCAAAGGAAATTAATATAGTATTGCATGATACTGCAAATGGGAAAATGTTATCAGAATGGGCAAAAAAGCCAGAATGTTGGACTCTTGTTAAGCAACACTGTTATTCTCCAATTTCAGAAGGAATTGCAGAGATGTAAAATAGAAAAATTAATTTCTTATGAGTTTTGCGGAGTCACTGCATCAGTGTTCAGGACCGATGTGCACCGATATCCTCACTTGCCTGCACCAAGTAACATTTTCTTTGTTTGAGCAGATCTTTTACAGTGTGTATTAACTCGTTCAAGCGCGTAACTACATCACAAGAGGGGCGCTCATGACGTACTACTGGGAATCTTCGCATGAAGGCGAAGGGATTCGGCGCACAATCCATTTTCAGCAGTTTGCAGCCAAACAAGCAAACGGTGCTGGATTGCATCAACCGGGCAGAATCCGCCTTGATCACGTTTACCTTCGCAGAAAGTGTCTCGAATGAAAGCCTTTTCAGAATGTTGTATCGCAAGAGTGTCGTAGCCGATGATAAATTGCCGGAATCGCCGACGAGAAATAGCCGGTTCCTGTCCTAAAGAAAAGGGGTCTAGCCTTGGGTAAAATGGGGGTGACAAAACACGCCAGACACCCAAGAAGAACCCCATGGATAAGGATCATCGTATGCTTGAAACACGACTACTGCAAGTCAAAGTGTTTACGCAGAAAGAGATTGCCGAAACGATTGGCAAGAGCGAACAAACCATTAGGTATTACCTGAAATACCAAGGCCAAGAAAGAACCCAAGTGCTTTTTCCACACTCATGACTAGCTGTTCGGCGTTACAGGGAGTCATTATAGTCCACTATCATCGCTAATCCATGCTATCTTGGCTTTATGCCAACCGCATCTCCCCCGTGGAAGCTCCCCCTTCATTTTCACATTGACCCCACCTGGTTCGACCATCACAGCGAAATACACGGCAAAGGTCACACTCTCAGAGTCATGATCCTTTCCGATCAGCTCTACACTCGAGCCGTCAAGGAAGGATTGCCCGTCGCCGAACCCTTTTATATCAATTTGATGACGGCAGCTCTCATCCACGACCTCGCGCGAAAGCACGATGGCCTCTGCTATGAACATGGCAAGTGGGCGAGGGACACCAAGCGCACTATCGCCGAAAAATATTTCCTGGGATTCAAGCTCCGGAGAATGAATGGACCGCTATAGGCGAAGCGGTGGAAGCACATTCGCGGCGCGATCCTCCGGTTCCCTATTCGCAAGGATCGCTCACCGCCCTCCTGAAGGATGCGGATGGCCTTGACCGCATCAGGCTGGGCAGACCTCCCGATCTCGCCTTCTTCCGCCATCCTTTTACCGCCGGCTATCTCGATGTGGCATGGGACCTTCTTGCGGGCAACGAGGACGACCTGGAGCGTGAATTCTTCAACTCCTCAAGAGCCTCGCTAAGCTGATACTTTTCGAATGCAAAAGGCCCGAATCCCGAATAGTTCCATTTTCTCCTGTGCGGCTGGAAGAAATCGTACCATATGATGTACTTTTCCTGTTTCTCCATGCTGCATACCAAGGGCCAGCAGTCCTCATCGAGGCAGGTACAAGCGAGTAGGGCTATGCGGTGGATGTCACCATATCCGTCGCCCTCAAGGTACTCGATCAGGGCATTCGGATGAAGATACCAGTAGCTTCCGGCAAGTTCGGCTTCCTTGTCTCCTTCGAGCATCTTCGTTTCGAAGGCAGCCACCATCTCCACAAAGGGTTTTCCGTCGATGATGATCCTCGCACAGGGGTAGTTCGGAAACATCGATAATCCACCTACGATGTCGAAAGCGATGTCCGATAAGGGCACAACTATATTATCTGAGGTTTTCATAAGTTGGGAGAGGTATAATTATAGTATCCTCTCTTTCTTGGCTATGCAACGCTTAAGCTACTGCCTTAGTCATCTCTTTTTCTCTCCTGAGAATCTTCACGAAAGCCTTTTTTGTTGCAGCAGCTACGGCGAGCACGTCGACTTCCTTCTTATGCCCGCATAGACATTGAATACTGCTGAGCTATTATGTCCGGTTACGGTTTTCAGCTTTTTCTCGTCCACGTAGAGGCAGACATTGCTCGTGTAATAGTGTCTCCAGGAATGGAAGTCAATGTTTCGTTCTTTTCTCTGCTTGTCGCTGATTCCTATGCTTTCCAAGGCACTCACGAGTCCGTTCAGCATGCTGTCCCCCAAGGCAGGCTTGTCCGGCTCGGTCCCATAAAATAAATAGTTGGTATCGCTCTTGTCATGAGGGTTCTTTTTCAGAAGCATCAGGAGTTCATTCCTGATCTCCTTCATCAATGGCACGATTCGCAGCTTGTTGTTCTTGGGCTTCTTCCTGCCATCCATCTCGGTCCAGTTCCATACTTCCAGCGAGGATTCCTTTATATTAATTCTCTGTATTCCCAGGCATTCTCCAAGCCGAAGCCCTGTCGTGCATGCCAGGATATTCCCCACTCTCGCCATCTCGTCTTTCCAGACAGCTATAGAGAATAACTTCTGTACCTCTTCATCGGTCAGTATCCCCCGTTCCTCATTGGTTTCGGAGATCCTTTCCAGGCTCTCTGCGGGATTGCTGGTTATCATCTTGTTTTTCTTGGCCCATTTTAGCGGTGTGGTGCCGGCGAGCATGGTCTTGTTAATGCTTGCATCGGCAAGTCCTTTATCCGATAGCTGCACACAGAGTTCTTTCAGTTCTAGTTCGGTGATCGATGACATCATCCTTCCTCTGAATGCTTCCCAATGCGTAAGCCGGTGTGCCATGTCGTAACAATGTTTTTTTGTGATGGATTTCTTGTGCACGAGGCGATCTTTTACATAGGTGGATTTTTCATAGTTCCAGAAGTTTTCAAGGAAGGACAGGAATTCCATATCGCCGGGGTTCGCTACCCTTGGCAGAACGTTGACGAGGCCGCGAGATTCGAGGATTTTAACGATTTCTTCAGCCTCTTCCTTCAGGAGCGACGCTTTTTTGACGGCTGATAGAATGCTCTCACTTTTCAGATATTCCCGTAATTCTATCTTTGATTTAGACTTACGTGCTGGAATTCCGTTTTTTGCCCATTCCATGACGATCGCGAGCGCTTCAAGCTTGTCCTTTGTTGCCGTACTTTTTGCTGTTGTCCATCTTCCTGAGTTGGGAATTTTAAATAAGACATACCAATACTTGCCCCGCAGTCTTAGGAGAAAATTGGATGGTTCTTGGTTCATCTCGGCACCCCTTCGTCGTTCGACGAGAGATACGGAGTATTGGAAGCGGGTCAATCCCGGCTTTCAGGAAGCATGCATTTCACACTTTTCATTTCACAGTGCTCATGCAAGCAGTCCCCACCAAGGATTGCTTTTCTGCAACTCATAATGCCATAAAAGAATACGTTAGCCGAAGCCGGGAATCGAACCCGGTACCTGCGCATTACGAGTGCGCCGCTCTGCCTGGTGAGCTACCTCGGCGATACGTGCACGAATATACCAGGTTACGAGGTTTTAGATCAAGCGGTTTTCGGGCGAGGAAGAAGCGATGGAGGGAAAGATTACTATGCCTTGCTGTCTTCAGGCGCGGCTGTCTGGCTATGGGGCTCAATCGGTTCCGAAAACTTAGGCGGATGGCGATAGACGGTCTTTATGAGATAATAGTAGTCGTCATCTTGGCCATAATAGCCAGGTATATGCCCGATCATCTTGTAGCCGGCTTCCAGAAAGGCTTCGGGCTTTAAATTTTCCAGTTTCTTCCGGAAGTCTCGAGACGGATTACCGCAAAGGAGTGTTTTTTCAGCAGGTCTTCATCCAGCATTTCAAGCAGGTGTTTCCCGCCTTCCGTCGACCGATAGTCCCTATCGACGACAATATAGCGGATGTCAAAGGTGGATTCTCTTCCGTTTATCCTGCCGATGATGGCAAAAGCGACAAGGGTTTTCCCGTCGCGCAGTTCGAGCACGGTATATGGATCTCCGGGGGAACTTTTCCATGAAAGCAGGGTTTCATGGAGGAGATCAATTTCCACGCCTTTAAAGGCGCCAGTGTAGGAGGCAACCTGCTCAAATTCCTGCATGTTTACATAATCAGGCATTTTTTTCCCTTGATTCCAGTATAGAAGTATTTCCTGCCCTAAAGCAAATTTATTTTCGGATAGAAGATATGAAAATCGCTATCTTTCACTTTATTCTATTCAATAGAAAGCATAACGGCCGGAATTAATCAAGGGATACAGGGGGGCAGGGCGGAGGGCAAGGATTTGAGACAGGGCCATCTGGCTTTTTAGCTGATGGTCCCGT
>CAXXGJ010000029.1:0-29100 GCA_963677895.2 Treponemataceae bacterium | reverse complement strand
CGCCTATTGTTTTTTCGGCTATTCGATACAGGATTCGGCCTTCGAGTTCGCGTCGGCCCTGGGGACGGTCGGGTTTTCGACGGGCATAACCGGCCCTGCCGCTCCATCCGGCGTCCTGTGGGTGGGAATCGCCGGAATGCTGCTGGGGCGGCTGGAAATCTATGTCGTATTCATGGGGTTCGCGCGAATCGCCAAAGATGCCGCCGACGCGATTCATGGAAGGTAATATGGATCATAAGCACAGCGCCATGGCCAAGCACGCCGCCGAGACCTTCGGCATCCTTCTCCTCTCCACCCTCGTGGCCTTTCTCATCCGAAGCCTCAATCTGCGGGTCGAGAACATCCTCATAATCTACGTGCTCAGCATCCTGATCATCGTCATCGAGACGAAACGCTACATTTGGGGCGTCCTCTCCTCCTTCTTCTGCATATTCACCTTCAACTATTTTTTCACCGAACCCCTGCATACATTCACGATCGACGACCCGTCCTATTTCGTCTCCCTGGGAATCTTCCTGATCTCGGCTTTCATCGTCTCCACGCTCACGTCGAGACTCCAGAGCCAGATCGCCATTTCCGCGCGCAACGAGGAAATGACCGACAAGCTCTATAAAGTCAGCAACGGCTACCTGAATATTTCCGAAAAAGATGAAATCGTCGCCTACGGCGAAAAGAGCATCACCATGCTCATCGGCAAACCTTGCGCCATTTTCTACGGCGAAGCTTCTGCCCTCGCCGATCCCGAGGCTGCCGCCTGCTATGCGAAAAAGCCCGCCGAAAGCGTGGAAGGCTATGGTCCCATGATCGCCGGGAAGCGCTTCATCCCCGTCATGAACCAGAACAAGACCGTGGGTGTGCTCAAGATCGACTGCTCGGAAGGCGACATCGCCAAGGACGAACGACTCTATCTCGAAACCATACTCTCCCAGTTCGTCATGGCCATGGAGCGCGAGGAACTACATCAGGCGGAGGAACGCCATCGCATCAACATCGAAAAAGAACGATTGAGAAACAATTTATTGAGAAGTATTTCCCACGATCTTCGGACTCCCCTCACCGCGATCGCGGGAGGTTCGGAATTCCTGCTCGACCGCAGCCGGGACATAGACGAGGAAACGAAACGGAGCCTGCTCGCCGATATCCATTCGGACGCGGTCTGGCTCGGAACCATGGTCGAGAACCTCCTCAACATGGCCCAGCATCCAGGAGGGGAAGCTCATCATCAAGAAACAAGCCGAGATCGTGGACGATATCGTGAGCGAGGCCCTTTCGAGAGTGGCCAAGAATCTCGGGCAGCACCGTCTTTCCTACATTCCCTCACAGGGTATCCTTCTCGTTCCCCTGGACGGGCAGCTCATTATCCAGGTGCTGATAAATCTCCTCAACAACGCTATCGAACACACGAAGGCCGACTGCCATATCGTCGTGAAGGTTGAACAGCGACAGGACAAAGTGGAGTTTTCGGTGTCCGATGACGGGGGAGGAATGGGAAAGGATGTCCTGGACCACCTGTTCGAGAGTTTCGGGACATCGGGAAAGAACGCGGCAGAGAGCAGGAAAGGCGCGGGACTGGGCTTGAGCATATGCAAGGCCACGATTCTGGCGCACGGGGGCTCGATAACGGGCATGAACAACGCCGAGGGCGGAGCCACCTTCTCTTTTTCTCTTCCTATTTTAGAGGAGGAAAGCCATGGATGAGGCAAGAGTCCTGATCATAGAGGATGACAAGAGCATACAGAACCTGCTGAGAATATCGCTCAAGGCCAGCGGCTATCGCTGCGATACGGCTGAGTCGGGCCTTTCCGGCATTTCGCTTTTTCTCGCCAACAACCCGGGTATCATCCTCCTGGATCTTGGCCTGCCCGACATCGATGGTTCCGAAGTGCTTGCCCAAATACGAATGCGTTCGCAGGTGCCCGTCATCGTCATCTCGGCGAGGGATCAGGAAAGGGAGAAGGTAGTAGCCCTGGACGCGGGGGCTGACGATTACATCACCAAGCCCTTCAACATCCCGGAGCTCCTGGCGAGGATTCGCGTAGCGCTCAGGCACGCCGTTCCTCGGGATATCGAACCGACCATCTTTTCCGTCGGAGGGCTTTTCATCGATTTCGAGCGGCGCATCGTGACGGTCGACGGGAAAGACGTGCATCTGACCCCCATCGAGTACAGAGCTTCTTGCCCTTCTCGCCGAGCATTCGGGCAAGGTTTTGACCCATCAGTTCATACAGAAAAAGGTATGGGGCTACGAAACGACGGACGAATATCAATCCCTGAGAGTTTTCATGGCCAATATACGAAGGAAAATAGAACCGGAGAGTACGCATCCGCTCTACATTCTGACGGAGATCGGCATCGGCTACAGATTGATCGAAGAGTTGGCTTGAAGGATATTCAGAGGAAAAGGCATGAAGCAAATCTTTAAAATCACGTTTCCGAACAACAAAATCTACATCGGAAAAGATTTGACCGGAACACTGACATATTTCGGGAGCTTCGATCCGCACTATGTAAAGGCGGACTACAAGAATGTCAAAACTCCCCACTTTACCTTAAAAAAAGAGATTCTATGGGAATCGGAAACGGCGGACGACGAGGATGTGGCCCAAAGGGAAGCCGCTTATATCCGGATATTCGATTCGGATAATCCTAAGATAGGATATAACCGGTAGGGACGATAATGTAGGGACGATGATAATAAAAAAGCCGTTCCCGAAGGAGCGGCTTTTTTCACAGCGCTAAGACTTTAGGGTCTTAGTAGCGGTCGTTGCTGCGGCGGGGCTTGTCCATGGCTTCGTTCACTTTGATCTGGCGACCATCGAGATCGATACCATTGGTACCATTGATTGCTGCGCTGGCTTCATTGTCCGAACCCATTTCCACAAAGCCGAAGCCTTTGGAAACGCCGGTGTCACGATCAGAGATGATTTTCGCCGAAGCGACAGTACCGTAAGTCTGAAAAAGATTTCGAAGGCTGTCCTCAGAAGTATTGTAGCTCAGATTCCCGACATAAATTTTCTTGCCCAAAGTAAATTCCTCCACCCGAAGCGTTGCATCGGGCATCTAAAACCTGTATCCGCGGTAAGCGTGGATATGCTGAACAATGGATTTTTTGTATCCATTCTTAAGTTAAGGGTAGTGTATCACATTGTTCAAACAATAAATAGGTGGCTGGGACCTATTTTCTTCCTTAAACCTCGCGAACGCGGTTTTAAGGGCAAAAGAAGGGGTTAAATCGCTTTTCCAGCTAAAATTTCCCTGTAATCGGCATAATTTTTCGTAAGCAGCGCGGGAGTATCCAGATTGTAGGGGCATCGGGAGCCGCACTGGCCGCAGTGGAGGCAGTCCTCGATCTTCTTCATCATCGCCCGGGACTCGGGCGAGAGCAGTTTTTTCGGCGGGGAACGGCGTATCATCAGGGACATGCGCGCGCAGATGTTGATCTCTATGCCGACAGGGCAGGGCATGCAGTAGCCGCAGCCGCGGCAGAATTCGCCCAGGAGTTCCGTCCTGTCCTTTTCGATGAGGGCGCGGATTTCCTCCGTCAAACGGGGGGGATCGGCTATATAGGCGAGGAACTCATCCAGCTCGCTTTCCTTCTGGATGCCCCATATGGGAAGCACATTGTCGAACTGGTCGAGATAGGCATAGGCCGCCGCCGAGTTGGTGATCAGGCCGCCGGAGAGCGCCTTCATGGCGATGAGCCCCATGTCGGCGTTTTTGCATTTCTGGACCAGTTCCAGGTCTTTGGCCGTCGAAAGGTAGGAAAATGGAAACTGGAGAGTCTCGTATAGACCCGAATCGACGCTTTCATGGGCAATCTGGAGTCGGTGGTTGGAAATGCCGATGTGGCGGATCTTACCCTTTTCTTTTGCCTCGAGTATCGCCTCGTACAGGCCCGTGCCGTCCCCCGGTTTCGGGCAGAAGGCGGGATTGTGGAACTGATAAAGGTCCAGATAGTCGGTCTGGAGATCGCGTAGGCTGGTTTCGAGGTCGGCACGCAGGTTTTCGCCCGTCTTGGCCTGTGTCTTGGAGGCTATGAATACGTTCTTCCTGACATCCTTAAGGGCCGCGCCCAGCTTCTTCTCGCTGTCGGAGTAGCCCCGCGCCGTATCAAAGAACCCGATTCCGCCCTTATATGCTTTCAGGACGAGAGCCGCTGCTTCTTCCTGCGGGATTCGCTGGATGGGCAGGGCTCCGAAGCCATTCTTGTTCACCTCGATGCGAGTTTTTCCCAGTATGACCGTGGACATGGCATTCCTTCCTTGTGCCGCCCGTTTTACCATGAAGGCACTGGATTATGGAAGCGATTATGAAAGCGATTATGGATGCGGCCAGAAAATCGTGTTGACAGCGGTTCCCGCGGCAGGCGGCGAGGCATGGCCACGTCTGCGTGATTCTGGCTTCGATTTCAATGATGAAACATTGGAGCGTGGTGTTTCTCTCCCGATAGCTCTGACTCTTGGGTACGAAAACGCATAAATTATCACCATATGGTTATATTTACTCATAAACGACAACAAACATTATTAAAACTTTTAATTGACATAAGGAATTTTCAGTCTATACTTGGGAACTTATTGGGATAGGATGATGCACCTATATATATGCATAATCTTCCTCGACGCGGTTCTGCAAAACCCCTGGGGAGATTCTTAAGCAGTCTTCTTTTATACCAGGTGTTTTAGCCGACTGAATATTGATACCGCGACAGTGCGTAAAATCAGCCCATAACCCTCAAGGAGCAGCGATGTGACCCACAAGATAGAAGAGATGAGCTGGACGGCCTTCGACGAGCGCAGAAAAATGACGGACACGGTGATAATTCCGACCGGCGCGGTGGAGATATATGGACCCCACCTGCCGATGGGATCCGATACCATCGTCGCCGAGGCGCTCGCGATCCGTATAGCGGAAAAGACGGGCGCTCTCGTGGCCCCCGCCATCGGCATGGGCGACTCCTCGATGCTCCTGGATTATCCGGGCACGCTCACGCTGCGGAAATCCACCTACGAAGCGGCCATGGATGATTTATGCACCGCGCTCATGGACTATGGATTCAAGAACCTCATGTTCATAAACGGCCACGCGGGCAATGTGGACATGGTGAACTATCTGGCCAGGCGTTATCAGAGAGAGCGCAAGGTGAAGTGCGGCCAGATCGACTGGTGGCGTTTCGCCGCGGCCAACGGCAATGACATCTTCGAGCTGAAGGGGTATATGGCTCACGGCCACGCGAGCGAATGCGGCACTTCGGTCTTGCTCTATCTGCGGCCAGACCTTGTGGATATGTCCAAGGCCACGAGGATCGAACCTCCCTCCGAATTCTACCAGGACTTCACCGACGTGATCCGCTATATCCCTTTGAGCGCCAAGACTCCCAACGCCACCGTCGGCGACGCCACGATCGCGACGGCCGAAAAAGGGAAAGCTCTCGTGGAGAAGTGCGTCGACCGGATTGCCGCCTATATGGCTTATGAATTTAAGATTGAACTCAAAGCATAAAGCAAATTTTTAGAAAGGAGACCCAGGAAACATGAAGAGAAAGGTAATCTTGATGGCCATGGCCATCGCGCTGCTGCTCGCCGTGACCGTCGGCGCGGCGGACAACACCGGCAGGAAGCTCAAGGACACCCTGAGGGTGGCGACATGGGAAGATCTTAAGACCATGGATCCCCAGGCATCCAATTTTGTCAGCAATTGGATGGTTCAGCTGAATATCTTCGACAAGCTTGTCTACGAAGATGCCGAAGGCGTGGTGCATCCCCGTCTCGCCACCGAGTGGAAATTCCTCGACGACCTTACCCTTGAAATGAAGCTTCGCAAGGACGTCAAATTCCACGACGGCGGGAAATTCACCGCCGAGGACGTTCTTTTCACCTTCAAGCGCGGGAAGGCCAACTCCATCAGCGCCTCCACCTTCGCTCCCTTCGATACCGACAACACCGTGATCGTGGATCCCTACACCATCAGGATCAAGTTCAAGACTCCCTACGCGGCGATCTTCAACACCCTGACCACGGGACGCGGCGCCATCGTGAGCAAGGCCGCCGTTGAGCGGATGGGCGCCGACGCTTTTGCCCGCAATCCCGTCGGAACCGGTCCCTACAAGCTCGCTTCGTGGAAATCGGGTTCCGAGATCTCGCTCGTGCGCAATGAGGAATACTGGGGCGAAAAAGCGATCACGAAGAACGTGATCTTTTCCATCATTCCCGAAGCCGCCAACCGCGTCATCGAGCTCGAGACCGGCGGCGTGGACGCCGTCTTCGATGTCGCCGCCAACGACGTCAAACGAGTGAAGAACCTGAAAGACGCCCACATCCTCATGGGTGATTCCAGCCGCTACATGACCCTCACCTTCAGCATGAAGGACAAGCTCCTCAGCAACAAAGACATCAGGTACGCGTTGTCCTATGCCATCGACAAGGTAGCCCTGGTCGACGCGGTGTATGAAGGGACGGCCTCCGTGGCGAACGGCCTGTATCCGCCCACCGTCTTCGCGTTCAAGAACAAGGGCGTCCTGCCCTACGACCCGGTCAAGGCCAAGGAACTCCTCGCGAAGGCCGGCTATCCCGATGGCTTCACCATGAATTTCCTGCTTGAGAACCGCGAAGCCGACATCAGGCTCGCGTCCATCATCCAGAACATGTGGGCAGCCGTCGGCGTAAAGGTGAAGATCTTCCAGATGACGGCTTCCACCTACACCGCTCAGGGCAACAAGTTCCAGGCGGGCATGAGGGCCGGCAACGTCAACGAGCCGTCCAACATCCTCATCATCTACGACTCCGCCTTCGGCGAACGCCTCGAGCCGAACGATCCCTGGATCGACAAGAAGCTCGCGGCCGCCAAGACCATCTACGACAGCAAGAAACGCGCGGCGGCATACGCGGAGATCCAGGACTACCTTTGGGATATCCGATACACCGTTCCCTTCGCCTTTACGCCCGTCATCTACGGATTGAGCGACAGGGTGGAAGGCTGGGTCTGCGATCCGATGCAGCAGGTGGAGATGGCCAAGGTTTCCGTCTACAAGTAAGCGCTCAAGAACATTTTCTGCGATACATGCGTAATGGACCCTCGATCCGGCAAAGCCTGTCGGATCGAGGATCCTGTTTTATGGAGTCGGCACATATTCCGCCGGGAAGGAGAATGGTTCTTTGATCAAATTCATATTCAGAAGGCTGGTGATGATGATACCCGTGTTGCTGGGGGTGTCTTTCGTCATATTCGGCATGCTTTTTTTCGCGCCGGGGGACGCTGCCGACGCCATTCTCGGCGATATGGCCACGCCGGCGGACAAGCAGCTTTTTCGCGAGCAGCAGGGCTTAGACAAACCTTTCCTCGTCCAGTATCTGCGCTATATGAAAGGCGTCGTCTTCGAAGGCGACCTCGGGACATCATACGTGACGAGGCAGCCTGTCACGGATGAGATCCTTCAGCGCTTCCCGGCCACGCTCAAGCTATCCGCGCTCAGCGTGCTGCTGGCCGTGATAATCGGCATCTCGGTGGGCATCATTTCGGCGACAAGGCAATATTCGTTCATCGATCAGTTCGCGACCTCGATTTCGATGATCGGCGTATCCATGCCCAATTTCTGGCAGGGGATGATGCTGATAATCGTCTTCGCCGTGTGGCTGCGATGGTTCCCGCCCTCGGGATTCAGCACGCCCATGCATTGGGTGCTTCCCGTAATCACGGTGGGTACCAACGCTTCGGCCAATATAATGCGCATGACCCGGTCGAGCATGCTCGAGATAGTCCGCCAGGACTACATCAGGACGGCCCGCGCCAAGGGACAGTCCGAAAGGGTCGTCATCTGGAAACACGCGCTCAAGAACGCGCTGATCCCCATCATTACCGTCGTGGGGCTTTCTTTCGGAAGGCAGCTCGGCGGCGCCGTCCTGACGGAATCCATCTTTTCCATCGCCGGCGTCGGCAAACTCATGGTGGATGCCATAAAGCTTAAAAACTTCCCGATGGTCCAGGGCGGCGTGCTTTTCATAGCCTTCGTCATGTCGCTGGTGAACCTTCTGGTGGACATATTGTACAGTTTCGCGGATCCCAGGATCCGTTCCATGTACACCCGCCCCAGGACGAAAAAGCTGCATCCTGCGAAGGAGGCGGCATAATATGGCAGACAACGAAGTCCTCTCCATAAAAATGAAAAAGCGAGGCCAATCCAAGGAGATTTGGCGGCGTTTCGTAAAGAACAAGGGCGCCGTGCTCGGCCTCGCCTTCATAATTCTCCTGACGATACTGGCGCTCGTCCCTTCGCTCATAGCGCCCTATGGCTTCGACGAACAGATGCTCTCCCGCCGTTTCAAGGCGCCTTCCCTCGAGTATCCTTTCGGAACCGACGAATTTGGCAGGGATATATTCAGCAGGGTCATCTTCGGCTGCAGGATCTCGCTCACCCTGGGTCTGGTATCGGTCACGATATCCTGCCTGATCGGGATCATCCTCGGATGCATTTCGGGCTATTACGGCAAGGTCGTGGACAACATAATCATGCGCTTCATCGACATCATGCTCTCGATACCGAACATCCTCCTGGCCGTTTCGATAGTCGCCGCCATGGGCACGAGTTTCTTCAACCTGATCCTCGCCATAGGAATCGGCGCCGTGCCCGGCTACGCTCGCGTTGTGCGCGCTTCCATTCTCTCGGTGAAGGAACAGGAATACATCGAAGCCGCCCGCTCCAACGGCGCCAGCGACTGGCGCATCATAACGCGCCATATCATTCCGAACTGCATGGCGCCCATCATCGTCCAGGCTACGATGAGCATAGCGGCCGCCATCATCCAGGGCGCGGGAATGAGCTTCATCGGATTGGGGATAATGCCCCCGACGCCTGAGTGGGGTTCGATGCTCGCTTCCGGCAGGGCTTTCATCCGCGATTACTGGTGGGTCGTCACTTTCCCCGGACTCGCGATAATGCTTACGGTTTTTTCCATCAATCTTCTGGGCGACGGGCTGCGCGACGCTCTCGATCCACGGCTCAAGAGCTAAGGGGACGGTGAATGAACGACACTATTCTCGAGATCAAGAATCTCGTTGTCCATTACGTGACGGACACAACCACCGTTCACGCCGTGAACGGAATGACTATTTCCCTGAAGAAGGGCGAGTCCCTGGGGTTGGTCGGCGAGACGGGCGCGGGGAAAACCACCACGGCGCTCAGCATAATGCAGCTGATTCCCGATCCGCCCGGGAAGATCGTCAGCGGCCAGATACTCTACGACGGGCAGGACCTCGTCGCCATGTCGCCTTCTGATAAGCGCTCGATTCGCGGCAACAAGATCTCCATGATTTTCCAGGATCCCATGACGGCGCTTAACCCCGTCCTCACGGTCGGCGATCAAATAGCTGAAGTTGTGCGCCTTCATCAGAAAATATCCCGCGCGAAGGCCTCCATAAAGGCCCAGGAAATGCTGGAGCTGGTGGGCATTCCGGGCGAGCGTTACGCGGAATATCCGCACCAGTTTTCCGGCGGCATGAAGCAGCGGGTGGTCATCGCGATCGCGCTGGCCTGCAATCCCGAGCTGCTGATAGCGGATGAGCCGACAACGGCACTCGACGTGACGATCCAGGACCAGGTGCTCGATCTCATAGAAAAGCTCATGAGGGACAGGGGTACGTCGCTCATCCTCATCACGCACGACCTGGGCGTGGTGGCCGAGATTTGCCAGAAAGCGGCCATAATGTACGCGGGCGAAATCGTGGAATACGGTACCCTGGAGCATATCTACAATAACACCAAACACCCCTACACGATCGGTCTTTTCGGTTCGATTCCCAACCTGAACGAGGACGTTGACCGGCTCCAGCCGATCACCGGTCTGATGCCCGACCCGACGAATCTTCCTCAGGGATGCGTTTTCGCGCCGCGATGCCCCGACGCTTCGGAGAAATGCCGCGCCGCGGCCGTGCCCGTCGTGGAAGTGGAGCCGGGACATTTCGTGAAATGCGTGAAGTACCATGGGTAAGAGGTTGATATGAGCGCACTGATAGAAGTCAAAGATCTCAGGAAATATTTCAAGACACCCAGGGGCGATCTTCATGCCGTCGACGGCGTATCCTTCGCCATCGAAAAGGGCCGGACGCTCGGCGTCGTGGGGGAATCGGGCTGCGGCAAGTCGACGCTCGGCCGGCTGACCATCCACCTCCTGGAGGCGACCTCGGGCAGCATCCATTTCGAGGGAGAGGATATCAGCCAGCTGAATCGCGCCGATCTCAAGCGGTATCGCCAGGATATGCAGATGATTTTCCAGGATCCCTTTTCATCCCTCGATCCGAGAATGTCGGTGAGCAATCTCATCGCGGAGCCCCTGAAGATCTATAATAAGTTCAAGAATCCCGCCGAACTGAGCGAGCAGGTCGGAAAGCTCATGGATACGGTAGGGCTCGCGCGCAGGCTTTCGGATTCCTATCCGCACGAGCTGGACGGCGGCCGCCGCCAGCGCATCGGCGTGGCGCGCGCCCTGTCCCTCAATCCGAAGTTCATCGTCTGCGACGAACCCGTCTCCGCCCTCGACGTATCCATCCAGGCGCAGATCCTCAACCTGATGCAGGATCTGCAGCAGGAGAGAAACCTCACCTACCTTTTCATCACGCACAACATGGCCGTCGTCAAGCATATTTCCGACAACATCCTCGTCATGTATATGGGCAAGATGGTCGAATACGCGCCGGTGAAGGAAATTTTCAAGTACCGCTTTCACCCCTACACCAAGGCGCTGCTCGCCGCGGTTCCCGTGCCCGCGCTCGGCGCGAAGAAGGGCAGGCGCCTGCTCAAAGGGGAAATTTCCTCGCCTATCAATCCGAAACCCGGCTGCAGGTTCGCCAAGCGCTGCGAATACGCCACCGAAATCTGCTCGACCACGGAGCCGGCATTCGAAAAGGCGAGAGAGGATTATTACGTTGCCTGCCATCATGTCAAAGCCATCAACGGCCTTATTTAGAGGAGTGAATACGATGAGAAAATTCCTGATCGGGATCATCCAGCTGGATACGCAGAACGACAAAGGGAAGAATCTGGCCCAGATCTGCGAATATATAGACGAAGCCGCGCGCAAGGGCGCGCGGCTCGTCGCCCTTCCCGAGGTGATGAACCTGCTGGGGGACAATATCGGCGAAGGCGGCGGGGCGGAACCCATCCCCGGCTACAGCACGGAAATTCTGGCGCGGAAGGCCAAGGAACTGGGCATCTACATCCATTGCGGCAGCATCAAGGAAGAAATTCCCGGCGAGACGAAGGGATTCAATACCACCGTTATGCTGGACAGGGAGGGCAGGATCATCGCGCGCTACAGAAAACTCCATACCTTCGATGTCACCCTCACGGACGGCACCGTATGCAACGAGTCGGCAAGAATCCAGCCGGGCGCGGAAATCGTGACCGTGGACAGCGACCTGGGCAAGCTTGGATTCTCCATCTGCTACGACATCCGCTTTCCCGAGCTGTTCCGTCTTCTCGCCCTGGACGGAGCCCAGATCATCTTTACGCCGGCCAACTTTACCCTGTCCACGGGCAAAGATCACTGGGAGCCCATTCTCCGCGCCCGCGCCATCGAAAACGGCTGCTATATCGTCGCGCCGGCCCAGATAGGCAAGAAACCCAATTTCACCGCTTTCGGCAACAGCCTTGTCGTGGATCCCTGGGGAACCGTCATCGCGAGATCCAAGGATCAGCCGGGCGTGACGTTGGCTGAAATCGATCTGGATTTCCTGGACAAGATCCGCGGGCAGATCCCGTCGTTGAAGAACAGAAGGTCCGATATCTACGAGCTCAAAATTCGCTAAGCGAGGTTAATAATGGCAATTCCGCAAGACATCATCGACCGGTTCATGAAAGTGGATCCGGCGACCATCGGTCATTATATCGGCGGCGGCTACATGCGCCCCGAGATGAAGCCGATCAACAAGAATTCGAAAATGGTCGGGCCCGCCTATACGGTGAGGCTGCAGGGAAAGGATTCCTGCGCGCTCTATTACGCCATGGAACACGCGCCCAAGGGATCGGTCATCGTGATCGACCGCTGCGGCGATACGACCTATGCCTGCGTGGGCGAAATGGTGGCGCTGTTCTGCGAGTGCCAGGGCTTCGCCGGCATCGTCATCGATGGTCCGGCGACCGATTCCCTGGCCATCGAAAAATCCGGATATCCAGTTTTCTGCACCGGCTTATCGGTGGTGACGACCAACGTCATCGGCATCTCGGGCGAGCATGACGTCACGGTCAGCTGCTCGGGCGCGGTCGTCCATCCCGGCGACCTCGTCTTCGGCGACGCCGACGGCGTCGTGGTCATTCCTCCCGACAATTACCTGGACCTGCTCGTCAGGGCGGAGGAATCCGTGGCCAAGGAAGTGGAACTGCGCAAGCATTTCCGCGCGGGCGGATTCCCCAAGATTAACGTTGAGCGACTCTATAATACTGATGTCATGGCCATGATAAACGAGCTGAAAAAGTTCGATTGAGCCGCTAGTTCCTGATGAAAAGAACGCTCCGGATGAGGTCGCCATCTACCTTGTAGATGGCGACGACTTCCAGCGGCTTGTCTCCCGCGCCCACACCATCGACCAGTTCATGATCGATAACGTAATCGCCCTTGACGATCCTGTTCGCGATCCTGGCCTTGAGCGCGGGGTTTGAAAACTTCTTGCCGTATATTTTCCTCAGCTCGTCCTTCGAACTCGCCAATACGCCTGCCTCGCCCATATTCCTCAGTTCCACGTCATCGGCATAACATGAGCAAAAACCTTCCAGGTCGTGCGCGTTGTAGAGTTCCAGCTGCCTGGAAACGATTTCCGCTTGTGTCATATTCGGTCTCCTTCGGCCAGCATCGTCAGATTATTTCATCTCCGCGAGGAGTCTTGTCGCGTTCTTGTTGCCCATGGCGGAGGATTTCTGCAGATCGGTCTTAGCCTCAGCCGCTTTACCCATGTCCTTGTAGAGTTGTCCTCGGAAGTACCACGCGTCGCTGTTCGGGTCGGGCTTGTCGCCGAAAAGCGAGATATATTCGTTGAAAAGCTGTTCCGCCTTCTTCCTGTCCTGGCCCGCTATCCCGGGCAGCACCTGCCAGAAGCGCCCAAGCGAAAGCATCGGGCCGCCCTTGTCGTACATCTTGTCGTATTTATAGGCGTTCTCGAAGCCTTTCTGCGTCTTGCCCTTGAGGCCTTCGGCGAGGGCTTTGATGATGCTAACGCAGTCCGAGTAGGTGCCGACGCAGAGTCCGTAATAATACCAGCCTTCTATGCCAGTCGGATTGAGCGAGCAGGCAATCTCTCCGAACTTGATGCCTTCTTTAGCGGCGATTCGGGCGGAATCCTTCCAGCCCGAGATTTCTTCCTTTACGAGAAAGTCTCCATACCTGCGCGCGGCTTCGGCCGCCTTCCAGTTGAGTTCGTAATCCTTCGGCGCTCCGGAAGCGTTTTTCGCGGCGTCTTCATACTTCGCCTTGAGTTCGGCTTCAGAGGCGGCCATCACCGGAACCAGGGCGAACAATGCCAAAACGATCGCCAACGTCAGAATTCTTTTCATTTGAAATCCTCCTTGATACGGTAACATCGACAGATGAACCGTACACGGCCCGGGAGCCGCGGTCAAGATGGAGCGGTTCCCGGGATAAACTTATGCTATTAGGTATGCTATTGTGTTCATCATGACGAAAAATAACTTCTATTACTATTCGCCGAATGGCGCGGTGATCGACGCGCATACCCGCGAGAATGCCTTGAGCCTGAAAAAGGAAGGCGGGTTCGTCTGGCTCGCCTATGTCTCGCCGGACAAGGCCGATCTCGATCCACTGGTCGCCGAGCTCGGCATTCATCCTCTCTCCATAGAGGATTGTTTCGATGAGGATTACCTCCCGAAAATCGATATATTCACCGATTACACGGGAATCCTGTTCAACGATTTCCTCGCCGGAAACGAGACTTTGGGCATCAGGGAAGTCAATTTTTTCCTCGGGAAGGATTTTCTCGTCTCGGTCATCAGGGATGGATGCGCGGATCTCTACCGTTGCGAGGATATTCTCGACGAACTCGCCGTCGATGCCGCGAAACCGGTTCGGGGACCGGCGCGCGTCCTGTACGCGCTTCTCGATAGAATGATCGACAATAAATTCGGGGCCGTCGAGAAGGTGGGAGACCGGATATCGGGGTTCGAGGATTTGATTCTCACCCAAAGCGGCCCCGTCGACAACGCGGAGCTGCATGGTATAAGGCAGAACCTGATGGTCATGCGCAAGAGCCTCTTTCATGAGCGCGAAATATTGGTGAGGATATGCAGGCACGACAGCCCCCTCATCAAGGAAGGGGATCTGGCCTATTTCAGCGACCTTTACGATCATCTGGCGAAGTTCGTGGAAATCGTGGAATCCAACCGCGAGACGGTGACGAATCTCGTACAGATCCAGCTTTCGTTGACGAGCAACGCGATGGCCGAGTCGTCGAACCGCACCAACCACTCAGTGAATCGCCTAACGTTGATCACGACGATATTCATGCCGCTCAGCCTGATCGCCGGGATCGGCGGCATGTCCGAACTGACGATGATAGCCGGAGCGGAAAACTGGAAAATCGTGTATCCGATCCTCCTCGGCGTCATGGCCTTGATGGGCATCGCCAACTACGCGTTTTTAAAATGGCTGGACAACAGGAGATCCTGATGGAAGCGGTAAAAAAGTTCGACATGGCGAAAAAGCCCGTCAAGCAGCGATGGTTCCTGACGCCGGTAGCCTGGCTTTTGAGTTTTCCCGAAATTCTTCAGCGGAAGCTGAAGATCACGAAAATCAATATGGAGGGAGTGAAACCTCCATATCTGCTTTTATCCAACCATATGGCCTTCGTCGATTTCAAGGTGACGACGCGGGCCATCTTCCCCCATCGCGCCAACTACGTGGTGGCGATCGATGGCTTTCTCAAAGGCGAATGGTTGCTCAGGCAGGTCGGATGCATCTGCAAGCGAAAATTCACCAACGATATTCTTCTCGTCAGGCAGATGAAGCATTCGCTGCAGGAACACAAGACTATCGTGGCGCTGTACCCCGAGGCGCGGTATTCCTATTGCGGAACAACCTCTGTCCTGCCCGATTCCCTCGGCAAACTCATCAAGCTGTTCAAGGTGCCGGTCGTCGTGCTGACGCAGCATGGAAATTATCTGTCCCAGCCGGTGTGGAATCTCGAGAAAAGAAAGTGCGGGCTGGAAGCGACGATGGAGCGGCTCTATACGGCGGAACAAATCGAGGCGGCAAGCGTCGACGAGATAAACCGGAAAGTGAACGCCGCCTTCCGGTACGACGAATACCGCTGGCAGAAGGACAATGCCGTCGCCATCGATTTCCCGAACCGGGCCAAGGGACTCCACCATATTCTCTATCAATGCCCCCACTGCCTGACCGAATCCAGGATGAACTCCGACAAGAACGAGCTATGGTGCGAGCATTGCCACAAGCGCTGGACGATGAGCGAACTCGGGGAATTGTCCGCCGTCGAGGGCGTGACTGAATACTCCCATATTCCCGATTGGTTCGAATTCGAGCGGAAGATGGTCCGCAGGCAAATCGAGGAGGGGACATACTTTTTCAGGGACAGGGTCATGGTCGATTCCCTGCCCAACGCAAAAGGCTATATCCGTCTCGGCGAGGCTACCCTTACACATTCCTCCGAAGGCTTCGTCCTGGAAAAGCTGGAAGGCGACAGGCAATTCCGTCTGGAAAAGAAGCCCTCGTCGCTCTACAGCCTCCATATCGAATTCGATTATTTCGGAAAGGGCGACTGCCTGGACTTGTCCACCATCGAGGATACTTTCTATCTCTACCCCCTCACCGCTAAAAACGCGGTCACCAAGCTGCAGTTCGCGGTGGAGGAAATGTACAAGTTCCAGGAAAAGAGAAGAATCGGCGAAATGTTGGACAGGAAGGCAGAGGCGAACGAGACAGCCGCGGTCTACGAGACGGCTGCGGCAATGTAGATAATTTTTCATCGATATGTTGGGTGTTTCTCGAGGTTTGTGCTATCTTTTGCCTAAAGCGTGTCCGCTCAGGACAGCTACGTCTGAATCCGCCCGAACGGGGGATAGCATGAAACATTTTCTTTTCATTATCGCCGCGGCGACCATCTTCTTTTTCCCCGCAACCACCCTTTTTGCCTTCGATTACGTTCCGGTACAAATTTCCGTCGTCCCGGGCGTAGCCCTGCCCTTCAGCGCCGACCGGGCCGGCATCGTGCTGGGTTCGATCGGAAACATATCGGGCAGAGTGGACCTTCTCCAGGCGGCCGGTGTCTTCAACATCGCCGATGATATTCGCGGATTGCAGGCCGCGGGCGTCTTCAACATCGCCGACGACACCATGGAAGGCATCCAGGCGGCCGGCGTGTTCAACATAGCGGGAGATGCCTATACCCCCGTGCAGTTAGCCGGCGTATTCAACATAGCGGACGGCGTGGAGGGGATCCAGACCGCCGGCGTGTTCAACATCGCCGGCGACGTCGATGGCGCGCAGATCTCGCCGGTGTTCAACATAGCGGACGACGTGCGCGGATTCCAGGTGGGAATCGTCAATGTGGCCGATCGCGTGGATGGCATCCAGCTGGGGCTCGTGAACATATCCTCCAACGGCGTTTTCGAACTATCGGGATCCTGGGAATCCCAAACCGAGTACGTCTACGGAACCTTGAAAACGGGAAATACCTCGGTATTCGGAATTTACTCGATCGCCATGCCTCGGGACGATTGGTTCAATATTCCCGACAACACCGTGCTGTCGGCGGGTCTGGGAACGAGAATCGGCGATTCGCGCAGCCTCCATCTCGATCTCGCGGTATCGGCTTCCCAGGCGACGGGACCGGACATAGACGGATTTTTCGATGCTTTGGCCTATCGTGGCGGCCGCGGACCGGAAGATGTCCTGGCGCCCTGGCCTACGCTCGACGCGAGCCTTTCCCTGAAGCTGGGCGCGCTTCGCCTCACCGGAGGTTTCCGCTCCGACATTCTGCTCGCCGCTGCGCCGAATCTGCCATCCGCCCTCGCGAAAGGCTGGGCCTTCTCCGACACTTGGTTCGGCGAGAGCTTCACGGCCTGGACCAAATGGTACATCGGCGTGGGATTCTGACTATACCTTCAAGCGAAAAATATCCTATAGTGGGGGACATCCCGCGAAAATAGTCGCGCGCGATCGAAGAGGCTATTTACAATGGATGTCCTGCTCGGTGTACTGCTGACGTTTCTGCTGCTGGTATTTTCCGTCCTGAATGGAGTATTTGTCGGCTTTGCCTTGCTCGCCGGCTTTTTCGCCTTCGCGTTCATAGCCTGGAAAAGAAAGTTCTCGGTGAAGGCGATCGCCGGGATGGCTTGGATTGGCGGCGGCAAGGCTTTGCAGGTAATAAGAGTACTCGTGCTGATAGGCGGGCTCACCAGCGTCTGGATGGCTTCGGGTACGGTACCCGGAATCATCTATTATGGAATCACCTACCTGAACCCGAAATACTTTCTCCTGTACGCCTTCCTCATAAGCAGCTTAGTATCGTTTCTCCTTGGAACCTCGCTGGGCACGGCGAGCACGATAGGCGTGGCCCTGGCCCTCATCGCCAGGAGCGGAAACATAAACATGAGTATGCTCGCGGGCGCCGTCATGTCGGGCGTCTATTTCGGCGACCGCTGCTCGCCCATGTCTTCGAGCGCCTATCTGGTAGCCACCCTGACCGGGACCAGGCAGCACGCGAATATTAAGAATATGCTGAAAAGCGGCGCTCTGCCCTTTGTCGCCGCGCTTGCCTGCTACCTCATACTCTCGCTCCTGAACCCTCTGACCTCCCTCGACATGAAGACTACGGGCGAGATCGTGAAGGCTTTCGACATCAATATTCTGGTGCTGGTACCGGTCCTTCTGGTCCTCCTTTTCTCCCTGCTGAGAACCAGGATCGAATATACGATCTCGATCGGTCTCGTCTCCGCTTTCGGCATCGCCATGGCGCTGAACCACTACGGCTTTCTGGAGCTGGCGCGTTTTATCGTCACGGGCTTCGCCATGGAACCCGAGAGTCCTCTGCGGAGCATGCTGAAAGGCGGCGGACTCCTTTCCATGGTGAAGGCTTCGATCGTCGTCATGATTTCCTGCGCGCTTTCGGGCATTTATGAGGGAACCGGCATGCTGAAAGATATAGAGACGCTGATGATGAAGGCTAAGAGCCGTAGAAGCCTCTTCGTCCATACCCTGGCGGTCAGCCTGGGAACGGCTTCCTTCGGCTGCAGCCAGACGATCGCGACCGTCCTTACCCATCAGATAATGAGGAAAAGCTACGAGTCCAGGAAAATCGACCAGTATCAGTTCGCGCTCGATCTCGAAAATACGGGCATCGTTCTGGCAGCCATGATTCCATGGAACGTCGCGGCTTTCGCGGTTACGTCGACCATCGGCGTGGACAGCGTCGGGTATCTGCCCTATGCCTTTTATCTGTATCTACTTCCGCTTTTCGGCATTTCCGGGATAGGAAGCTGGCGAAAACTCAAATCATAGCAGACGAGGAACCATGGAACATAACGACGCGCAATACGCAAAAATGACACAGCTGCCTATAGGAAGGCTGATTTCGTCGCTGGCTGTCCCGACGATCATAAGCATGCTGGTAACCTCGATCTACAATATGGCCGATACTTTTTTCGTTTCCAGGATCGGGACGAGCGCGTCTGCGGCGGTAGGAATCGTGTTTTCCCTCATGGCGATCATCCAGGCCGCGGGATTCACCATCGGCATGGGTTCGGGCAGCTGGATTTCCCGGCTGCTCGGGATGCATAAGACCGAGGAGGCGAACAAGGTCGCCTCGAGCGGGTTCTTCATGTCCATCTTTTTGGGAATACTGCTTGCCATTTTCGGCGTAATTTTCATCGATCCTCTCATGCACATCCTAGGCGCGACCGATACCATCCTGCCCTACGCCAAGGCTTACGCGAGCTATATACTGCTCGCCGCGCCCATCATGATGGCTTCTTTCGTGCTCAACAACATCCTGCGCTCGGAAGGCAAGGCCAAATTCGCCATGATCGGCATCGCGACGGGCGGCATCCTCAACTGCGGCCTGGATCCGCTTTTCATCTTCACGTTCAGGATGGGCATCGCGGGAGCGGCCGTCGCCACCGCCCTCAGTCAGCTCATAAGCTTCATCATTCTCCTGGCTGTCTTTCTGAACGGCAGGACTATCGTGAAGATTGGCGCGGGGAGCATGGCGAAAAGACCCGATACCTATCTGCGGATCATAAAAAACGGGCTTCCATCTTTCTGCCGGCAGGGGCTCGCGAGCGTTTCCACCGTCGCGTTGAACGTAAGCGCGGCCTTCTACGGCGACGCCGCCGTGGCGGCGATGTCCATCGTCACGAAAGTTTTCATGTTTATCTTCTCTATTATTCTAGGCATCGGACAGGGATATCAGCCGGTGGTAGGGTACAATTACGGCGCGAAAAAGATGGCGCGAGTGAGGGAAGCCTTTTTTTTCACGCTGAAAACCAATGTCGCGGTGATGACCACCTGCGCGATCGCGGGATACCTAGCCGCCCCGGCGCTGATCAGACTTTTCATAGCCAGCGACGCTGAGGTGATTCGCGTCGGAACCGTGGCTCTACGCGCGCAGTGTCTCGCGATGCCGCTTATGCCCCTCGGCGTGATGTGCAACATGACCTTCCAGTCCATCGGGAAATCCTGGACGGCGACGATTTTATCGGCGGCCAGGCAGGGCATCTTCTTTCTGCCGCTGATCCTCGTCCTGCCGGGATTTTTCGGTCTGCTGGGCGTCCAGATCACCCAGCCGCTGGCCGATCTCTGTACCTTCCTGTTCTGCATCCCCTTCATTCTGCGCTTTTTCAGGGAACTGAAGACCCAAGCGTAATCGAGGGCCGGCAGGGCGCGGACGAGGCCGCCGACGAGGGGCATCTAAGGCCGGCGCAGCAGATCCATGTAGCCGGCCAGGGACTCGCAGCGGAAACCCTTGAAGCCTGTCACCGAGGAAGCGCAGACCATGGAATTCAGCACCGCTTCCTCGGCGCTTTCCGCCGCGGCCCTGAAGAGAAGCTCGAGGCGTTCTTCCCTGACCATCGAAATCTCGATGATGTCGCTGTCGCCGGAAACGCTCTGGGCCGTCGAAAATCCCAGGAACACTTCGCCCGAGCCGTGGCCGATGAAGGAACCCAGGCGCGCCAGACCGACCGATCCGCGCTTGATCACGCGTTTGAGCTGGCGGCTCGACAGCGGCGCGTCGGTGGCGAATACGAGGATGACGGAGCCTTTGTCTTCGTTGTTGACGGCTTCCCGCTTTTTCATGATTTCCCGGCCGATGGGCTGGCCGGCTATCGTCAGGTCTCCCAGGCGTCCGTGGTTAGTGAGCGCCATGACGCCCAGCGTGAATTCCCTGCCACCGAGGGTGAATATCCTCGAGGCCGAGCCGATCCCGCCCTTTAGGCCGTGGCAGATCATGCCCTTGCCGGCGCCTACGTCGCCTTCCGGGAAATCCTCCCTGGCGTCGGCGACCGCCTTCTCCACATGTTCGGCGCGCACCACTCTGCGCTTTATGTCATTGAGGTTGGAATCGTTGCACTCCATCACGATCGGATTCACGGAGCGCAGTTCCACGGCATCCTTTTCACAGCGTTCGATCATGTAGCCGACGGCCGCGTCGTGGACGAGTCCCACGTTGAGGGTGTTGGTGAGGAAGATCGGAGTCTCGATGCAACCCAACTCCTCGATCTGAAGCAGGCCTTGGCTTTTGCCGAATCCGTTCAGGATGAAGGCCGCGGCGGGAAGTTTGCGCGAGAAAGGATTCGCGGTCGATGGCGATACGAAGGTCACGCCGGTTTTATTTACGTCGGTATCGATCGTGCAATGCCCCACGAGAACGTCCTTGACGTCGCTTATCTTGTTGAGCCTGCCCGTCTTCATCTCGCCGATTTCAATTCCGTAATCACGTATGCGCTTCTGCATGGTTCACCCCTGATCAGCTGTCGCGAAATTTGGCCTTTTGCATAATAGCCTCCGGCGAGTCGCGTTACCAGCTCGGGGCTGGGGGTTGGCGCAGAACCAGAGCAGCGCGAAATGGTTAGTATATGTAATTACATTGTTATAGTAGTTGTAAAATATTATTGACAACCCGAATAACTAATGTCATACTACATTCAGGCGGACATAATTGCCGCTTTGTTCACATTATTGAACATAACCGATTGTTTTTAGCGTAAAAAAACCATCGTGATTATTAATGTAATTACATGTTTTAAGAGGGGCCTAATGAAGAAAATGCCTGAAAAGAAGAAATCGCTGGGTATGTATGAAAGGATGTTTCTCATCCGCAAGTACGAGGAAAGAATTTATTATCTGTTCCTGGAGGGGATTATGCCGGGAACGATCCATCAGAGCACCGGTCAGGAAGCCTGCGCCGTCGGCATGCTGTATGACCTGCGCCTGGATGACTATATGGCATCTACCCATCGCCCCGCCGGTCATGACCTCGCGAAAGGCGTTTCCCTGAGGTCCATGATGTGCGAAATGTTCGGGAAGGTTGATGGATGCTGCAACGGCAAGGGCGGAGCGATGCATACTGGCGATGTCGCTGTAGGGGCTCTGACGGCTAATGCCATCGTAGGCGGCAATCTTCCCATAGCGGCCGGTGTGGCACTCGCTTACCAGATGCAGAACAAGGATAACGTTGTTGTCTGCTTTTTCGGCGACGGCGCCACCAACGAAGGTTCGTTCCATGAAACGCTGAACGGCGCGGCCATCTGGAAGCTGCCAGTCATATTCGTCTGCGAGAATAACCTTTATTCCGCCACGACATCCATCAAGATCACCTGCAACAAAGAGAATGTGGCTGCCGACAGGGCCGGCTCCTATGATATCCCCGCCGAAGTCGTGGACGGGAACGATGTGCTGGCTGTTAACGAAGCGGCTGCCCGCGCTATAAAGCGCGCCCGGAAAGGTGAGGGCCCGACCATTCTCGAGCTTAAAACCTATCGACACGGAGGGCATTCACGCAACGATGCCTGCGGGTATAGGCCCAAAGAGGAAGAGAAGCTCTGGTTCTCCAAAGATCCCGTGACCATGTTCCGCGCCTTGATTCTGGAAAAGGGCCTGGCCTGCGAGGATGAACTGCTCGCCACAGAGAAGAAAATTGAGGATGACATCGACGAAGCCGTCGAATACGCGAAAAACGCTCCGTTCCCCGCGCTTGAAACCGCTATGACGGACGTTTACTGGAATGGAGGGAAAAACTGATGGCCAAGATGTCTATAGCCGACGCTCTCAAGAGCGCGATAGCCGAAGAAATGAGAGCCAATCCGGCGGTTTACTGCATTGGCGAGGATGAGGATATTCCCGGTGGAATGGGCGGCGCCTTTACCGTCACAAAAGGTCTTGCCGAAGAATTCGGAAGCAAGCGGGTCATCAACACGCCCATATCAGAAATCCTGATCGCTGGCGTATGCGTAGGCTCGTCTATGATGGGAATGCGGCCTGTGGCTGACCTCCAGTATGGAGATTTCCTCTTTTGCATGATGGACCAGATCGTGAACCAGGCCGCCAAGATGTGCTATATGTCCGGCGGCAAAGTCCACGTACCGATGGTGATGCGCGCTCCCTGCGGGGCGAGCAACCGCGGAGCCCAGCACGCGCAGAGTCTGGAAAGCTACTTTACCCACGTTCCAGGCCTGAAGGTCATCTGCCCCTCCACGTCTTACGACGCCAAAGGCCTGATGAAGGAAGCCATCAGAGACGATAATCCCGTCATCGTCTTCGAGCACAAGCTTTTGTATGGAAGCAAGCGAAAGGAAAAGGACGCCATCGACACGGCTGGCGATGTACCGGATGGGGACTACACCGTTCCTTTCGGAAAGGCGGCAATCCGCCGCGAGGGCAAAGACATCACCATCGTGGCCAACCTTCTCATGAGCTACAAAGCCCAGGAGGCGGCGAACATTCTGGCGAGAGAGGGGATCGAATGCGAAGTCATAGATCCGAGAACCCTCGTTCCCTTTGACTACGAAACGGTTGTCGAATCGGTCCGGAAGACGGGCAGGCTGATGATCGTTCACGAGGACAACTACAATTGCGGCTGGGGAGCCCAGGTAGCCTCGTATTTCGCGGAGAACGAGATATTCCTGCTGGACGCGCCGATTTCGCGCGTCGCTGCCTACGATACGCCGGTGCCCTTCTCTCCGCCGCTTGAAAACTATGTCATTCCCTCCAAGGAAAGAATTGTCGAGGCGGCGCGAAGATTGATGATGGCATGAATAAAGGTGATGCGACATGATTAAGGAAATAACGATGCCGAGCGCCGGCCAGACGACTGACGAAGTCGTCATCTGCCGTTGGCTCGTGGCGAAGGGCGACAAGGTTCAGCGCGGCGACCTGCTTCTGGAAGTGGAAACGGACAAGGCCACGCTCTCGATAGAAAGCTTTGCGAAAGGCGTCGTCATCGACCTGCTCGTCAAGGAAGGCGACAGCGTCGACGCAGGCTGCGTGCTGGCATTAGTGGGCGATGAGTCGGATTTTGCTGCCTACTCGGCTTCGAAGGACGGAGCGGGCGCGGTAGGCGCGGTAGACACAACCGTTGCGAAAAAAACGGACCGGCCTGACGATGATGATGATTTCGCGCTGATTATGCGAGATGTCGCGAAGGCCGAAGCGCGCGCCATGCCGAACGCCAAGAAACTGGCGGCCGAGCATAAGTTGGATATCGCGAAGGTGGTGCCGGCCAACGGGGGTCTCGTAAAACGGAGCGACGTGCGGGCTTATCTGGATGCCTTGGGCTTTAAAGTTATGAACGAAGGTTCGGCGGACGCCGAAGCGCAGCAGGATGAGGCTCGGATGGAAGCCCCAGCGACGGAGACCACGGAATACGAAGTGCTCGCGCTCACCACAATGCGCAGGAAAATTGGTGAAAGGATGCTCAGAAGCGTCCAGACCATCCCTTCGTTCCAGCTTTCGGTACAGATCGACATGGCGGAAGCGATGAAGCTCAAGGCGGATATCTTTGCTAGGAGCGGCGTGAAAATTTCCTACAACGATATTTTCGCGAAAGCTATCGCTGTCAGCGCGAAGGAATTCCCGCTGCTGAACGCGCGCTACGAGAATGACGAGATCCGGGTCTACCGGCACTCCAATATCGGCTTAGCGGTCGCGCTGGACGCTGGACTCATCGTACCGGTTGCGAAGAATGTGGAGAGCCTGGGGCTGGCGCAAATTGCCGCGGCCAACAATGCCGGCGTGGAAAAAGCGCGCGCAGGAAGCCTGGTTCCTTCCGACATGGGTTGCGGTTCCACCACGATATCCAACCTGGGGATGCACGGAATAGACCATTTCACGGCTATCATCAACCCGCCCGAATGTAGCATCTTTGCACTTGGCAACATCGTGGCGCGGCCTGTGTGGGAAGCTGGGGTATGGAAGAGCGTCCCTATGATGGAAGTAACCGCTTCCTACGATCATCGCGTCATCGATGGCTCCTATGGAGCCCGAATTCTTAAGTCGATAAAAGGGTTGCTGGAAAGCCCAGCCCTTATGCTCTGCTGAGGGGGCTGGAATGCATTTCGATCTTATGGTTCTCGGGAGCGGCCCCGGGGGATATTCGAGCGCCATCGAGGCCGCCAAGAACGGTCTCAAGGTGGTTCTCTTCGAAAAGGATACGTTGGGCGGAACATGCCTCAACGTGGGCTGTATTCCAACCAAGTACCTGCTGGACAAGGCCGCGACTCTCGAGAAGATCCGCGGCTTAACGGGGAAAGGTGTCTTCAAAGACGCCGGTTCCTTCAGTTTTCGCGCCATTCAAAAAGGAAAAAGCGAGGTTGTGGACAAGCTGGTCGGCGGCGTTTCCGCCTTGCTCAAAGCCAGTGGCGTAACCCTTGTGCGAGGCGAAGCGCTATTAACTGGAGCAGGGAAAGCCACCTGCGATGGAACGGAATATACCGCCGAGAATGTGATCATCGCAACGGGCTCGGTTCCCGTCAGTATCCCGATACCTGGAGCCGAACTCGCTATCGACAGCACCGGAGCCCTTGCTCTCCAGAAAATCCCCCACAGACTCGCCGTCATCGGCGGCGGCGTAATCGGACTTGAATTGGCCAGCGCCTTCGCCTCCTTCGGTTCAGAAGTCACCATCGTGGAAATGCTGGATTCCCTGCTTCCCTTGGAAGAAAAAACGGCTGCGGATTTCCTCGTGAAATCACTGAAAAAACGCGGCATGAAGATTGCCGCGGGATCGCGAGTACTGAACATCGAAAGGAGTGGCGCGGCATTCAGGGTATCCTTCCAGAACAAAGATGGCGTGGGAGAAGTGGAGGCCGATATTGTCCTGATGGCGATTGGCCGCAAGGCTTCCTTCTCTGGTCTCGATACCATAAAACTGGGCCTCGAGCTGAGCGAGCGGAAGTATATCCAAGTCGACAAGCATATGAGGACTAACCTGCCTAATGTATATGCCATAGGCGATGTGGCCGGCGGGTATCAGCTGGCACACGCCGCCTACGCCGAGGCGGAAACCGCCGTCGCCAACATTCTGGGTGTGGAACGAAGCCTCGATGTTCGCGCCATCCCGCGCTGCGTCTACACGCTGCCATGCCTCGCGGCAGTCGGTTTGACAAGCGTTCAGGCCGAAAAAGAAGGTATTGAAACTATTACCGGAATTTTCAGATACGAGGGGAACGGTATGGCACTCGCCGAGGGAGCCGCGGGAATCGTCTGCGTCGTCATGGACAAAAACGAAAAAACTACTCTCGGCGTACACATAGTGGGCGAAAATGCCTCGGAACTGATTTCCATGGCGACTGTCGCCGTGACGAACCGCATGAAACTGGAGGAATGGGAACATCTTATAGTCGCCCATCCTTCCTTGTCGGAAATGCTCCGCGAAGCGGCGCTCGACGCTTTCGGCAAAGCCATCCATACGATAAAAGTTAAATAAGGAGCATCTTCCGTGTTGACTGAAATTTATATTGTTAGGCATGGCGAGACGGACAATAATGTAAAGCACCGATTTATCGGTAGCACCGACAAACCCTTGAATGAAAGGGGCATGAGACAGGCCGCCTGCCTCAAAGCGCCCATGGCCAAAGTTGCCCTCGACAGAGTCTACGCGAGCCCATATAAGCGGACTATGATGACAGCCGAACAGGTGAGGGGGGATAGACCGCTGGAGATTATTACGGACCGCGGGCTCTGCGAAATTCACTGCGGCGGCTGGGAAGATCTCAACAGAGCGGAAATAGAAGAACTCTGGCCGGGAATGATTGATCTATGGCAGAATGCGCCTGACAAGCTGCAGATGCCCGGGGGCGAAACATTTCTTCAGGTCCAGGAGCGGGCTGTGGCGGCTTTTTCGAGAATCGTGAGGGAAAATAAAGGCAAACGCATAGCGATCGTCACGCACATGCTCACCATCCAGTTGATCCTGGCCAAGCTCTTCGATATCCCCATCAAGGACGTCTGGAATATGAACAGGCTTGAAAACACCTCCGTGTCCAAGATGAATGTGTGGGATAACGGCGATTTCGAAATAGTAGAATGGGGGAAAGAGGAGCACCTGCTGCCGGAATTGAAGAATCCCGATGTGCGCATCGCCGGTTTCGTCCAGCAGGGATTTCGTCCTACCTATGATGTCGAAAGCCTCAAAGGGAAACATCATTACGAGGCGTTCGCGCGATAATGCCGGAAATGCCGGAAGCTGAGGGAGCCATGCAGAAAACCTTCGTCATCGCAATCGACCAGAGCACGCAGAGCACAAAGGCGATGTTGTTCGATAGGGACAGCCGCCTGGTCGCCCGCGAGGACATCGCCCATCGCCAGATCGTGAACGAGATGGGCTGGGTGGAGCATGATCCGGCCGAGATAGCCGCCAACGTGCTGACGGTACTGAAGCGTCTCATTCGGAACAGCGGCGTCGATCCTCGGGCGATCTCCTGTATCGGCGTGGCGAACCAGCGCGAAACGGTGGCGGTTTGGGAACGGAAAACCGGCAAACCCGTTTACAACGCGATCGTATGGCAATGCAACAGGGCCTCGCCGTTCTGCGCCCGCCTCGAGCGCGAAGGTCGCGCCGACTATATAAGGAAGACGACGGGACTTATTCTATCGCCCTTCTTCTCGGCTCCGAAGATCTCCTGGATCTTCCAGAACGTGAAGGGAGCCCTTGAGCGCGCCCAGCGGGGCGAACTCTGCTGCGGCACCATGGATTCCTGGGTCATTTACAACCTCACCGGCGGAAAGGTTCACAAAACCGATGTCTCCAACGCCTCGCGGACGATGCTGCTCAGCTTGGAAAAGCTTCGCTGGGACGAGAAAGCTTGCAAACTGTTCGGCATACCCATGGCCTGCCTGCCCGAAATCTGCGATTCCGACGCGCTATACGGATATGCCGACCTCGATGGCATGCTCGAGAATCCGATTCCCATACATGCGGCGATAGGCGACTCGCATGCCGTCCTTTTTGCCCAGGGCTGCCTGGAAAAGGGAATGTGCATGACCGGCTTCGGGACCGGCTCCTGCGTGATGATGAATATCGGCGATATACCCCTGCTGTCGAACCACGGTGTCCTCAGTTCCGTAGCCTGGAAAACGGCATGCGGATTGCGGTACGCCTTCGACGGCGTAATCAACTACTCGGGCGCCGTCGTAACCTGGCTCTGCAAAGATCTGGGGTTGGCTTCTTCACCCGCTGAGACCGACAGCCTGGCGCAGGGCGCCAATCCCGCCGATCGCAGCTATCTCGTTCCGGCCTTTACGGGCATCGGGGCGCCGCACTGGAAAAACGAGGCGAAAGCCGTCCTCTGCGGCATGTCGCGCACGACCGGGCGCGCGGAAATAGTCCGCGCCGGGCTGGAGAGCATAGCCTATCAGGTGGCCGACGTCGTGCGCGCCATGACGGCCGACTCTGGCGTCGATGTCCTCGCCATGGCCGTGGCTGGTGGACCTACGAAGAACCACTACCTCATGCAGTTCCAGAGCGACATCCTGGGCTGCCCTGTGCGGATTCCCCATAACGAGGAAAAGACCTGCCTGGGAGCCGCGCTCATAGCCGGCATGGCCACAGGCGTATTCGACAAGAAATCCTGCGAGGACCTCGCGGAATGGAATGAGTACAGGCCGACTATGGCTGAAGCCCTCCGCGCCGAAAAAATCGCTGGATGGAACAAGGCTATCGGTATGGCTTTGGGGATTGAACCCCCGGAAATTTCGAAATCCAATGAAGCTGAGCATAAGGAGTAAATCGTGAATCTGCTGGATGGAAAAGTAGCCGTCGTAACGGGTTCGGGGCGCGGAATCGGCGAAGCGATCGTCAGGACACTCGCCCAGTACGGCGCGAAGGTGATCGTCACCGATATCGCCGAGGAGAGCGCAAAACAAGTGGCCGATGATCTCGTTGCCGCCGGTTTCGCGGCGAAGCATAAGGTTTTCAACGTCTCCGATTTCGGGAGTGTTAAGGCGAATATTGCTGAATTGAAGGCGATGTATGGCAGGATCGATATTTGGGTAAACAACGCCGGCATCACCGAGGCCGCGCCCATCGAAAGCATCAGCGAAGAGAAATGGGACAGAATGCAGGACATCAACCTGAAAAGCGTATTCTTCTGCACTCAGGCAGTGTTCGAAATAATGAAAACGCAGCGCTACGGCAAGCTTGTCCACATCGCTTCGATGGCGGGTGAACGGGGAGGCCGAGGCTCATCGGCCAGCTATTCGGCCTCGAAGGCTGGAGTGCTCAATATTTCCAAGTCCTTTGCCCTCAACGGCGGACAGTATGGCATCACATCCAACGCCGTGTGCCCGGGCAGGACGCTCACCAAAATGGCTGAAGGTCTTAGCTGGCTTCACGACCCCAAGGACGATCCCAAGCTGACCATCCCGATGCAGCGCTTCGGCAGTCCGCAGGATATCGCCAACGCTGTGCTCTTCTTCGCGAGCGACTTGTCGGGCTATGTCACCGGAGACACCATGGACGTGAACGGCGGACTCTATATCTGCAGATAACCCGCGTTTTAAATGTCGCGGACGCTTTTCTGTTCCGTGAGAATGGGCGGATAGATGATATGTTTTATCGGCAGGTTCGGATTCTTCAGCCTGTCCAGATAGA
>CAXXGJ010000028.1:0-22450 GCA_963677895.2 Treponemataceae bacterium | reverse complement strand
GAAGGCAAGGCTGTAGACCTTATCCAGACCAGCGGCGTTATCGCTCTCGGCGATAGTGATGAGTTCCTCGCCCGAAAGAAGGTCATCGATGGGATCTGAAAAACCTTGGAAATGTTCTTGAGCGCCTCTATATTGGGGAATCCCCTGCCGCTCTCCCATTTCGACACGGCGGTCCTGGATATATTGAGCTTTTCGGCCAGCTGTTCCTGAGTCAAGCCGCTCTTCTTTCTGAAGAACTGCAGTTTTTCGTTGAATTCCACGCTTCCCCGCTCCGCGCGCCCACGGACTTTCATTCTACCAAAACTATAGCGCCGCGACGAGCCTTGCTGGAGTTTTTACGATTTTCCGCAGCATAGTTGCGGATTTTCTAGATTTTACCCATGAAAATCCCTATTGAGATCGCGCATTTTGCTGTCGATGTTTTGTCTATGAAAATACTTAGGATCGCGGTGATAGCGCTGCATTTCTTTGTCGGCATGTTGGGCTTGTTGGGCGGATACGCGGCGGCATCGACGCCGGCGGGACCCTTTGGCATTTCGACGGATATCTTGCGGAATGGCCCATTCAGCGATTTCTTCATTCCGTTTTGACCCTCCTCATCGTGATAGGGATCGGGCACATAGGGACGGGGATAGTCGTCTGGAAAAATGCGCGATTCGCCCCATATGTTCAGGGAGCGATGGCCGCCGTCACGCTTGGCTGGATCGTCATCCAATGCTGGGTAATGGAAGAAATAAACGCCATGCATATCGCGATCTTCGTTATTGGAGCGGCGCAGGGCCTGTACGCCTTGTCCGTCGTAATGAAGCGGAAGATTTTCCCCGCGAACATAATCCTGAAGATGCTGGGAAAAGCCTAAGCGTAATTATTTTCCTCGAATACCCACGTCCAGATCGTACATCAGCCGGTCGAGGCGATTTCCCGTTCCGGGATTTCTCGCGGGCATATGGAGAAGAATTTCCCGCGCTTCCCGCGGGATGCGCTCTATAGCCCAGCTGATCTCCCGGTCGCCTATATCCGTATCCTCGGGATGGCTGAATTCCAGGGCGAGAGCCGCGTAGGCCGCAGGGCCGAGAATGTGTTTTGTCTGCTGGATATCAGCCAAGGGATGGGTGTAGGCACTCGAGGCCGCGAGGCATGCGGCATTGGCGGCGGCCGATGCCGCAGGATCGTTCGATTCCCTGGCCGCGGCATAGGCTGCCAGGGCGAGGGTACGCAGCTTGGCGGTCCTGGCGCCCCCGGCGGCAAATGCCCTGATCCCTTCTATGGCTTCGCGAGGGCGCGGATCCTCGCCCGAAAATGCCTCGTATACGCCCAAGACCCTCTCCGCGCAGTCCGCGGCCCAGCCGCCGAGCGCCCGCAGGGATTCGAGGCTCAAGGGGAAGTATTTGGATTCGGGTGAGATGGGGGTCATTTTTCCGCTTTCCTTGATGCTTTCTATAGTACTCGGCATAATCGTCCACTTCAACGCCTCGGGCGAGCAGTACGCGAAGCGCGTGTGAAACTACCTTTTTTAAATAATTACTATTGACAGTCAAGCTAATAAGTATTACTGTGTAGTGGTAGTCAGTGATACTGAATATACGTCATACCGAATAGCGAGGCTGATCGTGCTGGAAAACCTGACTGAAATGCTGAAAGGCGTGCTTGAGGGCTGCGTTCTTGAAATCATAAGCCGCGGAGAAACCTACGGTTATGAAATAACGAGGCGGGCTGAACGCTCTTGGCTTCACCGATGTCGTGGAAGGAACGGTCTACACGATTTTGGTACGGCTTGAGAAGAATGAGCTCGTGGACATGGAAAAAAGACCCTCCGATATGGGTCCGCCGCGCAAGTTTTTCGCGTTGAACGACTCGGGGCGCAAGGAACTGCTGAAGTTCTGGGAAAAATGGGAATTCTTGTCATCGAAATTGGACGAGCTGAAGGAGAGCCAAGAATGAACTTTTGGGAAAAAATCACCGGCAGCGACATGGATAAAGCATTGAAGGCTTTTGAGTCGCGAGCCAAAAAACTGCCCGCCGATTATCAGGCGGCATGGGAAAAAATCAAAGCCAATCTATGGCCGCGTTCAGACTTCACCGGCCGCAACCTCATGCCCATCATTGACGGCGTGCTGGGACTCCTCGAAGAAACAGCGGCGGAGGGGCAGACTGTTCAAGAAGTATTGGGCGACGATATCAAAGGCTTCTGTTCAGCCCTCGTCGGCGAAGAAGGGGCGAAGTCTTTCCAAGACAAGTGGCGAGCGCAACTCAACCACGCTGTCGCTAAAAAATTAGGCAAATAGGAGAATACCATGAGCATGCACGATATCATCGAAGGGAAAAAAGAGTGGCGAGCCCATGTGGCGCGCGTCAAAGCGCTCCCGAAAGAGTACCGGATCGTTTATAAGGAAATTCAAAAATACCTCTTCAAGGCCGGCCCTGTCGAGTTGGCCGAAGGGACGAATTTACTCTTGGGGATCATGGATCTTTTTGAGGAGGGCGTGGCCTCGGGCAAGGGCGTGCTTGAAGTGACGGGCAGCGACGTGGCGGCTTTCTGCGACGACCTGATCAAAGGCTTGAAAACCTACGCCGACATCTATCAGGAATCTCTAGAGACTTCAGGTTCCAAAGGGCGCGGGATTTAAGGCGGGAAATAGCGGCTTGATGCTATCGGCCATTTTTAATGGTGCCGATATTCATCTTGAATATCAGGTTCCTTAAAAAAGAATTGTAGATGAAGAGTCCCTTGATGTTTTTCATGAAGATATTTATCCGAAGTCCGAGGATGCCTTTATCATACTTCTTGATATCGAAGGCGGCGGCATCTTGTAGCGTTTTGGCCAGCGTATAGGCGCTTCGATAGGCGTAGCTCAATCCTTCCGACGAGCTTGGGCTGATAAGGCCGGCGGCTTCGCCTATCAACGCGACGCCGCCTTGGCCGGTTTTTATGTCCCTCAACCGCGGGCGTAATAGATAGCACGCATCCAGCTTTACTGGAGCCCCCAAGCTATAGCCATATAAAACCACTTCCTCGATCAATTTCCGGTACTTTTGTTTGGCGTTATTCCTTTCGTCAAAGGCGCCTCCAACCAGAACGGTGTCGCCCTTCGGTATCAGCCAGGAGTAAAAATCGCTTATGCCCCGGTCGAAAAACACGGCATAGTGGTTGATGGATGTTTCCAGCCTATATTCTCCCTGAATTGCCAGGTATTTCCTGATTTTGTGAAAATCGTCGTAAAGAGCTTTCCTCACCGATGAATGGGCGCCATCGGCGCCCACCAGGACCCTGCATGAATGTTCCGCTACTTCTCCGTTATGTCGTATGGATACGATGATCTCGCCCTTCTCTTGCCTATGCCCTAAATACTGCCCCCCGGCCATGTGCTTCACGTTGCTGGGCAATTTCTTGATAAGATATTGATCGAGTAGCCTTCTGTTTATATTGGTGTAATGTCTTTGGTATTTGCCCTCGCGATTGGTTTCAAGGTCGATGGACCTGACGTAGAAGAGCTGTGGATCGGATATTATTTCCTTGGGAATTCCAAGATCGAAGCGCGCGAACATTTTCTGCGCGTCGGGCGCCACAAGGCCTCCGCAGCATTTTTCACGATCCAGGCTTTTTTCCACGAGGAGTATATTTAGGTGTCGTTCCGCCAATCGCGCGAATGTTGCGCCGGCAGGACCCGCGCCGATAATGATAATATCGAACATCATTCCAAGTACTCTATCGCCTTCTCATAGACTGGATCGGTTCCGCTTTTCAGGTCCTCGATTGTTTCATAAACCCTGATATTGGGCAATATCGAAGCGCCTTCCTTGGTGAGCATTTCTTTATTGGCTCTTGCCCAGATATAGTGGGTCGTCGCGAACTTTATTTTCGTATACGGCAAGGTGATAGGATCGGACATGAAACCATAACGTATGGAACCGTTTCCGACTTGGTCGCCTATGATGATTCCTAAATCATTGTCTTTAATCGCGACGACGAAAAAAGTCGCCGAGCTGAATGTTTGACGACTCGTCAAAACCACGATTTTTCCTGTAAAGGAAAGTTCGCGATTTTTTGGTGCCATATGCCAGAGCCCTTTGGAGACTTTAACATTTCCATGTGGAAAATTGGATTTCCAGCCATCGTAGACATAGAGATCCCTAGGCTTATCGATGATATACGAAAGAAATTCATTGCACCAAATGCTGTTTCCTCCAGAATTATTTCTTAGGTCAAGAATAAGGGAGGTCGCTTTATTCTTTCGCGCGAAAGCGAATGCTTCATGCCAAAACTCGGAATAACCTGATTGAGGCAAAGAATTAAGCTGCACATATAAACTGTTCGAATCTGGAATGATGGCGTACGTATTACCAGGCTTAATTTCAGTAGTATCGTTTCGGAATCTTGCCGGAATGGCGTATGCGCTTGAGGCAGAAGGGAAGGTACACCCTAAGGTAATATTCCTTTTCTCACCATTTTGCACCACTGTAAGCTCAACTTCCTCTCTCTCGTTCATCAGCCCCAAGTGAAGAAGAAGGAAACTGGATAGCATCAGGTCAGGGCTATACATTTTTTTATAGTCATCCTGGCCCATATCCGCAGGAATAAACTGATTGGCGATTTTTTCGATGTCTCCAACTGGCTTGCCGGATATGGCCATAATCTCTGAATACAGGATTTCGGCGGCCGAGGGATCGGTGACAGAAGTAATGATAAGCTTATAATCGAACCACCAAGCGCCAATGCCCATAGATTTTCCAACCGATGTATTGATTCTTGTGTGTCCGTCATGCAATGAAGTGATGAATGGAGCGATTTCGTAATAGAAATCAGAAGTATTGCTGACATTCTTAAGCCTCTGCGCAGTCGTGGCGACTAACTCGTCATAATCATGAAATGAAACTGTCTGCAAAGGAGTCTTGTAAAAACCGGCATGGTTTTTACGAATGTAATCAGCAAGAATCAAAAAATCCCTTTGGTAAGGATTTTTCGTGTCAATTTCTTTTGTGACATAGGGGTTTGATGTACAGGAAGTTAAAAATACAAGCAGGACCGTCATAGAAAGAGTGATCCTTGAATGCATTGGCATTATTCCTCCAATTTTCTTAGCTACTATTTAACCTGCGAAGTTGCAGACTGAGTCAGGTTAAATCATGGTTAGGCGGCTCAAGATAATCAACCGATTTGCCCATGCAGAGTGCGTAATCAATCTCGCTTCTTGTTGACGATCCAATATACCCACCAACGTTTATAACGAAAACACTGTCAGCCATGTCGATTTTACGCTTATGCATATCATCAAGCATGATCTTTTGTTCGTCAGTTATTGTGTCGCCAGAGTGCCCGAAAAGTCCGACTGACATAACTATGACACCGTCAAGCGTTAATCTCTTCTGTTGTTCAATAAATTGTTCTTTAAAGCGTGTGCTTCCGCAAAGCGTTATGATTTTATATTTTCCAATCATTTTTTAATTCCTTTACGAATTATCCGTGCTTTTACTGTATGCGAAACGCGGCAGAGCGTCCGTCTAAAAATTGCTTAACCTTTCTTTAAATCAGTACCTGAAGGGCTTGGTGTGGTTCTTGCGCAATCTTTTTGCTAGAACCATACCAAATGATTTATATAGTTGAAGCGGTTATTAGGTTTTGATTTTTACAGCTCAAGATATATTGCAATTGGATCTATAATTATTTCATTTTCTTCTTTTCCAATAAAATTATCTTCAACTGCAATTATAGCATCTGTCATAGCGCTCATAGATTGTTTCAATGATTTAACTCCTTCATTTTTTTCATTTTCACTTTTTATCTTCGGTCCATATTTTTGGGTTTCAATTCCAAATAGGGTTATTTCTCTTTCAGTTGCACGAGAATATTTGTTAATAATTAAATTTTCGTTTTCTCGTAAGTATTCTCTATTTAAGAGACACGAAATTATTGCTACATTATCTTCCATTTTAAAAGGCATTTCGATTTCAAAAGCATCTTTATATCCATATTCTAAAATTTCTGCCATTTTTTCTAAATATTTTTCATCCATATGCAATCCATTTGATTCCATAGCTGTTCTTAGATTTGCTTTGACTTCAGCTTCTAATTTTGCTCTAACTCTTACTTTTTGATTTCTATCTGTTATACTATTTACTTTTTCGTCAATGCCTCTTTTTATCTGACCCTGTGATGAATATGTAGTAACATACGATAGTGCTTCACCTATTCTATTAAATTCCTTAAACGTATTAATTGTTTTTTTTGAATCCTTAAATTTGATTTTTCCCTTAATCTTAATAAATGGCTTTTCACCAACTTTTACTGATGTAGTATCTCCATATCCATAAACATTTACTTTTTCATTTTCGATCAATGCTTTTTCAAATAAAATGTAAGCATAATCATACAAATATTTTATTTCTTTTCTTCCTTCACTATTTTTTAGAATATCACCAATAATTTTTCCACTTGCAATTGGACCTTTTTGGCTTTCACTTGTAAGTGCTTCCTTTCCAGTATACTCTATAACTGATTCTGTAAGTCCTTCAAATATTTGAGAAGATATTGAATACAACTTATAGCTATCTAAATATATAAATGATTTAATATTGTTCATGGTGTTTTCTCCTTTGATATTCTTTATAGTATCTATTTCTAGTTGATATAATAGTATACATGGAAAATGACAAAACTACTATTGAAATTATAATGGCTATAGGAATAATCATATTAAGCATATTTCTTCTCCAAATTTGTCTTATAAAATACTGAAAATGCATATACAAAGTTTATTCCTGCAATTATAAGTGTAATAATTGTTAAACTATTATAATTTATAGTATTAGGTAGCTTTTTTGATAAATATGATTCAGAAAATAATATTCCATAAAATACTAATAAAAATATTGTTATTCCAATAGAAAATATTTTCCAGCTTTTATCTCTATTATATTTTTGAATTTGTGTAATTATTGATACACATAACACTAACCCAAAAGAAACAAAATCAAGAGGATCAAATATAGAACTAATTTTTTCATCATTTACTGTTAAGAATATAATTATCTTTGAAAATGTCGGAATTAGTCCAATAAGTACTGTATATATTAGCCAATTACCAATAATATATTGATTTTTTTTCATAACAACTCCTTAGCTATATAATAAACCTAATATTGGCTTAAATCTTTACGCCTGTTCCTGATCGAAGCGAAGGATTGGCATGGTTTTTGTGTGAACTTTTCGCAAAAACCATGCCAAAATGTTTTATAAAATTGAAGCATTTGTTAGGCCATTATTTTTTCATATTTATTTTTATTATTCTCTAATGTTACTTGGCTATTAATTTCTTTATAATTTCCACATTTTACTTTCTCAAAAAACTCTTTTTCCATGATTTCAACATCTTCCACCCTTCTAATATCTTTTCCTAATATTCCTGCAAAAGTAAATTTAGTTCCAATCGACATTTTTTTTAATGCTAAAAGTATTAACTTTTCTAAATCAATATATTCATTAATGGGAAGCTCTAAATATTCACCACTATCATTAAATGTATAAAGTGATTGTATAGTATGATCAATTATGTTTAATGCTATTATAATAGAGTCTTTTTTTGCAGGTTTAATATCATGTACTGCATCATTTCCTAAAAATCTAATCGCATGAAGCCGCCTTGCATCATCTCTAGCAATTATGCCAAGAGAAGCCAATTTATTAATTCGAAATTTTAAGTCTCTACCTTTGATATCCTTATCATTACATATTGCTTCAATAATTGCACGAAGACCTATTCCTGAAATTATTGATTGTCCATTTTTTATTGCTGATATAGTTTCCATATATATTTTTCTTACAATTTCAGGAATAAGGTATATATCCCTATTCTCTTTATAATCTTCAATTGATTTTGGATAAATTTCTTGAGTAGTTTCTGGTTCATACTTTTCTTCATCTATGGGAATCATTACTTCGTAATCTTCAACCTGACGTAAAAATGATATATTATTACAGCCTCGACATTTAATTATTGCATATGAAATATCTATGCGATATTCAGGATTTGTTTCTTCTGTATATGAATACATTACATCATGATTTCTTTTACCAGCACAATTTTTACACATACAAAAAACTTTATCGTCTTTTTTCATTTTTCTCTCCTCTCGACCTAACAATTATTATACGTTTCTTTAATAATAATGCTATACAATCATAAAGGATTCAGATTTCTTAACGCTACTAGCGCCCTATCCAACCCATCCGCAAACTGTTTTGTTTCCTTAGCCGTTCTATGTGACCCCTTTGGTGAAGCTGGCGCCATGCCCAAAAAGCGAAGTTCGGCGGCGGCATCGCGTAGGGAACGGCGCTCGGAAGCGTTTTCTTTCGTGTAGAGTTCGCCGCGGTCGCTGATCGCGGTAATGCCCGCTTCAGCGAGGCGCTCGGCGAAGGGGATGTCGCGGGTGACGACGAGGTCGCCCAACGAGGCGTTTTCTTCGATGTAGCGGTCGGCGGCATCAGGTCCCGCGGGCACTAGGATAGCGAGGGCAGGGGGCACGTCGGGAAGCTTGCGGGCTGAGACGAAGCGCACGGGGATGTTTGCGCCGCGGCGCACGAGGATAGGGCGGATGTCGCGCGGGGCGCTGTCCCCATCCACCCAGATCGTCATGGCGACGCCTCGGGAACTACATGAGAGGAGGCGAGCGAGCCTACGCGAGCGCGGTAGACCGTGCAGGGACCGCGCAGGGAATAGGATTTGCAGGCCGCTCCCACGAAGACGGATTCGCCTCGCTTGAGGACGATGGATGGATTGGCGTCGGAAGAGCAGTCGATGGTGGCCTGGCCCGCGGTGCAAAGAAGAATTTCGGGACCGTTTGGCTTCACTTCGGCGTGCTTCTGGTCGGAAAGATCGAAGCGCGAGAGTGCGAATTCGCGCGCCGGCGTAGGCCAGAAAACCTCGCGCGCGCCGGAAATACCGGCGACGGGCTCGATGAGCGTAGGCTCGGCCTTGAAATCGAGGGTGCCGAGGAGATCGTCGACATCGACATGCTTGTGCGTGAGCCCGCCCCGGATCACGTTGTCGGAGGTGGCCATAATCTCGAGAATCGTGCCCTTCAGATACGCATGCATGACGCCAGCGGGAATATAGATGCCCTGCCCGGGCTCGAGGAAAAGCACATTCATGAAAAGCGGGGAAATCGCGCCCGGATCATGGGGATAGTGCTGAAAGCACATGAGGACGGTTTGTCCGGCGATTCTCGCGCCCTCATCCTCGCTCTTCGCGAGATCCCGCGCGCGGGAAGTCGCTTTGAGCTCGAGCAGCGTCCTTTCTTTATCGCGCAGGGCGAGAGCCTTCCCCAAAAGACCGCGCAGCGAGGCCTCAGCGTCGAGGGCCGAAAAACCGAAATACCCGCAAAGCTCGGGACCCAGCATTTCCGCGGCCTCGCCCGCGCTCCTGAAACCGCAGAGCGCCGAAAAGGGTGAAAGGGCGACAGCCAGCTCGGGCTTGTGGTTCCTATCCTTGTAGTCGCGCTCGGGCGCCGATCGCGGCGAGACCGCGTTTTTCCTCGCGCTCGAAGCCGATCTCGGCGCGCGCCTTGTCGGGATGCACCTGGATGGAGAGGGGCATCGAGGCGGAAAGCGCCTTGAAAAGGAAGGGCAGGTCGTCGAACTCGGCGAAAACCTCCTCGCCGAGACTCTTCATGGGATTGTCGTGGATGTACTTCGGGAGGGGAAGAGCCTTGCCGTCCGGCAGGAGGAGAGAGGAGGGAGCGTCCGGATGCGAGCCCATCCAGCATTCGGCCGAAGGCTTCCCTGAGTCGGTGACGACGCCAGCATAGAGCGAAAGTCCGTTATAGCTCCCCCACGCGTAGTTGCGTATCGTGTTTTCGAGCTTGAAAACGGGGGCCGAGGTATCTTTCATGATGTCGATTTTCCTTGCATCGCCTCGCATTGTACCAGCGCTGTCGAGATGGGGCAAGGAAAAAGCGTCAAGCGTCCAGGAATCGCTCCACTTCCAGGGCTATCGTCTCGATGCCATCGGTGATCAGCTTGCATTTCGGGAGACTTTCGATGAAAAGCTGGCCGTATCGAGCCGTGGCGAGACGTTGGTCGAGAACGACGGCCACGCCCCTGTCGTCGGAGTGGCGGATGAGCCTGCCGAAACCCTGCTTGAACTTGATGATGGCCTCGGGCACGCTGATTTCCATGAAGGAATTGCCGCCGCGCTTCTCGACGGCCTCGGCGCGGGCCTGCTGGATGGGATCGTTGGGAACCTTGAAGGGCAGCTTGGTGATGACGACCATCGAAAGCGTCTCCCCGGGCGCGTCGACGCCTTCCCAGAAGGAATCGGTGGCGAAGAGGACCGACGAGATGTCGTTCCTGAACATGGTGAGGAGCCGAGAGCGGTCGTCCATGCCCTGCCTGAAGCAGGTGATGCCGGCCTTCTCCATGACGGGCTTGGCCTTCTCGAAGGTGGCCGAAAGGATGTCGTAGCTCGTGAAGAGGACCAAGGCCCGCCCCCTGGAGGCCGTGAGGAGGCGGACGACGGCGTCGCCCACGTAGCTTTTGAAAGCTTCCTTGGCCTTCTGCGGGCTCGGGCGCCTGCGAATCCACGGCCAGGATGGCGTTCGAGGAAAAGGGGAAAGGCGAGGGGTAGTGCTTCGTCTCCACGTCCTCGCGCTGCTTGGAAATGCCGATCCGCTTCATCCAGAAATCGAAGCTGCCGCCCACCGACAGGGTGGCCGAGGTACAGACCACCGTCCTCACCTTCTCGAAGACCGAGCGTTCGAGGATGGCCGCCACCTCGAGGGGCGTGGCGTTGAACGATATGAAGATGTCCTTCTGCGAGGTGCGCGATTTTTCGAGCCAGAAGATCGTGTCGGGATTCGCGTCGAAATCCTTGAGCCTCGCGATGAGATCGGCCAACTCGTTTAAGCCTCGGGCTATGATCCGCGCCTCGAAGGCCGAGGGGTCCTGGGCGCGCGATTCGGGCAGGGTCTCCAGGATGTCGGCGATGATCTTCGTGAGGGCGAGAATGGAGCGCTGGAGCCTGCCCGCCGGTTCGCAGACCGAGGAGACGATCTCCTGGTTTTTCTCCCTGAGCCGCAGGGTCGTCTCGGTCGACAAAAGGCGGATGGTGGCGGCTTCCAGGTCCGACATCGAGCCCTGGATTTCCTTCACCGCCGGCTCGAAGGACTTGAGGAGGGATTTCCCGATCGCGGGGATGACGGAAAGCTTCGCGAGGGCGCCGAACTGTCCCGTCCTGTTCTTGCGCCAGAGCCGGGAGAGTTTCTTGACGACGGAAAAGCGCGTGAAACTCTCGGTGAAGAGACTCGTCGCGCTCGCTTCGATCGAGTGGGCTTCATCCAGGATCAAGGAGGAATAGGCCGGGAGGATGGAGGTCTGCTCGAGGCCCGAACCCCGCTGCCGGGAGGCCAGGTCGGCGAAAAGCAGGTGATGGTTGACGACGATGATCTGGGCGTCGGCCGCGTTTTTCCTCACCGAGATCACGTGGCAGCGCTCCCTGCTCGGACAGCGTATCGAAATGCAGGCGTCGGCCTCGGAGCAGACCTTGTTCCACACCTGGTCCTCGACGCGGAAAGGCAGGTCGGCCCTGTCGCCGGAGCCGCCCGATTCGTCCCAGGCGAGAATTCGCTTGAGGGGGCTCTCGTCGTCCAGGAGAAGGCCTTCCTCCTCGATGGCCTCGCCCAGTCTCCGCTTGCAGACATAGTTGGATCTGCCCTTGACGAGGACGGCCTTCAGCTTTTTCTTGAAGATCGAGGCGACGAGGGGGATGTCCTTGGAGAAGAGCTGGTCCTGGAGGTTTATCGTGGCGGTGGAGATGACGACTCTTTCCTCGTTGCCTTGGGCCCAGGCCATGGCCGGCACGAGGTAGGCGAAGGATTTTCCGACGCCGGTGCCGGCTTCGGCGGCGAGGATGCCGCCCTGGTTGAAGAGGGAGGCCACGTCGGAGGTCATGGCGATCTGCGAGGCGCGGGGTTCGAAGGCGGGCATTTTCTGGGAAAGCTTGCCGCCCTGGTCGAGGGCGCCGGAGAGGCCTTCCTCGTCCAGCATCCGGTAGGATTTCCTGCGCGCCGGTTCGGCCACGATGTAGAGTTCCGAGACCGCGTTGTTGACGATGTAGCTGCCGACTCCGTAGGTGCCCGCGTCGGCCGCGATGGCGACGTCGGCCTCGGAGGGCTGGAGGTAGCCCGAAGGATGATTGTGGATGAGGACGGAGCCTTTTTCGAAGTAGGGGCCGAGGGCGGGAACGGTATCGATGGTCCCGCGGGCGACGATTTCCACCTCGCGGACGAGGCCGGCCTCGTCGAGGCTGCCGATGGCGAATACTTCGATGCCGCCGGCCGACTCGATGGCTTGCACGAGTTCTCCGCAGATCTGCGGCGTCAGTCTTTGGCCGGCCTCGACGAGGGCGCTGTGCTGCGTGGACATCAGTAGGTCACTCCCATGCCAAAATCCAGGTGCAGGGCCTGTCCTCCCGACAGCTCGGAGGAGAAGGCCCAGGAAGCTTCAATGTTTAACGCAATGTGCGCTTCCGCCGCAAGTCCCGCCAGGACCGCTATGTCGGTTTCCATGCGCGCGAAGGCGGAATAGGGCAGGACGGGGAGGCCGGCCTGTTCGAGGAGAGCCGCGCGCAGTCCGCCCCAGAAGGAAACGCGGCGGATGGTCCAGGAGGGGAGGAAGGGCATTGGAATGGGGCCTATGGCTTCCCATAGCTCGAAGGTGGCAATGCGCGCGGCGAGCTCGCCGAAGCCGTACCAGGACGAGCCCGAGCCCATGAGGGCATATTCCTCATAGTCGGGGTAGGGGGTCGAGAGCGCCGACGAATGATACGCCCCGCCGACCGCGTAGTAGCGTCCCATGGGATGGAAGAGCAGTTCGTTCGAGGGTGTCCAGGCTCCGTAGAGCGAGAGCTTGGCGGCGGGTCGGGGGATGGCGAAGGATAGGGCTCCCGAGAAGGAAAAGGCCGAAACCGTGCCCGGAAGGACTTCGTAATCGCCGCCTCCCGAGAAGGCTATGCCCTGGCGGTCGAAGGGGGCGAAGGGAAGGGCGCGCATCGAGGAATATCCGGCCGCGACGGAGCCGCCCGCCGAACGGTAGTCAAAATTTGGAAAAATGTAATCGGCGACGGTGTAGCCTTCGTCGAGGCCGGCGAAGCTCGCGGCGGCGCTCGTCCAGAATCTTCGGTTGACGGGCAAAAGGTAATGATTGTAACGGTAGCCCATGGCGGCGCCTATCATGCGGGTAGGGGCGAGGATGCCCGCCGAGCTGGAGTCGGTGGAATCGATGGCCGCGATGGCTAGGTAATGTTCATCGACGGCAAGGCCCATCGTAAATGAAGTTTCGGGCACGTTGGCGATATAATCCCATCCCGCCGAGGCTTCCCAGGACAGCCTTTCGGTGAGATCGGAGCCTATGAAGGTCAATCCCGCCGACTCGCTGTCAACGAATGGATAGAGGCTCGCGGAAAGGAGGCGGGGGAAAAGGGTGGGCTTGAGCCGCTCATGGATCTTCTCTTCGTTCTCCGTCGAAGCGGAGGTCGGGGCCGATCGCGACGGGAGCAAGGCTCTCATCGTCTCGAGAGGCTTCCAGGCGACGTCTAGAGGCCCGGCGTATGAAGCGATGGTCGATTCGTCGAATCGCGTGACGCGCAGTTCCTGTTCGCCGTCCCCGAGCGCGGCTTTGTATATAAGTCGCTTCCTGCCCGCGAAAACCGGGGAAAAAGCGCCGCCGTCGGGCGCCGTTTTCTGCAGATAAAGCTTCCATCCCTCGGTCGTTTCCGCGAGGACAGCGATCCGGGAGAGTCCGCCTTCGGAAGCCACGCTCATGGCGATGAGCTGTCCGAAGCCGTCGCTTTGTCCCGGAGGAGGGCTACCCGCCAGAGCCAACGAACGGACGAAAAGAAGGGGGCTGTCCAGGATTTCCATGGCGCCATCGGCTGATAGGCGCGCGGGCATTACGCGCGTGCCCATTCTGACGAGTCCGTATTGATAGCCCGTAGATGGATCAAGCCTTGTCTTGTGCAGGAAAGGAAGCGGGGCTCCGGGCTCCAGGTTGACCATGGCGGCGCCGATTTCTTCGACCTCGCGCTCCTGGGGCTGGCTCATGGTTTTGCTGTTTAGGTCATAGAAATACCTGGCGGGCTCTACACGGCCGCCGGATCCAATCTTTATCCAATCTATGCCCAGCGAGCCGCCGTCGGCCGAAATCCACACATCCTCGATGTAGCCATCGCCCGGAAATAGCTTGAGTGGTTTGGCTTGGCGGGATTCAAGATCCAGCGCGAAGACGTTCCGTCTTTCCTGGTCGAGGTAGTAGAGACGTTTTTCGTCGGCATGGAAGGCGCCTATGCGCCTGCCCGCCGCGGCGATCGCGGCGTCCTGCGGGCCAGCCGCTTCCTCGGCCCGGCTCCCGAGCCAATCCAGGAACTCGTTCCAGAGCGCGGCGGGCTGCCGTCCGCTGTACTTCCCCAGGAGGCCTCGCGTGCCGAAGGTGCCGTCGAAGCCCGTGAAAAGGTTGCCCTGCGCGGCCAGGCTCCAGAGGTCCCGGATGCTTTCGCCGCCATAGCGTTCTTCCATGAAACTCGCGAAGAGGGCGCCGTAATAGTAGGGCATTCCCCCGGAACCCGGATAGTCGGCTACGCCCGACACGTCCCATAAGCCCCGCCGCCTTCCTTGCAGCATATCCAGGTAAACGGGCTCGAGAGCGGCGGGGTCATGCAGCCTCCCCGTCCGCGGCAGCGCCGGAGTCTCCATCTCCCCATACCGGCTCTCCACCCATACGGCCGTCCCCTCGACGAGAGCCTCGGGCATGATCCAGGATACCGGCGCCACGAAATCGCCGCCGACCGCGGCCAGCGCCGCCCAGAAGGGAGAGCGCATATTGACGGTTATCGTATGGGTAAGCTCGTGGATGAAAACCGAGCGCAGTTCGTCGTCCAGCGATGCCAGCTCGCCAGAGGGGCCGGCCGACGAAACGTAGAGGACGATCCTGTTGGAAGGATAGGCCGTCGAGTAGCCATTCAGATCGGGTTCGACATCGCTCAGGAGAACCGCGATCCTGCCGCTGGGAAAAGTGATGCCGGACCCGGCCGATTCTTTGCCTCCAGCCGCCGTTCCGAAGAAATCCAGGAGATCCTCCATGGTTTTGTCGGCGAAGGCGGCGAGTCTCTGCCCCTGCTCATCGAGGGAAGGAGGAAAATATATATCGAAGGAATCCGTGCGGATATGCTCCACGCGGGAGAAGGATCGGACGGCTTGGCCCTCAACGCGGCCGGGCAGCGCGAAGAGGAATAGGATCAGCGATGAAAAAGCCGCCCTTATAAAAAAATCCCGGAACCGGCGGGATGGTCGGATGGTCGTGTCATGTTTCACCATATCAATGTACCACTTTTACGGTGAATACGAAACCGCGCCGGCTTTGCTGAACGCGCCAACTTTGCGGCGCGCGCCCCTTCGCGAAGCGCTCCGGGGTATGGCGCTCGATACGAATTCGCGGTATCTTATCTCCCATAGTCATGAAATCAGAACCAGAAACCATCCAGGGCGCTTTTTCCCCCGGTACGCGGCGATATGCCGCGGCGGCGCTCAGGGAAACGAAGGCTTCCGGCTTTTTCGGCGCCGCGAAGCAATCGCCCCGGGAGAGCTTCGCCCGCGCGATCCGCGAGCTGTCGACCGAAGACGAAGAATTGCCCCTCCCCGACGAACAGAGCCCCATCGTCTTCAAGGATGGAATATTCCAGATTGATGTCACCAACGCGGGCGCTCCCTCCACCATTGATCCAGCCTTGAAGGGACTCATCGATTCAATTCTGGGAACCTGAACGAAGGAAAACGCATGAAGAAGCTTTTATCGTGGAACGTGAACGGAATACGGGCCTGCTCGGGCAAGGGTTTTCTCGATTGGCTCAAGGCCGAGGACGCCGATTTCATCTGTCTTCAGGAGACTAAAGCCCATCCCGACCAGCTTCCCCTCGAACTGCAGAATCCCCTCAGGGGAGACGGCAAGCCTTATGCCGTCTACTGGTCCAGCGCCAAACGCAGGGGCTATTCCGGCACCGCCATCTTCTCGAAGAGGGAAGCCAGCTCCGTCTCCACGCTGGGCATCCCCGAATTCGACGACGAAGGCCGCGTCGTCATAGCCGATTACGACGATTTCGTCCTCGTCTCCGCCTACTTTCCCAACAGCCAGGAAGCGGGAGCGAGAATCGAGTACAAGCTGCGTTTCTGCGACGCCATGCTCGGCTTCTGCGACGGACTGCGGGCCAAGGGACGCCATGTCGTCGTCGCGGGCGACTATAACATTGCCCACAAGCCCATCGATCTCGCGAGGCCCGACCAGAACGTGGGCAATCCCGGCTACCTGCCCGAAGAGCGGGCCTGGATGGATAAATACACGAGCGCCGGCTATATCGACACGTTCCGCCATCTCTGTCCCGAGCCAGGGCATTACAGCTGGTGGACCTATCGGGCTCCCCAGGCCAGGGCCAACAACGTGGGCTGGCGTCTGGACTACCACTGCATCGATCCGGAATTCCTCCCGGCGCTCGCCGGGGCCGACATCCAGACCAAGGTCATGGGTTCGGATCATTGCCCCGTTTCGCTTGCCCTCGATATTTGAGGTCATCGCTTCCATCGCCACGATAACCGGATCGAAATTCCGGAGAGGAGGATCGCTATGAGGATTCGCTACAACGCGCCCGTGACGCTCACTTTCACCTTTCTTTCGGCCATCGTCCTCATCCTTTCCATCACCATAATGCCTTCGCTCACGTCCAACTGGTTTTCCACGCCGGCCCCCTTCAGGACCAATGTTTTCACCGATTACCTGAAGCTTTTCACCTATATTTTCGGCCATGGTTCGGTTCAGCACTACATGGGCAATTTCACGATGATCCTCCTCCTGGGTCCCATTCTGGAGATGGCCTACGGATCGGGATTCATCCTCCTCAGCATCATAGTCGCGGCGGCGACCACGGGGCTCTTGAACGTGCTTATTTTCCCGAACACCGTCCTTTTGGGCGCCTCGGGCATCGTCTTCATGATGATCATCCTCGCCTCCATCACGAACTTCAACAAGGGCGAAATACCGCTCACCTTCATTCTCGTCATGATCGTATACCTGGGCGGCCAGGTATGGGACGCGCTCGCGAAGCAGGACAATATCTCGCAGTTCGCCCATATCGCTGGCGGGCTCGCGGGAAGCATCATGGGCTTCTTCCGCGCGCGGCCGCGATCCTGAAAAGCGGTCCTGACAATCGCGTGACGGCAACATTGGGAGGAATCGATGTACGGTTTGATCAAGGAAGAGCTGCGGCAGAAACTTTCGGCCATCAGGACGGAAGGTCTCTACAAGGATGAACGCGTCATCGCGACGCCTCAGGACGCGGCTATCAGGGTCGTGGGCGGCAATGAAGTCCTCAACTTCTGTGCCAACAACTATCTTGGCCTCGCGAACAACGCCGAAATCCGGGCGGCGGCCGAAGCGGCCATGGAGGAATGGGGTTACGGAATGGCTTCCGTCCGATTCATCTGCGGCACCCAGAGTCCCCACAAGCTTCTCGAACGCAGGGTCGCGGAGTTCCTCGGCACCGAGGACGCCATTCTCTTCTCATCCTGTTTCGACGCCAATGGCGCCGTCTTCGAGCCTCTGCTGGACGAGAATTGCGCGATCATAACCGACAGCCTCAATCATGCTTCCATCATCGACGGCGTCAGGCTCTGCAAGGCCAAACGCATCGTTTTTAAGCATGCCGACATGCGCGATATCGAAGAGACCGACCCCGACACCGGCAAGGTGGCCAAGGGGCTCGAGCGCTGCCTGAAAGAGGCGTCTGACGCGAGGATTCGCATGATCGCCACGGACGGCGTCTTCTCCATGGACGGCGACATCGCCGATCTCAAATCCATATGCGCGCTCGCCGAGAAATATGACGCCCTCGTCATGGTGGACGATTCCCACGCCACCGGATTCACCGGGGCGACGGGGCGCGGCACCTGGGAACATTGCGGCGTGAAGGGAAGGGTGGACATCATCACCACCACCTTCGGCAAGGCGCTGGGCGGGGCTTCCGGCGGCGTGATCGCCGCCAGGAAGGAAATCGTCGAGTACATGAGGCAGAAGGCCCGGCCTTATCTCTTCTCCAACACCGTGGCGCCCTCCATCGTGGGAGGCACGCTGAAGGCTCTCGAACTTCTCAGCGCGTCGACCGCCCTGAGGGACAAGCTCGAGGCGAATACCAGGCGGTTCAGGGAGAAGATGACGGCGGCGGGCTTTCGACATCAGACCCGGCGTCCATCCTATCTGCCCGGTCATGCTGTACGACGAAAAACTGGCCCACGACATGGCCGATGCCCTTCTTGAGGAAGGCATCTATGTCATCGGATTCTCCTTCCCCGTCGTGCCGAGGGGCAAGGCTCGCATAAGGGTGCAGATTTCCGCCGCCCATGAACCGGGGCAGATCGACTTCGCCGTGGAGGCTTTTACCAAGGTTGGAAGAAGGCTGGGCGTGATCAAGGCATGAGGGAGCTTCTCCGCGCCTACTTTACGTTCCGGGAGGTTTTCGCTATATTTTCTACTCGAACCAACATTTCATCATTTCGCTAGACCGAGGTTAATCTAAATGCCTACGTATGAGTATGAATGCCGAGAGTGTAATCTTACTTTCGAAAAGTTCCAGTCCATGTCCGAGGATCCTGTCAAGGTCTGCCCCAAGTGCGGCGGAGCCGTCAGGCGCCTGATCGGCGGCGGAACCGGCGTCATCTTCAAGGGCAGTGGTTTCTATATCACCGACTCCAAGAAAGCGGGCAGCGCGTCGACGAAGAGCGCCGCCAAGAGCTGCGAGACCTGTCCCGCGAGCGGCACCAAGAAGGAGAGCGCCTAGCGGCTATATGCCTTTTTCCAGCTGGGCTTTGGCCTGCTCCAGGGGCATGTCGAGCAGTTCGGGACTGGCGATGAGCCTGTAGAAGACCGAGGCCGAGCGCGCGAAGTAGAGACCGTCGGAAATCCTTTCGTCCACCGTTACCTTGAAATTTATGAAGTGGTGTTTCGTGCCGAAGGGGCCGTGGTGGCTGTCCTTCTGCGTGAGTTTGCCCATCACCACGAAGAAGCTAATGGTGCCCCATTCGTAAAGATGGTGGAAGGGCGCGTCGAGTCCGATGCTGCCCAAATTCGCGAAGAAGAGGGTGGCGTAGAAGGGGTCCACTTCGATAAGGCCTTTCGGGGCAAGATTGAAGCGGTCGAGAATCCTGTAGAGACCGATGAGGAGAGCCTTGGCGCCGGGAATGCTGTGGGCGAGCTTGGCTATCTTCTCGCCGTCCCCGCCTTCCCCTACTTCCCGCACATAGTTGATAGCCTTGTTTACCTTCAGCGTCACCGTATCGAGATCATCCTCGGGCTTGAAAACAACCTTCGCGCTTCCTTCCGGAGCTTCTTCCGTCATTTTCTGCTTCACGATGAATGACATGGTAATGTCGTTGTGCTGGTAGAGGGCCTTGCCGTGTATGAAACGGTTGAGTTCCGGCCTGATCGCCACGGTCCGCACCATCGCCGCCAGAACGAGGGAAAACAATGAATATCGATCCTGGCCCGAATTCTCGTTCTGATTCTTCAGTCCCGAGTTTCTCGCCCTCACGAAGCGCAGGATATTCTCGACATCCACGTCCTTCTCATAGTACACGGCCGATTGATTGCGTCCGCGCATCATGTAGGGCATAAGCGCGTTGAGCGCATGGGCTTGTCGGACTTTTTTGCCGTCTGGTCTGTCGATGAAAAGCATGGAATGAACTATATAGTAGCGATACAATTAGGTAAAGTATCGACGGGGACCGCGGCCCCTGGCCGGAAATTTTGTTTTTTTCGCCCGCGCGGGACTTTTTTCGGTTTTCCTGTGTTAAACTCAATGTATCCTTCTTTTCAGGAGGCACCACGTTTTGGATGATGCGCCGAAAAACGCAAGATCCTTAAGAGTACTGATCCTTTTTTCACGTTCTTCCAATCCCGCCGTGGCCATGGCCGACGATCGGCGCTTCGGCCGGTTCGCGTCGATCCTCGCCGACGGCGGATTCACCGCCAGGCTGGCATGCCCCGACTCCATCGCTATGCTTTCCGCCCTCATCGCCGAATTCGGCCCCGACCTTGTTTTCAGCGCCCCCGACCATTTGCCCGAGTCCTCCCCGATGCCCGTCGGCGTCGCCTGCCCGGCGAACGCCAGGATAAACGTGCATGGCTGGCTGGAGGGAAGGGGAATCCCCTATGTGGGCTCCCCTCCCGATATCATAGAGCTCGCTCTTTCCAAGACGGCGCTCAAGGAAAAATGGGTAAAGGACGGAATATCCACGCCCGAGTTCCTCTCCTTGAACTCAGGTTCCGATCTTTCCGCCGTGGACAGGTCCTCGATTCCCCCCTTTCCCTGCATCGTGAAGCCGTCGGACGCCGGCAACTCCCGCGGCATCACGAAGGATTCGGTCGTTTTCGACATGAAAGCCTTGGCTTCCCTCGTCGCCAGCCTGGGCAAGGATTTCAGGCATATCCTCATCGAGCATTACCTGGGGCTCTACCCCGATTTCCGCGAAATCACCTGCGCATGCATCGGCAACGGCGAGGAGAGGCTCCTCATGCCCGTGGAAATTGTCTTTATCGATCCTCCCGGCATTCACGTGGTCACGACAGAGGATAAGGACGGCAGCAGGACCGAAGCCCGGCCGATAGCGGACGGATCCTTGCGCGAGGCGGCCCGGGCCTTCGCGGCCGCGGCCTTCTCGTCGGCGGGGGATATCAGGGATTATTCCCGATGCGACATGATTTTCGCCGGCGGGAAATTCTGGGCCATCGAAATCAACGGCCAGCCCATGATTCCCGACGCTTGGTTCGAGGCCTGCGCGCGGCAGGCGCATCTCTCGGAGAAGCAATATATCCTGGCTATCATCGAGGCGGCCCTCAGCCGTTCGATCCGGACTAGGAGGTGATACGATGTTTAAAATTTCCAGACATGACGTTTTCGGCCTTATTCGGCCTTCGATAGACGTGCATACCCTCGGGATGCTTTCCTTCGCCCAGGTCCTGGAGGACTGCGGCATAGAATCCCGCATCGCCGACGCCGATGTCGGCGGCGATATCGAATCCCTTTCCAGGCACGAGGGCGGCACCGTGCTTCGTGCCTGGCTTCGCAACAGGAAAATTTCGGTGCTCGGCTTCAGCTACCGGCTGGACCCCGCCGATGCCCTCCATCTTTTCGAAGTCCTATATGAGTTCCTCCACCGCGAGAAAATGCTTCTTTCGGATGGCGGTCCTATCAGGGGGCTGTTTTTCGCCGGGCTTCCTGAAGCCTGCGAGGCGGCGCTCGCCCGGCATCCCGATCTGACAGGCGTTTTCCGGGGCGACGAAGCGCCCCACGAGACGATGCGCATCCTCGGCATAGATGAGGACATGATGCCGCAAACCTTCTCCGAAGGTCTCAAGTACGACGTCGCGAGGATGGCTTTCGGCGAGTCCCTCGTGAAGGAAGGCCGCTACAACGCGGTGAAGCCCGTCAACAGGTCCGACTCTCCCGGATTCGGCGCCTGGGGCGACAGGCTGACGGCGAGGATCGCCCATGGCACTGCCCGAAAGCTCCCGCCCCTCATACGCGTCCATGCCGGCCCCTACCTGCCCGACAGGAAGGAAGCGGTCAGGCTTTTCACCGAGTGGGTGAAGCGGCTGGCCTCGGGCGGCTATCTGGACATTCTCTCGATCGGCACTTCCCAGCTCAGCCAATCCAATTTCGGGGAAGACTGGGAAGGCAAGATCAACGGCGGCGGCGTTCCCCTCGCCAGCGCCGCCGAGTTCGCGGCTGTATGGAAGGCGGCGCGCCCCATGCTGGTGCGTACCTACGCGGGCACCAAGGATGTGCCGGCCCTCGCCAGGATGTACGAGGAAACGATCGATATAGCCTGGCACGCGCTTTCCCTGTGGTGGTTCTGCAAGCTGGACGGAAGAGGTCCCAATTCGGTGCTTGAAAACCTCAGGGAGCATTTTCAGGCCATGCGCTACATAGCCTCGACGGGCAAACCGCTCGAGATGAACGTGCCGCATCATTTCGCTTTCAGGGGCAGCGACGACCTAGGCTATATCGTGTCGGGCTATATCGCGGCCAAGGCCGCCAAGCTGCAGGGCATCCGGAACCTCGTCCTGCAGATAATGTTCAATACGCCCAAATACCTCTGGGGCATCCAGGACCTCGCCAAGGCCAGGACCCTTCTCAAGCTGGTGAAAGGGCTCGAGGACGGGAATTTCAGGGTCTTCCTCCAGCCGCGGGGAGGCTTGGACTATTTCTCGCCAGAACCCGAGCGGGCCAAGGCCCAGCTGGCCGCGGTGACCGCCATGATGGACGACATCGAGCCTCGCGACGAGACCAGTCCTCAGATCATCCATGTCGTGAGCTATTCCGAAGCCTATAAGCTGGCCGATCCGCCCGTCATCGAGGAGAGC
>CAXXGJ010000027.1:0-10709 GCA_963677895.2 Treponemataceae bacterium | reverse complement strand
ATCTCGCTTTTCGGTCCTTTGAGGATTTTTGTCAGGCCGCTACCGGCCAGGGTCCATGTGAGGATCGAGACGAAACCGACGATGGTCAGCAGGAAAGCTGAAAAGAGAACTCTGGGAACGCTGCCTGCCAGCAAATCGAAAAAAGAAGCGTAGATGGTTATTCCATAGAGGATCGATTTGGGATTGACAACCTGAAGGAAGAGTCCGGCAGGGTAGGAATAGCTGACATCTTTCTGGCCGGCGGACCTGTGTTTTATGAACGGAGACATCGCAAGCCATATCATGTAGGAAAACCCCAGCCACTTGAGGTAGGGGGCGATCGCCGAATAGCGCGTGCGCAGGAAGACGCTGAAAAGCCCCGAACTCGCCAGGACGCAGAAAAAGCCCGAGGAAATCCCGAAGAGGTAGGGCAGCGTCCGCCTGAGCCCGATCTTGATGCCCGCGGCGGCCGAGGAAAGATTGTTGGGCCCGGGGGTGAACGTGGTGATGAAAATATAGGAAATCATAGGCAATAGATCAGGATTCATGCCTTCCCCCGCGAGAACCATCCAAGAATATGCTAGTTATATAAAATTATATCTCGCTGTTCTAGCATGAAGAACAGCGGCTGCATAGGGCGCCCCCTTCTCTTTTCCTTTCATAGGTACGCGGGCCGCGAAAACTACTTATTCGCGAACTCTGCGATTTTTTGGGCAAGGCTATGCGGATCCAGCCCAACCTCTGCCAGGAGGTCTTTATAGGGACCGGAACTGATGTAGTCGCCACGTACTCCGAGTCTGAGAACCGGCATCGGGCAGGAGTTCCCGCACAACTCGCATACGATCGTGCCAAGCCCGCCTATATCGAAATGTTCTTCGACGGTGACTATCTTCCCGATCTTCCTAGCGGTTTTAATCAGAAGATCCTCGTCGAAAGGCCTTATCGTAGGCATGCCTATCACCATCGGGTCGATCCCCCGACTTATGAGGATTTCCGTCGCGGATAGGACGTTGCGGGTGATTTCCCCGGTTGTCACAATCGCAATGTCTTTGCCCTCGCGTATGATATTTCCCTTGCCTATCACGAAGGGCTTTTCCTCGAAGATCTTCGGTATCGGCGCCGTGCTCAGCCTGAGGTAGACGGGGCCATCGTATTCCAGCATCGCCTTTATCGCGCCCTTCAGTTCGGAGGCGTCCTGCGGGGCGAGGATCACGACTTTCGGTATCATCCTGACGAGTGCGTAATCCTCGAGCCCAAAGTGGGTCGGGCCAAGATCGGCATAGTTCAGCCCGCAATTCCTGCCGATTATTTTGGCGTTCTGCCGCATGTAGCCCAAATCCACCTTGAACATCTCGAAGGGCCGACCGGTCACGAAGGGGGCCGGGGCGCAGAAGACGGGGATCTTTCCTGTCGTCGCAAAGCCCGAGGCTACGCTCAGGGCTGACTGCTCCATGATCCCGAGCTCGAAGTACCGGTCGGGAAAGTCTTTTATGAAGGAGGAGAATCCAGAGCGGCTCGCGCTGTCGGTCGAGATCATGATGATCTTGCTGTTGTCCCTGGCCATCTCGTGGACGGCTTCCCCCATAATTTTCTTAGCGTCAAGTATTTCATAGTCCATCTCTTTCCACCTTTCCGATCGCTTCCGTCAGCTCCATTTCCGCGCGAGCTAGGTCCGTCTCGTTCGAATTCCAGTAATGGTACCCCGCCGCATCTTCGGCGTCGGAAAATCCCTTGCCTTTGATCGTGTGAGCGACGATGAGACTCGGCTTCCCGGGTTCGAAGGGAAGGGCGTCGAGGGCCGCCACGATCTCTTCCATATTGTTGCCGTCGATGTCTCGAGTCGACCAGCCAAAGCCGGCGAAATGGTCACCGACGGGTTCGAAGCTCATGATGTTCTTTGTCCGCCCGCTGATCTGAAGGCCATTCAGGTCGACGAAGGCTACCAAGTTGTCCAGACGGTATTGCGCTGCGATCGCCGCGCCTTCCCAATTTGAACCCTCCGCCAACTCGCCGTCGCCCAGAAGCACGAATACGCGTGACGTGAACTTATCGAGCCTCAAGGAAAGGGCCATGCCGCAAGCAAGTCCAAGACCATGTCCGAGAGCGCCGGTATTCGCCTCGATCCCTGGCAGCTTGCGCATATCGGGATGAGCCGGGATGGGGGACATGAACTTTCCAAAGGTATCGAGCACTTCCTTCGGGAAGAAGCCGACCTCGGCGAGCGCCGCGTACTGCGCCATGCCCTTATGCCCAGCCGAAAGCAGGAAGCGATCGCGATCAGCCTTGCCCGGATTCTTAGGATCTAGGTTCAATGCGTGGAAGTAGAGGGCGGTTACGATATCCATGCAGGAATAAGCCGGCCCCAGGTGTCCCGAATGATTGGCCTGTATCATGCGGAGCACATTCTGCCGACATCTGATGGCCGCGAGTTTTAGCTGGGTTATTTCTTCCCGCTTCATTTTTACCCTCTTTGAAAGGTCATATGGATGTTCGAAAAAAGAACATCGATCAACATAAACGATAATAAAGCTATTGGATATGATAAGGTTGATTATCATTTTGGAGTCATTTCCAAGAACTGTCAAGCGGATAAACTAGTAGTATGAAAAATTGTTAACACATTCAAATATATATAACAAATGTAATTATAAAATTTTATAAATAAATTATCAACGAGATAGATATTTTGATTATTTTCTTGACAAGTGATAATTCCTCATCTACACTGTGATCACTTCATCGAATGAACTGGAGGAAAAGGTATGACAATCGCGCTAGGTGCGGATCCGGGCGGCTACGAGCTCAAGGTTGGAGTGAAGAAATACCTCATTGAAAAGGGATACGAAGTGCTCGATCTGGGAACCCAGGACGCGGAGCACCCCGTGTGGTACATGGATGTGGGGCGTAATGTGGCGAAAGCGGTTGCGGGCGGCGAGGCCAAGCGCGGAATTGCGATATGCGGAACCGGCGTGGGGATTAGCATTGCCGCCAATAAGAACAGGGGAGCGCGATGCGCCCTTGTTGAGAGCTACTGGGCAGCGCGGGAGAGCCGTATCGTGAACGACGCCAACATCGTCGCTATCGGTGGGACCACGACGAGTCTTCGCATGGCTTGTGAGATCATAGACGTGTTCCTTGAAACGGAATTCGCGTCCGGCGTAACGCCCGAACGCAAGCTGCGGCTCGAATCAGGCGCCGCGAAGTGGGCCCCTTACGAGTCCGCAGTCTTTAAAGATTAGCCATATCTGCCTAATCGATCTGGGCTATACGGACCGGGGATTTTCTTCGAAAGGACGCCGCGTGTTCGTTTTTTTAGATTAACGTGAAATGATAGGACATGGTTTTCATATGATTGTCATTTGGAGCTTGTGATGGTAGTATTTACAGTCTGTACATCGCAATATACAGGGAGTAACAGATTTGCGTATCGAACTGCGACGTCAAGAAATCATCAAGATATTAAGCTTCGAAACCTCGATGCGAGTAGAAGACATTATCAAGCGCTTCAATGTGACTCCGGCCACGATTCGGAGGGATCTTTCGTACTTGGAGAAAGCGGGCGCAATAATGCGCACGCATGGGGCCGCGAAGATCGTAAATCCTTTCCCCACAAGAAACACCATGTTCTCGAACGAAAAACTGGCGATAGCGAAGTGCGCGGCCAAACTCGTCGAGGATGGCATGTCGATCATTCTGGACTCTGGCACGACGACGCTTTCGCTGGCAAACCAGCTCGTAAACAAGAAGAACTTGACGGTAATTACAAATTCTTTGGCGATAGCCAATACCTTCGCGATCACCGATGTGACGACCATCATTACGGGTGGCGTGCTGATCGGCCATCAGCAGACAATAATCGGTCCGGATGCGGAGTATTTCCTCAGCAATATCCAGGCTTCAACCTTGTTTCTATGCACGACGGGATTCGATCCTCGCAATGGGCTCACCTGCGTATCGCCTTTTACAGCAAGCATAAAAAAGGCTATGATAAAATCAGCGAAACGCGTCGTGCTAGTCTGCGACTCGAGCAAGTTCAGCACTTCGGCGGTCGTGCTCTTCGCCACTTTCAACCAAATACATCAACTTATCACTTCGCGCCCTATCGTGGACAAGATGCTGCTCGCCAATCTCAAAGCCGCGGGAGTAGAGATAACAATAGCGGAACCCTAATTGGATATTGCCCGGTACGAAAGATCCGTCTCCGGGCCGAAGAAGCGCGCGATACTCTGCGCAATCGCGTATCTACATCCCTTCAATGGGGGGATGGCGCGATATGAAAAAGCAAGGCATCCTGAACGCGGAATTAGCGTATGAATTGACTCGCCTGGGGCATTTCGACGCATTCGTCATCTGCGATATAGGTTTCCCGATCCCCAATGACGCACATACTATCGACCTCACGCTCACTCGAGGGATCCCAACTTTTCTTCAGACGCTCAAGGCCGTGTGCCGCGAAGTCATCGTGCAGGGCATAACGCTCATGGACGCCGCGCCGACGGCAAACCCGGCGCTCGATACCCTTGTGAAGGCTGTCTTTAAGCGTCAGGACTTCGCCTATACGAATTTCGAAGAATTCCGAGCCCTTGCCGCTAAGGCTAAATTTTTTATCCGGACGGGAGAGGATACGCCTTGTTCCAATATGCTTCTCGTGTCTGCCTCCGGTAACCTGTCTCGGGCCGAACGATACGACATACCAGAGGAAGAACTCGAAAGGCTTGCCTAGACCGCGACGTTGATGATCGTAGAGGAGTCGAAATTATGAGAGAGATAAAAGCTTTGGTCTATGACGCTCCCGGCAAGGGAAGCATCCGCACTATCGCTTACCCTGCCTGCGGGGACGATCAGGTCATCATAAAGGTGATGGCCGCGGGCATCTGCAAGTGGGCCGAGATCGGCCACGACACGACAGGTACTGGCCTGGCAAAATACCCGGTCGTGCCCGGGCACGAGTTCGCAGGCTATGTCGAGGAGATTGGGAAGAATGTCACAAAGGCGAGGAAAGGGGATCGGGTCACGGCGGACAACACCGTGCTCTGCGGCGACTGCTACGAATGCCAGCATGACAACTCGCTCTATTGCGAGAACTTCGGCTCCCTCGGGCACAACATCAATGGCGGTTTCGCGCAGTATGTCGTCGTCGACAAATCGAAGGTTTTCGAGATACCGGACCAAATCTCCTTCGATGACGCTACCATCACCGAGCCTGTCGCCTGCGCAGTCCACGCGATGAAGCTCCTGAAGCCAAAGCTTGGCGAAAACATCCTCGTCACCGGCATGGGGCCGCACGGGCTCATACTCTCCCAATTGGCGCATTTCTCCGACGCCGAAAAAGTGGCGGCTATCGGCCTCAGGCAGGACAGGCTCGACTGGCTAAAGGCATATGGGGTGCCGACGATCCTGGCATCGCGAAACGACGACTCCGTGCATGAGGCGGCCATCGCGCGAATGTTCCCCCACGGCGTCGACGCCGTAATCGATTCGGCCGGGTCCTGGCCGATGGTGAAAAGTCTGTTCAAATTCCTTCGCAAGGGCGGCAGGTACCTGCAGTACGGCAGCTTCCACTCCGCCGAAACCCTCGACATCACGTCGGGGATGCTCAACCAGCTTCACTACAGGGAGCAGCAGTATATTTCCTGCTCCGCCCAGACCTATTGCTTTCCGGAGGCGATCGAGTACATCGCGAACAGGAAGGTCAGGCTCGACAACATGGTTTCGCACGTGTTTCCCCTCGATGAGTATTTCAAGGCCCTCGAGGTCAACAAGTCGGACAAGACAGCGGTGAAGGTGATAATCCACCCCAACGAGTAATCGGCGGATGGATGATCCATTGTGAGTGCGATATGCGGCATTCTGCCGCGGTTGATCCCGGGGCATTCGTAGGAATGCCTCCGCATTTCAGGTACTAAGGAGGGAGAAGATGAGGAATTCTAGTCGATCCAAGGTCCGAAACACTTTCGGGCGCAGGGGCATCCCAGCCTTGCTCATGATGCTGGCTCTGATGATGCTTCCGGTGGTTTCAGTTTTCGCCGCGGACGTGATCACTCTCAAGTTCGCGTCCATCAATACACCACCGCATCCCTATGCCGCGGCGGACGAACTGTGGATGAACTACGTGGAGAAGCAATCCAATGGCCGCATCAAGTTCCAGCGATACTGGGGCGGCACGCTGATCAGCACCGACAATGGCCCTATGGAGATCGCTCGCGGCGTGGCCGACCTCGGCTACACCGATCCAGGTAACGGGAAAACAGGCTTCGCTATTTTCAGGGACGAGCGAAACATGATGGCGGGCGTCAACAATACGCCAGCCGCTCTCCTCATCCACAATAAATTCTTCTGGTCCAGCCCCGAACTCCAGGCCGAATATCCCGCGAACACGATCCCGATCCAGGTGCATGAAATGGCTCAGCCTTTCTTCCTCTGGACCACGAAGAAACCGATCAATGTATTGGATGACCTGAAAGGTCTGAGCATCAGGACTTCAGTCGCGAGCGTGGACGTTCTCAAGGCCGCCGGCGCCCAGCCCGTCGTCGTGCCCATGGGCGAAGCATACCTGCAACTGCAGAAAAACATCGTACAGGGACTCATCTGCCCCTATGAGGCTATCTATTCGTTCAGGTTCTCCGAAGTCGTGAAGTACCAGAACATCTACGGTCCGCCCGTCACCGCGAGCACCAACCGCATGTGGAACAAGAATTCCTTCAACAAATTGCCCGCAGACCTGAAGAAGCTCATCGTCGACAGCTACGAGCAGTGGAACAAGTTCGCCCTGGAACAGATGATGATCACTACCAAGCAGGGAGAGGAATTCGCGAAGAAGGCCGGAATCGTCACCGTGCCGCTTCTGCCCCAGGAAAAGGCGAAGTGGGACGCGCTGTGGGCTCCCATCGGCGATGTCGCGGCGAAGCGGCTCGATTCCATGGGCTTGCCGGGAACCAAGATACAGAAACAGCTTAAGGAACTTATCGATCAGTACAATGACAAGAATCTTTCGTACGAGGATGTGTGGAAGGAATTCAGGTACCAGTAATACAATGTGTTAGCCTTCATTGCGGCGCCTTCATCGGGTGTAGCGCAATGAAGGTTTGCGTTAAGGGAAACAGTTTCGCCTGGAGGTTATATGGAAGTACCTGAGCAGAAAGATATCTTGGAAATAATTGACAAGTACGAGGGCCTGCAGAATGACAAGGAGGGGAATCCCTTTACTCTCTTTCTGTACAAGCTCGCTGAATGGGGTGCGATAATCTCCGGCGTATTCCTGTCCGCGGGCGTGCTCCTCATATCCACCAATGTCATCCGCCGGACTATAACAGGCCGAGTGATCATAGGTCTCTTCGAGATTACGGAGGTGTGCATGATACTGGCCGTCACCTTCGCTTTCAGCTACACGGAGAGGTGTGCCGGTCACATCGCGACGGATGGCATCGTCAGCAGGTTCCCGAAATTACCGCGGATCATCATCTTCACGTTCAATCAGCTTTTGTATATCGCTGTTCTCGGCGTACTCGTCTGGAGCGCGGCGTCACAGGCGATAGACAGCTTCATGATGGGCGAGTTCTCATCGACACTGAGAATCAATTATGTTCCGTTCAGGGCTCTTTTTGTTGTCGGCATCTTCCTCTGGACAATGATCGTGGCCAGCAAAGCCTGGACGGCCATCAAGAAGGAGTGGAAAAAATGAGCCCAATTGAAGTTGGCATTCTCGGAATGACGGTCTTCTGCATATTTCTTGCCGCGGGGCTGCCGCTCGTCATAAACATGATCGTTGTCTCGCTCGGGGGGCTCTGGTTCCTCCTTGGCTTGCCCGCTGCGCTGGTGAAGGCCGGGGCTGTGCCATTCGATATGCTAACAAGCTACGATCTTGCCGCCTTGCCCATGTTTCTGCTGATGGCAAACCTGCTTTTTGTTTCGGGCATGGGCGAAAAGCTCTACTATACGGCGCGGGCATGGCTTGGCCATCTGCCCGGCGGTCTCTCCATGGCGACTATCGGCGGGTGCGCGGCTTTCGGCACTGTAAGCGCCTCAGTCATCGCCACAACCTCCACGATCGGACTCGTGGCTTTACCGGAGATGAAGAAAGCAAACTACGATGACGGATTGGCCACTGCCAGCCTCGCCGCCGGCGGTACTCTGGGGCTTCTGATTCCCCCCAGCGCCATGCTGATCATGTATGGGATCGTTACGCAGACATCCATCGCGAAGCTTTTTCTGGCAGGCTACATCCCAGGGATTCTGCAGGCGGTTTTCTATATAATTACGATCAGGATCATCTGCGCCCGGCATCCGGAGAAGGGTCCTCGGGGACCAAAGTTTTCCCTGATCGACCGGTTCAAGTCCTTCGGCGTGAGTTTCGAAGTCTGGCTGCTCTTCGCTCTTGTTCTGGTGGGCCTCACCGTCGGCTGGTTCACGCCAACCGAGGGCGGAGCGGCGGGTGCTTTTGGAGCACTTGTTATCCCCCTCCTGCGCAGAAGGCTGAACTTGTCCAAGATTTTCGAAGCCCTGAAATCGACTATAAAGATGACAGGGATGATCTACGCAATGTTGATAGGCGCCAAGTTGCTGACAAGCTTCTTCGCCGCGACCAACATTCCAACCGAACTCGCAAACTTAGTAGGAAGGATGAATGTGCCGCCCATAGCGATCATGGGCTTCATCATACTCCTGTACATCATTCTCGGCACGGCGATGGACGAAAACGCCATGCTGTGGACTACCGTCCCGATTCTGGCGCCAATCGTCGTTTCGCAGGGCTACGATCTCATATGGTTCGGAATCATCTGCTGCAGGATGATCACGATCGGCGGCATTTCCCCGCCTTTGGGCTTGAGCGCGATGGTTGTCTCGGGGATGGCCAAGGTCCCGCAGGGCAAGGTGTTCAAGAACCTGTGGCCCTTCCTCGGTTCCGATTTTCTCCACGTCCTTTTATTGCTCCTGTTCCCTATAGTAGTGATGTTCCTGCCGAACCTGGCTAAGTAAGGAGAATGCAGATCATGAAGAAGGCTAAGATTGAGTGCATATTCCAGGTGGGCATGGTAGTCAACAACATCGACGAGAAGATCAAGAATTGGAAGGAGATCTTCGAGATCGACGAGAGTACGATCACTTACAAATGCACGAAGGACCTGGCCGGATCGGGGCTTTTCACCAACAACTACATGGGGAAGCCCGCCGAGTTCTGGATACGCATCGCCAAGTTCAATATCTGCGACCTCGAGTTCGAGCTTATCGAGCCGCTCGACAAGACGGGCGGGGATCCCTTCTCCGATTTCCTCAATACCTCGGGCGAAGGGATTCATCATATAAACGTCAAGATCGAGGACCGTGAAGGATTCGTTCACGCCATGGATGAGCGGGGTATCGTCCCGATGACGAGCGGCGAAATTCAAGGGAAGCTGTATGCTATGTATAACTTGAATAAGCAGCTCGGGATCATGCTCGAGTGCGGAAGTGTCGTGGGCGGTCCCAAAGCCAAGGAATACTACAAGAAATAGGCGGGATGCTTCCCGCGACAAGGGACTGTATGGATCTTCAACTGAGAGGGAAAGTAGCGGTGATCACGGGGGCGGCGAGGGGGATCGGCAAAGCGATCGCGCTTACCCTAGCGGGCGAAGGTTCGGATGTGGTGGTAAGCGATATGGACATTGAGGAAGCCCATGTAGTCGCCGACATGGTCCGTTCCTGCGGCGTGGGATCGCTGGCGGTGAAAACCGACGTGACGAGTCTGGATGATATAAAGGCGATGGTCGCGCAGGCAATCGAACGCTTCGGAAAGATCGACATACTCGTCAATAACGCCGGCATCGTGTATGTGGATGGCGATCCGACGACTAGGAAACTTTTCCAGGACTTTAACGAAGACGAAGATTTTTCCCCTGAGCTCAACATTATCCTGAACGGGACTATCCGCTGCACAAGGGCAGCGCTGCCTTCCATGCTGAAACAGGGAAGCGGCGCCATAGTGAATATCGTGTCCGAGGCAGGAGTAACGGCCGGCTTGCCGGGATCGACGATGTACAGCGCAGGCAAGGGCGGTGTCGTCGCCTTTTCCAGAAGCCTTGCCGTCGAACTTGGAGCAGCCGGTATAAGGGTGAATTGCGTTGCCCCCGGCCTCACCAAAACGACGAGGATGGAAAGGCTGGAATCGAGCGCCGACCAGGATTCGAAAACAGCCAAATACGCCAAGGCTGCCTTGGATGAGATGGTGGCGCGGTCTCCCTTGAGAAGGATGGGGACGCCCTGGGAAATTGCCAAGGCCGTGGCTTTCCTTGTTTCAGACGCGAGCGCCTTCACGACTGGACAGACCCTTCTCGTGAATGGCGGCACTTTCATGCATTGAAGAAGGCACGGGCGGTGCAGCGGGACGCATCCTGTCCCGCTGCCGTCCTAACCGATTAATATCTCCGCCTGTATATTGTCTTCGCGTGTTCTTCGGCGAAGGGTATGTAGCTTGCGATGATCAGCCTCTGCTTGGTGCGAATGATGTTCTCGGCAAAACTCCCGATCTCGTCCTCGACCATGCCGCACTCGCGAAGTCTCCGGGCCGGCTGCACCGCGTTGAGCATGTCTTCGAACCTTTCGAAGACATCGTCGCCGCGTACGGGAAATCCCGCCTTCTCGAGAGGGGAGCGAAGCAGAGCGATGAGCCTCCGCAGAATCTCGCCCTCGGGATTTTTCTCCAGGTAAAGCTGGAGGACGGCGCTGAGGAACTGGTAGACTGACTCACCGTGGGA
>CAXXGJ010000026.1:0-7435 GCA_963677895.2 Treponemataceae bacterium | reverse complement strand
CCCCGTCGCACGAAGTGTCCTGCGGCGAAGCGCGGACCTACAAGGGCGAGGCCGGAGGGCCGACGATAGCCGTCGTGGACTGCGGCGTGAAGGCCAACATCCTCAGGATCATTCTCGACACAGGGGCGACGGTCGTGCGCGTTCCCTGGGACAGCGATTTCCGCAAGATCGCCTGCGACGGCATATTCCTCTCCAACGGTCCCGGCGACCCCAAGGCCTGCACGAAGACCATAGCCTCGGTGCGGCGCGCCCTCGCCGACGAAAAGCCCATATTCGGCATCTGCCTCGGCAACCAGATCCTCGCCCTCGCGGCTGGCGCCGACACCTATAAGCTGCCCTACGGCCACAGAGGCCAGAACCAGCCGGCCCTGGAGGTCGGTACGCATCGCTGCTACATGACGAGCCAGAACCACGGCTACGCGGTGCGGGCGGACAGCCTGCCCCACGGCTGGGAACCCTGGTTCGTCAACATCAACGACGGGACGATCGAGGGCATACGCTCGACGCGGAAGCCCTTCCGCGCCGTGCAGTTCCACCCCGAAGGCTGCCCGGGACCGAGAGACACCCAGTTCCTTCTCGAACAGTTCATCGCCGACGCGAAGCTCTATGGAGAAAGCCATGAAAAAGCCTGAAAAAGTCCTCGTCCTCGGATCCGGCGGCCTCAAGATAGGGCAGGCCGGGGAGTTCGACTATTCCGGTTCGCAGGCGCTCAAGGCCTTGCGCGAGGAAGGCATCTCCACCGTCCTCATTAATCCGAACATCGCCACCATCCAGACGAGCGAGGGCATGGCCGACGCCACCTACTTCCTCCCCGTGACGCCCGAGTTCGTGAAGAAGGTCATCGAGAAGGAAAGGCCCGACGGCATCCTCTCTCTCCTTCGGCGGCCAGACCGCCCTGAACTGCGGCATCGCACTCCACGACGAAGGCATCCTCTACAAGTACGGCGTGGACGTCCTCGGGACGCCGGTCGAGGCGATCCGCCTCACCGAGGACAGGGACCTCTTCGCCCGCAGGCTCCACGAGATAGGCGCGGGAACGCCTCGCAGCTCGGCCGCCCTCTCCATAGAGGAAGCGATGGCCGCCGCCGCCGAGATCGGTTATCCCGTGATGGTGCGCGCCGCTTTCGCCCTGGGCGGGGCCGGCTCCGGCATCTGCAGGAACGAAAAGCAGCTCACGGCGCGCTGCGAGAAGGCTTTTTCCCTCTCGCCCCAGGTCCTCGTCGAGGAATGGCTCGGCGGCTGGAAGGAGGTGGAGTATGAGGTCGTGCGCGACAAGTACGGACAACTGCATCACCGTCTGCAACATGGAGAACTTCGATCCCCTCGGCATACACACGGGCGAAAGCATCGTCGTAGCTCCTTCCCAGACCCTGACGGACCGCGAGTACCACCTTCTCCGCGCCGTGGCCCTCAAGGTCATCCGCTCCATAGGCATCGTGGGCGAGTGCAACATCCAGTACGCCCTCGATCCCAAATCGGAAGAGTACAGGATCATCGAAGTGAACGCCCGGCTCTCGCGCAGTTCGGCGCTCGCCTCCAAGGCCACCGGCTATCCGCTCGCGTACGTGGCCGCGAAGCTCGCCCTCGGGGCTTCCCTCACCGAGATAAGCAACAAGATCACCAAGGCCACCATGTCCTGCTTCGAACCCGCGCTGGACTACTGCGTGGTCAAGATTCCGCGCTGGGACCTCACGAAGTTCAAGGAAGTGGACACTCACCTCGGCAGCGAGATGAAGTCGGTGGGCGAGGTCATGTCCATCGGCCGCAGCTTCGAGGAAGCCCTCCAGAAAGCCGTGCGCATGACGGGCACGGGCGCCATGGGACTCTCCGACGACCCGGCGCTGATGGGAAGGGAATTCACCTCGACGAAGGAAGCCCTCAGGCAGCCGACGGACAGGCGGCTCTTCGCCGTCTACCGCGCCCTCAGCGAAGGCTGGACCATCGACGCCATCCACAAGGAGACGAAGATCGACCGCTGGTTTCCTGGAGCGCATCGCCTCCGTGCATCGCGTGGAGAAGGAACTGCGCGCGGCGGCGGAAAAGTGCCGCCCGGGCAAGTTTCCCGCCGGCTGACCTCATCCTCTCGGCCAAGCGGAAGGGCTTTTCCGACGAGGCCCTGGCGCGGATGCTGAACGTCAAGGAAAGCGACTTCCGCGCCTTCCGCGAAGAGAAGGGCATCGTGCCCGTCGTCAAGCAGATCGACACCCTGGCCGCCGAATACCCCGCCGAGACGAACTATCTCTACATCACTTACTCAGGCTTGAAGAACGACGTGACTCCCCTGGGGACGGGCATCATGGTGCCCGGATCGGGGCCCTACCGCATCGGATCGAGCGTCGAGTTCGACTGGTGACTTGCGTCAACGCCATCCAGACGGCGAGGAACGTGGGCAGGAAAACCATCATGGTCAACTGCAACCCCGAAACCGTGAGCACCGACTACGACGCCTGCGACAGGCTCTATTTCGAGGAACTGAGCCTCGAGCGGGTTCTCGATATCTATGAATTCGAGCGCCCCGAAGGGATGATCCTCTCCATGGGCGGGCAGATCCCGAACAACCTCGCCCTCAAGCTTTACGACGCGGGCGCCGTCATCCTGGGCACCTCGCCCTCGAACATCGACAGGGCCGAAGACCGGAACAAGTTTTCCGCCCTCCTCGACACCCTCGACGTGGACCAGCCCGAATGGAAGGACCTGACCACGGTGGCCGAAGCCCTGATCTTCGCCGAGAAGGTGGGCTATCCCGTCCTCGTCCGCCCCAGCTACGTGCTCTCTGGCGCCGCCATGAACGTGGCCTGGGACAAGGACAGTCTGGACGAAGTTCCTGGGCATGGCCGCCGACGTTTCCAAGGAACATCCCGTCGTCATTTCCAAGTTCATCGAGAATTCCAAGGAAATTGAGATAGACGCCGTGGCCAAGCGGGGAAGGGTGATCTATCACGCCATTACGGAACACATCGAAAACGCCGGCGTCCATTCCGGCGACGCCACCGTGGTCCTGCCCGCCCAGCGCCTGTACATCGAAACGATCCGCCAGATAAGGAAAATCACCGAAAAGATCGCGGAAGCCCTCGAGATCACGGGGCCCTTCAACATCCAGTTCATCGCGCAGCGCAACAGGATCAAGGTGATCGAGTGCAACCTTCGCGCGAGCCGCAGCTTTCCCTTCTGCTCCAAGGTTTCGAGGGTGAACATGATAGACCTCGCCACGAAAGCCATCCTCGACGAGGATACGGGCGTGACGGCATCCTCCGCCCTCGACCTGCCCTGGGTGGGCGTGAAGGCCGCTCAGTTCAGCTTCTCGCGCCTCCACGGCGCCGACCCCATCCTGGGCGTCGAGATGGCTTCGACCGGCGAAGTGGGATGCATCGGCACCGATCTCGACGACGCATTCCTCAAGGCTCTTCTTTCGGTCGGCTACAGCGTCCCGAAGAAGAATATCCTTCTTTCGACAGGCCCCCTCGAAAATAAGCTGGAATTCCTCGCGAGCGCTAAAAAGCTTTCCGAGATGGGCTTCTCCCTCTTCGCGACGGGCGGCACGGCCAAGTTCCTGGCCGCCAACGACGTGCCCTGCGCGCGCCTGCACTGGCCGCTCGAGAAGACGGAACCGAACATCGCCACCATGCTGCGCAACAGGGATTTCGATCTCGTCATCAATATCCCGAAGAACAACAATGAGCGGGAGCTCAAGAATGACTATCTCATCCGCCGCGCGGCCATAGACTTCAACATTCCGCTCTTCACGAACATAAAGGTGGCCAAGCAGTTCATCGACGCGATCGGAATCCCAGCGCGAGAAGGGCCTGGAGATCAAGGCCTGGGAGGAGTAACCGCTGAGGGCTCCTGAATGCCGCCAGTGGCGGCATTCAGGACGCCGCTATTCCGCTTCCTTCGCCAGGTCTATTTCCGCGCCGTTGATGTAGGCGCGCGTCGTTATCGCGCAGAACTGCCGGTACATGGATGGAGACGCAGCAGTATTTTTCCTTGGAAAGGATGGATGGCCTTGAGGACCTGGGATTCGTGGCCCTCCAGTCCCTCGCCTTCGAGGCGGTAGTTGAGTTCTATGGACCTGAATATATGGGGATCGTCGGGGGCGACGTCGGCGCTGGAATCCAGCGAAATCCTGGCGACGGGCACCCTCATTTTCTTTAGCAGGGAAGCGACATCCATGCCCGTGCAGCCCATGAGTCCCGCGAGGAGCATGTGGGTCGGCTTCGGTCCGTGATTCTGTCCGCCATAAGCTTCGGGGGCGTCGGTCGTGACGAAATGACCGCCCGCGCTGATGCGGTATTCCATCCCGCCCTGCCATTCGGCGCTCGCTTCCAGTTTTCCCATGGTTCTCCTCCACAACGTAATCAGGATGTTCGTCGAGTCTCATACGAAAAAGGCATGATGTCAATGAACGCGCCCTTGCTTTTATGCTAAGTTCTGGTATTATAGGGGTGCTGGCGCGGAGCTTCGCCGCTATGCGCCTCACGAGGTATAAAATGAATATGTTTGCCGCTAGGAGGCCTTTCTTAGGTCTCGCCCCTAAATCCATGACAAGGGAGACGAGCGTCTCCATGATCATCGATTGCCGGGTTTCTTCCTTTGGAATAACATCTGGGAAGAAAACTCCTGAACTGAATTCGCGCCGCCTTGAAAGGCATGCGCGAGGTTTTCGCGCGCCGTCGCGTTATGCGCGGCCGCGTAAAATCCATGGGCAAACATTATGGAATTCGGAAAAAACTATAAAAAGAAAACTGGCTTCCTATATAGGACGCTATAAAAAGCTACGCGATTCCAGGCCTTCTCGTCATGATCGTCATTTCCCTGGGAAGAGTCGTTCAACCTCTCATCCTGAAGGAAATAATCGACAAGGCCGTCCCGACGGGCGACACCGCGCTTCTGATGCGTTATGCGCTCGCCTATCTCGCCGTCATCGTCGTCGTCGGCGGCCTCACGTATTACGGCAACATCCTCATCTCGAAGCTAGGACTCTCCATCGTCACGCGCATCAAGGAAGACCTGTTCGCCCATCTTCTCACGCTGCCGGTGGCCTACTTCGACGCGCATCCCGTCGGCGAACTGATGTCGCGCACGGAAAACGACACGGAGAAGGTGAGGGATCTCTTTTCCAACCTGGGCGTCACCTTCATCGTCAATATTCTCATGATGGGAGGAATGTTCGCCGTCACATTCTCCATAGCGCCGACCCTCGCCCTCATCATGCTCGCCGTCGTCGCCGTCCATCCTCGCCCTCATGCTCGTCTTTTTCAGCAAGATTCTCGGCTTCTACGACCAGTCGAGAAACCTCTACGCGAAGGTTCTCGCCAAGGTGACGGAATTCATCCAGGGCATGGAAATCGTCAAGGTCTTCGACCGGAAAACCTGGGCCGCCGCGTCCCTCGACGAGACGGCAAGGCAGCAGCAGCGCGTCAACGTGAAGGTCGCCCTGTTCGAGATCTCGGTTTTCTCGGCCCTCGAATCCATCGTGGGCCCCCTCTTCATCGTCGCCCTGATCCTTCTCTACGCCCCGCGCGTCATAGCCGGCGGAATGAGCCTGGGCACCCTCCTTCTCTTCTTCGAATACGGGGCCTCGCTGCTGCGGCCCCGTGCTGGAGATAGCCGAAAGCATCAGGCGGATGCAGCAGGCGAAGGTTTCGCTCAACCGCATACATGACGATCATGTCGCTGCCGGAAGAGCCGGGACGCGGGAACGCGGTCGAGGCGCGCCTGGACAGGGAAATCCGCTTCGAAAACCTGTGGTTTGCCTATAAGGACGAAGATTGGATCCTGAAAGGACCTCAGCTTTTCGATTCCCAAGGGCTCTCTCACCGCCGTCGTGGGTTCCTCAGGTTCCGGAAAATCCACGACCGTGAGCCTCCTCTGCGGATTTTACAGACCGCAGAAAGGGCGCATAACCATCGACGGCGTGGACCTCGACAGCCTCAATCTCGCGAGCTGGAGAAAAAAGACGGGGCTCGTGCTGCAGGACGTCTACCTCTTTCCCGGTTCGGTGCTCGAGAATGTGCGCGTCTACAATGACGGATATCCCCGGCGATCGCGTTGAGAAGGCCCTGAAAAACGTGTACGCGACCGACATGGTCAGCGGGTTGCCCTCGGGACTCCAGACCAACCTATGGGAGCGCGGCGGCAACCTCTCGTCGGGGGAAAAGCAGCTTCTGGCCTTCGCCAGGGCGCTGGCTGCCGACCCGGAACTCGTCATCCTCGACGAAGCGACGAGCAACATTGACATGGATACGGAGGAAAAGATCCGCTTGAGCCTCGACGTCTTGCTCGCCGGAAGGACGGCGCTCATCGTCGCCCACCGGCCTTTCGTCCATACTCCACGCGGATCAGATTCTCTATTTCAGCGAGGGCAGGATCGTAGCCCGCGGCACGCACGCCGAGCTCTTCGAAACCCTGCCCGAATACAGGCGCCTCGTGGAACAGCAGTTCCTCGGCAAGGAGGGCGAAATGAAAAAGCCCAGAAACATACACTTAGCCCTGGATATGGCATATTTTGGAAGGAAAAGAAAGGGCTCATAGCCCTCCTTCTCTTCCTCACCCTGCTTTCGAGCCTCGTGGCCGTAGCCTTTCCACTGCTGACGAAAGAGCTTTTCGATATGCTCGAGGGAATACTCTCCGGCAAAGGCGAATATCCCGACCCGCTGGCGGCGCTCAGGAAAGCGGCTCTTTTCTTCATCGGGCTCGGCGTCGCGGGCTTCATCTCGGGATTCTTCCCGGGCATACGAGGAGCGCTCAACGTTGTTTTCGACTACATCATCCGCAAGAAATATTTCGCCGAGCTGACGGAAAAGGATTATCGGTTCTTCGCCGAATTCTCGTCGGGAGACCTCGTTACGCGACTCACCTCGGATATAAACGATTTTCCGAAACTCTCCTGGTTCCTCTGCTCGGGAATATTCCAGGGCGGTCGAATCGGCGAGCAAGGTGGTGTTCTGCGCCATCGCGATGGTCGCTCTCGACTGGCGTCCTCGCGCTCTTTTCCATCGCGTCCCTGCCTTTCATGCTCTATATCTTCTCGCGCACGCAGGACAGGATATACGACAAGGTGAAGCGGAACGAAGAGTCCATATCGCATATAAACGAGCAGCTCGAGCTGAGCTTTTCGGGCGCGAGAATCATCAAGGCCTTCGCCAGCGAGGCGAAGTACGAGCGATTCTTCTCGGAAGCCCTCGAGCGGCGCTACAAGACCGAGATGGACGTCATAAAGCTCGATTACTATCCTCAACCTCATCTATCAGAACATAGATTATGTGGCGCAGATAGCCCTTATTTTCGCGGGCGGCCTTATGGTGGTGAAGGGGGAGATAACCATAGGGACGTTCTATGCTTTCTACAATTACCTGAATCTTCTCATCTATCCGATCCTCGAACATTCCCCAGCTCTTCATCTTCGGCAAGCGGGCCTTCGTCAACATCGACCGGC
>CAXXGJ010000025.1:0-377180 GCA_963677895.2 Treponemataceae bacterium | reverse complement strand
AGGTTTCCTGGGTAAAGGTCATCTTCCCAGGGTTAGTCGGCCCCTAAGATGAGGCGGAAACGCGTAGTCGATGGGAAGCTGGTTCATATTCCAGCACCATGGAGAGATTCGACGGGATGACGCATGAGGTGAAACCCGGCCAGAGAACGGTTGTTCTGGTCGAAGCAGCGAGCTGTTGAGTGGTCCAGGCAAATCCGGATCATGAGGTAAGCTGTGACAGCGAGCGATGCTACGGCAAAGCGAAGCGGGCGTAATCAAGGTGCCAAGAAAGAGTCCCTAAGGTTCGTCTTTTCATGACCGTACCGTAAACGGACACACGTAGGTGGGATGAGAAATCTAAGGCGCCTCGAGATAACTCGCGTTAAGGAACTCGGCAAAATGCACACGTAACTTCGGGAGAAGTGTGGCCTTTAGCGATAAAGGTTGCAGAGAGCAGGCCCAAGCGACTGTTTTACCAAAAACACAGGACTCTGCAAACGCGCAAGCGGATGTATAGGGTCTGACGCCTGCCCGGTGCTGGAAGGTTAAAGGGAGGAGTTAGCAGCAATGCGAAGCCCTGAACTGAAGCCCCAGTAAACGGCGGCCGTAACTATAACGGTCCTAAGGTAGCGAAATTCCTTGTCGGGTAAGTTCCGACCCGCACGAATGGTGGAACGATTTGGGCACTGTCTCAAACGCGAGACTCGGTGAAATTTAAGTACCGGTAAAGATGCCGGTTACCCGTGGTTAGACGGAAAGACCCCGTGAACCTTTACTGTAACTTACTATTGGGACTTGGTCTTGCCATGTGTAGGATAGGTGGGAGACATTGATCCATGGCCGTTAGGCTGTGAGGAGTCGTCGGTGAAATACCACCCTTGCAAGGTTAGGTTTCTAACCTGTTCCGTAAATCCGGGATGGGGACAGTTGTAGGCGGGCAGTTTGACTGGGGCGGTCGCCTCCCAAAATGTAACGGAGGTGCGCGAAGGTTACCTTACTCTGGTTGGAAATCAGAGTGCAAGTGTAAAGGCATAAGGTAGCTTGACTGCGAGTCCGACAGGACGAGCAGGTACGAAAGTAGGTCTTAGTGATCTGGCGATAGCGAGTGGAAGCGTCGTCACTTAACGGATAAAAGGTACTCTGGGGATAACAGGCTGATCTTGCCCAAGAGTTCACATCGACGGCAAGGTTTGGCACCTCGATGTCGGCTCATCGCATCCTGGGGCTGGAGCAGGTCCCAAGGGTTTGGCTGTTCGCCAATTAAAGCGGTACGTGAGCTGGTTTCAGAACGTCGTGAGACAGTTCGGTCCCTATCTGCCACGGGCGTTGGATGGTTGAGAGGAGCTGTTTTTAGTACGAGAGGACCGAAATGGACGAACCTCTGGTTTATCAGTTATCCTGCCAAGGGTAAGTGCTGAGTAGCCACGTTCGGAAGGGATAACCGCTGAAAGCATCTAAGTGGGAAGCCCACCTCGAGATGAACCATCCCTGAGGATTTAATCCTCCTGAAAGCACCAGGGAGACTACCTGGTTGATAGGGTGGAGATGTAAGCGCAGTAATGCGTTCAGTCGACCACTACTAATCTGCTGTGAGGCTTGACCATATTATCCTTCACTTTTTTAACAAAGAGAGATCTTGTCGCTTTTCTTTTGATACGAGGGCGCGCTGCATGCAATACGGCAGCCGATCGATGATGAATTCAAGATACGCACTGCTTCCCTAGGTGAAGAAAAGCTTCTTTAGCTTTCCTTCTTCCCTTTCTTTCAGGTAATTATGCCTGGTGACTATTGTGAAGAGGCCACACCCGTTCCCATTCCGAACACGGAAGTTAAGCTCTTCAACGCCGATGGTACTGCCTTTGGGTGGGAGAGTAGGTCGTCGCCAGGCTTTTTTTTATTCAAAGGGCTCACCGCAAGGTGGGCCCTTTGAATATTGGAGACACTGCCCGCCTTGACGCCGATTACCCGCCTTGCCGAAAGAACCCCATAGCCTCGCACAACGCGTAGTGGTATTATCCTTGGCTGGAGTCATAGCCTTGAATATAAAAATTGGCCGGGACAAGATTCTAATTTTCTCTTTCTTTATCTCGGTGATTGTCATCGGATCGATTCTCCTTTCCTTGCCGGGCGTATTTTCCGCCGGCAGAATAAGCTACATCGACGCTCTTTTCACCTCGACGAGCGCCGTATGCGTCACGGGTCTCATCACCGTAGATACCGCCCAGTTCAGTCGTTTAGGCCTTATCATCATCATGATCCTCATCCAGACGGGGGGACTTGGAATCATAACCTTCGGGACTCTTTATCTGGCCTCTCCACGACGTAAAATATCCATTTTAGGCAAAGGTGTCGTCAGCGATTACGCGCTTCCGGAAGTGGAGTACCAGCCTAAGGTAATCATCCGCGCCATCCTGAAATATACGTTTGTGTTCGAAGGCGTTGGCGCCGTCGTCTATGGCCTGCGATTCCACGCGCTTGGATACCCTCTGTTCTATGGGTTATTCCACGCCGTCTCCGCTTTCTGCAACGCTGGCTTTTCAACTTTTTCCAACAATCTAGAATCGTTTGTCGGGGATCCCGTCATCAACTTTACGACAATGTCGTTGATCGTTGTGGGCGGTATAGGTTTCATCGTCATCAAGGACCTACGAAAATATCTGACTGGCGTAAAAAGGCATCTCTCCTATCATTCTACGATAGTGCTGAGGACATCTGCGGCGCTCATCGTCATTGGAACGGCCATTTTTTTCATTCTTGAGTACGGCGCTTCGATGCGGGACCTCAGCGTTCCGCAGAAGATAATGGCGAGCCTGTTTCAGGCGATAACGCCGAGAACCGCGGGCTTCGATACGATAACCCAAACAAGCTTCACATCAGGATCCCAGCTGCTCACGATGATCCTCATGTTCATCGGCGCCTCGCCCGCATCGACGGGAGGCGGCGTAAAGACCACCACCTTTTTCATACTTCTGATGACCGCCTTGCGCTACAAGGACGGAAGCGACCAGATCAGCCATGAGGGCCGAAACATCATGCCGCGGACGGTATATAAGGCGGTGGGCATCGTGATAAAAGCTATCATGATCGTACTCGTCGGTTCCGTTATCATCGTCACTGTAGAAATTAAAGCGAACCACGGCATTCCCTTGATGGATGTTCTATTCGAGACATTGTCCGCCTTCGGCACGGTGGGCTTGAGCAAGAATCTCACCCCTTCCCTTCATGCCGTCTCAAAAATAATCCTGATAATGACCATGTTCATCGGCAGGGTGGGGCTTTTCGCCTTCGCGCTCCCCAAAACGGGCAGGGATGTCGAAGGCTATGCCAAGCTCCCCGCGGCCGATATTCTGATTTGATTGTTCGGAGGTTTTCATGAGGCACTACGCGTTTATTGGATTAGGCCCTTTTGCGATGAGCATGCTTGAGAGCATCTCCCAGGTGACCGATCAGATTGTCGTGATAGACAAGGATCCCCTTCTCATAGATAGGGTCAAGGATATGGTAAAAACCGCCTATATCGCCGACGTCCTTGATGAGGAATCCCTGCAGAGAATACTTCCCGAAGCGGTCGATGTCGCGGTGGTGGATTTTTCTACGGACATCGAGGCTTCGCTGCTGGTGACGCATAGGCTGAAGAAGCTGGGCGTTGAGGAAATAATCGTAAAATCCGAATCCGATGAGCGAAGCGAGATACTCAAGGTAATCGGGGCGACAAGAGTGGTAAATTCCGACCGTGAGGCCGCCGCGCGCATCGTGCCCCTCGTCCTGTCTACGGCGCTTTACAACTTCATGCCCATAGGCGGAGAACTCGTCATGGCTGAAGTTAAGGTCCCCGAATTATTAACCGGCAAGACGCTGATAGAAGCGGACTTGAGGCGCAAGAAAGGCATAAACGTGATCGCCATACGGTCCGAGAATACCAGCATCTACCGTAATTTCGACCGGGATTACAAGCTGGTCACCCACGATCTCCTCCTCGTGGCCGGAAGCGAGAAGGACGTCTTTTCCTTTTCCGGCGTTCCGCTAATGCCTACGCAGAAACAGAAGACTTCCACGATATCGACAATCCTGAAAAACCGTCTTCAAGCCCCTGAAGAAGAAATAGCAGGCGAGGGAGTTTTCCGGCGGCGAATCGACGCCATTTCATTCCAGAATACGCAATTGACCCTGCAGCTGTATCCCCGGTAGAATGATAGCCGCACGATGGCGATGAAAAACGGCCCGTGCCCTGAGCCGTCCCGGCATCATCCGGCGGCGGCCAATTTTCCGCGCGGGGATCAACTCTAGCGCGGTTCCGGAGGTCCTGTATGGACATCTTCCAAAAATGTTTTGCGTACGATCTCGACAAGAAGGCCATGGAAAAGGGTATCTATCCCTATTTCCAGGAACTCGACGGCATGGAAGGAACGATTGTTTCCTATCAAGGCCGCAAAGATCATCATGATCGGTTCGAACAATTACCTAGGGCTCACGACCCATCCCAAGGTAAGGGCCGCGGCCATGAAGGGGTTGCAGGAATTCGGCCCCTCCTGCACGGGCAGCCGCTTTCTGAACGGTACCCTGAAGCTGCATATTGAACTGGAGGAAAGACTTGCCCGATTCCTGGGCAAGGATTCAGCCCTGGTTTTCTCCACCGGCATGCAGACGAACCTGGGCGCCATCTCCTCCCTCATCGGGCGCAACGATGTGGTCATCACCGACAAGGATGACCATGCCTCCATCGTCGATGCCTGCAGGCTGGGCATGGGCGAAATCAAACGCTTCGTGCACGGCGACCTGGATCAACTCGACAGAATCCTCGCCAAGATTCCCGAGGATAGCGGCGCGATGGTAGTGGTGGATGGAGTCTTTTCCATGGGCGGCGACATAGTCGATCTGCCTAAGCTCGTGTCCGTCTGCAAAAAGCACGGAACGAGACTCTACGTGGACGATGCTCATTCCCTCGGCGTGCTGGGCGGAGGCCATGGTACAGCCTGGCATTTTGGCCTGACCAAGGAAGTGGACCTCACCATGGGTACCTTCTCGAAGAGCTTCGCCTCCCTTGGAGGCTTCGTGGCGGGCGACAAGGATGTCATCAATTATATAAAACACAATGCCCGTTCATTCATTTTCTCAGCCTCGCTCCCCGCCCCCAACGCCATGGCCGCGGCCGCCGCTCTCGAAGTGATGGAGACCGAGCCCTGGCATCTTGAAAAGCTGTGGGAAAACGCGGCCTTCATGCTGAAAGGCTACCGCGAGCTTGGCTTCAATATCGGCGCCACGCAGACACCCATCATTCCCATTATCGTCGGAGATGACCAAACCTGCTTCCTGCTCTGGAAGGAACTCTTCGACAGCGGCGTCTACTGCAACCCCGTGATATCCCCCGCCGTGCCCCAGGGCATGGCTCTGCTGAGGACTTCCTACATGGCGACGCATACGCGCGATCAGCTCGAGACAGTCCTCGGCGTATTCGAGAAAGCGGGGAAAAAACTCGGCATCATCTGATCCAGAGGCCGAACTCTTTTAGCGACATGACAGAATGCGGGCCGCTCGGATTTTCCGGGCGGCCTCTTTTTTGGGCCGCCTCTTTTGGGCGGCCTCTTTTGGGCGGCGATCATTCCCCGACGAAGGGAGCGATCAATCCATGCTCGACAAAACTATAATAAGCGTTCTGGCAGAAGACCAGATGGTCGAGAAGGGGAATGCCCAGCACATCGCCCGCATCCCTCAGCCGCTTCGTGATGTCGATATCCTCCTTTGAAGGCTCCACGTTCCCGGAGGGGTGATTATGCGCCACGACGATGGCGCAGGCCCTGTCCGTTATGGGATCGGCAAAGATCTCCCTTGGATGCACGACTGTTTTATTGACGAGGCCCGAGGTGACCTGCCGCGCCGAGATTACTTCATGCGCGCCGTTCAGGGAAATGCAGAGAAAATGCTCCTGCTTCCTGTCGGCGAAGTGGGAGATCAGAGGGAAAATGTCCTTGGGCATCGCGATGCGCTTGTCCTTGATGGCGTAGAAACGCCTTCCCAGTTCGATGGCCGCAGCTATCGCGCAGACTTTGGCATCGCCCATGCCCGATACCTCTCGGAGCTTGTCGGTATCCAGCTCCGGCGTTCCCGTCTCAATGACGCTCAGCACCTCATGGGAGAGGGTTCGGACTGACTTGCCCATGCAGCCGGAACCCAGCACGGCCGCGAGAAGCTCGCGGTCGGCCAGCGAACGCGGCCCGTCTCGCAGGATCCGTTCGCGGACATCCGGCTCGCGCTTACCCTTTCCCTTACCCTGACTATCCGAAGGTCTCTTCTCCAGGACATAATTTGTTTCCATTGGCACGCTCCACCCTCACTACGCGCATAGACGGGGCTGGTGATTCTATTTCTCACAAAACCCGGGAATTTTATTGCGATCATATTCCAAAGCAGATATAATGACTTTATACTGTGTACACTGCCGGAGCGTTGACTTCAGGCTATCATCAACTATCCAAAACTGATCCAGGAGGTCGGAAATGAAAAGTATCAAAGGCTCGAAGACCGAAATCAATTTGATGGCAGGATTCGCCGGAGAATCCCAGGCAAGAAACAGATATACTTATTTTGCCTCGAAGGCCAAGGAAGAAGGCTACATTCAGATCTCCCTGATATTCGAAGAAACCGCGAACCAGGAAAAAGAACACGCCAAGAGGCTTTTCAAGTTCATGGAAGGGGGAACCGCCACGATCACGGGAACCTTCCCCTCGGGGATCATCGGAACGACGAGGCAGAACCTCGAAGAAGCCGCCGGCGGCGAAAACTACGAATGGAAGGAAATGTATCCTGGATTCGCCAAGGTCGCACGCGAGGAAGGTTTTGACGCCATCGCGACGGTATTCGAGATGATCGCCGTCGCCGAAAAACAGCACGCGAAACGCTATGAAGCACTGGCCGCCAGCATCGACGCAGGCAGCGTATTCAAGAAGGACAAGCCGACCGTCTGGAGATGCATCAACTGCGGATTCATCTATGAAGGCGAAAGCGCCCCCAAGGTCTGCCCGGCCTGCGCCCATCCCCAGTCCTATTTTGAAGTGCTCGGCGAAAACTGGTAATCCAGCCGCCGTCGAATCGCCCCTTGCCTTTGTAGGAGGATATCATGATCGAGAAGAGACAGATTTACAAATGCGAAGAATGCGGCAATATAGTGGAAGTGCTTTTCGCCGGCGGAGGCGAACTCGTCTGCTGCGGGAAGCCGATGAAGCTCGTGGTTGAGAACACCGTCGACGCTTCCAAGGAAAAACATGTTCCCGTCCTGGAAAAATCCGCGGAAGGCTGGTGGGTAACCGTGGGTTCCGTGCTCCATCCCATGGAGGAAAAGCATTATATTCAGTGGATCGAACTCATCGCCGGAGACAAGGTATGCAGGGCGGAACTGAAGCCCGGAGATCAGCCCCGAGCCTTCTTCCCCATCAAGGCGGAAAAAGCCACGGCGCGCGAATACTGCAACCTCCATGGCCTGTGGAAGGCCTGAAGCTCGTCATATCCCACTATAAGGAGAAAATATGAAGAAGTATGTTTGCGAAGTGTGCGGCTACATCTATGATCCGGCCGAAGGCGATGCCGATGGCAAGATTCCCGCCGGAACCTCTTTCGAAAGCCTCCCCGACGATTGGGTTTGCCCGATGTGCGGAGCGGGGAAGGATTCATTCTCCCCCGCTGACTAAGCGTCGAACGTCGCGGTATACTTATGGGGGCCCTCGTTGGGCCCCCATTTTTTATTTTTCAGGCGGCGGTCGCGCCGCAACATTGCCGAATGCCGCAAGCGCGGGGGAGATGACATCTTGATAACAAGGGAAGACTTCATATTCGCCATAGGCTTCGAAGGGGCGGTCGCCGTCGTCGACGGAAAGGCGAAAAAGGAATTCGGAAAGCTGAGCACGATGGAGCTGGCGGAGAAGGGGCTGTACAGGGCCGCTTTTTCCTCGGCCTTATATTCAAAAAAGCCCGAGGAGATGAAAGCCTTCATCGATCATTTCAACGCCAAGGCCGGCACCAAATACACGGAGGCTTCGCAGCTCTCGCGCCTCTTCGGGGTCTATCTAGAGGAAGTGTCGAAGACGATGGTGCTATAGAACCTCGAGTATCCTGCACTTGAGATAGCGCGATTCGCCATATCCCGAAATGATGGGGTGGTCCAAATCCTGCGCGCGGTCCTCCACGACGCGGAAGCGGCGCCCGCAATCAAAAGCGGCATCGGCGAGCATCGAATCGAAAAGGTTTTCGTCGAACCAATGCGAACAGGAACAGGTGACGAGGATGCCGCCGTGGCTGAGAAGCCGCATCGCCCTCACGTTGATTTCCTTGTATCCGCGATAGGCGGCTTCCACCGCCGAACGGCTTTTGGCGAAAGCCGGCGGATCAAGGATGACGAGATCGAATTTCGAGCCGCTTTTTTCGAGCGCCCTGAGATGGTCAAAGGCATTGGCCTCGACCGTGGCGAAGACGGAGGCGACGCCGTTGAGCCTCGCGTTGAGCGACGCGGCGGCCAGGGCTCCGGTCGAGGAATCGACAGCGGTGACGCTCTTCGCGCCGGAAAGCGCGCAAAGAATGCCGAAGCCGCCCTGGTTGCAGAAGACGTCCAGAACGGTTTTGCCCGCGGCGAAGCGGGCCGCCGCGGCGCGGTTGGCCCTCTGGTCCAGGAACCAGCCCGTCTTTTGGCCGCCCGCTATATCCACCGAGAACTTGGCGCCATTTTCGTCCATGATTATCGATTGCGGGACCGAGCCCGCGATCACGCCCGATGATGGGACAAGCCCCTCCAAAGCCCGCACGGGCGCGTCCGAACGTTCCGCGATGCCGTCGGGAGAAAACACTTCCTGCAGCGCGGCGATGATCTCCGTCTTCCGCCGCTCAACGCCAAGGCTCAGGAATTGGGTAGAAAGCCAGCGTCCCGGCAGGCCGGGTTCGGAGCCGTCACTTGGCTCCCCGGAGGCCGAGGTATTGTCTGCGGTTGAAGTATCGCCCCCCGAGGTCCCGGTAAAGAGATCCACGATCAGTCCCGGCACTGAATCGGCCTCGCCGAATACGGCGCGGAAACTCTGCTTTTCCGTATCGAAGAATCGCGCGCGCCAAGCCAGGGCTGTCCTGAAAGCCTCGACGAAAAATTCCTTGTCCGCCTTGACCGAGCTTCTGGAAAAAAGACGCACGCGTATCTTGGAAACGGGATTGTAAAATCCGAATCCCAAAGGCTTGCCTCTAGAATCCAGGGCGCTGACCTCGGCTCCGGCTTCCGGATTGCCTTCCACCAGCGCGATTTCGTTATCGTAAATCCAGGGATGCCCGCGGCGGATGCGAATCTCTTCCCTCGGCTTAAGTTTTATAGTCGGTATGGTCATGCCACTAAAATACAGCGCGAGCGCCTATATGGGCAATGGGAGAAGGACTCATGCGGAATGCCTCTCGGCGCTCATTCACACGCATAAACTTGCTTATGGGGAATGCACGTACTATAATCAGCCTTGGCTCAATCCGGCAGGCCGGAGATTCCGATTTGCCTAGAGCGAGCGTCTTGTTCAAGGAGGAAATATGAAGCGAATCAGATCAGCGATCCTGCTCATCGCCCTGCTGGCGGCCGTAGCCGGAATCGGCGCGGAAACCGTCACCATCACGTATTGGCAGTATTTCTACGAATCGAAAGTCAAGCTCGTCGACGAACTCATCAAGAACTTCGAAAAAGCCAACCCAGGGATAAAGGTTGAACAGGTGACGTTCCCCTACGAATCTTTCAACCAGAAGGTCGCCGCCTCCATCCCCGCGGGCGAAGGTCCGGACGTGATCACGCTCTTTTACGGCTGGCTGCCCATGTACATAAAGGCCGGCTATCTGCAGGAGCTGCCGAAAACCGATTTCAACAAGGCTTATTTCGATAAAACCTACTATCCCTTCGTAGCCGAGTCGGTGGATTTCGGCGGCAAGTACTACTCCGCCCCGACGGCGGTGCGCACGTTGGCCCTTATCTGGAACAAGAAACTGTTCAAGGAAGCCGGATTGGATCCCAATGTGGCGCCCAAAACCCTCGACGAGCTGGCCGCCTACGCCAGGAAGCTCTCCAAGTACGACAACCAGGGCAACCTGATACAGGCCGGTCTCGCGATGCAGCCTACGGGCCAGGGACATTCCTGGATTCGCGAAGTGCTTACCCGCCAGTTCGGAAACGTGCCCTACAGCAGCGATTACCGGAAGGTAACCTACGCGGACGCCAAGGGCGCCGAAGCGCTGAAGTGGTACACCGATCTCATCACGAAGGATAAAGTCGGCTATCCGAACTTCGCCACCGACGACGTGACCGCTTTCAAGGCCGGAAAAGCCGCGATGAATATCGACGGTTCGTTCCGCATCGCCACCCTCAACGCCGTCAAGGATCTCGAATGGGGCGTCGCGGAACTGCCCAGCAACAAGGGGATTAAATCCAACTACGCTTCATACTGGACGCACGGCATCGTGGACGGCGTCAAGGGCAAGAAGTTGGACGCTTCCATAAAATTCCTCAAGTACATCACTTCTCCCGAAGTCCAGGAACTCTGGCTCAAACAGGTTGGCGAGCTTCCCGCCACGCCTTCCCTGTCGGAAAAATACAAGAATGATCCCGTCATTCTTCCTTTCCTCAATGGACTGGCTTCGGCGAAAGCGAGCCTCTTCATCGACGAAGCCGGCCAGCGCAACGTCATGGTCGACGCCGTGGATGAAGTGATTCTCAAGAAAGTGGATCCCCTCCAGGCATTGAAAAACGCCGCCGCGAAGGAACAGAAACTTATCGACGAATTCTGGAAATGACATTTTCTGCCGCGTACTCGGCTTCCTGTCGAGTACGCGGCCTGCTCAGGGGGCGCGGCTCCTATTCGGACAGACAGCGCATCGGCGAAGGGGAATATTAGATGACATTGGCTACCCGCAGATCCGTTACGGCTTACTCATTCCTCGCCATTCCTTTGGTATTCTTCATATGCGTCCGTTTCGGCCCCATGCTCTATATGATGGCGATGAGCTTCACGGATTGGGGCTTGCTGCGCAAGGTGACCAAATTCATCGGCATCGAAAATTACAGGACTGTCATCGCCGATCCCGTATTCCGAAAAGCGTTGGGCAATACCCTGCGTTATGCGATTTTCGGGGCGCCGATCGTCATCGTCCTGAGTCTTTGCGTAGCCCTTCTCTTGGATCTCATTCCGAAAGGCAAAGGGCTTTTCCGCCTCATCTATGTGCTTCCGTATATCACGCCGGTGGTGGCGGTCAGCTGGGTATGGCGTTGGATGTACCAGGCGCCCCCGCTTGGCGTCATCAACGCGATGCTCGTGGCCGTCGGAATTCCCGCCGGAGAGTTCCTGAACAGCACGACGCAGGCTCTGCCTTCGATATTGGGCGTCAATGTCTGGGTAGAACTCGGCTATTGTTCCACGATATTCCTGGCCGGCCTTCAGACCATTCCCAAAGAATTGAACGAAGCCGCCAGGATCGACGGAGCCAAGGCCCATCAAGTCCTCTTCAAGGTAACCATTCCTCTATTGGCGCCCATCACCTTCTTTCTCATCGTGATGGAAGGCATCCAGTTCCTGCGCATCTTCACGCAGGTTTACAACATGTCCATGCAGGCCATGGGCGGACCCTTGGATTCAACGAAGTCCGCGGCGCTCTATATTTATCAGAAAGCCTTCACCAATTTTGAAATGGCGCAGGCGGGAAGCGCGAGCATAATCCTGTTCGCGATCATCATGGCGGTCACGCTTTTTCAGATGAAATTCCTTGACCGCAAGGTTAACTACTAAGATGGCGGTCATGAAAAATAGAATTTTCCTGCGACGGAACGCGGGCATCGCTTCCGCCTATCTCATACTCGTCTTCTTCGCGATCGTCATGATCTTCCCCTTTCTCTGGATGCTCATGTCGAGCTTCAAGGATGTCACGCAAATATTCCAGATGAAACTATTTCCTTCGGTCCCTACGCTGGATAACTATAAATACATCTTGTTTTCCGAAGGTTCCAAGTTTCCGCGCTGGTTCCTGAATTCGGCCATCGTCGCCGTTTCGACGACGATTTCCGTCCTTTTTTTCGATTCCCTTCTAGGTTATACGCTCTCCAAGTTCCGCTTCCCGGGCAAGAAGATCATATTTCTCCTGATCATAAGCACGCTGATGATTCCCACCGAAATGCTCGTCATTCCCTGGTATGCCATGTCGCGAGCGATGAAATGGGGCAACACATATTGGGCGATAATGTTCCCAGGCATGATCAGCGCTTTCGGCGTTTACCTGATGCGGCAGTTCATGTCGACGATTCCCGATGACCTGATCGACGCGGCTCGCGTGGACGGGCAAGGCGAACTGCGGATATTCCTCACCGTCGTCATACCCCTTGTCAGTCCGGCCTTGGCCACGCTGGCGATATTCAATTTCATCGGCAACTGGAATTCCTTCCTCTGGCCTCTCATCGCCGCGTCCAGGCCCAAAATGTTCACCTTGCCGGTGGGACTCGCCAATTTTTCCGGCGAGGCGGGCAGCGATTGGCATTACATCATGACGGGAGCGACGGTAGCGATGCTGCCGCTCGTCATCATTTTCCTTATTTTCCAGAAACAGATCGTGAAAGGCATAGCGATGACCGGCCTCAAAGGCTGAGATCGGGGCTGGGGCCAATCCCTTTTCTTTCAAGGATGGTAATTCATGCGTGTGATCGATTCGCATATTCATTTTCCCGAAGACAAGATCATAGACGACGGCAAGGCAGGGGGAGAATCCTCTGGCACCGGCTATACTTCCGGCCGCTCGGCATCGGCCGCGGGAAAGGCCGCGGACGCGCCGCTTTCGGCGCCCGGCAAGGCCGAGGTTTGGCTGGATTCGGAAAAAGCTCGATGGGAAGCGGCCTGGCGCTTCCCGGCTTCGCGGAAAGTAAGCCGCGAAGAAGGTGAGCGACTTTGGGTCTTGGAGACGGAAAAATATGATTATCTGAAAGCGGTGGTATTCGTCACCGCGGGGAGCAACAGCTTCGCGTCCGGACTCGCCGGCAGGCACCCCGATCGTTTCATCGCCTACGCTCATCACGACCCACTGCTTCCCGACGCGCCCGAGAGACTCGAAAACGCCGTCAGGAAAGAAGGTCTCAAAGGCTACAAGATCCTCGCGCCAAAAGTGGACAAGCCGCTTTCCGATCCTTCCTTCGATCCGCTCTGGGACTGCGCGCAGTCCTTGGGCATCCCGATTCTTTTCCATTTCGGCATAATGGGTGGAGCCGGCGGCATAGCATCGCACATGAACATAAATCCGCTATCGATCCACGATGTGGCCAAGCGCTTTCCGCGAATCCCTATAATAGTGCCGCATTTCGGCTGCGGTTATGTCTTCGAGACGCTCAACCTCTGCTGGGCTTGCCCCAATGTGTACATCGACACTTCCGGCTCCAATCAATGGATGCGCTGGATGCCGTACGAGGTGACGCTCGAAAGCCTTTTCAGAAAATACCGGGAGACGATCGGCGCGTCGCGCATCATTTTTGGAACGGATTCGTCCTGGTTTCCCCGAGGATTCGCGCAGGCTTACCTGGACGTGCAGGTAAGGGCGATGGCTGATGTCGGTTATTCCGAAGATGAGCGTGATCAGGTCCTCTTCCGGAATGCCGCCGCGCTTCTCGGGTTCGGAGGGGCTTCATTATGAGCGGCGGCGCTTTCGCCAAGGTCTATGTCGACAGAGTCCTGAACCCCGCCTACGCCAACTGGAAAAACCTATACCAAGAGGATTCGTTGCGCGTGCATCGCGCGCACCTATGCATGCTGGCCGAAACGAAAATCATCGCGCCGGAAGTGGCAAAGTCCCTGAAAACCGGAATCGAACAAGTGGAAGCCGGCTTCGTCGCTCCCGATCGCATACCCGAAGGCGTAGAGGATCTGTATTTCCTTTTCGAAAAGGAGTTGGGCGATGTCGCCGGCGAGGAAAACGCCGCGTGGCTCCATACCGCGCGCAGCCGCAACGACATGGATACCACGGTGTTCCGCCTCGCTCTCAAACGCGCGATGATCGATCTCCTCCGCGCTTTCTCGGAAAGCTGCGAGCGTCTCCTGCGGCGCTGCCGACTGGGCGAAAAGGAATTGACCGTCCTGTACACCCACGGCCAGCCGGCCAATCCTTCGACGACAGCTCATTACCTTTCGGCGGTTCTCCTCGACTTGCTCGCGGATGGCGAAGATTTTTTCGGGGCTCTCGCGGACGTGGACAGATCGACGCTCGGCGCCTGCGCCATAACCGGCACAGGCTTTCCCGTCGATAGGGGGAGAGTGGCCGAACTGCTGGGAATGCGGGGATTCGTGTCCAACAGTTACCAGGCGATCGCTACTTCCCATTGGCTGACGAAACCCGCTCAGGCGCTGCATGCCCTCATGCTGGATCTTGGAAGATTCGCGGCCGATCTGTCGCACAAGGCATCGTGCGAAGTGGGGTTATACGATTTCCCCGACGATCTGGTGCAGATTTCATCAATCATGCCGCAGAAACGAAACCCCGTCATCATCGAACACTTGCGCATTCAGGCCGGGCAGACTATCGGACTCTGCGCGACCATCGAGGATTTGTATCGCAACGTGCCGTATCAGGACGTCAACGAAGCGGCCGACGCGCCCGTGTCCCAGCTGCTGCAGGCATTTTCCTATGCTCTCTCGGCGATCGATCTAGCGGAAGCGATCTTCGCCGGGATGAAGGCCAACCCCGAACGAGCGCGCTCCATAGCGCTCCAATTCGGGGTGACGACGACGGAGCTTGCCGACGCCATGGTCCGGCAATTTGGCATCGGGTTCCGCGCCGCTCACGGAATATGCGCCGCTTTTATCCGATCGGGACAAAACAAGGAAATCCTTCGGAGTGCTTTCTACGACAGGACAGGGCGGGTCTTGCCCTGGCAGGACGCGGAAATCGACGCGATTCTCGAACCCTGGCACTTCGTGGAAGTGAGGAGAACCGAAGGAGGTCCCGCTGCCGATGGAATGAGCCTTGTTTATCGGGAAGCGGAGAATACGCTGAATACTTTCAGGTCCAGGTTGTCCGATTTGGACGCGAGGCGGAAATCCGCCGATCTAGCGATGGCCGAGGGCTGGACAGCCATCGCGTCGATGAAAGATTAATTCCAGGCTTCATGGAAAACATAAATAAATCCGGCGGTTACGACATGAATACCGATATTGTTCCTGATCATCCCAACCCGGCTTGGGCCAGACCGAATTGGGTTTCCCTCGACGGGACCTGGCGGATTCGGCACAAGGGCAGGGCGGCTGATATCAACGTACCATTCCCCGTGGGAAGCGATGCCTCAGGCGTCGATTTTCCGGAATCGGGCACTTTCGCCTATTCCCGGACTTTCAGCCTGGATCGCGCTCTCGGCGACGACAGGCTCTTTCTCAACGTTGGAGCAGCCGATTATGAATCCGAAGTAATCGTGAACGGGATCGGCATAGGCCGGCACATCGGCGGCTACGCCTCTTTCCGTTTCGAGATAACCGCCGCGGTGAAACCCGGCGAGAACAGGCTCGAAATCATCGTGCGCGACTCGCGCGACCCCGGACAGGCGAGAGGCAAGCAGACCTTCCTGCGCAAGCCTTTTTTCGTGTGGTATTCCGGTTACGCCGGCATCTGGCAATCGGTCTGGCTCGAGCGCACGGGGCCTGTAGGGCTCGTAAACGCCAAGGTGAGGGCGGATTTCGGCGCGCGCCGCTTTTCGGTATCGGCCAATGTGGATCCCGCCGGCGGCGCTGCGCGGCTTTCCGTCGAGATTGAAACGCCCGGCGGCGCACGCCTTGTCAGGGAAGCCGGCCGCGAAGGCGACGGTTCATATCTGTGCGGATTTTCCTTCGATGAGACCGGCGAATTTCCCTGGTCGCCCGAGACGCCACAACTGTATCGCATAACGTACAATCTTTTATCCGGCGAGCGCGAGATGGATGTCGTTGAAAGCTATTTCGGCCTCAGGCGCGTCGAAGCGCGCGACAACGGCCTTTTCCTCAACGGCGAATCGCTTTTCCTTCGCATGGCGCTCGTCCAGGGGTATTACCCCGGAGGCGGCTACAGACCCAAAACCGTCGATGCCGTCGTGGATGATATTCTCGCCCTGAAAAACATGGGCTTCAACGGCGCGCGCATCCACGAAAAGATCGAGAGTCCGCGATTCCATTATCTTTGCGACAAGCTGGGGCTTTTGACCACCTTCGAGATGCCCTCTTTCTATTGGCCTTCGCGCAAGGCTTTCGCCGCGTACGAGAGCGAGTTCCGCGAAATAATCGAAAGAGACTCCATGCATCCTTCGGCTATTTCCTGGGTGCTCTTCAATGAAACCTGGGGCGTATGGGGAATGTATCGCCGCGGTTCCGCGACCAGACGATTCATGGAGAGGATGGTCGCCATAGCCAGGTCGCTCGATCCGCAGCGGCCGGTAATCGAAAACTCCGGATGGGAACATTTCGACAGCGATATCGTGGATTTTCATCATTATCTCGGAAAGGCCGATCTCGCCGTCGATGCCTACGCAAAGATGTCCGCGCGCGATCCGGAGAAAATGAGCGATTTTTCCCTGCGCAGAGTACTGAGCTTTTACCTGAGAAACGGAGTGGCTACGACGACCAGGACGCTGTTCCTGGATCGAGAGGCCGAAAAAAAAGCGGAAATAAAAAAATCACCCTGGTTTTTAAGCGAATACGGCGGATTTGGCTGGTATCAAATAGAGGATGACGGATCGATTGAAGATAAAATTGAGCGCTACACTCGCGATGTGGTTAAATCCGGGCTTTTCTGCGGCTACTGCCTCACGCAACTTTACGATGTAGGCAGCGAAACCAATGGGCTTCTCACGGCGGACCGTCGATCAAAAGTGAATGAAACGAAAATGCGGATGATCAACGGCCGCCGATGAAGCGCCGCGGTGAATTATTTCTTCGCTTTGGCCGGGCGTCCGCGCTTAACGCTTTTTACCTGCGCCGGCGCGACGGTTCCCTCGACCTTGACGACTGGTTTTGAAATGGGCGCTTTGACCTTAGGCGCCGCCGGCTTCGCAACCGCTTTTTCATTGGCTTTTGCGACGGGCTTCTTCGCGATCGCTTTCTTGGCGACCGGTTTTTTGACTGCCGCTATCTTGGCGGCCGGAGCTTTGGCGGCGACTTTCTTCGCGACCGGAGCCTTTTTCACCGCAACCGCTTTGGCAGGTTTTCCCGTGGCTTCCTCGGCGATAGACTCATCCAGGATGATCAAGTATTTTGCCATGATCTCAACCAGAGCGTGCCCATTCTTCGATAATTTTTTCAGAGACGCCAGTGCTTTTTTATCCACGATAGTCCTCCATATATATAGCATAATGCTTTATTGAAAAAAGACAAGAGAATAAACGCAATGATTTTCCTATCGTATTCGAATTTACGATGTTTGCCGGTCGATACTTCCCGCGAATCGAGATGCTTTCGTCCTCGTGTTAAAGTTATGCGATTGATATAATGGTCCTCGCGTCGTTGAACGTTGCCTGCTTGCCGCATGGAATTTCCGGAATCCTCGCGTCGCGGAAATCGGCGGCGCGAGGACCATCGGGATTCCGCTATTGAAGCAAGCCCCCTCCTCGGATACGATAAAAGGATATGAAGAAGCAAACCACGGTGTACCGCTGTTCGAACTGCGGGCATACGGAGCCCAAGTGGCTGGGACGCTGCCCGGAATGCGGCCAGTGGAATACCCTCAAAGAACAGAGCGTGACCGCCGGTTCTATGAAGGCCGAGATCAAGGGCGAATCCTATTCGCTGCCTATCATGGCCATCGACCCCGCGTCGGGCACGAGAATCCTCTCAGGCAGCGTAGAGCTCGACAGGGTTCTCGGCGGGGGATTCATGAGGGGCTCGGCCATACTCTTGGGCGGGGAGCCTGGAATAGGCAAGAGTACGCTGCTGTTGCAGGTATGCGCCAAGCTGCAGTCCAAGGGCAGAGTGCTCTATGTCTCGGGCGAAGAATCGCCGGCCCAGGTCCGCATGAGGGCGGATCGCGTGGGGGCGCTCAAGGACAACTTGGAAGTGTTCTGCGCCTCCGATCTCGACAGGATCATGACGGTGCTTGAAGCCGTGCACCCGGTCCTCACCGTGATAGATTCCATACAGACCGTGTATTCGGCCGATGCCGGCGTCGTGCCCGGCACGGCCAACCAGATAAAATACTGCACCCAGGAAATGACGGAATGGGCCAAGACTCACGACTCCATCATAGTATTCGTGGCCCATATGACGAAGGATGGACTCATCGCGGGACCCAAGGCCGCTGAGCATATCGTGGACGCCGTCCTCACCTTCGAACAGGCCGAAGGCGATCTGCGGGCGCTCCGGGCATCGAAAAACCGTTTCGGTTCGACGGATGAGCTGGGGCTTTACAGGATGGGCTACAAGGGGCTTGATGAACTTGCCGATCCGTCGGGCATCCTGCTCATCCAGAGAACGGGGGAGCTGCCTCCGGGCGTAGCCGTCGCGATCGTCCATGAGGGCTCTCGCGTTCTACTTGTGGAGATACAGGCCCTCACCGTACCGGCCAAGGCAGGTATCACCAGGGTATACTCCGATAGGATCGACGCCTCAAGGGTGGCGCGCATCGCCGCCGTCATAGAAAAGCAGACAGGCCTGCGGCTTTCGGATCAGGATATCTACGTCAATGTGGCCGGGGGCGTGCGTCTGGCCGAGCCGGGCATAGATCTCGCGCTTGCCGCGGCTCTTTATTCGGCCAGGACCGGCCAGCCGCTTCCCAAGGAATCGGCGCTCGCGGGCGAGCTCTCGCTCGCGGGTGAGGTCCGACCGGTCCGGCAGATGGCCAAGAGGGCCAGGGCGGCCAAGGCGCTTGGCTTCACGGCGGTGCTGGGCCCCCTGGAAGTAAAGTACGGGGACAGGGAGGAAGGCGAGACGGCGCCTTCGAGAAAGGCGGGAGCCAAGCCCGAATGGGCTCAGGCCGATTCGCTCAAGGCTTCCATACGGGCGCTCTGGAGATAGACATGAAATTCATCAATTCGACGAAGAGGACGACAGGACTCGCGCTGCCGCTTCTTTCCCTCCGGACCAGCCGCGGCCCATGCGGCGAATTTCCGGACATCGCTGAACTGGCGAAGCTTGCGCGCTCTTGGAATATGGATGTCGTGCAACTTCTTCCGGTGAACGATACGGGCTGGCAGACATCGCCTTACAGCGCGCTGAGCGCTTTCGCGCTGAATCCGGTGTATCTGCGGATCGAGGATCTGCCGGAGCTGGAAGAAGCGGCCGCCGCGGAAGGTCTGGCTAAAAATGCCGCGACCTTGGCAGCGGGGCAGGCAAGAAGGCTGGCCGTCGATTTCGGGACTTCGGCCCAAGTTCCTTACGCTAGGATTCTCGAAGCGAAATTGACTATTCTCGAAACCTTGTGGAAGGCGATTTCGTCGGATGGAATTGGGCGGAAACTCGTGGTGGAGGTCGAGGCATGGTCGGTAGGCAAGTCCTGGGTAAAGCCCTATGCCTGTTTTGTAGAGCTTAAGCGGCGCCACGATGGGGCCGCCTGGTGGGAGTGGCCGGAGCTTGGGACGGTGGACGAAGCCTTGATCGACCGCCTCTGGAAAGAGAAGGACAATGTCGCCGGCACGAGATTCTGGGCATGGCTCCAGATGAGGGCCGAAGGGCAGTTCGCCTCGGCCTGCGCCCAGGTAAGGGAAATCGGCGTGGACCTCATGGGCGACATCCCCATCCTCATGAACGCCGACTCGGCCGATGTCTGGTTTCATAGGGAATTGTTCGATACGGGACGCTCGGCCGGAGCCCCTCCCGACATGTATTCGCGCTATGGACAGAACTGGGGATTTCCCCTTTACCGCTGGGATGAAATCGAGCGCGACGGCTATTCCTTCTGGAAGGAAAGGCTCGCCAGCGCGGAACAGTTCTATACCATGTATAGAATCGATCATGTGCTGGGATTCTTCAGGATCTGGGCGATAAGCAAACATGAGACGGATGGCTTTCTCGGCCATTTCGTGCCCGAATTCGCTTTTTCCTATCCGGAGCTGGACGCCATAGGTTTCGACGCGGGGAGAATTCGATGGCTTTCGAAGCCCCACCTGCCCCAGCACGCGATAGACGAAGCCCTGTCGGGGCTGCCTGTGCCGCTTCGCGGAGAACTGCGCGCAAGGCTTTTTACCCAGATCGGGAATGAACTGCTATGCCTCTTCGCCCAATCGCTTCGGGGCGGCGCCGATATCGCGAGCATAGTGCGGGTAACCTGCGCGGCGTTTACGGGGGAAAAACCTTCAGAATCGATGATTTCATCCTGCATCGACGCGCTGCTCTTCTGGTGGAGAAATAGAACCCTTCTGGAAGTCGCGCCGGGGCAGTTCCTCGCCACCTGGGAATTCAGGGGCACGCAGGCCTGGAGCAGCCTCTCGGATCGCGAGAAGACTCTTATGGAAGCCCTGATTTCGCGCAGGAAGGGCGAATCCATGGCTTTATGGGAGAGAGCGGGAAGGGATATCCTGAAGATTTTAGCCGACAGCGTCGAGATGCAGGCCTGCGCCGAAGATTTGGGAGCTGTGCCTCCCTTCGTTCCGGCCGTCCTGGGCGAGTTGGGTATTCCTGGTCTCCGCGTCCTTCGCTGGCACAGGGCATGGGATAGGCAGGGATCGCCCTACATACCGCTCGAGGAATACCCGGAAGAATCGGTGGCCACCATGTCGGTTCACGATTCCACGAACCTGCGCCAGTGGTGGGAAGAGGAAGCGGACCGCGCCGCCATATGGGCGATGGTCAGGCGGGCGATGCCGGGATATGCCCTGGCTGATGCCGCTCCCGCTTCGCTGGACCCCGAATCGGCCCTTCTCGTCATGGGAGCTTTTGCCGCGGCGCGCTCGCGCTGCGTCGTCTACCCCCTGCAGGACCTCCTGGCCGCGAGCGCGCTCTACCGCGAGGCGAATCCCGCGGACGAGCGGATAAACGTGCCCGGTACGATGAGCGACGCGAATTGGCTGTACAGGATGAAGCCGCGCCTCGAGGACCTCATGGGCGACAAGGCATTCGCCGGGAGGATCGCGTCGCTCGCTGCCCGCAGATCCTAAGGCGCCGCGGAAGCCCCCGCCGGCCTCCGAAAGACAATCGGTTCCCATACGGGCCGGATTGTGCTACTATCGCGGCTGCGTTCAGCAATACGGAAGTATCAATGGAAAAGAAAATTGCGGCCAGAATCGGAGACGCCCTCATGGCGGGCGTCAGGAAATCCGTTTCGACAATCACCTTCCTCCTGAAGATAATGGTGCCCACGAGCCTGGTCGTCGCGCTTTTAGGATGGAGCGGTCTCCTGCAGACTATCGCCGGATTCCTGTCTCCCCTGATGAGGCTCATCGGCCTTCCCGGCCAGGCCGCCTTCGTTTTCATATCGGGAGCCCTTCTCAACAACTATTCGGCGATAGCCGTCATGGGCTCGCTCAGCCTTTCGCTTCGGGACGTGACCATTCTCGCCTTCATGTGCCTGACCGCCCACAACCTCATCGTGGAGACGGCGGTGATGAAATCGGCCGGTTCCTCGGCCATCAAGATGGCGCTGCTGCGCGTAGGGATGGCGATCTTCGGCGCTTTCGCCCTTAATCTTCTCCTTCCCCAGTCCATGGCGGGAACGGTGTTCTCCTCGGGGCTCGGCGCCGAAAAAGTGGCCTTCCTCGCGATGCTCGGAAGCTGGAGCCTCTCGACCTTGGGGCTCGTCACTAAAATCGTCCTCTTCGTCCTTGGGATAATGATTGCCCAGAGTCTTTTCGACGAGTTCAAAGTCATCGATCTGCTTTCGAAGATACTCGCTCCCTTCATGAAGTTCTTCGGCCTGCCGGCCGAGGCCAGCTTCCTCTGGATCGTCATCAATATCGTCGGCTACTCATACGGGGCGGGTATAATCAAGTCCGAATACGAAACGGGCAAGATGAAAAAACAGGACGGCGACCTCTTCAACCACCACGCGGCGATATCCCATTCCCTCCTGGAGGACACGATTCTCTATTCGGCGATCGGCATAAGCATTTTCTGGCTTGTCGTGCCGCGCCTGGTCCTGGCCACGCTTGTCGTATGGATCGAGCGCTTCAGAAGGAACCATTTCAAGAAATCATTCAGGGTGGGGACGGTCTAGGCGAAGCCGCGCCGACGCGACCGCCACGGCTCCAGCGCCCGCTCGCTAGATTCCCGAAAAAGTAAGCCAGCGCGCGACGAGCGCGAGGGTGGAGAATATTCCCGCGAGTTCCGCCGCGGCCAGCAGAATGGCCGCTACAGTCAAACCCGACACTACGATTTTTCGTCTCGATGAAAGCACTTTCTTCCTGCCGGGCAGCAGGGGCAGGGCCACGGCCGCCGCGACGATAGCCCATATTCCCGCGGCGAGAAAGCGGGCGAAATCCGGCCGGTTTCCGATGAAGCCCGCGAGACTATAGCCCGCCTTGGCCGCCAGCGATGTCAGGGAACCCAGGCTCCCCATGGCCATAGCCGCGCCGAATAGGATTAGAACGATTCCCGAAACGCCCCGAACAGCCTTGCCATGCTTCGAGAAAAAAGAAAGAAGAGGCTTGAGCCTGTCGAAGAACAGGCCGGTGGCGAGGAATGGAATGGCGAAACCGAGGGAGTAGGAAAGAAGAAGGATCATGGCGCCGGGGATGTTTCTTTCCCTGCCGGCGTACAGAAGGATGGAAGCCAGTATAGGGCCTATGCAGGGCGACCAGCCCGCCGCGAAGGCCAGGCCGAGGAGGGTGGAGCTCAGGACTCCTCCTCCTTTTTGGCCCGTGAATCTCCCGATGAGGCGCGAGTCGGCGTTCAGGAGCTTTATGAAATCAAAGATGAGGTTGAATCCCAGGAAGATGACGAGGATGCCACCCGCGATGTCGATGTACCGGGAGGCTCCTGCCTGGCCCACGAACATGGCGCCGCCCGAGAAAATGACGCCGAGAATGGTGAAGGCGAGGGTGAAACCCAGGGAGAACGCGAGACTCCTCACGAAGACTTTTCCGCGCGACTGTCCGCCGGAGAGTTCGGCGGCCGTCGTTCCGGATATGAAGGACAGATAGGCCGGAACCAGGGGGAGAACGCAGGGCGACAGAAAGGAAAGCAGCCCGGCCAAGCCGGCGGAGAGGAGCCCCGGCGCGTTCATTTCTGGGCCAGTTCGTTCAGGAAGTTCACGAATTCGACGTTGGCGTAGTCATAGCTGCCCACTAGTCCAGCGATGAACCGACCGTCCTTGTCCAGAAGGTAGGTGGTCGGTATGCCCTGCGAGGCATAGGTGGCTGAAAGGCTGTTCCTGGGATCGAGATAGATGGGGTAGGTCATCTTCTGTTCCGCCGCGAAGGATTTTACCGTGGCCGCGTCTTCGCCCACGCTGACGGCGAACACTTCGAAATTTTTGCCTTTCATGGTTTTGGAGAGCGCTTCGATGCTGGGGATTTCTTCCTTGCAGGGGGGGCACCAGGTAGCCCAGAAATTCAGGAGGACCACCTTGCCTTTGACGCTGGTCCTGGCTTTTTCCGCGCCGGAAAGGTTCGTCACCTTGAAGTCCTGGAAGGTAAAGGGCGGATCGAACACGTAGAATCCGAGTTTCTCAAGCCTGGGCGCGTACCAGGGCTTGGTGGAAGCCCCCGAAACAGGCAGGATGATCAGCGCTATCAATAGGATTGCCGCCGTGGCGGCGAAATATTTTCTTCCCATAATGGACCTCTTTCTTAAAGATATGAAAAATCTAATATAATGACTGGCCTAAGGCAAGGAAGCCTTTCGGCGGCGCTCTGCCGCCTTCGACCGTCGCCGGCGTCCTCGCTCCCTGCGCTCCCGCGTCGCCGGTTGTCGCGTCGGGCAAAAAAAGAGTATCTTATCCAAGCGCCTAAAAACAGACATGGAGTTCCTATGAGAGCTATAGCTTCAGTTATCGCAGCCGACGAGCCGGAAAACGACGAGAAGAAGACTCCCCAGAAACCGGAAGAGTTGATGTCGGAACGCTTCCTTAAAACCCGAACCATTCTCCTCACCGGAGAAGTGGACAAGGATCTGTCGGAAAAGGTGATCCGCCACCTTCTGCTTCTCGAAAGCATTTCCCCGGACCCGATCACGATCCTCATCGATTCGCCCGGAGGCGACGTCTACGCGGGCTTTTCCATTTTCGACATGATACGATTCATCAAGGCTCCCGTGCGCATCGTGGGCATGGGGCTCATCGCCAGCGCCGCCGCCCTCATACTCCTCGCGGTTCCGAAGGAAAGACGCTATGGCCTGCCGAATTCCTCCTATCTCATTCACCAGCCCCTCTCCGGGATCCAGGGCGTGGCCACCGAGATAGAGATCCACGCCAGGGAACTCGAAAAGACGAAGGAAAGGCTCAACGAGATAATCGCCGAGGCCACGGGCCAGAGTCTCGAGCGCGTCTCCCGCGACACCGACAGGGATTACTGGATGAACTCCAAGGAAGCGGTGGCCTATGGACTCATCGAAAAGACAATCTCCAAGAGGGACGATCTGCCTCTCTGATTTCTGAATCAGGATTTCCGTCCGCGCGCGTTCCATTCTTGAGGGTATGTCCCTCAGGGAGGCAAAAAAGGAATGCGCGCTCGCCTTTTCTTCATCGCCGCCATCGCCTTTTTATCGGGATCCACCTGTTCCATGCCCTGGGAAAACCGCGAATCTCCCGAGCTCACCATCGTATCCTATAATGCGCATAACCTTTTCGATGCCGTGGATGACGGAAACGAGTATCCGGAATTCTCCTTGAGTTCGGGAAAATGGAACGCCGACCTTTACGATACGCGTCTGGAAAACACCGCCAAGGCCCTGCGCTCTTTTTTCCCCGAAGAAGGCCGGACGCCCGACATCATCTGCCTTCAGGAACTGGAAAGCGAAAGAGTGCTGGCCGACCTCGCGCGCGGGGCGCTCAAGGCGGGCGGCTATCGCTGGATAGCCCTCGGCGGGCCAGCCGGATCGGCCATCAAGTGCGGCATTCTGTCCCGCTATCCTTTTGCTTCGCTGAAGGCGCATTCGCTCGCCGACGCATGGGACTTCGGACCGAGCAGGGACATTCTCGAGGCTACCTTCGATCTTGACGCGGAGGGATCCCGTCTGACATTGTTCATCTGCCACTGGAAATCGCGAAGGGAAGGGCCGGCGGTGACGGAAGTGGCACGCCGCGCCTCCTCCGCCTTGGTCGCGAGCCGGATCGCCGAGATAATCGCCGACGATCCCGGGCGCTGCGTCGTCGTCTGCGGCGATTTCAACGAATCGCCCGATGAGTTCGAAAGGGCGGGGAGAAGGTATCCGACCGCCTTCATGCCCGATCCCCGCGGATCATCGCACGCTCCGGAGCCTGGGAGCGGCGGCGTTCCGGAAGAATGGCTCGATGGGGTAATTCGCGTTTCGGGGCGGCCGTCGGACGCTTCCCTGGGAGGGGAGGGGACGGTTCTTTATTCTCCCTGGTACGGGAATGAGGGGTTCAGCTACATATTCGGCGGCGAGGAAGAGCGCCTCGACGGTTTTCTTCTCGGTCCCGCCCTCCTCGACGGCAAGGGCCCGGAGTTCCTCCGCTTCATGGTGAGCGGGGATCCTTCGCTTCTCGACGAGAATGGCTATCCGGCAGCGTGGAACGGTTTTTCGGGCTTTTCGGACCATCTTCCCATAGCGCTCACGATCGCGAAAGGAGGGGGAGGCTGAAGATCCCGGCTCTGTACATTGACCGGGCTTTTGTGGGACATTATAGGGATGCAAGGATTTTTCCCCAACCTGTACGAACGTTTCGGCCTCAACGCCTATATTTCCGGCGATTATGAAAAAGCCGAGAAGTGGTTCCGCAAGCTGGAAATAAAAGAACCGAACTCGATAAGCGTACTCAGGAATCTCGGGGTGATTCTCATGGCCAAGGGAGACGCCGAGGGCGCCGAACGCTATCTGCTCAAGGAGGAGAAGCTCTACGGCCGCACCTTCCATCGCCATTCAGCCCTCGCCGATCTCGCCTATGCCATGGGCAAGAGGAAGGAAGCCGAAAAGCGCTACGCTCTCGCCCTGAACGAGCCCGAATGCGCCCCCGGCGGAAAGGCCGAAGCCCTCCGCCCTCTCATAGAGAAAAGGCATATCGCCTGCGCCGACGAAAAGTCATTCGAGAGAACCCGGGTATCCATGAAGATTTTCGGGGAGGCTCAGATCCTGCGCGACCAGGGCGACTACGAAAAGGCCATAGAAGAGTTCTTGCGTTCCTTCGAGCTGGATGAAACCAATTGGCCGGCGTTGAACAACGCGGGGGCGATTTATCTCGATACATTGAAGAAGCCGGCCGAGGCGGCCGAGCTTTTCGAAAAAGCTTTCAATATTTCCAGGAGCATCCCGATCGCGCGCAACCTTGACCTGGCGAAACGCCGCATGGATGAAGGAATGAAAGCGAAGAAGCGATGAATCTTTATACCGTGATGAAAGAGTATTTTTCCATAGGAAAACGCCCCGAATGAACGCAACGCCGAATTCAGGACCGATGATCGTGCAGAGCGATCTCTCCGTCCTTCTCGATGTCCACGCCTCCCGATTCGAAGAGGCGAGGGAAGCCCTGGGCACCTTCGCCCTTCTCGAGAAGAGCCCCGAGCATCTCCATACCTATCGCATAACGCCGCTTTCCCTGTGGAACGCGGCGGCGGCTGGACTGACGCCCGATGATGTGGTGGCCTCGCTTTCCGGCTTCACGCGCTACGATCTGCCGAGGGACATTCCCTTCATCGTGAAGGACACCATGGCCCGTTTCGGCGCCCTCGTACTGGTGGACGCCAAGGCCGAGGCCCCGGAGGCTGTGCCTCGCCTCATCCTCGTCTGCCGCGATTCGACGCTGGAGCGTCAGATCCGTTCCGACAGGGGCCTGGGTAAATGGCTTTCGCCTTGCAAGGAGGGGTTTTCGCTTCGTCTCGTCGACAGGGGGACCGTGAAGATCGAAATGCTGAAGCGCGGATGGCCCGTCCAGGACGAAGCATCGCTGAGGGACGGCAGCCCCCTGCCTTTAGCCCTGAAATTCGGGGATGCCGAAACCGGCTGGCACATGCGTCCTTACCAGATCGAAGCGGTCACTTCCTTTATCGGGGGCAATCGCCCCGGAAGCGGATACGGCGTCATCGTCCTTCCCTGCGGGTCGGGAAAGACGATCGTCGGCATGGCGGCCATGGCGGCCGTGGGGCGGACCACCCTCGTCATCACGACGAACATCGCCGCCGTCCACCAATGGAGGGACGAACTCATCGCCAAGACGGATATAGACCCCGATATGATCGGGGAATACACGGGCGCCAGCAAGACGATCAAACCCATCACCATAGCGACCTACCAGATCCTCACCTGGCGTCCCGACAAGAACGCCGACTTTCCGCATTTCGGCATACTGCGGCGCGAACCCTGGGGCCTCATCGTCTGCGACGAAGTCCACCTGCTTCCGGCGCCGGTCTTCAGGGTGGTGGCCGAACTGCAGGCCGTTCGGCGCCTCGGCCTGACGGCTACCCTCGTGAGGGAGGACGGCAAGGAAGAGGATGTCTTCTGCCTCATAGGACCCAAGCGTTATGACGTACCCTGGAAAGAGCTCGAGAAGAAGGGTTTCATAGCGGAAGCCTGGTGCAGGGAAGTTCGCATCCAGATGAACGACGATACGAGGCTTTCCTATGCCGTGGCCACCCAGCGCGCGAAGATCCGCATCGCCGCGGAGAATCCCATGAAGGAAGATGTCGTGCTCGCGTTGGCCGAGCATCACGCGGGCGAGGGAATTCTCGTCATCGGACAGTATATCGAGCAGCTCAAGCGCTACGCCGCCCTGCTCAAGGCTCCCCTCATCACGGGCGCGACGCCCGAGGCCGAGCGGGAAACGTTGTATGCCGCTTTCAGGACCGGGGAGATCAGGCTTCTGGTCGTCTCGAAGGTGGCTAACTTCGCCATCGATCTGCCCGACGCGTCGGTGGCCATCCAGGTCTCCGGCTCCTTCGGCAGCAGGCAGGAGGAAGCGCAGCGGCTGGGCCGCATATTGAGGCCCAAACAGCAGAACAGCTTTTTCTATTCTCTGGTTTCACGCTACAGCGTGGAAGAAGAATTCGCCGACAACCGCAGACGGTTCCTCATCGAACAAGGGTACCGTTATGCGATCGAAACATGGGATGAGTGAAAATAGTGAATATCGATACTATGAATGAAATGTGGGTCGCTCAGTGGCGCGAGACGATGCTCAACGACAACGCGGGCCGGCTCCAGGGGCTCGCCCGCAATTATCTGGGACAGAGCGAACGCGTCGCCGCGGACAAGGAAAAGATTGTCAGCAGCCTTGGCGCCATGCTGTCGGCTCCCGATGTCCAGCGCGCCGCCGTGGCCATGATGGACAGGCTCGACAAGCTCATCGTGGGGACGATTTACGTGGCCGGCGAGGCCGACAGGCTTTTGCTGCAGAAAAGCCTCGCGGGGGAGGTTTCCTACCACGAGCTGGACTACAGGCTGGCGAACCTGGGCGAGCGGCTGCTCATTTTCAGCGTGAAGGAAAATATCTACGCGGTGAATCCTTTCTTTTCCGCGGCCGCGCGGGCGGGCGCAGCGCGCGCCGACATTCTTTTCGGAACCGATTCCGGGGAGCGGCGGATGTGGGGGGGCGATACGGAGGGGGCCGAGTCGGGGAAAGCCGGGTCGGGGATGGCCGCCGAGGCGCGGGAATTCCTCCGCGAGGGGCCGCCGCCCGCGCTGCTTTCGGTGCAGGATTTGGGGCTTATAACCTACGCCCTTCTGAAGGAGTACCGCGATATTCTCCTGAAGAGCGGCCAGCTCTCGATTCGCGCCAGGAAAAGGCTCTCGGTTCTTTTTCCGGGCGATCCCGCCGGCGCCGGCATCGTGGAAGCGATTATCCACGCGCTTTTGGCCGCGAAGATCGCCTCGAGGGACGAACATGGGATGTCCGCGGATTTCAAGGCTTTTTCCGAGCTGCTTGTTTCGCATTCGGGCGATTTCGCTTTTGCCCTCGTCGGCCTGACGGCCGGGAATCCGGGCGCCACGCAGAGCGGCATGCTGGCGCAGTCCTTCGCTCCTTTCTTCGGGAAGCGTTTTTCCTTCTCTCCCTCGGGGCTTGGCAGGTTCATACGTCTGCTGCCGAACGGCAACGTTTCCGATGAGTTTTCCGAGGCCGTCGCGGCTGCCCTCAGGACTTTCGGTCTCCTTGAGGAAACGGAAGGCGGGCTCCAGTGCGTACCCGAGAGATTGTCGGTTCAATGGCGAGCGGTCTCGGAGGATGCCCACGCCGCGATCTCCGTCGATGGTTCCGGTCTCATCCACATCCTTCCTTCCGCTTCCATCCGCGACATCGTCGCGTTGCTCGACATAGGGATCCTGGTCGCGGCGTCGGGAGCCTGGGAAATTACCTTGACGCGCGCTTCGATCAGGAGGGCTTTCGCTTCCGGCCGGTCCATAGAGGATATCGAGCGCATGCTTGGAAGGATGAGCGGCATGCCTGTTCCGCAAGCTCTCAGTTTCGATATCCGCGCCTGGGAAGAGGAGTATAATTCCATAAGGCTTTTCCGCGGGTATGTGCTTTCGGCCGATAAAAGCTCGGCCAAGATCATCGAGCAGAGCGGGACGCTTTCGCGGTTTCCCCACGAGATGCTGGGCGAGGGGATTTATTTTTTCGGTACGATACAGGCTTCGATCATCGAGAAGGCCCTGATCGATATCGGCTTGCCTCCACCGGCGATGCGCAGCTCGGCGAAGGCGGCTTCGGGGAAGAGCCGCCGCGCGCCGGGAGGTCCTGGGGTCACTCCTTCTCATGACGGCAACGCGGCGCGCGGCGACTCGGTGCAGGGCGACCTGGCGCATAACGACGCGGCGCATGGCGACATCGCGCGCGAAACGCATGACGCGGTTTCAGAGGCCGATTTCGGGAACCTCGGGGCGACCATGGATTTCGCCGAGCCAGGCGCATTGGCCTTCGCGGCCGATGAGGCCATCGATCCGGAACCTCTTCTGGTTTCCGAGATATCCAGGCTTCCCATCACCCCCGAATTCAGGAAAAGACTCGAGGAAAGGCTGAAGCGCAAACTGATCTATACCCTTCCCCAACTCCATGCTATGGTTGGATCGGAAACCGCGGACTCCAAAACAGGTCATGTCGCGAGGTATTCCGAAGCCGGGCTTTCCGCGCGCGGACTGGATTTCAACGGAAAAGTGCGCGTCATCCAGGCCGCTCTCAAAGCCAAGTATTCAAGGCTCGATATACGATGGGCGATCGAAGGCGAGATAAGAACCGTGGCCGTGAGGCCGGTGAACCTTCGGAAAACCGAGAAGGACTACGTGCTCGAGGGTGAGGACGTGGCGAGCGGCGCCCCCATTTCGATCCGGGTCGGTTCGGTGATGCAGGTCAGCCTGCACAAAGGCTTCCTTTTAGGAGAAGAATGATGAAAAGCGAACAGAGCCAGCTTAAGCTGGCGGTACTCATAGACGCGGACAATACACAGGCCAAGATCATAGAAGGCCTTCTGGCCGAGGTGGCCAAATACGGCGTGGCCAGCGTCAAGAGAATCTACGGCGACTGGACCAACACGAACCTGCGTTCCTGGAAGGACAAGCTCCTCGAGTTCGCCATCCAGCCCGTGCAGCAGTTTTCCTACACACAGGGAAAGAATTCCACGGACAGCGCGATGATCATCGATGCCATGGATCTTCTCTATACCGAGAGCCTGGACGGATTCTGCGTCGTGTCGAGCGACTCCGATTTCACGCGGCTGGCGGCGAGGCTCAGGGAGGACGGGAAACTGGTTCTCGGCTTCGGGCAGCGCAAGACGCCCAAGCCCTTCGTGGCAGCCTGCGACAAGTTCATCTATACCGAAATTCTGCGCGAGGACGAAGGGGAAAAGGAAGCCACGAAGGAAAAGGACGCTCAGTCCCGCACCCAGAGCCAGAGCGACATCAAGACGGACCGCAGGATGAAAGCCCTGCTGGAAAGCGCCGTCGAGGACGCGGCCGACGAATTCGGCTGGGCTTACCTCGGCGCCGTCGGCACCTATATCGCGAACAGGCAACCCGAATTCGACCCCCGCAACTATGGTTTCAGGAAGCTGGGCGACCTCATAAAGGCATCGGGTCTCTTCGAGATCGACGAGAGGGCGAGCCCCACCGATTCAGGCAAACAGGTCTATCTTCGCCTCAAGACAAAGACGCGATAACACGCGAAATCGACACTGGTCCTTCCGCGCTATTTCTCCTTATGCAGGCCGCCTCGCAAGGCGGCTTGTTTTTTATATCGGCGGCGCAGTCGGCGCAGCTTGTCCCCAATGTCCGGGTTCCGGCGGGACCGGCGAGCTGCCTGCCGGCTCCGACGATGTTGTTCGCTTCCATCCTGCGCATGATGCCCGGAATGTCGAAACGGGCGGGGCAGGCGGCCGCGCAGGGCGCCTTTTCGCACCACCGGCACCGCGACGATAGCGCGGCTGCCTCGCCGACAGGCAGGTTGCCCCTGCTTCCTTTTGGGATGATCCGCACCGAGGAGAACGCCTTTTTGCCTGACGAAAAGGCCTGGAGTCCCAGCGTGCGCAGTATCCTGTTGGCCGCAGAGATGCCCGAAACGGTCACGGCCGGCGTACCCGTGCCCATCACGGTGGACTCGCCGGCGAAGTAGAGACCCGGAACCGGCCCGCGGGAGCCTTGGCGGAGGAGAAGGTGCTGGCCCATTTTCTGTTTGGGTCCGGCGACGCTGCCACCGGTTTTTCCCAGATATCGCCAGATCGTCGTGGGGCTTGCCTCGATTCTTCCCTCGATTCCCGCGATGAAACCCGGCATTCGGCGCTCGACGAGGGCGAGCATCCTGTCAGCCTCGGCCTTTTTCGCCAGTACATAGGCCTTGTCGCCGTAGTCGGGAGATTTGGGCTCGGGCCATGTCCTCATCGAAGGGCCTATAATGAGGAAGGTGGAGAGCTCGGGCGGGGCGAGGGAGGGGTCTTCGAGCGAGGGGAGGTAGAGGGTCACGTCGCCCTCGTCGAGCGCTTCCCTGTTGTCGACGAACATCTGCACGGGCATCGCGTCCGCCGGCAGCGCCGCTTTTTTGACCGTGCCATAGACGACGAAGCTCGGCATGGTCATCTCGAGTCCCAGGATCTTTTCTTTCCAGCGCCGGGGAAGGAGATTGTCGGGGTCCATGGACCCCGCGAAGGCCCTGAGAGAGCCCGCGAAAAGCACGAGGTCGGCCTTGAGTTCCTCGCCGCTCTCCGTCGCGATGCCCGTGATCCCGCCGGCTTCGCCCAGGACTTTTTTCGCCTTGGTCCTGTAGAGAAAGCGGCCGCCCCTCGCCTCGATCGCCTTTTCGAGGCGCGAGCTCAGGGCCATCGCCGAGCCGGCCGGATAATAGGCGCCGCCCACATGGTTGTCTATGAACATGGTCGCGGCGAGGATGGCCGGCGTCTCCCTGATCGTCGTGTAGCAATAGGTCGAGGTTAGTTTGTCGAAGAAGGCCCTCGCCTGGGGATCGTGAATGAAGGGCCGCATCACGGATTCGGCGTTCCGGAAAAGCAGCCCGACCATGGTGAGCTGGGCCTTGAGGCCGTTTTTCGCGTTCCGGCGCATTTCGGAGAGAGGCATGTCGTTGGGCGCCTCGAATACGCTCACCGGCGCTATGACTTTTTCGTAAAGGCCGCCTATGTAGTCGTAGAAGGCCCTGATCTCCTCTCCCGCCCGAGGGAACAGCCCTTCCAGTTCGCGGATGAAGAGTTCCCTGTCGGCATGGAAGGTTATGGGGCTGTCGCCGTAAAAAAGCCTGTACATGGCTTCGTGCCTGTACATGTCGATGGGCTCGCCCAGCTCGGTCATGAGCCAGTTGTGGGGATTGAAGCCCCGCTCGCCGAAACCGAACATCATGGCGGCGCCGATGTCGAAGGTGATGTCTCCGCGGCGGAAGGCTGAAGCGGCGCCGCCCGGTCTGTCGCACTGTTCGACGACGGTGACCTCCAGCCCTCGCTCCGCGAGGAGGGCCGCGGCGGTCAGCCCGGAAAGGCCAGCGCCGACGACAATCGCTTTTTTTGCGGCGGCTCCGGCCAGTTTCCGCGTCGGAGTCGGTTTTTTCATGGCTGTTGTCCCGCGTCCTGGTTTTTCAGGCTGAGGGGCTGTTGCGTCGCTTCCACCGCGTCCCTCCATAGGCTGCCTTCGGGATCGACGAGCTTCCGCCTGGAAATCGCCTCCTCCATGGGGATGTGTACGAACTCATTGTTGACGAGGCCGATGATGAGCTTCGTCTTTCCCGCCAAGGCGGCATGGACGGCGTTGTTGCCGAGCCGCTCGCAGTACATGGAGTCTATGGGTTCGGCGGTCGCGGCGCGGATCATATAGCTGGGGTCTATGTATTTGAGGTTTATTTCCATTTTCCTCGCGTCGAAATATTCCTGGATCTTTTCCTTGAGGAGAAGTCCAATATCGCATAACTTCTTGTTTCCGGAAGCGTCGGCGCCGGTCTGCCCGGCGAAAAGTTCCTGGCCCGCTCCTTCGGCCACGACGATGACGGCATGGCCTCGCCTCGCGAGTCTTCGTTCGATGGCGGCGAGGAGCCCTGAAGTTCCTTTCAGATCGAAAGGAACTTCAGGTATGAGGACGAAATTGGCTTCGTGGACGGCAAGCACGGTATGCACCGCTATGAATCCGGAATCGCGTCCCATGAGCCTGACGAGGCCGATGCCGTTGATCTGGGAATGGGCTTCCATATGGGCGGCCGCTACCGCTTCCGATGCCTTGACCACGGCCGTATCGAACCCGAAGGTTTTTTCGACGAACTCGATGTCGTTGTCCACCGTCTTCGGGATTCCTACTATGGCGATCTTGAGGTGGCGTTTTTCGATTTCTTTGGCTATGGCGAGGGCTCCCTTCTGCGTGCCGTCGCCGCCTATGGCGAAAAGGATATTCAGGTTCAGCTGTTCGATCGTATCGACGATTTCCGAAGTGCGTTCCCCGCCGCCGCGCGAAGTGCCGAGCAGGGTTCCCCCGATTTTATGGATGTCATCCACGACTTCCGGGCTGAGGTGGACGACGTCGTAGCCGTAGTCGGGGAGCAGGCCCTTGTAGCCGTAGCGGATGCCGGTGACGCGGCGCACTCCGTAGAGGTACCAGAGGCTGCGGACGATGGCCCTTATGACATCGTTGAGCCCTGGACAAAGGCCTCCGCAGGTGATGATGCCCGCATGGACATGGGAAGGGCTGAAATAGATTTTCTGTCTTGGTCCGGCAACCTCGAGGAGGTCCTTCCTCTCGACAGGGGGCTGATCGCCTGGCATCGCGTCTATTCTGTAACGGATGAGCCGGTTTTCGGAAACGAAGTTGGGAACCCCATCGCCCATGGTCGTCGACAATCCGATGGGCGAATCGAGCGAACAGTTTCCCAGCGTCTCGATGGTGAAATCTGGCATTGCATACTCCCTTCGTTACTATAGCCTGATAATGCGCCGGCGGGAAGATCGGGTATATATCGGGATCCGCCGGCTCTTCCGTTCAGGCAGGGGATCAGCTATCATCGCTGGAGGTGAGGAAGTCAATGAAAATCAGCATCGAATCGCTGTCGCGCGAAGAAGCGTCAACGCTCGCCAGAATCAGGCTTTCCGTGACCGCCCATCTCGTGGCCGAGGCCGCCGCGATGGATAAAGGGCTGGCTGAACTGTGCGAGGCGTCTTTCAGCTTGTCGCTCGCGGTTCCTGGCATCGGTGAAAAAGCATGGTTGATCTGCGCAGGCGGCCGCGTCACCGCTGGATTCGGCGGAAGACCGCCGGAGGGGGGCTGGACCGCGCCCGGCGGCATGTTGGTTTTTCCGGATGCCCGCTCCTGTTCGCGCGCTCTCGCCGGCGGCCGGGGCATGATACTTCCGCTGCCCTTCGGTCCGGGTTTTTTCCGGGCGCTGCGTTTTTTCAAGGCAGCCGCGGGCCGGGCTCCCGAGCTGCTCCGTTCCGCCGATACGACGCCTCAGGCGAAAGCCAGGCTGCTCCTCGCGGCTACCGCCCATGGCCTCGCCGCCGTCGCGGGCGATCCTTATCTCGAAAAACGCATGCGTCATTTTCCCGATGGAATAGTCAGGATCGAAGCCGGAAGCGCCATCTTCAGGCTTGAAAAGAAAGGCCGGACGATCGCGGTGCTCGCCGAAGGTCCGAGCGGAAAAGCGCCGAGCGCGACAAGGCCGAGCGGAAAAGCGCCGAGCGACGACGCCGTCCTCGCGTTCTCCAGCCCCGAAGCGGCCGTCACCGTCCTGTCGGGCAAACGCCAGGCTGTCGTCGCCCTCGGCGCGGGAGAGGTAGCCGTCGCCGGCCTCCTTCCTCTCGTCCAGGGGCTGTTCGCCGTGCTGGACAGGTTGTCCTGGTATCTGGCCATCCCTGTTCGGAAGGAAGAAAAATGAACGCTTCGTCAGGAAAATTCAAGAACTCGCTCGCCTACTTCGAACGCGCTTCCCGCGTCATTCCCGGCGGAATCTATGGCTCCAAGAGCCCCGGATTTCTCGTTCCCGGCCATTTCCCGTATTATCTCGAGGGCGCGTCGGGCTGCCGGATCAGGGATATCGACGGCAATGAATTCATTGATTATCTCTGCGGTTATGGAAGCCAGATCGTGGGCTACGGCAACCCGCGGGTGGACGGTCCCGCGCTTGCCCAGATAGCCCGAGGAGACTTGCTGAATCAGCCTCATCCCGTCATGGTGGAACTGGCCGAACGTCTCGTCGCCACGGTCGCGGGCATGGATTGGGCCGTATTCTCGAAGAACGGCACCGACATGACGACGCTCGCCGTCTCCCTCGCCAGGGCGGAAACGGGCAAGCAGATTGTCATCGCGGCCGAAGGAGCCTACCACGGAGCGGCCAATTGGTGTTCGAGCAACGTTTTCCCCGTCTTCGCCGAGGAGGAACAGCGAAACGTCGCTTTTTTCGACTACAACGATATCGCCGGCCTGGAAGAGCTTTTTGCGCGTTACAGAGGGAAGATCGCCACGGTCATCCTGACGCCTTACCACCATCCGACGTTCAAGCCTCAGCAGCTGCCTTCGCCAGAATTCTTCCCCGCCGTGGAGCGGCTCTGCGCGTCCGAGGGCGCCCTTTTCATCATGGACGACATACGAGCTAATTTCCGGCTGGACGCGAGGGGCAGCCATGTCCGCTTCGGCGCCCATCCCCATATGGTGACGATGGGAAAGGCGATGGCGAACGGCTATCCCCTCTCTGTCCTTCTGGGCGGCAAGGATCTAGCCAAGGCCGCTTCGGGCTTTTTCATCACCGGCACATACTGGATGTCGGCGGGGCCCATGATAGCCGCCATGGCCGCCATGGACGAAATGGAGAGGATGGGCGGCGTCCCGCGGCTGGAAAAACTGGGAGCCTCGCTCAAGGAAGGCCTCGAAAGCCTGGGCAGATCCGCCGGTTTCGGCGCCCGCGTCTCGGGCCCCCTCGCCATTCCCTACCTCACCTTTGACGAGGATCCCGATCTCTACCTGAACCAGCGGTTTTGCGCGGCGATGGCCGATCGCGGCGTCTTCATGCATCCTCACCACAATTGGTTCATCTCGCTCGCCCACACCGAACGCGACATCGAAATGACGCTCGAGGCCGCGGGCGAAGCTTTCGCCGAAATGGCGGCTCAGCCGCCCAAGGAGTGGAGCAGTTCGGCGAGCGCGACGCCGAGATAATTGCCCACGGCGTATCCGATGATGCCTGTCGTTATGCCGGGCACAATCAATTTTCTCGCCTTGAGCGCTACCGCTACCACTCCCACGAAGGGAGGCGAGCAGATCGCGGACGTGGAAACGATGAGCATCGTATCGACGTCGATCCTGAAAATGGCGCATAGAAGAGCATGAAGCAGGAAGGCGCCGAAGAGACATAACGTTACGTAGATGAGATAGGTGGGCGCTCCCGAAAGCAGCGTCTTGAAATCGCCCATCGCTCCCACGGCGATGCAGAAAACGTAAAGAAAATATTCGCCCGCCTGGAATGTCATGGGAATCGAACGCACCCGAGGGATGAGGGAAGCCGCCAGGGCCGCGCTCGTCACGGCGAGAATCACGATCATCGTCTGGAAATCGGAGGGGAAGAGAAGCGAAAGCCCAAGCGAAAGACCCACGATGGCGACGGTCAGCCCAAGGGCTCCGAGCAGCCTGTACCGCACCGGCCTGGCGAAAAAATCCTCCAGACGGGCTTCGGCTCCGATGCCTTCGGCCGATACCGCGTCGGAATTCCAGTCTATCACGGGCATGATTTTCGAGAAGATTGGCTTGGCCACCGTCATCACGGCCAGAATATAGAGCGCCGACATCACCATATCCGACGTATGCACGGCGATATACACATTCCTGTCCACGTCAAGCGCCGTTTTTATCGCGGCCAGGTTCGGCGTGCCTCCCGTGTAGAGTCCGACGAGCATGCCCGCGATCTTCCATGATTCGGTCGCGCGCGATCCGTAGAGGAAGTGGACGGCGGCGGATACGACGACAATGGAAAAACCGGCCAGGACGAAGGCCAGAATGGCTTTTCCGGAAAGCGCTCTCCATTGTTTTATGTCGACGGAATAGAGGAGGAGGGGGATCGAGACGATAACCGCCACCGTGGATACGGTGTCGAGAAGTCCCGCGGCCGATTCGGGAAGCATTCCCGAATTCCCCAGGATCAGGCCGGTGAGGTAGCAGACGATGAGGATGCTCCACCCGGCGAAAAGAGGGACTCTTGCCTTGGCGAAAAGAGCCAGGGCGGGAAAGAGAAGTATGAAGAAAACGATGAGGATGGAGGTCATGACTGTCTCCTGCTTTAGAGCCCGCCCTGTCGGGCTATGGTTTTCGCGAAAAGGGCGGGGAAGTGCCGGGAAAGAAAAAGGCCGAGCCTGGCTTTGGCGTCGAAGGCAACCTTGATCTCCGCTCTTCCGCCTTCGATTCCGTCGAGGATGACGCGGGCGGTAACCGCGGGATCCTGGCCGTTCTTCTGCAGGGGATCGAGGATGCCGTGCTTGCCGCCGTCGCCCTCCAGGGCGTTGACGGAAATATTGGTGCGCACGAATCCGGGGAATACCATGGTGATCTGGATCTTTTTTCCTTGAAGTTCGGCCCTCAGCGAAGCGAAAAATCCGCCGAGCGCGTGTTTCGAGGCTGAATAAGCCGTGCGCCATGGCGCGCCCATGAGGCCGGCCACGCTCGAGACGCAGACGACGCATCCCGAATTCCTTTTCGCCATTTCGGGGAGCAAAATCCGGGTCAGATCGACGGATGCCGCGAAATTGGTCTCCATGATCAGGTCGAAGACTTCGGTGGAGCTGCTCTCGAAACGGGAACGTTGGCTGACGCCAGCGTTGAGGACAAGGCAGTCGACGCGGCCGAAAAAATCGGTCGCTTTGGCCGCGGCTTCCCGGCGCCGCGCCTTGTCGGCCAGGTCGAAGGCCAGCACGGCGGTCGAGCCGGAAGGACAGGCGGCGGCAACCGCCTCGAGCGCTTTTTCGCCGCGCCCCGACAGGATGAGGAGTGCGCCGCGCTTTGCCGCCTCCAGCGCCATGGCCTCGCCGATTCCCGAGGAAGCCCCCGTGATCCATAGTACTTTGCCGAGGAGAGGGTATGCCTTCATTCCGGAAGCGTAAGGGGCCCCGGCTTCCCGGTCAAGGGAGGCCGTATCGAAAGGCCGGATGATGTCGGGCAACTTGACCGGCGGGGCAGCTGCGCGTATCTTGTGATTACTGGATGCGCCGAATAAGCGCGGGCTTTTTGCGGTTTTGGAGGCATTCGTCTATGTTTGGTCCCTGGTTTTGGTGGGCTCTCCTCGGCCTTGCCCTCGTTGGCGCCGAAACCTTCATCCCCGGCATCGCCATTATCTTTTTCGGATTGGGAGCCATCGCGACCTCCATACTCTGCGTCCTGCCTCCTTTTGCCTCTAGCCCAGCGATCCAGGCTCTTTTCTGGACAGCTTCAAGCCTTATGTCCTTAATCTTCCTCCGCAAGCGTTTCAAGCGGCTCCTGAAGGGCACGGCATTTTATCGCGAAGGAGAGGAGATCGAGTCTCTTTCCGGCGAGGCGGCCGAGGTGACGGAGCGGATCGGCCCCGATTCCCCGGGGCGCGTTCGCTTCCATGGGACAAGTTGGAAGGCCGTCTCCTACCTCGAGACGCTCGAGCCGGGGCGGACCGTGAGAGTCGTCTCGCGTGAAGGCTTGAGCCTCGTCGTGACCAAGGACTTCCTCGATCCGGACGAGGATGGGCGGCGATTGCCTGACAAGGATTCCGCGAACGCGGCGGACCTCAAGGAGGATCGGTGATGGTTGGTATCATTCTCGCCTATGCCCTTGCCTTGGCGGCGATCCTGGCGCTCTTCCGTTTCATCATCATTGTGCCCGAGCAGAAAGCCTATGTCGTGGAGATGCTCGGCAAGTACCGGAAGACCCTCGGCTCGGGGCTTCATCTCCGCATACCCTTCGTGGAGCGGGTTGCCTACAGACATCAGCTCAAGGAGGACGTGATCGACGTGGAGCCGCAGGTATGCATCACGTCGGACAACGTCCAGGTAACGGTCGACGGCATCCTGTACTACAAGATTTTCGATCCCGTCCTCGCGAGCTACGGCATCGACGATTACCGCTTCGCCACCGTTCAGCTCGCCAAGACGACGATGCGCTCCGAGATCGGCAAGATCGAGCTCGACAAGAGCTTCGCCGAGCGAGAGGTCATCAATGACAATATCGTGAAGGCCGTGGACGAGGCGACCGATCCCTGGGGCATCAAGGTTACGCGCTATGAAGTCCGTTCCATCACGCCGAGCGAGGTCATCACGGAAGCCATGGAAAGGCAGATGCGAGCCGAGCGGGAAAAACGGGCCGAGATTCTCGCCAGCGAGGGCGTGAAGGAGAGCCGCATCAATGTCTCCAAAGGCGAACGAGAGGAAGCGATCAACATTTCGCTCGGCGAGAGGACGCGTACGATCAATAAGGCGGACGGCAAGGCTAGCGCGATCAAGATAGTGAGCGACGCGACCGCCGAGGGGCTGGGGCTCATCGCCAAGGCGCTTTCCTCGCCCGGGGGCAAGTCGGCGATGACGCTGCGCCTCGCGGATCAATACATCGAAAGACTCGAACGAATCCTCGGTTCGGCGAGCACGCAGGTGCTTCCTGAAAAACTTGCCGAGCTTCGTGGCCTGACCGATATTCTCGGCTTGCAGAAGGCCGAGCTCCTGCCTTCGCTTCCCACGCCGGACCGCGCGAGGGAGATGGCTATGGCGACGCGTCCCGCGGGCATGAAAAGCTCAGCGCGCCAAGGAGATGCGCAATGAATCCGCTCTTTCCTTTATTCATCATAACGGGCGCCTTCGGCCTCCTTATCGTCATCCAGCTTGTCCGTTCGATTCGCATCATCCCAGCCCAGTCGACAAGCATCGTCGAGCGCCTCGGACGCTATTCCTCCAGCCTCGACGCGGGATTCCACATCCTCATGCCTTTCATCGACCGCGTGGCATACAAGCATACCCTCAAGGAACAAGCCGTCGACGTGCCCTCCCAGGAATGTTTTACCGCCGACAACGTCAAGGTTCACGTGGACGGTGTCCTCTACCTTCGCGTCATGGACGCGAAACGGGCGAGCTACGGCGTCACCGACTATCACCTCGCCTGCATATTCCTCGCCCAGACGACCATCAGGGCCGTCATCGGCAAGCTGGAGCTCGATCGCACCTTCGAGGAGCGCGGCGCCATCAACGCCTCGGTCGTGCGGGCGCTGGACGAGGCCGCCGCGCCCTGGGGCGTCAAGGTGACGCGTTATGAGATACAGAATATCCAGGTGCCGGACACGGTGCTCAAATCGATGGAACTGCAGATGAAGGCGGAACGCGACAAACGCGCTGAGATCGCCAAAAGTCTCGGCGTGATGGAAAGCAAGATCAACTACTCCATGGCCAGCATGGAAGAAGCCGTCAACAAGAGCACGGGGGAAAAGCAGCGCGCCATCAACGAGGCCGAAGGTCATGCCGCCGAGATTCTGGCGGTCGCGAGGGCCACAGCCGAGTCCATCGAGACGATCGCCAAGGCCGTGTCCCTTCCCAACGGCGCCGACGCGGCTTCGCTCAGGGTGGCCGAGGCCTATATCGACGCTCTCAATGGTCTCGCCGCCCCTGGCACGAAGATTATTCTTCCCCTCGACCTGGCCGATCCCGCGGCCATCACGAGGCACACGGACAAGCTTCTGGGAAAGTGAACGCCCCTTGTCGATGATCATTTCCTGAAAGATCCTCGCCGCCGCCGAATAATGGCGGCGGCTTTCTTGCGACGGGCTGAGTTATGCGTCACAATAGGCGCATGAAAATTACATCAATAAAAAGGATAGCCATTTTACTTGTCATGGGTTTTGCGGCCATCGTGCCCGCCTTGGCCCAATCCGTATCGCCCCAATCCGCCCAGGACGTGGAATTCACGAATCAGGCGGCAGGCATACGGCTTTCCGGCACGCTCACGCTTCCGCTGGGAAAAGGGCCTTTCCCCGCCGTCATCCTCGTCTCCGGATCGGGACCCCAAAACCGAGACGAAGAAATAATGGGGCACAAGCCATTTTTTGTCATAGCCGATTACTTGGCGCGGCGGGGCGTAGCGGCCCTGCGTTACGACGACAGGGGCGTCGGCGGTTCGAGCGGGAATTTCGCCGCGGCGACGACCTATGATTTCGCCGCCGATGCCCGGGCGGCCGTGGCCTTTCTATCAACCAGGCCGGAGATCGATCCAACCAAAGTCGGGGTCGTCGGACACAGCGAAGGAGCCATCATCGCCGCCCTGCTGGGATCGAGCGATCCCGCCGTTTCCTTCGTCGTCATGCTGGCGGGACCGGGCATAAGGGGCGACAAGCTCCTGCTTTCGCAGAACAGAGCCCTCGCCGAGGCTTCAGGCTTGGATGAAAACACGATCAAAGAAGCCAACCTCCTCAATGCCAGACTCTATGCCATCGCCATGGAGCAGGGAGACGATACAGAGAAGAAGGCGAAAATTATTTCGGCGCTGCCGGCGGCTGTGGACGGCAAGACGGCGGGAATCATTGCGGGTCAGCTCTTGAGTCCCTGGATCAAGGTTTTTCTTGCGCTCGACCCCTCAGCCGCGCTTTCCGCGCTGAGAATTCCCCTGCTCGCCATGAACGGCACGAAGGACCTGCAGGTGCCCGCGGGCGAAAACCTTAAGGCAATCGGGCTTGCCCTGGACGCGGCCGGCAACAAAAACTACAGCCTTCTCGAGCTCGAAGGACTGAATCACCTGTTCCAGCATGCCGTAACGGGCCTGCCCAACGAATACGCGGCTATTTCCGAAACCTTCGCCCCCGAAGCGCTCGCCGCGCTGGGCGACTGGATCCTGTCGACGGTTCGCTGATGGCCAGACAAAGCCAAACGAGGAGGAATTCATGACGCAAAAGGAAATCGTCCGTCCGCTGGAGCTTCTCGGGGAAGATGGGCGACTCATCGAGGAAGGTTGGGCGAGACAGCCGTTCTGGCGCTACGACAGGTCGAAAGTGTCGGCATCAGCCCTGCGGCTCAAGGAATGGGACTATTACTACGTGATTTCCCACGACGGGAAATACGGCATCACCTTCACGATATCCGATCTCGGCTATCTGGGGCTTTTCGCCGTAGCCTGGCTGGACTTCGCCTCGGGAAAAGTCGCCCAGTTCCAGGATATGAACTTCATGCCTCTAGGGAAGACGGGATTTCCGGAAGGTTCCGATGAAGGGCTCATCAGGCACGAAAGCGGCAAACTCTCCATCGCCTTCTCGATGGAGAAGGGCAAGCGGCGGATTTCCGCCTCCTGTCCCGGTTTCGTGGCTCCCGACGGCGCGAGAGGGCTCGAGGCCGAACTGATCCTGGATCAGCCGCCCGACGCCGACAGCATGAACATCGCCACCTCCTGGAAGGAAAATCGCCGCGCTTTTTATTACAACAGGAAGATAAACTGCATGCCGGCGAGCGGCAGCGTAAAGCTAGGCTCGCGGAGCTATCCATTCGCGCCCGACTCGGCTTTCGCAGGGCTCGATTGGGGCAGGGGCGTCTGGACCTACAAGAATCGCTGGTACTGGGGCTCGGCGTCGGGGCTCCTGGACGGCCTTCCCTTCGGCTGGAATATCGGCTACGGCTTTTCGGACCGGAGTCCCGCCTCGGAAAACATGCTGTTCTACGGAGGACGCGCCCACAAGCTGGAGGAGGTTACCTTCCGCATCGACACGGCGGACTATCTCGCCCCCTGGAAATTCGAAAGTTCCGATGGACGCTTCGAGATGGATTTCGAGCCCATCGTGGACAGGAACAGCGCCACCGATCTCCTTCTGATAAAATCCGTGCAGCATCAGGTTTTCGGCTATTTTACCGGCAAGGTCATCTTGGATGACGGCCGAGTCCTGAAGGTCGACCGCTTCCTCGGCTTCGCCGAAGATGTGCTGAACTGGTGGTGAGGCGGCCGGGGCCGGCTCGCCGGACCTCGATCGCCTCGCCGGGGCCGCGGCCCCGGCCGCTCACCAGCCCAGAATCCGCTTCCTGTTCGCCGCGCCGATGGCCGCGAGCTTCGCCATGGGTTCCTTGGCACTTCCCTCGAACTGCTTGTATTCGATGGCGCATTGGTTCATGGAAAAATGCCTGAATACCCAGACGCTGTCGCGCAAGGCCGGGCTGGCGCCGGCATAAAGGCTCGTGATTTCCTCTGCCCAGGCCGAGAAAAGACCCTTCGGTCTCAATTCGCCATATCCTGAAACCCAGAGGACGCCTCCAAGGCAGCCGTGGAGCCCGAAGGCGAAACGGGCCATCCTGCGCTGGCTCTCGTCGAGCAGACGGTCCAGCTCGACGGCCCGTCGCGCGGACTCGTCCTTGGCGAGCTTGCGCATGCGGCCGATCTCGGCGGTTTTGGGCGTATGGATGGGCGTTTTGTTGATGATGAGGGAGGAAGCCCTGAAATCCATGCCCAGTTCCTTGAGGAACCATCCCTGGGCGAGCTTGCCCGATTGTCCCACGAGGTAGCGCCTGTTGGCGGCTTTCTGCTCGTTTTTTCCCGGATTGTCCGCCACGACGATGAATCGCGGCTGGTCGCGCGGGCTTATATCGTCGAGCGCCTCGTTGTAGACTATGGGCGTTTCGATGCTGTAATCGTCGTAGCCCATTGAAAGACGGAGTTTCTCCTGCAGGGCGCCCAGCCATGGGGCTTCGTTCGAGAGCCTAGCCACGTATTCCCTGAATTCGCCGCGTATCCTGTCGAACTCGCCATATTGCCCAGTCGTCATCGCCGCTCCTCATGCCCTATCATTCCCTCATCCTAACAGCTCCGCGTCCCGACCGCCAAGGCCATTCCTCATGAAGGGAAGCCTCTGCTATACTGCTTCCAATGAAATCCATCCTTTTCGTCCTCGCCTGTACCCTCGCTTTTCTCTCCGTAGCCGGCTGCGAGTCGGCCAAAAGCGTCAAGATAAAGGAAATGAAAGCCATCGTCGCCGCATCCGGAATGGAACCGACGCCAGCAGCCGCCATCAACAAACGGATCGAAGCCTCGCCCGAACGCTTTTTCGCCCTGATCGACGCGATCCAGGTGGAAATGGCCGCCGATCCTTTTCTTCTGACGCGCGCCGACAAGCAGAAAGGTCTCGCGAGCGGCTACGAACCAGGCGACCTCGTCGTTCTGGACAATACAGGCCTCTCGCTGTCCCGGCCGGGCCACCGGCTCAGGAAGCCGGCGCTCGATGCCCTCAAAGCCATGGATAAGGCGGCCAGAGCCGATGGCATTACGATTGTCGTTTCTTCGGCCTATAGAAGCTACGCGTACCAGAAAGATCTATTCGCCCGCAATGTCGCGGAGATGGGCGAAAAGGAAGCGGCCAGGGTCTCCGCCGTACCCGGCGCGAGCCAGCACCAGCTCGGCACTGCCGCCGATTTCGGCTCCATCACCGACGACTTCGCGAAGACCGACGCGGGAAGATGGATGAAGGCCAACGCGGGGCGCTTCGGCTTTTCGCTTTCCTATCCCGAAGGCATGGAGACGGTGACCGGCTATGTCTGGGAAAGCTGGCATTACCGCTTCATCGGGGAAACCGCGGCAGCCCTTCAGGATGAGTATTTCGAAGGCGTCCAGCATCGCCTCATGCTGTTTCTGGATGGCCTTTCCCGAGCGCGATCGAAGAAATAAGGTCGGCGACGGCGTCTTCCTCGTTCGTTTTTTTCGACACGACGCGGGCGATCGCCTTGATCTCGTCCATGGCGTTGGCGGGGGCGCAGCCCCAGCCGGCGGCCTTTATCATGCTGAAATCGTTCATCGCGTCGCCAATGGCCATCACCGATTCCATGGGGAGGCCGAGCATGGACGCCAGGCGCCTCAGCGCCGAGCCCTTGTCGGCGCCCAGGGGCAGGATTTCCAGGAAGTAGGGCTTGGAGGTCATGACTTCAGCCTTCCCCCTATAATATTCCGCGAATTCCGCGTAGAGCGCGGCGATGCGCTCGGTTTCCCCCGGGATGACGAACTTGAGCTGGCCGTCGCGGAACAATAGATCCTTGGGAGGCGCCAGCGTGGCCGGCTGGCCCGAGAGACGTTCGTCGAGGAAGGCCCAGGGGTTCAGCTCGTCGCAGTAGATTTTCCCGTCCATATACACTTGCCAGTGGAAACCATGGGCTTCGATGTTCTTCGCCGCCTCGTGGCAGAAAGCCTCCGAAAGGGTAAGCCTGTCCTTCGTTTTTCCCGATTCGGCTTCGAGGATCTCGGCGCCGTTCGAGCAGATGAGGAAGTTGCCCGGCCTGTCCAGCCCGAGGAATTCTATATATTTCTTCATGGCGAAATAATTGCGTCCGGAGGCGAGGACGAGTTCAATGCCTTTTTTCTCGGCCTCCAGTATGGCGAGCCTGTTGGCTTCCGAGATGCTCAGGTCGGACTTCAGTAGGGTGTCGTCGAGATCGAGGGCGATAAGCTTGATATTCATTGGCATTGATATATCATAATCGCGCAAGCTTGATAACACTATGGGAAGCCTGCTATTCTGTGGGAAAGGATGTACAGCATGCAATACATAGACCTCAGGAGCGATACGGTTACCTGGCCGACCAAGGCCATGAGGGCGGCCATGGCCGAAGCGCCCGTGGGCGACGATGTCTACGGCGACGATCCTACCGTGAACGAGCTTGAAACGCTCGCGGCCAAGCTCGTCGGCAAGGAAGCCGCCCTTTTTGTCCCGACAGGGACCTTCGGCAACCAACTGGCCCTCTTTACCTGGTGCCCCAGGGGCAGCGAAGTGATTCTGGGAGAGCAGTGCCATATCATCCAGCACGAGGCGGGAGCGGCCTCCATCATCGCCGGTGTCCAGACTCGTCCCGTCGACGCTCCCAAGGGAATCCTTCCGCCCGAAGCCATCGAAGCGCGCATTCGCGGCGACGATATACACTATCCTCCCACGTCGCTTATCTGCCTCGAGAACGCCCATTCCTCCGGAAGGGTCATTCCCATTTCATATATGAAAGAGATTTCCGCCCTCGCCCTGGCGAAGGGCTTGCCCATCCATCTGGACGGCGCGAGGCTTTTCAACGCGGCCGCCTCGCTGGGCGTACCCGCCGCCGCCATCGCCGCCCAAGTCGATTCGGTGATGTTCTGCCTGTCCAAGGGGCTATGCGCTCCCGTCGGGTCGATGCTCGCCGGTCCGAAAACCTTCATAGACAGGGCGCGCCGCAAGAGGAAGATCATGGGCGGCGGCATGAGGCAGGCCGGCATTATCGCCGCGGCCGGCATTATCGCGCTGCGCGAAATGACGACGCGCCTCGGGGAAGACCACGAAAACGCGCGCTACATGGCCGCGAAATTGGCCGGCCTGCCCGGTTTCAGCGTCGAGGAAGACGCCCTCGACATCAACATGGTCTTCTTCAGGCTGCCTTCCTGGGTGGACGGGAAGGCCTTGGCTTCCTACATGGAGGGGGAGGGCGTCAGGATCAGCCCTCCGGAGGGCGCTCTGGCCCGTTTTGTCGCCCACTACTGGATAAAAAAGGAACATATTGATAAGGTGATTTCGCTTCTGGCCTCTTTCTGCGCCGACAGCCGCAGATCTTGAAGGCTAAGGGATCGGCCTGTCTTTTTCCGAAGGAACATGATGTCCGAAATTGACGATAATCAGAGCGCGAGCGACTCAGGCGAAGAAAAGCAGATGGTGAGGGACGCCGGCATGCTCTCCGTCCTCACCATGGTTTCCAGAGTCCTGGGTCTGGTGCGGGAGATGACCAAGGCGGTCTTCCTCGGCACGGGCGTCCTTTCCGACGCCTTCTCCGTTTCCTTCATGATCCCCAACTTCATGCGCCGCCTCTTCGCCGAAAACTCCATCTCGGTGGCCTTCATTCCAACATTCAAAGGTTATCTCCACGATAAAGACGAAAAAGCGACGAAGCAGTTCCTCTCCTCGAGCCTCACCGTCCTCCTCATCCTCGTGGGAAGCGTCGTAGCCCTGGGCATAGCCGCGACGCCCTGGATTGTGAAGGCTTTCGGCTCCGATCCGGCTGAGACCATCGTGCTGACGAGGATCATGTTTCCCTTCCTCGCCCTCGTCTCCATCGCGGCGCTCTTCCAGGGCATTCTCAATTCCTTCGGCGTATTCGCCCCTTCCGGTTTCGCCCCCATCCTCTTCAACGTCTGCTTCATCGTCGTTCCCTGGGCCATTTCCCGCTGGATGCCCAACCCGGCGCGCGCCATGGCCATCGGCGTCGTGACCGGCGGCATGGCCCAAGCCCTGTGGCAGCTTCCCGCGGTGCTGAAAACCGGAATCCGCTTCGGCTTCATCTCGCCGCGCGCGGCTTTCAGGGATCCGGGCATGCGGAAGGTATTCGCCCTCATAGGCCCGACCATCATCGGCATGGCCGCCTATCAGCTGAACGACCTCGTGAGCACGGCCTTCGCCTCGCGGGCGGGGACGGGCATAGCCTCCAGCCTCCAGTATTCGATACGGCTCCAGGAGCTTATCCTCGGCGTCTTTGCCGTATCGGCCGGCACCGTCCTTCTCCCCGGCCTGACCGACGCCGTGAAGCGCGGCGACTGGGCGCTTTATTCCTCGCGCATCGGAAAGACGCTCCAGACCCTGCTGATCGCCACCATCCCCGTCGCGGTCTTTTCCATGATCACGGGCGAGCAGATCGTCACCCTGCTTTTCAAGCGCGGCGGCTTTACCGATGAATCGGTGCGGCTCACCGCCTCGGCCTTTTTCTGGCATCAGACGGGGCTCGCCTTCATCGCCGCCAACAGGGTCATAGCCCCAGCGTTCTACGCGAGATCCGATTCCAAGACTCCAGCCCTGGCGGGAATAGCCAGCTTCGCCGTCAACATCGCCCTCGTCGCTCTTCTCGCCTTTCCCTTCAAGGGGCCGGGCATCGCCTTCGCGCTTTCGCTTTCCAGCGCCGTGAATACCGCCATCCTCGTCGCCGTCCTGCTGAAAGGCAAAACCCGGGGCTTGAGCGAAGCCTTGGGACGCTGCGCCGTTTACGCCCTGAAGCTTCTGGCCTATTCCCTCGTCGCCTCCATTCCCGTGCTTTTCCTCAAGGCACCCCTCGTCAATGCCTTCGCCTCGTCGAAATCCGGCATTGTGGCGGCCGGTCTGCCCTTCGTAATTCTCGCCCTGCTTTTCGGCGCGATAGGCGTCGCAATCCTCGTCGTCACCAAGGATTCGGTGGCCTATTCCCTGGCTTCGGCCATCGGAAACCGACGTTCCCGGAAGCAGTCCTGATGCCAAGCTTCATGGAATATCGATTCCACGCTATTGACATCACCCTCTATAAATGATAAATTCCCGATGCTCTAACCCTCGCCCCTGTAGCTCAGACGGCAGAGCATATCCATGGTAAGGATAAGGTCAACGGTTCGATTCCGTTCGGGGGCTTTTACATATTTTTAGCATTCAGGCGCGGGGCATTTTAAGTCGCGCCACGAAAGGATAATACGATGGCTGCAAAGAAACAGACGGTAGAGATAATCGCCCTGCAGTGCACTGAGTGCAAGCGCCGAAACTATACCACGACGAAAAACCGCAAGACCATGCAGGAAAAGCTTGAGCTGATGAAGTACTGCAAGTGGGACAAGAAGCACACGCTCCACAAAGAGACCAAGGTCAAATAAGGCTGGCCCTCAGGGGTTTTGTCTTTTTGGGATAATGGTATCGCGGGGCCTCTGGCTTCGTGATTCACCCTAGGCCAGTAGCTCTAATGGTAGAGCGCCGGTCTCCAAAACCGGATGTTGAGGGTTCGAGTCCTTCCTGGCCTGTTGCCAGCGTTTTTTATCGTATCAAGGAGCCGTCATGAAGAAGATCGTTCAGTTCTTCAAAGATAGTTACGCAGAGCTGGCCAAAGTCGTTTGGCCGAGCAGGGAAGATGTCATCTCCTCTACCAAAGTAGTCGTGATCTCGACGGTAGCGGTGGCTCTTCTGCTTGGTTTGATCGACTTTCTCCTCGTACTGGGCATTGAAATTGTCTTCCGTTAAGGCGGAGTGAGGATGGCAAAATCCTGGTATATTCTTCATGTTTACTCTGGGTATGAAAACAAGATAGAGAAAACTATCCGCATGATGATCGACGCGGGTGATCTATCCCATGAAATCGTGTCCGACATAAAGGTCCCGACCGAAGAGGTGACCGATGTCAAGGACGGCAAGAAAAAGACGGTGACGAGAAAGATCCTTCCCGGCTATATCCTTGTGGAAATGGATCTCCCTGACAACGGCTGGAAAGCCACCTGTTCCGGGATACGGAAGATCACCGGCGTGACCGGTTTTGTCGGCTCCAATGTGAGCAACAAGCCGCAGCCCATTCCCAACGAGGAAGTCAGGCGCATTCTTCAGCGTTCCGGCGAGCTCAAGGGCGATCGTCAGATAAGGATGAAACAGACCTACTCTCAGGGAGAGCAGGTGAAGATAATAGAAGGACCTTTCGAGTCCTTCTCCGGCACCATCGAAGAGGTGAATGTCGAGAAGAATCGCCTCAAGGTGATGGTGGGCATATTCGGCAGATCCACGCCCGTGGAAGTCGATATGACCCAGGTAGAAAAGACCTGATGACCCGAACGCCCTCTTCGCGGGCGTAAAGGCGTTTCAGGGGGATGGTTGTCGCTCGCGCGGCTTCCGATCCTTTGTTCTTTTGAAAAGCGGTACCGTCAAAGTCCTTTAGGACTTTGACGAGACTTCTCAGATAGGGGTTTTAAACTCCACAAGATGGGAGTTCCGCACGTAGGCGGAACGCTACCCCGGGCGCTTATGCGGCCGGGTACACCACAAAAGGAGAACGGCTATGGCCAAAAAGAAGATTACTGCGATCGTAAAGTTGCAGTGCCCCGCCGGCAAGGCGACTCCGGCGCCGCCCGTTGGTCCTGCTCTCGGCCCTCATGGCGTTTCGGCGCCCATGTTCTGCCAGCAGTTCAACGAACGCACCAAGAGCATGGAGCCCGGCCTTGTGATTCCGGCGATCATCACCGTCTACCAGGACAAGTCCTTCACTTTCATCCTGAAGACTCCTCCGGCAAGCGTACTCATCAAGAAAGCCTGCGGCATCGAAAAAGGTTCAGCGATTCCTCAGAAAGACAAGGTCGCCAAGCTTACGCTCGACAAGCTCGAGGGGATCGCGAAGCAGAAAATGCCGGACCTTAACGCCAACGACATTCATGCCGCCATGCGCATCATCGCTGGAACCGCCCGTTCCATGGGCGTAGAGACGGAGCTGAAGAAATGAAGCACGGAAAAAAATATCTCGAAGCCGCTAAGAAAGTGGATCCCGCCCAGGAATACGATCTGGCCTCGGCCTGCGCTCTCGTGAAGGAAGCGAAATTCGCCAAATTCGACGAGACCGTGGAGGTCCATGTCAGGCTCAACCTCAAGAAGAGCCAGTCGGTGCGCGACACTGTGGTTCTTCCCAACCAGTTCCGCGGCGAGAAGAAAGTCCTTGTGTTCTGCAAGCCCGAACGCGTCAAGGAAGCCCTGGAGTACGGAGCCGCCTATGCCGGCGAAGCCGAGCTCATCGAGAAGATCAAGGGCGGCTGGCTCGACTTCGATGTCGCCGTCGCTACTCCCGATATGATGAAGGACGTCGGCAAGCTCGGTATGGTCCTAGGCCGCAAGGGCCTCATGCCCAACCCGAAGACCGGCACCGTCACCAACGATCTCAAGGCCGCTCTCGCCGAACTCAGGAAGGGACGCACCGAATTCAGGTCCGACAAGACCAACATCGTCCATCTCGCCATCGGAAAGGTTTCCATGGAAGCCGCCCAGATCGCCGAGAACGTTGCCATCCTCATCGACGAGATCAACAGGAAACGCCCCGCCGACGCGAAAGGCGACTTCATGGGCTCCGTATATTTGGCTTCCACCATGGGGCCGAGCGTACGCGTCGTAATTGCCAAGAACGAGAAGAGGTAACCCTATGGCGATGAGAGCAAACAAAATACAGTCCTCCAAAGCCGAAGCCATCGACGCGCTGAAAAGCATGATCAACGGCTCAAGCGACTTCGTATTCGCCGAATACCGCGGACTCACGGTCGAGCAGATCACCACCCTTCGCCACCAGCTGCGCGAGAAGGGAGCCGAGCTGCACGTCGTCAAGAACAATTTCGCGCGAATCGCCTTCGAGGAACTGGGATATACCAACGATGTGGAGCCGGTACTCTCCGGACCCACGGCTGTCACCTTCGTGAAATCCGATTCCAACGAGGTCGCCAAGGTTCTCCTTGGTTTCGCCAAGGAAGTCCCTAATCTCAAGATCAAGGGCGCCGTGGTGGACAAGAGCTTCATGGACCTCGCCCAGGTTGAGGCTTTCTCGAAACTCCCCGGCCGCGGCCAGCTCATCGCGATGTTGCTGTCGGCGATGAACGGTCCCGCCCAGAACCTCGTCTATGTCCTCAACGCGATTCCCACCAAGCTGGTGCGCGTGCTCAAGGCCATAGAAGAGAAAAAAGCCGCCGAGGCTTAATCAAAATCCGCTCGAGCGAATTTTGATTTTCGGGTTTCGCGCAGGACGCGAAACCCGTGATCAAGCGAATTTGACCGTCAGGCTTCGGATTGCTGCCGTTCCTGTCGGTCTGGAATATGATCGCCCGTATGGGTGATCCAGCGTTTTTACCAGGAGAAGATAATATGGCAGCGCTTACCAAAGATCAGATTATCGACGCAGTAGCCTCCATGACGGTTCTCGAGATCGCCGATCTCGTCAAGGCCATGGAAGAGAAGTTCGGCGTCACCGCCGCGGCCCCCGTCGCCGCAGCAGCCGGCCCCGCCGCCGCAGCAGCCGCCCCCGTCGAGGAAAAGACCGAGTTCACGGTCGTCCTCAAGGGCAACGTTCCCGCGGACAAGAAAATTTCCATCATCAAGGCCGTTCGCGCCATCACCGGTCTCGGCCTCAAAGAGGCGAAAGACCTCGTCGAAGCCGGAGACAAGGCTCTCAAGGAGAACGTCTCCAAGGAAGAAGCCGAAAAGGTCAAGGCGGCTATCGTCGAAGCCGGCGGAGCAGTCGAAGTCAAATAAGGCATCGCGACTTTCCGAAGCTGTGTCGGGAGGCGGGCCGGTTGGCTTGCCTTCCGATACGCGCCTTTCCGGCGCCTTCGGGACGGTCCACAGATTCTACCATGCGCTTCCTTTTCGGATGCGGCGCGTAGCGCCGCGTCGGGAAAGGAAGCGCGGTTTTCCGGAGACACTTGGCGAGTGCCTCGGGATGACCGCAAGTTTCTTATGTATTGCTGCGCTTCATTGTGAGGTGCCGCGCGTTCAAGCAGCGCGGCGACGTTCTAGCGCAGACCGAATGACCCGCGCGCTTCGACAGCGTGCTTCAGGAGGGGTAACGGATGGCATATACCGAAAACAAGATCCAGCGCCGCTATATTGGCAAGGATTTCCAGGAGGCGATGGAGCTCCCCGACCTAATCGACATTCAGCTTTCTTCCTTTGAGCGCTTCCTTCAAAGAGACAAGCTGATTCAGGGTCTCGCTCCGGATGAACTGGGCCTCCAGGAAGTCTTTAGGGGAACCTTCCCCATAGAAAGCCAGAATGGCGACATGGTGATCGAGTTTGAGCATTACAGCCTGGACGAGAGCGCGATGAAATACAGCGAGCTCGAGTGCAAGCAGAAAGGCCTCACCTATTCGATCCCTCTCAAGGCCACCGTGAATCTCGTTTTCCAGAGGACGGGAGAAATCCGTCAGAAGGAAATCTATCTCGGCGACATTCCCCTCATGACCGACAGGGGAACCTTCATCATCAACGGCGCGGAACGCGTCGTCGTCTCGCAGATCCACCGCTCTCCGGGCGTCGTTTTCAGCCATGAGAAGGGCGTTTTCTCCGCCCGCCTCATCCCCTACCGGGGCAGCTGGCTCGAATTCGAGATCGACCAGAAAAAAGAACTGATCTTCACCAAGATCGACCGCAAGAAGAAATTCCTCGGCACGCTCTTTCTGCGCGCCATCGGCTTCCAGAACCGCGAAGAGATCATCGAGGCCTTCTACAAGACCACGAACATAGAGCTGGGCGACAGCGCCGACTCCAGGGAACAGGTCGTGGGCAAGGTGCTCGCCAAAGCCATCTATATAGAAGTGGACGGCGACAAGAAAAAGCTTTTCCGCGCGGGAGAAAAACTCCATCTCCATGAAATCGACGAACTGGCCAACCTCGGCATAGACAGCATCGAGATCATCGATTTTGAGCATCCCGATTCCATGCACAACGAGATGATCCTCCACTGCTTTAACAGGGAAGACGTCAAGCTCGAGAAGGAAACGGTCGAGCAGGACGAGCCCCTGAAGGCCGATGCCCTCGCCGCCGTCTATTCGACCCTTCAGCCCGGTGAGCCCATCACCGTGGAAGGCGCCGAAAAAGATCTCAACTCCATGTTCTTCTCCCCGAGGAAGTACGATCTCGGCAAGGTCGGCCGCTACAAGCTCAACAAGAAATTCAACTACGCCACGCCCTTCTCCGAATTCACGCTCACGAAGACCGACATCGTGGCCACCATGAAGCACCTCATGGACGTGTACTACGGCGAAGCCTACATCGACGATATCGACCACCTCGGCAACAGGCGCGTCCGCTCCGTGGGCGAGCTTCTCGCCAACGTCATGAAGAGCGCTTTCGCCCGCATGGAACGCATCGCCAAGGAACGCATGGCCCTCAAGGAGACCGAGACCGTCAGGCCCCAGGATCTCGTGTCGATCAAGCCGATCGTCGCGGCCATCAAGGAATTCTTCGGTTCGTCCCAGCTCTCCCAGTTCATGGACCAGGTCAACCCGCTCGCCGAGCTGACCCACAAGCGCAGGCTCAACGCCCTCGGCCCGGGAGGCCTCTCCCGCGACCGCGCCGGCTTCGAGGTCCGCGACGTCCACTATACCCACTACGGCCGCATGTGCCCGATCGAGACGCCTGAAGGCCCGAACATCGGCCTCATCGTGTCGCTCGCCACCTACACGACGGTGAACGACTACGGCTTCCTCGAGACGCCCTACCGCAAGGTGAAGAACGGACTCGTCACCCACGAGATCGAATACCTTTCGGCCATCGACGAGGACAGGTACTACATCGCCCAGGCCTCGGCCCGCATCAACGCGGCGGGCGACTTCCTCGACGATTCCATCTCCTGCAGGCACCAGGGCGACTACACCATGCGCCCGGCCCAGGAACTCCAGTACATGGACGTTTCCCCGAAACAGATCATATCGGTTTCGGCCTCGCTGATTCCCTTCCTGGAGCACGACGACGCCAACCGCGCCCTCATGGGCTCGAACATGCAGCGTCAGGCAGTTCCCCTCGTCTTCCCCGAGCCGCCGAGAGTCGGCACGGGCATGGAGTGGAAGACCGCCTACGATTCGGGCGTCCTGCTCAAGGCCAAGAGGGCCGGCGTCGTCGAATTCGTGGACGCTTCCAGGGTCGTCATCGCGCCGGACGGCGCCGATGTCACCGACAGGGACACCTATCTCCTCGTCAAATATCAGCGGACCAACCAGGATACCTGCTACAACCAGAGACCCATCGTCAAGCTGGGCGAAAAGATCATGAAAGGCCAGGTAGTGGCCGACGGTCCCGCCACCTACAACGGCGAGCTGGCCCTCGGACGGAACATACTGGCCGGCTTCGTGCCCTGGAACGGCTACAATTACGAGGACGCCATCCTCATCTCCGAACGCGTGGTCAAGGAGGACATGTTCACCTCCATCCATATCAAGGAATTCCAGACCGAAGTCCGCGAGACCAAGCTGGGACCGGAACGCATCACGCGCGACATTCCCAACACGAGCGAGAAAATCCTCGACAACCTGGATTCCGAAGGCATCATACGCGTCGGCGCCAAGGTCAAGGCCGGAGACATTCTCGTCGGCAAGGTGACGCCCAAGAGCGACACCGACACGACCCCCGAGTTCAAGCTTCTCAACTCCATATTCGGCGAAAAGGCCAAGGACGTGCGCGATTCATCCCTGCGCGTCCCCCACGGCATCGAAGGAACGATCATCGACGTGCAGCGCCTGAAGCGCTCGACGAACGACGATCTCTCCCCCGGCGTCGAGGAAGTCGTGAAGGTTCTGATCGCCGCCAAGCGCAAGCTCAAGGAAGGCGACAAGATGGCGGGCCGCCACGGCAACAAGGGCGTCGTCGCCCGCGTTCTGCCGATCGAGGAAATGCCTTACCTGGACGACGGCACCCCGCTCGACATCTGTCTCAACCCCCTGGGCGTTCCCTCGCGAATGAACATCGGCCAGATCATGGAGACGGAGCTCGGCTGGGCGGCCAGCACGCTGAACGAGTGGTTCTCCTGCCACGTTTTCCAGTCGCCCTCCCAGGAGCAGATCGAAGCCAAGCTCGAGGAAGCCAAGCTTCCCGGAAGCTGCAAGACCACCGTGCGCGACGGCAGGACAGGCGAACCGTTCAAGAATCTCGTCACGGTCGGCGTCGTTTACTTCATGAAATTGCACCACCTTGTCGACGACAAGATGCATGCCCGCTCGACGGGGCCCTATTCGCTCGTCACCCAGCAGCCCTTGGGCGGAAAGGCCCAGTTCGGCGGCCAGCGCCTCGGCGAAATGGAAGTCTGGGCGCTCGAGGCCTACGGCGCGGCCAACACCCTGCAGGAACTCCTGACCATCAAGTCGGACGACATGACGGGCAGGGCCAAGGTCTACGAGGCGATCGTGAAGGGAGAACCGCACACCGCGGCCGGCATCCCCGAAGCTTTCAATGTAATGGTGCAGGAACTGCGCGGACTCGCGCTCGATATCCGGGTGTTCGATGCCAAGGGCAAGCAGATCGCGCTTACCGAACGCGACGATGACATCATCAACAAGAATTCCGGTGCGTTTTAACCTTTAGGGGGAAGCATGAGAGATATCCAGGATTTTGACAGTATTGCGATCCGCTTGGCCAGCCCCGAAATGATCAGGGCCTGGTCATACGGTGAGGTCAAGAAACCTGAAACCATCAACTACCGCACGCTCCGCCCCGAAAGGGACGGTCTTTTCTGCGAGCGGATTTTCGGAACCACGAAGGAATGGGAATGCTATTGCGGCAAATTTAAGTCCATCCGCTATAAGGGCGTCATCTGCGACCGCTGCGGCGTCGAAGTCACGCACTTCAGGGTACGCCGCGAACGCATGGGCCATATCGAACTGGCCTGCCCGGTTTCCCATATCTGGTTCTACCGATCGGTGCCCAGCCGGATGGGACTTCTTCTCGACCTGCCCGTGGCGGCGCTGCGCTCCATTCTCTACTACGAAAAGTTCATCGTCATAGATCCGGGCGAAACCGAGCTCAAGAAGATGCAGCTCCTCACCGAGGAAGAGTACAACGCTGCCCAGGACCGTTTCGGCGGCGCCTTCACCGCGGGCATGGGAGCGGAAGCCATCAGATCCCTCCTCGAAACCCTCGATCTCGATGCCCTTGCCGCCGAGCTGCGCGAGAAAATGATCGCTAAAGGCCCTAAAGCCGACAAACGCCTGCTCAAACGCATCGAAATCGTCGAATCCTTCAGGAATTCCAGCAACAAGCCCGAATGGATGATACTCTCCGTGGTCCCCGTCATTCCTCCCGAACTGCGCCCCATGGTCCAGCTGGACGGCGGACGCTTCGCGACGAGCGACCTCAACGATCTCTACCGCCGCGTCATCAACCGCAACAACCGCCTGAAGAGGCTGCAGAACCTCAACGCTCCCGAAATCATCATCCGCAACGAAAAGCGAATGCTCCAGGAAGCGGTGGACGCCCTCTTCGACAATACCAAAAAGAAGAGAGTGGTGAAGGGCGCCTCCAACAGGCCGCTCAAGTCCCTCTCCGACATGCTCAAGGGCAAGCAGGGCCGTTTCCGCCAGAACCTCCTGGGCAAGCGCGTCGACTACTCCGGCCGTTCGGTCATTGTCGTCGGCCCCGAGCTCAAGATGTGGCAGTGCGGACTCCCCACCAAGATGGCTCTCGAACTCTTCAAGCCCTTCATCATGAAGAAGCTTGTGGAGAAGGACGTCGTCTACAACATCAAGAAAGCCAAGATGCTCGTCGAATCGGAGACTCCGGAAGTCTTCGCCGTCCTGGACGAGGTCGTCAAGGAACATCCGGTTCTGCTGAACCGCGCCCCGACCCTGCACCGCCTCGGCATCCAGGCCTTCGAGCCCGTCCTCGTCGAGGGCAAGGCCATAAAGCTGCACCCCCTCGTCTGCAAGGCATTCAACGCCGACTTCGACGGCGACCAGATGGCCGTCCACGTCCCGCTCACCAACGCCGCGCAGGCGGAGTGCTGGACACTCATGCTTTCCAGCCGCAACCTTCTCGACCCCGCGAACGGCAAGACCATCGTCTACCCCTCGCAGGACATGGTTCTCGGCATCAACTTCCTCTCCAGACCCAAGCATGGAGTGAAGGGAGAAGGCAAGCGCTACTCTTCCTCTAACGAACTCATCCTGGCATGCGAAGCCGATGCCTGCGACTATCAGGCCGAGGTAATCGTGCCCACCACCAAGGACATCGTCTGGAGCAAGGTCGGCAAAGCCCAGGACCTTCCGGCGAACCGCACGATCAAGACGACGGCCGGCCGGATGCTTCTCAACGAAGCCCTGCCTCCCGAAGTGCCCTACGTCAACTACTCGCTTACCGATAAAGACATCCGAAATCTCATCGAGCACGTCTACAAGTTCAATGGACCTTACACGACAGTCTTGATGCTCGACGCGATCAAGGCCATGGGCTTCCGCTACGCCACCTTCTTCGGCGCCACCATCGGCATGGACGACATCATCGTCCCCGCCGAAAAACCCAAGATGATAGCCGACGCCAACAAGCAGGTCGATTCGATCCAGAACCAGTACCTGGCCGGCCATATCACCCAGGATGAGCGCTACAACCGCGTCGTCGAGGTTTGGTCCAAGACGAACGAGGAACTCACCGGCGTAATGATGAAAACCCTGGAGAAAGACAGGGACGGCTTCAACAACATCTACATGATGGCCTATTCCGGCGCTCGAGGAAGCCGCAACCAGATCCGCCAGCTGGCGGGTATGCGCGGCCTTATGGCCAAACCGTCGGGCGACATCATCGAACTCCCGATCAAGGCCAACTTCCGCGAAGGCCTGTCGGTCATCGAATTCTTCATCTCGACCAACGGCGCCCGAAAGGGTCTCGCCGATACGGCCCTCAAGACGGCCGACGCCGGCTACCTGACCAGAAGGCTCGTCGACATAGCCCAGGACATGGTCGTCAACGTCGACGACTGCGGCACCATCAACGGCGCCATCCATACGGCCATCAAGGACGGCGAGGAAGTCATCGAGCCGCTCCGCGAGCGCATCATCGGACGCTTCACGCTTGACCCGATCCGCCATCCCATCACGGGAGAGGTAATCGTCGATTCGAACGAGGAAATCACCGAGGAGATAGCGGGCGCCATCGAGGCGGCCGGCATCGAGGAAGTGACGGTCCGAACCGTCCTCACCTGCGAAGCGCGCTACGGCGTCTGCCGCAAATGCTACGGACGCAACCTGGCCACTGGCCGCACCGTGGACATCGGCGAGGCGGTCGGCATCATCGCCGCCCAGTCCATCGGCCAGCCTGGTACCCAGCTGACGATGCGTACCTTCCATATCGGCGGCGCGGCGACCAAGGCTTCCGAGGAAAACCGCATCTATCTGAAATACCCCGTCCTCGTCACCAAGATCCAGGGCACCTACGTCACGACGAAGGAAGGCCACTTCCTGTTCACCAGGAAGGGTTACCTCTATGTCTGCAAGATCTTCTCGGCCTTCGATCTTTCAAAGGGCGACAAGGTCCTGGTGGAAGACGGCGCCAGGGTACTGAAAACATCGGCCATCATAAAGAAGGCCGACGGCACCGAAATTCTCTCTAGCGATATTTCCTACGCCAAAGTGCTGAAGAACAAACTGCTGCTGATAGCCCAGGAACAGAAGCTGGAAGTCAGGAACGGCTCGGAGCTCACGGTCAAGGAAGGCCAGATGGCCATCGCGAACGAAACGCTGGCCACCTTCGACCCCTTCGCCGACCCCATCATCTCCGAGTACGACGGCTATGCCCGTTTCGAGGATATCATCCCCGGCTCAACCCTCAAGGAAGAGATCAACGAGGAAACCGGCAACGTCGACAAGAAAATCACCGAGTTCGCGGCCGAACGCGATTCCAAGCAGCCCCGAATCATCATCACCGATGAGGCGGGCAACGAAATCTTCGCCTACCTCCTCCCCGGCGGCGCCTACCTCAATATAGAGGACGGCGAGGTCATCAAGGCCGGCCGTACGATCGCGAAGATCCTCAAGGAAAGCGCCAAGGCCATGGACATCACGGGCGGCCTTCCTAGGGTCGGCGAGCTCTTCGAGGCGCGCAAGCCCAAGAACCCCGCTATCCTGGCCATGGTTTCCGGCAAGGTTTTCATCAAGGGCAATATCAAGAACAAGCGCGTCATCATCGTGACCGACAGGTTCGGCAAGGAATACAAGCATCTTGTTCCGATGGGCAGACGCCTTCTTGTCCGCGACAACGACCAGGTCGAAGCCGGCGAGCTTCTCTGCGACGGTAACAGAAACCCGCACGATATCCTCAATATCCTGGGCGAGCAGGCCTGCCAGGCATACCTCATGGACGAAGTCCAGCAGGTGTACCGCCTCCAGGGCGTCACGATCAACGACAAGCATATCGGCGTCATCATCCGCCAGATGATGAAGAAAGTGGAAATCGTCAGTCCCGGCGATACCCGTTTCATCTACGGACAGCAGGTGGACAAGTACAGGTTCCACGAAGAGAACGACAGGGTCATCAAGGAAGGCGGACAGCCCGCCGTCGCCCGCCCGATGCTTCTCGGCATTACGCGTGCCTCACTCAAGATCGACTCCTTCTTCTCCGCCGCTTCCTTCCAGGAGACGACGAAAGTCCTCACCGACGCGGCGATTGCCGGTTCCGTCGACAGCCTACGCGGCCTGAAGGAAAACGTCATCATCGGTCACTTGATTCCCGCCGGTACCGGCATGAGAATCTACAAGAACATCAAGCTTTCGGACAGCGAGCATGAGGACCTCGACGGTTTTGTCGACGAAATCCTCGAAAAGCGCAAGCTGGAGAAGGAAATGGCGCCGATTCCCGCGCTCGAGGACAGAGCCGATTCGTCGGCGGCCTTCGAGGAGGAAACGGTGTTCGAAAACGATCCGGGCTTCGAGGCGGTTACCGAAGAGTAAGTTAGTCCCCCTCGGGACGTATGGGTTTTAGGATCCGGCATCCGGAAATCGATCGGGTGCCGGTATTGACAATGATTGATCTATAGGGGTATCTTGGATCGCCTGGGAAGCGCCACCGCACTTTCCGGCTTTCTGAACCCGCGATTAATGAAACTGGTCCGCGCGATGCTGACGCGCAAGCGACCACATAAGGGAGTCTAGAGCATATATGCCGACGATCAACCAGCTTATCCGCAATGGCAGAAAGACAAACACATGGCGGACCAAAGCCCCGGCACTGAATGAGTGCCCACAGCGTCGCGGCGTCTGCACCCGCGTCATGACCGTTACGCCCAAGAAGCCTAACTCGGCTTTGCGAAAAGTCGCGCGCGTGCGCTTAACGAACGGTATCGAAGTTACCGCTTATATCCCGGGTGTAGGCCACAACCTTCAGGAACACTCCGTCGTGCTCGTCAGGGGAGGCCGTGTAAAGGACCTTCCTGGTGTGCGCTACCACATCATCCGCGGTGCCAAAGATACGCTCGGCGTCGAAGACCGCAAGAAGGCTCGTTCCAAATACGGTGCCAAAAAGCCCAAGGCGTAAGGAAAGAGGCGAAATAAATGGGCAGAAAAAAGAAATCCATCGATCGCGGCCACGCGCCCGATACGAAGTACAATTCCGTCAGCATCACCAAGTTCGTCTGCAGAATGATGATTCAGGGCAAGAAATCCACTTGCACGCGCATCATGTACGACGCTCTCGAAATCATGCAGCAGAAAGCCGGCGTTCCGGCGCTCGACGTTTTCACCAAGGCGCTCGAGAATGCCAAGCCCGCCGTCGAGGTAAAGTCCCGACGCGTCGGTGGTGCGACCTATCAGGTCCCCATCGAGATTCGCGACTCCAGGCGCGAGGCTCTGGCCATGCGCTGGCTCATCAACGCCAGCCGCGCCCGCAGCGGCAAGGCCATGCCTGAGAAGCTCGCCGATGAGATGCTCGATGCCTTCAACGGCACCGGCACCGCCATCAAGAAGAAAGAAGACATGCACAAAATGGCTGAAGCGAACAAAGCGTTCGCTCACTATAAGTGGTAGTCGAACTTTAACAATTAAAGCCCCGCTATGCGGGGCTTTTTTATTGGCTTATGAACGCTTTGTTCGCTCTCGCGCGCTACCGCGCGCGTGGCCATAGCGAGCCGCAGGCGAGCGTTGGCCATAAGCGTCGCCCTTTCCAAGCAGTGCAAGCCGTCCTTCGGGCGGCTTTTTTATTGAATACATCCGATCTATACTAAAACATCATGAACGCTTCGCCGCCTTCCGCCGTTGGCATGGAGAGCATAAGAAACATAGGCGTACTCGCCCATGTCGATGCCGGGAAAACCTCTATCACGGAAAAAATGCTTTTCCTCGCGGGCTTGAGAAGGGAAGCGGGCGCCGTGGACGACGGAACCACGGCCACGGACTATCTGGCCGTCGAAAGGCTTCATGGAATAACGGTAAAATCGGCCGCCGTGCGCTTCGACTGGAGGGGGAGGGCTGTCCACCTCATCGATACTCCCGGCCATGTGGATTTTGGAAACGAAGTCGACAGGGCGCTCAGGATTCTCGACGGCGCCGTCATCGCCCTCTGCGCCGTGTCTGGCGTACAGGCCCGCACTGAGGTCATCGCGAAGGCCGCCGCCGACAGAAAACTACCGCGCCTCTACTTCATAAACAAGATGGACAGGACAGGTGCCGACTTTTTGGGTGTTGTCCAGGATCTGCGCGCCATGCTTGAGCCCGATGCCGTCGCCATCCAGAGCCCGATCTTCGAGGGACGCAAATGGCTCGGCATCGTCGACCTGATCAGCATGGAACCCCATTACTTTAGCGGTGACGAGAATCTCGAATCGGCGGATTGCAGCGATACCCTGCCCCTCGCCCAAGCTGCCCTCTTTGCTTCTTCGAAGACTGCAGCGCTCGCCGCGCGCGCCCTCCTCCTTGAAAAACTCGCGGAGCGGGACGAAGAAGTCCTCGCCTTCTACGCCTCCAACCAGGAAGTCCCGCCCGAACTGCTCGCGCGCGCCGCTTCCCGCGCGGTGAAAACCTGCGGCATCGTCCCCGTCCTCTGCGGCTCCGCCTTCGTTGACTGCTCCGTAGGCTTTCTCCTGGACGCCGTAATCGCCCTTCTGCCATCGCCGGCCGAGGCGAAAGTCCCCGCGGGAACAAATCCCGGAACCCAAACCGCGCTGATGATACAGCCCGACGAAAAAAACCACCTCGCCGCCTTCGTCTTCAAGACGCTGCGCGATAGCGCGGGCGACAACTACGCCTGGACGAGAATATGGTCGGGTACCCTCCATGCCGGACGCAAGGTGTTCGAGGCCCGCTCATCCAAGGACATAATCGTCAAAAAAATATTCGGCATACACGCCGAATCGCTCACCGAACTCAAGGAAGCCGGGGCGGGGGAAGTCGTGGCGTTGAAGACGGCGGGACTGGAACCGGGCGCCAGCCTCTGCGAACGTTCCTTCCCGATACTCTTCGAGCCTCTGGAAATCCCCGAACCCGTCGTCAGCCAGATCATGGAACCCAACAGCGCCCAGGACGTCGCCGCGATCCGGCAAGCCCTAGAATCCCTCGCGGTCGAGGATCTGTCCCTCGGTGTCAGGGAGGAAAGGGAAACCGGCCGATTCGAGGTCTCAGGCCAGGGGGAACTGCACCTGGACATCGTCGCCGAAAGACTGAGGCGTGAATTCGGCCTTCATATAAGGACGGGCAACCCCCGGGTCAACTGTCGGGAAAGGCTCGTTCGGCAGGCTACCGTAAAGGAAGATTTCGATCACGATTTCGGCGGCGAAAGAATAAGAGTTTCTGTCGAAATCACGGTCCGGTCCGGGGGGGACGGGACGGATAACGAAGTGACCAGCGCCCCGGGACTGAGGCTTCAGCCCCAGTTCATGGCCGCGGCCCGCCGCGGCGCCGAATCGGCCATATCCGTGGGACCCCTGCAGGGTTGGCCGATGGAAGCGGTACGCGTCGCCATCGTCAATCTGGTTCCGCCTCCCGGCGGCACCGGCCGAAACGGGGAGACCGCGGTGGAGGCGGCCACGGCCATGGCCGCGCGGCGGGCCCTGCTCGAAGCCGGCTCCGAAATACTGGAACCGATCATGCAAATCGACATAGAATGCCCCGAAGAACACTTCGGTCCCGTCCTGAACGCCATATCCACCCGAGGCGGACGGATAGAATCGGTGGAGGACGGGGTAGGGCGGAAAACGATCTCTGCTCAGGCGCCAATGCGCGGTCTTTTCGGTTTCGCGGGCGAATTGAGGTCCATGAGCAGGGGGCGGGCGCAGTTCCAGGCGCGCTTTAAAAGCTATGAAACCCTGCGGCAACCCTTTTAGCCATTAAAAAATAGGGAAAAACCGCCAATCTCAACGGTAGCCTCTTGATCACCGTTGGAAGTTCTTTTATAATCCGAAAGCCTTAACAAAAGAATATTCATGGCATTAGGATCCGGCGGCTTTGATGCCGGCGGACTATCTTCATGCGGCATCCGCGTTTTTGCGTGAAGAGCCGGTGACGAAGCCAAGGAGGAATTAGATATGGCCAAAGAGAAATTCGAACGTACCAAGCCGCACATGAACGTCGGTACGATCGGACACATCGACCACGGAAAGACAACCCTGAGCGCAGCCATCACCATGTACTGCGGCCACAAATTCGGCGACAAGGTGATGAAGTACGATGATATCGACAATGCGCCAGAGGAAAAAGCACGTGGTATCACCATCAATACTCGACACCTCGAGTATCAGTCCCAGAAGCGCCACTATGCGCATATCGACTGCCCGGGACATGCCGACTATATCAAGAACATGATCACCGGCGCCGCGCAGATGGATGGCGCTGTCCTGGTCGTTTCCGCGCCGGACTCGGTAATGCCCCAGACCCGTGAGCACGTCCTGCTCGCCCGCCAGGTCGGCGTTCCTTCCGTCCTCGTGTTCCTTAACAAGGTCGACCTCGTTGACGATCCCGAACTCATCGAGCTGGTCGAGGAAGAAATCCGCGATCTTCTCAATTTCTACGGATTCCCCGGCGACGTTACTCCGATCATCAAAGGCTCCGCCTTCAAGGCGATGACCGAGCCTGACAATCCCGAAGTCACCGGCTGCATCCAGGAGCTTCTCGACGCCATGGACACCTTCTTCCCTGATCCCGTGCGCCTTACCGACAAGCCCTTCCTGATGCCCATTGAGGACGTCTTCTCCATTTCCGGTCGTGGTACCGTCGTCACCGGCCGTATCGAGCGCGGAATCGTCAAGCTCAACGACACCGTAGACATCGTCGGCATCAAGCCGAACAAGTCCACCGTCGTAACCGGCATTGAAATGTTCAACAAGCTTCTCGACGAAGGCCGCGCTGGCGACAACGTCGGCACCCTGCTTCGCGGCGTGGACAAGAAAGAAGTCGAGCGCGGACAGGTTCTCGCCAAGCCGGGCACCATCCACCCGCACACCAAGTTCACTGGCCAGGTCTACGTACTGAACCAGGCTGAAGGCGGACGCCATAGCCCGTTCTTCTCCGGTTACAGACCCCAGTTCTACTTCAGGACGACCGATATCACCGGCACCGTGACCCTGCCTGAAGGCAAGGAAATGGTCATGCCTGGCGACAACACGCCGATCAACGTAGAGCTGATCTACCCGATCGCCATGGAAAAGGGACTGAAGTTCGCCATCCGCGAGGGCGGCCACACGGTCGCTTCCGGACAGGTAGTCGAAGTAACTGTCTGATAAGTTTTAAAATGGGCTGTCCTTCCCCTTTGGGTACTGGACAGCCCATTTGTATTCTGCGATAATAACCTGCTCGCGTGATGTTTTTCCGCGGGCGGGTATTTGACTGCATGGGCTGAAACCCTGCGGTCCGCGAGGCTCTTGTGCCTCGCCGCACATGGAATCGAGCGCGCCCGCCAGGGTACGGCCCGGAATCGTATGTGCAAGAGATCTTTGGAGGACACATGAAAGACAGAATCCGTGTAAGGCTGAGAGGCTTCGATGTGCGCCTTGTCGATGACAGCGCGAGCGGTATCGTGAAGACGGTCCAGGGCGCCGGTGCGCGCGTTTCGGGCCCGATTCCCCTTCCGACGAAAATCAGTAAGTATACCGTGCTGAGATCGCCGCATGTGCACAAGAAAAGCAGGGAACAGTTTGAGATGAGGACGCACAAGCGCCTGATCGACATTCTGGAACCCACTCCCGAAGTCATGGACGCCCTGATGAAGCTTGAACTTCCCGCGGGTGTGGATGTCGAGATCAAACAGTGAGCGAATTCGCTCGCTGAAATGCCGAAACGCCCGGCTTAGTGCCGGCTGCGTTCAACGCAGGAGAACCGAATGATCGGAATAATCGGTAAAAAGCTTGGGATGACCCAGGTGTTCGACGATACGGGGAAACTAATTCCCGTAACGGTCGTGCAGGTTGTGCCCAACGTCGTCGTTGGAAAGAAAACCACCGACAAGGATGGCTACGACGCGATCGTCGTCGGCGTCTACGAGAAGAAGAAGACGAGGGTCACGAAGCCCTACGGCGGTCAGTTCGCCGAAGGCATCGCTCCCACCAGGATTCTTCGCGAGATGCGCGATTTCGAGAAAGACGTACAGGTCGGCGAAAAGCTGGACGTGGCGGTTCTCGAAGGCATCCGCTATGTCGATGTAACGGCCACTTCCAAAGGTAAGGGATTTCAGGGCGTCATGAAGCGCTGGAATTTTGCCGGCGGCCGCAGCACTCACGGATCCAAGTTCCACAGAGAGCCGGGTTCCACTGGCCAGAGTACCTACCCCCACAAGAGCTTCAAGAATATCAAGCTCCCGGGAAGGATGGGACGCGAGCGTGTGACGGTCTTGAATCTCAGGGTTGTCCGTGTCGACGCCGAGAAAGGTTTTGTTTTGGTACGCGGTGCTCTTCCGGGCCCGCGCAATTGCGATGTTCTTGTTCGTAAAGCGATCAAGAAGAACTGAAGGCGGAGGACCCAATGGAAAGTAAAGTTGTTTCCACCGAGGGGAAGGAGCTCAGGACTCTTGAGCTTTCCGAAGCCGTCTTCGGGCTTCCCATCAATGAAGATGTAATCTATTACGCCATCAACAACGAGCTCGCCAACATGAGGCTCGGAACGGCAAGCACCAAGGACAGGAGCGAAGTTCACGGTACCAACAGAAGGCCCTACAGCCAGAAAGGCACCGGACGCGCCCGCCACGGCGACACGAAATCCAACGTGTACGTGGGCGGCGGTATCTCGTTCGGCCCCAAGCCGCGCGACTTCTCCTACATGATGCCCCGCAAGGCGAAACGCCTGGCGATGAAGACGATTCTCAGCATGAAAGCCCAGGACGGCACTCTGGCGGTGGTTGAAGATTTCACCGTCGAGTCAGGAAGAACCAAGGATCTCATCAAGGCGCTCTCGCCCTTCGTGGATGCCAAGGCTCCTCAGAGAACGATCATCATCCTCAAGGATGACGATCCCATGCTCAAGAGAGCCGCGCGGAACATCCCGTGGCTGAGTTACCTCTCGTTCAACAGGCTCAGGGCCCACGATCTCTTCTACGGAAGGAAGGTCGTCGTCCTAGAGTCGGCCGCGAAGCAGCTCAACGAGTTCTACGCGAACTGATAAGGAGCACCGAAAATGGTATATGAGTCGATTTTGATCGAGCCGGTGCTCTCCGAAAAGAGCAATCTCATGCGTGAGACTGGCCAGTATGTTTTCAAGGTAGATTCGCGAGCCGACAAGCTCATGGTGATGGAAGCCGTGCGGAGGATCTTCAAGGTCAACCCCGTCAGCTGCAACATCATCAATGTCGCTTCTAAGCCGAAGCGTCTTAGGGGTCGGCCCGGAAACACCGCCGAATGGAAAAAAGCGATCGTCAGGCTCCCGAAGGGCGAGACGATCCGTGTTTTTGAAGGCGCGTAAGGAAGTAAGGGGAATATATGGGTATTAAGACTTTCAGACCCTTAACGCCGGGTCTGCGTCACCGGGTACAGGTGACGAACGAAGAAATTACCGAGAATCGGAGCAATCCCGAAAAATCCCTTACCAAGGGTAAGTCGAGCAGGGGCGGACGCGCTTCCAACGGGCGCATCTCCGTTCGACATCAGGGCGGCGGTCATAAGCAGAAGTACAGGGTCATCGATTTCAAACGCGACAAGTTTGGAATCCCTGGCACCGTCTCCGGCATCGAATATGATCCCAACCGAAGCTCCAACATCGCCCTCGTGGTCTATGCGGACGGCGAGAAGCGCTACATCATCAGCCCGAAAGGACTCAAGGTCGGACAGAAGATCATGTCCGGCCCGACGGCCGCTCTCGAAGTAGGCAACGCGCTTCCTTTGGAGAACATCCCGTTGGGCTTCACGGTGCATAACGTCGAGCTCACCCTCGGCAAGGGCGGGCAGCTTGCCCGTTCAGCCGGAGCCAACGCTCTCCTGGCCGGTATCGAAGGCGATTATATCGTCCTCAGGCTGCCTTCCGGCGAGCTTCGCATGGTGTTCAAGAAATGCATCGCCACCATCGGAACCGTCGGTAACGAAGAGCACATGAACGAGCGTGTCGGCAAGGCCGGCCGTAACAGGTGGAGGGGCATCAGGCCCACGGTCCGCGGTACGGTCATGAACCCTGTCGATCACCCGCATGGCGGTGGTGAGGGTCGTGGTAAGGGATTCAAGCAGCCTGTGTCTCCATGGGGACAGCCGGCGAAAGGTTACAAGACGCGCGATACGCACAAGCCGTCTGGCCGCTTCATCACGAAGCGCCGCAAGTAAGAGGAGCACACTCGTGTCAAGGTCCGTAAAGAAGGGGCCCTTCATCGAGAAGAGCCTGTACAAGAAAGTGACTGAGGGAAGCAAGTCCGGAGACAAGAAAATGGTGAAGACCTACTCCAGGACTTCGACGATCATTCCTGAAATGGTCGGACAGACAATCTCAGTATATAACGGCAAGACGTGGGTCCCGGTCTATGTGACCGAGAACCTGGTCGGTCACAAGCTCGGCGAGTTCGCTCCCACCAGGATTTTCCGCGGTCATGCGGGAAGCGACAAAAAAGCCGAGAAGAAATAGGGGTGTGACCATGATTGAAAAGACCGGTTACCGAGCAACGGCAAAATGGCTCATGGGATCGCCTTTCAAGATTCGCCCAGTGGCGGATCTTATAAGGGAGAAGCCCTACACCGATGCCATAGCCATTCTCGACAATATGCCGCAGAAGGGCGCCAGGCTCATCAAGAAAGTTATGGTATCTGCTGCGTCCAACGCGCTCAACAAAAACCGCAAGCTCGGCGAAGACATGCTTTACGTCAAGGAGCTGAGGATCGACGAAGGTCCGAAGATGCGCAGGGTTTGGTTCCGCGCTCGCGGCAGGGCTGATATGCTCATCAAGAGGATGTGCCATATTACCTGCGTAGTCGAAGAAATCGGCAAGAAGTCGGAGGCGTAAGGTGGGCAATAAAGTAAATCCAATCGGACTGCGCATCGGAATCAACAAAGACTGGAGTTCCAGGTGGTATGTTGAGCCGCGCGATTATGCCAAGACCCTCCATGAGGATCTTCATATCCGCAAGCGCATTCTTGAACTGCCCGAGGTAAAGGGCGCCGACGTGGCCGAAATCGAGATCATTCGCCATCCGCAGCGCATTACCGTCATTATCCATACCGCGAGACCCGGTGTGCTTATTGGCATCAAGGGCGCGAACATAGAAAAAATCGGCCTTGAGATTCAGAAGATCGCCTCCAAAAAGGTTCAGATAAAGATCAAGGAAATCAAGAAAACCGATACCAACGCGCAAATCGTGGCGCAGAATATCGCCCGCCAGCTCGAGGGACGCGGTTCCTTCCGCAAGGCGCTCAAGATGTCCATTTCCAACGCGATCAAGGGCGGAGCCCAGGGCTGCAAGATCCGCGTTTCCGGCCGCTTGGGCGGCGCGGATATGTCCAGGACGGAGGAACTCAAGGAAGGGCGCATTCCCCTCCATACCCTCCGCGCCGACATCGACTACGGTTTCGCGGAATCGCAGACCACCTTCGGCAAGATTGGCGTGAAGGTTTGGATCTATCAGGGCATGGTGTACTCGGCCGACAAGAACGAAGATGCGGGCATGCTTGCGCGCAAAGCCAGGAGAGAACCGGCCGGCGCTTCGGCGGAACCGAGGGGCGAGAGAAGGGAAGGCGGAGATCGCCGACCGCGACGCCCCGCTGCACCCCGCAGCGATGCTCCCAGAACTGACGATCGGGCAAGGAGCTAAGGTATGCTTTTACCCAAGAGAGTAAAATACAGGAAGCAGCAGCGCGGAAGAGTGAATGGAAACGCGCAGCGCGGCAACACTATAGCGTTTGGCGAATACGGCCTTATCTGCCTCGAGCCCGAATGGCTCACCAACAGGCAGATCGAAGCGGCCCGTGTCGCTTTGAACCGCTACATCAAGAGAGGCGGCAAGCTCTGGGTAAGGATTTTCCCGGACAAGCCATTTTCCAAGCACCCCCTTGAAACCCGTATGGGAAAAGGAAAGCCGGGACCGGAATACTGGGTCGCGGTCGTTCGCCCGGGAACCGTTCTCTTCGAACTTTCCGGCGTAGAACCTAAGATCGCAGAAGAAGCGATGAGGCTTGCCGGATCGAAGCTTCCGGTCAAGACCAGATTTGCCATGCGCGCGGAAACGGAGTAAGACGATGAAAAATTCGTTTAAAGAGCTGAAATTCGAGGAGCTTCTCGCCAAGCGCGAGGACCTCAGGAAGAAGTATTTCGACCTCCGCTTCCAGATGGTGGTGGGACATGTCGAAAACCCGCTCGCAAAGAGGAATATCCGCCGCCAGATCGCGCGCGTGGAGACCCTCATTAACCAGGCGAAGCGCACACCCGCTGTCGGCGAACAGGCGTAAGGGCCCGAGGAGAATATCGTGGATACCGACGTTCAGAATGAGAAAAAGGGAAAGCTGGTGTTTCAGGGTGTCGTGAAGTCCGACAAGATGGATAAGACCATCGTTGTCGAAGTCATGATGCGGAAGCTTCACCCGCTGTACAAGAAGTACGTGACCAGGTCCAAGAAGGTGAAGGCGCACGACGAAAAGAACGAGGCTCATATCGGTGATAAGGTCAGGGTAGAGGAGTGCAGACCCCTTTCCCGCGACAAACACTGGAGATTGATCGAAATCGTCGAGCGGGCGAAATAGGCGAACGGGAGACATATATGATTCAAGTGGAAAGCATGCTCACGGTCGCTGACAACTCGGGCGCGAAGACTGTCCAGTGCATTAAAGTGCTGGGTGGTACGCGTCGCAGGTACGCCTCAGTCGGCGACATCATCGTCGTGGCCGTAAAATCTGCCCTCCCCAATTCTTCCATAAAGAAGGGCACGATCGAGAAGGCGGTAATTGTAAGGACGCACAAAGAATACAGGCGCCCTGATGGTACGTATATTCGTTTCGACGACAACGCTTGCGTGGTCATCGATGCGAACAAAAATCCGAAAGGCAAACGCATCTTCGGACCGGTTGCCCGAGAGCTCAGGGAAAAAGATTATATGAAAATCGTTTCTCTGGCCCCCGAGGTCCTGTAAGGAGAGGATATGGCCGACGTTAAGTACAAGCTCCGGAAAGAGGACCTTGTCCAGGTCATAACCGGCAAGGACAAGGGTAAGCAGGGCAAGATCCTGAAGATTGACCGCGAAAAGGGCAGAGTCATCGTGGCTGGTCTCAACATGATCAAGAAAGCCATGAAGAAGAAGAACCAGCAGGATCGCGGCGGCATCGCCGAGATCGAAGCGGCCATCGACATTTCCAATGTCATGATCGTATGCAAGAAGTGTGGTCCCGTGAAAATCGGATACAAAATCGACGGCGACACCAAGAAAAGGGTGTGCCGGAAATGCGGGGAGGTGCTCTGATGGCTGAAGAGAAAGACAAGGCGGAAGCCTCGTCCAAGGACGTGTCCAAGGACGTAGCCAAAGCCAAGGCCGAAGGTAAAGCCAAGGCGGAAGCCAAGGCCAAGGCGAAGGCCCAGCCCAAAGCCAAGGATGAGCCCAAGACCACCGAGAAAGCCACTCCGCCCAGACTCAAGAAGATCTACAAGGAAAAGGTAGCTCCCGAACTCTTCAAGGAGATGGGCTATGAATCCTTCATGCAGGTTCCGCGAGTCGTCAAGGTAATCGTCTCGATGGGTGTCGGCGAAGCGAAGGAGAATAAGAAGATTCTCGACGCCGCCGTCGCCGATCTGGAAATCATCACGGGCCAGCATGCCGTGAAGACGAAGGCCAGGAAGGCAATCGCGAACTTCAAGATCAGGCAGGGTCAGGAAATCGGCTGCCGCGTTACCCTCAGGGGCGCCTATATGTGGGAATTCCTCGACAGACTCATGAATGTCGCGCTTCCTCGCGTTAAGGACTTCAGGGGTGTCAATGCGAACGCGTTCGATGGCCATGGAAACTACTCGCTCGGACTCAACGAGCAGATTATTTTCCCGGAGATCGACTTTGACAAGATCGAAAAGGTGATGGGACTCAATATCGCGATCGTCACGACCGCGAAGACCGACAGGGAGGCGAAAAGCCTTCTCGGCATGTTGGGCATGCCCTTCAGAAAGTAAGGAAGGCGTACATGGCTCGTAAGGCGATGATTCTTAAGGCTGAAAAAAAGCCGAAGTACATGACCCGTTTGGTTCGACGCTGCAATATCTGTGGAAGAGCTAGGGGTTATATGAGAAAATTCGACATGTGCCGAATTTGCTTCAGGAAGCTTGCTTCCGAAGGCAAGATTCCGGGCGTGACGAAGTCGAGCTGGTAGGAGGTAGCGATGAGCGTTTCTGATCCCATCGCGGACATGCTGACAAAGATCCGCAACGCAAGTGCGGCCCGTCATGAGAAGGTCGATATTATGGCCTCCAAACTCAAGCTTGAAATCGTCAAGATACTCAAGACTGAGGGCTATATAAAGAATTTCAAGAAGATTCAAGCTGACGGCTACAACATTATCAGGATATTCCTCAAGTACGATGAAGGAAATGATCCCGTTCTCCACGGCATGAACAAAGTGTCCAAGCCGGGCAGGCGAGTCTATTCCGGGTACAAGGAACTTCCACGTGTTTTCAACGGTTACGGCACCCTGATAATTTCCACTTCCGGCGGAATTATCACCGGAAGGAAAGCCGTCGAGAAGCAGATGGGCGGTGAGCTTATCTGCACGGTCTGGTAATTCTAGGGGAACAGCTATGTCGAGAATCGGAATACGGCCGGTCCAGATACCGCAGGGAGTTAAAGTCAATATTACTCCCACCAATGTGACGGTAGAGGGGCCGAAGGGAAAACTTTCTCAGGAGTATCTTCCTGAAGTCGAAATCGTCGTTGAGGATGGCGCCATCATTGTCAAGAAGCTGCATGAATCCAAGCAGGCGGGAGCCTACCATGGTCTCTATCGCAGTCTTCTGAACAACATGGTGACTGGCGTATCCCAGGGCTTCAAGAAAGCCCTGATCGTAAACGGCGTCGGCTACCGTGCCGAAGTGCAGGGCAATTTCCTCGTCATGAGCCTCGGCTATTCGAACGATTTCATGGTGATGATCCCGCAGGGACTCTCCGTGACAATCGAGGCGAACGGCCAGAAGGTGCTCATTGCGGGCGCCGACTTCGCTCTCCTTGGCAAGTTTGCCAGCGAGGTGAGGTCCCTCAGAAGACCCGAGCCTTACAAGGGCAAGGGCATCAGGTACGAGGACGAGAAGATTCGCAGGAAGGTCGGAAAGACCGGTGTGAAGTGAGGCGCAGGTAATGAGCGTAAAAGAACTTGACGACAAATTGAGAAAGCGCGCTAAGCGCAAGGTATCGGTCCGGAAGTCCATTTCCGGAACAACGGAAAGGCCGCGCATGAGCGTGTTCAAGTCGAACGTCCACATGTACGTGCAGGTGATCGACGACTCCGTCGGAAACACCATCGCATGCGCATCCACCGTCGAGAAGTCCCTCAAGGAAATCGCGAGGAACGTCGAAGGCGGCGGCAAACTGGGCGAGGAAATCGGCAAAAGGCTCCTTGAGAAAGGAATCAAGACTGTCGTGTTCGACAGGAATGGTTACAAGTATCACGGGATTATCAAGGCGATTGCCGATGGTGCCCGCAAAGCCGGGATTACATTCTAGGGGGCTTCCGTGGACAGAAACAGAAGAGAAGACTCGCAGCCACGCGATAATTTTACGGAGAAGCTGGTCCAGCTGAACAGGACGGCGAAAGTCGTCAAGGGCGGCAGGCGCTTCTCATTCTCGGCGCTCACCGTGGTTGGTGATCACCAGGGCAATGTGGGCTTCGGCTTCGGAAAGGCGAACGACGTCACGGAAGCTATCCGCAAGTCGGTCGACAAGGCCAAAAGGGCCATCGTCCATGTGCCCGTCAAGAACGGCACGCTTCCTCACGAGATCGTAGGGAAGTACAAGGCGACCGAAGTGCTCATCAAGCCGGCGGTTTCCGGTTCGGGCGTCATCGCGGGCGGTCCCGTACGCGCCATCATGGAAGCGGCGGGTTACACCGACGTCATTTCCAAGTGCATCGGTTCCAGAAACTCGATGAACATCGTCCGCGCCGTATTCAACGGGGCGGAGAACTTGCTGGACGCGAAGACCGTGGCTAAAAACCGCGGTAAATCGCTCAAGGATATGTGGGGCTAATCATGGCAAAGATACAAATAACCCTTGTTCGAAGCACCATCCATCAGAAGCCGGTCATGAGGGCAACCGTCAGGTCCCTCGGCCTGCGGAAGATCGGGTCTTCGACCATCAAGGAAGCGACACCTGCCATACTCGGCATGGTCAACACAGTACACCATCTCGTTTCGGCGAAGGAGGTAGAGTGATGTCCGATTATCTGCTCCACGCGCCGGAAGGTGCCAACAAGAAGAAGAGAATCATTGGGCGAGGCACGGGTTCCGGTAGAGGAACGACGGCTGGACGAGGCAACAAAGGCCAGCAGTCGCGCTCCGGCGGCAAGACCTATCCCGGTTTCGAGGGCGGCCAGATGCCTCTCTACAGGCGGCTTCCTCACCGCGGGTTCTCCAATTATCCTTTCAGGAAGGAATGGCAGATCGTCAATATCGAAGATCTGGTCCTGAAATTCACGGCGGGAGAGACGGTGGACGCCGTTTCCCTTCTGCTGAAAGGCCTTATCAGGAAACCCGAGCAGCTCATCAAAGTGCTCGGCAACGGAAGCATATCCATCGCGCTGAACGTAAGCGTCGATGCCATCTCAGCCGGTGCCAAAGCTAAAATCGAAGCGGCCGGCGGAAAAGTCGAAACACCCACGGCAATGGGTTCGGCTACGGAAGCCTGAAGGCTCCGGTAAAGGCAGGAATGCATGGCAGGGAACCCGCTTACAGACATTTTCCGGATAAAAGAACTCAAGGATAGGATACTATTCACACTTTTCTGGCTGTTCGTGTTTCGACTCGGCGCTTACCTGCCCATTCCGGGCATCAATGCCAGCGCGCTTCAGTCTTACTTCGCCAGCCAGGCCGGAGGATCGAGCGGAATTACTGATTATCTGGACTTTTTCTCGGGCGGCGCTTTCAAGAACTTCTCCCTCTTCATGATGGGAGTCATGCCCTACATCAGTACGCAGATTATCATTCAGCTCCTTCTCATCGTCTTCCCGAAGATGAAGAACATCGCCGAGGAAGACGGCGGCCGCAAGAAAATAGCTCGCTGGACCAAGATCGGCACCCTCGTGGTGTGCGCGATCCAGGGCTATTCCAGTACGGTATACGCCGACAGAATACCGGACGCCATCGTAATGTCCAACAGACTGGCCTATACGCTGATCGCCATCCTGACGGTGACTACTGGTACTATGTTCCTGGTGTGGATGGGCGAGCAGATCACCAAGCGCGGTATCGGCAACGGCATCTCGATCCTGATCTTCGCGGGCATCGTGGCAAGGCTTCCTAACGCCAGCTTCGAACTCATAAAGAAGATCCAGGCCGGTGAGCTCAACGCGGTCTACGCGATCGTCGTCCTCGTCATGTTCGTAGGCATCGTGGCCCTCGTTGTTCTTGAACAGCAGGGACAGAGAAAGATTCCGGTCAACTATGCCAAACGTGTCGTGGGACGCAAGATGTACGGTGCGCAGAACACCTACATCCCCTTCAAGATCAATCCGTCTGGCGTAATTCCAGTTATTTTCGCGTCGAGCCTTCTTACATTCCCCCTGCAGATCGCTCAGAGTTTTGGTGTGCAGGCCAAGTGGCTCAGGGACTTCTCCTATTGGCTCAGGCCAAGCGGATTTTGGTACAACCTTCTCTACGTTGTGCTGATCATTTTCTTCGCTTACTTCTATACGCAGGTTTCGCTGAATCCCCAGGAAATCTCCAAGAACATCCGCGAGAATGGCGGCTCCATTCCCGGCATCAGAAGCGAGAAGATGGAAGAGTATCTTTCCAGGATATTGAACAGGATAATCCTGCCCGGCTCGCTGTACCTCGCGCTTATCGCCTTGATACCGAGCCTGGTCCAGCAGCTGTTCAAGTTCCCGAGCGAGCTGGCATACCTTCTCGGAGGTACGTCGCTTCTGATCCTGGTGGGTGTCGATCTCGACACCATGTCCCAGGTGGAAGGCCTGCTCAAGATGCATCACCATGATGGGCTGGTCCGAAAAGGCCACATCAAGGCCAGGAACCTGTAGAAATTTTTTGGAATATGGTATTTAATTGCGTGACCGCGCTTTGCGCGGACGTATAAGGGGAACCTATGAAGGTCAGGACGAGCGTCAAGAAAATATGCGACAAGTGCAAGGTCATTCGCAGGAATGGCATTGTCAGGATCGTTTGCGAAAACCCGAAGCACAAACAGAAGCAAGGCTGAAGGGCAGGAGGAATCTCATGGCACGTATAGCGGGAATTGACCTCCCCAACAAGCATGTCGAAATTGCCCTAACATATATTTATGGTTTGGGCAGGACAAGCGCTAGAAAAATTTGCGAAACCACCGGTATTGATCCCAATAAAAAGATCAATGAGCTTTCGAACGAAGAGATCAACGAGCTTCGTAAGGTGATAGAGAATGATTTCAAGGTCGAAGGTCGTCTTCGCACCGAAATCGCCCTCAACATCAAGCGGCTCATGGATATCGGATGCTACCGTGGCCTAAGGCACAGGAAGGGACTTCCTGTCAACGGACAGAGGACCAGGACGAATGCGCGCACCAGAAAGGGCAAGCGCAAGACTGTCGCCAACAAGAAAAAGGCTGCATAACTAAAGGGGCGCCAAAGTGGCAGTTACTACGAAGAAAAGAAAAGAGAAGAAGAGTGTTTACGAAGGCAACGTCTATATCCAGGCGACTTTCAACAACACGATCATCACGATCACGGACTTGAATGGCAATACCATCGCTTGGTCCAGTTCAGGCACGCATCAGTTCAGAGGGGCGAAAAAATCTACCCCCTTTGCCGCTCAGACTGTTGCGGAAACTGTAGTGCAGAAAGCCATGAACAGTGGCCTCCGCGAAGTCCATGTCTTCGTGAAGGGCCCTGGAATCGGACGCGAATCTGCGATTCGTCAGTTGGGTGCGCTTGGACTTAAGGTGAAAACCATAAGCGACGTAACACCCATTCCCCATAATGGTTGCAGGCCTAGAAAGGCTCGCCGTATCTGACAGGGGGTTAGAAAAACATATGGCACGTTATATTGGACCCGTGTGCAGGCTTTGCCGCACCGAGCAGAAGAAACTTTTCCTCAAGGGCGACCGCTGCAAGAGCGACAAATGCCCCGTGAACCGCAAACGCCTCCCCCCCGGGAAGGCCCCGAAAGCCAGGATGGGCAAGAAGTCGGAATACGCCGTTCAGCTCCGCGAGAAGCAGACGCTCAAGAGAGCCTATGGTCTCATGGAAGCGCAGTTCCGCAATTCCTTCGAAAAAGCCCTCTCCATGCCCGGGAAGACTGGCGAGAACCTTTTCATATTGCTCGAGCGCAGGCTCGACAATGTGGTCTATAGAATGCATCTTGCCACCTCCCGCGCTCAGGCCCGCCAGCTCGTAAGCCATGGCCATATAGCCGTGAACGGCAAGAGGGTCAACATCTCGTCCTTCTCCGTAAAAGCAGGGGACAAGGTTTCGGTGGTTGAACAGGCGAAGAAGCTGGATATGATCAAGAACGCTCTGCAGGAAGTCGGCAAGTCCGGCACCATGCCCTGGATCGAGATCAATCCTGACGACATGGCCGGCCGCCTTGTCGCTTACCCACATCGCCAGGATATCACCGATATGGCAGATATTCGCGAGCAGCTCGTCGTCGAGCTTTACTCGAAATAAGGAGCCGAAATGGCGCGGAAGAACCTTCTCAAGGGTTTCAAGAGGCCGAAGGGCATTACCTACGAGCAAAGCGAATCAGGGCCGTCGTACGGAAAGTTCATCGCCTATCCTTTCGAGCCTGGATATGGAACAACGGTTGGAAACACCCTGCGCCGCATTCTGCTTTCGTCCATCCAGGGCTATGCGATCACCGCGGTCAGGATTGTGCGTTACGATGACGAGGGTGCCCAGCATATCGTCACCAGCGAATTCGAGACCATCCCTGGCGTGGTGGAAGATACTATAGAGTTCCTGAACAGCCTCAAGCAGCTGAGAGTGCGCCTGCCCAACGACCAGGAACAGGGCACTTTCCTCTACGAGGTACAGGGTATCGAGGAGATCCGCGGATCTTTCTTCTCGGCCGACAAGCCGATAGAGGTATTGAATCCCGAGATCAAGATCGCGACCCTGGATAAGGATGTCCACCTCGATATCGAGATCCAGGTTGATTTGGGAAGGGGCTACGTCCCCGCCGAAGTCAACGAGCGGTATATAGAAATCGTGGGCACCATTCCGATGGACGCGATTTTTACCCCGGTAACCAAGGTAAAGTATTCGATCGAACCCACCAGGGTCGGTCAGCGCTCGGACTACGATAAACTGAACCTGGAGATCTGGACCGACGGCACTACCCGCCCCGAGGACGCTCTCGGCGAGGCGGCCAAGATCGCCAAGGACCATTTCTCGATCTTCATCAATTTCGATGAGGACGAAGCTTCGGGCGACGAACAGAACGATGAGATAGAAGAAAGGGTGCGGCAGATCCTCAACACCCCCGTCGAGGAGCTGGAGCTCTCCGTGAGATCCTCCAACTGCCTCAAGAACGCCAATATCAAAACCATTGGCGATCTGACGCGGAAGACCGAGGAAGAAATCACCAAAACCCGGAATTTCGGCAAGAAATCCCTCCTGGAGATCAAGGCGAAACTCGGCGAATGGAATCTTAGCCTGGGCATGACGGATTACACGCCCCTGAGAAACTATCTAAAACTCAGCATGAAGAAGGAAGAGACTGATGAAGCATAAAATCGGGTTTAACAAACTGAACAGGGTATCGGCCCACCGAAAAGCCCTTCTCAGGAATATGGCGACGGTCCTCTTCAAGCACGAGCGCATCGAGACCACCCGTGCCAAGGCTATCGAGACCCGCCGTCTCGCCGAAAAGATGATCACCAGGGCAAAGGAAGACTCGGTCCACAATCGCAGGATCATCGGACGCAAGATCACCGATGAGGCGATTCTCGCCAAGCTTTTCACCGACATCGGCCCCCGTTTCAAGGATAGGGCCGGCGGCTACACCAGGATCCTCAGGATTGGGGCTCGCGCCAACGACGGCGCCGATATGGTGATCCTCGAGCTGGTAGACAGGAAAGAGGACGACAAGAAGGCGGAACGCGAAAAGCGCAAGGCCGAAAAGAAAGCCAAGGCAGCAGCCGCCAAGAAAGCCGACTGAAGGCCAGGAGGATAACATGTCCAAAGCGCATAGAGGGAAAGGCCTTGTCGAGACGCCGGCTCACGGCCGCGGCACTTGCCCCATCTGCAAGAGGGAATCCGTAAAGGTTCTCTACGAGCAGGAAATCGAAGGCAAGAAGACCAAGATCTGCAAAACCTGCAAAGCAACCCTCGCCAACAAGAAATAAGCCAAACATACTATGTTGAAAGGCCCCGTGGAATTCCACGGGGCCTTTTTTCTATACTCCCAAGTACGCTTCCCTGACGCGCGGGTCGGCGGCGATATCCTTGGCCGAGCCGCTGATCGTCGTGTAGCCTACTTCCAGGACATAGGCGAAATCGGCTATGTCGAGGGCTTCCGCGGCGTTCTGTTCCACCAGCAGTATGGTGGTGCCCCGCTTGTTGATGGCGACGATCTGCTCGAAGATTTCGTCGACGAGGACGGGCGCCAGACCCATCGAAGGCTCATCCAGGAGGAGAAGCTTCCCTCCCGTCACGAGAGCCCTGCCTACAGCCAGCATCTGCTGCTCGCCGCCGGAAAGCGTCCCGCCCAGCTGGCTGGCCCTTTCCTTCACGCGCGGGAATATGTCGAAGACTTCCTCCATGCGCTGCTTTACGAGCTTCTTGTCCTTGATCGTCCATCCGGCCAGCTCGAGGTTTTCGCGTACCGTCAGGGTGGGGAATATCTTGCGGCCTTCGGGGACATGGCTGATTCCCAAGGGGACGAGCTTGTGGGCGTCCACGTTGGCGATTTCCTTGCCGTCGAAGAGGATGCTTCCGCCCGAGCACTTCTCAAGGCCGGAGAGGGCGCGGAGCGTGGTGGTCTTGCCCGCGCCGTTGGCGCCGATGAGGGTGACGATCTTGCCGTCGGGGACTTCGAAGGATACATCCTTTATCGCTTCTATCTTACCATAGTTCACTTTGAGGTTTTTAACGACAAGCATTACGCGCCCCTCTTTCCGAGATAAGCTTCCAGGACTTTCGGGTCCTTGCCGACGAGATCGGGAATGCCTTCGGCTATGGTTTCGCCGAAGTCGATCACCTTGATGTATTCGCAGATGCCCATGACGACCTTCATATGGTGTTCGATGAGGAAGATCGTGACCTTGAACTCATCGCGAATCCGGACGATGAGACTCATGAGCTCCTCGACTTCCTTGGGATTCATGCCCGCGGCCGGTTCGTCCAGAAGGATCAGCTTGGGCTTGGTGGCGAGGGCTCGCGCGATCTCCAGCCGGCGGAGCTCGCCATAGGGGAGATTCTTGGCCTCCTCGTCGGCCCTGCTCGAGAGATGCATCAGGTCGAGGAGAGCGGCCGATTCCTGCTTTACCGTCTTCTCCTCCTTCATGAAGGAAGGAAGACGGAGGATCGAGGAGGCGATTCCCGATTTCGTCGTGTAGTGCCGGGCTATCCGAATATTGTCGAGAGCGGTGAGGTTCGAGAATATCCTGAGGTTCTGGAAGGTTCTCGCTATGCCGCTGCGCACGATCTTATAGGGCTTTTCCCCGGTGATATCCTTGCCTTCGAAGAGGATCTTGCCTTCGGTGGGATTGTAAATGCCGGTGATGAGGTTGAAGGTCGTCGTCTTTCCCGAACCATTGGGGCCGATGAGGCCATAAATGGCTCCCTGGGGGACATCGAAGCTGAAATTGGATACGGCGCGCAGTCCGCCGAAGTAGTGTGTCATTCCTTGGATGCTGAGCTGGGCGGACATCAGTCGGCCTCCCTGATTTTTATTAAGCGGGATTCCTTCGTTCCCATGAGTCCTTCGGTTCTGAAGAGCATTATGAAGATGAGCAGCAGCGAGTAGATGACCATTCGCCATTCGCCGCCGATCGGAAGACCGGTGGTGTCCGCCACGAAGCGGATGCCGAGCCTGAGGCCTTCGGAAAGGAAGGTGAGGGCGAAGGCGGCGACCGTGGAACCGGTGATGGAGCCCACGCCGCCGGCATAGATCATTATCAGCACTTCCACCGATTTGATGAAGCCGAACTGTGTGGGATGAGCGAGCTGGAGGAGATGGGCGAAGAGGCCGCCCGCGATTCCGGCGAAGAAAGCGCCGATGCTGAAGGCCAGGACCTTGTACTTTGTGGTATCGATGCCGACGAGTTCGGCGGCCAGCTCATTCTCGCGTATGGAGAGCATTGCCCTTCCGTGCGAGGACTCGATGAGATTGCGTATGATGACGATGGTCAGGAAGGCGGCGACGAAGATCACGGTGAAGTTGGAAAACTTCGGAATGCCGAGAAGGCCGCGCGGTCCGCCGACGTAGTCTATGTTGTTGAAGACCGTCCTGATGATTTCGCCGAAACCGAGCGTGACGATGGCCAGATAGTCGCCCTTGAGCCTGAGCGAGGGGAAACCGATGAGAAAACCGATGATGGCGGCGGCTATGCCGCCCGCGACGATGCTCGCGATGAAGACAAGCATCCCGCCCGGCGCGGAGGGGCTGAGCTTGAAAATGAGGGTCGTCAGGGTGCCCGATACATAGGCGCCCACGCCGGCGAATCCCATGTGCCCGAGTGAGAACTGGCCCGTGATGCCGTTGATGAGGTTGAGGCTGACCGCGAGAATCACGTAGATGAGCGACTGATTTATGATATGGAGGATGTAGCCGTTCATCAGGTCGGTTTTATACAGTATTTCAATCGCGGCATAGAGAACGGCCGCGAATAGAAGCAGTTTTGGCAGTTTTATCGTCTTGAGCTTTGGCATTGCGCGCTCCTAAATCTTGTCGGCGGTTTTTTCGCCGAGAAGGCCTCTGGGCCTGATGAGAAGGACAAGGATGAGAATCGCGAAAGCGATTCCCTCGCCGATGAGGGAGTTGTAGGCCGAGGCGAAGGTTTCGGCAAGGCCCATGATATATGCCCCGAGCACGGCGCCCGGTATGCTGCCTATGCCGCCAAGAACGGCGGCTATGAAGGCCTTGAGGCCCGGCTGGATGCCCATGTAGGGGAAAATCCTGGGATAGGTCATCCCGGCCAGCAGCCCCGCGACGCCGGCGAAGGCTCCGCCTATCATGAAGGTAAAGCCGATGACTTTTTCGATATCGATGCCCATCAGCCGGGCCGCGTCCTTGTCCTGGGAGACGGCGCGCATCGCCTTTCCGAGGACGGAATAGCGGACGAGGATGGTGAGCCCCACCATGAGGACGGCGGCGACGGCGATATCGATGATGACGTAATTGGATATCGTCGCGATGCCCAGATCGATCTCCACCCTCGGCAGTATGTCGGGAAATGATCGGTAGGAAGGACCGATCATGGGGAGGGCGGAAAAGAAATACTCGAGGAACATGGAGACGCCGATGGCGGTGATGAGGGAGGAGAGCTTGGGCTTGTAGCGCAGCGGCCTGTACGCGAGACGGTTGGCGAGCATCGCTATGAGGCCTCCGGCGAGCATGGAGGCGATGAGCACGACAAAGGCGAGTATGCCTGTCTTGCCGGCGAAAAACACGTTGAACAGGTAAAAGGCGCCGTATGAAGCGTATGCTCCGATCATGTAGAAATCGCCGTGCGCGAAGTTGATGAGCCTCACGATGCCATAGACCATCGTATAGCCCAAGGCGATTAGCGCATAAATTGAGCCGACTTGAAGGCCATTCACGATTTGTTGGGCGTTGAAGATCGATCCCATTCTGGTTGTCCCTTTCCGCGCGATGGATTTTCTGGATCCCCCGGCGTTTTTTCTAAATTTGCCCTATAAGACCCTACCCATTAAATATGGATGAGGCCGCTCTGTCCAGAGCGGGACAGGCGGCCTAGAGAAAAAAGCCGCCGGCGCGGGAATAGCTCCCGGCCGGCACTTAATTCCGTCAAGGATTGACGGTGGTCTTGTAAACCTGTTTCCCGCCTTTCATCTCAATGATGACCGCGGATTTGATCGGGTTCCTGTTCGCGTCGAAGGTAACCTTGCCGGAAACCGTGTCGAGCGAAGTTTTTACCAGGGCGTCGCGGATCGCCGATCCCTTGGTGGATCCGGCGCGCTTTATGGCGTCGAGCATGATGTACGCGGCGTCATACGCGAGAGCGGCCAGGGCGTCGGGCTCGGCTCCGAATTTGGCGGTGTATTTCTTGACGAAATCCTGGACTATCGGGCGCTTGTCCGCTGGGGAGTAATGATTGGTGAAGAATCCATTCTCCACGGCGGTTCCGCCGATCTTTACGAGTTCGGGCGAATCCCATCCATCGCCGCCGACCATCGGGCCCTTGAACCCGAGTTCCCTGGCCTGCTTGGCGATGAGGCCGACGTCATTGTAATAATCGGGAACATAGAGGACATCGGGCTTGGCCATGATGATCTTGGTGAGCTGGGCTTTGAAATCCGTTGCGCCGGAGGGGTGTCCCTCATAGGCGACCACCGAATTTTTCCCGGCCAGTTTCTCGAACGTAGCCTTGAAGTTTTCGGCAAGGCCTTTCGTATAATCGTTGCCAAGATCGAAGATCGCCGCCGCTTTCTTGGCTTTGAGGTCCTTGAAAGCGAAACTCGCTCCTACCGTTCCCTGGAAAGGATCTATGAAGCAGGCGCGGAAGATATAGTCGCCGACGAGGGTGACTTTCTCGTTCGTGGAAGTCGGGCTGATCATCGGGATGCCGGCAGCCTGCGCGATCGGCGCTCCGGCAAGGGTAACCTTTGACATGACCGTGCCGATGATGGCGACGACGTTGTCCTGCTGGATGAGCTTGGTGTAGACCGTGGCGCCTTCGGCCGGGTCGCCCTTGTCGTCTTCGAAGATAAGCTTGGCTTTTCTTCCGCCGAAAATGCCGCCTTTCGCATTCCACTCCTCGACGGCCATGACTATGCCATTCTTCGTGGATACGCCGAACGTCGCGGCGTCGCCGGTCACGGGACCCACTCCTCCGATCTTGATGTCCTGTGCCATGGCGGCGGACGCTGCCAGCGCGATGAGAGCAAGTACGAGAGCAAAACGTTTCATGTTGCCTCCTTGAAACTATGGGCCGCCATGCGGCTCCTTTGCCGGTCTGTACTTATTGATAGAAACCTACCTCGGCGATGAAGTCAATCTTTATTCAAAAAAATTTGACAGAATATTGGTTGGATGATATAATCGCGCTTTATTTTTTACATCCTTCGTTTCATCTGGTAAAATTCTTGGTATATCGCGTACCAGACTCGACTGAATCGTCATTTGGACATTATTATGCAGCCATGCAAATGAATGAAAAAAACGCCAGGGCATCGCGCGGAGGAACTCTGGCCGCCTTCGCGGCTTATGGCATGTGGGGGCTTTTTCCCCTTTTCTGGAAGCAATTGTCTTCGGTAGAACCTCTGCAGATCCTGATGCACAGGATTTTTTGGGCCGCGATATTCTGCCTGATACTCATAGCCGCCAAAGGCCGTCTTCCCGAAATCCTGGGGCTCCTAAAGAATAAAAGAAAATTATTGATGGCCATAGGCGCCTCGGCCATGGTGACCGCGAACTGGGGCCTGTACATATGGGCCATCAATTCGGGCAGGGTCATGGAATCAGCCCTTGGCTACTATATAAACCCTCTGCTGTCCGTTGTCCTGGGCGCGCTCTTATTCAGGGAGGAAACGGATCGCTGGACCAGGGCAGCCGTGCTGGTCGCGACCGCCGGAATAGTGGGAGCCGCCATCGCCTACGGTTCGGTGCCTTGGGTAAGCATTCTGCTGGGCTTGAGTTTCGCTCTCTATGGGGCGATGAAAAAACGTCTGGGATTCGAGCCTCTGCTCGGTCTCACCGTGGAAACGCTCATAGCCCTTCCTCTCGCCCTGATCTTTCTCATTGCCAGGCATTCGGCGGGGGCAGGCTCATACTGGAACTCGGGGATCTACGTAACCCTGCTGCTGACGGTCGCCGGCGTCATCACCGCCGTGCCCTTGCTTTTCTTCGCGAAGGCGGCGAATTCCATCACCCTTCAGAGGATGGGATTCATACAATATGTTTCGCCGACCTCCCAGCTTTTTCTCGGCGTCGTGGTTTTTGGCGAAAGGCCCTCATCAGCCCTCATCGTCGCTTTCGCGGGGGTGCTGATCGCGGTATGCCTCTATGTCTTTTCGCGGAAGAAGGCTCGATGACTCGCGATTTCCCCGTCCTTGATCGTCCGCGCGACGAGGTTCATGCCCACGTGATAGGCGAGGTGTTCGGCTGTCGGAGCGTCCAGGAGGAGAAAGTCCGCCGCTTTGCCGGGCTCGATGGATCCGCGAGTCTCCGCCAGGTCGAGCGCCGCGGCGCCGTTGAGGGTGAGGGCGGTGAGCGTTTCCGTAAAGCTGAGTTTCATATAAAGTGTCGCGAGGGCGAAGATCAGCGGAATGGACTGGCTGTAGCAGGAGCCCGGATTGAGATCGGAGGCGAGGGCGACGGCGAGGCCTGAATCTATCATGGAGCGGGCGTCCGCGTAGGGTTCTCGCAGGGTGAAGGCGGTGAGGGGGAGGCAGGTGGCGATGACGCCGGCCGCGCCCATGGCGGCGAGATCTTCCCTGGAGGCCTTGAGTAGGTGGTCGGCGCTCGTGGCCCCGAGTTCGGCGGCGAGGCCGGCGCCCCCGATGCGCACGATTTCGTCGGCGTGCAGCTTGAGGCCGAGGCCCGAGGCGCGCGCGGCCAGCAGGTAGCGCCGCGAATCCTCGACGCCGAAGACGCCTTCCTCGCAGAAAACGTCGGCGAATTTGGCGAGCCCGCGGCTTCCCACCTCGGGCAGCACTTTTTCTATTACGAAGTCGATGTAGTCGGATGGCCGCCCCGCGAATTCTGGAGGGATGGAATGCGGCCCCATGAAGGTGGGGACGATGTCGACGGGCTGGGTCCGATTTAGGGCGGCCATGGCTTCCAGCTGGCGGATCTCGGTGTCGCGGTCGAGGCCGTAGCCTGATTTGCCCTCGACCGTCGTCACGCCCAGGCCGAGCATCGTATCGAGGCGCGCATTGCCGAGGGCGAGCAGGGCTTCGAGGGAGGAGCCGCGCGTCGCGTCCATGGTCCGGCGGATTCCGCCTCCCCTGCGATGTATCTCCATGTAGGGCAAACCTTCAGCGCGCCAGAAGAACTCATCGGCGCGGAATCCGCCGAAGATGAAGTGCGTATGGCTGTCGACGAAGCCGGGGACGCATGCGCGGCCTTCCGCGTCCATCCAGGAAGCGTTTCCGGAGCGCGCCCTGGCGAGAGCTGTTTCGCATTCGAGGCTGTTCCCCGGGCCGGCATAGACGATTTTCCCATCTTCGGCGACGATGACGGCGTTCTTCACCACATGGAGAATGCCCATTTCGGCGCCGCGCCTGGCCCGGCGGCCGAGCGGGGTTGTCAGTTCGCCGATATTCGCGACGACTAAGTTGCCATTCATTCGCACTAACCTCCCGACCCCGCGCGCGATCCTTGGCCTCAGACGAACAGCGTATCCTTGCCGATGGATCCGCTCACGAATTCCAGATAATCCTTCGTCATAAGCTGTTCCAGCCGCTCCTTGGCCCTCGTCAGTTCCACCTGGGCGCGTCGGGCCGAGAGGCTTTTCGGTTCGGCCTTTTCCGCGAGGTAGTTGCGTATATAGACGATGGACTTTTCGATATAGGCGACTTCCTGTCCCCGGTAGTTGACGAGCCTGTTTTTGTACCAGTCCGAGGCAAGCACGCAGTCCCTGTCGAAAAGACGCCGCACCTCGGGATCGTGGATGCTTTTGCCGTCGATGGAGCCTGTCGCCATCACCGAGAGCACCGCCTTGAGCGGCGGAATGGCGGCTTCTATGGATCCGTCTTCCAGATAGGCTTTGGCCGATTTTTCCATCGCCTCGGCAATATTCTCGACGCCATCCACGAACTCGGGGAGGGACTGCAGCTCGGGGCGCAGCATTTCCTCGGGGAAGACCGAAGCCGGCGTATCGAAGAGCCTTCCCAGGTAGGTGGCCGCGAAAAGCGGCGTGATTCTCCAGCCCAGGCGCGACGCGGGTATCATCCTGCCTTCGTAGCCGAAGTCTTCCACTCTTTCGAGATAGCCATGTTCCTTGAGGAAATCGGGATCGCGCTCTTCGGGGGAAAGACGTGCCCAAAGCTCGGGTATGAGGAGGGAAATATCGTGATCCACCTTGTACTGTCGCCCGATGTAGCCGGCTGCCGTCGTGAAGCCCGCGTAACCAGTCAGGATGAAGGCCAGCAGGGCATTGTTGAGGTCGGTGGTGGGCACGAGGGGGTTGAAGGGGCCCTTCGTGAGCGCTCCCTCGCTTCCCGCTCCCGTCGTGGAGGGGCTTTTCCCCGTGAGCGAGCAGACGAAGTCCATGAAAAGTTCGGGCAAGTCCTGGTAATGGATGGGGCCGTAGACGGCGAGCGGCCTGATGCCGGCCTTGGGATCGGCGGGATTGTTCCTGCGACCGGGAAGCACGGCGCCCACCGGATGAAGGAGAGGCTTGTCGGCTTCCACTCTTCGGTAGAGCCTCGGTCCCAGATCGGCCAGATAGCGGGCCTGGGGATTCGTATAGTTCGGGTCCAGCTGGAGATAGCGCGGATTCTTGGAAGGCGAGCCGTTTACGAGCCTTGGGTAGTCCGAAGCCACGAAGTATTCGAAATGAGGATCCGCCTCCGCCGCTTCGATGAAGAAGCGCATCGCGTCGGTGTATTCGGAGAACTGCACCGTCTTTTCGATGAACTGCGCGGCGTGAGCCCTGGTCAGCGGCTCGAAATTGCTTATGAAGTTGTCCTGACGCGACATATCCTTCTCGGCCTGCTTGTCGTAACCGCGGATGACGGCATCGTCCGGTCTCTGGAAGAAACGGGCTTCCGCGTTCCTGCAGAACTTGAGGCTGGAATAGCGTTCCGCCCAGGCGGGAAGATTTTTCAGCGCCTTTGTGGGCACGACGACGGAGGCGGTGATATCGTCCTCCCACTGTCTCTTTTCGGCGGGCATGTAGTCCTGGCGCAGCTTGAAGGTCCTGCGCAGGCCATGGGGATCCCTGCCTACGCGCAAGTATGAGCCGAGTACCGGCCTGTCCTCGAATTTCAGGATATTGCCGGTGGTGCCGTTGACGACATCGACGGAAAAATGCGACATCCAGTCGTCGCCCCAATCGGGGGTATAGAAGCGCTTGACGAGGAAAACGAGGCTTTTGATCCGCTCGGGAAGGGATTTCAGCCAGGCATTGTATTCGTCCTTGTAGAGGGGCGAAGGGGAGAGCAGCTTGATCACCGATCCGAGGGAACGCTGCGACGAGAAAATCTGCCGGGAATCCTTGCCGTGGTTTTCGTTTTCGTCCTTGAACCTGTTGCCGTAATCCTTTTCGATGATGGCTTTCACCGCTTTCATGTCTTCGTGGAAATCCGCGATGGTGATGGGCGAATAGGTTATGGCATCGGTTATCGATTTGGCGATCTCCGACTTTCCCCCTCCCGATACCGTGCAGGGTTTATGGCAGAGCAGGCCTTCCGCCGTCGTGCCGATAAGCCTCCAGGCGCCCGAGCCGGGATGGCGTTCCATATGGACCCGATAGCCTGTCGGGTGGACATACACTTCGCCGGGAAGGATGCGCAGGGATTGTTCCTTGCCTTCCCAGATCCAGTGCGCCTTCTGGTCCTCAAGGGATATGTAGGCGTTTTCGGGAACATAGACGATATTGGGATAGGTAAGGTCGACGGCATAGCCTTCGGGTTTTTCCTCGATCCTCCCTCTCATCAGTTCGAATACGGTCTGGATGTTGTGACCGCGGGAATTGAGGTTGGTGTCGGGTACGAAGCGGGTGCCGTGGTTATAGGAGGGGAAAACCAGGGCTCCGCCGGCGTGTTCCTCTTCGGCAAGGCCCAGGAGGTTGGCCGAGTAGGAAATATGCGCCTTGATTTCCTTTTTGGAATAGCCGAAATAGTTGTCGGCGATGATGGATACTATCACGCCCCTTGCGTCGCGGGCGCAGATCTTGAAGGGTTTGCCGTCGTTGTATCGTTCCGTCGGTTCGTTCCAGCACATGCCGTCGCGCCTCTGGCGTTCCGTGGCCTTGTCGTAATGGGGAAGTCCGAGGTCCTTCTTCAGGAGGGTAGTGAGATGGGTGGCGAGGATGACGCAGCCCGTGGTTCCGCTCCAGCGCAGGGGATCGAGGGCGGCGTCGTTGTCGGGGATCAGGGGGTCGCCGGAATTGCCGAAAATACTCTCGACGAAATCGAGGCTGGCGGCCAGGGAGCCGGGAGCGAAAAAGCGCACTTCCATCGAGCGTTCTTCGCAGTAGCCATGGACTTCGGGCCGGACCACGGGGCGCATCAGCAGGGAAATCATCGTCCTGGCCTTTTCGCTTTCATCCGCGGTAAAGGGAAGTTCGAGCATTTCGGCCGGCGGGTTGAAGGCCGCTTCGAGGAGGCGGGCGAAGACGATCTTGGGAACGGCTTTTTTGTCGGGAGGAACCGGCAGACCGCCTTCAGCGATATGGAAGACGCCTTCAGTGGTGCGTTTGTCGTTGGCCGGGTTGTGGAGCACGCCGTTGCGCACCCGATAGGAGGTCAGCGTGGGCGATACATGCTTATGCCCGCCGGGGGGGAGGGAAATCTCCCTCGACATGCCGTAGCGGTCCAGGACGAGCGTCATGGAAGGCAGGGTCGGAATCCTGGCCAATCCCAGGTCTCCCAGATAGGAATCCAGGAAGTCTTGAATTCTCCTGTCCACGGGGGAAAGATAGCCGGCCAGCAGCTTGTCCTTCTGCCTGAAGCTCTCGAGCATGTCAGAGGCCAGTTCCACGAAACCCGTGCCTTCCTTGGAATAGACGGGAAGCCCGAGGCTGGAAAGCTTGATATTTATATAGGAAATAAGTTTTCCCCGTTCCTGCGGCGAAAGCCTGTTGAGGCGAAGTCCAAAATCCCTTTTCACTGCCACTTTGATCCTCCCGAAGGCAAGAGTGCAAAAAGAATAACGTATATCAAAATTTAGTGCTACTGGTGAGGCTTTTCAAAATTGAAGGGAGAGGGAGCGCTATTCGAAGCACTCGGCGATGATGCCGTCGGCGACGAGGGTATAGATCGCGTCAAGGTCGGGGTACATCACTCTGTCGCCGTCGAGGCGCGAGACCGCGGAGCGGATCACGGCGTAGGCGCCGGCCGTTCTGGGGGAGAGCAGGGGCTCGATCGTCGGGATGCCCATCTGGATGGCGCGCAGGTCGAGGGCCTGGCAGGCCGTCGCCAGTTCCATGGCGATCACGCGTTGGGCATTCTCCACGATGGCGTCCGCCTTGCGCGCGGCTATCGTCCCCATCGAGACGTGGTCTTCCTGGTTGGCGCTGGAGGGAATGGAGTCGACGCTGGCTGGATGGGCGAGGACCTTGTTTTCCGATACGAGGGCGGCTGCCGCGTACTGGACTATCATGAAACCGGAATTGATGCCGCCCGATGTCGTGAGAAAGGCAGGCAAGCCCTCGGAAAGCGCCGGATTGACGAGACGTTCGATACGCCGCTCGCCGATATTGGCCAGTTCGGCGCAGGCGATGGCGAGGAAATCCATGGCGAGGGCGATGGGCTGGCCGTGGAAGTTGCCGCCGGAGATGATGTCGCCGGGATCGCCCGCCTCGGCCGTCCCGGCCACCTCGGCGCCCGGACCCTTTTCCTTCCCCGGGGCCGATTTTTCGGGACCCTTGACCACGTTGGGGAAAATAAGCGGGTTGTCCGTGACGGCGTTGAGTTCGTTCTCGACGATGTTCCGCACGTAGCCGATGGCGTCGAGGCTGGCGCCATGGACCTGCGGTATGCAGCGCAGGACGTAGGCGTCCTGGACGCGCTGCTCACCCTGCCTCGTGGTCAGGGCCGATGCTTCGACAAGGCGCCTCATGTCCGCGGCGCAGGTTTTCTGCCCGTTCTGGCGCCTCAACTCGTGGATGCGCGGGTCAAAGGCGTCGACGATGCCCCTGAGGGCCTGGAAACTGAGCGCCGACGCGATGGAAGCGGTTTTGTACAGATTGACCGCGTCGTAGACGGCCAGCGCGCCCACGGCCGTCATGGCCTGGGTGCCGTTTATCAGCGCCAAACCTTCCTTGGCTTCAAGGCTTACGGGATGGAGGCCACCGAGGGCCAGCGCCTTGAGGCCGGGCATGCGTTCGCCTTTGTAAAAAGCTTCGCCCATCCCGATGATGACGAGCGCCATGTGCGCGAGAGGAGCGAGGTCGCCCGAAGCGCCGAGCGAGCCTTTTTCCGGCACCACGGGAACGATGTCGGCATTGATCATGTCGATGAGATGCCGCACCACCTTGGGCCTTATGCCGGAATTGCCGACGGCCAAGGCATTGGCTCTGAGCGTCATCATCGCCCTTACCGTCTCTTTGGGCAGGGGCTGTCCCTGGCCGCAGGCATGGCTCATGATCAGGTTTTTCTGGAGAATCGTATTGTCTTCTTTGGAAATGACCACATTGCAGAATTTGCCGAATCCGGTGGTGATGCCGTAGCGCACGAGCTGCTCTTCGACGCAGCGCTCCACGACCGCCCGCGATGCCTGCATCCGGACTATCGCGTCTTCGTCGAGACGCACTTTCGCGCCGTCGCGGGAGATTGCCACAAGTTGCTCGAGGGTGAGGGAACAGCCGTCCAGTCGTACTTCATCCATAGAAAAATTATAGCATGAAAGCGTCGCCGCGGACAGGATGGATCGCCTGATTGAGGTATGGACAGACCCTGTTCCCAAGGGTATACAGTAGCGCAATGAAGAAAAAAAGCTCTCTTGCCCCTCTGGCCGGCGTCGCCGTGGCAGTCATATGGGGTTTGACTTTTCTGTCGACGAAAGTGATCGTCGACGAGGTCAGGCCGATGACTCTGGCCCTCCTTCGCTTCATCATCGCCACGCTCCTGCTGCCGCCGATAGCATGGATGACGAAAACGACGCTCACCATCCGCTGGAAGGACCTTCCGCTGATCGCCGCCAGCGGCTTCGTGGGCATCTCGCTCTATTTCTTTTTTGAAAACAACGGGATCATGAGGCTCTCGGCCTCCGAATCGTCCATCATCGTGGGCACGATTCCCATCCTCACCCTGCTCGTCGACATGGTGTTTTTCCGCAGGAAGATCACTTTTGCCGTGTCGGCCGGGATAGTGCTGTCTTTCGTGGGCGTCGCCCTGATCGTCTTCCGTTCCGAAGCGGCGCGATCTTCGCCCGATGGATACTTTTTCATGGTCGGGGCCGCCGTATCATGGGTGGCCTACACCTTCGTCACCAAGCCGATAGCCGGAAAATACTCGCTTCTTTCGATCACATTCTGGCAGATATTCTTCGGGATGGTGGGCTGCGTTCCCTTCGTCCTGGTGGAGGGGCCAAGCGACCTGCGGCTTACATTCCCCCTGGTGATGAATGTGCTTTTTCTCGGCGTCCTCGCCTCGGCTGTCGGCTACTGGCTTTATGTCATCGTGCTGGACGAGCTGGGGACGAGCCGCTCGAGCGTTTTCGTCAACCTCGTCCCCGTCGTGTCCGTCGTCGCCTCATTTTTCATCCTGGGCGAGCGGCTCGCCCCCCTCCAGCTGGCGGGAGGGGTTGCGGCGATAGCTGGTGTCTATCTGGCGACCTCGAAAAAGGATTTCAGCCGGTAGTCAGGATCTTGAAAACTTCCTGGTCGGTCTCGGCGGCTATGAGGCGGCGCCTCGTGTCGTCGTCGCCCAGCACCGCGCCCAGGCTGGCCAGAATCTGCATGTGCGGCGCCTCGTCGTCGGCGGGGCTGGCGATCAGGGCGATGATCCTTCCGGGCGTGCCGTCTATCGTGCCGAAGTCGATGCCTTCCTTGTGGATTCCGATAGCCAGCGTCTGCGCCTTGATGCCGTAGGTCCTCGCATGGGGCAGGGCTATGCCGTGTTCCATGCCGGTGCTCATCCTGCCCTCGCGCTCCATGATATCAGCCAGGATCATGTTCCGGTCCTTGATATAGCCGGCCATGTCCAGCATCCCAATCAATTCCTCGATCACTTCCTGCTTGGTAGTCCCCTTGAGCGAGGCCGTCACGCAGCGGGGGTTGAGAAGGCGTCTGAATGTCGTGTCCTTGCGTCCGGATTCGACATGGATGTCGGTGCGGAATTTTTCCGGATCGTAGATTTCCTTGAGCTTGTCGAAATTGGCGTCCAGCTTCACAAGGGTTTCGTAGAGGGCGGCCTTGGCGAAGGACATGTCCTCGGGCGCCGTTTCGAGGGTTATTTCGTTTTTGTTCGTCACGAGGGATATGGAAACATCGCCCTTGCGGATGTGGCTGATCTCGTCCCTGATGCTCATGAGCTGGACGAAGAAACCCTCGCGCTGCAGGTCCCTGAGGAAGGTTGAAGACACCAGCTCGGTGATTTCATTGCCGGGAAGCTGGATGCTGATGGATTCGGTCTTGGAACCCTTGGCCGGCTTGCGCGTCCCGGCCCCTCCGCTGGAGATGGTCGCGCTGAACAGGGGAGGCGCCACGATGCTCGTGACCATGATCATGAGGATGGCCACCCCGAACATCGAGGGATCGAGGATGCCGCCCGAAAGGCCTATGCCGGCGACGATGAGCGCCACTTCGCCGCGGGGCACCATGCCGATGCCGATGCGCAGCGAGCCTCTCGGGTTGAAGCCGAGGAAGAGGGCGGGAAGGCCGCAGCCGAGGACCTTCGCGAGGACGGCGGCCAGCGTGTAGGCGAGTCCGAAGACGAGGACGGATGGATTGAGGATCTGCCTGACATCGACGAGCATGCCCATGATGGCGAAGAATATGGGGACGAAGAAGTCGTAGAGCGGCTTCGTCTTGTCCTGGATGAGATAGGCGATGTCCGTCTTCGAGAGGCTGATGCCGACGATGTAGGCGCCGATGATCATCGCGAGTCCCTGGGTCTCGAAGAATCCCGCGAGGAGGAGGGCTATGCCCAGGGCGAGCACCGAATAGGAAGCCTGGCCGCCCAGTTTTTTGAGGAGACCGGAGATTTTCTTGCCGAAGACGAGACCGAGGGCGGTGAATCCCAGCCAAATTCCGAAGGCCTTGAGCGCGATGCCCACGATGCTCATCGTGGAAAGTCCTCCCTCCGCGTGACCCGTCATCGCCGCGACGATGCCCATCACGACGGCCAGGCATACGATGCCGAGGACGTCATCGAAGACAGCGGCCGCGAGAATCGTCACGCCCTCGGGCGAATCCATTTTTTTCCTGTCGGATAGGATCCTCGCCGTTATGCCCACCGAGGTGGCCGTGCTCATGATGCCGAGAAACATGGCGGCCGGCGAGAAGAAGGACTGATGCAGGAGGAGGGCGCCCACGCCGGCCCCGAAGCCGAAGGAGGCGATGACGCCGCCCAGGCCCACGATGCCGCCCGCGAGCGAGTAGTGCAGGAGCATGTCTATGTCCGTCTCAAGGCCGGACGAGAAGAGCAGAATGATGGATGCCACGGTGGAAAAAGCGTAGAGCACGGGACTGATGGCGAATCCCGACGGAAGCGGGAAGAGCCCATCGATGAAGCCGGGCAGGGGAAGGGCGCCGAGCGCGTAGGGTCCAATGAGGACACCGGCCAGGAGTTCCCCTATGACCGAGGGCAGCTTGAGCAGCTGGGCGAGGGCTCCGCCTCCCCGCACCGCGAACAGAACGACCGCGAGCTGGAGCACGAGGATGGTCATCTGCGACGTCAGGTCCGCTTCTTTAGCCTCTCCCGCCCAGGCGAAAGCCCCGGCGGCGAAGAGCAGTACGAGTAACAGGATTGAACGACGTGTTTTCATAGTAAGCCTCTTGTTTGAAATGTAGCAAAACTGCATCAAATGCGCAATACGGTATAATATAGTAATATAAGCAAAATACCATTCAATGGATACTATTCGCGTGCTCCATGCTTTCCTCCTGTCCCCAGCCATGCCGAATACCCCATCAATTATAGGTTATACGCTTGCAAATTGCCCGGTATCTCCGGTACGCTTGTCGTTGATGATTCCAATCCTTTTCGAGAACGACGAAATCCTCATTGTCGACAAACCTGCCGGACTGCCGGCGCAGCCGGGCGAACGCGTCGGAAGTTCGGTGATTTCCGTCGTGGAAAGCGAGCTGGGTTTCAGCCCCTTTCCCATCCACCGCCTGGACAAGGAAACCGCCGGTTGCATGATGCTGGCCAAGAACGCCTCCGCGGCTTCGCGCTGGTCGATCCTCCTCGGCGAACGCGGCATCGGCAAATTCTATCGCGCCATCTGTTTCGGATCGCCCTCCCGCGACAGGGGGAGCTATACCGATGACCTCTCCATCGGAGGGAAAAACCTGAGCGCCCTGACCCGTTATACCTGCCTGGCCCGATTCGGCTCGACACAGGACGCCGAGGCAGGCGCCACGCCCGGTGCCAAGGCAAGCGCGGCGCCCGCCTATTCCCTTCTCGAACTGGAATTGGGGAGCGGGCGCACCCATCAGATAAGGCGGCATATGGCCATGCACGGACATCCCATCCTCGGCGACGACAAGTATGGCAATTTCTCGTTGAACAGGCAATTGAAAAAAACGATGGGCGTAAAACGCCTTCTCCTTTGGGCTTGCAGGCTGGAGATTCCGGGATACCCGCCGCTGCGTTCTTCCCTTCCGCCGCATTTTTCCGATTTTCTCGGGCGCTGTCCCGACGCCCCTGTCATATCCGACGCCCCGGCCATATCCGACATTCCTGCCATATCCAATGATTCCCCGATGACCGATATCAAAACAAGAGAGGCGCGCTGATGGCTCCCACTAAACTCTACGACCTGGCCCATGGGGCTTCGTGGATCCTGCCCGACGGCAGGGTCATCAAAATTCCGGGTTTCCACAGCTCCTGGATATCTTCCCATCCGGCGATTGCCTCCGGCGCGACGAACACCGCCGAATTCGTCAAGAAAACAGGCTGGATCTCCGCCGTTCTTCACGAAGGCGGCTATCTGGAACTCATCGTCAGGACGATAGCCGAAGAAAGGGGCAGGGATTGTCTCTGGAACCTCCTTTCCTTGAATTCCGAAGCGCTGGACCGCGTCGTCCTCATGGTGCTCGGCATGGAAGGCTGCCTGATATTCCGCAAGGAGAATCTCGGATCGCGCGAAAGTTTCGATAAATGCCTGAACACACCCCAGCTCATGCCTGAATGAAAAGTTCCTTTATGAGGGCGATCAGGGCGCGGGCGTTCTTCACCGCGTTCCCTCTCGCGTGATTGTTGAAAGCGACGAAAACCTGTTCCGATTTCTGCGCGATGGCGATGAGCGAACGGGCCCTTTCCTTGAGTTCCTGAGCCGAGTAGTCGTAGTCGTAGCGGGATGTGGCGTTTCCGTTCCACCACTGATCGGCATTTCTTCCATGAAGACGGTAATAAGCCATGCTTGAGGTGTGAATCTGCGATTCGGGGGGAAGCCCCGGAAGATCGGGCCTGTCCAGCATGGCAAGCGTTATGTTCCTTTTCGCGAGCTCGTCGAAAACTCTTTGCTGGTACCAGACCTCATTCCTGAATTCGACGACCAGGGGAAAGGCCGAAAGCGCCGAACACAGCTCGCCCAGATATCTTCTGTTGTCAGCCGTATAGGAGAAGCGATAGGGAAGCTGTATGAGGATGGAGGCGAGCCTCCCCTGGGATGCCAGGACCTTCGCCGCCGTCGCGAACTGATCGGCGTCCTTCCGCCATTCTTCGCCGATCTCATGGGTCAGGCTTTTGTGCGCCTTGAGCGAAAAAAGAAAGTCGGGATTGGTCTGCCTGGCCATGGCCTCGAGATTCTCTGGCCTGGGCATCGCGTACCAGGAGAAGTCCAGTTCGACGAAGGGAAACACGAGGGAGTAGAAGCGCAGGAATTCCGTCTGGCGCAGGTCCTTGGGATAGAACAGTTCGCGCCAGTCTTCGTAGGAATAGCCGCATGTGCCGATGTAGAAGCGGTTCCCTTCCATTCAGCCTCTCCCTTGGCCGATTCTACCATGCTCCGGAGCGTTTTGAAACAGTTGCTCAAATGCGGGATTGTGTATATCTTTTAACGAAACTGTTTCCGCCTGGGGCGGGAATTTTCCCGCGGCGCGGAACGATCGCGGCCGACACTTTTTTCGGAGGCTTGCTCAATGCTTCTCAGCATCATCGCGAAAATTTTGGGAGCGGTTACCTCCCTGTACATGCTTCTCTGCGCGCTGCGCGTCTTCATGGCCTGGGCGCCCGGCCTGAATATGGGAAGGGCGGGAGACCTGCTCGCTTCCATCGTCGATCCCTTTTTAAGGGTGTTTTCGGGGATAAAACTGTTCAGGACGGAACGATTCGATTTCAGCCCCATCGCGGCATTGGCCGTCCTCTCCGTGGCCAACAACATGTTCACCACCATCGCCTTCTCGGGCAAAATCACCTTTGGCTTCTTTCTCAGCCTCATCCTCGGCGCCGGCTGGTCCGCCCTCTCCTTCGTTCTTTCCTTCGTTTCCGCCTGCGCCCTCGTCAGGATCATCGTGTTCGTCGCCCGCTGGAACAGTCTCCATCCCGTATGGGTGGTCGTGGACGCCATCCTCAATCCCATACTCTATCGCATCAATAAAGTCATATATCGCAACAAGGCCATCGATTACCTGCAGGGCCTCATCACCGGCTTCCTTGTCCTGATCCTTTTCAGGGCGGCGGGCGGCGCCTTGGTGAAGATTTTCGGCTCCCTGCTTCTTTCCCTGCCTTTCTGACATGGAGGAACCCATATGTTAAGCACCAAGCAACGAAGCTATCTCGCAGGAATGGCGTCCACGGACGCGGTCGTGACTCATCTCGGCAAAGGCGGACCTACCGCGGCCTTTGTCCAGCAACTTGCCGCGCTCCTCGCGCAGCACGAGCTCATCAAGGTGAAATTCATGGATTTCAAGGAAGAGAAGAAGACTATAGCGGCCGATCTGGCCGTCTCGACCAAGAGCGAACTCGTGCGGATCATCGGCAATACGGCGATTTTCTACAAACAGAATCCCGATCCCGAAAAGCGGGCCATAGAGCTCGCCTGATTTTCCCTATCCGATCTCAAGGGCCCCTATGTTTCACGAAGAGAGGATAGGCGGCCGCGAGAAACCTTCCCCCGCTGTAGCATAGCTGAGCTTCCAGCATCGCCTCCCCGAGCACGACTTCCGTCCGGGGATCGTTTCCCGTCCGTATGATGAATGAGGCGATCTTCCTTCCGTCCGGTTCCACGGGATCGAAAATCCTCGTTACCCCATCCTTCCATTCTTCCATCGTCCTTTCGTCGACGATGATGTCCCTGGCCGTGGATTCGAGCAGGGCCAATCCCTGGGCCTCATCTTCCGTGAACATAGAGTAGAGCGGATAGAATTCCTTCATTATGCCCATGATGCTGGCCATGGCCAGTATTATCTCGTCGGAGACGAAGGCCGGCGGATCGTCCCTTCTCAGGCTCGATACGAGCACGGGCAGGGAAGCCTTGGACTGCATCAGTTCCAGGGCCACGACGGCCGAGATCTTCACGCGCGGGTTCCGGGTCCTCGTCAGGATGGATTCGATGAGGGGAATGGAGTCGACATCGCCGATTTTGGCCAGCGCGATCATCGCCGTTCCCTGGAGCATGTAGTCTTCGGCTTCCATCGCCTTGCGGAGCGCGGGTATGGCGTCGGGGCTCTGGCTTTTGCCCAATATCCTGGCGGCGACATAGGAAGTCGTGAAGGTGTGCGTTTCCGCTTCCCTCATGAGCGAGCGGATTACCTTGGGCGAAAGATGCGGCATGGTTTCGAAGGCGAGGAGGGCTTCCATCCGCACTTCGAAGCGCGGCGAACGGAGATAGTCGATCAGTTCGTCCTGGGAAAGCATGGACATGGAATGGCCCAGCTCCTGGATGAGCTTTATCTCCTGGTTGGGATTCTCGCTTCGGTCCAGCCTCGCCAGAAGGTCGAAAGCCTTCAGGTCGCGCGGCGAGAACATGACGCCGAGGGACTGGCTGACGCTTCTCGATCCCAGACGCTTCAGTTTCTGCATCGAAAAGAGGGCGACGACGAGAATGACGCAGAGAATGGCGTAGAGCAGCCTGTACGAACCCGCCGCGTTCAAGCCGAGCGCGATGAATCCATCCAGAATGAGACCGCCCGCCCCGGAGCCGATCGCTCCCCCCAGGCCATAGGCGAAATAATAGACCACCGAGAGGTCAAGGGTTTTTTCCTTGGGAACGAGGGTGAAATAATAGGTCTGGCCGGAATTTTCCTCCCCGGCGAAACCGAAGTTGGCGACGAAGTGGACGAAGGCCAGGAAGAGGGCGGTGACCGTGCTGGAGGCGATGACGGCGCCGCCGGGCAGGATGGCTATCGGTATGAAGCTGAAGAGCCCGATGGCGGAAAAGATTATGAACAGAGGCTTGGAACCCAGCCTGTCGACGACCAGCCTGCTTATGAGCCCCATCACGACCGACCCGATGCTCGCCATGAGCGCGTAGAGCATGACGGCGTCGTCGCCTTGGGCGAAGACTTCCTTCGCGTAGACGGGCAGGAAGGACCTGCCCATGCCCGAGACGAAGGCCAGCGCCATGAAGATGACGATGAAGCGACGGAAAGGCTCTTCCTTTATGGCTTCCCTGGCTGTTTCCATGAGCGAGCTGGGTTTTTCGGGCGAATAGTCGGTGGGTTCGGGAGTCTGGAGGAGCAGGATGCATCCCGCGTATCCCGTCGCTATGCCTATGCCCACGCCCAGCGCGTATACCCAGGGATTGGCCTGCTCGCCGAGAAAGAGAGAGACGAGGAGGCCGCCTATCATGCTGGCCAGGGAATTGATGAGGGAATTGGAGACCATGTATTCGCCGCGGTCGGAACGCGGTTTCTCGCCGCCGCCGGAAGCGAGGAAGCCCACGACGGGGTTGTTGCCGATGAGAGCCACGCCCCTGAAGAAGGAAAAACCCGCGGCCCCGGCGATGAGGAGGCCGATAGCCGCGCCGCTGTGTCCCCTCGCGGCGAAGAGCGGCGCGAAAAGTATGGGCACGAGGGCCGTATAGCGCGCTACCCAGGCCCAGCCGAAAATCCATACAATGGGTTTTTTGTGGACGAGGCGCTTGCCGATGGGCATCATGAAAAAAGTGGAATAGGCGATGGCGTTCAGAATGCCGACCGTGGCGTTGGACGCTCCCATGCGGATGGCGAAAAGGGTAATGAAGGAACCCGATACGAACACGAACGAAAATGAATTGAGGAAGTTGAATATATTGAAGCTATGCCTGGCGGATCTAAGCCGGTTAGGCGACAGAGGTGCTGCCATGGATCCAGTATAATATGTATTGAACGTCGAGGGAATTGATCGCGGCCCCTCGCGGGTCTCATTCCTCCGAAATCGGAGGGCGCCGTTTCACGATGCTCTTGTTCTTCCAGCGTCCCGAAAGATAATACCAGGAAGAAAAAACGAAGCCCACCGCCCATCCGGCGGGAATGGACCACCAGATGCCGTCGGTGCCCATATGGAATACCCTCGTGAAGAGGAGGGCGCATGGCACCCTGACGATCCAGAGCGCGAGAAGGCTGCTGATCATCGGAATGAACACGTCGCCCGCCCCTCTCATGACACCGTTGTTGATGAACATTATGCCGAAGACCACGTAGAAAATGCCCACGATGAGAAGGTACTCGGCTCCTATCGCGACAACGGCCGGGTCGGTCGAAAAAATCCCCATCAGTGGGCGGCCGAACAAGACTACGCAGAGTGTCATCGCGAGCGAGATGGCCGTGTTGACGGCGATCGCCGAAAGATGCCCGCGTCGCACCCGCTCCGTCTTCCCCGCGCCGATATTCTGGCCCGCGAAGGTGGTCACCGCCTGCCCGAGGTTCATCGCGGGCATCATGGCGAAGGAATCGATGCGGGAAGCCGCCGTGTAGGCGGCCATCGCGTTGGGGCCGAATTCGTTGACGATCCTGGACAGCACCATCATGCCGACGGAAACCAGGGTCTGCTGGATGCCCGTGGGCAGGCCGATCCTGAGAATCTGCGCGAAGATCGCCCTGTCCCACTTCAGGTTAGCGAAATCCAGCCTGGCGTACTGGTTCCGCTTGTCCAGGATGACGAGGGCTCCGATGAACGAGATCGCCTGCGAGATGATGGTCGCCCAGGCCGCGCCGGCCACGCCCCATTTGAAGACGACGACGAAGACGAGGTCGAGGACGACGTTGATGAGGGTCGAGGCGATGAGGACATAGAGCGGAGTCTTCGAGTCCCCGAGGCCCCTGAGCATGGCCGCCACGGCGTTGTAGCCGAAGGTGGCGAGCATGCCGAGGAAGGTGATCCGCAGGTAGGCCGAAGCCTCGGGCATGATCTCGTCGGGCACGGCGAGAAGCCTGAGGATGAAATCCGTCGAGAAGACGCCGATGAAGGTCAGCCCCAGCCCGGCGACGAAAAGGAAAATATAGCTGGTGGAGATGACTTTCTTGAGATTGCTTTCGTCTTTGGCGCCGAAAAACTGCGAGATGAGGACGGAAGAGCCCATCGTCACGCCCAATATCAGGGCTATCATGAAGAAAATTATGGGAAAGGAGGTGCCCACCGCGGCCAGCGCCGTGGTGCCGAGGAAGCGGCCGACCACGAAGCTGTCTACCATGTTGTAGAACTGCTGGAATATATTGCCGAGGAGCATGGGGATGGCGAAGTCTATGAGCTGTTTGGTTTCGTTGCCTTTCGTCAGATCTTTCATGGCCTTGAGCTTTCCCTTCGCCCCGTGGGCTGCCGGATCATCGTCCTTCCTTCGCTTCTTCCCAGAACGAGTCCATTTTTTCCATATGCTCGCGGTCCATGGGCAGGTTTTCCTCTTTCATGCGCTTCTCGACATGCCTGAAGCGCAGGGCGAACTTGTCGTTCGTGCGCTGGAGGGCGATGGCCGGGTCTATCCCGTTGAAGCGCGAGAGGTTGATGACCGAATAGAGCAGGTCGCCGATCTCGGCCTCGAGCTCTTCCGCGTCTTTCGCGTCGAAGGCTTCCCTGGATTCCTTCAGCTCCTCTTCCACCTTGTCCCAGACCGAGTCGAGGCGCGTCCAGTCGAATCCAGCTTTGGAGGCTTTTTTCTGTATCTTGAAAGCCCGCTCGAGGGGAGGCAGATGGCGGGGCACCTCGTCGAGAAGGGAATCCTTCTTGCGGCGTCCTTCCTTCGTTTCCTTGATCCTGTTCCACTGCTCGACGACGGCTTCGGGCGTCCCCGCGTCGGACTCGCCGAAGACATGGGGATGCCTTCGGACGAGCTTTTCCGATACCGAATCCAGAGCCTCGGCTACCGAAAAGCTTTTTTCCTGCTCGAACATGTAGGCCACCATGGTGGCGAGCATGAAAAGGTCGCCCGACTCCTCGCGGATATGGGCCGGATCTTTTTCGTTGATGGCCTCGACGAGCTCATAGGCCTCTTCGACGATATTGTTCCGGATGGATGAAGGCGACTGCTCGCGATCCCAGGGGCAGCCGTCCTGGGCTCGCAGCCTCGCGATGATGGTGAATAAGGCGGCGAAACTGTCGGCGGCTTTCGCCGAAGCCGGCAGGATTGTATCGGCATTCTGTCCGGCCAGTTCGCCGGGACCGAGGGTGTAACTGTGCATGTAAACCTCTGTTGGAGATTAAAATAAGGAATCCTGGCCAAAGATACAATAGGAAGGGCGCGCTCTCAGTCCAATATGGAATAGTTTTCGCATTTCGCCATGAGCGTCGACTTGTCCTGCACGTCGAATTTTCTGTAGACGCGGGCGAGGGTGTTCCTCACCGTGGATTCCTTGACGCCGCCGTCTATCGCTATTTCCTTGATCGAGCGCCCGGCGAGCAGGGCCTTGAGGTACTCGGCTTCCTTTTTCGTGACTTTCATGGCCGAGAGGGAAAGAATCGGCTTCGGCGTGTTGAGGTAGACGATCCAGTTGCTCCCGTAAACGATCATGAGAAAGGCCAGGAAAGCGGTCATGTAGGCGATGGGCGTCACGACTTCCATGAATCGCGCCCCTGAGGAAATGCCTATCAGTATTTCGCAGAAATAGAAATACGCTATCGAGACCAGAAACTTCGCCAATTTTTTATGCTCGAAAAAGCCGAGGCGATAGAGAAGGATTTCGGCAGCGATGAAGCTCCCCAGACTGAACATAGAGTAGCTGTGCTGCAGCATGGGAAGGGGCGTCATCACGAGAAAGATGACAGGCTGAAGCCAGTTCAGCGATTTCTCGAGAGCGCTGAGCACGAAGAGAACGAAGCAGACGCCCAGGAAGATAAAGAAGGGCTGCCCGGGGCTCACCGAGTTCGGCAGACTTTTCTCGAGTATCGCCACCGCGGCATGGAAAAGCAGATATATCCCGATGAGGCCGGAAAAGAGCAAGCCTGTTTTCCGGAACAGCGAGGGAGGCGAGAGGCTTTCAACATTCGGCTTTTTCATGGTCGCCCTTTTGGAAAAAGCTCGTTCGGCATTCATACAGATTAACCCGAAAAATCGGCAGTAGACAATTGTCTACAAGGTTTGTATTGATTTTCGCTTGCAAAAACCGCTGCCAGTGGTAATGATATAGATGAAACATGAGCATGTCTATGTTTCATAGGTAATAAAGAGATGTAAAAACAATATAAATTTCCGGCGAAAGGAAGGTGTTGCGGTAGCGGCGTTTCTTCGGAAGCGCCGCTTCTTTTATGTACTCTGCCCTTATTCGCTAGCTCCTGCGCGATCCCGCTCCCAGCCTCGTGGCCAGGAAGGCTGCGGCCGCTCCTCCCGCGTCGAAAGCCATGTCCATGAACTCAAAGTGCCTGGAGCTCGTAAGCAGCTGCAGAAGCTCCGATGTCACGATGAAGATGAGGACGAAGAGGACGCTGTGGAGGATGCCGGGGAGTCTCCCGTTGTAATGCCTGAACTCGAGCGTGTAGGAAAGGGTGAAAAGAAGAAAAAGGAAGAAATGGGCGACCTTGTCTATCCCGAAAAACGTAGGCATCGAGGAAAAATTGGATGAGGGAAGGAGAAGCGCCACAAGGATAAGGATCGCTGATATGACGGTAAACTTATATGCCGCTATTTTTTTCATAAGAGTAGGCTAAAAATAGCGGACTCCGGACTCGCGGTCAATCCCTCTCCTCAGTCCACCTGGAAACAGGTCGGTTCTTCCGCCTCCACGAGGACAAGCTTCCGATTGGGAATGTTCATGGCTCTGTGCGCTCCGAGAATATAGTCTTTGTGGTCATTCTGTATGGTGACCCAGAGCTGGCCATCGGTCACCAGGAGCCTGCGGTCGGAATCGAGATTCAGCTCGAGAATATCGCTTGGATCGATGCAGCGGGGAATCGCGTTTCCCGCGGAACTGCCTTGATTCGGGATACGCATTTTGGAAACCTTCTTGTTGACCATAGCAACCTCCCGCGTTCGTGGCCGGTAAATCGTACAGTTTTAATATATTCATAAAACTTAATAAAGAAAAGCGAAGCGCGGACGCGACAAAAAAGGGTGACCTCATGGTCACCCTTTTTTGTCGCGAAGCCTGAGGATCCTAGAAGGTCCTGTCGGCTATGTACCTGTATTCCTTGTAGCGGCGCTCAATGAGGGAGCGCTGCTTGGCCAGGAGGGTCGCGGCCCTTTCGGGATTGGCTTCCCTCAGGGACTTGAACCGCACCTCGGCGTACATGTAGCTTTCGAGCTTGGAGAAATCCGGTTCCTTGGAATCGAGCTGGAAGGGATTCTTGCCCTCGGCCTTGAGTCTCGGGTCGTAGCGGTAGAGGGGCCAGACGCCCGAATCCACGGCCGCCTTCTGCTGGTTCATGCCCTTCGTCATGTTGATTCCCTGGTTGATGCAGTGCGAATACGCGATGATGATGGACGGGCCGTTGTAGCTCTCGGCTTCCCTGAACGCCTTGATGGTCTGGGACATATTGCTTCCCATGGCGATCTGGGCCACATAGACGTAGCCATAGCTCATGGCGATCATGCCGAGGTCTTTCTTCATCGTTTCCTTGCCCGCGGTGGCGAACTTGGCGATGGCGCCGACGGGCGTGGACTTGGAGGCCTGGCCGCCGGTATTGGAATAGACTTCGGTGTCGAGCACCAGAATGTTGAGGTTCTTGCCCGAGGCGATCACGTGGTCCAGTCCGCCGAATCCGATGTCGTAAGCCCATCCGTCGCCGCCGATGATCCACTGCGATTTCTTGATCAGGGCGCCCGCTACGTTGGTGAGTTCCTTGGCCCATTCGGCCTTGACGCCGGCGATAGCCGCCTTGAGTTCCTCGATCGAGGCGCGCTGCGCTTCGATATCTTCGTCGCTGTCCATCGTGTTGGCGAGAATCTTGTCGGCGAGCTCGGCGGAAACGCCCTTACCCTTGGCCGCGGTGAGGAGTTCGCGCGCGTATTCGGTCTTCTTCTCGGAGGTGAGCCTCATGCCCATGCCGAATTCGGCCGCGTCCTCGAAGAGGCTGTTGGACCATGCCGGGCCTTTTCCGTCGGGACGGGTGGTGTAGGGCGTCGTGGGGAGGTTGCCGCCGTAGATGGAGGAGCAGCCCGTGGCGTTGGCGCAAAGGGCGCGGTCGCCGAAGAGCTGGCTCATGAGTTTGAGATAGGGGGTTTCGCCGCAGCCCGCGCAGGCGCCCGAGAACTCGAAGAGGGGGCGTTTCATCGCGATGCTCTTGGGGAACGCGAGGTTGAGATACTTGGCGGGCGTGTCGGGAATGGCCATGAAGAAGTCCCAGTTGGCCGCTTCGGGCTCGCGCAAGGGCGTCTGAGCCTCGAGATTGATGGCCTTGCGTCCTTCGTTGACCTTGTCGTTGACCGGGCAGATGTTCACGCAGGCGCCGCAGCCGGTGCAGTCCTCGGGAGCGACCTGGAGGGTAGCCTTGAGGCCGGTGAATTCCTTGCCCTTGGCGTCGACGCTCTTGAAGGTAGCGGGAGCTCCCTCGGCGTATTTGGGCTCGTAAGCCTTGAGCCTGATGACGGCATGGGGGCAGACCATGGAGCAGTTGCCGCACTGGATGCAGATCTCGGGATTCCAGACGGGGATCTTCTCGGCGATGTTGCGCTTCTCGTACTTGGTCGTTCCGGTGGGGAAGGTGCCGTCGTCGGGGAGCTTGGATACGGGGAGTTTCTCGCCGCGCATGGCGATCATCTCGCCGAGGGTTTCCTTGACGAACTTCGGGGCGTAGGCGGGAACGGGCGCGAGCATGTGCTTGGTCGAATTCGCCTTGCCCACCTGAACCTTGTGCGTGGCGTTGAGCGCCATGTCGATAGCGACGAGGTTCTTCTGGACGATATCGGCGCCCTTTCTGTGGTAGGTCTTCTCGGTGTACTTCTTGATCATGGCGACGGCTTCTTCCTCGGGCAGTACGCCGGAGATCTTGAAGAAGGCTGTCTGCATGATGGTGTTGATGCGGCCGCCCATGCCCGAGGCTTCGGCGATGGCCACGCCGTCGATCACGTAGAAGCGCAGCTGCTTGTCGATGATGCGCTGCTGGACCTCGACGGGGAGCTCATCCCAGACCTTGTCGGCGGGGAAGGGGCTGTTGAGGAGGAATATGCCGCCCTTTTTGGCGTTGGCGAGCATGTCCAGCTTCTCGACGAAGGCGAACTTGTGGCAGGCGATAAAGCCGGCCTGGTTGATAAGATAAGGCTTCTTGATGGCCTTGGGGCCGAAGCGGAGATGGCTGATCGTATAGCTTCCGGCCTTCTTCGAATCGTAGAAGAAGTAGCCCTGGGCGGAGTTCGGGGTTTCGTCGCCGATGATCTTGATGGAGTTCTTGTTGGCGCCGACCGTGCCGTCGGAACCGAGGCCGTAAAAGAGGCATTCCTTCACGCCATCGTCGTCGAGGGTGAATTCCTCGTCGTAGGCGATGCTGGTGAAGGTCACGTCGTCGTTGATGCCGATCGTGAAGTGGTTCTTGGGCTCTTTCGCCTTGAGGTTGTCGAAGACAGCCTTGGCCATGGCCGGGGTGAACTCGAAGGAACCGAGACCGTACCTGCCGCCGCCGACGGTGGGCCAGCTCTTGAAGTTGGATTTTCCTGCGCCCATGGCTTCGCCGATGGCCGTGCGGACGTCTTCGTAGAGCGGTTCGCCGATGGCGCCCGGCTCCTTGGTCCTGTCGAGGACGGCGATGGACTTGACGGTCGCGGGAATCGCGGAGATGAAGCTCTCGACGGAGAAGGGGCGGAAGAGGTGCACCTTGATCGCGCCGACTTTCTCGCCGTGGGCCACGAGATAGTTGACGGTCTCCTCGACGGTGTCCGCTCCGGAACCCATCACGATGGCGATGCGGTCGGCGTCGGGCGCTCCGACGTACTCGAAGAGCTTGTAGCCGCGTCCGGTGAGTTTCTCGAATTCCTTCATGGTCTCTTCGACGATTCCGGGCGTGGCGTCATAGAATTTGTTGACGGCTTCGCGTCCCGCGAAGTAGACGTCGGGGTTCTGGCTGGTGCCGCGGATGAAGGGCGTCTCGGGCGTGAGGCCGCGGGCGCGGTGCGCGCGGACAAGGTCTTCGGAGATCATTTTCTTCATTGTCGCGGTGGTGAGTTCCTCGACTTTCTGCACCTCGTGGGAGGTCCTGAAGCCGTCGAAGAAATGGACGAAGGGAACCCTGGTCTTGAGGGTGGCTGCGTGGGCGATGAGCGCGAAGTCCATCACTTCCTGGACGTTGTTGGAAGCGAGGAGGGCCCATCCCGTCTGGCGGGCCGCCATGACGTCCTGGTGGTCTCCGAAAATGGAGAGGGCCTGAGCGGCCACGGCGCGCGCGGCGATATGGAAGACGGTGGAGATCGCCTCGCCGGCGATCTTGTACATGTTGGGGATCATGAGGAGGAGACCTTGCGAAGCGGTGAAGGTCGTGGAAAGCGCTCCCGCCGTCAGGGCTCCATGCACCGCTCCGGCCGCTCCGGCTTCGGACTGCATTTCCGTGACTTGCGGTATGGTCCCCCAGAGGTTCTTTCTGCCCATGGCGGAAAACTCGTCGGCGAGTTCTCCCATAGGTGAGGATGGAGTGATGGGGTAGATCGCGATCACTTCGGAGCAGGCATGTGCCACATAAGCTGCCGCGGCGTTTCCGTCGATCATCACCATGTTCTTGGAATCAGCCATTGTAGTTCCTTATTTGGGGATGGGGATTAATGGGCTTTTCGGGTCAAGAGCACCCCATGTGGGCACCGCTCGCTGTAAAAAGAAGAATGTGGAGACTGTGATGCTGCAATGCGGAGATCCGCCTGAAAAGCCCCATCAGCGTACAATGAATTCCTGAAATTTTCAATAGACAGTACGGGACTCGCGGACAAATTGTCGCCGGCGCGCGAAGAGCCTTTCAAATTCTGCGCTGCGGTGATTGACCAACGAAACGCCATGATTATAGTGGAGGTATGAAATTAGCGATTCTCGCGGCGGGACTGGGCTCCCGTTTCGGCGGCGTGAAGCAATTGGCGGCGATCGGCTCCGCGGGGGAAACCCTGTTAGAATATAACGTCTACAACGCGCTTGAGGCGGGCTTCGACAGCGTCGTTTTCCTTATCAGGAAGGATATTGAGCATGATTTCAGGACGCATGTGCTCTCGCGCCTGCCGCGGACCCTGCCCGTGGAATTGGCCTTCCAGTCGCCCGATACGGCGATCCCCGAAAAATTCAGGGCGGATCTGTCCCGGAATGGAAGGACGAAACCCTGGGGTACCGGCCACGCCCTTCTCTGCGCCCGCCATTTGCTCGAGGACGGCCCCTTCGCCGTGATAAACGCCGACGACTTCTACGGCAAGCAGAGCTTCCGGGCCGTCCATGGCTTCCTTGCCGGAAATACTCCGGCGCGATTCTGCCTGGCGGGATACAGGCTGGGCAACGTCGTCCCGGGCTCCGGATCGGTATCCAGGGCGATCTGCGCCATCGATGCCGAGGGCTGGCTTAAAAAAATAGTGGAGCACACAAGGGTCGAGATCAGGTCGGGAACAATCTATTCCGTCCGGGCCGATGGATCGGCGGAAGCGCTTTCGCCCGAACTGCCCATATCGATGAATCTCTGGGGGCTGACCCCGGCCGTGTTCCCGTTCGCCGAGCGGCTTTTTTCGGAGTTCCTCTCCGATCCCGCCCACTGGAGCCGGTCGGAATTCTACCTGCCCACGGTGATCGGCGGCATGATGGATGAAGGAGCGGCGCAGGTCATGGCCCTGCCCGTGACCGAGGAGTATTTCGGCCTCACCAATCCCGACGACATCTTGGATGCCAGGAAAGCGATAGCCGAGCGTACCGAGCGCGGGGAATATCCCGAGCCATTGTGGAACGAGTACGGAAAAGAGGGGAGGAAACCGCTATGAGCCAGATCATGAAACGATGGGAGGGATTGCCTGCCCTCTTCGATCCGTCGGCGACCACCCACGCGAGGCTATTCGCCTATCTCGATCTGCCCTGGGAGGCGCTTTCCGCCCTCGATGCCTATCTCGACATGCTTCTGTCCGAGGATCCCTTCGCCGGCAGCGAAGCTTCGGCGAAAGACAACCCGCTGATAACGGGCGATCTCCGGATAGGCCCGCGGACGCGCATCGAACAGGGTGTTCACATAGAAGGCAGCGTGCACATCGGCGCGGACTGCGTTATCGAGACCGGCGCCTACATAAGGGGACCCGCCTGGATCGGCGACCGCTGCGAAATACGGCAGGGGGCATATTTGCGCGGGACGGTGCTCGCGGCCGACGGCGCCGTGCTCGGCCATGCCTGCGAATTCAAGCGCTGCATCATGCTCGAAGGGGCGCAGGCGCCGCATTTCAACTATGTGGGCGACTCTATCTTGGGCGTTAAGGCCCATATCGGCGCGGGCGTCATACTCTCCAACGTGCGGCTCGATAAGCGTCACGTGAGGGCCGCTCTTCTCGGCAAGGGAGCCGTGGAGGGGCGGGATGGCATAGGCCAGGCAGCCATAGGCCAGGACGGCGCCGATGTCCACGATAGACCAACGCTTCTCGATACGGGTCTGGAAAAATTCGGCGCGCTGCTCGGCGATTCCTGTGAAGTGGGATGCAACAGCGTCCTGAATCCAGGAAGCATCCTGGGAGCCCGCTGCAGGGTGGCTCCTCTTTCGAGGGTGAAGGGCACATGGCCCGAGGACACCCTCCTCTCATGATGAAATGCGTCGGCGCCTCTTCAACTATCGTCGAAGAAATGTCATACTGGACATAATCGTCAACGCGGGCACGATCCGCAAAAGGGACGCCAATGCACGGTGAACACAAAATACTCTCCAAACGAAAGCTTTCCGATGAAGTATACAGGATGGAAATCGAGGCGCCCCTCGTAGCCAGGGAACGCAAGGCCGGCCAGTTCGTCATCGTCCAGTGCGACGAGAACTACGCCGAGCGGATACCTCTCACGATCGCCGACGCGAATCCGGAAGCCGGATCCGTGACGATAATTTTCCAGACCGTCGGCGCGAGCACCCATAAACTGGCGCTCAAGGAACCGGGAGACGGTGTCGTCCTTCTCGGCCCTCTGGGCAACCCCACTCATATAGAAAAATTCGGCTGGGCGGTCTGCGTGGGAGGAGGCATAGGCCTCGCCCCCCTGCACCCCATCGTCAAGGCGCTGAAAGCCGCCGGCAACAGGGTCACGGTTATTTCGGGAGCCCGCACCGCCGAGCTTCTCATCATGCAGGACGAAATGAACGCGCTGGCCGACGAGAATATCGTCGTCACGGACGACGGAACGGCGGGAAGGAAAGCCCTCGTCACCGAACCGCTCGGCGAACTCTGCGGCCGGACGCCCCCGCCCGACATCGTCGTGACGGTGGGACCGCCCGTCATGATGAAATTCTGCGCCGCGACGACCAAGCCCTTTGGCGTCAAAACCCTCGCCTCGCTCAACACCATTATGATCGACGGCACGGGCATGTGCGGCGGATGCAGGGTGTCGGTGGGCGGGCAGACGAAATTCGTCTGCGTCGACGGCCCCGAATTCGACGCGCACGAGGTGGATTGGGCGCAGATGATGACGAGGCTCGGGGCCTATAAAAGCCTCGAACAGGCCGATCACGACCGATGCCACCTCGAAATGTCGGTGGAAGCGCTCAAGGCGAAGGATGCCGCGAAATGAGCCATATGGACAAAACATACAACGAGAACAGCGCGAGACTCGAACTCGACAGGATCCGATCGATGACGCTGACGCCCAGGGACAGAATGGCGATTCCCGTGCAGGAAATGCCCAATCAGAATCCGGACCTACGGCGGAGCAACATGGACGAGGTCGCCACGGGCTATCTGCCTGAGCAGGCCATGGTGGAGGCGGAGCGCTGCCTCCAGTGCAAAAACGCCCCCTGCGTCGCCGGCTGCCCCGTCCGCGTCGACATTCCCGGATTCATAGGGAAGGTCAGGGAAGGGGACTTCGCCGGAGCGGCTACGGTGATCAAGCGCACGAACCTTCTGCCCTCGATTTGCGGAAGAGTCTGTCCCCAGGAAAAGCAGTGCCAGCTGCCCTGTACCCTCGGCAAGGCGCTCAAAAGCGTCGAAAAAGGCGTCCAGATCGGCAGGATCGAACGATTCGTGGCCGACTACGAGCGGAACTCAGGCCTCCTCGCGCCGCCTCCCGCCGCCGCCTCGACGGGCAAGAAAGTGGCCATCGTGGGCGCCGGCCCCGCCGGACTCACCTGCGCCGTGGACGTGAGAAGACAGGGACACGAGGTCGTCGTCTTCGAAGCCTTCCACAAGGCCGGCGGCGTCATGGTGTACGGAATTCCGGAATTCAGGTTGCCCAAGGCTCTGGTCGCTTCGGAGGCGGGCGTCCTCGAATCCATGGGCGTGAGCTTCGAGATGAGCTACCTCGTCGGACGCACAAGAAAACTCTCGGCCCTTCTCGCGGAAGACGGCTTCAGCGCCGCCTTCATCGGCACTGGCGCGGGCCTGCCCAAATTCATGGACATACCCGGAGAAAACCTCGTCGGCGTCTTCAGCGCCAACGAATACCTCACCCGGACCAACCTCATGAAAGCCTACCGAAAGGGAGAGGCCGCGACGCCTCTCTATCCTTCAAGACGGGTGGCCGTTCTCGGCGGCGGCAATGTCGCCATGGACTCGGCGCGCATGGCCATGCGGCTGGGCGCCGAGGAAGTCCATATCCTTTACCGGCGCACGAGGGAAGAAATGCCGGCCAGGGGCGAGGAAGTCGTTCATGCCATGGAAGAGGGCATCATCTTCGATTTCCTGCGCAGCCCGGCGAGGGTCCTCGGCGACCAGAACGGAAGGGTGATAGGCCTGGAAGTGACGGCCTTCGAACTCGGTGAGGCCGACGCCTCGGGAAGGCGCAGCCCCGTGGCCATCCGCGGCAGCGAGACGGTCGCTCCCTTCGACACCGTGATCGTGGCCGTAGGCAACGAATCCAATCCCCTCATCTCCAGGACGACGCCCGAACTCAAGGTGGATCGGCGGGGCCACATCCTCGTCGACGAAAAGCAGAAGACGAGCATCGATCGTGTCTACGCGGGCGGCGACATCGTGCTCGGGGCGGCCACCGTCATCCTCGCCATGGGCGAGGGAAGGCGCGCCGCCGCGGCTATCAACGAGGTGCTGCAATAATGGTCACTCGAAGGCGGCGGCGCGCATTGCCGCCTAAATCCATGATGCTCTGCCTGGCCTTTGTCCTGGCCTTCGCGGCCGCCGCGGCCTCCTATGGCCAAGGCAGACAGAATCCGCCCGAAGCGAGCGTCACGAGCACGACGACGATAACGACAGCGACGAAGCCGGCGGCGCCGATCCCCTCGTCGGCGACGAATCCCGCAACCGCGACGAATCCCGCGCCCTCCGGCCCTTCCTACCAGACGGCGGCCCAGCTCTATCAGAGAGGACGCCAGCTTCAGATGGCCGGCAGGGAAGCCGAAGCGGACAAGGTTTTCTCCTCCTCGCTCGCGATGATCGAGAAACTCCTTCCCTCCGACTCCGCCAATCCCGACCTCATCAGCCTCCAGTGCTGGAACCTTTTCCGCCTGGATCGCCACAAGGAAGTCGTGACCATAGGCCAGAAGGCGCTCCAGACTGTCCAGGATTTCAGGATTATGGAGACCATGGCCGAATCGCTCTACTTCCTCGACCGCAACGAGGAAGCGCTTCAATATTTCGCGGATTATTTCGCGCGGGCTCCCGAGCGCGAGGAGAGGATGTCCAGCGCCTATTATTACGTGGGCGAATGCTACATGAGGCTCAAGAAGTACGAACATGCCGACATAGCCTTTTCCACCGCCGTCACGATGGAAAAGAGCATGTACTACTGGTGGTACAGGCTGGGCGCCGTGAAGGAAATGCTGGGCCAGTACAAACGCGCCTATGAAACTTACGGAAAGGCCCTGGAACTCAACGCGGGCTTCCAGTTCGCCAAGGATGGACGCAATCGCGTGAAGGCCAAGGCCGGTCTCTGAACTTTCGATACCCAAAGGTTGTACGATGAAAAAGATCAATGCTCCCCAAAACGCTCAAACGTCCCTGGCGCCGGCCTTGGCCGCGGCCTCGGCCGCAACAACGGCCGTAGCCGCGGAAATAGCAGAATTCGTCGCGCGCCACGGCGCCGAATACGACGCGATCTCGCGCGACATCTGGGAACATCCCGAAGTCGCCTTCCACGAGGAGCGGTCTTCGGCCATCTATGAAAAGCGCCTCGCCTCCAAGGGCTTCTCGGTGACCGAGTACCCCGAGATGAAGCATTCCTTCGTCGCCGAACGCGGTTCGGGGGGACCCATCATCGCCTTCATGGGCGAATACGACGCGCTGCCGGGCATGTCCCAGGTCTGCGGCATCGAAAAGAAGCCCGCGAATGAGGGAGCCCCGGGGCACGCCTGCGGGCACAATCTTCTCGGAGCGGGATCACTCGCCGCAGCCGAGACCCTCGCTCACATTCTCGAAACGCGGGGCATCCCCGGCCGCGTCAGATATTACGGCTGCCCGGCCGAGGAATCGCTCGGGCGCATTCCCATGGTGAAGGCCGGCCGCTTCAGCGACGCCGATGCCATCATGACCTGGCACGGCGCCGACGTGAACACGCCGCACCGCTATACCTCGAGCGCCAACCTGAGCCTCGTCTTTTCATTCAAGGGCAGGGCGAGCCACGCCGGCATGGCGCCTCAGGCGGGAAGATCGGCTCTCGACGCTGTCCAGCTCTTCAACCTTTCGCTCGAATTCATGCGCGAGCACCTCAGCCCCGGCATCCTTCTGCACTACGTGATCAGCGACGGCGGCGACAGGCCCAACATCGTGCCGGCGCACGCCGCGACCTTCCTCTATGTCCGCGCTCCGACGGCCGAAATCGTTCCCCTCGTCATGAAGCGCATAATGAAGGCGGCGCAGGGCGCGGCCCTCATGACGGAGACGAGTTTCACGTCGGAGATAAAGGCCGGAAAGTGCGATTACAGGCCGAACTACGCCATCCAGGATCTTCTGTACAAGGCGATGGGCAGCCTGCCTCTGCCCGTCCCCACGCCCGAGGAACTCGTCTTCGCGAAAAGCCTCCAGGCGACCGTGGAAAAAGACGACAGGAAAGCCACCCTCGCGCCGATCGGCGCCCCACTCGATTTGCTGAAATCGCCCATCCACAGAACGTTGGGCGATTTTGGCGAAGGGAAAAGGATAGGCGGTTCTCTCGATACGGGCGATGTGTCCTATGTCGTCCCGGTGGGGCAGATGAACGCGGCTACCTGGCCTCTCGGCATCGGCGCCCACACCTGGCAGTCCTGCGCGGCCTCCGGCTCGACCTGGGCTTTCAAGGCCATGCGCTGGGCGGGCGCCTGCATGGCGCTCGCGGGCTTCGGACTCGTCACCGAGCCGGAAATCCTCGCCGCCGCCAAGGCCGAGTTCAAGGCGAACGCCCGGCCGTACCGATCGACGATGGATCTTTGACGAGGCAAGATACGGGGGAACGCGCGGGCTGAGGTTTTCTTGTCATTGAAAAAGACGGGCGATGTCTTCGACAATCCGCGGATCGATGAGGTTCTTCCTCGCCATCGTCCGCAGGGCTGTCACGGCTGACTCGTGGTCCATCGCTTTTCGGTATGGCCTTTCCTCCGTCAATGCCTGATAAATGTCCAGACAGGTCAGCAATCTGGAATTGGAGTCCAGGCTTTCGCCCTTTAGCCCTTGCGGATATCCCGATCCGTCGAGTTTCTCGTGATGCTGATAAATCCATTGGACGATCGACTCAAACCCCTTTATCTCTTCGAGGCAAACTCTGGCTACTCCGGGATGGGTTTTTATCTTGTTGAACTCCGCGGCGGTCAGAACGCCAGGCTTGTCCAGAATCGCGTTGCTGACCGCCATCTTTCCGAGATCATGGAGATCAGCCGCGATCAGCATCTGTTGGACAGTGTCTTCGTCAAAACCATAGTAGGCCGCCATCTTCTCGACTTTTTCCGCGAGTCCGCTTGAATGAAGTTCGGTGAACGCCGATTTCGCGTCGATGATTTTCGAAAAAGTCCTGGTCATTTCCCTGATTTCGCCATACGAGAAGTCGATGGAAAAGTCAGGCGTGTACCTCAATAAGGCCAACGAAATGGCCGCGTCGTTCAGCTCGTTCCAGAACGATTCCTGTTCCGCGAGAAGAAGGAAAACATCGGCGGTCTCGGGCGAAAAATATGTTCCTTTATAGCGCTTCACGTAGGCGGAGACGCGGCCTCGCTCCGAAGCATTATCGGCGGCGTTCTTTATGCCGCAATCCAGATCCAGCTTATCGGCCAGGTGAATGATGCGCGACATAAGCGGAATCTCGTCGCCTCGTTTGCCGAAAAAGCCTGTCCCGTCGTGATTTTCATGATGGTAGAGAATGATATTCGCCGGGGATGTCATGAAACTGAAGCTGGCGACATTCCGTTCCCCGATGACGCAGTGCTGCTGCATGCTCTCAGCCAGATTCTGTTTTTCGAGCATGCTCGCCTTTTGACTGTCTTGAAGCAGCTTGATGCTCGCGCCGTTATCGTGCAGCAAGGCCAAGGCTGTAAGATCAAACAGCTCTTCCGGGGACATATTCATTTCCTGGCCAAGCCGCACCGCGATCAGCGCGATTCTTTTCGAGTGGTTGGTGGGAAGGCCGAACAAGTCCTCTTCTATGAAGTCCAAGGCTTTGGATATTCCACGCAAAAAATTGGCCAGGTTGAATTGCATTATTTTCTTACTATTGCATGGATTGAATCCGCGTTCAACCCGCGTTCAACCGGCGGCCAGCCTCGCGGCGATATCGGCGATGAAGGCCGAACAGTTGCACTTTATCTTCATCATCTCCGCCATCGCTTCGTCCTGGTCAAAGCCCGTCATCCTGCGCGCCTCGACGATCTGTCGGCCCTCCACGAAGACCGACTCAACGTTGTGCGACCTCATCGCGTAGACGACCGTCGAATACCAGTCGTAGACCGGCTGCATGTTGAAGTCATCCAAGTCCACGATGATGAAGTCGGCCCGCTTGCCGGCTTCGAGCGATCCGATCCGGTCGGCCAGATGGAGCGCCTCGGCGCCGCCCAACGTGGCCGCGCGCAGGGCTTCCCTGGCGCTCAATATCTCGCGCCTGCCTTCCCTCACCTTCTGCATTTTGGGGAAGAGACCCAGCACGCCCTCCATGTCCATGCCATTTCCGGACAGGGGGCCGTCGGTGGCGAGGCCCAGGGGGACGCCGGCCTTCGTCAGGCGCCAGGCCGGGCAGATGAGGCGGCCCGATTTGGCGTTCGAGGCAGGGCAGTGGGCAACGCGCATGCCGCGCTTCGCCGCGAGCGCCACGTCCTCATCGTCCACGTAGAGCATATGGGCCGCGAGGAAGCGCGGCGAGAGAAGCCCTTCTATCGAATCGAGATAGCGCAGCACCGAGCCATGGCTCTCCGAAAACTGCTTGTTCTCGAAATCCATCTCGGCCACGTGGATCATGATATCGGTGTCGAGGCGCTCGGCCTCGTCGCGCAGCAGTTCCAGGTGGGGGCGGTCCACGGTGTAGGGAGCGTGCGGGGCGAAGCAGGGATCGATGAGTCCGTCTCCCTTCCATTCGGCGATGAAGTCCTTCGCGTAGTCGATGCCGCCGTAGGCCTGCGCCGCGTCGGGCGCGGCCTGGCCGAGGACGGTCTCCCCGAGGAGGGCGCGCATGCCCGCCTTTTTCGTCGCCTTGGCCACTTCATCCTCGAAATAGTACATGTCCGCGAAGGTGGTCGTGCCCGAGCGCGCCATCTCGGTGAGGCAGTAGAGCGTCGACCAGTAGACGAGCTCCGGCCGCACGAGGTCGCGCTCGAGGGGGAAGAGGAAGCGGATCAGCCTGTCCTTGACGTCTTCGCAGGCGCCGCGGAAGGCCGACATGGGAACGTGGGTGTGGGTGTTGACGAAGCCGGGCATGAGAAGCTTGCCCGCGGCGTCTATACGCCGCTTGGCCTGGATGGCCGCGCCCTCTTCGGCGGGGCCGACGGCGCTGATACGGCCGTCGCGCACCGCGATGTAGCCGGGTTCGAAGATTCGCCATTCGGGATCCAGGCAGAGGATGACGGCGCCCTCGACGATGAAATCGGCGAGGGCGACCGGGGCAGTCTGGCCGCTCATACCGGCGTCGCTCCGCCCGCGTCCGAGCCCGTCATGACAGGTTTCAGCCCGCCTTTCGGCAGCTTGCCCTCGAAGAGCTTCTTCTTGCGGATGGACTCGCGCCTGTCGCGGATCAGGGTCACGACGATGAAGCCGAGAATGGTCACGAAATAAGGCAGGGCCTGGATTAGTTCGGGCGGCAGGCCGACGTTCTGCAGGTAGGTGGCCATGGCGTCGGTGAGGCCGAAGATAAGAGAGGCGAAGATAGCTCCGATGGCGGTGCCGCCAGCGACAACCTGGGCGGCGTTGGCTACATAGCCGCGGCCTGCCGCTATTCCGGAGGTGAAGTTGGAGGTGTAGCCCATGCTGAGGAAGCATCCGGCGATGCCCGCGAGGACGCCCGAGACGATGAGGGTGAAGAACTTGATGCGGTCGGGGTCTATTCCCGCCGCCTTCGCGGCTTCCACGTTTTCGCCGGTCGCCTTGATTCTCCGTCCGATGGTGGCTTTGTTCATGATGAAATGGACGACGATCACGGCCGCCGCAGCGAGCCAGATGACCACGTTCTGTCCCGATATCACCTTGCCCAGCCAGGGAATATCCTGGATGAAGGGAATCTTGATGAAGGGGAGGGTTTTGCTCGCCAGCGAAGAGGAAATTCCCTTGTCGCCCGTGAGGGAGAAGAGGACGAATACCGTGCCGCCCGTCGAGAAGAGGTTGAGGGCGACGCCGCAGAGTACGGCGTTGGCGTCCAGCTTGAGGGCGAAGAGCCCCAGGGTAAGGGCGATGGCGACCGCGGCGAGAATGCCCCCGAGGAGGCCCAGCCAAGCGCTGCCCGTCCAGGCGCTGACGATGACGCCGACAAGGGCTGCCCAGAGCATCGATCCTTCGAGCGCCATGTTCTTGATACCCGCGGATTCAGTTATCACGGCGCCCAGGGTGACGAGGAGAATCGGCGCCGTGGAGCGCAGCACGATGAACCAATAATTGGCCGAGGTAAATACGTTCACGATGAATTCGATCATGCCTGGCCTCCTTGCGCCGCCGCGGCGTTGGCCGAGGCTTCTGCGAGCAGGGCATTCCTGCGCAGTCTGCGCGCCTTGAAGTAGTTGAGGATCTTGTCCGAGGCGAGGATGAGGATGATGATGCCCTGGAGAAGGGTTATGAACTCGAAGGCCACGTCGCCGCGCCTGGACATGAAGTCGGCGCCCACCCTCAGGTAGGCGAGGAAAAATGCCGAGAGGGGCACATATTTCGGGTTCTTTCGCGCGAGCATCGCGACGATCACGCCGTCCATGGCATAGGACGGATTCATCTGCCAGATGAATGCCCGGTAGAGCCCTGACATTTCCACGGCGCCGCCGAGGCCGCCGATGAAGCCCGCGACAAAGTGGGCATAGAGGGCGACCGTCGCGACGGGAATGCCCGCGTAGGCCGCGAATTTAGGATTCGCGCCGGCTATCCTGATCTCGAAACCCCAGCGCGTCCGGAACAGGAATATCGACACGATGACGACGAAGACCGCGGCGATTATGAAACCGGCGTGCAGCTGCGTGTTCTCGACGAGCTTGGGAAGGTTGAAGCTTTTCTGGAAGGGCAGGGAGGCGAGAATCGTCTGGTCCCTGTCGCGCAGGTAGTAGAGGATGATGAAGCTTCCGATGAAGTAGAAGATGTAGTTGAACATCAGCGAGGAGACGAGCTCGTTGGCTCTCCACTTTATCTTGAGGATGGCGGGTAGAAGCCCTATAAGCCCCCCGACGAGTCCGGCGGCTATCATGGCCACCGCGGGATGAATCCCTGGCGGCAGGCTGAGCTTGACGCCGATGGCCGTGGCGACGACCGCGCCGATGTAGAAGCTCGAGTCGACGATCAGGCTCATGTATCTCAGTTTGTAGATGATGCACATGGCCAGGCCCGTGAAGGTGATAGGCACCATGGCTATCATCAAGTAATAGAAGTTGTAGGTCCTCAAGATCGGCCCGAGAAGGAAATTCTTCGTCGATGTGACGGGATCCTTGCTGACGATGAAGATGAGCCCCACGCCCATCAATATGGAGAAAGCGCCGGCAAGAATGGTGATGAGGGCGGGTTCGAGCTTGTCCCTGTCGGTGAAGAAAAGACGTATCGAATCGAAAAATCCCGGTTTTTTCGTTTTTTTGCTATTCATGGAGCACTCTCCCGATTTCTTCAGGGCTCTGTCTCTTCAGCCCGAGCATATACAGTCCGAGTTCCTTGTCGGTCGTCGCCGAGGCGTCCTCGAAATAGGCGACGATCTTGCCGGAATTCATGACCACGAGGCTGTCCGAAAGGGACATCACTTCCTGCAGATCCGACGAGACGAGAAGAATGGCCTTGCCCGCGTCGCGCATCGTTATGATTCTTTTATGGATGAACTCTATGGCGCCGACATCGACGCCGCGCGTCGGCTGGGCGATAACGAGGATTTCCGCCTTCGCGGTGAACTCTCTTCCGATGACCACTTTCTGCATGTTGCCGCCGGAGAGACTGGCCACCAGCTGACCCGGGGAATTGCAGCGGATGTCGAAGGAAGAGACGATCTCGGCCGCTGCCTTCGAGATGGCTTCCGGCTTGAGGAAGCCGGCGACGCCCGTGAATTCGGGGGAGAGATATCGGTCGGCCAGGAGGTTGTCCTCGATGCTGGCCGGCTGCGCCGTACCCACCGTCATCCTGTCCTCGGCGATATGGGCGAGTCCCGCCTTTCTGATTTCTCCCGGCCTTTTGTTGGTGACGTCCTGACCGAGGACGAAGACGGAGCCCGAAAGGGTCTTCGTCGATCCCGTGAGGATGCGCACTAGCTCTGACTGTCCATTGCCGTCCACGCCCACGACGCCCAGGATTTCGCCCTTCCTCAGCGCGAAGGAAAGGTGGTCGACGGCGGTGATGCCGAAGTCGTCGATATAGGAGAGGTCTTTGGCGGTGAGGACCTTTTCGCCGGGCTTGGCCTTCTTCTTCTCGACTGTCAGAAGGACTTCGCGTCCCACCATCTCGTTGGAAATCGTCTGGCTGTCCACTTCGGAAACCTTGTGCGTTCCGATCATGCGGCCATCGCGCATCACGCTCACCCTGTCGCAAAGCTTGAATATTTCATTGAGTTTATGGCTTATGAAGATGATGGTGTGCCCGTGTTTCCGGAGCTGCTCGAGTTCGACGAAGAGTTCGTCCGTTTCCTGCGGCGTGAGCACCGCGGTGGGTTCGTCCAGGATGAGAATCTTGGCGCCGCGATACAGGGCTTTCAGGATCTCAAGCTTCTGCCTCATGGAGACCGAAACGTCGACCACGCGGGCGCGGGCGAAAATCTTGAAATTGTATTTCTCGGCCAACTCCTCGGTGATCGCGACCGCCTTGTCGAGATCGAAAATGTTGGACCTTCCCTTGTGCGGTTCCTGTCCGAGCACCAGGTTTTCGGCGAGCGAAAGACTGGGTACGAGCATGAAATGCTGGTGCACCATGCCGATTCCGGCTTTGATGGCTTCCTGCGAGGACGCGAATGACACGGGCTTCCCTTCCAGGAATAGCCTGCCCGAGGATGGGCTCTCCTCGCCGTACAGTACCTTCATGAGCGTGGATTTTCCCGCTCCGTTTTCGCCTACGAGGCCGAGGATCTCGCCGGGAGCCACGCCGAAATTCACTTGTTTGTTGGCCAGGGTGCCGTTGGGATACACCTTGCTAAGGCCTTCCGTTTCCAGTATGAAATCCACCGCCGCCTCCTTCGAAACCCGCGGTTGCCGGGATAAATTAGAAAAATGCCCACTCCTCGCAAGAGGCGTGGGCACCGTTCATGTGCAAACAGCTTTGCGGGAATTAATCAGTTCTTGGCCGCGTTCACGGCGTCGCGCATCGCGTTGATCTGGTCCGCGCTCATCGTGAAGGCGGAGGGAATCTTTATGGAACCGGCCTTGATCTCGGCCTGGATCTTTTCAAGGTCCTTCTGGACGGCGGCGGGGATGGCCTTGTTGAAGCCCGAATAGGCGATCGCGCCTTCAGCGGCGCCGATGTACACTTTCTGTCCGCCGAGCTTCTCGCCGTCCATGAAGCGGCTTACCGCCTGGAAGAGGGTGAGGTCGACGCGCTTCATCGTGGAGGTGAGGATCTGGGCTGCCTTGGCGGGTTCGCTGCCGAAGAGCGAAGCCTGGTCGGTATCGACGCCGATGGCGTACTTGCCGGTTTCGGCAGCCGCGTCGAAGAGGCCGAGGCCGGCGCGGCCGGCGGCATGGTAAATCACGTCGGCTTTGTAGGTCCTGATCTGGATCAGAGCCTGGTCCTTGGCCTTGGCGGTGTCGGTGAAGGAGTTGACGTAATTGTAGATGATCTTGACGGAGGGAGAGACTTTCTGGGCGCCGGCGATGTAGCCGACAAAGAAGTCGTTGATGCCGGTGATGTCGCGTCCGCCGATGAAGCCGATGACGTTTTCGGGGTTGATCTGGGCATTGCCCTTGGTGCTGGTCATGAGGCCGGCGAGGGCTCCGGCGAGGTAGCCGGCTTCGGAGTTCTTGAACTGGACGGAGTAGACGTTGGCGATGTCGTCCTTGGTCCAGCCGTCGTACATGATGTAGAGGGTCTTGGGATACCTGGCGGCGACTTCCATGACCGCGTTGTTGAAGTTGTTGGAGCAGAGGACGACTTCGTAGCCTTCGGCGCCGGCGTCTTCCAGGGCGGGAGAGTACTTGGCGGCGTCCGAACCGAGTTCGGTGTATTTGGTGGTCACGCGGTCGCCGAACTTGGCCTTGATCATGTCGAGACCGGCTTTGGCTGAATCGTTGAATCCCTTATCACCGAGCGATCCGGAGATGAGAAGGAATATGTCCGCCTTCGCCGGGCCGGCAGCCGCGACTGGCAAAGCCATCGCGCAGGCAAGTACGATGCTAAGAACTAGAATGATCTTTTTCATGCAAAGTCTCCTTGTATCGACGGTTTCGTCGGGCAGCCGTCGAAATTGTTAGCTATCTGAATACCATTATAATGCTTTTCAGTAAAGGCGTGGACTCCCGGTTTTTCGACGAAACATGGCCGGACAATCTGGATTTGCGTCATTCGCGGCCGCGAAAAGGGCTCTGGATCCTTGTTGAGGCATTTCCCCGCGGGTATTATATTTTCATGAAAGAAATCCTTGAAACGGCGCTTCGGTGCCTTGAAGACGATAAGGAATGGCTCTTCGGACTGGCCGAAAAGCTGCGGACCACGCCGGAACTCGGCTTTTTCGAGCATGAAACGGCCGATATCCTCGCGGGCGAGCTGGAGGCCACGGGCGCGCGGGTGACAGGGAACCTGGCCCGCACGGGGATCAGGGCTGAACTGGGGCCGCCCGGCGCCCCCGCCATCGTGTTCCTCGCCGATATGGACGCCCTGCTTACCCAGGGGGCGCCGGGCGGCGTGGCGCACTCCTGCGGCCACCATGCCCAGATGGCCGTGATGCTCGCGGCGTTCAAGGCCCTGGCGGCCGCGGGACTGCCGGAGCGTGAAAAGGCGCGCATCCTCTTCGTCGGCGCCCCCGCCGAGGAATACGTCGACCTCGACCGCAGGATGGCGCTCCGCGAAAAAGGCGCCTTGCGCTATCTTTCGGGCAAACAGGAACTTATCCGCCTCGGCGTCTTCGAGGACGCGAGTGTCGTCCTCAAGTATCATTCCATGTCCGATTCTCCCGGGCGTCAGGCCACGGTCAACGGCACCCTCAACGGCTTCATGGCCAAGCGGGCCGAATTCATCGGCCAGGCCGCCCACGCGGGTGCCCATCCGGAAGACGGCATCAACGCCCTCGGCGCGGCGACGATCGCTCTCCACGCCATCCACGCGCAGCGCGAGACCTTCGTCGATTCCGACCACATCCGCGTCCACCCCATCCTCAGCGAGGGCGGAACCACCATCAATTCGGTGCCCTCCCGCGCCCTGCTCGAAACCTATATCAGGGGAGCCTCCCACGACGCGATCGTCACCGTGGCGGAGAAGGTGGACAGGGCCTTCTGCGCGGGAGCCCTCGCCATGGGCGCCTCGGTGAGAATCCGGAACACGCCCGGATATCAGGCCTTTCACCCCTCGCCGGCCATGGGCAAAGTCCTGGGCGAGGCCGCCCAGGCGGTTCTTGATAGAAAAAGCATCGATTTCGAGGACAGTTCCTTCGCTTCGGACGATATCGGGGATGTCGCCAGCCTGGTTCCCACCTGTCAGCTGGGCTTTTCGGGATTCCGCGGAACCATCCACGGCGCCGATTTCGCCCCCTCCAGTCCGGAGCGCGCTTATCTCGCGCCGGCGGGGATCCTCCTTCGCGCCGCGTTCGCGCTGGCGGAGAATGGTGGCGCCAAGGCCGCTTCTATAAAGGAAGAATTCGTTCCGTCATTTTCTAGGGAGGCTTATCTGGCGTCGCTCGACGCCATGTTCACGGAGTCTTCGTTTTCGGGGGCTCGGTTCCGCCCGTCGGCTTCCTGAATCGCGTCCTGATGTAGAGGCGCTCGACCTTCTCGCGCGCCCAAGGCGTCCGGCGCAGGAAAATCAAGCTGGATTTGATGCTCGGATCCAGTTCGAAGCAGCGGATGGTGATGCGCCTGGCCAGGCTTTCCCATCCGTAGTGCTCGACGAGGCGGGTGAGAATGTACTCCAGCGTGAGTCCGTGGAGGGGGTTGTTCGGTTGTTCTTCCGACATGCCTTATAGTACGATGAAAAAGCGGCCCTATGGAATGGGCTGAACCGAAAAAGCGGAGGCGTCCTTGCGGCCGCCTTGCCCGGTTTTTGAAAAAGGGGAAGCGATGTATAAAGCCGTGGTTTTCGATTTTGGCAACGTCCTCTGCGGGCTGGACAGGATGGCTTTCGCGCGCGCCGCGTCGGCCCATTCCCGTCTTTCGGCCGAGGAATTCGATCGCGCGGTCTGGGATGGGAGCCTCGAGCATGAACATGAAACCGGAGTTCTGGATTCACGCGCCTACTTCGGGCGGATCGGAGAAGCGACGGGCCTGAATGCCGGCTACGGCTTCGAGCGTTTCGTCGAGGATTACCTGAAGATCATCCTCCCCAATCCCGACGGCGAGTCTGCACTCATCAGGGCAAGGGAACTCGGCGCCAGAACCTTCGTCCTCTCGAACACTTCCTGGCTCCACGCCCGCATGATATTCAACAATGAAATTCTGGCCTCGGTTCCCGAGCTCCATATACTTTCCTATAAAGTAGGCTTCATGAAGCCCGATCCGAGGATCTGGATGAAGCTTCTCGAGTATTCGGGACTCGAGGCCGGCGACTGTCTCTACATCGACGACGTGCGCGCATACTGCGACGCGGCCTCGTCGCTCGGTTTCGGCTCATTTTGTTATGATAAAAATGAGCATAATCTCTCCCATATCGTGGAAAATATGTTAAAATAGAAGAGCAAGGTTTTTAGCGGCGCCGTCATCGGCGCCATATGATCCAATGTTATGGAGGTTTCTATGAAGAGATTCGTTCTCGTGGCGCTCTGCGCCCTTCTAGCTTTTTCCGCCTTCGCGGCTTCCAACGAGGTAGTGGTCTACACTGCCCATGAGGAATCCATCATCAACGCCCTGGTACCGATGTTCGAGAAGGAAACCGGGATCAAGGTGAATTACGTCAAGCTCGCCTCGGGCGACGTCATGAAGAGGGCGAAGGCCGAAGCGGCCAACCCCCAGGCCGATGTGATCTGGTCCATCGGCGGCGAGCAGCTGGAAGGCGACAATCAGATCCTGCAAGCGTACAAGCCCAAGGATTGGGACAAGATCGCTCCCGCGTACAAGGTCGGCACCAACTGGCTTGCCTACACCGGCATCATGAACGTGTTCATCGTCAATACCAAGATGCTGAAGCCGGAACAGTACCCCCACAAGTGGACCGATCTGACCGATGCCCGTTTCAAGAAATCCATCTCCTCGGCGCGCGCCGACAAGTCAGGCTCCTCCTACATGCAGCTGGCTAACGTGATGCTGATCTATGGCGACAAAAAGGGCTGGGAAGTCTACGGCGGGATTATGAAGAACATGGTGATCTCCACGTCCTCCGGCGCCGTGCCCAAGTTTGTCAACGACGGCGAGCAGGCGGTGGGAATCACGCTTGAGGACAACGCGTTCCGCTTCGTGCAGGGCGGCGGTCCGGTGGCGATCGTGTATCCGGAAGACGGAACGGTAGCGCCAGCCGACGGGATGGCCATTCTCAAGGGCGCCCCGAACCTGGCGAACGCCAAGATCTTCATCGACTGGTGTCTATCCAAACCGGTGCAGGAAATCCTGGTGAAGGAAATGGCGCGCAGACCTGTGCGCATCGACGTCGCGAGCCCCAAGGGACTTCCCGCGATGACCGAAATAAAGGCCCTTTCCTACGACTTTGCCTGGGCTTCCAAGAATAAAGCCGAATACAACAAGAAATTCGGCGAGCTGGCGATGGACCTCGGCCTGTAATATCTCTTTTTGAAGGTAAAAGCCCGGGAGTCTTGCACAGACCCCGGGCTTTTCTCATAATAGAGCATATCTCCCAATTCTCAATCATGGGGTTTTTAATGACTTCTATAAAAATTTCCGGCGTGGAAAAACGATTCGGCGACCTGGTCGCTCTTTCGGATATCAATCTCGACATCCGGAAGGGGGAATTCTTCACCCTTCTCGGGCCGTCGGGTTGCGGCAAGACAACCCTTCTGCGGACGATAGCCGGTTTTTACCGCCAGGACAAAGGCGATATCTGGCTCGGCGACGAGCTCATCAACGACGTACCTGCGTATAAACGCAACACGGGCATGGTGTTCCAGAACTACGCGGTATTTCCCCACATGACGGTGTTCGAGAATGTCGCCTATGGTCTCAAGGTGAGGAAAATCCCCGCCAAGGAGATCGAGGTAAAGGTGACGAATGCGCTCAAGAATGTCCACCTCGAGGGCTACGAGTCCAGGACTCCGGACAAGCTTTCGGGCGGCCAGCAGCAGCGTGTGGGCCTCGCCCGAGCCATGGCCATCGAGCCGAGGGTCCTCCTCTTCGACGAGCCGCTTTCCAACCTGGACGCCAAGCTGCGCGTCGAGATGAGGGACGAGATCCGCTCGGTCCAGAAAGCGCTCGGAATAACGGCTGTCTATGTCACACACGATCAGGAGGAAGCCCTCGTCATTTCCGACCGCATCGCCGTCGTCAACTTCGGCAAGATCCAGCAGGTGGGCGCGCCCTGGGATATCTACAAGGACCCGGTGAATCTCTTCGTGGCCACTTTCGTGGGCAAGATCAACGCGATGGATGTTACGCTTGGCGAAGCCCTGCCGAACGGCATGAGAAAAGCCGTAGCAGGCGCCGTGACCTTCACCGTGCCGGCGGCCGGCACCGAAGGCTGTACCGAGGCTGTCCTCGCTTTCCGTCCTGAAGATGTCGTCGAGACGACGAGCGACGAAGCCCGCGCCAACCGTCTCGAGGGACCGCTCGCGGCCGCTTCCTTCCTCGGCACCGTCGCCAGCATGGAAATCAACCTGCAGGGTCAGAATATCGTGATCGAGCGCCATAGGCCCAAGAAGGCAGATATCCCCAACGTAGGCGAAATGGTCGAGTTCGCTGTTCCGCCCGATGCCTGCCTGCTCTTCGAGAAGAAGTCGGGCCGTCGCCTGGGCGGCGGGAGCAAGCAATGACGTTAGGCAAGAAAAGGGCCGATATTTGGGCTTTCGTTACCTTCGCAGGTTTCGCGATCGTGATTGTTTTCCTCATCTATCCGCTCTTCGATGTATTCAAATATAGTTTCCTCGACAAGGAAACAGGGAAGGCTTCCCTCTCCAACTGGAAGGAGTTCTTCTCCAGGGCTTACTACATCAAGGCTTTCGGCCATTCGATGTTCGTCGCGCTGGCCACTACCTTTTTCGCGGCCTTGCTGGGCATCCCTCTCGGATTCTTCACCACCCGGTATAAAATACGCGGCACGACCCTTCTGACGACCTTGTCCGTACTCGCGCTCCTCTCTCCCACCTTTATCGGCGCCTATTCGTGGATCACGATGCTGGGCAACAACGGCTTCCTACGGAATCTGCTCGTATCCATCGGCATCAAGCTCCCGCCGATCTACGGGGCGGGCGGCATCATCCTCGCCGATACCCTGCAGTATTATCCCTTCATCTCCCTGATGCTCGCCGGTTCCCTCATGACCATAGACAGGTCCCTCGAGGAAGCCTCGGAGAACCTCGGGGCCCGATCGCTGAAGACGTTCTTTTCGGTGACGCTTCCGCTCGTTCTGCCTTCGCTCACGGGAGGAGCCCTCATCGTCTTCATGATGTCCCTTTCGAACTTCGGTACGCCGGCGATAATCGGCGGCAATTACCGCGTCCTCGCCACCGTGGCCTACGAAAGGTTCACAAGCGAGGTAAGCGAAAGTCCGGGCATGGCCTCAACCGTCGCCATTGTCCTGATGATGTGCGCCGCGGTCGTCATAGTGCTCCAGACATGGGCTTCCTCGCGGCGAAAATACGCATCCATGCTCGTCAACCGACCAATCGTGAAGAAGCTCAAGGGCGCGAAGTCCTTTCTGGCCCACGCCCTCTGCTATTTCATCGTGGGCTTGTCGATGCTGCCTCTTGGCGTCATCGTGTTCTACTCCTTCAGGAACACGAGCGGTCCCGTCTTCAAGCCGGGATTCGGTTTCGACAGTTACAGGCAGATTTTCTACGACGTCGCCAAGACCGTCATCAACAGCTTCGTCTATTCGCTCATCGCCGTCGTGCTCATCGCCGTCGTGGGAACCCTCATCGGCTTCGTCATCGCGCGCAAGCGCAATCTGGCGGTCAAGGTTCTCGATCCTCTCCTCATGATTCCCTACATCGTGCCGGGCACGGTGCTCGGCATCGGCTTCATCGTTGCTTTCAACAGAAAGCCGATTTACCTGGCGGGAACGGCGACGATCATCATCCTGACCTATTTCATAAGGCGTCTTCCCTATTCGGTGCGATCAGCCGCTTCGATACTGAAGCAGATAGACCCTGCCCTGGAGGAAGCCGGCATCAACCTGGGCTCCTCCCCGGGCCGCACCTTCAGGACGATTACACTCCCGCTGATGAAGTCGGGCATAATTTCTGGCGCCATCATGAGTTGGGTTACCTCGATGAACGAACTTTCCGCCTCGCTCCTCCTCTATGTGGGCAAGACGATGACGATGCCGATCAAGATCTACCTCTCCGTCGCGGATGGTTATTTCGGCACGGCGAGCGCCATGTCGACGATTCTTCTCGTGGTGACGGGCGTGTCGATGTTCATCGTCAACAAGTATTTCAACCGCGGCAGCGATACCTTCATAGCTTCATAATGTATCCGCGGATCGAGTTGTCCGGCTGGGACGACAGTGCTTCATGGGAAGGCGGCGGGAGCGATCCCGCCGCCTTTTCCGATGTCATCGTGGACGGGAATTTCTTCGCCTCCCTTCGGCACGCTACCACCTTCTATATAATTCGGCATGGCCAGACCGAGGGAAACGCGAGCTTCACGTTCCAGGGCCGGCTCGACTACCCTCTGGACTCGAAGGGCCTGGAGCAGGCCGGGACGGCGGCCGCATGGCTGGCCGAAAAGCCGGTCGACGCCATCGTCTCAAGTCCTCAGAAACGCGCGTCGACCACCGCCTCCATCATCGCGCAAGCCTGCGGATTAGGCGAACCGATTTTTCTCCCCTCTCTTGTCGAGGTGGATGTGGGCCTCTTCACCGGCGTGAATATTGAAGCCGCGCGCCTGGAGCATCCCGAAGTATATAGAAAATTCCAGTACAGCAGCTGGGACGCGGTGCCCGACGCCGAACATTCGCGAAGCATGTATTCCAGGGCTGTAGCCTCCTGGGTGAGGATGAGGGAATTGGCGGAGCGGGGAGCGAAAACCATCGTATGCGTGTCGCACGGCGGCGTCATTCAGTGGCTCATCCGATCCACCTTTGGCGCGAAAAGCTGGCTGCCCCTCATGCCGACGTCCAACTGCGGCATCTCGCAGCTGGATATGGAACCCACGGGCGAAGGCGACCCCGCCTTCATCCAGTGGTCGATGGTCAACTTCAAGGTGCCGGCCATGAGCCAGGGCGTAAAGCCGGTTTTTTGATCGGGCGTGGCCTGGCCTTCGTGAAATAGCATTTTCCCCATCCATCGCCGGAATAATCGGAAAAAATTCTCGTATTTTGAATTATTGCCTCCCTCCGCGCGCGTGACATGAATGAGGAGGTAGACTATGCACATACATAACCACACGCGTTTGAAACGCATCATCATCCCCCTGCTTGGCGGGTTTATACTCGCCATCGGGGTGGGAAACGCATCCGCGCGATCCGTATCCGTCGAGGATCGGGGCGGAGCCTCCGCCTGGGCCTTGCCGGATGCGGTTCCGGCCGGTTTGCCGGCATTCATTCTTCTCGACATGGAAGAATGCGACTTCATTTATGGCGGTGATGTCAGGATGGTCCTCAACGCCGAGAGGACCAGGCTCACCGTTAACGTCATCGACAATGAATATGAGGCGAGGCTGGGGAGGATCCCTCCCAAGGAAGTGTACGAAATCGAGGTTCACAACCGCGTCAAGGAGACTTGCGAAGCCACCTTCATGGGCACGGCCAAATCTCGGCAGCGCCTGAAAGCGGCCGGCGAACTGAAGTCGAGCGCCAGCCCCTTCCCCGAGGGGAACTGGCTCGTCACCGAGGTCAAGGAGAAGGAAGGCAAGTATGGCCCGTACATGATCAATACCGGCGCGGTGGGGAAGGTCGACGTATACGGTACCGGCTCGACCGAGAATGGCATAGCATATCTGGGACTCCAGGAGGATACGGGCTATGCCATTCACGCGAACACGACGCCGTTCGAGTACTCGAAGTCCTATGGATGCCTAGTCGCGCGCCAGGATGATGTCGTGAGACTCGCGGGAACACTGAAGAAAGATAAGGCGGAAAACAAGCAGGCTGTCCAGACAATCCGCGTTCGGGGAAGACAGGGCAGACGAGGGCAGGACTAGTAAAAGCGTTTAGGATTTGGAAGGCGGTCGTCGGGAAAGCTTGCTTTCCCGACGACCAACAGGAGATTCAAGATGTTTTTTGAAAATAGCGGAACGCTAATTTCCAATAAAGTTGGAAAACGTGGAATTGGGGTGTTTCTTCTGGTTGCCGGGCTTGCGCTTCTTGTTTCCTGTAAAGGGGGAAACGCGTCCGTCTCGAAGGGGGGCGGCAAGGCGGGACTCGCGGCATCCGCGACTACCCTTTCCCCCGTTTCCGATTCCGATGCCCCCAAGGTCGAGGCCGCGTTGACGATTCCCGCTATAGAAAAGGGATCCGAGGGGCTCCTCATCGTCTATCGAGAGACGCGCTTCGGGTATGTCGAATCCTACGGAGCTGATACCTTCATCTATCGATTCACCTTTCTTCCCGGCGGGTGGATCGATGGAGTGACATTGAATGAGCGGCGCGTGGATGGGGAGACCTCCGTGGCTCGCTACTCATTCAGCTATGCTGGCAATGAGATACAGATATTCGAGTCGGCGGGGAAGGAATCCACGGAGCTTTCGACCGTCGTCCTCTCTCCTGATCGGATGGAATTGAAGGGAAGGGGCGAGGGAACCGTGTCCCTCCAATCCGACGGGAGACTGATTTTCGCTTCCTCTTCCGGAAACCATAAGGAAGAATACAGACTGACCGGAAAAAAGGAAGACATGAAATGCATCGTATCTCAAGGCGATTTCGTGGAAGCCGAAGGGCTCTATGCTGTTCCGAAGAAGGGGAGAATCGTCTACACCGAACGGGAAACCCAGGATACGACAGGGGCCGAAGCGACGACGATAGAACTCTGGGTCGACGGCAAGAACGATTATAGGTTCAGGACCGATGGCATTGTCCCGATCAACGAGGTCTACATTTCCGGACTGAAAGATACTTTGGCGAGCGATAAGGGATTGCAGAATCTCGTCCTCATCGGCCTGGTGCTTGGGGAATCCCGGAATATCAAGCCTGTCCTCGCCTATGCGCTGTCCGAATCGAAGGATTTCAGTCGATAGAAGTCTCGGCGGTCTTTTCTGGGGATGCGATAAAATCGGCGAAGACATTCCACAATGTCTCGTCGGTCGGAAAGGCCGCCGTATAGGAGAGGGCTTCGCGGGTGCGCGGATGTTCGAACTCTATGCGCCAGCCATGGAGCATGATTCTGCCCGATTGGGAGCTTCTTCTCGCGCCGTATTTGAGGTCGCCCTTGATCGGCCAGCCCATGGCCGCGAATTGGGCGCGAATCTGATGGTGCCTGCCCGTGATGGGCTTGGCTTCCACGAAGAAGTAGCGTTCAGTTTTCATGAGAAGTTTATAGGAGAGTTCGGCATAGACGGCGCTCTGCCCTTTTATGGCGGGGCCATCCTTTGTGGCGAGATCTGCCTTCCTGGCGAGACCTGCTTTGGCGCTCGAAGTCGACTCGATTGGTCGGGCTATGGATAGATTGCGTTTCGGATCGGTGACGATCATGTGTTTCAGCTGACCCTCGGGGGGAAGCGGTTCCTTTTCGAGGCAGGCTACATAGGTTTTGTGGACTTCCCTGTCCCTGAAGGCTTCTTCGAGTTTTCTCAAGGCCGCCGTGTTTTTGGCGAAGACGACAATTCCCGAGGTCCTTCTATCGATTCTGTGGGCGGCTTCCAGGAAGGTATTGCCTTCGGGATGGTCTTTCTTGATGAGGGATTGAAGATCCTCGTCGCCGGATTTGTCCTGGAGGACTGGCAGCGGGGCAAATTTATTCGCGACGAGAATATCGTCGTCCTCGAACAGAATTTCGTATGGATTCAACTCTTTCTCCTTGGTCTGCGTTTTCATTATTCCTTCACGCACTTGCACATTCTTCTATATTATAGTTACTATCCTACCATAAAGTTGACGTATAAGGAAGGATAGCATGAGCATTCATATCGCCGCGAAACCAGGGCAGATCGCCGATCGCATACTTCTCCCGGGAGACCCTCTGAGAGCGAAATTCATCGCGGAGAATTTTCTTGAAGGAGCCGAACGCTTCAATGAAGTACGCAATATGTTCGGATTTACGGGGACATTTCAGGGGGTACGGGTATCCGTGATGGGTACCGGTATGGGCATGCCCAGCCTTTCCATTTATGTCAACGAACTCATCAGGGATTATGGCGTAAAGAAGCTCATCCGCGTAGGCACTTGCGGCGCGATGCGCAAAGAGATCAAAATCCGCGACACCATCCTCGCCATGAGCGCCTCGACCGATTCCGCCGTCAACAAGGTACGCTTCAACGGCATGGATTATGCCCCGACCGCATCCTTCCCGCTCCTCATGAACGCCTACGAGGCCGCGCGCGAATCGGGTTATTCTCCCTTCGTGGGCTCCGTCCTCTCCTCCGATTCCTTCTATTCGGAAAATCCGGAACAGTGGAAGCTATGGGCTAAATTCGGCGTCGTCGGCGTGGAGATGGAAACCGCGGAGCTTTACACGCTCGCGGCCAAGTATGACGTCCAGGCTCTGGCGATTTTGACGGTATCCGATCATCTGTTGACCGGAGAGATGACGAGTTCGGAGGAAAGGCAGACTTCTTTCAGCGCGATGGTTGAAACCGCGCTGAAGGGCATCGTCCGCTAGGCTTTCTTTCTGGTTCCCGCTTCCTCGGCGATACCCGATATGGTCTTTTCCATTTCGTTGAGCCAGGCGTCCAGCTGCTTGAATGTCTGGCTTTTCCTGTTTGAGAGTTCGGAGAGGAGTTCGTCCTCGAAGCCTTCGAGTTTCCGTTCCGTGTTGTCGTAGGCCGAAGCCTTCAGCGTTTCTATATCCTTCCCAAGCTTAACGAGAGAGCCACCCAGCGCCGAGGTTTCGGCGGCGAAGTTCTCCTCGAAACGAGTCCGATGATCTTCGAATGCCTGTCCGAATCCCGCGAATTCTTCCTCTATCCTTGTCTTCGTCGTCTCCATCGAGGCTCTCAGGGAATCTTGGAGGCCCTTGATTTCATTCAGCGTCGCGTCGACATCCTTTTTATTCTTTGCCGCGACGAGGATGAAGTCCGATTCGGCTTTTTTAGCCTGTTCCGAAGACCTATCTAGGAGCTCGGCGATCTCGGTAGCCTTTTTCGCGAAAATATTCTCGGCCTCGCCGAGCTTGGCTGTCATGTCCGAGAGCATGGCCTGAGCCTCGTTCCGCCAGTTCTCCTTGAATTCGCCGATGGCCGACCGCAGTTCGCCGACGTGCTGGGCTGTGTCTTTCCCCAGCTGGGATAGTTGGGCATCGGTGGACTGGCTCAGGTCCTTCAATCTTTGATCGAAAGAATTGCTGAGTGTCGCAAAAGCCTTATCTTCGACCGAGGAGGCTCTATCCTTCGCGGTGACAAGAGCCTTTTCCAGCTCTTCGTCCACGAGAGCCCGGGCGGTCTGAGCCTGGGAGAAGGCGGCCATCGCCTCATCGCGCGTCGCGTTGAGTTCGGCGGCCGTATTGGCGAGCCCGTCCTGAAGTTCATTGAGTATGGAATCCCTGAACGTCTCGATGGTGCGTTGGGCATCCTGGGCGAAACTTTCCCTTAAAAGAGGCAGTTCGCGTTCTATGGCCGTCAAGCTTTTCTTGGCCAGGTCGAGCTTCCTGTTGACGCCTTCGGCAAAGGTCTCGTCCTCATGGATGCGCGAGAGGTTCTCATCCACGCGGGCGGTCATCTCCATGAGTTTCGCGAGGACCTCGTCATATTCCTTGAAGCGGTCGGCGATCGCGCCCATGGCTTCGGCCTTTTCGGTCACCGCGGACTGGGCGGCCTGCAGCTTTTCAAGGGCTATCTTGGCGGCTTTCTGCTGAACGTCGAGATCGATGCCATAGTGCTTCAGTTCTTCAGCCCTCGTTTCGACATAGTCGCCGAGATCGTTCTGGAGTTTCTCGGAGAGTCGCTTTACCTTTTCGAGAGATCTGTTATTGGCGGTCAGCCTGTGATATATGACGAAAAAAACCAGCACGATGACGAGGGTGATAAGATTGCCGATCGAAAAAAGCATCAGAATCTCCTGAATGGTGATTACAATTGATTGCAGTATAAAGTATATAGTATCGATGTGAAAGGGTATCTGGGACCTTATGGAGCCCGCGAAAAAAAATCTTCGGCCTGCCGCGCGACAGCCTTCTTCCGTCTCTCCCTCATCCTTTTTCTTGCCGTTTTTATCTCAATCCTGCCCGCGGCGGCCCAGACAATCCATATGCCCGGCAATGTCGCGCCCGGCGATCCTTTCCTCTGCTGGATGGCGAGCGATCGCCCCGTCATTTCAGCCTCCGCGTTTCTAAAAAGCTCAGACGGAAAGAACCTTTCCTCGGCCGAGTCCTTTTTCATGCCATCGGAAGGCGAGGGCTATCTTTACGGCTTTCTTCTGGCCATACCGACGAAAGCCGCCCCCGGTCCCGGAAGTCTCCACGTATCCGCCGTTTTCGATGGAAGCGGCGCGGGATCCGATCCGCGGGATAAAGCGGAAGTCAGCGCCGATTTCGTCATCGAGGCGAAACAGTTCATGAAGGAAGACATAGCGCTGGACAAGGCGAATACGGCGATTCGCGCGAAACCCGATCCCGCCAAGGCGGCCGAATCGAAGGTCTTCGCGGATATATTCGACACCAGGGACCCGACCGCGCTTTTTGCCATGGATCCCATGGTGAAACCCCTTTCCGTCGCCTGGCGCGAGACGGCCGGATTCGGCGACGAGCGCCGCTATATCTACGATGGCGGCGGCGGCGATTCGACGATCCATGGCGGCATCGATCTGGGCGCCAAGACGGGAAGCGAAGTGCTCGCCTGCGCTCCGGGCAGAGTCGTCTTCGCCGGACTTCGCATCGTGACCGGCAACACTCTCGTCCTCGAGCATCTGCCGGGCCTCTTCTCCCTCTATATGCACCTTTCCGCCATCGAGGTGGCCGAGGGCGATATGGTGGGCGGGGGCGAACCGATTGGACGCGTCGGCTCCACGGGACTATCCACGGGACCCCATCTGCATTGGGAAATTCGCGTCGGCAACGTCTCCGTGAACCCATATTACTGGCTTTCTCGTTCCCTCCTTTCGCGCCCTCCTCTTGACAAAGATGCCGATTCCAGTAAAATCAAACCTCCGGCAGAAGGGAGGTGATTACTATCCGGCAAATCGTAGTTGAAGATGGCGAGCCCCTAGAGAAAGCGATTAAGCGCTTTAAGCGCATGGTCGAAAAAGAGGGCATCATTCGCGAATGGAAAAAGCGGGAATACTTCGAGAAACCTTCCACAATCAAAAACCGCAAACAGAAAGCCCTGGCCCGAAAGCTCATGAAGAAAACCAGGAAGACCCACGACTCCAAGGGTGGATACTAAAAACTCTCGCCGATAGGCTCAAATTTATCGGCACGGAGCGGGGAATTTTCCCATATCGAATCCGTAAAACGAAAGGTCGTCCTTTGGGCGGCCTTTTTTTTTATGTGAAATCGAGGTATGCTATGCCCATTCCGGTAAGGAGAAAATCGATGCGCTTTAGCGAAACAAGCCGAAAACATAGGCTATTCTCGACGTTGGCCGCGATAGCCATGGCTGCCGCGATGGCTGTTTCCTGCACGGCGCAGTCCGCTCAGGATACGAACAAACCCAATCCCGCGCTGGAAACGGTGACGCTCAAGGCAGGCGACGTTCAGCTGATCGCGGAAGTGGCTGATACCGAGCTGGAGAGGAACCGCGGCCTTATGTTCAGAAAAAGCCTTGCCGACGGCAAGGGCATGCTTTTCGTCTTTGAATCCGACCAGAAGGTGAGTTTCTGGATGAAAAATACCTCCCTGCCGCTCTCCCTGGGCTTTTTGGGCAAGGACGGCACCCTTCTCCAGATCCTGGACCTGACCCCTTTTTCCCTGGAGCCTAAGCCCTCCGAGCGGAGCGTGCGCTATGCCATCGAAGTACCCCAGGGTTGGTTCACGAGGGTCGGCTTGAATATCGGGGACAAGTTCGAAATTCCCCAGCTCAAGTGATCATAAGAGATACAGGCTTTGACCCTGAGGCCCAAAGCCCTTACCTTATAGGCATATAAAGATTTGGAGTTCTATCTATGCTTGAAGTAGTTACCTACGGCGATCCGATACTGGAAAAACCGGCCGAGCCCGTCACGGAGTTCGGCGAGGATCTTGCCGTTCTTTGCGAAGAAATGTTCGAAGTGATGAGAAGAGACCACGGGATCGGCTTGGCCGCTCCCCAGGTAGCTCTTTCGAAACGCGTATTCGTGACCAATGTCGACGATGACAAGAAACGGATCTTCATAAATCCGGAAATCGTCATGACAAGCCCCGACCTAGTCGAGTACGAGGAAGGCTGTCTTTCCTTTCCGGGGCTCTATTTCGTGGTGAAGCGTTCGAGCGCCCTGCGCATTCAGGCTTTCAATGAAAAAGGAAGGCCCTTCACGGTGGAAGCCGACGGCCTCCTGGCCAGGGTCATTCTCCATGAATACGACCATCTCCAGGGCAAGCTGTTCATAGACAGGATCACGCCTTTCAAGAAGGAGAGAGTACTTCAGCATTACAAACGAATGATCAAGATATAGGTCCGACAATCGGGGGGGAATCATGAAGGTACTGTTCGCGGGAAGCCCAGCCATTGCCGTGCCCACGCTCCTGGGTATCGCAGAGCGACATCAGATCGTCGGTATCCTCACGAATCCCGAGTCGGCCCAGGGAAGAGGCAAGGAAGTGCTTCCCACCGCCGTAGCGGCGGCGGCTCGCGAAAGCCTTAACCGGGATATCCCCATTCTCGCCTTCGAGAAGCTCGGCGCGGAAGCAAGAGAGGCCGTGGCCGCCTTGAATCCCGATATTCTCGTGGTCTTCGCCTACGGAAAAATCTTCGGCCCAAAATTCCTCTCGCTCTTCCCCCGGGGCGGCATCAATATTCACCCCAGCCTACTTCCGAAACACCGAGGCAGCTCGCCGATCCAGCAGGCCATTCTCGACAAAGATGCGGAAACCGGCGTATCCATCCAGGGACTGGCCCCTGAGATGGATTCGGGCGATCTCTTCGCCGTGGAGAAAATCACCCTTACCGGAAGGGAAACGGCGGGGACGCTTTCCGAACAATGCGCGACTATCGGAGCGCGTCTCGCCCTGGATGTTCTTGAAGCCATGGAAGCGGGGGAAGCCTCGGCAGTCGCCCAGGCGGGAACGCCGACGTACTGCAGGAAAATCGCCAAGGAAGACGGACTCATCGACTGGAATCTGCCTTCCGCCGATATCGATGCCCGTATCCGCGCCTTCGACCCCTGGCCAGGCGCCTATACCTATCTGGAGGGGCAGCGCCTCAACCTTCTCGAGGCAAGGTCCTTCGGCGAAGGAGAATTCCGTCCGGCTGGCGAAGCATTGCCCAATGTTACCGCCGGCACTATAATCGGAATGGATAAGGCCAAAGGTATCATGGTGAGGACGGGCGAGGGCTGGATAGCCCTGAGACGCCTCCAGTTTTCGACGCGCAAGGCCTTGCCATACAAGGACTTCGCCAACGGAATGCGGAATCTGGCTGGCCTTCGGTTCAGCCGGCCGACACAAGCTAAGGAAAATTTTTAGAAATGGAAAAGAACGAAAAGAAACCTAGAAGAAAATTCGCGCTGCCGCGCTTTGATTTTTCCTCCTTGACCAGGGAACAGAAAAGGGCGTTCTCTCTTTATGCCGCGCTGCTCTGCGTCGCGCTGCTCCTTGTCACCGTCATCGTTTTCTTCGCCGTATTGAAGGGACCGGAAAAAGTCCTGGTTCCGGACGTGAGGGATATGGAGCTGGCCGACGCTCTCGTCAAGCTCCAGGAAAGGGAACTATATCCAAGGCTTACCCTCCGTTTCACCGACAATCCCCTAGACAAGAATACCATCCTTGAGCAGTCGCCCCGATCGGGGAGCATCGTAAAGGCGGGAAGAAGGATCAACCTGATCGTCAGCAGGGGCGCCGTGCTCGACAAGATCGAAAACTACGTCGGCCAGGACCTCGAGACGGTGAAGCTCCAGCTTCAGTCGCTCTTTTCCTCCTCCAAGCCTCTCGTGACCGTGCGCGATCCGCCCGTCTACCGCTTCGACGATTCGGCTGCCGGAACCATCCTGGAGCAGAAACCCCTGCCCGGCGAACAGATCTCGGGACCCACCGTCCTCGAGCTCGTCGTCAGCAAGGGGCCGGAAAGCCTCAAGGCCCAGGTTCCCGATTTCATGGGTCTTTCCATGTCCGCGGCGGTCGCCGCCGCTGAGAAGACGACATTAACCGTGGATTTTTCCATGCGCCAAGCCAAAGCGGGCGAAGCCCAGAACAAGGTGGTGGAACAGCAGCCTAAAGCCGACGCCGAGATTAAAGTGAGCGACCGAATCAAGGTCGTGCTCTCCTCGCCCGCGCCCGCCCAGGACATCATCAATGGAATCTATGTCTACACGCTTCCCGAATACCCCTATCTCGTACCCGTCAAGCTTGAGGCCATAAAGCCTGCGGGACAACGCGTTCTCATCGCCTCGCTCAAACATCCAGGCGGAAATTTCAGCATGCCTTTCTCGCTCCCCGCCGGCAGCAGCTTCGTACTTTCGGTTCTCGATCGCGAGATCGCGAAAACGGAGGTAAAGAACCAATGAGCGACCAAGATGAGAATCAGGTCCCACCGGATGAGGATCAGGTACTGCCGATTGAAATCGTCCATCTCTATGTTTACGACATAGGCCGTTCGGTCGATCTCAAGAAAGCCGCTTCGAAGATCCCGGCCTATCCTGACATAGGATTCGGCAAACGCAGGGATACGCCATCGTCGCTCACTCTTCCCAAGCCTCTCGTCCTCACGCTGAGCACGGAAGAATGCGACGCCAAATGCTTCGAAAAATTCACGGCCCTGGCGAAAATCTATGACGATGGCGCCCTCACCCTCGTCGTGCGCTACAGGACGCATTCTACCTTCAAGAATCTCGCCTCCAACGCCAACCTCGCGGTGAGCGACGTGAGCGGATCGGAATCCCTGGAACAGTTCGCCGATTCGAGTTTCCAGATGGTGGTGAACGCCATAAAAGACGCCGTGACGGGACTTAAGGAAAACTGGGTCTTCGACAGGGAAACCTATACCGCCTTCTGCATCCTGGACTGCCCCGCCGATAGTCCGGAGAAATTCCTCTACCAGAACAGGGAAGTGGCGGCCGCCCTCCTCGCCGGTGAGGAACCGGGCGTCCTCCACGACAGCCAAGTCAAGCAGATCCTCGAAAAGCCGCACAGCTATCGCAAGAACGACCTGGCCATCTTCGACTTCGACCGCTGCATCATCATCGATCCCTCGCGGGATTACGAGGACGTGCTTCTCATCGCCGAACACGCCAATTACCGCCTCATCGAGCTCCGCGCCTTGGACTCGCTTCTGGATAACTGGCTGGACGAGGCCGAAAAGGATATCCGCAAGATATACCTGAGCGGCGGCAAGACGCGTTTCGGCCAGCGCGCGGTGAAGATGAAGCTGGGAAAATTGCAGACCCTGCGCTTCGACGCGTTATTCACCTTGGAAAACCTCGACAATTCATCGAAAATTATCGGCGATTACTTCCTTGGTCTCATTTATGAACGTCTCTGTTCGATTTTCAATACGGAAAGCTGGAAAGTGTCGGTCGGCAAACGTCTCGACGCCCTGCAGAATGTCTACGAACTGCTCAAGAACGATACGGCGGAACGGAGAATGCTCACGCTGGAGATCGTATTCATCGTCGTCTGCATTGTCCTTCCCGTTATCCAGATCGTTCAGGTGATGATGGCGGGATAACTCCCAGGAGCGGCTCGATGCGCAGCATTTATCCCCTTTCGGCAGGCTGGCTATTCCTCGGTTCCCCGCTGGACGAATCCTGGCTGGGCGATTCTTTCTCCCCGGCCGATTGGGAAAACGTGGACCTGCCTCATAGCCTGCTGGAACTCCCCTTCAATCATTTCGACGAAAGATCGTATCAGAAGAAGGGCTGCTACTGTCGCGACTTCGAAACCCCCAAGCTTCCCGAGGGCGGAAGGATCTTCCTGGATTTCGAGGGAGTCGCCGTATCCTGCAAAATCTGGCTCAATGGACGGAAAGTGGGAAGCCATTCAGGGCCGTACACGCCTTTCTCCGTGAATATCGACGAGGCGGTAAAGCCCGACGGCCTCAACCGGCTTATCGTGGAAGTCGACGCGCGGGAAAATCCGGGCATCCCCCCCTTCGGAAACGTCGTGGATTACCTCGTTTATGGGGGAATCTACCGGGCGGTCTATCTTCGCGTACAGGAAAAAGCGTATATCGAAAGAATCCATGCCCGTCCCCAGGTTAGGACGGCCCAGGAAGGGGAGGCGTCCGAAAAGGCGGCATCCGAAGGGGCGGCCCAGGAAGCCCAACTCTCCGTTGACGTGACGATGGGGGGCTCGGATTGGTCGGGAGCGAAGATCGTGGCCAGACTCGCGAAGAATGGGGCGGTCGTAGCCGAAACCCGGAAGGAAATTCCCGGCGCCGGAACCGAGTGGGAAAGAGAGCTTCAGCTCGATTTCGACGGCCTGCGCGAAATAAAGCTTTGGGATATCGATTCGCCCGAACTCTACGATCTCGAAGTGGTCCTTCAGATCGGGGACCATGACGCGGACAGCCTGAAAGAGCGCATTGGATTCAGGGACGCGCGCTTTACGGGACAAGGCTTCTATTTAAATGGCAGAAAAGTATTCCTGCGCGGCCTGAACAGGCACCAATCCTGGCCCTATGTCGGCTACGCGATGGGACCGGGGGCGCAGCGCCGCGACGCCGAAATCCTTAAGCGGGAGCTGGGACTGACCATCGTGCGCACCAGCCACTATCCGCAGTCGAGGCATTTCCTCGACGCCTGCGATGAACTGGGACTCCTCGTCCTGACCGAACTCCCCGGATGGCAGCATATCGGCGACTCGGCATGGAAGGATCAGGCTCTGGCCGACCTGGGAGACCTCATCCGGCGCGACAGGCATCACCCCTCGATAATCCTTTGGGGCGTCCGCGTCAACGAGTCGCCGGACGATGACGAGCTTTACGCGAGGACCAACGCGCTGGCCGCTGCCCTCGACCCGGACAGGCAGAGGGGCGGCGTGCGCAATTTTTGGCGCAGCAGACTTCTGGAAGACGTCTATACCTACAACGACTTCACCCATGACGGCGGCAAGCTCGCGATCGCGTCTCCGGCATCCGTCAAGGGCAAGAGCAAGGACGCGCCCTATCTCATAACCGAACACAACGGCCACATGTTCCCGACAAAACGCTACGACCAGGAAGAACGGCTCGCGGAGCATGCCCGGCGACACGCGCGCGTCCTCGATGCCGCGATGGGCGATTCCGCGGTCTCCGGCGCCATAGGCTGGTGCGCCTTCGATTACAATACCCACAAGGATTTCGGTTCAGGCGACAGGATCTGCTATCACGGCGTCGCCGACATGTTCAGGATGCCCAAGTACGCGGCGGCGCTCTACGCGAGCCAGGCTGATCCGAAAATAAAAATAATCCTCGAACCGGCGACACTTTTCGCAAAGGGCGAGCGGAGCGCGATGCTGCCCTTGCCCGTCGAGGTCTACACCAATTGCGATGCCGTCGATCTCTATCGTTCCGGGGAGAAAGTTGGGCGATTTCTGCCGGACCGGAAAACATATCCTCACCTTGAACATCCGCCCGTGACGATGGTCGATTTCATCGGGGATCGGCTCGACAATGAAGGCTTCGCCCCGAAAGACAAGGAGCTTTTCCTCTCGCTGGCGTCGGAAGCCATGAAGAAGGGCGCCGCGAACCTGCGGCCGACCGACAAGCTCCGCTTCCTCCGCCTCGCTCTCAGCCGGCGCATGAAACTCAAGGACGCCGAAGCCCTCATCCTGAAGTACGGAATGGCCTGGGGCTGTCCCGACGATGTCTTCGAGCTGGTCGGAATCCTCGATGGCGCCGAAGTCGCGCGCAGGAGATTCGGCGCCGACGCTTCCGCCTCCAGGCTTGAGCTGACTGCCGACGCAACCGTCCTCCATGTCAGGCCCGGCGACGAATGGGATACCCAGCGCGTCACGGCGCGCGTCCTCGACCAGTATGACAATTCCTGTTCATTTATCTTCGAACCGCTGCGGATCGGAGTGTCCGGCGCTGGCAGGTTGGTCGGCCCCTCCGAAATCAGCTTCCTGGGCGGTTCGGCCGCTTTCTGGATCGCTTCCGTCGGCAGGGAAGGGGAGATCGCCATCAAGGTTTCGAGCGGACGTTTCGGCACGAAAAAATTGAGCATGAAAGCGGAGATCGCCCATGATGGACAATGAAAATTCCCGGACCGCGCCAGGCCCGACCGCGACAACGGCGCCCGACCTGAATATAGGTGCGGCGGCGCCCGACCTGGCCGATCTCTTCCTATCCCTCGATACTATCGGAAGCGCTCTGTCGACAGGCATGAGGCTCGAGCGGCCTTCCGGCGAACTTCTGGAAAGACTGCGCTCCGCGTCGACAGCCGCGCCGGAAGCAGCTTCAAACCCCGCGGCAGCCGCGCCGGCAACCTCGTCGAGTGCGGCGCCGGAAGCGGCGCCAAGCCCCGCAGCCTCCGTCTCGGCACAAAACTCCGCACCCGACGATAAGGGCGAGACGCTCGAAACCTTGCGGGAAAAGGCCCTGATATGCGCGCGATGCGTTCTCTCCAGTACGCGCAAAAACGTCGTGTTCGGCCAAGGCGTCGCAAAACCCCTGGTCCTGGTCGTGGGCGAAGGCCCGGGAGCCGAGGAAGACAACCAGGGACTCCCTTTCGTCGGCGCTTCCGGTCAACTCCTCGACAAAATGCTTTTCTCCATCGGACTCGACAGACGGAAAAACTGCTATATCGCCAACATCGTGAAATGCAGACCACTCAACAATAGGGAGCCGGCGCCCGACGAAAGAGCCGCGTGCATGCCCTACCTGCGCCAGCAGATACGCCTCCTTTCCCCCAAGGCCATCCTCTGCGCGGGCAGGACGGCTGCCCAAGCCCTCCTTTCCACGACGGAAGGCATAAACCGATTAAGGACCAGAATGCATGAATACGAAGGCATCCCCGTCGTCGCCAGCTTCCATCCATCGGCCCTCCTCCGGGATCCGACGCTTAAGCGTCCCGCGTGGGAAGACCTGAAACGGCTGCGCGACCTGATCGACCATGACTGAAGCCGCAGAATGCCCTGACCGGGCGGAACCGGAAAACCGCGCCGATGCCTATGTGCGCATCGCCTTTCCCCTGCCCATCGACGATACCTATTGGTACAGAAACAATGACGAGAAGCCGGCGAGGATTGGATGCAGGGCCGAAGCTCCCTTCGGGAGGCGCGGACTCGCCGGCTTCGTCGTCGAGACGGCTCCGACCTGCTCCCTCGATCCAACCCTAGTAAAGCCGATAAAGCGAGCCGTCGACACCGAAGCGATTTTCGCCGAATCCACGGTCCAGCTGGCCTCCTGGGTGGCGCGCATGTATTTCTGTTCCCAGGGCGAAGCCCTGGGCTCCATGCTGCCGACGGGGAGGCGGGAAACCCTCCAGCTATCCGCCGAAATCGAGGATTTTCAGATCGGCGACAAGGCGCTTCCCCTCATGGAAGAGCAGCGCGCGGCGCTTGAGGGGATTCTCGCTTCTGAATCGGGCACCACCTACCTCTACGGACCTACCGGGACGGGCAAGACGGAAGTCTTCCTGCAGGCCGCCGAACGTACGCTCGCGGCGGGGCGCTCCGTCATCTACCTCGTGCCGGAGATAGCCCTGACCGGCCAGGTGATCCGCTCGGCCAGGCAGCGTTTCGGCGACGACTGCGCCGTCATCCATTCGCGGCTGACGCCGTCGCAGAAACTGTCGGAGTGGCGCCGTATCCTCAAGGGAGAAGCCCATATGGTGATCGGCGCGCGCAGCGCCATTTTCGCTCCCGTCCAAAACCTGGGACTTCTCGTCATCGACGAGGAACACGAGGGCAGTTACAAAGCCGGCAACGCCCCTCGCTACCACGCGCGCCAGGTGGCCATGTACCGCGCGGGCAAGGAGAAGGCGCGGCTCATCCTGGGAAGCGCCACCCCTTCAGTCGAAGCCTGGCATTCCTGCGAGACAGGCGCCATGAATCGCCAGACCCTGAGCCAGCGCCCAGGCGGCGGGGATTTTCCGGAAATCGAAGTCGTCGACATGAGAGCCGAAGCCTCGACAATCTCCGACAGGCTGAAAAAAGCGCTCATCGAAACGAAGGCAGAGGGACGGCAATCCATCCTCTTCTTGAACCGCCGCGGATTTTCCCACTTTTTCGTCTGCAACACCTGCGGCGCCGAGCTCAAGTGCAAACATTGCTCGGTCGCGCTCACCTACCACAAAGAGCAGAACCAACTCATCTGCCACTACTGCGGTTATCGGACGACACCCCCGAGCGCCTGTCCCGAATGCAATTCCCTCGACATAGGCTGGCGCGGTTTCGGAACCGAACGCATCGAAGAAGAAGTCGCCGAAATGTTTCCAGACTGGACCATCAGGCGTCTGGACGCCGACACCGTATCGAAGAAAGGCTCCCTCGAATCGACCCTTGAGGAATTCAGGAGCGGAAAAATCGACATCCTCCTGGGCACCCAGATGGTCGCCAAAGGCCTGAATTTTCCCGGTGTGAAGACGGTAGGCGTCGTCCTTGCCGACGCGGGTCTCAATCTGCCCGATTTCCGTGCCGCCGAGCGCGTCTTTTCGCTCATTGTCCAAGTGGCGGGCAGGGCGGGGCGCTACGATCCCGACGGCCGCGTCTTCATCCAGACCTTCAGACCCGAAAACCCCGTGATCAGGCTGGCCTCGACCCTCGATATGCAAGCCTTCTATTCGGGCGAACTCGCCCTGCGGGAAGCCCAGGGTTTTCCCCCCTTCTCCCGCATGGCGCGCATCGTGGTCCGATCGCGGGACCGCGACCATTGCGTGGGAGCGGCGAGGGAGCTCGCGCGAAAAGGCGCGGCATCCCTCCCCGCCGATGTGGAGCTCCTCGGCCCCGCCGAATGCGCCCTCGGCATGATAGCGGGTTCGTACCGCTGGCAGATCCTTCTCCGGGCGGCAAGCCTCGCGACGCTCCATGCCTCCATGCGTTCCCTCCTCGGCGGCTACAAGACTCCATCCGCGGTCCGCCTGGAAATTGACATCGATCCGGTACAACTTCTCTGATCGTATCTTTCCATATCATTATAATGTCATTATTATGATATCGGAGGTTTGCTATGCCAATCATCCGCCCGATATCCGACCTGCGCAATAATTTTACCAATATTTCTGAGACCGTTCATGCCGATGAAGAACCGATTTTCCTCACTAAAAACGGCGTCGGGGATATGGTTGTCATGTCTTTAGCCTATTATGAACGCCAATTGGCCAAAACCGAGCTGTATAGGAAGCTTGAGGAGGCTCGAATTGATATCGCTCGCGGTGCGAAAGGTCGAAGCGCAAAAGAATATCTTTCAAGCTTTATAGATAAATGAGCGCATCTTTACATTCCGTCCTTATCTATCCTAAGGCGGAAGAAGATCTCTTTGAAATAAAGGAATACTTTGAACAAGAATTGAAAACTTCTGCCTCTCCGCTCTTTGAAAAGTTCTATTCATGTATAGAGAGGGTTGAAGTGAACCCTTTCATCTATCCCCTCGTAAAGGACGATTATCTAAGCCAATTGGGATATCGGATGATTGTGATTGATAATTTTCTTGTGTTTTATATCATTGTTGACAAAGAAGTACAGATCCATAGGTTCCTCTATGGTAAAAGGGATTATTTTTCGTTTTTGTGAAGCCACAATATTTCGTGATGAGCATATTCCTTATCATCTTGTGAAAAACCCCGGCAGGATGCTAGGATGACCAAAACCACTCAGGAGCGAATATGGTCATACTGACACTGAACTGCGGATCTTCTTCCGTCAAATACCAGGTGTACGACTGGGACAACAAAGACATCCTGGCCACCGGCATTGTCGAACGCGTCACCATCGGCGGCTCTTCCATCACGCACAAGGCGCGCGGCAAGGCCGACTACGTCGTCGAACACGAATGCCCGACCCATACCATCGCCATACAGCTCATCCTCAATACCCTCGTCGATCCCGAATACGGCGTCATATCCGACATGAACATGATCAAGGCAGTCGGCCATCGCATGGTGCACGGCGGCTCCCGCTTCGCCCGTTCCTCCATCATAAACGACGAATTCCTGGCCACCTTCCGCGAACTTATCGACCTGGCTCCCCTTCACAATCCCGCCAATCTGATGGGCGTCGAAGCGGCACGCGAAGTGCTGCCCGATGTCCCCCATTGCGCCGTCATGGACACCGCATGGCATCAGACCATGCCCGCGTCGAGCTACATGTACGCGCTTCCCCAGGAATGGTACGAAAAACACATGGTCCGTCGCTACGGTTTCCATGGAACCAGCTTCCTCTACAACGCCAAAAGAGCCGCCGTCCTCCTCGGCAAGGATCCCTTCGAGACCAATGTCATCACCGCGCATATCGGAAACGGCGCTTCCATCAACGCCGTGAAGAACGGTTGTTCCTTCGATACATCGATGGGCCTCACGCCCCTCGAGGGCCTCGTGATGGGCACCAGATCGGGCGACATCGATCCCGGCATCATCTTCCACATGATGCGCAGGACGGGCATGAGCGCCGCCGATGTCGAGAAGAAACTCAACAAGGAATCAGGCGTCCTCGGCATCACCGGCAAATGGGCCGACCGCCGCGATATCGAGCTGGCGGCCGAGAAGGGCGACCCCATCGCCATCCTCGCCCAGCAGATGGAGAGCTACAGGATCAAGAAATACATCGGCTCCTATTACGCGGCCCTCGGCCATGTCGACGCCCTCATCTTCACCGCCGGCGTGGGGGAGATGGGCCCGGCCATCCGCCATCTGGCGACCCAAGGACTCGAGGAAATGGGCATCGCCATCGACGAGAAGAAGAACGCCCTCGCCAAGTGCCGCAACGCCGAACTCGACATCACCGGTCCCGGCTCCAAGGTGAAGGTCTTTGTCATCCCCACCGACGAGGAACTCGTCATGACTGAAGACGCCTTCGCCCTCATGAAAGGCACGTACGATGTCCATACCAACTACCACTATTACTTCGAGAACAGGGACTACGTGAACAAGGCGCGCGCCGAGGGACTCGAGCGCGACCTCGCCAAGAAGCCCTGGCTCAAGGACATCATCGCCCAGATTCCCTGATCGTCCGTTTCCGTTTCGCGCCGCTTTCGAGCGCCATGAGGAGTGACCTGGATATTCCCGGTCACCCCTCATTTGTTATATTTGAGCGTTATACTATATTTCTTCGCTTTTCTCCGGAAATAGCTTATATTTACTGCATATCCTAATGGCCTCATCAATAAAGTCGAATTCTTTCAATGTTTGTATAACAAAATATGAAAGTATTTGACAGATTCTGACTTTATGTTTAAAAAACTTGAATAAAATGTGCTTGACACCCAAAAATTTGCCGATATATACTCTAACGGAACCTAGGAAAGGGGATTACCGAGCCGTCGGCGCGGCCCCCTTCGAAATTGCAAGGAGGACTTCTAATGAAGAAGCTTATCGTCCTGCTTCTCGCTTTTGCTATGGTCGGCGCCGTATCCGCCCAGGTAACGACCGCTATTGCCGCGTCCGGAGAGATCGACATTATTGATCAGGATTTGGCCGGTGCTTTCGCGGATGACGGTGCGGGGTACGATACCATTACTTTCAAGGCTACCGAGAAAGAAGGAAAGTTTGGTATTTCTGTCACTGAAGATAACTACATTGATGGAATCGGCGCTCCCCGTGATTGGACTACTTGGTACAAAGGCAAATTTACCAAAGTATCCATCGGCAATCTCCGCAACGGTGATTATCGCCTCACCCTCCCCAACTGGTACACGAACTATGGTCTCGGTGGAAATGACCGCATTTCTGGTTATGGAATGCTCATTCAGGCCACTCCGGCTGCTGGACTCAGCGTTGGTGTGAATCTTCCTTATCCCACTGCTGGCGAAGACACGCTCGACACCTTCAAGAAAGCCGACCTCGGTGTAAAGTATGACATCAAAGATGTTGGTACTGCAGTAGCGATGGCCAATCTTAACTTGGTCGATGGAAAAACAGCGGTTAACGTTGGTTTCAAATTTACCGGAATGAAAGATCTCACCGCTGTCGCACTCTTTAAGTATGCCCAGCAGGCGAAAGATGGTGCAACTGTAGCTTCGTATGCCGATGTTACTTCAGCCGGTCTCGCCTTTGCTTACAGTGGCGTTGAAAAGCTCGCAATTGGCCTGGAAGGCACTTTCACCACCAATGGTCAGACCACCACGAAAGCTTGGTCCGGCGTTGCTGCTTATGATGTTCGCGCCAAAGCAGTCTACAGTGTAACCGATGCTCTCTCTGCTACTCTCGGTGGCACCTACACTACGTATGCTCGTGATGGTATTGATTACGATGCATTTGCGCAGGTTGCTTATGACTACGGCAATGGCCTCTCTTCCGAAGCCACTGTCGGTTTCAACGGCGATTTCCATGCCGCTCTCGTTCTCTACTACGGTGTTTCTCTCTAATACGTAGCTGGATTTAAGCAGGTATTGCCAGCCCTATTGAAGGGCTGGCAATTTTTATATATAAATAGTTATGAAAACTAAAAATTTCAAATCGTTTACCTTCATCTCGGTAGTACTTATTACTTTTGTATTGATGTTATCAAACTGTACCACTGTGTCACCGTATAACCCTTCATTGCCTCAAATCTCAATTAGTAAAGCTGAGTATCAAGATATTAGGCATCTGGGATCAAATTTTAGCGAAAATCCTTATATGGAACCTAAAACACTTCTCAGGGGAAAGCTATATGAATTTTTTGTTGTAAAAATCATTTTTAACCTACAGAAAAAAGAGAATGTTACCATTCTGGCTGAAACCATCGGTCCTGATGGGAAAGAGCCTTCTCGAATATATAGTCAGTATTCATTTATAGAATTTTGGGATTCAAATACTAGCATAGATCCAGAAAACGATGTGAAAAATCAGAGAAAAATTACATCAATAAATAGATCTTGTGTTCCCTCTTTTTCTTTTAATCAAAATGCCGGGCTTTCCGTATTATTCATACCTATTGTAGGAAAGAACCCTATGCCTCGACCGACAAAAATTAGTATTCAGGTTTTAACCGACAGCGGTGAGTCTTCGATGTATTCCTATTCACTAGAATAAGGCGCTATACTTTTGTTTATTATCTGAAAACGCAATGATACCTGTGAGCTTCCGAATGCCTAAAAATCTTTGAGGCTCGGTGGCGTCAGGATTATTTCTTATCTTTCTTGTTCTTCGCTTGTCAAACCATTCCTCGCGGCGAAAAGCGCTGTCTGAATCCTGTCCCTGAAACCGAGCGTCGTGAGAATGTTCGAGACGTAGTTCTTGACCGTGCCTTCGCTCAGCGACAGGATATCGGCGATTTCCGAATTCGTTGCCCCAGTACCGAGAAGGCTTAGCACCTTTTGTTCGCGCAGGGTGAGAAATTCATATTGTTCAAGCGCGTTCGAATCCGAGACTAGGCTTTTTCCCGAATCCTCTTCGGCCTTGAGGGATCCCAGAAGCTTGTTTATAACCTCGCCATTCGCGAGGAAAACCCCTTTTACGACCTGCTTTATCGCCCGCACGAACTCCTCGCTTGGCAGGTCCTTGAGAAGATAGCCCACCGCCCCAGAACGGAGCGAGCGTACGATGTATTCCCTGTCGTCGAAGGTAGTGAGCATGACAACATACGGAACGATTCCTTCCGCGCGTATCCTCTCGAGGGTTGCGATTCCATCCATGACTGGCATCTGGATATCCAACAGGCAGACATCGGGCCGTAAATCGCGGGCGATGGCAAGGGCTTCCTTTCCGTTTTCCGCCGTCCCGATCACGGCAATCTCGTCGTCGAGTCCCAAGAGGGAGGCTATTCCGTCCCTGACAAGTCTCTGATCATCTACCACGAGAACTTTTATCTTCCTACCTGTCGATGCCATCGGCGCTTCTCCTTCCGATCAAGGCCACTGGATCCTTCGGCATGCTTATCTTCAATGTCGTTCCATGGCTGATAGCCGATTCGACAGAGAAAGTACCCCGGACGAGCGCTATCCTGTCGGCAAGGCCCGTGAGTCCATATCCCGAAAGTTCCTTGCCTTTGCCTTCCTGCGCGTTCTGATCGAACCCCACCCCATCGTCACGCAGCTCGGCGTATGCCTGGTGACCATCCAAAATAATTTCCAGGCTCACTTCATGAGCATCGGCATGCTTAAGAATGTTCGTCGCTCCCTCCTGGACGAATCGATAGAGGGCGAGGAGCACAGCGATATTGTATCCTTCCGTATTCCCTACGAAATCGCGATGCACATGAATTCCCACTTGGCTGAGGTTTTCGAGCGGCTTGCGCACCTGCGAGAACAAGTCGAAACCCTCAGATTGAGCGTTCAGCGTATCAAGAGTTGACCGAACGTCGATCATCGCTTCATGCATGCTCAACCTCGCGTCGCTGATCGCCCTCGTCGATACCTTGGGATCCTTCTCGAAAAACGCCTCTGCTTTATTGAGCTGTATGGAGACGGCGGTGAGCGTATGCCCAAGGCTGTCATGAATGTCGCGGGCTATCCTGGTTCGCTCTTCCAGGGCTACCACGCGCGATACATGGGACGCGTATTTTCTCAGTTCCTTTTGACTCGCCTGGATTTCCATCGTCAGCATGTGCTGGCGTTCGCGGTTTTTCCTGTCTTCCTTCCAAAATTTCGCGAAAAGGAACATGAGGATGATGCTCATGAGCTGATACAGGAGGATCACGAGCTCATACTGCTTATTGGATTCCGGCAGGACCGTCTGCAGCGAAATCCAGTAAGAGAGGGATAGCTGCACGGCGCAGAAAAAAATCATGATCCCATACTGCCACATGGGCTGGACGACAAGCGAGAAGTAGAAGGTCAGGAGAGGGGCCATCAAGGTCATCATTCCAAATGTTAATCGGGGGAAGAAGACAACGCAGATCAATAAAGGTACGCACCGCAGGGCAGTTATTTCCACACCAGAGCGCGTATTCGGCCACGTGTAATTCCAGACCAGGAATTCGAATGCCTCGAGAATGAACCAGAACGCCACGATCGCGATGTCGAAGGTTGGCAGTAAAGAAGAAAAGCCGGTGGAATCTTCCATTATCCGTCTCATGGAAAATAGCGGCTGCAAGGTCAGCATGATATGGAAAAGGAAAAACAAGGTCATGAGGATGATGCGGGCGAAGTCCCGTTCGGTATGGGGTTTCGGCGAGTAACCAGTCATTAAGCAACTATATGTCACTCTGTTCCCATTGCACAGTGCCGCCGGTTATCTCGCATATGACGCCGGTCATATGCGTTTATGACAAGGGGGACTGGCTGCATGAGGTCCACTGAATTAGCATCGCTTAACGTTCTGGGAATAGGGTGCCCTGATAGGCGGCACCGTTTCGCCGAAAGGAAGGAGTTGGGGGGAATGAAGAACGCGATCTCGCGATCCTTACCGAATATCATAATAGTAACGGTGATCGTTGCCGTCGGGGCCGCGATCGTGTTGAAAGAACTCGGAATTTCCTTTTCCGGGAAATCACCATCGACGGCGATGGGACCCCTGCCTCAAAGCGGGGCGCCTTCCGGTCAGATGCCGCAAGGCGGAGCGTTGGATCAATCTTTAAATGCGGGAAGCGGAGAGACGCATGCGGTCGCGGTGCGCGCGAACACGATCGCTTCGGGCTCCGTAAGCAATTATACGAAGATCCTTGGCGATGTTGTTTCCAATAACGAGGTCAAAATCTACCCGAACGTCGCAGGAAAACTTTTGGAGAGGAAGGTTTCCGTCGGAGACTGGATTTCCAAGGGAAGCGCGATCGCCCTCGTGGATCCCTCGAAAGTCGGCGAGAACTACATGCCTAATCCGGTCGAATCGACGGTCTCGGGAACGGTGCTCTCCATCCCCGTCCACGAAGGAGACACCATAACGACCAACACCATCATCGCTACCGTCGGGAATCTTTCCCGAATAAAAATCAGCACCTCTGTCCCCGAACGCTACCTTGCCAACCTCAAGATCGGCACGCCAGCGGAAATCGGCTTTGACGCGATTCCCGGCCTTACGTTCGCCGCGAAGGTTTCAGAAATGAGTCCCGTTCTCGACGCGTCAAGTCGCACCCTCGACATCAAGCTCGATCTTGAGAAAGCGGATTCGCGGGTGCTCGTCGGTATGTTTGCCACAGTCAAGCTCGTAACCGAAAGCAGGAAAAACGTCGTCGTTGCGCCGCGATCCTCCGTTATCCTCGATTCGTCCGAAGACTACGTCTTCATCATCAAGGACGACAATACGGTCGAGCGGAGGGGTATTGTGCTAGGTCTTGAGGGAGAGGACTCATTCGAGGTGAAGAAAGGGCTTGCTCCTGGCGAGAAGGTCGTGACCGAAGGGAAGAGTTCGATCACCAACGGAGATAGCGTAAAAATCATAGATGGCGAAACGGGAGTCGCGCAATGAGCGTGGTTCGCAAGTCCATCGATCATCCTGTCACCGTCATAATGATATACGTTCTCCTATGCGGACTTGCCGCGGTATTCGTCACGCAGCTCGCCGTCGCCCTCAATCCGGACGTCAATATGCCAGTGCTTTCGGTGAACACTACCTATTCGGGCGCTGGTCCGGAAGATGTCGAACAGAACGTCACCAAGGTTCTCGAGAACGCGCTTTCATCCGTCGAAGGGCTCGAGACCATGTCCTCAACCTCTTCTCAGGATTCCAGCTTTATCATGCTCGAATTTGGCTATGACGTGGATCTCGATGTGACGCAGAACGAGGTCGAATCCACGATAAACGGCGTCCTGGATAGATTGCCGGAGGATTGCGATACCCCGACCATAAGGCAATTCGATATGTCTTCGGAACCGATCATCAAGCTGGCTATCATGGGCGATCGCTCCCTCGAAGAGCTCAAGGTGATAGGCGAAGATACGGTACAGCCCCAGCTCGAAAGGATAGAGGGCGTGGCAACGGCAAGCGTCGTCGGCGGGAGCGATACGATCATTTCCGTGGAGGTCTCCCAGAACCGCCTCGCCGCACATGGATTGACGCTCACCGCGGTGGCCAGTGCCCTGGGGGCGCAGAACATCCTCCTCTCCGGAGGAGATATCGTCAGGGGCACAACGGAATATCAGATCCGCACGCACGAAAAGCTCTCATCTATCCAAGAGGTGAAAAGCCTAATCATCGATACTAACGTTTCGGACGTTTCGGGGAGTAATCGCGCGCTCCGTCTCGAGGATATAGCCGATGTCAAGGAAACGCAGGACGATCCTTCGAAGATTATCTACATTGACGGCAAGCAGGGCGTAAACGTCCAGATAATGAGGGAAAGCGATAGCAACGCGGTCCAGATATCGCGCGATGTTCACGCCGCGCTCGCGGACATCAATATGTCCCTTCCCAAAGGGGTGACGGTAGAGTTCATGTCGGACGACACGACTCTCGTCAGCTCCACCTTGAAAGAAGTATACAATTCGGCATGGCAGGGAATCCTCTTGGCCGTGCTCATTCTGTTGCTGTATCTGAGGAACCTCAAAGCTACCTTTATCATAGGGATATCCATCCCCATCTGCATCCTCATCACCTTACTCTGCATGTATTTCATGGGCCTTACGCTCAACACGATAAGCCTCACCGGGCTCATCATGGGGCTCGGCATGGTCGTCGACGCTTCGATCGTCATTCTGGACAATATCTTCCGTTACCGGGAACGGGGGACCAAACCCAGGATCGCGGCCATCCTTGGGAGCCAGGAGATGATCGTGGCAATCATGGGTTCGACCTTGACGACGCTCTGCGTGTTTATCCCCATCATCCTGTTCCGCAATAAGCTCGGAATGATGGGCCAGCTTTTTAGCGACCTTGTGTTTACGGTTTGCTTCTCCCTCGCCTCATCCCTCGTCGTCGCGGTGACGATCGTTCCCGTGCTTTGCGGTCCCGTGATGCATCTCAACACCCGCGTCCAGAAACCTCTCAAAAACCCGATCCTGAAAAAGATCGACGATACGCTCGAGACCTTCTTCGCGGCTCAGGAAAAGGGCTACAAGAAGGCCCTCGAATTTTGCCTGAGGAACCGATTACTGATCGTCACCCTCGTGGCGGTTATACTCACCAGCGCTCTTCTCCAGTTGACCGCCTTCGGCATGAATCTTTTCCCCCGCTCGAATACCGACGATACGCTCACGGTGAATCTCACCATGCCGCTTGGAACGACCGCAGAACATACCCAGAAAGTTCTCGAGGATTTGCAGGCTTACGTTAAAGGAAATGTGAAGGCGTACGAGAGTCTCGTCATCACCGTCGGGAGCAGCGGTCTTTTCGGCGGGTCTTCCAACAGCGAAGGCTCGCTCGAAATCATGCTTCCCGATCCAAAAGATCAGATCGATACGCCTTCCTCGATCAAGGCAAAGCTGGCCGCCTATATCGGATCCGTTCCGGGCGCCAGTTTCTCTTACTCGGCGGGTCGCTAATTCTCTTCAAGTTCTGCTGTCGACGTGGAGATTCATTCGAAGGATCAGGACACTTCCCTCGAGGCGGCGAAAGAGATCAAGCGAATTATCGCCGCGGAACTGCCTCAGGTGGAGAACCTCAGCATCTCCCTTGAACAGGGGTCGCCAGAACTTCTCATCAGCATCGACCGCGATAGGGCGGCTATGTTCGGCTTCTCCGTCTCCCAGATAGCGAAGGAGATACGCAGTTCGGTCTACGGCACGACCGCCACTACCTACGACTCGGCCGGCGAGACTATCGACATCGTGGTCAGACTCCGGCAGGAGGATAGGGAGACTCTCTCCGACCTCAAGTCGATATTCCTCATCGGCGCTTCGGGGGCGAGGATACCCGTCTCCACCTTCGTGACCATATCCAACAGCACAGCCCCTCAGCAGATCAATCGAGAGGACAAGGAGAGGATAATCCACGTAGAGGGCGACCTTCCCGCTTCATCCAAACTCACCTCGACGGAAACGGCGAAAAGATTGCAGAAGGTATTGGACGAAAAATACATCCCCCGCGAAAACGTCACGGTATCTCTCGGGGGCGAAAACATGGACGTGGGCACTTACCTGCCCGTATTCATCCTGATTGTCCTTCTCGCCGTTTTCCTCGTGTACGGCGTCATGGCCAGCCAGTTCGAATCCTTCATCGACCCCCTCATCATCTTCTTTTCAATCCCCCTCATGTTCATAGGGGTTGTTTGGATATACAAGCTCACGAACGATTCTTTCTCACTCTTCTCATTGATAGGTGTCGTAGCGCTGGCGGGGGTCGTGGTGAACAACGGCATAGTCCTCGTCGATTATACGAATACGCTCAGGGCCCGCGGCCTCGGCCTCTTTGAGGCTTGCAGCGAAGCGGGCCGCCACCGCCTGCGGCCCATTCTCATGTCGACGCTCACCACCATTCTCGGCATCATGCCCCTCGCCCTCTTTCCCGGCAAAGGGACGGAAAGTATCCAGCCGATAGCGAAGACAATGTTCGGCGGGCTGCTGATAAGCTCGATCATGACCCTCTTCCTCACCCCCGTCCTCTACTCGCTGTTCAACGAAAGGCGCGAGAAGAAGAACAGGAAAAAAGAGAGGGAGGTAGAGAAATGGCGCAGAGCGGAAGGCGCGATGGAGGTGGAAGATGATACGAACTGAAATCTACGCGAACAGATCCGTGGAGGAAGATATCTTCGAGGAGATAGAAAAGCGGATTCCGGGTTTCAGCTATTCCCTCGTCGAGGATGTGAAAGGAAGGGGAAGGAGCGGCGTTCGCCATGGCACCGCGATTTGGCCGGAGTTGAACATCCTCTATATCCTCTTTGGAAACAAACATGAAGCTTTCCTGATCGATGAGGCTGTGAGCGAAGTCAAGAAAGCCTTTCCTAAGGAGGGCATAAAGGTTTTCCAGTATGAAGCGGACGCTTTCGTCGGGGAGCGATAGTTTTCTATCGCTTTTCATTATCATGCAAGGAGTAAAACATGAAATCTAGAAGCATTTTTTTTCGATCGCTGTTCGCGCTTTTGTTGATCTCTTTCGCCTCCCCCTTAGCCGCGGAATCGCTCAAGGATCTGTTCGCGGCAGCTACCCAGTCGAATCAGGATTATTCCATTTACAAGATCGATCTCGAACTTGCCCAGCTCAAGAAGAATAAGGGTGAGATTGAGGCAAAGGTCGAGCTGGATCGGGTTAACGCGCAGTACTCCTATGTTTCGGCCTTGGCAGGCTATAGGAACTCGGTCCTGAGCTTCTACAATGAGGTGATCGACGCGGTGTTCGCCGCGGCGACCGCCGAACTCGACATCGAATCGATCGGGTTCAGCCTCCAGAACGCTGAAGAAGATAAAAAGTATGCCGAATCCCGGTATAAGAACGGCCTCATTTCCGAAGATATCTTCAAGGAGATCGATATCACCTACAAGACGACATCGACCGATCAGGAATTGTCCGCCTGGACCTTGAAGGATGCCAAAGATAACGTCCGGCTCGTCACCGGATTGGAATGGAACTCAAGCCTTATCCCGGAAACACCTTCCTTCGAGGCGAACGCGAAAGTGGAGGATTGGATCGCGAAGGATCTCACGCATGAGATGGCTCTCCTTTCGCAAAAGATCCAGGGGCTCAAGACAGCCTCCCTCGCGACAAACACTTCGGTCTACGACAGACGGATCCAAGAGACGGAAAACCAAAAAGCGAAAGTTTCCGCATCGAACGCGGAAAGCGATGCCAGAAGGGCTTACGAAAGCTCCCTTTCCACCCTCAAGAATCAGGCCACCCTCCTTCAGATAAGGGCGGATGAATATTCCCTTGAGGAACTCGCGTACCAGGATGCTTTGCGGCAATACGAGAGTGGAATGATCTCCCTGAGTGATAAGAACGTAAAGGCGATCGCCGTTCTCACCGCCCGGGTGAACCTGCTCGCCTCTCAAAAGAGCTACATTAAGTCGATCGGCTCCTACCTGAGCGCAATGGGAGAAAACCCTTTAGGAATTTAACTATGCGACGATTTTACCTAGTGCTTATTCTCGCCCTGAGCGCCTGGGCGGCAGCCGCGGAAGGCTGGGACGACATCTATAAGGCCCGTTTGAACGCTTCCGCGGCCTACCTCGAGTCGAGACTCGATCTCAAATCCGCCGAGGTCGCCTTAAATAACTATACGAAGCCTTATATTCCTGCCGTATCCATCGCCACAAGTACTGGCACATCGTATACTGACGAATTTCTGGGTATCGGCAGCGATGGATTTATCGCGGGGAGTCTGATCCCTTCCGTGACCCTGGAAAACCTTTTCGGAGCCGATCTGTCGCTTAAGGTACCCTTGGAAGCCTCCACTTCCGGCGAGATCAGCCTGGGGAGTCCCAGCTTGAGCTTAACCCGCAAGCTTTTCGTGGAAACGGGCGCGGATCGCATGGAGGCGGAGGCGAACGTCATGACGGCGCGTGCCGCGATAAAAAGCTCGGAGGATACCGTGCGCACGGCGCTCGCTACGGATATCCTCAACGCGATTTATTATCGGCGCCTCCTCGAGGCGAACAAAGAAAATCTCCAGGTCCTCGAAAAGGTGAGAAAGGCGACCATAGATACAACGTTGCTCCGCGAGTTGGACAGGCGCCTTTTTGAAGCGCAAAAATCCATACTCGCCGCTTCCAGCGCCTTAGACAATCTGGATGACGATATCAAAAAGAACGCCGATGCCCTCTATGAGGATGTCCTTCGGCTTCAAGCCGAATGGATTGCGGCAATCGAGGGGAAAGATCCTAAAAGTACCTTGACGATACGCGCTCTTGAGCTTTCCCTCGCCGCGGCGGAGAAGAGAAAGGCTTTTTCGCTCTTCCCCTATCTGCCGAACCCCAGCATTACCGCTTCCGTGAACTACGACACGGAAAAGAATGAGGTCGGTTGGGGACTGTCCTTCAAGCTGTCCTATGATGCCCTCAACAAGGGCCAAAACTCCTTGGACGCGTTAAAGCGAGAGGAGTATCCAACAATTTATAAGATCAAACTCGAGGATGCCCGGGATGAACTCACGGATGGCATTAGAATAGTCAAGGATACCCTCAAATCGCTTGAATTGGACAGAAAAATCAAGGAACTCGACATAGCCGACGCGGAAGAGGATATGACAATCACAGAGCGGCTCTACAATGGAGGATACGCCAGTGAGGAAGATCTCGTGATAACGCGGATCGATCTTTCCATAGAGAAAATAGACGCTCAGAAGATCGAATACGACATTCTTATCCAAAAACTGAACTTGGCTCACTATTACGATAGGGAGCGGTAGCTGAAGCCCCCTGCGCGAGTGACGACGCTACCAAGCTAATGAGATTTCCTCAAATGGCCATGGGCGCCCAGTTTCCGAATGATCTGAAGGAGAATGAAAAACTGTGATACGAACGCTTTATGCACATCTTGGGAAGTACAAGAAGCACATCCTGGTCTGTGTCGGCCTCATGATGGGCGACGTCACCTGCACCATGCTCATGCCCATGCTAATGGCCAAGATCGTGGATGTAGGAGTCGCGACGAAGGATATTTCCTACATCAGCAGGATAGGGATGGGAATGGTCGCCCTAGCTCTCCTCTGTATTGCGATCGGAGTGCTCAATGCGAAATTTTCGGCGGAGGCGAGCCAGGGGTTTGCGGCTAACCTGAGGAAGGCCCTTTTCGACAAGATCCAAGCTTTTTCCTTCTCCAACATCGACCGTTTCAGCGCGCCCTCCCTCGTGACACGGCTCACAAGCGACGTGACGCAACTGCAGAACACGCTGCTCATGTGTCTCAGGATGCTCCTTAGGGCGCCCTTGATGCTTATCGCGGCCATCATTTTCGCCGTGAGCATCAATGCGAGGCTCTCCCTCGTCATTGTCGTGGCCATCCCCCTTCTCGTCATCGGCATCATCCTCGTGCTTCGGACGGCGGAACGTCTCTTCTCCGCCATGCAGCGGAAGATCGACGCTCTCAACGGGACGGTGCAGGAAAACCTCGTCGCCATCCGCGTGGTCAAGGCCTTCGTCCGCGAGGCTCACGAAAAGATCAAGTTCAAAAAATCCAACGACGAACTCACCCAATCCGCCATAAACGCCGGCAATCTCATCAGCATGATGATGCCTCTCATGATATTCGTGATGAACGGAGCAATGATCGCCGTGATCTGGGCTGGCGGCAGGATGGTCCACGCAGGCGGCATGGGGACTGGCGCTCTCATCAGCTTCATCAGCTATCTTATGGAAATACTGTTCAGCGTCATGATGTTTTCCATGGTTTTCATCCTTTTTGCCCGAGCTGAGGCTTGCGGGAAACGCATCGTCGAGGTGCTCGATACCAGGATAGACATCAGCGACAGGGCCCTTCCCCCGAGCGGGGAAGGGGGGGGCCTGGTGCGCAAGGGACGCATCGAATTCAGAGACGTTGATTTCAAATACGGTGCCGAGGCAAAGGCGCATAACGTGTTGTCGCGCATAAATCTCACCATCGAGCCCGGGGAGTTTGTCGCCATTGTGGGAGGCACGGGCTCCGGCAAAACCAGCCTCGTGAGTCTCATTCCACGTCTCTATGACGTGACGGCTGGACAGGTTCTCGTCGACGACGTCGATGTGCGCGACTACCGGATAGAGAATCTGCGCTCCGGCGTCGGTGTGGTCCTCCAAAAGAATGTCCTCTTTTCTGGCAGCATCAGGGAGAATCTCCTTTGGGGTGATAAAAATGCGAGCGAGGAAAAGGTCGCCGAGGCGGCGCGGAACGCCCAAGCGGATGACTTCGTTCGAAGCTTCCCTGAAGGCTATGCGACAGAACTCGGCCAGGGAGGTGTCAACATCTCGGGCGGCCAAAAGCAGCGTCTCTGCATCGCGAGGGCCATGCTCAAAAAACCAGCCATTCTCATTCTCGATGATTCTACGAGCGCGGTGGACACAGCGACCGAGACAAAAATCAGGGCGGCCTTCACGCAGGGGCTCAAAGGCACGACGATCCTCATGATCGCCCAACGCATCAGCTCTGTGCGGGACGCAGACAAAATCATCGTACTCGACGATGGCAAGATAGTAGGCGTTGGGACGCACGAGGATCTTCTTTCGAACAACGCAATCTATCGTGAGATCTGCTTATCACAGCAGGAAGGACTTTCAGCATAATGGCGGAAAACAAACAAGCATCGCCCGCGTCCCGGGGACCCGGCGCAGGCCCGCGCAGCTACGAGCGGCCCAAGAGCTTTATGGCAAGCCTTAGCCGTCTCCTCAAGTATCTCGACAAGAGCAAGGTCCTCGTAGCTCTCGTTCTCGTACTGCTTTTCCTGAGCTCGGCTTCGATGCTCGCGGGTTCTTATTTTTTGAAGCCGCTCATCAACCAGTACATCATCCCCGGCGACTTCGCGGGACTCGCGGGCGCCCTTTTGGGGCTTGGATGCATCTATCTGGTCGGAGTCGCGGCCTCCTACCTGCAGTCGAGACTCACGATACGCCTCGCGCAACGCACGACGAACATCATTCGCGGGGAATTATTCGGCAAAATGCAGGCCTTGCCGCTCAAGTTCTTTGATACGAATACTCACGGCGAACTCATGAGTCGCTATACGAACGACGTGGACAATGTACAGCTCATGCTCGAGCAAAGTCTTACCCAACTCGTGTCGAGCGTTCTCACCTTCGTGGGTTCCATCGTGATGATGGTCATTCTTTCTCCCCTCCTCTTCGCGTTTACCGCCCTCGTCCTCGTGCTCATGATATTCATGAGTACAAGGATCGGGGGCAAGAGCCGCACCTATTTCCAAAAGCAGCAGGCACTCCTCGGCCGGCTCAACGGGAACATAGAAGAGGCGATAGGCGGACTGAAGGAGGTCAAGGTCTTCAACCACGAGGAGGCGATGAAGAAGGACTTCGACGAAATCAGCGAGAATTTCAAGGTCGCGGTGACGAAGGCTAATTTCTATGCCGGAGTCATCATGCCGATCATGGGCAACCTCAACAACATCGTCTACGCAGGCACGGCCGTCTTCGGTGGCATGCTCACTATCGCGGGGCGTTTCGATATCGGATCCTTGGCGGCCTTCCTCCAGTACTCGCGTCAAGTCGGCATGCCGATCAACCAAATCACGAGCCAGATCAATAACATCCTCGCGGCGGTTGCGGGCGCGGAACGCATCTTCGACGTCATGGACCGCGAACCTGAAATCGACGAGGGCGACGTCACCCTTCTTGCAGTAAAGAAGAACGAGGTGGGCGATCTAGTGCCCATCGAAAAGGACGAGAAGGCAAAACTCTGGACGTGGTGCGTTCCGATTGACGGCGGCAAAAACGGGGAGACCGAGCTCGTTCCACTCAGAGGCGATGTGCGATTCGAGAACGTGTGCTTCTCGTATGACGGAAAGAAAACCGTGTTGAAAAACCTCAGTCTCCACGCTCTCCCCGGCCAGACCATCGCTTTCGTGGGATCGACGGGCGCGGGCAAGACGACGATCACCAATCTCCTCAACCGCTTCTACGACGTGGACTCGGGTCGCATAACGTATGACGATATAGATGTCCGCAGGATACGGAAGGATGACCTGCGTCATTCTCTCGGCATGGTCTTGCAGGACACCCATCTGTTCACCGGCAGCGTCATGGAGAATATCCGTTACGGCCGGCTCGATGCCACAGACGAGGAGTGCGTGACCGCGGCCCGTGCGGCGAGCGCCGACTCTTTTATCGAGCGCCTGCCCGAGGGTTACGAAACGGTGATCAGCGGAGACGGTGCCAACCTCTCGCAGGGCCAGCGCCAGCTTCTCTCTATAGCGCGCGACTATGTGGCATCGCCGCCTGTCCTCATCCTGGACGAGGCGACGAGTTCCATAGACACACGCACCGAACACCTCATAGCGAGAGGCATGGATGCCCTCTTTGAGGGCCGGACAGCTTTCGTCATCGCCCATCGCCTCTCCACGGTCCGCAGGGCCGATGCGATAGCCGTCCTCGAGCGCGGCGAGATAATCGAGCTCGGCAGCCACGAATCCCTTATCGAGAAGAAGGGACGGTACTACGAACTTTGTATGGGGGTGAGCGAACTGGATTAATTTCTCAGACACTTGAAGAATAATTGAAGACTAATAAAGCTTCCATAAAATAAATGGGATGTATAACAACAGCTCCGACTTGGCAACACTCTATCATGATTCTTGCGGTTGAGCTATTTATGAACGAAGCAAGGAGGCCAATCAAGATGATACAAGAATCGCGCCAATAAACGCGTTGCAGATCAAAAGAATTTTAGGTTTACGAAGAAAAATATCTTTAAGAAGTGGAGGTTCTTCTTATCCGGCTTATGCTGTAGAACGCCAGCTTAGGAGATTGGTCTCTCAGGGCTCTTTTTATGGTACATTTCCATGAACAGCTCGATAAATCTCTTTGCCGGATTCATCAGATCATCTCCGTTGCGATAGATGATGGACATAGTCCGATGCGGGTCGCTCCTCTCTATGATGAAATAGTCGATGTTGAGCAGGGGGGGGCTGAGCCGGATAAACAGTTCGGGGATGATGGTAATTCCAATTCCCCTGCTTACGAGCAGATGGGCGGTGGCAACGCTGTTGCATTCGATCTTGTTGATCGGCAGGAACTCCTCCTGTTCGCACAGCCTGCGCAGAGCTGCTCCCAAGTAGGTTTTTATCCCTAGTGTGATGAATGGCCAGTCCCGCAGTTGGTCCAGATGGATTCGAGGATTACTGTCCTTTTCATTTATGGTATCAAAGCCATTGATTTTATAGCTCGATGGAACGGCCAGAAGGATTCTTTCTTCGGTCACAGGTATGTTCTTAAACCGGATCGTATCTGGCTGCGTATCGCCGACCAGTAAATCGATTTCATGATTGTACACTTTTTCGTAAAGCGCTTCTTCGATCAGGCCATCTTCAATAACAATCGAACAATCCGGAAACTCCGCGGCGAGATTCCCGATAATCTTGGGAAGCATCAAAGGGCTTCTGTGGGGCGCGATGCCGACTACGAGACGGAGTGATTGATCTTTCGAGATCGTCGAGATGCGGCGTTCGACCTGCGATTCCGAGAGCAATATCTGCTTTGCCCATTCGACGTAAAGTTTGCCGGCATATGTCAAGGTCAAAGGCATGCATTTCCGATCGAATAAGGATACTCCCAAAGCCACCTCAAGCCCCTGAATGTTCTGGCTCAATGAGGGTTGGGAGATTGCTAGGCGCTTCGCTGCGCGGGTGAAGCTTTTTTCCTCGGCTACGGTGACCACATATTTTAGGACTTTGAAGTTCATGACGCCTTTCCGCCCATATGAGATGTTTTCGAATCCATTGCGACAATCAATCAGTCTTATCATATTATAATATAATTTTATGAGTCTGTCTCTATTTTTTACAGAAAAAGTTTGTTTTTGTCATTTTATAAGAATATCCAATGATGTGTTTATATTTTTCAATTTGTAGACAGGGGTATTTTATTAATAAATTATTACATATAAAATATATAGTGTGTCTTTTAAAAAACATACGTAGTATTAATTATAATATTTATCAATAATGCACTTGACAGGGGAATTCCGGGTGATACACTGTGCTCAATATTGCCGATCACTTCATTGTTTTTTCTAATAGTCATTTGGCAAGGAGAGAATAACGATGTCAGCTGTTACTATCCGTGGAATTAAGGCTAACTCAGGCGAACGTGTTTTTAAGTTTGTCCCGGTCACAACCATGGCAAGCGGCTTAGAAATGGTGTTGCCGGTTCACATCCTTAACGGCGCTCAGGAAGGGCCGCGGCTCATGCTCACGGCGTTGAGCCATGGAGATGCCATCACCGGTCTTGAGGCTATTCGGCAAGTGCTTGAAAAGACCGATCCGAAAAAGCTGAAAGGAACCATCGTTGCCCTGCCCTGCCAGAATCCGGTTGGCTTTGAGTGGGATTCCAGAAATACCCCCATAGATATGGCCAATATGAACCGCTCCTTTCCGGGCAGCCCCAAAGGCTGGTTTACGGATCAGATGGCCGCCGCTGTGTCCGTTTTCTGCAATGATGCAGATGCGCTCATCGACTGGCACGGCGGCGGATATGGTACAGCGATCAATTATTTGTTGATGAAAAACCCTGATGGCGAGATTGGGAAGAAAGTGATCGATATGGGCTACGCGTATGGCTTGGAATACCTCTATAGCGGTGCACCGGCCGGACCGGCCGCAGCCTACGCAGGCACCCTCACGGATTACATGATAAGCCTGGGTAAACCAGCCATCGTGGCTGAAGTAGGTGCCGGAATGGAACTCAAAATCGACATTGTCGGCGGAAGCGTTCGGGGTGTCTTCAATGCGATGAAGCATATGGGGATGTATCCCGGTGAGCCGGAGCTGCCGAAAACACAGTGGTTGCTCAGAGAGAGACCACTGCTGAGGCCGAGGAACGGCGGCATGTTCTACCCCGAGTGCGGTCCTGAATACCTGAATCGTATTGTACCAAAAGGGACTTTGTTGGCTACGATCCGAAATCCTCTGTCCTTGGAAGTCATCGAGCAAATTCACGCCCCCTGCGAGGAAACGGTCTTCCTAGATATGCGGGGTCTTATGACGAAGGTTCACCCGGGGGATTATGCATATATCCTGGGAAACCGGGCAAATGCGATTCGAAAGGACAATTAGGGACCGGCTGAAGGGAATTTCAATTCTGTCTAAATCTTGAGGAAAGGGCTAGTCGAGCATGGTCAGGTATCTGATTAGTAGGTTGCTGCAAACTATTCTCGTTCTATTCATTGTGGTAACGCTTGTCTTCGTGATTCTCCGCGCCATCGGTGATCCGGCAAAGCTTCTGATCAGTCCGGAAGCGACTTTTGACGACCTCAGCAAAATGCGGGCTATCCTTGGGTTGGACCAGCCTTTGCTCAAGCAATACTCGATATACATTACTGGCATTTTAAAGGGTGACTTCGGCGAATCGTTCTACTATTCGCGTCCCGTCTTCGACATCATCAAAGAGCATTTCCCGGCGACGCTGCTTTTAAGCGGCGTCGCCATGCTGATCGCGGTGCCTCTGGCGATCGGGGCGGGGATTCTGTCCGCTATTAAAAGAAACACATTGCTCGATAACGTGGTGACGACGGTGACGATCGCGGGCCGGTCGCTGCCGACGTTCTGGTTGGGTCTGATTTTTATTCTGCTTTTTTCGGTCGTCTTCAAGTGGCTGCCTCCGTCGGGCTATGGCACATTCAGGCAACTGATTATGCCGGCGATCACCTTGGCGGCCGGCATGGCAGCCAGTACGGCGCGTTTGACTCGCTCGTCCATGCTTGAGGTGATGAGACAGGATTACATGACCACTGCGCGGGCAAAGGGTGTGGTGGAGAACCGGGTGATTATTCACCACGGGCTCCGGAACGCGCTGTTGTCAGTGGTGACCATGATAGCCCTCCAGATTGGGCAAATGCTTAGCGGCTCGGTCGTGACTGAATCTGTCTTCGCCTGGCCGGGCGTCGGTCGTCTGATGGTCAGCGCGATCCTGAATTACGATTTTCCTCTCGTACAGGCTTGCGCCCTGTGCATGGCCCTGCTGTTTGTGGTGGTCAATTTGCTGGCGGACATATGCTACATACTCATCGATCCAAGGATTCGATATAACTAGAAGGAGAAACAGTGAAGAGATTCGCGGAGTTGTTCAGGAACAGCACGAGGACTGCCAAGTTCGGTGTTGTCGTCATCATTCTCTGGATCATCTGCGCACTTTTCGCACCTTTGCTCGCTCCCTGCAAACCGGATCAAGTGGACATCCTTCAGAGGCTTATCCCTCCCTCATGGGAAAACGGGGGTTCTCTGAAGCATGTTTTTGGCACCGATGAAATGGGCCGGGATGTGCTGAGCCGTTTGCTGCATGGCGCGAGGGTCTCAATCGTTGTTGGCTTTACGGCAGTCCTCGTGGGATCGGTTATCGGTACCGTCCTGGGATTATTGGCGGGTTTCGTTGGGGGATGGATAGAGACTGTCATCATGCGGATGGTAGACGTGATGTTGTCCTTTCCGTTTATTTTTTCTGGCCTTGACCCTCATGGCCGTCCTCGGCTCGAGCCTCATGAACGTAATCATCGTGCTCGGTATCACGGGCTGGGTTCCCTATACCCGAATGATCCACGCCCAGGTCCTTTCCATAAAGGAGCGGGAATTCGTCAAGTCTTCGCACACCATCGGCTGTACCAAGCTGCGGGTGGTTCTCAAACACATCATGCCGAACGTCATCGATTCGGCCATTATTCTTGCCACTATGGAAATGGGCACGTCCATTCTGGCAGAAGCGTCCTTGACCTTCCTCGGCCTCGGCGTTCCCCCTTCCATTCCGACGTGGGGCAATATGATCGCCACGGGCCGACAGTACATTTTTACATCATGGTGGCTGACGACGATTCCTGGCTTGGCGATTTTTTTCGTCTGCCTATCCATCAATTTTGTCGGAGACTGGCTGAGAGATATACGCGATCCAAGACTGCGGGGGGCCGTCAGACAAAGTAACGGCTCTATATGATTAATGGCTGGTTAGCGTTGTAAACGCTTATGTAAAGAGGAGGTGAGCAATGAAAAGCAAGACATGGAAAATGTTATCGCCTGCGATTGCGATAACCATGTACGCCGTAACTATCCTGGCTGTGGGGATGCCACAGAAATTGGCTGCGGCACCTAAGCCGGTAACAGTTGTTCTGGCTCAGCCGGTCGATCCCGCGACACTGGACCCTCATCGGGCGTCTGCGGATTATGGCGCGAACGTCTTCAGAAATATCGCCGAGACGCTGACTACGTACGATGCCAACGACAAGCTGATCCCGTATCTGGCAGATAAATGGGAGCAAAAATCAGATAACGAATGGATCTTCTATCTCCATCGCGGGATCAAGTTTTCGAATGGCGAGCCGTTCAATGCCGAAGCGGTAGGTTTCAACCTGGACCGGGCTATGTCGACCGAGTTCCCTAGGCAAGGGTATGCTTTCAAAACCTACTATAGAGCTGGATCCTGGGAAGCCATCGACGACTATACTATTCGAATCACGACTACATCAGAAAATCCGATGATGCCGAATCATTTGTGCGATCTGCCGATCATCGCGCCGGGTAACGCCAAAAAAGTCGGCGAGCAAGCGATCGGGGCCGGAGGCTACGTAGGCACCGGGCCTTACGTATTTAAGTCCTGGAAACACGATCAGCAGATCACCTTGGAAAGGAATCCGAACTATTGGGGGGGGAAGCCCTTTGTCGACATCTATATAATCAAAGCGATCCCCGAGGCCGCCACGCGCGTTGCTGAGCTGGTCAATGGCAACGTGGATATTATCTACGATGTCAATAGCGAGTTTACCAATATGCTCAAAGCTCAGGGCAACATCAATATCGAAAGCAAGATGACAAGGCGTGTCGAATACATCGCGTTCAACACGGTGGATTGGTCGCCAAACTCGCAGCTGAAGGATGTAAGGGTCAGGCAGGCTATGAATTACGCGGTCGATCGACAGACTATCCTCGACAAGGTTATGGGTGGCAACGGCAAGGTTTTGGCTTCTTGGTACCGGACTGACTTTCCATCCTATGATGCGACCATCAAAATGCTGCCATATAATCCCGCGAAGGCGAAGGCCTTGCTTGAGGAAGCTGGGTTGAAAAATGGCTTCAAAATCGAGCTTCAGACGAACGATGGCAATCACGCTAAGGCTATCGAGGTTTCACAGGCGGTCGCTTCCTATCTGAAGGCCGTCGGTATCGATTGCACGGTCAGGACGCTCGAAGACAGCGCCGCGCGAAGCATGGTCATCAACGGTCAAAACAAAAAGCAGATTTCCGGTATCTTCGATTGGAACTGGGCTTCAAAACCGATGCTGCTCGACACATGGCTTACCGGTATCGTTCGGTCCAACGGTATGAGTTCGTACAACCTTATTCCGGGGTACGACGGGCTCGTCGACAAAATAGTTGCCACCATAAAGCTGGCGGATAAGGCTCCACTACTCAAGGAATTGCAGAAGAAGCTGGTCGAAGACCCGCCGTTTATCTATCTGTTCCAGCTAGGTTCGATTTATGCGACTACGGCGCGGCTCGACTGGTCGACAGCGCAGACCCAGTACATCCTGGCTGCTGAAATGAAAGTCAAAGCGGTTAGATAGGCTGGGAAGTCGTCTCCTCGCTGCCGCCGCGTCGGCGGCGGTGGCGAGTCGTCAGCTTTTCGACAAGGGACTGGGACGCATGGAAAAACTACTGGAAGTCAAGGGCCTGAAAACAGCCTTCTATCTCTCGGATAAAGTCATCACTGCGGTGGATGGCGTGAGCTTCGATGTTTTTAAGGGCGAAACGCTGTGCATTGTCGGCGAGTCGGGTTGTGGAAAAAGCGTCACGTCTCTTTCGATCATGCGGTTGGTAGCCTCCCCGCCGGGGAAATATGTCGAGGGGGAAATCTGGTTTGGGGGAGAGGACCTTTTGGCTAAAAGCGCCCATGACATAGGGCAAATCCGAGGCAAGGATATCTCGATGATTTTCCAGGAGCCTATGACAGCGCTGAATCCCGTGCACCGGATCGGGGAGCAGATAGGAGAAGTGTTCTCGACGCATGAGGGCCTGAGCAAGTCCGAGGCCCGTAAACGAGCTATTGAATCGCTGAAAATGGTGGGGGTCCCGGATCCGGAACGCTGCGCCAACGCGTATCCCCATCAGTTTTCCGGGGGCATGCGCCAGAGGGTCATGATCGCCATGGCGATTTCCTGCAATCCGAAATTGCTGATCGCGGATGAGCCCACAACAGCCCTGGACGTCACTATCCAAGCCCAAATACTCGACCTGATCTCCACGCTAAAAAAAGAGCGCGGTATGACCGTTCTTTTTATCACGCACGATCTGGGCGTTGTCGCTGAAATCGCCCAGCGGATCCTCGTTATGTACTCGGGCAAAATCGTCGAGGAAGGTTTGCCAAAGGATATATATACTAACCCCCTGCACCCATACACGCGCGGCCTTTTGGAGTGTATCCCCCGTGTGGATAAGCGGAAACCGGAGTTGGCGGTGATCCGCGGCCAGGTTCCCAATCCGGCCGATTTTCCGAAGGGCTGTCGCTTTCACCCTCGCTGCCCTCAGTGCATGGATATTTGCAGGGTGAGGATTCCGGATCTGGTAACCTTGGGAACGCATAAAGTGGCCTGCCATTTAGTCTCAAATGCGAGTTCAGGGAAAGGCAACAACGTATGACACTCCCGAGCGCTGTCCGTCCGGCTACCGCTAGGCTGCTGCTGCAAGTTCGTGACCTCAAGACGTATTTCCCCGTTTACGGCGGGCTTTTCTCGAAGCAGCAAGGTTCCATCCACGCGGTGGATGGGGTTTCATTCAATGTCTACGAGGGGGAGACCTTAGGTTTAGTGGGCGAATCCGGATGCGGAAAAAGCACGCTAGCGCAGACAATAATGCAAATTGTGCACGCGACGAGCGGCAGCGCCATCTACGATGGCGTCGATCTCTTTGGCTTGACGGAGGAGGACTTGCGCAAGTCGCGCAGCCAGATGCAGATCATATTTCAGGATCCATATTCTTCGCTGGATCCTCGAATGTCGATCGGAGAGATTGTCGGAGAGCCGCTATTGGTGCATGGGATGAAGGAGGCGGCCGAACGGAAGCAAAAAGTCCTTGAAACCTTGGAAGTCGTGGGCCTGGAGTCTTCGTACTATGAACGTTATCCCCACGAGTTCTCGGGAGGACAGCGGCAGAGAATTAGCATCGCGCGCTCCATCATAGTGCGGCCTAAGCTAATCTTCTGTGATGAGCCCGTTTCGGCGCTGGATGTATCCATCCAGTCGCAGATACTCAACTTATTGAAGCATCTCCAGGATCGTTTCGGGCTGACCTATGTATTTATTTCCCACGCCCTGAATGTCATCCGCTACGTATCGGATCGCGTCTGTGTCATGTATCTGGGAAAGGTCGTCGAAATGGCCGCTTCTGAGGATCTATTCACTTCACCCTGCCATCCCTATACTCAGGCCCTTCTTTCCGCGATTCCAATCCCAGATCCTTCGATCAAGAGGGAAAGGATTATATTAAAAGGCGATCTGCCAAGCCCCCGGAATCCGCCGGCCGGTTGCCGATTCAATACGCGATGTGTCTATTCCAATCCACTTTGTTTTACTCAGGAGCCACAGCTGAGAGAGCTGGGGCCGGGACATTTCGCGGCCTGTCATTTGTGTGACCCAGGACGGGCTAAAAGCTTTGACCTCAAGGAAAGCGTAACGATATGAGGCGACTTACCATTGAAGATCTTCTTAACTACAAATATCTGTCCGCCCTCGTGGCGTCTCCGGACAAGAAAAAGTGCGCTTTTATCGTAAGCCAGTGCAACGAGAAGAAAAACTGCTACGACTCGTCTGTTTATGTGTTCGACAGGCAAACACGCCGCACGAGCCGCTATACAACCGGTGGCGCGGAGAAAAACGTCCTCTGGCTGGACAATACTACTCTCCTTTTCCAGACCATGCGAAATGAGGAACTGGCAAAAAAGATCGAGGCGGGAGAGTCCTGGAGTGTTTTCTATGCTCTGTCGTTTGCGGGCGGGGAAGCTCAGGAATACATGCGAATTCCCCGGATCGTTACGTGGCTACGCCCGCTTGGCTGTGACCGGTTCGCGCTTCTGGCTGATTTTAACCTCTATGAAGATGATCCTATGGATCACGATGGTGAAGAACGGGAAAAGGCTTTAAAAGCAAGGGCAGAGCGGGACGTCAGTTATATTGTGGCTGACGAGATGCCATTTAGAAAAGATGGGCGAGGCATCACGAGCGGTCGACGGAGCAGGCTCTATGTATTCGACCGGACGACGCAGAAGCTTTGGCCGGTTTCAGGTCCGGAGCAGCAGGTCGAATTCGTAAGAGCCGAAGGCTCCCGGATCATCTACAGCGCAAAGCGATTCACGAAAGATAAGCCATATATCTTCCTCAGCAACATAGCGATATACGATGCGGATACTGGTCTTAACCGGGAGTACGTTGACGATATGCGCTATCGGGTTCATTCCTGCGGCTTCCAGGGGACGAAACCTTTCTTCTTGGGATCGGACGGGCTGCGCTATGGCTATCAGGAGAATTCGTATTTTTACTGGATTGATGAGATAACTTCCAAAGTAATTCTCTTCGCCAGGAATGAATTGAGCGCGTCGAACTCTGTCGGGACCGATTCGAGGTATGGAAGCGGGGATACGGTCGCCGCCGATCAGGATTTCGTATACTACGTTGGCACGGAAGGCGGCGATGCATATCTTAAACGTGTAGACGCGAAAGGACGCTTTGAAACGCTTACCGGGGAAGGCGGGTCGATCGACTCCATCGCGTTGTGCGGGAATGAAATTATTTTCGTCGGGATGCAGCACGACAGACTGCCGGAATTATATTCGCTAAAGGATGGTGTCGAAAAAAAGTTGACCGATTTCAACGATTGGGTGCAATCCGAGATTACCCTGAGCCGGCACGAGTTCGTCGATTTTTCCAACGACGGAATACGCTTGCAGGGTTTCCTCATCAAGCCTGTCGATTGGCGGCCGGGCGAATCCTATCCAGGAATCCTTTATATCCATGGGGGCCATAAGCTCACCTTCGGTTCGGTGTTTTACCACGAGATGCAAGTGTGGGCGAACCAAGGCTACTACGTTTTCTACTGTAATCCTCGAGGCAGCGACGGCCGAGATAACGTCTTCGCGAACATCATTGGGAAATATGGGGTCGATGATTATTCGGACATCATGAAATTCACGGATGTCTGTTTGGAAAAGTACCCTGGACTTGACTCCCATCGACTGGGTGTCGGCGGAGGAAGTTACGGCGGGTACATAACCAACTGGATCATCGGCCATACGGATCGCTTCAAGTGCGCCGTCTCGCAAAGAGGAATCGCCAGTTTTATTTCTATGTTCGGCACATCGGACACCAGCTACCAGTTCCCGCTCTGGCAATTCGACACCGATCTATGGATGGATATAGACCGTTACTGGGAGCATTCTCCCCTCAAATACGCGGATTGTTGCAAGACTCCGACGCTCTTTCTTCATTCGGAGAATGACTACCGTTGCCCGGTTTCAGAAGGCATTCAGATGTTCTACGCGTTGAAATATCATGGCATCGAATCGCGGCTTTGTATTTTCAAAAATGAGGGACATGAGTTGAGCCGGGCCGGGAAACCCCGGAATCGCATCAATCGGTTGAAGCTCATCACGGACTGGTTCAATTCCCACTTGAAACAATAAATATCACCTGCAGGAGGATATATCACTATGGAATCGGAAAATTGGCTCCAAGAGACCTACCGCCACATCGACAAAAATTTTCGTGAGACCCACCTGCCTCTCGTCAAAGAGCTTGTACGGCAGCCGAGCATCGCGGGCACGGGCGAAGGCATCGAAGAGTGCGCGACCAAAGTCATGGACATTTTGGGACGGCTCGGATGCGTCAATATCCATCTGGAAAGGTTCGTCCACAGCCCCGTCGTCATCGGCGACCTGATCTCGCCTCTGCCAGACGCGCCCAAGGTGTTGATGTACGGGATGTACGACGTACAGCCGCCCGACCCGATCGAAGCGTGGACCGTCCCCCCCTTCGAAGGAGTCATCAAGGACCTAGCTCCCTACGGCGAATGCATGGTGGCCCGAGGCGTCGCGAATTCGAAAGGCCCGCTGATCTGCTTCATCAATGCGGTGGACTCTATCCGGCGAGTGCTGGGTTATGATCCGGTCTCCATCCGGTTTATTGTCGAGGGTGAGGAGGAACTGGGGAGCGAAAGCCTGGCGCAGTACGTGCAAAAGCATGCGGCCGAACTTTCCCAATTTGATACGGTCTTTTTGAACGGCACCCGCCAGGACGAGCAGGGCCGGCCGTTCACGATCAATGGCAACAAAGGTATTTTGTTCTTCGAACTGGAGGCGAGCGGTGGCGCCTGGGGCGGCCCCACTGAAGTCGATCTCCACGGAATGAACGCGGCCTGGGTGTCCAGCCCAGTCTGGCGGCTCGTCAACGCGCTCGCGACGATGAAGGACAAAGAAGACAATATTCTCATAGATAATTTTTTTGACGAACTACGGCCCTTAGGAAAGGGCGATGAAAAGCTGACCCAGCGCATGATCGATGTCTTCGATGAACCGATGTACTTGAACAAAAGACTTTTTGCAAAAAAGTTCATTCATAGGCTCACTGGAGGGAATGCGCTCAGACAACTGCTGTGGCAACCCACGCTGAACATCGATGGCATATGGGCCGGCTACACTGGACCCGCGACGAAGACGATTCTCCCTTATAAGGCGAACTGCAAGATCGATGTGCGGCTGGTCCCGCCCATGACCGCGGCTCATGTCGCGAAGTGCATCAGAAAGCATCTGGATGAACATGGATTCGAAGACATTCAGATGACTATCCGGCAGAAAACACCATGGTCGAAGATGGATCCGGAAAGTGTGCCAGCTCGCGCCGCTATAGCTGCTATGGACCATTCCGGGTACCCGGACGGTTCGCCTTGGCCGATATTTCCCGGAACCGGGCCGGCCTATCTATTCACCAACCCGCCGATCAATCTGCCTTTTGCTTCCTACGGCTTAGGGCAGTCCGGACGAATCCACGCGCCGGACGAATGGATGACGATCAAGGGGATGGTAGAAAACGAGAAGTCCTGCAGCGCATTTCTGTACTATCTCATTCAACTGATGGAAGAAGCGCGCGCGCACCACGTAAACACGACCAAATAGTTTCGATTTCTAAGGAGAAAGGAGTATACAATGATTATCGATACGCATACCCATATTCGCGAAGGCCGCGGAAACGTCAAGGATTTTTTGAATGCGATGGACGCGCTGAACATCGACATCGCGATCGTTCACCCCATTGTTCCCGGTTCGGAGAGCTTGGGATATTCGGACAATGCCTTTGTGGGGAAGTTGGTTCATGATTATCCGGACCGATTGATGGGGTACGCCTGTGTCGTCCCAACCGAGCCCAATGCTTCGAAGGAGCTGCGTCAGGCAATCGAGACGTACGGACTGAGGGGGCTGAAACTGCATCCGCCGCTACAGAATTTTTCGATGGAAGATCCGCGGGTTGGGGAAGTGATCGAGACATGCATCGATATGGACTTGCCGATCTTGATCCATACGGGTCCGATCTACTCGCGGACAGCCCGGTTAGCCTACAGCAGCTCGGCGCCGATCGACGATCTGGCCATCCGGTATCCCGAGGCGAAATTCATCATCGCGCACGCTAATCCTCTGAGCGACGATCTCTGTATCGTGTCGAAACATGAGAATGTCTATATGGATACGACGGGCACATTTTCCGATTATGTCAGACTTTTCCCGCAATTGGCTGCCGCTTCCTACGAATGGATGCGGAAAGACGACAGAATCCTTTTCGGGACTGATGCCAACCCGCTACGCCTCGGGCGATTCAAGGAGAATCTTGATCCCCTCCTCTCGATGGACGTCAGCGCCGAGAGGAAACAGAAGCTTTTCTGCGACAACATCAAGACTTTGCTGAAGCTGAAATAATCGGGAGTCATAGTGATAACCATGAAAGATAATTGGACAACGCCTGTATATGCATATATCGACGAACATTTCGATAGCGAGCATCTGCCGCGGATCCTGGATCTGGTGCGCCAGCCCAGCATCGCCGGGACGGGGGAAGGAATAGAAGCATGCGCCCGGAAAGTTGAAGACCTCCTGAGCGCTGTCGGCTGTGTCGATATCCATCTTGAAAGATACATCCATAGCCCGATAGTAGTCGGCAGGCTGCCGGCCGATATCCCCGATGCGCCGACGCTGGTAATGTACGGGATGTACGACGTACAGCCGCCCGAACCGCTGAATGAGTGGAAGGTGGAGCCCTTCGCCGGAGCAATCATGGACGTGGAACCACACGGCTCTTGTGTCGTGGCAAGGGGCATCGCCAATTCCAAAGGTCCGCTGGTTTGTTTCCTCAATGCCGTGGAGTCCATCAAAAAAACCCTCGGGGCCTTCCCTTTGAATATCCTTTTTGTCGTCGAAGGCGAAGAGGAGATGGGCAGCGAAAGCATGGTTCCCTTCACAAAAGCGCATGCCGAGGAACTGTCGAAATGTGTCGGGGTTTTTCTGAATGCCGCGCGACAGGACGAGAAGGGCAGGCCGTTTACCACGCTGGGGAACAAGGGCATGCTTTATCTGGAATTGGAAGCCAGAGGAGGGGATTGGGGCGGACCGTGCAGGGCGGATGTGCATAGCATGAACGCGACCTGGCTTTCCAGCCCGGTCTGGCGACTGGTGCGGGCTTTGGGCACGATGCGCGACGAGAACGACAAGATCCTGATCGAAGGCTTTTTCGACGAAGTCGTCGAACCCGATGAAACCGATAACCAGCTGACGCAGGAACTGGCAGCGGTTTTCGACGACAAGATGTATCTGAGAGATCGGCTGGGCGCAACGCGCTTCATGAAGAAACTTTCGGGGGCGGACGCGCTTAGGGCCTGGCTTTGGACGCCTTCGCTGAATATCGATGGCATATGGGCGGGTTATACGGGCCCTGCCACGAAGACAGTGCTTCCGTATAAAGCGCAGGCAAAGCTCGATATTCGTCTCGTTCCAAATATGACAGCAGAGGCGATGATCAAGCGGATCAGGGAGCATCTTGATGCGCATGGGTTTCAGGATATCGAGCTGAAAAAGCGACAAGGGACGCCCTGGTCGAAGGTAAAGGAGGACAGCGTGGCCGCCCGAGCCTGCATCGCGGCTATGCACGATTCCGGTTATCCGGAAACGACGGTTTGGCCGATTTTTCCGGGCACGGGTCCGTCTTACGTTTTTACCGACCCGCCCATTTCGATCCCCTTCGTCGATTACGGGCTTGGGATCAGCGGTATGATCCACGCGCCGAACGAGTTCTTTACGCTCAAGGGACTACGGGAGAACGAAAAGTCCTGTACAGCGTTTTTGTACTATCTGACAAAATTCGCTCGCGAGTCACCATCGATAGGATAACCATATGACGTACCCACTCGTCAGGAGAGGCTATAGAGAAACACAGCGGATCCCCGCGCAACCGCTTGCAACTATCGGTTGTTTTTATTTTTTTCTGGCGCAGCATTTTGCTTGGTCAAATTATTATCAATGTATTTTGATAAAAACGAAATATATAACACGAGGGCATTAATCAGGAGGTACCGCGATTTCATCTGCCGGCTGGCCATGATCTGCTTGGTGGGAGGCAGTTTCAGGATGACGCCGAGAACAGCCGCCATGGCGCGGTGCGACTCCAAGACCTGGTTGTCGAACACGAGATTCTGGAGCTTCCCGCTCTCGATGGCCATGTGAACTGTCCGGTGGGCGGAATTGACCGGCGTGATCACGCGCTTTTCCCGCGACGTAAGCGAAATGACTTTTGGGGACAAGCGTGCGCGCACACTCCGCAGCCGAGGCAGATCGATGTATCGACGTGAGCCTTTTCCCTGCGGCTGTCATGGGGATCTCCGGCGCTCACCATGCCCACCGGTTCCACGGGGCAGATCTGCGCGTAAGCGTCGCACCCCGCAGCATCCGCAGCAATTGCAGATGAACGACACCGATTCGCGGACATTCTCGCCGAACTGGACAAGGTTGTGCGCTATAGCTTTATCGAGGAGGTCCAGGCCTTCGCGTTCGCCAACGCCGCGCGCGATGAGGGATTGCGCGACACCATTGAAGGTCATACAGATGTCCATCGGGGCGTCGCACGCGCGATACAGATGGCTCATCTTGTGGCGGCAGTAGCAGGTGCCGATTCCCACATGCGTCGCTGTCCGGATCACTTCGCTCGCGCGCTCGTAGTCCAAAACGTGAAAGCAGTTCTCCTCGGAGAACGAAGGCTCGTTGACGAAGACCCTGCTTAACTGGGTTTTCCCGCCCGCGAACAGGTTTTTTATGAAGTCTTCCTCGAAGTTGAGATAGCGGTAGTAAAGCTCGGCGAGAGGTTTCTGGTCGTAGCCGTTGTCCACCCGCATCATGGAAAATTCGAAGAAACTCGCTATGGGCGGCAGCATGCTGAATATCTGTGCACCCTCGGGATTTTCGATGTCCAGCATCATACCGCGCGCCTCGATCGGCCTCCTTCTCAGAAAACAGGATGGATAATATCTTGTACAAGAGTTCTCCAAGAGGCGCTCCCTGCGGCATAAGGTTGATCCGCTCCGCGAGCTGGCTGTATCCGTTCTTCAGCTTGTGGATTTGCCATTGCCGTAGTATCCCGCGACATATGCCGCGGCCTTGGAGCCGGATAGCCAATCGCAGCTCACAGCCGAAACTGAAACAAGAATGATTGCAGTTAATCCGATTATCCCTCTGATTGAAGCAACTCCGCATCGCGCTTGACGACACTTCATCATATGCTCCTTTCCAGGCGCAGGCGGCGGCCGGAATTCTCAAGAGCTATGCACCACCCTTTTATATACCGTTTCAAGGCAGTGATGGTTACACTTCAATTACTCGTTCTTTTCCTCCACGGATTCAGTTCGATATATGTAGGAAAACCCATCGAGCAAGGCGGTGGGGAATGCCCTGGTGTGGATATCCGCCCGCGTCGCCGCAAACGTTACTGGCTGCACATACACGAGTTCCACGTTAGTCGTTTCTGATCCACCGAAGGCATAGTATGCGGCGATAGCGTTTTCGGCCGGAACCACATCGTTTTTCTCGCAGTGGACGATCCTCATCAGAAAGGTAGGCTTCCATCCTCTGAATGCGTCGTTTTCGCGAATGGCTTTGAAGAGCGGGCTTGAAACATCCCTTAAATCCTTGATTACATCGCTGCCCAGGATGTCGCGGGCTATATACCGATGCGAGAAAAGTCCGGCTCGCGGGATCTCCGCAAACATCTGGGCCGTCCAATGGTTTCCGTCGAAAAGGCACGGAAGTCGCGCGGCGTAGTTTCCCTTGAAAGGTGAGGACGACCTGAAAATCGAATCGCCGTAGATCACCTCATAGCCGATAAAAGTGTAGGGTATGTAGTGAGGGTTAATCTCAGGCTTCTTATCCAAAATCCGCTCAGTCATCGTTCCCGACAGATCGTAGGAGCCATCGCAGAGAGTGGCGGCGGTTACGTGGATCGTCTCAGTAGTCATGGCCGACAGGGATTTTGCCCCGACCATCGTGGCACACCCGCCTTCGGAATAGCCTATCAGGTAGAGCCGGCCATTCCACGAAAGCCGATCCTTCCACTGGTCGTCCCCGTCAGCGAGATTGTTTCTAGTATGGCGTTCCTCACGCAATCCCCAAGAGAACGGTGAACGTAGGGATGGATATCGGTATTATCCCCAAAGCCTGGGTAATCCGGCATTACGACGATATACCCAAATGTTGCGAGGGCAGCGCCCATGGTGCACTCCAAATAGTTGAGCAGCGCCTCGTCTGTTTCGGGTCGAAGCGGGTTCTTTAGAACTACGCCGGGATTGGGGTCGAACCTTGAAGGGGCGTTTCCTTTGTTGACCTGGGTTCCTTACTGGAACGAGATTATCGGCGCCGATATCTTCTCATCCGCCGAGCCGATGGGCAGGAAAACAAGACCGCTGAGTTTCCAGGTTTTTCGGGAACCATCTTCGCAGAAATACTCGGTATCATACGTAATTGGGTCGGAGACGACGTTCCGTGAAATTTCGCTTGCGCCAATGCTTAAAAGCCTTTTCCTGATATAGGACACGAATTGCGCCCTGATGCTGCCTCTGGCGCCGCCGGTTTGCGCCTACAGACGCGCGGCTTCGGCGAGGCTTTCATCGATATCGGCGCTGGGACCAGGGCCGGATCGGGGCAGTATTTTCTGCTGCGGTTGGTTCGCCGAGGCAACAATTCTATTCTTGGTGGTATAGGCGCACGATGTCACGATCAGAAACGCGATGGAAACAAAGGCGAATTCCCCGAGTCTTCGCTTGTTCACGAGACCTCCTCGGGAAGCACTTTGGCTTTCTTAAATGCCCTGCAAATATTAATTCTAATTATTTCAGACCCAAATACAAGAAATATTTGCAGCTGCGGAGCGGGCCTCATTTGTCTCGCCCCCAACTGACGCGAATTTGTCGGGATCGATGTATCTAGGTAGGATGCTTTTCAGCGCTCATCGGCGGACCCGGAGAAATCGGCAAGTTCCCGATAGCGTGGCCCGTCGGTCGAAAGAGATTTTTCTTCGTTTGTCATCTGGATGTCATCTTCGTGCCGTATGTTCTTAACACATAGACCGAAGGAAGGCTCGTCGAGCCCACGATTGGTCTAGAAAACTATAGGGAGTACGCATATGCCTATCAAGAACAAAACAGTCACAAATCTTTTCCTGGACATCGCCATTTTTATGGCCTTCGTCCTGGCGATGACGCCGCGAACCACGGGTATACCCGTCCACGAGTGGCTGTCCATCGCCTTTGCGGCCTGCGTCGTCGTCCACCTTCTCCTCCATTGGGAGTGGATTGTCGGCGTCGCGCCCAAATTCTTCGCGAGGTTGTTCCACGAATCTCGCCTCAACTTCGTGGTCGACAGTGTCTTCTTTCTCGCGATGATACTGATCATGGTCAGCGGCTTTGCCCTCTCGAAGGTCGCTCTTCCTGCCCTCGGGATCAGTCTTCCTTTCTCCCTGGTTTGGAAACGGATCCACGGGATGGCGGCGGAAATCGCCCTCATCACCCTGGGGATCCATTGCGGCCTACATGCGAGATGGATCGCGTTCAACGGAAAGAAGCATCTGATTGAGCCGATCATCAACCTCTTCCGCAAGCGGCCTGAAAAGATAGCGCTCCCGGAGGTGAAGTGATGAAACCGGTAGTGCGAATTCTGGCGATCCTGGCGATCGCTTGCGCCATAGGTTTCGGGGCCTATTCGATAGTCCAGCTGACAAGCGCGGTTCCTGCCCCCGCGGCCATGACGGCGGCAAGACAACAGTCTCCCTATGGTGGGCCTTACGGCGCATCACCCGATGGCTCGGCTTCCAACCTAGCCACCACGCACGGACGTCCCGGCGGCGGTTCAGGGAACAAGCTTGTAGCGGTGCTCCTTGTGCTCGCCAAATTTTCGGGCGTCTTCGCGGCCGTGGCGATCGTAGGCGTCATCATAAGGCGGTTCCTCGGGCACGACAAAAAAAATGGACCTGGGATACCTGAACCCGTTTCCCGGACTGATCAGAGAGTATGAACGGACTATCATGTATATGAAGACGCTGGAGAAGGCCAAGATTGACCGCGACGCCGATATAGCTCTTGGCCATGAAGGTGTACGACATGGATAAGCGTTCTTTTGTGGGTGAACGATTTCTTTTGGCGGCGTTGATGATCGCGGCTTTTTCCGCGTTGGTTCAAGATGCGACCGCTTCACCGGAGCTCTCCTCATCGTGGAAGGCTTCTGACAAAGCAGCGCACAGCCTCGTCTTCGATCAGCAGCCCTATTCCATCAAGACTACGACGGTGGACGATCAGACGATCAGATATCGCGCTTTCGAAGGAATCGTCTACGTATCCGATCCTGTCAGCTCCAGGGATGAAAGCATGGACTTTTTCGTACCTGAAGACTATTACGAAGGAAGGATGATCGGAGGCTATTCGGTCGACAGCGCGCCGATCTTTTTCACCAACGCCATGGGGGGGTACATGCCCACCGAACCTAGCGACCTCGTGGCCAATCCGTCATCTGGTATATCCGTCGGCCTCGTCGCCAGCGATTTTGCGAGCACGACAATTTCGCCGGTAGACGTTGTCTCAGGGGCGTCGCCCGCAGTCCCCGGTGGTTTCTGCGGTCTCGGTCCTGGTCCCAACGCTATTTCCGTCGCCCTGGCCAAAGGTTACATCGTCGCCTCGCCTGGTTGTAGGGGGATCATCCAAAACGACGGTCTCTGCGCGGACGACATTTTAGCCTGTATCGTCGATCTCAAGGCCGCCGTTCGCTACTTGCGCTACAATGACGCAGTCATGCCGGGCGACGCCGAGAAAATCATATCCAACGGCACGAGTATCGGCGGCGTTATCTCAGCCATTCTCGGAGTCACGGGCAACAGCAAGGACTATGAGCCTTACCTGAAGTCTCTCGGGGCGGCGGACGCGCGGGACGATGTCTTCGCCGCCTGCTGCCATTGCCCGATCAGCGGCCTCGAAGATGTCGATATGGCCTATGGACGACAGCTGGGCGGAATTGACGACTACTGCTCCATGGTAGGCGTAGACGCGACGATCGCTCGATACTGGCACATCCGTCGCAGTGGCGACTATGACAAAGAAGAAATCTTCGCGTGGATAGCCCAAATCTGCGGCTGACGGTTTATCCTCGGTCCATCCCCAGCGCCGCTCGCCGATGTCTCTCGCGTGGGCTTGTGAAATATGTTTTAATGAGATAAAGCGAAGCGGGTCGACGCTGAAGGCCAGCATTCAGGGAGATTCTTGATGCGAATACTGCTCGTCGAGGACAACAGGCGGTTCTCCGCCGCGCTGGCAGAATCCCTCCAGGAGGAGGGCTACGCCGTCGATCCGGCCTACGACGGTCCCGAAGGAGTGGGCATGGGCTCTTCCTCGGCATACGACCTTGTAGTGCTGGACGTCATGCTTCCGGGCAAGGATGGTTTCGAGGTATGCCGCGCCCTGCGGACCAGGAAGGTGACGACGCCGATCCTCATGCTCACGGCCCGCCTCGATGTCGAAGACAAAGTTCGTGGGCTCGATATAGGGGCAGACGATTATCTCCCAAAACCCTTCGAACTCGCCGAGCTCCTGGCGAGGATTAGAGCCTTGCTCAGGCGCGGGGCGGCAGGTACAGCGGGAGAGCTTCGAGTGGGCGACATCGCGCTCGATCCGGCTAGGCACGAGGTGCACAGAGGAGAAAAGCTCCTTGATCTCACGCCACGGGAGTTTGGGCTCCTTGAGTATCTGATGAGGCATGTCGGACAGACCGTCACCCGCGAGCTTGTCGAGGAGCATCTGTGGAGCCAGGAGAATATCGTCGTCTCGAATGTCGTGGACGTCTACATTCGGCGCCTGAGGGCGAAACTCGACGACGGCTTCGAGGTTAAGCTGCTGGAGACCGTGCGGGGAACAGGCTATCGTCTGCGCGATCCCGCGAGGGACAAATGATGAGTGAACCTGCGGGACGGACGAGTTTTCTGAAGAGCAGCCACTTCCGTATAACCCTTTGGTATACGGTGCTGATAGGCATCCTCACGATCGCCTTCGGCGCGTTTATCTATCTCAATCAAGTGCGGGATATCTACGGCGAAAGCCGGTTTCGGGTATCCAAGGAGATGGGAGATCTTCTTCGCGCCTTGGACCGTGGTCAGGATGTCTCCCTGCGCTCCGACGAGGCCTTCGCCGTCATAGGGAGCGATGGGAAGGTGCTTCGCGCCGAGGGGATCGACGAAAAAAAGGCTCTCTCCCTGGCGGCGTCCGCGGCGGGCGCTCCTCCCATAGCCGAAAAGAACAGTGGGGGCCGGCCGTCGAAGGGGACGAATCCTTCGAGCTACGTCGCGAGCGGTGATCTTCTATTTGGCTATATGTGGCTCGAACGGCCAGAAGGGTTCGCTCCTGGGGGACACCTTCTCTATGGAGCGCCTCTCGATCCCTATGGACTTCGTCTAAGGCTCCTCGTGAATTTACTCTTGGCGCTCATCCTCATGCTCGCCTCCGCTCTGTTGAGCGGAGTATGGTTGGCAAACAAATCGATGAAACCCGTGGCGCGGATCGCGAAGACGGCGAGATCGATAGGTGAAGGAGATCTCTCGCGGAGAATACGACTCGGGACCCGCGATGAGCTTGGAGAAATTTCCTCGGTATTCGACGAGATGCTCGATCGACTCGAGGCGGTTTTTGCGCGACAAAAACGCTTCATCGCCGATGCTGGCCACGAACTGCGCACGCCGCTCTCCATCATCATGTTGGAGACGGAACGATCCCTGGGTTCGGAGCGATCGGTGGGCGAATATAGGCGCAGCCTGACGTCGATCCGGACCGAAAGCGTCTTCATGTCGAAGTTGGTCGAGGATCTCTTGACCCTCGCCCGCGCCGACGAAGGTGGGCTCAAGACTTCTTGGAAATTCGTCGACCTTGCTGACATCGCCCTAGAGGCGGTAGAACGATTTGGCCCTCTCGCTTCGGCCAAGGGGGCTAAGCTCGTCGTCGGAGAGTTGCCGGAAACCATAGTGTTCGGCGATCGAAAAGCTCTCGTGACAGTGCTTGGCAACCTTCTGGACAACGCGATCAAATATGGCCGAAAGAATAATGGCCATATCGATCTCCGTCTGGAGTCGCGGGAGACCGACGCTTGTGTCATCGTGTCGGACAATGGCCCCGGCATTCCCTCCGAAAAGATCGGCAAAATATTCGATCGGTTCTACCGCGTGGACGAAGCGAGGACCGAAGGTGATGAAGGTCCCGCCGGCAGCGGGCTCGGCCTAGCCGTTGCCAAAGCTGTCGTCGAGGCGCACGGAGGGCGGATCGACGTGAAAAGCGAAGTGGAGGCGGGGACGGAGTTCCGCATAGTCCTTCCGCTGAAGGTCAATCTGGTTTGATCGCGGCCATTCAATCCGGTGATTATTCAACGCGCGGCCGAGCGATCCGCCATGAAATCAATTTTGGCAATTTTGGAAAGGGGAAAGATTTCGAACAAGTGTTCCCACAAAGAGTACTTACAATATAAAAATCATCGGCACATTGATCATCGCGGTCGATATCCATATTGATAATGGCTGTGAAAATCCTTAAGAAAAAAGTCGTCATAATACCTATCAATAGGCACAAGGAAAGCAAAGTAAATCTCCCTGGAATATGGACACCTTTCTTCTAGTAGTCTGTAACATATAATATTATCATCGATAATTGGATATAGACGCCCCAGTTTCGTTCTTGCGTCATGTGTTGTGAATTGCCAATCAACGACGCGCTGGTTTTTATTCCTGCTCACATACCAGCTCGCAAGCTCAGAATTCAGATCATTGAGGCAGTCGACTCTCCTTTTGCTAAACACTGTCGACCAAGCGCAGAGAGTTCAATTTCAGCGATATTTAGCCAACTCCCATGTTTTGGCGTATAGTGAATTTCCAACCGCTGGGCCAGTTCGAATGCTTTCTATGGCGGGAAGGAATCGTATAACGATGAAATACCATGGGTATTCAAGTTATCCATTACGAGAACAATCTTTTCTGCTGTTGGATATTCCACTATGAGGAGTTGTTCGATATGGTGTGCCCAATCAACCTTGGTCCGATGTTCTCGAGCATCGGGGTACTATGCTGGGCCCTCAGATCAAGACCAAAAACAGCTGACGAATAAGGTGGCCATTTACGCTACCAAATTCTTAGCCTGGAACGAACGATAGCGGTGGTCAGGTGTCTCGTAGTCCAGGTTCTGATGAAACCGATACCGATTATAGAATTCAAAATAAGAAGTAAGCCCTCGCTTTAATGCCCTTAGATTTTCGTAGCCCTGGAGGTAGATGTCTTCGTACTTTACAGTTCTCCAGAGCCGTTCAATGTGTACGTTGTCCCGCCAGCGTCCTCGGCCGTCCATACTGATCTGTAATCCATAGTCTTGGAGAATCTGCGTAAACGTATTCGATGTAAACTGGCTTCCTTGGTCAGTATTGAAGAGCGAAGGCACGCCAAAGCGCACTATGGCCTCTTTTAGGGCTTCTTCGTAGAATAATGAGTCCATGCTGTTGGAAAGCTTCCAGGACAGCACCTTGCGGCTATAGAGATCCATGATAGCGACGAGGTACACATATCCAAGCCATGGAAGCTTAATGTACGTCAGATCCGAGATCCACACCTGGTTGGGATATCGTACAACGATATTCTTCAACAGGTACGGATAGATAGGATTCTCAGGATGCTTCATGCTGGTCATTCTCTTGGCATGCGACGCTTTAAGATGCATTGAATGCATGAGCCTTCGAACCTGCTTTTGGCTGAGCTCACTTTTCTTTGACTGCAGTTCCAGCGTGATCTTTCGATAGCCATAGAAGGGCAACTTCCCGTTTATGGCGAGGATAAGCGCCTTATGACGCTCATGATTCAAGTCTTGAGTAGGCTTTGAGCGGTAATAGACGCAGCTCCTTTGGACCTTGAGCAGCTCACACTGTCGTCGCACTGACAAGACGGGCTCCTTTTTATCGATCAGCCTGGATCTTTGCCGTACAGCTGTTTGTACTTTTTTTTTAGCCATTCGTTCTCATACTGCATTTGCCCCAGCTGGCGGAAGAGTTCTTCCTTTTCCTTCTTGAGCTGGTTGTATTCTTCGTCCTTCTTGTTCTTTCGTTCAAACAGCGCCGAGGACTGTTCCAGGAGCTTCTTCTTCCAGACGCTGATCTGGTTCGGGTGGACTTGATACTTTTCGGCCAACTCCTGGAGCGTAAGCTCCTCTTTTACTGCCTCGAGGGCAACCATTGTCTTGAACTGCTCGTCGAACTTCTTCCTCATGGTGGACACTCCTTTTCCTAGGATATTCTGATCTGCCACCCGAAAACTGGACACTCATAATGTCAGTAATCGCATTTTAATGCGATACTACAGGAAGGAGCGGTCCAATGAAGAAATCGAGCTTCACCGATGAGCAAATTGCCTTTGCCCTGAAGCAAGCGGAAACCGACACCCCCGTCGCTGATATCATCCGGAAGATGGAGATCAGCGAACAGACCTTCTACCGGTGGAAGAAGAAGTACGCAGGGCTGCTGCCCAGTGAACTGAAACGTTTGCGGCAGCTCGAAGATGAAAACAAGCGCTTGAAGCAGATGGTTGCCGAGCTCAGCTTGGACAAGCACATGCTGCAGGAGGTGCTGTCAAAAAAAGCCTGACGCTTGCCCGGAAGCATGAGTTGGTCGACAACCTTGTTGCCACCTACCGGGTAAGCATCAGGACCGCCTGTAAGGTCCTATTGCTCAACCGTGCAACCTATTACTACAAGCCCCATCCTGATGATCAGGAAGTCTTGCGGATGAAGATTCGCGATTACGCTACGACGCGGGTGAAGTATGGCTATCGAAGGATCCATGTACTTCTGCAACGCGAAGGCTTGAAGATAAACAGAAAGCGCGTCTACCGTCTTTACTGTCTAGAAAACCTCAACATGCGGCTCAAATCACGAAGAAAGCAGGTGGCGAGGCCTCGAATAGAACTGGTAAAAGAGAGTCGAGCTAACGAGGTATGGGCAATGGATTTCGTCTCAGACCAGCTTTTCAATGGAAAGTGGTTCAGGACTTTGACGGTCGTTGATGTTTTCACCCGGGAATGCCTTTGTACTCATATAGGCCAATCGATGAAGGGCACGGATGTGGTCCAGGCGTTGGAACGATTGTGTATTCATCGGCAAAAACCATCCGCAATTCGAGTCGACAATGGCCCCGAATTCGTTTCGAAGGAACTTGATCTTTGGGCTTACCAGAAAGGCATTGGGCTTGTGTTTTCCCGGCCTGGTAAACCGACAGACAACGCGTACATTGAATCTTTCAACGGGAGTTTCAGGGAAGAATGCCTTCAGACGCACTGGTTTCTGTCTCTAGAAGATGCGAAGATTAAAATCGAGACGTGGCGAAAGGATTACAACGAGTTCCGACCGCATAGCTCCCTTGGGTACAGAACACCTAAGGAATTCGCGTCCCTGGCATGTGTCCCCAACAGCCTGTCAGGCTGATTTTCTAACTTGAAAAGTGTCCAGATATTGGGGGACTATCAATTCCACCTTATTAATTTTCTGTAGTGGCCCTACCCGATGGGCTCAGCATAACCATGAATACCACCGGACGATTGACGTTATAGGGCCTGCTATATACTTCCAGAACATCTTCCATTGCGGCAACGAAACGACCATTGTGCTGGGGAGGAATACACCAGTATTTTTTCAAGTGAGGCTTAAATTCGTTTTTTTAATGTCCTGTTGATCGTCATTGGAGAAATGGAGTCGATAATTCCAAGTTCAATACATTTGTCCGCCAGCAAACGGACAGTCCATCGCATATAACCTTCAGGAGGGTTGCTACAATACAAGGTGATGATGTGCGCTTCAACATCGCCGGTGACCTTTGGCGCAATAGGCAGCGTTGCACGTTTCTTTCTCTGAAGAAAGGACTCAAGAGACGGACTACGCAGAAAAGCGTCCTTGATTACCTGAAGGATATAAAGTCATGGCGGTATTACGAATCGGAAGGGTAGAGGCAGGTGTTGATATTACAAGTGCGGCATCGAAAAGGAAAGGGTATAATGAGATTGTGAATGAAAGCAAGAAGTGAAAGAGAATTGGTAAGTTTGATGAAATCTGCCCGGAATGGCTTTCGATGACATGGATCAACGCATGCTCGAAGGCTTCTCGGACAAAGAGCGTGGGGTTTTACGCTTCATGTATATACGAATGATCAGGAATCTTGAGGCTATGGGCGCCCAGTGTCCGAGCGATCTAGAGGAGAATGAAAAACCGTGATACGAACCCTTTATGCACATCTCGGGAAGTACAGGAAGCACATCCTGGTCTGTATCGGCCTCATGATGGGCGAGGTCACCTTAGTGGCGATATGCGATTCGAGAACGTGTGCTTCTCGTATGACGGAAAGAAAACCATATTGAAATCCCTCAGTCTCCACGCTCTCCCTGGCCAGACCCCCGTTTTCGAATACGGGCTGGAGTGAGCTCGGGCCGATCTATCGCCGAGGTCTGCCTATCTCTTGCTGAAACCTCGCCCGATCTATAGAATAATATCTGTGAAGCAATCCGCTGAGCAGAAGGATGACGCGTCCAAAGTCGATGGATCCGCAATCTCCAAAAAAAGCCTTGTCTGTTCTCTCTTGGAAAAAGGCGACGTGTATTACAACATCCAGGGGGGAAGCGCGGAAGAGGCGATTTCTTCCTTCGCGAAAGTGCTGCGCTTACCCAAGTCCGTGGATCGGGCGGCGCTGAAAAACGCGCTTATCGAAAGGGAACGCCTCGGCACGACGGCCATAGGCGAAGGGTTCGCCATTCCCCATTCGCGGAAACAGGAAGCGGCCAATGATGAAAGCGCTTTCATGGCTATCGGCTATCTGGACATGCCGCTCGATTGGAGCGCTCCGGACGGCAAGCCCGTAACAACGCTCTTCCTCATCCTGTCGGCGGGAGTTCAGCATCATCTTTCGGCGCTTTCGGGCATCGCCTGTATGGCCGGAAAGAAGGACTTCAGAACTTTCATAGCCAAAAGGCCATCCAAAAAAGAAGTGATCGAATACCTGAAAAACCTGCCCTGCTGAGTTTCGTCAGCCCTTGAATCCCATCGCCACGAGATAGGTCTCGAAGGATATGGCCCGGCAAGCCTCGGGCTTGAATCCGCGCGCCTGATCAAAACGTGTCTTGAGATCGGTGATGAGGCGCTTTTCCTCCCCGCCCTGGAATATCTTCATCACGAGCGAACCGCCCGGCGCCAGCACTTCGAGGGCGAGGCCCATTACGGATTCGACGAGTTCCTCCGAGCGGCCCTGATCCACGAGGCGGTTGCCCGTGGTGTTGGGCGCCGCGTCCGAAACGACGAGGGAGTAGGGGCCGGACTCGCGGAGGCGGGCGCGGACTGCCTCGTCGAGGATGCTGCCTTTTATGAAAGTGAAATTGGCGTCCTTGGGCGAGATGCCGAGATCCTGGATGTCGATGGCTGTTAGTTGCCCCGCGCCCGCCAGGTTGCGCAGGATCCAGAGGCTCCAGGAGCCCGGAGCGGCGCCTATGTCGAGTATCCGGAAGCCGCCGGCTGCTCCCGAGGCTTTTTTGAAGAGGCTGAATTTTGCGACCATCTCCTCGAGCTTATACACGGAGCGGGCCGGGTAGCCCTCCTTCCGGGCTTTGATGGACCAGAAATCGGGCTTGTCGTATCCTGCCATTCTACTTCCTTGGGACGAGGGCGCCCGGCGAAGCCGGGCGCCCTCGCGGCCGTTTCAGGCCTTAGCCAGCTGGCGGTTGAGCCTTTCGATGAACTCGGCGGGCCTGATGAACTTGTGCCCCTCGGCGAGAAGCGCTTGGTCGAGCAGAATGTTCGCTATGTCCTCGGCGTCCTGCGCCATGGAGGCGTCTTCCGGGGCCGCCAGGCGCTTTTCCTCGAGCTCGGCCAGCTTTCTCACGAGGGCGTGTCCGGGATTGATCTCCAGGATGGGCGCCGACTCGGGCATGTCCACGTTGGAAATTCTCTTCATCAGCTCACGGTACTGGAGAGTGGGATCGTCCTTGTCCATGACGACGCAGGAGGGGCTTTTCTCCAGGCGCTTCGAGAGGCGGACATCCTTGACCTTTTCGCCGAGAATGCGTTTGGCGGCCTCGGCGGCTTTCTTTCCGACTTCCTCGTCCTGGGCCGCGCCGGCGCCTTCCTTGCCCGTGCCAAGATCCTCGTCGCTGTCGGCGTGGTTCACGCTCTTGAATGACATGCCGTCGAACTGGCCCAGGGTGGCGAAGGCAAGCTCGTCGATCTCGTCCGAGCCGACGAGAACTTCGATGCCCTTGGCCGCGAAGGCCTCGAGGAGGGGGCTGGCGCGCAGGCGTTCCTCATTGTTGCCGGTTATGTAGTAGATGACTTTTCGCTCGCCGGCTCTCGCCTTGTACTCTTCGAGGCTCGTCCAGCCTTCGACGCCCGTGCTCTTGTAGCGTACGAGACCGAGGAGGGTCTTCTGGTTCTGCCAGTCGGAGCAGAGGCCTTCCTTGATCTGGGTGTTGAAGAGATCGGCGAATTTGCGGTATTTCTCGAGATTGTTCTTGGCCAGGGATTCGAGTTCGGAGAAGATTTTCTTGAGCGAAGCCTGCTGGATCGTCGTCATGACCCGGTTCTGCTGGAGAATCTCGCGGCTGACGTTGAGCGGCAGATCGTCGGAATCGATGACGCCGCGCACGAAGCGCAGATACTGGGGCAGGATGTTCGTTTCCTTGTCGCTGATGAAGACTCTCCGCACGTAGAGCTTGATACCCTGCTGGCTGACGGGGTAGTACAGATCCCCGGGGACCTTGGAGGGAATGTAGAAGAGCGAATTGTACTCGATCGTTCCCTCGGCCTTTGTGTGGAGCCAGACGAGGGGTTCGTCGTCCTCGCCCGTAAAGGATTTGTAGAAATCGATGTAGTCCTTGTCGGCCAGCTCGGACTTCGGCCTGCGCCAGAGGGCGCTCGCCGTATTGGTCTGCTCGTCCTTGAATTCCTTGCCCTCTTCCTTGCCGTCCTTGTCGTACTTGGGTTCCTGGGAAATGAGATGGATGGGGTAGGCGATGTGGTTGGAGTACTTCTTGAGGAGGCCGTCGAGAGCCCAGCGGCTCAAGTATTCGCCGCCGTCCTCGTTTACGTGGATCTTGACGTCGGTGCCGAAGCTTTCGCGCTTGGAGGGTTCGATGGAGAATTCGCCCTTGCCCGTGCTCGACCAGCAAAAGGCTTCGTCGCCGCCCGCCTTGCGGCTTATCACTTCGACATTGTCCGAAATCATGAAGACGGAGTAGAAACCGACGCCGAACTGGCCGATGAGGTTCGAGTTCCTGCGTTCGGTATCGGAGAGTTTTTCGATGAAAGCCTTCGTGCCGGAACGGGCTATGGTGCCCAGGTTGCCCGCCAGCTCTTCCTCGTTCATGCCGACGCCGTTGTCGGACACGACGATGGTCTTGGCATCGTTATCGACGAAAATGGTGATCTTGGGATCGACCGAAATGGACTTGTAGGCGTCGTCCGAGATGCTCAGGTAGCGGAGCTTGTCTATGGCGTCGGAGGCGTTGGAGACGAGCTCGCGCAGGAAAATTTCCTTGTGCGAGTAAAGCGAATGGGTGATGAGTTCGAGAAGTTGGGATACTTCGGTTTTAAATGCGTATTTCGACATACAGACCTCTCCGGAGATAGGGTAGTGTAAAGCGTGTGACGTAAATATACTAAATTTTCCCGCTTTGATAAATGCCGTGGAGCCTGTATTTGGGGCCGCGGTTTGACATTTTCTCCGGGCGGGTGATAGAGTACAGGCACTTTACAGGGGTGAAACAAGGAGAGGCGAGTGCTCGAGGGCCTGCGCGAGATCAAGAAACAGGAAAAAATCTTCTACGCGAGGCTTGTGGCCGGCACCAAGGCATTCTTCAAGGCATTCATCAATTTTCCCCGACGCTTTTTGGCTTGGGCGAGGCAGAGGACGAGCATAATCGTCATGCCTCATGCCGAAGCCGCGTCGAAGCGCTTCCAGGCGAGCCGCTTTATCCTCGGGCTGGCAGGCCTGGCCTTTTTGCTGCTGGTCGGCTTCTCCGTTTTCGCGACGGGGCGGTATCTCGCCGCTGTCGCGATGCTGGAGAGCGCGAAACACGAGCTGGCCCTGTCCCGCGCGGCGATCGACGAACTCCGGGACAGCGCCGAGGCTCTGACGGGTTCCGCGCTCAGGTTTGAGACGCGGCTTTCCGAGCTCTTGTCGATCGCCGCGCGCAAGAAGGGGCAGCCGGGCGCGGATCTTTCGGGCGAGGATGCCCTTCGCGCCGCCGGCCTCTCGGGACTTCTCAACATGCCCGATTCGGGCGGGCTGGCGTACAGGGAGCTGGAGCGGCTGCGGGGTCTGGCCGACTATCTCGATTCGGCGGCGCCCGGCCTCGAGCAGATCGCGACGGTCATCGCCGGTCAAAAGGAGATCATGTCCGAGATTCCCAATATTTGGCCCATTCAGAGCGGCATCGGCCATATCTCCATGTACTTCGGGCAGAACGAGAATCCTTTTTCCGGCGGACAATGGTACCTCCACAACGGCATCGACATATCGACGTTCAGGGTCGGCGATCCCATCATAGCCACGGCCGACGGCAAGGTAATCGACGCCAGCTACGACGCGGGGCTTGGGAACTGCGTCACGATACAGCATAGTCATGGTTTCCTTACGCGATACGGCCACCTGCGTTCCTTCAAGGTGAGAAAGGGTCAACAAGTTGAGCAGGGACAGGTCTTGGGCACCTTGGGGAACACCGGCAAGACCACGGGACCGCATCTTCATTACGAGGTGCATCTGGGGACGAGTGTCATCGATCCCTTGCGTTTCCTGAATGTCAAAAAGGCAGGGACTCCATGAAAAAAAATACATCGAAAAAGGTCAAGACAGTCGTTTTAGCCGGTAAATCCGGCATTTCCGCCTGCGTAATCGGGAAAGGTTCCCGGCTCGAGGGAACCCTCTCCTGCGTAGGCCTTCTCCGCCTCGAAGGCGAATGCGCCGGGAAGCTCTCCGCCACCGGAACCCTGGTGATCGCCGAAGGCGCCAAGGCGGAGGCCGAGATCGAGGCGGATGATATCATCGTTGCGGGAAAGGTCTCCGGTTTGATCAAAGGGAGAAAATCGGTCCGCCTGGCTTCCACCGCCCAAGTCAAAGCCGACGTACAATCGCCCGGCTTTGTGCTGGAAGACGGAGCGCTCTTTCTGGGCAGCGTCCTGGGCGCCGTCGATCCGGAAAACGCCGGGTAAAGCGCCTGTTTCCGGCGCGGTTTTAATTCCCGAATTTTCATGATACTATGGTGGCGCTTATACTATGGCATCGACGTTTCGCCATGGATCCCAAGGAGACGAATTTATGTCCAATCATCATAATGGCAACCATACTAACAATAATAATAACGGGCACGCGGAAGACTTCGAGATGCTCGAATCCGAGATGCAGGAAGCCGCTCCCAGAATCCGCGCCAAAAGCCTGGACGAGTTGCCGGAAATTCTCTATAGGCTGAAGACCATTCATTCCAGCGAGACTTCCTACGGCTATTATATTCCATCGGGAACGGAGTGGCCGCATTTCCGCACGGAGCGCGAACTCGAGGCGATGCTCGAGGGTCCCTTTGCCACGGGTTCGGATGGCCTGAAAAGCGATGAGGTTCCGGCTCAGGATGCCGGCGAGACGCTTGCCGACCCGGAACCGGGTCCGGCGGTAGCTTCAGCGGAGGTTTTTGCGGAAACTACCGCGGAAGCTCCTGCTGAAGCTCCTGCCGAAGCTTCCACGGTAGCCATATCGGAAGTCGTCCAGGAAGCCGGACCGGATGTTAAACCGGCGGTCATACCGGAGGTCGAACCGGAGGTGTCGCCAGAGGCCGCAGCGGTCATCTTGCCAGAAGTCGCGCCGAAAGCCGTTCCGCGTATCCCTGCCAGGGCTTTCGTGATCGCGCCGACGAAATACGGTAGAGATGTGGTCGAAGTCCAGGGCTTGGCGACCGATACCGCCTTCATCAATCCCGACGAAATCGTTCTCATCGAGCGGCCCGCCGGGATCGACGATCTCCGCAAACTCAAGGACAACAAGGAAAAGGAAAAGCACGCCTACGAGCTCTGCAGGGACAAGATATGGGCGCGCAACCTTCCTATGAAGCTTGTCTCGGCCCATTATCTCCTCGACGAACCCAAAATTCTCTTCTATTTCACCGCCGAGTCCCGCGTCGATTTCAGGGAATTGGTCAAGGATCTCGTGTCGCTCTTCAAGATGCGCATCGAGCTGCGCCAGATCGGCGTCCGCGACGAGGCGAGAGTCACGGGAGGCTGCGGCGTCTGCGGTCGCGTTCTTTGCTGCCATGGCATCTCGGACCGGCTCAATCCCGTGTCGATCAAGATGGCGAAGGACCAGAATCTTTCGCTCAACTCTCTCAAAATATCCGGTCCCTGCGGCCGCCTCCTCTGCTGCTTGAGCTATGAATTCCAATTCTACAAGGATGCGAGGCGCGAATTGCCCCAGGAGGGCGTCAAGTTCATCTACGACGGGACGCTTTTCAAGGTCGTGGAAGTGAATGCCCTCTCGGGCACGGTCAAGATGGCGGGCGAGGACGGCCGCGTCCTGGACATGAAAGCCGAGCGTTTCAAATATTCCGAAGGCCGCTGGAAGGTGATCGAGGAACTGCCCGAATAAGGATATTCTGCTTCAGGCGTAGCTGTGCAGGCCGGAGAGCAGGAAGTTGACCCCGAAGAAGGTGAACATCGCGATGAGGAATCCCGCGATCACCAGGATGGGCATCACCTTGCTGGTATTCTTGCGCACGAGCCTGAAATGCAGGTACGCCGTGTAGGTCAGCCAGGTTATCAGGGCCCAGGTTTCCTTGGGATCCCAGCTCCACCATATTCCCCATGCTTTCTGCGCCCAGACGGCTCCGAATACCAGGGCTCCCGCCGTGAAGATGGGGTAGCCGATGGCGATGCTCGTATAAGCCAGCCTGTCGTAATTCTTGCGCTTTTCCTCGTTTCCGGTCGTGAGCTGGAGTACGGCGCTCACGAATCCCGCCGCGAAGAACACTTCCCCGATGAAGGTAAACGATACGTGGAGGATGAGCCATCCCGACTGGAGCGCCGGGACGGGCGGCTTAATATCGGCGGGGGCGAGCGGTGAACTGGCAAGCGCGAGGAAGACGACCGCCAGGGCCGTGGCCCCGAAAGCGATGGCTCTCTCGGCACGCAGGCTTCTGAGATACCGCAGCGCGAAGACAAGGATGGAAACGAGGCACGCGATGAAGACCAGCGACTCGAACATGCCTGTCAGCGCGATGAAACGTATGGCGACGCTCCGTCTGATGATTTCCACGAGGAGAAGGGAGCCTGACCCCAGCGCGAGCCAGTGCGAAACGGGATCCTTGGCTCCATCCTTTCGGAAAAGATAGATCGCCTGGACGGTCAGGCTGACGAGAAGCAGGGCGAAGGAGATGGTTGATATCATGCGAGCATTCCTTTTAGTTTACGGATATAGGTGAGAAAAGTACCCAGAACGACCAGGAAGAGGCCGGCGGCGACGAGGGGAAAGCCTTTGTCGCGGACGATCTTGAGTCCCGAGATGGACTCCTTCTCGAATCCCGCGAAGGTGAAGAGTCCGATAGCGTCGCCTTTCCTGGCCCTGAGGATCTTTCGACCGGCGTCATTTTCCAGAAGGAAGACCGCTTCGGCGTTGGCGTATTCATCTGTCCCGATTTCCGTGGGCGCGCTTTTTTCGATGGTCATGAAGAAAATGGAACCTTCGGCCATCTTGGCCTTGGCTCCCTGGTCGAGGCTGAGCCTCATGCCCGCCGCGTCCTCGAAGACGGCGCGCTGCGCGGATTTCCAGTCCTGCTGATAGATGGTGTACCCTTTGTAGCGCAGGGGGCTGTTCACTTTTATGGTGCTTTCTTTCCCGTCGATGGAAATGTCGGACTCCCAGGATTTCGGTCTTCCGTCGGGATAACGTTCCTCCCGAAGATCCATCAGCGCGATGCTGGAACCTTCGGGGAGCCGGGCTTCCTGTCCCTTGCCGAGGTAGATGAGGGTTTCTGATCTCGTCCTCGCGGTAAGAAGCCCGCCGAAAATGAAAACGAGAAGACCGATATGGAGGATGTCGGGTCCGTGGCGTCTGTTTCCGCGCGGCTTTTTCAGCTCCTTGGTGAAGCGGTGAAAGCTGCAGACGGTAAGGTTCGTGGTGAAAAGCGTCGCGAGGAGGAGGAAGGGTATGCCGGAAAATATTCCGTCGAGTCCGAGAGCCAGGATGATCCGGGCGGGAGCGCCGGGAAACTTGTGGAGATAGAAGGCTTCATCCCTGCCTTGCGGAATGATGCCGCCGGCCACCGCGAAAACGGTGATGAGGATGATAAGCGCCGTCGCGAGCTTCACCGATCGCAGCGCGTCGTAGACCGTATCCGAAAATCTTTTCATGATGCTCCCAAGATATGAAAAGGGCGGGGGTGGACCCCCGCCCTCATTTTTTTCGGCAGCCCAAGGGCGGCTTCTCTAGCGGCAAATACTATCGATCAGTGAGGGTCGTGGCAAGTCGTGCACGCCATCTTCCCTTCCTGGTCGTCGGCATGGCAGGACAGGCAGTTGGCCGTTTCCTCGTCGATCTTGAAGATGGGCGCGAACTTGCCCGCCTTGTAGGCGTTGAGCAGTTCGACGGTCTTTTCCGCCACGTCGGCGGTGAGGCGGGCGCAGCGTTCCTTGCGCTCGGGCGTGGAGAGTCCATAGCCCGATTCGGCGATCCACTTGGCGTTGGAGGCGTGGCAGAGCGGGGAATCGGAAACCGAGGTCACGAGGCTCAGCTTGGGATGGGTGGCCGGGGAATACTTGAAGCCGCCGGAAGCGGCCAGGGCGTTCGATTTGGCGCTGGGGAAGGGATACTTCGTGTACCAGCCGAGAAGCTCGTTGCACACTTTAGAGATATCGGCGTCGGGAACGGTGAGGGCGATCGCGGCGCAGGAGCCGTTGAGCGCTCCGCAGATCGTGCCCCAGCCGGCGATGCCGGCGCCGCCGAAGCGGAGCATGCGAAGGGGAACCTGGTTGTAGGGGCCGCCTACTTTTTCCCTCATCAGCGAGAGAACGGCGTAAAAAGCGCCATAGGCGCAGCCCGCTTTATAGTATCCGGCATGACCTCTGAGAAAGGATTCCTCGGGATCGAGCTCGGCATAGGGGAAGGGACTTTCCGCGACGGCTCCCGCAGGCGCGGGGGTCTGGGCGCCGAGTTTGCCGGTGCCGAGCACGAGGGCTCCGGCCGCGAGCCCGATGCCGGAGCCAACGGTTTTCAGAAAGCTTCGGCGGGAAACTTCTTTGTCGAGTGTCTTTTCGGAATCGGACATTTCAACCTCCAGGTCAAAAGGCTACATTGATGATTTGAGCGCTGATGCGTTCGGGGAACGCGGAAATTATAGCACCGCCTTTCGGTTTTGCAAAGAGTTTATAGTGTAAATAGTATATATAAAAACAAACCTATTGTTTCTCTTCCTTCGGGACGATGCGGATGTGTATCTCCTTGAGCTGTTTTTCGTCCACTTCGTTCGGGCACTGGTCCATCGGACTGACGGCGAAGGTGTTCTTCGGGAAGGCGATCACTTCCTTTATGGAAGTTTCGCCGGCCATCAGCATGACGAGCCTGTCGAAGCCGGGGGCTATGCCGCCATGGGGCGGGGGGCCGTACTTGAAGGCATCGACGAGGAATCCGAACTTTTTCTGCGCTTCTTCCGCGGTAAATCCGACGATCTTGAAAATGCGGTTCTGCAGGTCGGGATCGTGGATTCGGATGGAACCCGAGGCGATTTCGAAGCCGTTGAGGACGAGGTCGTAGAGATCGCCTTTGACGGCGCCGGGATCGGATTCGAGGGTCGCGTGGTACTGTGCCTGGGGCATCGTGAACATGTGGTGGGCTGCGTCCCACTTGTTCTCTTCCTCATTCCATTCGAACATGGGGAAGTCGACGATCCAGGCGAACTTGAAGACGGAAGGATCGAGAAGGCCGAGATCGCGTCCCAGTTTGGAGCGCACGGCGCCCAGGGACACGCAAGCGACCTTGGCTTTCGCGTCGGCCACGAGGAGGATGAGATCGCCGGGCTTGGCGCCCAGGCCTTCCACCACGGCGGAGGCGTTGGCGGCGAAGAATTTCGAGGCTCCACCTTCGAGACGAGCAGACCGGTCAAACGCGGAAGCTTCGCTAGAAGCTTCCGTGCCGCCAGTGCCGGAAGGCGCTGGCGACGCTACTTTCATCCACGCCATGCCCTTGGCCTTGTAGATCTTGGCCTGGGCTTCCAGTTCCTCGATCTGCTTGCGCGAGTAGTCGGCCTTGCCGGGCACGACGAGGGCTTTGACCTTGCCGCCGGCCGCGAGGGCTTCCTTGAAGGCCTGGAACGAGCAGGCTTCGACGTAAGGGGCAAAATCCCGCATCTCCATACCGAAGCGAAGGTCAGGCTTGTCCGAGCCGAAGCGGTCGATGGAATCGTCGTAGGCGATGCGCACGAACCGCGCCGGCAGCTCGACGCCGAGGGTCTTCTTGAAAACGTAACCCATGAGGCCTTCGCACATGGCGAGAATGTCGTCGCGCTTGACGAAAGACATCTCGATATCGATCTGGGTAAACTCGGGCTGGCGGTCGCCGCGGGCGTCCTCGTCGCGGTAGCAGCGCGCGAGCTGGAAGTATTTGTCGAAGCCCGACACCATCAGGATCTGCTTGTAGAGCTGGGGCGACTGGGGCAGGGCGTAGAATTTGCCTGGATAGAGACGAGATGGGACGAGGTAGTCGCGCGCGCCCTCGGGAGTCGATCTGATGAAGGTGGGCGTCTCGATCTCGTAGAAACCCTGGCCGACCAGATATTCGCGGACGGCGAAGGCGGTCTCGTGCCTCAACTTCAGTTTCTTCTGCATGGAAAAGGAGCGCAAGTCGAGGTAGCGGTAGGTGAGGCGCGTATCTTCCTTGGCGTCGCTCTTCTCGTCGATCTGGAAGGGAAGGGTGGCGCATTTGGATAATATGATGATGTTGTCGGCCTTTACCTCGATCGCGCCGGTTGTCATGTCCGGATTGACCATGGATTCGGGTCTGCCGCGCACCGTGCCGCGGATGGCGACGCAGTATTCGCTCTTGAGTTCGGCCGCCGCCGCGAGGAGGTCGGCCGAGGCGTCATCGTCGACGACTACCTGCGTGATGCCATAGCGGTCGCGAAGGTTGATGAAGGAGATCCCACCGTGATCGCGCTTGCGATGGACCCATCCGTTCAGCACCACTGTTTTGCCGATGTCGGCGGCGTTAAGATCGCCGCAGGTGACCGTGCGTTTCTGGTATTCCATGATGCGATATTGTATCCGCCAACGCGTCCATGGGCAAGTCGGAAACTCGGCAAGCCGTTGATCGGTTCGACGATTGTTCGCCCGCGCGCGCCCGGTGTATACTCGCGGTAATGGAAACGACGAGACTCGATCCTGCTTTGGCAGCCGCTTTCGTGCGGCGTCTCGGCGAACGCATAGACTATAACATCAACATAATGAACAGGGACGGAGTCATTATCGCGAGCCGCGACCAATCCAGGGTGGGGAGTTACCATGAGGCCGCGCATCGGCTCGTCCAGTCGGGCGGGGCGATCGAGACCGTGGAACCGAGCGAATATCTTCCCGCTGGCGTCAAGCCCGGGGTCAACTTGCCGATCCTCTACAAGAGCGAGGTGATCGGCGTCGTCGGCGTCACCGGCGAGCCTTCGGTCGTAGAGCCTGTCGCTTACGCGGTGAAGACAAGCGTCGAAACCATGGTCGAACTCGAACTCTATAAAGATCTCATGCTTAGGCGTCAAGACAGCAAGAACACACTTCTGAACTACTTGCTCTACGAGGACGTAACGCCGAGGTACGCCGCGTCCGCCCTTGCCGCCAAGCTCGGCTACGATGTCGCGCTCCCTCGCGCCCCCATTCTCATCCATGTGGGCGAAGGGTTCGACCCCGCGGCAACGCTCAAGGCGATTAAGCGCAACAGTCTCCACAGTCCCGAGGATCTTTCGTCGGTGACCAACGATGGTGCGATCTTCGTCTTCAAGACCATCCGGCTTTCCAAACAGGGCATTTTCGCCGAATTCGAGTCGCAAATCGAGGATTACCTGGCTGCCTCGCGGCAAGCCCTCGGGGGGCGGATACGCTTACGCGCCTACGTGGGGATGTTCCAGACCGATATCGCGCGCTATCGCGGGGCATACCGGCAAGCCGCCTGGCTGGCTTCCCGTTATCCGGAACAAGGAGAGCCGGTCCTCTTCGCGCACCGCAGGCTCATGGAATACTTCATCGCGCAGATACCGCGCGCCGAGTTGGTGAACGCTTTCGCTCCCCTGACGTCGTTCTTGCTCCCCGATCTCGCCGCCGATTTCCTTCCTTCGTTCGAAGCGCTCGTCGAAAGCGGATTCAACGTCAAGGAGGCGGCCGGATCCCTCGGCGTTCATCGCAACACCCTTGCCGCGCGACTCGATCGCTACAGCTCGCTCATCGGGGCGGACCCGAGGGTTGACTCCCGCGCCCGCGATCTCGCCGCCTTGTTCTTTCGCTTCCTGGAACTCTCTGAATCGAAATAATCCAAGGCAAGAACTGTGCACGGTGCATAGTTTTCAATGAGCAGGTCTGATTCTTTTTCCATTTCCTTATAATAGAAATCGTCCCATACTAAAACCTTCGCTATTACCCATCGAGCAGGAGGTTAACTCATGGTTTCCGGCGGATTAGCTCTTATCTACTTGTTGATCGCGGTGGCGATCATCATCGTCCTCACTGGTAAGTACAAAGTGAACGCCTTTCTCGTGCTTATCGGCATCGCGTTCTTCTACGGCTTCGCGATCGGCATCAAGCCGCTCGATGTTGTCACCTACATCAAGAACGGTTTCGGCGGGACCTTGACCAAGATCGGCATCGTCATCGTAGCGGGCACCATCATGGGCACCATTCTTGAACGCACGGGCGCCGCCCTGTCCATGACCGAGGCTATTCTGAAGGTCGTAGGCAAGAAGCGCGCGCCGTTGGCAATGAACATCGCCGGCTACGTGGTATCGATTCCCGTCTTCTGCGATTCGGGCTATGTGATTTTGAACCCGCTCAACAAAGCCCTCGCCAAGGAGACCGGTACCTCGATGGCTGTCATGGCCGTAGCTCTCGCAACGGGTCTCTACGCGACGCACACGATGGTTCCGCCCACGCCGGGTCCGCTCGCCGCGGCGGCCGCCCTCAACGCCGACCTGGGGCTCGTCATCGTCTACGGACTCATCGCCGCCATACCCGCTTCCCTCGCGGGCCTCTTCTGGGCTCTCAAAGTCGCGAAGAAATACCAGATCGATCCCGACGTCAAGGAAACCTATTCCGACATCCTCAAAAAATACGGCAAACTCCCGAACACCTTCCTTTCCTTCATGCCGATCGTATTCCCCCTTATCCTCATCTTCGCCAAGACACTGGCCGAGTACCCGACCCATCCCTTCGGGGAGGGCGGCTTCAAGCTGGCCTGTTCTTTCCTCGGCGACCCTGTCGTCGCTCTTATGCTCGGCGTCCTCGTCTCTCTCTTCCTCGTCAAGAAGGGAGGAATGGGCGAAGCGATCAGCACCTGGATGGGCGAGGGCATCAAGGATTCGGCTATCATCCTCGTGATTACCGCGGCGGGCGGCTCCTTCGGGGAGGTCCTCGCGAAATCGCCCATCGCTGATTTCATAAAGATGAACATGGCCAATATGAACCTCGGCATATTCCTGCCGTTCGTGATCGCCGCGGCCTTGAAGACGGCCCAGGGCTCGTCCACCGTCGCCATCGTCACGACTTCGGGCATCCTCGCCCCCATGATGGCGACCCTCGGGCTGGACCCCGCTCTTTGCGCCATAGCTATCGGCGCCGGCTCGATGGTGGTGTCTCATGCCAATGATTCCTACTTCTGGGTCGTGTCTCAGTTCTCCAATATGGAGGTGAACATCGCCTACAAGGTCTACACCTCGGCTACAGCGATTGAGGGCGTCGTCGCGATAGCGGCGATCTGGATCATGTCCTTCATCTTCTAAAAGGCGGGCCCATGCGCGATATTATCGCATCATTTCACGAGCGCATGGGCCTCAATGCCTATGTCTCCGGAGACTACGACAAGGCGGAGGCGCGCTTCCGGAAGCTCCTCGCTCGCGAGGGCGAGACGATCCGCGTCCTCCGCAATCTTGGGGTTATCCTCCTCGCGAAGGGGGATGTCGAAGGGGCGAAACGTTACCTCGCGCGCGAGGAGGAACTTTTCGGACCCTCCTATCACCGCCATTGCGCGTTAGGCGATTTAGCTTACGCCGCCGGCTGTCGTGAAGAGGCGCTTCGCCGTTACCGCGCGGCGCTCGCCGAGCCGGAGGCCTCACCATCGTCGGGGATCCGCGCTTCTTCGGCGGATCTCGTTGGGATCCGGGAGGCTATCTGCGCCGATCGCGCGGCGTTCGAGCGGAGCCGCCTCGGTCATGTCAAATTCGAGGAAGCTCAGGCGACCAGGTCAACCGGCCGACTCGAGGAGGCGGTATCCGCTTTCGAGGAAGCGTTCCGGCTTGACCCGAGCTATTGGCCGGCGCTCAACAACGCGGGAGCGATCCTTCTCAACGAACTCCATATGCCCGAGCGGGCGCTCCCGTTCTTTGAGCGAGCCTTCGCCCTCTCCTCATCTCCACAATGCGCCAGGAACGCGGAGCTGGCGAAGGTCGCCCTAGCAAACCAACAGACAAAGAAAAGGAAGTCGCGATGATCGATGTGAACGAAAGCGCCCGCCGCGAGGGAAAGGCCTCGCGCGACGCGGAGGTAATTTTCCGCGCGGCCCTGGCCAGGGTCGACCCCGCCGCCATGGTACGAGACTCCGTGCGAGTCGAGGGCGGGGCGATTACTTTCGGGAACGGGCTCGAGAAGGCAAGTTACGACCTCGCGGGATATGACCGGATTATCGTGACCGGATTCGGCAAAGCCGGCGCGAGCATGGCGCGAGGCCTCGAAGAAGCCCTGGCCGGGACCGTCGCGGAGCCGCTTCTGGCGGGCGGCTCCGTGGTGGTGAAAAGGGGCCAACTCGATCGCGTGGCGAGCGTCGCGTTGCTCGAAGCCTCGCACCCCGTCCCCGACGTGAGCTCCGTGACCGCGGCAAAGGCGGTTCTGGCGCTGGCCAGGGGCGCCGACGAGAGGACCTTGGCGATCGTCCTTATATCCGGAGGCGGCTCGGCGCTTCTCTGCGCGCCCGCGCGCGGTATTTCGCTCGAGGATAAGGCCGCGACCACATCGCTGCTCCTCGGCTCCGGGGCTCCGATACAAGAGGTGAACTGCGTCAGAAAGCACCTTTCGGCGGTCAAAGGAGGCAGGCTCGCTGCCGCCTTCGCGCCTGCTACGGTCGTGTCGCTCATCCTTTCGGACGTAATCGGCGACGATCTCGACGCCATAGCCTCGGGGCCGACGGCGCCTGATCCGACCACATGGGCCGACGCGCTGGCGATCGTCAAGCGACGAGGCATCGAGGCGGCATTACCGTCGGCCGTCGCGGATCTGCTTCGGCACGGCGCCGCGGGGGGATTGGATGCGCCCGCCGACACCCCCAAGGCGGAGGATCCAGTCTTCGCGCGAACCCGAAACCTACTCATAGGCACGAACCGGCTCGCTCTCATGGCCGCGGAATCAAAAGCTCGCGATCTCGGCTATTCGACGTTGGTCCTGACCTCCCGCCTTACCGGAGAAGCCCGCGAGGCGGCGCTCATGCTCTTGGGAATCGGCAAGGATATAGCCGTTTCGGGCTTCCCGCTCCGGCGCCCCGCTTGTCTCCTCGTCGGGGGAGAGACCACAGTGACGCTCCGCGGAAAAGGAAAGGGAGGGCGCAACCAGGAGATGGCGCTCGCCTTCCTCGCCGCTATGGCGCGCGCTCCCAAGGACTCAGGCGGCCTTGTTTTCCTCGCCGCATCGACGGACGGCTCCGACGGGCCGACCGACGCGGCGGGAGCGTTCGCGTCCGTGTCGCTGCTCGGGCGAGCCAGGACAGCGGGTCTCGATCCCGACGCCTACCTGGCCGACAACAATTCCTACGCGTTCTTCGATAAAATAAGCGGACTCTTGCGAACGGGGCCGACGAACACGAACGTTTGCGACCTCCAAATTCTCATCGTCCCCTAGGCGAACACCCTCCGGAAGTATCCGAGCGTCGCGGCGCGTCCTTCTTCGAGCTTCCGGCCGTAGAAAGCCTGGATCTCCTTGAAAGCGTAGTCGGCCGGAAGATACTTCGCGGGAATGGGCGGTTCGCTCGCCTCGACATGTTCCCAATGCACCGCTCCGATGTAGAGAAGCCTTCGCGCGAATTCGTCGCCCGCGGCGTTGTCGCCAGCGGCATCGTCGCCAGCGGCGACAGCCCGCGATAGCTTCTCGGGAAGAAAATCCTTCAAAAGGCTAAAGTATTCGCCTAACTTCTTCCGTCGCGACTCCAGATCGAAGAGCGAAATCACGCGGGCGACAAGGTTTTCGTCATCGATATCAGGACAGGTGAAAAGGAAAAAATTGTTCTCGAGCCCGAGCTCGCGGATAGCGGCATGGAGCCCTTCGGTTTCGATCCTGCCATGGATATAGGTATTCTGCGCCAGCTTCCGGAAACCGAAGGATTTGAGCAGCGCGCGCAGCGAGGCGCGCTCTTCCTGCTCCGGCGTGGTAAACGAGAAAACCGCGAGCAGAAAACCTTCCGGTCTCTGATCCGCGCGGATCTGGGCGGTTCCCATGGCGAAAGTCGCGGGCGCGAGGGAATATCGATTGCGGCCCGCGGGATCAGCTTCCACGACAAGCGATCCGTCGCGCTTGCCCCGCGAAAGGGCGGTGCGGATAGCCCCATCCTCTACCCCCGCGAAATGGGCGAAATCCCGGATTCCCTCGAGGGAGGGCCAGGGCAGGCCGTCCGCGGCGTAGAGCCCCGCGCGGAAGACGAGCGGGGTGTGCACCGCCGCCCTCGCGGTGAGGGGAAAGGCTTTCATGAAAGCGGGCGTATTCGCCATCGGGTGCCCTACCTTCGCTTCAGGGTAAAATACAGCGTCGTCGTAACGATCCAGATCCCCGCCATGATGGCGATATTGAGTATCGCGGCAGGCCTATCGTGGAAAAAGGCGATAGTCTTGAAACGTGGAATGATATCGTTTCGCGCGCCCGCGCGTAAAGCGCCTATCGCCGCCTGCATGAAGGACATGAGAAACCACCCGATCGCCACATTCACGATAAAACTGCCGAGATTGAAGGTAAACTTGGGCATAACGCGCTCCTATTGTTACTGAAAATAACTATGTGTAGAGTATATGTAACTATCTATGAAACTGTCAAGCCTATTTGTTACAAAAACAGACTAAGTATTTAAAAAAAGTAACAAAAAATGACAACAGCTATCGGCGGTTTACCTTGACAAGGGGAAGCCGCGCGAACCATGCTTCAAACCAATCATCATGAAAATTGACCGGCTCCTGTCCATTGTTGTCTACCTTCTCAACCGCGATCTGGCGAGCGCCGGCAAACTGGCCGAGCGCTTCGGCGTTTCGGTCAGGACCATCCAGCGGGACATGGAAGCCATAAACCTCGCGGGAATACCGGTGATCAGCGTCCAGGGACCGTCGGGCGGCTACGGCATCATGGACGGCTATAAGATGGACCGGCGCCTGGTGACCGTGGACGACCTCTTCTTCATCATCACCGCCCTGCGCGGCATCGGTGACTCGCTGGACGACCAGCGGATCGACGATACCCTGGAGAAGATGCGCGGCCTCGTGCCGACGGCCGAGGATGGAGATTTCAAGGATCGGGAAGAAAAGCTCCACATCGATTTCAGCATGCTCGGCGGAGGGCCGGACCAGCGACAAGCATTCAAGACCGTCCAGGCCGCGGTGAACTCGGGACGGCTTCTCAAGATGGACTATACCAACAACCGTTTGGAGCGCGAATCGCGGATCGTGGAACCGATGACGATCGTGTTCCAGTGGCGCGCCTGGTATCTCTACGCCTACTGCCGTCTCCGGGAAGGGTATCGACTTTTCCGGATATCGCGGATCCGGGAGCCGGAAATCCTGGGTGAACGGTTCCGGCGACGGAGTCAAAGTTTTGAGGATTTTTCCCGCGATAACGCGCCGGAGAAGACGGGAAACGTCATGGAATTGACCTTGAAATTCTCTGAAAAGATGGTTCCCTTGGTGGAAGAGTTCTACAATAAGGAAGATTTGGAACGAACCGAGGACGGCGGGCTCATCGTCAGAACGCGGATGCCGGAGGACGGGTGGATGTACGGCTACATCCTCAGCTATGGCGCCTTTGTCGAGGTGCTCGAACCTCCCCATCTACGAGACATAATCAAGACCGTGGCCGGACAAATTTCGCGAATTTACGAATAATCGATTTTATCCCCGACATACAGCTGTCATATACCCCATGCCATCATCGAACCATCATTAGATTATGGAGGTTGGTATGCAGATCATTGAAAGGAAGGAGACACCCACGCTGTCCGTCCGCTACCGGACACCGGTGTCGGAGCTGCCGAGCACGATGGGCGCGATGTACGGGGAGATCGCCGCGTACATGGGTAAAAGCGGCATTCCCTTCGCCGGAGCGCCCTTCGTCATTTACTACAACATGGACATGAACGACCTGGACGTCGAGGTCGGCTTCCCCTTGTCCAAGGCCGCAGCCGGCGAGGGCAGGGTCGCCGCGAGCACGCTGCATGGAGGTTCCTTCGCGACGGCCAAACATACGGGGCCGTACACGACTCTCGAGGAAACCTACAACGCCCTGACGGCTTTCGTAAAGGAAAAAGGCGTCCAGATGGAGACCTTCATGTTCGAGGAATATCTCAATTCCCCCGAGGATACGCCTCCCGAAAAGCTTGAGACGGTGATCTACTTTCCGATAAAGAAGAGCTGATCTTGGGCTGAGGATGCTCGGCGACGGCGTCGATTGCCTCGCCGAGAGGGCTCATGAGATAGTGTGGGCTGTGACGGAAGCGGAGTAGTATGGAACGCACGGAGGCATAACATGATCGAGAAAGGCATGAAGGCGCCCGATTTTTCCCTGGCCGACGAGGAGGGGGAACTCTGGACGCTTGGTGACTTGTGCGGCGGTCCGTGGACACCCGGTTTTATCCTGTATTTCTATCCCCGCGACGATACGCCCGGATGCACGGTGGAAGCCTGTTCATTCCGCGACAATTACGGCGAATTCGCGAAGCGAGGCATTCGCGTCGTAGGGGTGAGTCCGGATTCGCCCGCCGCCCACGCGAAGTTCAGGAAAAAATACGAGCTTCCTTTCGTCCTCCTCTCGGACCCGGAGAAAAAGGTCCTTGCGGCGTATGGCGCCTGGGGCGAGAAGATGATGTACGGCAAGAAGGTGCTGGGAGTGATCCGCTCGACCTTCGTAATCGGCGGCGACGGCATCGTGGCGAAGGTCTTCCCGAAGGTGACGCCAGCCGGCCACGCCGCGAAGATCCTGGAAGGGCTGTAAGTTGAAAAATGGGGTTTAGCCCCGATTTTTAGCTTTTCTTAGTCGGCGAGGGGGCCGCGCCTGTCCTGTTTCGTGCGGCCTCGGACTTTTTTGGAATCCATGCGCCGTTCGCGGGCGGCGCGGCCGGGTTTGGTGGGGATTCGGGGCGGATCGCGCTTCGCCGCGGCGACGATGAGGGAGAGGAGCCTTTCGAAGGCTATCTGCCTATTGGCGCCCTGGGTGCGCTCGTCGCTCACCTGAATGGTCAGAATGCCTTCGGTGGTGATGCGGTTGGCGAGTTTCGAGACCATGATACGCCGTTCGGCGGCGCTCAGGCCCTGTATGGCGTCGATGGCGAGCTTCGCGGTCACTTTCGTATTCACCTTGTTGACGTTCTGCCCGCCGGGACCTCCCGCCCTGGAGAAATCCACCTCGACCGAAGCTTCTATGGAAGCCGCTATGAGATCCACGTTCATTTCGAGATTTCCTTGAGCATGGCGAGGGCGCTTCCCAGATGCTTGCTCTGCGCCTCCCTGGCGGCGACTTCGTCCTTGGCTTCGATGGCGGCGACGAGGAGGGAGTGTTCCTCGATGATTTTCTGCGGCCATTGGGGCAGGGCGAGCAGCTTGACGCGGCTGAGGACGATGTATTGGTCCATCGTGGAAGACAGGCCCTCGTAAAGGCGGGCGAGAAGGGGATTGCGCGCCGCCTGGACGATCAGCATGTGGAGCATCGAATCCCATTGGCCTCCGCTCGAGGCGCCGTGGCTGGGGCTCTCGTGCATGGCGACGAGTTTGGCGACGCACTCCTTCATTTTCGCGAGTTCTTCCTCGCTTCGTCGGAGGGCCGCGAGGCCGGCGATGGGCGGTTCGATGATGAGGCGCATCTCCATGACGTTGATGAGCATGTCGTCGGGCCAAAAGGAGGCCAGCTTGAGGCTGGCGGTAAAATCGTCCGGATTGGGTTTGACGATAAAGGCTCCCTGTCGTTCCCGTACGGTGATATAGCCCATGGCTTCGAGGGTGATGATCACTTCCCTCAGGAGATTGCGGCTTATGTCCATTTTTATGGCCAGTTCGCGCTCGGGTGGCAGCTTTCCGTCCGGGAAGGCCTGAGGGTCGTGGATCATGCCCAATAGTCTGTGAACGAGCTCTTCTCTTTTCTTTTCCATCGTAAAATACCTTGACATGATTATATACCTGGTTTAGCATTTCAGGCAACATGGTACTACCAAGGTAGTACCAAAGCGTTTATTAGGAGGAAACTATGAAACGCGCGCTTCTCGTCCTGGTCCTCGCGGCGGCTCTCATCACCCCGACCTTCGCGATCGACATTAAATTGGCCCACGTAGTCAACGAGCAGGATTCTTTCCATTTGGCGGCGACCAAATTCAAGGAACTGACGGAAAAGTACACGAACGGCGAAGTGAAAGTCACCTTGTTCCCCAACGCCGTCCTCGGCGATGAACGCACCCTCCTCGAACGCATGAAGATGGGCATCGTCGACGCGGCCATCATCACGAACGGACCTTTCATCAACTTCGTTCCGAGGTTCGGCGCCATCGACCTGCCCTTCCTTTTCAGGGATCCTCAGCATGCCTACGCCGTTCTCGACGGACCCATCGGCAACCAGCTCTTCGCGGAAGCGGAAAAGCAGGGATGGAAAGGGCTCGCCTGGGCCGAACGCGGCTTCAGGAACTTGACCAACAGCAAGCATCCGGTCAATTCGCCGGCCGATATGAAAGGTCTCAAGATCAGGCTGATGCAGAACCCCATTTATGTGGATTCGTTCAAGGCTCTGGGAGCCAACGCGGTCCCGATGGCCTGGACTGAGGCTCTTACCGCGCTCCAGCAGGGCACGATCGACGGACAGGAAAATCCCCTCAACGTCATCGTCTCCTTCAAGCTCTACGACAGCCAGAAATACATGACGATCACCCGCCATGCCTATGCGCCGGCTCCTCTCATCATGAGCATGAAAACCTGGGACAAACTCAAGCCCGCTCAGCAGGAAGCCGTGATGAAAGCGGCGAAAGAAGCGGCCCAATTCGAGCGCGATTTCAACAACGCGAGCGAGGCCCAGTGGATGAAAGATCTGGCGGCCAAGGGAATGCAGATCGCGACGCCCAACCTCAAGCCCTTCCTGGACGCCGTGCAGCCCGTCTACAAGCAGTACGCGGCGCAGTATGGCCAGGATTTCATCGACGCCATTCTCGCGACGAAGTGAATAGGAGATACTAATGTCCTCAACTGAAGAGGGGAAAGCCAACACTGGCCTTCTCCATTCACTGAGCGACCGGATCAACACGATCACCGAGGCGGCGCTCTTCGTGACGCTCGTCCTCATGGTGATCGTGACCGTGGCCCAGGTCGTTTTCAGATTTTTCTTCACCGCGCTGACATGGTCCGAGGAGCTGGCCTGTTTCCTCCTCGTGTTCGCCAGCCTTCTCGGAACGGCGGTCGCCTTCAAAAAGGGCAACCATATCGCCGTCACCTTCGTGCTCGATAAATTGCCGCCGGCAGCCAAGAAAGTGATGCAGACGGTTATCGGATTTTTGGGCATCGGTTTCTTTGCCATAGTGGCGTGGTTCGGGGCCGTCCTCATGAAGAGCGAAGCCGGCCAGATCACTCCGGCCATGCAGATTTCGATGAAGTGGCTCTACCTCATGTATCCCCTCGTGGGATGCGTCGTAATGATCCATGTCGTCGACTCTCTCACGGCGATCTGGAAAAGGAGCTGATATGGGCTACCTGATATTCGGCGCCTTCTTTCTTTTCCTTCTGATCGGCGTGCCCATCGGCCTGTCCATCGGCCTCGCCGCCCTCGTCGTGTTCATACAGGCCGGCATTCCCCTCCAGATGGTTCCGCAGACCCTCTTCGAGGGCAATAATTCCTTTTCCCTCGTGGCCGTGCCATTCTTCATTCTCGCCGGCGATGTTCTCGCGCGGGGCGGGATTTCCGAGCGTATCGTGGCGTTCGCCGAATCCTGCCTCGGCAGAATTCGCGGCGGCCTATCCATCGTGTCGGTACTCGCGTCCATGTTTATCGCGGCGATTTCAGGTTCGGGCGCGGCGACGACGGCGGCCGTAGGCGCTTCGCTTCTGCCTGAGCTTGAAGAGAGAAAATACGACGTGGATTTCTCGGCCGCCCTCATCGCTTCGGCCGGAACGATCGGCGTCGTCATCCCCCCATCGGTCCCTATGGTGCTCTACGCGGTCATCGCGGGAGAGTCTGTGGCCAAGCTTTTCTTGGGCGGCTTCATCCCCGGCACCCTCATGGGGTTGGGGCTCATCGTATGGGCCATCTACATCGCCAAGAAACGGAAGTATCCGGCGGGTAGAAAATATTCGGCCAAGGAGATATGGAAGAAATTCGTGACGGCGCTCTGGGGACTCATGTGCCCGGGCATCATCCTCGGCGGAATATTCTCGGGCGTTTTCACGCCCTCCGAAGCCGCCGCCGTGGCCGTTCTCTACACCTTCCTTGTGGCCATCTTCGTGTACAAGGCTCTCGACTTCAAGAAATTCTACAAGCTCGTGGTGGGCTCGGGCGTCACCTCGGCCCTTGTCATGTTCATCATCGCGACATCGAAAGTGTTCGGATGGGGTCTCGCTTTTTACCAGATTCCCCAGGCGATCGCCGGCGCCATGCTCAGCGTGACGAGCAACAACGCCTTCCTTATCTATCTGATGATCGACGTCATCATCCTGATCGCGGGCATGTTCATGGAGACCGCCTCCGCCCTTATCATCCTGACGCCGATATTCCTGCCGGCCATCATAGGCGTCGGCGGCAACCTCGTGCACTTCGGCGTGGTGCTGACCGTGGGGCTTGCCATCGGCATGGCGACTCCCCCCGTGGCGATCGACATCTATGTGGCGAGCGCCATCACCGGCCTGCCCATGGGCAAGATAACGAAACCGATCATCCCCATGGTGCTTATTCTCATCGCGGTATTCCTGCTCATCACCTATGTTCCTGGATTGGTGATGCTTCTGCCGGGGTACTGATGCGCAGCTATGAAAGGAGATTAATGCAATGAGAAGCGATAGGGCGAAACTAGGCCCGCAGAGGGCTCCTCACCGGGCGCTGCTCAAGGCGGCCGGCTATACCGACTGGGAAATCGCGAGGCCCTGGATAGGGGTCGCCAATTCCTACAATCAGATCATTCCCGGCCACGTCCATCTCAACCGGATCGTGGACGCGGTGAAGGCCGGCATCTACGCGGCCGGCGGCCTGCCCATAGAGTTCCCGACGATCGGCGTCTGCGACGGCATCGCCATGAACCACATGGGCATGAAGTTTTCCCTGCCTTCGCGCGAGCTTATCATGGACTCGATCGAGGTCATGGCGCAGGGGCATGCCTTCGACGGTCTCGTCATGGTGACCAACTGCGACAAGATCATCCCGGGCATGGCGATGGCGGCGGCGAAGCTGAATATTCCCTCCGTCGTCATCTCCGGCGGGCCAATGCTCACGGGAATGCTCAATGGGAAGGAAATCGACCTCAATACGGTGTTCGAGACCGTGGGCAAGCACATCGCCGGCACGGCGAGCGACGCGGACCTCCTGGAGGTCGAGAACGCGGCTTGTCCGGGCTGCGGTTCCTGCTCGGGCATGTTCACCGCCAACACGATGAACTGCATGATGGAAGCGCTCGGCCTCGGTCTGCCCGGCAACGGCACGATTCCGGCCGTCTACTCCGCGCGCGATCGCCTGGCCAAGGAAGCGGGAAGGGCCATCATGAATCTCGTCGAAAAGGATATCAAGCCGAGGGACATCCTTACGGCCAAAGCTTTCGAAAACGCGGTGGCCGTGGATCTCGCCCTTGGGGGTTCCACGAACACGACGCTCCATCTGCCCGCCATCGCCTGGGCGGCGGGAGTAGGCTTCGATATCGAACTGTTCAATACGCTGGGAAGCAAGGTGCCGCATATCTGCAGCATGTCGCCGGGCGGATCCCATCATATCCAGGACCTCTATCAGGCCGGCGGCGTGCAGGCCGTGATGGCCGAGCTGTCCCAGGGCGGTCTGATCCATGGCGACTGCCTCACGGTCACAGGAAAGACTCAGAACGAGAATTTCGCCGGCGTGCGCGTCAAGAATGAAGAGGTCATAAGGCCTCTGGATAGGCCTTATCACAAGGCCGGCGGCATCGCCATCCTTCGCGGCTCTCTCGCTCCCGACGGCAGCGTGGTCAAACAGGCTGCCGTGGCGCCCGAAATGCTCGTTCACACGGGACCGGCGAGGGTGTTCAACAGCGAGGAAGAGGCTTTCGCGGCGATTCAGGCCAGGAAAATCGTCGACGGCGACGTGCTCGTGATCCGCTACGAAGGACCCAAGGGCGGCCCCGGCATGCGCGAGATGCTCACCCCAACGTCGGCCTTGGCCGGCATGGGCATGGACAAAACCGTGGCCCTCATCACCGACGGAAGGTTCTCGGGAGCCTCGCGCGGCGCCTCGATAGGCCACGTCTCGCCCGAGGCCGCCGGCGGCGGTCCCATCGCCCTCGTGCGCGAAGGCGACATGATCAGCATCGATATTCCCGCCAAGAAGCTCGATATTCTGGTGGACGCCGCCGAGCTGGCGCGCCGCAAAACGGAGTGGAAGCCCTATGTCCAGCCCACCGAAAGTCCCTTCCTGAACCGCTACAGGAGAGCCGTCACCTCGGGAATGAAGGGCGCCGTGCTCGAATGATCGCTTAGCGTTCCGCGTATCGATAGGCGACCTTCGGAGGATTTCCTTCCGGAGGTCGTTTTTTATGCATGTTTGACACTAGTCCCTTACGATTTACCGAGTCTTCTACTATGGATTCATCACGGAAAACATTAGGAATTCTATAAGCCTATATTGTCACGAAAAGAGTTGACGGAACACAATTCTCATGATACAAATAAATTATTATCACGATACTATTTTATTATAATGAGCATGAGGATCTACTATGAACCCATATTTAAAGCCCTTTCTTCCTTTGGTTGATTTTCTCGCCGTAGTATTAGGTAAAGATACCGAAATCGTGCTTCATGACGTGCTGGATATAGACAAGTCCATAATTGCCATAGCAAATAATCACATAAGCGGCAGGGAGGTAGGCTCCCCGGCTACGAATCTTGTTCTAAAAATCCTGAAGGATGGGAGTGCGGAAAATACGCATGCTCTGACTAACTATAAGGGTGTGTCAACTTTTGGCAAGAAGCTGCGTTCTTCGACTTTTTTTATACGTGATGATACGCAGAAGATAATCGGGCTCCTTTGCATCAATATAGACGATGAAAAACTTGTCCAATTCCGGGATTATCTGGACAGTATTCTCCAACAACCGAAACAGCAAGATAAGACCGATCCAATAGAGCGATTTAGTCGTACGGTAGATGTATTGGCTTATGATAGCATCGAAAATGTCATAGAGGCTTATGGCGTTCCTCCTGATAGGATGTCGCAATCTGAAAAAATCGAGATAATCAAGAAATTGAACGAGGGAGGAGTCTTCCTCTTGAAAGGTACGGTTATGAAAGTGGCTTCTAGGCTGAATGTATCGGAAGCCACCGTATACAGGTACTTAAATGGGATAAAAAAGGAGAACTAGGATGAATACAAAGCGGATCGTCTCGACTACCAATGCACCTTCTGCGATTGGCCCTTACTCGCAAGGTGTTTGGGTTGATAGCTTTCTCTTTGTATCCGGGCAACTCCCAATAGATCCGGCAACAGGGGCTCTCGTGCAAAGCGATATTTCCATCCAAACCCGGCGAGTCCTCAATAACTTGAAGGCCGTTGTTGAGGCGGGTGATTTACATATGCCAGATATCGTAAAAGTGACTGTTTACTTGATGAACATGGACGATTTCAATTCTATGAATGAAGTATATAAAGAGTTTTTCACGGTTGATTTTCCGGCCAGAGTTGCGGTTCAAGTGGCCCGGCTTCCGAAAAACGCGCTTGTTGAGATTGATGCCATCGCAATAAAGCAATGATCGGTAAAATATCTGCTGCTATTCTTATAAGCTGTTTTTTTTCTTGAATTACAGGAGAAAGCGATGCTGAGATATATAATGAAAAGGCTTCTGATGATGGTGCCTGTCTTGTTTGGAGTATCTCTGATCGTATTCAGCATGATTTATTTTACTCCAGGCGATCCCGCAGAGTACATGTTAGGTATGGACGCGAACGAAACCAGCGTCGCGGTGCTGAGAGAAGAGCTTGGATTGAATAAATCGTTCCCCGTCCAATTCTTTAATTATCTTAAGGGTATATTGCTACACGGTGATTTTGGCACTTCATATACCACGCGCCGATCCGTCACAACAGAAATATTGGAAAGACTGCCAACGACAGTGACGCTCGCATGCCTCAGTATTGGACTGGCTACGCTAATAGGAATAATTACAGGAATTATCGCAGCGACTAAGCAATACTCGATTTTCGACAATATTGCCACGGTTTTTGCCTTGACCGGCGTCTCCATGCCAAACTTTTGGACGGGATTAATGCTGATTATAATATTTTCTGTATATCTCGGATGGTTTCCGTCTTCTGGATTTTCGAAACCGATACAGTGGATTCTTCCTTCCATTACCGTGGGATTGGCATCAACGGCAAATATAATGCGTCAGACAAGATCAAGCATGCTCGAGGTGATCAGGCAGGACTACATCAACACAGCCAGGGCCAAGGGGCAGAACGAACTGAATATAATATTCAATCACGCTCTGCGAAATGCGTTGATTCCCATCGTGACTGTCGTGGGCATTTCCTTTGGAGGGATGTTAGGCGGCGCGATCCTTACCGAATCAATCTTTTCCATTCCTGGAATAGGAAAACTTATGATCGACTCGATAAATGTCAAGAATTACCCAATGGTGCAGGGCGGCGTACTTTTCATAGCCCTTGGTTTCAGCATAGTCAACCTTCTCGTGGATATTCTCTATGCATTTATCGACCCAAGGATAAAGGCGCAATATAAAAAGCACAGAAAGACTGCGGTAACCGCTCCGGCAAAAGCTTGACATCCTGGAGGATAGCATGTTTCAAGATGAACTCTCGAATACTCCAGCCCCTACGGAAATTGACACAGAGCCTGTCAAAAAGATCGGATTATTAAAGGAGACCTGGAATAGCCTCAAGAAGAATAATCTTGCTTTATTCGGTCTTTTTCTGATAGTAGCCATTTTGCTTTCCGTAATACTCGCCGATTTTATAGCCCCCTACGGCATTGACGACCAAGATCTTCTGAACAGATTCGTATCGCCTTCGAAATCGCACATTTTTGGAACGGACAATCTTGGAAGGGATATATTCAGTCGTGTTCTTTTTGGCGGAAGAGTATCATTGATGATTGGATTGTTTTCCGCGCTTTTTTCGGCAGGTGTCGGTATTTTTTTCGGATCCCTTGCAGGTTTCTATGGTGGGAAACTGGATAACCTGATAATGCGCGGAATCGATATCATGATGGCGATACCGAGCATGTTGCTTGCTATATCCATAGTAGCGGCGCTTGGACCTGGAATGAACAATGTCATCATTGCGGTTGGCATAGGCATGATCCCAGGCTATGCCCGCATCGTCAGAGCTTCGATACTCTCGGTAAAAGAGCAGGAGTATATCGAAGCGGCCAGATCGATTGGCGCCAATGATTACAGGATAATTATGCGACATATTCTACCGAACTGCATGGCTCCTATAATAGTGAATATGACGATGAGCGTCGCGAGATCGATACTGGAAGCGGCTTCCTTAAGCTTTATAGGCATGGGTGTCCAGCCGCCATCTCCGGAATGGGGGGCAATGCTTTCAGCGGCGCGCCCGTATATACGTGATCATTGGCATGTCATCACCTTTCCAGGACTTGCGATTATGGCGATTATTTTCGGGCTGAACCTTTTCGGGGACGGTCTTCGGGATGCCCTTGATCCTAAGCTTAAACGTTAAGATGAGCATGTTTGCGCCTTTGGAGAATATCAATGAGTGAACAGATCCTTTCGATTCGAAACCTGACTGTACACTATGTCAAGGATAAAACTGTCGTGAAAGCTGTCAATGGGCTTTCTTTCGACTTAGGTTATCGAGAGACACTGGGGATAGTAGGAGAAACCGGCGCGGGGAAGACCACGACAGCAAAGAGCATTATGCGCTTGATTCCCAATCCTCCTGGCAAGATAGTCAGCGGCGAGATCCTCTACAAAGGCAAGAATGTCCTGAATTTTAGCAAGCTTGGCTTGCGCCTCATGAGAGGGCGGGAGATATCGATGATCTTTCAGGATCCGATGACATCCTTAAATCCGGTTCAGAAGGTCGGCGAACAGATTTCGGAAGTCATTCGCATCCACAAGAAAGTGTCACGAAAAGACGCGGACAGAGAAGCGATCAAGATGCTGGGAATGGTTGGAATCACTTCCGACAGATTCAACGATTATCCGCATCAGTTTTCTGGTGGCATGAAGCAGAGAGTAGTCATCGCGATCTCTCTTGCATGCAATCCAAAAATATTGATAGCTGACGAACCAACGACCGCGCTTGATGTAACGATACAAGCTCAGGTTCTTGAGATGATGAGCGAACTCAAGCAAAACTTCGACACCTCTATGATTCTTATTTCTCACGATCTCGGGGTCGTGGCCGAGATATGTAATCGAGTCGCGATAATGTACGCGGGTAATATCGTGGAAATCGGAAATATCGAAGATATTTATGAAAACGCCCAGCATCCATATACGTTGGGATTATTCGGCTCGATACCCGATCTGGATTCTGATGCGGATAGGCTCAAGCCGATCGAAGGATTGATGCCTGATCCAGCGAACTTGCCCACCGGTTGTCCTTTCCATCCCCGATGCCCGCACGCCAAGCGAGAATGTGCAGAAATGTCGCCAGAAATGATCGAAGTATCTCCTGGTCATTCAGTCAAGTGCATCCTTGCTAAAAACAAGATCTAGGAGAGGAATTTATGGATACTTTGCTTGAGGTGAAGGATCTGAAGAAGTATTTCAAGACGCCAAACGGATTCCTTCATGCAGTAGATGGAGTGAGCTTTGGATTGGCGCGAGGGACAACGCTCGGCGTTGTTGGAGAATCAGGATGCGGGAAGTCGACACTAGGAAGAGTGATACTGCATCTGCTTGAACCCACCGCAGGAACGATGACGTTTGACGGCAAAGATATTTCTGACATTGGGAAAAACGAACTAAAGACTATCCGGCAAGATATGCAGATGATCTTCCAGGATCCATATTCCTCGATAAATCCAAGGATGACTATCGGGGAAATTGTTGGCGAGCCTTTGATCATTTACAATAAATTCCAGAGTTCCGCCGATTTGAACAAGCGGGTTAACAAACTTCTGGAGACTGTAGGAATCGCGCAACGTCTTGTGAATGCGTATCCACATGAACTTGACGGAGGAAGAAGGCAGCGTGTCGGTATCGCGAGAGCTCTCGCTTTAAATCCGAAGTTTATTGTGTGCGATGAGCCGGTGTCATCCCTTGATGTCTCCATCAGGGCGCAGATACTGAACCTGATGCAAGACCTACAGGCTGAACTGGGGCTAACGTACCTCTTTATAACGCATGACTTATCTGTTGTACGTCATATTTCCGATGAGATAGCGGTTATGTATCTCGGCAAGATTGTTGAGAAAACGGAATCAAAGGAATTGTTCAGGAAACATTACCATCCATATACAAAAGCATTGCTCTCCGCTATACCCCGACCTAAGGTGATGAAAAATAAAATCAAGAGGGTGATTTTAAAAGGAGAAATTTCGTCACCAATCAACCCTGAAGAGAAATGCAGGTTCTTTCCGAGATGCATCTACGCAAAGGAAACATGCGGTAAAAGCCAACCGGAACTTAGGGAAGTGGAGAGGAACCATTTTGTCGCCTGTCACTATTACGAAGAGATAAATTCCCCCTGTTTATAGTGAGCGAAAATATGTTTGATTGAGATTAGTGCGATCGAGAAAATAGGTTAATATAAAATGAAGCGGTGTTCCGTTCATCGGCTGTTTTCGCGTAATGCTTTCCAAGCTTGTTGATCAGAACACCCGTCGTTCATTTCCTGGCAATGATTTCATCCACGATCTTTTCCATATATTCAAGGGACGCCTCAGTCATCTCCTTGCCAATTTCCGCAGTCGCTTTTCTCGCGTCCCCAAGCGCGCCATTTAGCGATGCGTCATATTTCCAGCTCCATGCGGCATTTCCCTTCACGAACGAATCGCGCGTAAGCATACTGTCTTGCATTTGGGAAGGGACTCTGTTTTTTCTTACTATTTCTGGGCATAGATACAGCGTCTGGGAGGTTTCCACCTCGCAGGCATGTCCGATTAGTTTCGGAAGGCCAACAAGCCCGCCAGTGGATATCTCCGATCCTATTGCGGACCAATATGCGTCGATCGAATGTTCTTGTTTCAATTTGATGATCGCCCCGTCGAGTGCCGGGAAATTCCCCCCGTGAGCGTTGAGGAACAGTATTTTCTTTATCCCATGTTTGCTTATCGAGACCGCAATATCTTCAAGGAGATGCAGCATAGTCTCAACACGTAATGTCACCGTGCCTGGAAAATCCATATGGTGAAGGGATAAGCCATAATTGACTGCGGGGAATACCACTACTTTGTTTCCCAACCTTTTTGCCAGCAGTTTTGAATAGGCTGCCGCTCTCGCGGTATCCGTCGCGAAGGTGGTGTTGGGTCCATGTTGCTCACAAGATCCTACCGGAACGATCGCCAGCTTTATGTTCTTCATTTCATCGTTCAGTTCGGGCCAAGTCATCTGGTCGATAATCAAAACATCCATGGGAACCTCTCTTTGGAATTTTATGTAACCGTAAAGATGGCTGACTGGGTACATTCCTGTCAGCCATCACCTGTCGATGTTCTATTTATTGATATACTTTAATATCGCCGAGATAAGGCGAATTCCCCGGATCGCAGAAAAAATTCTCAACTTTGTTAGTTGTTACGTAATTGACGTTCGTATCAGCGATTGGCAGCATATAGTACTGATTGTAGATATATTGCTGGACTTCCTGGTAGACTTTCTTCCTTGCTTCCGTCTCGAATGTCGAAGCGCCCTGATCCAGATAAGCGTCGATTTTCTTGTCTATTGGCTTGAAGAATCCATCGCTTCGAGTATCGAAATCGGCAAGAGCGTGTCCCGGATCCCCAGTAGTATAATTCGCGGCGGAAATAGCAATTTGGTTTTCACCGCGCCGTCCCGCGGCAAGGAATTCCGCCATCGCCGTCGTTTTAATCGTCGCGTTTACTCCAATTTTCTTCCACATGTTCTGTGCGATTTCGGCGATATCCATAAGCTGTTTCGTATTCGGGGTGGCAAGCACGACATCGAGTCCATTCTTGTAGCCAGCTTCCTTCATGAGCGCCGCAGCCTTTTCGACATTGTATTCTGTTACACCCATCGGTTTGTACGAAAATATGGTGCTGGCGAAAACACTCTGCGAAGGCTTTCCGAGTTCACCATAGATCGCTTGGACAATGCCCGCCTTGTTGAGGGCCAGGGAAAGAGCTTGCCTAAGCTTTATATCGCTAAAAACCTGGTCGGACATTTTGAATACTATGTAGCTATTAGCATAGCTAGGTCCGGATATGACCTTGAGATTCTTGTTCTTGCTCAGCCTGGGAATATCGGCGGGGTCGGGATCGAAAATTACATCGGCATTACCGCTCTCTATTTCTATCGCTCTCGAAGCGGTTTCGGGGACAAACTTGAGAATCATGGTGGAGAAAGCAGGTTTTGTGCCCCAATATTTTTCATTCCTGACTAGCTTGATATCGGTGCCGGTTCTCCAGGTGTCAAAGACGAACGGGCCGCTGCCTACTGGATTTCGTCCGAATTTGGCATCCCCCATCTCCATAACCGCTTTTTTGCTGAGAATATTACCTCGAGAAGAACAGAGATAATTGTAGATGCCGGCAAAAGGTCCTTTCGTGACAATATCAATCGTATAATCATTGACGACCTTTGTCTTCTCCCCATCGAATCCTTTGAATATGGCGGAACTGGAAGGTTTCTGGGTTGCCCTCGCTATAGAAAACCTGACGTCCTCAGCAGTCAGTTTTTCTCCATTATGGAAATATACGTCTTCTCTCAAGAAAAATCGGATGGTCTGTTTGTCGATTACTTGCCACTTGGTCGCCAGCTCCGGCACAATTGCGCCGTTCGCGTCTTTTTTTAGCAGGTTGTCGTAAATCTGCATCTGCGTTGTAAATGCGACAAGTTCCCCATTGCCATGCGGGTCGATGTTACTGGGCTCACCTTTCAAGACCACCGTCACCGTATCTTTCAGGTTTTTACCCTGCGTGCCCTGAGCGAACGGCGAAAAGGTCATGCAGAAAAGCAATAGAACCACAAGCCACTTTGTTCCAAGTTTCATAGCTATCCTCCCCCTTGCGATAAAATAATCACCATCCTTCACTTCCGTGATATATGGTGAAAGGAAACCCGACATCTATGTTGTCTGGATTGCCTTAAATCCTTACCCGGCGAAAACAAATCTTGTAGACCGATATCCTGTCGCGACTCTTTAATATCCGACCTCCTTGTTCGGATCGCCAGTCACTCTTAAGCTGTTTATCCCCAAAGCGCGAGTTTTTGGCCCAAACCCTTAGCCAAAGCTTCTTGGTATACGGAATAACCCCAGGAGACATCTTCAACCGGTAACCCACCCGCGGAGAAGATGATTATCTCTTCATCGTTTTTTCTTCCCGGTTCCTTGCCGAAGGCGACATCCCCAAGGCTGAACATTCTGTCATCGGGCAATAGTCCGTCATCGTATAACTTCAGTATCTGGTAAGAAGGAACCCATTTCGAAATGCTTATAATTCCTTTTTCATGCATCAAGCCTTCTTCGAGCCAGGCTTTGTGCATTTTCCAATCGTCAAATATGAGTTTGTTTTCGATATAGCAGCTGTCTTCCAGGTCAACATGTCCGGTTATCGTGAATAAGCATCCTTTCTTCAGCCAATTCTTTTCTACCTTGACCGCAATCGAGCCTGAAGCCGCGATGCTGACAACATCCGAATCGGAGATCGCGGCCTCGAGGCTCTCGACGATAACCATTTCCAAACCATATTCTTTTGATAGTTCCGAAGCGAATTTTTCCGCGTTTCGTCGGACTATATCGTAAATATAGACTTTTTCTCCCCCTGGTAGGTTTTCCAGGATCGCCTTGGAACAGGCCTTGTTCATCACCCCACATCCGACTATCCCAAGCGTCTTCGCATTTTTTCGGGCGAGGTACTTCGTGGCCACTCCTGGCACGCAGCCAGTCCTCATGGCGCTGAGGAGATTCGCTGACATTATGGCCAAAGGCTCGCCGGTATCCGCATCATTGAGGCAGACAAGCAGTACAGAACGAGGCAAACCCTTTTCCGGGTTCTTGATGTTTGATCCGTACCATTTTACCCCGGTCATGTTGAATCGTCCGCCTAGGTATGCCGGCATTGCCATATATCGCCTGTCAGGGCCCGCTATCGGCATCTTCGGGAAGGGGCTTTGTTCGGGGAACCATAGCAGACTTCCATGGCTGTTACCATTCGGTCCGCCCATGAGATAGTCACCTTCTCCAAGTAAACGAAAGGTTTCTTCCATCACGGCAAGGCATTTTTTCGTATCCTGCACTCCGGATTCGATCATGTCTTTTTCAGAAAGAAAAATGAGATCTATGGCTTTTCGATCCATTGTTTCACCTCCATCCTGTGATTATCTGCAAACGATGTATATCAGAGGTCAATGAAGGCATCGGCAATGCGCCTCATGCCTTCCTCGAGTAACTTCCTCGTTGTGCCGATATTCAATCGCGCATACCCGAGATACTGGTCCCCAAAATCAAGACCGTTGTTCAGCGCGACCCCGGCAACGTTTTTTAGTCTTTCCATTAGCGCTTCTTGGCTCATGCCATATCTGGAGAAGTCCATCCACATCAGATAGGTCGCTTCAGGCAGCTCCACGTTGATCTTTAGTTTTCTGTGCGCCACAAAATCGCGTACAAAACATGCGTTCTTCCAGAGATAGGCCAATAGTTCGTCCAGCCACTCGTCGCCATGGCTGTAGGCGATCTCGGTTGCCAATAACCCGAAAAGGTTGGTATAGAGATGATATTTCTCGACCATCGCTTTTATCTTTTCGCGAACCTCGCTATTCGGAATGACCAGATAAGAGTTTTTCAGGCCGGCAATATTGAATGTCTTGCTCGGGGCGGAAGCGATAAGGGAAATTTGTTTTGCGCGTTCCGATATGCTTGTCAAGGGTAGGTGCTGGTGACCTGGATAGACAAGATCGCAATGTATTTCGTCCGAAAGGATGAAGGTCCCATACGAATCGCACAATTCCACAATTCTGGCGAGCTCGTTCCGAGTCCAGACGCGGCCTACCGGATTATGAGGACTACATAAAACGAGACAACGTATTCCTTGCTTAAGCCTTTTTTCAATATCCTGAAAATCAAATTCATATCCTACCTTTTTCTTGAGAAGGGGCGAGTGAACCAGCTCAAGATCGCTGTTTTTTGCAAGCGATAAAAAAGGAGGGTATGCGGGAGTATTGATGAGGATTCTGTCGTTCTTTCCACATAGGGCGCTTATCGCCAAGCTGAGCCCGGTGAGCACGCCGGGCACGTTGACGATTTCTTCTTTCTTTATCGACATCTCATGACGCACCGCATACCACTTTTCAATGCTATGGAAGTATGAATCGCTGGCAAAGGTATATCCATATGTTGCATTGATGGTGCGCTGTCTCAATGCTTCGTTTAGTTCCGGCAGGAGTTCGAAATCCATATCGGCGACCCAAAAAGGGAGCAAGTTGGCGTTGCCGTAGTCTCTGGAAAGGGCATCCCATTTGGTGGAAGAAGTTCCTCTTCTCGAGAGGAGCGAATCAAAGTCATACATGGGCACCCCCATACGTCGTATAAGTCTAGTAATAAAAAAACATCGTAATAATAAATTATTTGTAACATGGTTTTTAGGACCAGTCAACAATAGATGTGAGAATTACATAGCGACGTATCAGGATATCGGTCAATAAAAGGCCCGCTTTTTACTCTTGAATACTTAACAAATGTATAGTTATAATTAACGTATGATCGGAGACAGGTGGATGATATCGCCCGATGTCCACTTTGGCATCGCGCCCGCGGGGAATGGACCCCGCGAGTTAGGCGCGTCGCCTGTCCCGGGTCTCACGACGGTGGAGCTGCCTTTCGGGGCCTGGGCGTGGACACTGGCGCCTGCCGGTCCAGCCCCGCAGTCCGCTCCGAAAGGTGCCTTGGCGCCCGCCTCGGCTTTGGTGCCTGCTTCGGCCTTGGCGTCCGCGCCGACCTTGGCGCGAGGCTTCTCCGATCTTTGTCTCCGCCTGGGCGAAGACTTCATCGGGCCGGCCGAGGGAATGCTGGGGGAGGGCGGATTGGCGAAGGGAAGGCCGACGGCGGAAGGCGCGGCAACGGCGGCGGACAGGGAAGCCGCCTATGCGAAAGCCGTCGCCGATTGCCGCCGTCTCATGGCGACGCCCTGGGCCAAGGCAGCCATAGCCGCTCTCCTCATCGAATTTCCCGCTTCCTGCTCCTACGGCGCCGCCGCGCGCCGGCATCTCGACCGCGTGACGAAGGATCTTTCGGGCTTGCCCCTCGCCGTGGCTTTCTACGGCGCCGACTGGTATTCGGCGCGGGTCATCGAGGGCCTGAAGGCGCGCGGCGTGGCTCTTTGCCTTCTCGACATGCCAAGGAAGCCGGGATCGCCTCCTTCCATCGATGTCGTGACCTCTTCCCTCGTGTACCTGAAACTCAACGACAGGACCGATTTGTCCTCTTGGCTGCCCCGGCTCGAGGCGCTCGCGGCCCAGGCGGCCAAGCTCAGGGTGATTTTCGCGCCGGGCGGCGGAAACGCGGCGGGCGAATACGGCGTGGCGGCGGGCGACGGAAACGTAACGGCGGGCGGGGGAAATGGAGCGGCGGCGAGCGCGGCGCTCATGGCCGAACTATGGGCCGGGCTTTCCGGGGACAGCGTATCGAACGCCGTTGATTCGAAAGGAGGCGGCTGATGGGCGGCACGGTCCTCCACGTCAACGCCGTGGGTCTCATGGCCGCCATCGAGGAGGGGCTGGACCGCAGCCTCAGGTCACGTCCCTTCGTGGTCGCGAGGGAGGGAGCTGCCCGCGCCATCGTCCTCGATCTTTCGCCGGAAGCGCACAGGGAAGGCATCAGGCGGGGCATGATGCTGTCGCTGGCGCGGCACCGTCTTCCCGGCCTCGCGGTGAGGCCTCCTCACCCTGACCTGTACCGAAAAGCTGACGACGCCATGTGGGAGATCGGCATGTCCTTTTCTCCCCTCGTCGAGAAGGCCGGGCAGGGACATCTCTTCATCGATCTGGCGGGAACCTCTCGCATAAACGGCGTGCCTGAGGACGCGACCCAAAAGATCCGGATTAGAATAATGGAGGAGACCGGCATTCAGCCGAGCCTCGCTCTCGCCTCGAACAAGACGGTGTCGAAGGTGGCCACCAGGGTATTCAGGCCGGGCGGCTTCGTCGCCCTCCTTCCGCACGAGGAATCCAGCCTTGTCAGGCTTCAGCCCGTGGAGCTTCTGCCCGGCGTGGGCCCGGTGCTCAAGGACAGGCTCAGTCTCCTCGATATCGACGATATCGGCGGGATAGCCGACCTTGGAGCCTTTCAGGCGAGGGCCATCGGCCCCCGCGGACCCGACCTCGTGGCGAGGGCGAGAGGCATCGACGATTCGCCGGTCAATCCCGAGCCCCCCGAAAGGCGCTGCCTCAGGGATTCCGCGGTTCTCGAGCCCGACACCGCCGAGCAGGAGGCGCTCCGCCTTCATCTCGCCTATCTCGCGGCGACCCTCGGCTTCGCCGCGCGCAAGGAAAACCTCGGCGCGCGGAAGGTGACGCTCAGGATCGACTACAGCGACGGGCGCTTCGCCTCAGCTTCGGCCCGGTCGCCGCGCATCCTCACGAGGGACGACGAGATCGCCGCCATGGCCTGGGACATAGCCCAGCGAGCCATGGAGCGCCGCGTGCGGGTGCGCCGCCTCGGCGTCGAGCTTTCCGAATTCGGCGCGGCGGGGCCCGAACTCGACCTCTTCGAGCCCTCGGAATCGAAGTCAGCGCGGCTGCAGACGGCCCTGGACAAGGTTCACCGAAAATATGGATTTGTCGCCCTGACTCCCTGCGCGTTCATGACGGCCGGCATCCTCGTCCCCCGCCTGTCGGAAGGGAGGGCCTGACCATGCTCGTGCCCCTCGTCGTCCGCTCCTCCTACTCGATGATGCGCGGCGTCGTCCAGCCCGCGGCGTGGGTGGCGGCGGCGAAGGCAGCAGGCCTGCCGCGCCTCGGGCTGACGGACCGGAACGGCGTCTATGGCCTCCCCACCTTCACGGAGGCCTGCCGAAAGGCGGGCTTGAAACCGATCGTCGGAACGGAGCTTGTGTATGAAGGAGGCCGCGCCGTCCTCATCGCCGCGACGAAGGCGGGATTTTCGGCGATTTCGCGGCTCCTGACCGCGAGGGCTGCCGCCTCCGCGACCGCGGAGGCGGCCGAAAAGGCCGATAGGCCGGCGAAGCGTCGCGGAAAGGGTCGCCTTCCCCCCTACGATCTCCGGGGAGCCGTGGCTGGCATCCTGGAAGCAAGCTCCTGCGACCTCTTCATCCTCACGGACGACGAGAACCTCCTCGCGCGCTTTTCACCCCGCTATTACCTCTTCGCCCTCGTCACGCCCTGCAACAGAACCAAGTGGCGCCGCCTCGCCGCCTCAGGCCACAGGCCCGTCGCGACGCCAGAGGCGAGCTTTCTCGAGCCGGAGCAGCGCGAAGTTCAGCGGTTGCTTCTTGCCATCGGCGCGAACCTCACGATCCACGATATCGGCGACGACTTGCTGGACCCGCCCGAGGCGCTCTGGAATGCCGTCCCGGCCGCCGCTTCAGCCGCCGCTCCAGGTGCCGGCCCAGATGTCGTCCCGGCCGCCGGCCCCTGGGCCGTTCTCCCTTCCCAGGCCGCGTGGATGGAGGAAGCCTTCGCCTTCAACGCCCTCATCGCGCGCGAAGCCCTGGGAGAGCCATTTTCGGGCTTTGTCTTCCCCCGTTTCGGAATGGCGGCCGCCGCCGTTCCGGAAAAGACCCATATGGAAAGCCCTGCCGCCGTTTCGGAAGCGACGCATAGGGCAAGCCCCGAGGCCTCATCCTCCGAACTTCTTCGCCGTTACGTCTACGAAGGCGCGGCGTGGCGCTACTCGCCCGTGACCGCCGAGGTGAAAGCGAGAATCGAGCGCGAACTTGCGCTCATCGAGTCCAAGGGATTCTGCGACTATTTTCTCGTGGTCTGGGACATAATAAAGAAGGCATCGCGCATATGCGGCCGCGGCAGCGCGGCCGCGAGCATCGTCGCCTACTGCCTCGGCATCACCGAGGTCGATCCCATCCGCCATTCCCTCTACTTTGAGCGTTTCCTGAACCCGGGGCGGAAAGACCCGCCCGACATCGACGTGGATTTCGCCTGGGACGAGCGCGACGCCCTCCTGGACGAAGTGGTGAAAGCCTACGGGCCCGAGCATACGGCCAGGGTGGCCAACCACAATTGCTTCCGCTCGCGCTCGGGCCTGCGCGAAACCGCCAGGGCCTTCGGCATGCCCGACGCCGAGATTTCGGACTTCGAGCGCTCCCTCAAGGTGGATACCGACGGGACCCTCTCTTCGGCCGATCCCGAATGGAAGATCATCGCGCGGCGGGCGGCGGGCATCGTCGGCCTGCCGCGGCATCTGGGCACGCATTCGGGCGGCGTCATCATCGTGCCGGACAATCTGGTCGACCACGTTCCGGTCGAGGAGACGGGCAATGGCATAAGGGTGATCGCCTGGGACAAGGAGGGGGCGGAGGAGGCTGGCCTCGTGAAAATAGACCTTCTCGGAAACCGCTCGCTCGCCGTCGTCAGGGACGCGCTTGCCGACCTGCGCGAAAACGATCCGTCCTTCGATACGGGAAAATGGAAGCCGATCGACGACGCCGACACGGTCGCCCTTCTCGCGCGGGGGGACACGATGGGCGTCTTCTACGTGGAGAGCCCCGCCATGCGCCTTTTGCAGATCAAGACGGGGAGGGGGGATTTCGAGCACCTTGTCATCCATTCGTCCATCATCCGTCCCGCGGCGAACAAATATATAGACGAATATGTCGATCGCCTGCGGGGCAAGTCCTGGAAGGCCTTTCATCCCCTTCTCAAAGGGCTTTTCGACGAAAGCTACGGCATCCTCTGCTACCAGGAGGACGTGTCGAAGGCGGCCATAGCCCTCGCCGGCTTCTCCTCTTCCGAAGCCGACGGCATCCGCAAGATCCTTTCGAAGAAGGACGCCGACACCAGGCTCCAGGAATACAGGAGCGCTTTTTTCGAAGGCGCCGCGGCGCAGGGCGCCGACGAGGTCAGCACCGAGGCGGTCTGGGCCATGATCTGTTCGTTCTCAGGCTATTCCTTCGTGAAGGCCCATTCCGCCAGCTATGCCATGCTCTCCTTCCAGTCCGCCTACCTGCGCGCCCACTATCCCGCCGAGTTCATGGCGGCCGTCCTCTCCAACCACGGGGGATTCTACTCCACGCTTGCCTACGCGAGCGAATCGAGGCGGATGGGGCTCGCCCTCCTTCCTCCCGACATCAACCTGAGCGACCAGCGATGCAGGGGTCGAAGAGGCAAGATCCGCTTCGGCTTCTGCATGCTCTCCTCGCTCGGCGCGGGCGTCGCCGCCGACATGCTCCGCGAACGGAAGCGGGGAGGGCCTTACCTTTCCGTCGAGGACTTCGCGCGCCGCCAGCGCTTCGAGCGGACCGACGCCGAAGCCCTGGTGGGCTCGGGTGCCTTCGACAGCCTCCTTGGAGGCGCGAAACGCTCCGACGCCCTCATGGTTCTCCTTTCCCTCTGCGCGGCGCGCGAGGGCGTGGCGGGAGGCCCCGCCACCTCGGGCGGCCCCGGGGCTTCCTGCCTCCCTGGAACCTCAGGCGCTTCCCTAGCCGCCGGCAGGCCGCTCGAACTTTTCGCGCCCGATGGCGAAAGCCTCGTCCCTGAGCCCCGCCGCCTGGAGCCCCGCGCTCAGGCGTCCCGCGCCCGCGAGCCGCACACCCCGGCGCCGCGCGCTCCCGAACCCCCTCCAGGCTCCACGCGCAAGAAGCGCGTCGCCGAGCTCAAATACCTCGGCACCACCCTTGATTCCCATCCCCTGGAGCTCTGGCCGCGCGCCTTTGCCGCCCCCCGCGAGCGCGCCATCGACCTGCGGCGCAACGTGGGCCGCCGCGTCCGCCTCCTCGGCTGGCCCATAACGGCCAAGCCCGTCCTCACCTCCAGCGAGGAAACCATGGAGTTCGTCTCCTTCGAAGACGAGACGGCCATCTTCGAGGCGGTTCTCTTTCCCGAGGCCTACCGCAAATACCGCCACCTGCTCTTCGAAGAACACCCGCTCTGGATCGCCGGCCTCGTCGAGAACAACAGGGGCGCCATAAGCCTGACGATCGAAAACCTCACCCGGGTCTGAAGGTTAAGCGCTCGTCCGCCCTTGACAAAATCCAAAAATGCGTTAAAATAGGATATGCATATCTGATTTAAGCGGCACGACGGCAACCCGAACAAATCCTAAGAGACAAGTCGGCCGCAATGCCAAGGAGCATGAATGGACAGAGTACTGGCGATCTCGGATAGAACGAACGCCGCGCTCCACGCTCTCGCGCTGGCATCCCGCGACGGCGGCTCGATCGCCGCGAAGGCCGCCGCCGAGCGTCTCGGCGTCTCTCCCAGCTACCTGGCCAAGATTCTGCAGAGCCTCGCCGCCAAGGGCATCATCGCCTCGGTGCGCGGCATCGGCGGCGGCTTTTCCCTGCTCAAGCCCGCCTCCGAAATGCCCTGCATGGAAGTGCTCGAGGCGCTCGACGGGCCCTTGCCCTCCAACTACTGCCTCTTCGAGCGCGCCATATGCGCGACGAAAACATGCGCGTTCAAGTCGCTTTGCGACGATGTGGAAGAAAAAGTGAGAGCGACGCTCGAAAACACGACGATAGACGATATCGCCCGCAGTTTTTCCCGCGTCGATCGAGCATTGGAATAGGGGAAACCCAACGGCCGCCCCTGGGGCGCCGATTACACGCATAGATGCGGGAGGTGGAAATGTTCTGCCATCAGTGTCAGGAAACAATGAAAAACTCGGGCTGCGCCGCGGCCAAGGGCGTATGCGGCAAGACCGCCGAAGTGTCGGATCTGCAGGATCTCATGATCCATGTGTGCAAAGGTATTGGATTCTGGGCCACGAAAGCGGCCGAAAAGGGAATCTACGACGAAGCCGCGGCATTCTTCGTGGACAGGATGCTTTTCGCCACCATCACCAACGCCAATTTTTCGAACCGGGATTTCGAGCGCTGGATCTTCGAAGGTCTTGGATATCGCGAAAATCTCAGGGCCGCCTGCGCCAAGGCCGGCGTCAAGACGAGCGGATCCCTTCCCGACGCGGCCACCTGGACGGCGGCCAGCCCCGAAGCCCTGCGCGCCGCGGCCTCCCAGGGCAAGGGCGGCTGGAAGGAAATCGCCGACGAAAATGTCCGTGCCCTCCAATCCCTCGTTCTTTACGGGCTCAAAGGGATGGCCGCCTACGTCGAGCACGCTTGGGCTATCGGCAAAAAGTCGCCCGAGGTGTTCAAATTCATGTTGCGCGCCCTCGCCGACCTCACCGACGCCACGAAGAGCCTCGACCAGCTCACCGCCCTCGTCCTCGAGACGGGCGAATACGGCGTAAAGGCCATGGCGCTGCTCGACGGCGCCAATTCGGGAGCCTACGGAAATCCCCGCGTCACTAACGTGAAGACCGGCGTCCGCGACAGGCCGGGCATCCTCATCTCGGGCCACGACCTCGTCGACCTCCAGGACCTTCTCGAGCAGACCAAGGGCACGGGTGTCGACGTCTATACGCACGGCGAGATGCTGCCCGCCCACTACTATCCCTTCTTTGATAAGTACGACAATCTCTACGGAAACTACGGCGGCTCCTGGTGGAGCCAGAACGGCGACATCGAGAACTTCCATGGCCCCGTTCTCTTCACGTCGAATTGCCTCGTTCCCCCCAGGGAAAGCTACAAGGCGCGCGTCTTCACCACCGGCGTCGTCGGTTTCGAGGGCTGCGTCCATATCGAGGACCGCGCTCCCGGTAAAATGAAGGATTTTTCCGCCATCGTCGCCCTGGCCAAGACATGCCCGCCTCCAACCGAAATCGAAAACGGCGAGATTGTCGGCGGCTTCGCCCACGACCAGGTCTTCGCCCTGGCCGACACCGTGGTGAACGCGGTGAAAACCGGCGCCATCAAACGCTTCGTCGTGATGGCCGGCTGCGACGGCCGCCAGCCCGGCCGTTCCTACTATACCGACGTCGCGGAAAAGCTGCCCAAGGACGCCGTCATCCTCACCGCGGGCTGCGCGAAGTACCGCTACAACAAACTGAATCTGGGCGACATCGGCGGCATTCCCCGCGTCCTCGACGCCGGCCAGTGCAACGACTCCTATTCGCTCGCCCTCATCGCTCTCAAGCTCAAGGAAATCTTCGGCCTGGACGACGTGAACAAGCTGCCCCTGTCCTTCGACATCGCCTGGTATGAGCAGAAGGCCGTGCTGGTACTGCTCGCCCTGCTGTACCTCGGATTCAGGAACATCAGGCTCGGACCGACGCTCCCCGGTTTCCTGTCGCCCGCCGTCGCGACTGTCCTCGTCGAGAAATTCGGCATCAAGGGTATAGGCGGCGCCGACGCCGACGTGGAAGCGATGATGGCCGGCGCCTGAACTTATTGACATGCGCGCGCCGACGGAATATAGTTTTATAAAGATATAGCGATATAAAGATAACACTATATCCTGAGGAAGCGGATATTCCGATGAGCGACCTGAAGAACGATTCGGCGCGCGCGGCCGATATTGCCGAAATACTCAAGGCTCTTTCTCACCCGATACGTCTCATGATAGTCGCCCAGCTCTGCGGCGGCGAAGCGCACGTAAGCGACCTAACGGAGCGGCTCGCCGTCCCGCAGTCGCTCGTCTCCCAACAGTTGCGCATTCTCCGCATGGCCGATCTCGTCGAATTCCGCAGGGAAAACGGCTTCGCCGTCTATCGCCTCGCCCAACCTCATCTCGTCGAACTCCTCCACTGTCTCGAAAGCTGCCGCGCTGGCGACAACTAGCGTTCTCTCAAGGAAAACACTCTATGGACATCGAAAAAGAGCTCAGTGAGCTCAAGGCTAAGGTGAACTCCGCCCCCGGCATGGAGAACAAGCTCTCCATGGTCGTTTTTTCGGGCGAACTCGACAAGCAGATAGCATCCCTCATCATCGCCACCGGCGCCGCCGCCATGGGCATGAAGGTCGTGCTTTTCTATACCTTCTGGGGAACCGCCGCCCTGCGCGATCCTTCCAAGAAGGCAGGCGGCAAGGATTTCATGGGCAAGATGTTCGGTTTCATGCTCCCGAAAGGACGCAACAAGCTGAAGCTTTCGCAGATGAACATGGCGGGCGCCGGCACCGCGATGCTCAAAAGCCTCATGACTAAAAAAAACGTCGCCAGCCTGGATCAGCTTTTCGAAGCGGCCGGAGCCTTGGGCGTCGAAATCAATATCTGCCAGATGTCGATGGATCTCATGGGGATGAAGATGGAAGAGATGATCGATTATCCCGGCATGAAAGTCGTCGGGGTGGCTTCCTTCCTCGCGGACGCCAAGGAATCAGCCGTCCAGTTATTCATTTGATCAAGTTTTTCGCTTAAGGAGAAATATATGTCTGATTACGCCGTCACGAAAACGCTCGACTGCAAAGGGCTCGCCTGCCCGATGCCCATCGTCAAGCTCAGCATGGAAGTCGCGAAGATGAAGGTGGGAGAGGTCGTCGAGATGCTCTCCACCGATCCGGGTTCCCTCGCCGATGTCCCTTCCTGGGCTAAATCGACAGGCAATGCCGTTCTCGAAACGAAACAAGATTCCGGCCTTATCCGCTTCTACGTGAAGCGACAAAAGTAAGGCCTCGCCGTGGCCCCTACTGGCTTCGCCCTTTTCCTGGATGGCCTCTACTACTTCATCATGGTGCCTCTCGTCTATATCTCCATCACCGTCATGGTCGTCGGCATCGCCGTGAAGATCGCCTCCATCATTTCCTCTCCCGCACCCGCCTACAGCCTGAAAACCTTCCCCGCGAGGAAGCGCCCGGCCCTGGCGGCTTTGGGCGACGCCTTCGGCATGCCGATGATCAGAAAGCGCAAACCGGTCTTCTGGTTTTTCCTCATGTGGTTCCATCTGGGCATCGCCTTCCTGATCCTGGGCCATCTGGACCTCTTCCCCGGCATCAACATCGTGCCGGCGGCTTCACGCCACATGGTGGGCGCGGGATTCGTCGGCGTTTCGGTCACGGTTCCCGCCTTCTATTTTCTTTTCAGGCGATTCAAGGGCGAGAACAGGCATATCTCGGTGCCCGCCGACTATCTGCTCCTCCTTCTCCTTCTCTTCACCTTCCTTCTGGGCGATATGATCAGCTGGGGAAATTCCTGGACCGCCAAAGGCTTTGTCATGACGAAGGCCAATTTCCGCGGCTACTTCGGCATCCTCTCGAGCTTCACTTTCATGAACCCCAGACTCGTACTGCATGGTTCGCATTATCATTTCATCGTGCTTCATGTCTTCCTGGCTGAACTTTTCATGATGATCCTGCCTTTCAGCAAGATCGTGCACATATTCTTCAGCCTGCCGCTGAATATGCTGAGAAGGAGGTAAGCCATGGATGATATAACGACCGGCCATCTGAAGCGCCTTTTCGAGACGAAGCTCAACAAGGCCATGCGTCTTTACCTAGACACCTGCGCTCGCTGCGGGCTCTGCGTCGAAGCCTGCCACGTCTACGCGTCGATGCCCGAGACCAAATATACGCCCGTCGGCAGAGCCGAGGTGATCCGCAAGCTTTTCAAGCGCTATTTCAAGCTTCAAGGCAAGTTCGCGCCCTGGCTCGGCGAGACGATTTCCTTCGGCGATATCGGCATGGACAAGGCTTACGAAGCCGCCTTTTCCTGCACGGGCTGCCGCCGCTGCATCGGCTTCTGCCCCTTCGGCATCGACACCCAGCAGGTCATGGGCATAGCCAAGCTTCTCCTCATCGGCGTGGAACGGCAGCCTCAGCTTCTCGCGATGCTCTCCGACATGTCGATCGCCAAGGGCGAGACCTTTGTCGAGTCGGGCGAAAACTATAGGGAAGCCATCAAAAATCTCGAATCCCAGGTGGAAGCCCTGGCTCCGACGCCCGAAGGCAGGAAGACGATCCCCGTCGATGTCCAGGACGCCGATGTTCTCTATGTCGGGCTCTCGGGCGCGCACTCCATCATTCCGGCCGCGGCCATCATGAACGCCGCGAAGGAAAACTGGACCTTGAGCTATTTCGAGGCGGTCAATTTCGCCGCCTGGCTGGGCGACGCCAAAAAACAGGCGAAGATTTCCCAGCGCATCGTCGACGAGGCCATCCGCCTCAACGTGAAGGAAGTCGTCGTCGTGGAATGCGGCACGGCCACCCGCGTCATGAAGTTCCAATCGGGGAAGCACGATTTCAAAGTGACTTCGATCGTGGAGCTTATCGACCGCTATATCGCCGAGGGCAGGATTTCCCTGAAACCGGGCACGCTTCAGGGCCGTCTCACCTATCACGATCCCTGCCAGCTGGCGAGGAACGGCGGCGTCATCGAGGAGCCCAGGCGCATTATCGGCGCCCTCACCGGCGATTTCGTAGAACTCACGCCGAACCGCGAGGAAAACTGGTGCTGCGGCGGAGGCGGCGGGCTCATCTCGATGGGCGAGCAGGAATTCCGCATGAAATCGGCCAAGGTGAAGGTCGATCAGATCAAGGCAGCCCGCGCCGATATCATCTGCACCGCCTGCGAGAACTGCCACACCCAGCTCACCGAGCTGAATGACTACTACGCGATGGGCATGAAGGTGGAATCGCTGACGAACCTGGTCGCCCACGCGCTGACAGGCTTCGCGGAGAAGAGCTAGACAGGATTTACGTTAGGACAGGATTTACGGGAAAATATTTGGGTAAAAAAAGAAAAAAGCATCGTTTCGCTCTTTCTTTTCTTTACCTAAATTCTTATCTGTAAATCCTGCCCATCCTGTTATCCTGTCAAAAACTGTAAATCCTATCAATTATTCGCAAGCGCCTCGCAGAGCGCCAGCATGAAGGGGCCGGCACCCTTGAAGTCGTCGGACACGATGGGTTCGCTCATGTAATAGGCGAAAGAATCATCGCGGTAAGGGTTCCCGCCCAGGCCGGCCACCTTATTCCACAACGATGCTGAATAGGTCTTGAGGATTTCCTGCCAGTTCCACAAAGCTGCCGGCCGGTACGCGCAGTTCCACCACGTGAATGAGGCTGCCTGTATGGTGGGTATCGAAGGCGCTGTCGTGGATGACCGAGCGATCGGCGGAGAACACGATGAGCCTACCCGATGAAGGAAGGCTGATACGGAGCAGCCGCTCCGCGCTGGCCGTGCGCCATTCGTTGAGACCCTTTTGCCCTATGCGTGTAGTGTTCGCTCCCGTAGCGAGGGCTGTAGCCGAGTCGACAGGGCAGTAGAGGGCTTCAGCTAGCCAGACCCAGACTCGATCCTCCTCTTCTGCCAGCAGCAATTCCTGTTGTTCCGAGATGGCCTCGATGGTCATGCCGGCGCGGTCGGGCGCGGTGATTTCCTTGATGCCCGCGAAGTCGACATAGCCGGGAAGGGAACTGGCGAGACTCGAAACGAGGATATGGGTGGCGCTGTCGCCTGAGGTAACAAAGGGCTTTACGCTCCTCTTCAGCCATACCTTCCCGTCGATGTTCATACGCAGTGTCTGTTCCCCAGCCTTTTCCGGCAGTCTCTGACCCATCACCATCCTTATGCAGTCATCGAACATGGAGCCTGCCAAGTACTGTTTTCTGCCCATGCGGGTAAGGAAGTATCTTCCGCCCTGCCCGTCCTCGAAATGGCCGCCCGTATAACGCATGGTTAAGACCGGGAGCTCCTGGCTGCCTATCGAGATGTATTGGATGAAGGAATCGCCTGAAGGCGAGAGGGCGAGCCTAAAGAGCGATGGCCCGTAGTAGCCTTCAAAATCCCTAAACTCCTCGGGCACAGGCAGGTATGTAATCGGGACGGAGGCGATAGGGGGGCGGGCGACCATGACGCCTTTTTCGGCAAGCAGGCTTTCGAATAGCTCCTTCGCGAGGCGTATGAGGCCGGTGCCCTCGCCGGACTGGAGGATCGTCAGGCTCAGCCGACGTTCGGGGCTTGTCAGGATCAAGGCGTGGTAGTGGTAGGTATCTCCCCCCTTCCAGAATACCTGGATACCCTTGTCGGCGTAAAATGAGGGGAGGGCGACATCCCAGCCCAGCCCGAAGGGCATCTCCGGATTCCTGTCGGCCGCGATAGCCGCGAGGGAAGGCTGCGGCTTCATCATTTCGCGCAGGGATGCCTGGGAAAGAATCCTCGTCCCTCCCAGCGAGAAAGAATCGGCGAAACGGCAAAGATCCTCGGCAGTGGACGCAATGCCTCCAGCGCCTGTGGCAGACACCACCTCCAGAGCATCCTTAGCCCCGTCTTGGGACCTGTAGAAGGCAGCGCTGGTTTCCCCGGGACGAAGCCCGACGCTCAGGCCGGTTTTTTCAAGCCCCAATGGTGCGAACAGCCTCGTTCGCAGGAATTCTTCGTAGGGCTTTCCGCTCACGCGCTCGATAACGAGTTCCGCGAGGCTGAAACCGTCATTGCAGTAGGAAGCGAACTTTCCCGGGTCGGAACGGAGCTTGGAGCGGCGAAGGGTGGAGAGCAGCTGCTCATGGAACCCCGGATTGCGCTCCGCCCCGAAACTGTTGGAGAGCGTGGAGCCTGGCAGCCCCGAGCTGTGGTTGAGGAGCATGCGCAGCGTGATGTCTCGGTGCCGAGGATCTTCCATCGCGAATTCAGGCAAATGCTCGACCACTTTATCGTCGAGTTCGAGAAGTCCGTCGTCGACGAGGAGCATGAGGGCGGCGCCGGTGAAGACTTTGCTGATCGATCCGATGTTGAAGAGTGTATTGCGATCCGCCGCGATGTCTCTTTCCCGGTCAGCCATGCCGAAGCCTTCGGAATAGACGATCCTGCCGCCATCCGTTATGGCTACCGAGCTGCTGGCGACGCCTACGGCGAGGTCGCGGGCGATGGCTTCGCGGACAAGGCCGATGGAAGTATCATAGCCAAGAGCGCTCAGGGAGAGCTGCTGGCTGTCGCCAGGCTGCCCTGTCTGTGCTGTCGCGTGGAAGATCCCGATTGTTGAGAGCAGAAAGACGATAGCAAGGCAGGCGGGGAATCCTGGTTTCACGTTTTTTAATTCCATGGCGCGCACTCCTCAGGACTAATACCAAGGCATGCTTGACGGCGTTATTATGCCGATGCTCAGAGTTTCTCGCAAGCCTCGCAGAGCGCGAGGATCAAGGGACCAGTGCCCTTGTAGTCATCCGAGACTACAGGTTCGCTCATGTAATAGGCGTAGGAACCGTCGCGATAAGGATTGCCTCCCAGGCCGGCCACCTTGCAGATGCCGCCCACATGAACTCTGCCTGTGGCATCGCGGGAGACAAAACGATCTTTGATCCCCGCCAGCGCCCTCTCGGCAGGCACTGCAAAAGTCTCCGGGCTTAGCATTCCCATGCGCATGCCCCTGAAAAGCGAGTAGGCGAACATGGCCGAAGCCGATTCCTCGAGATAGTTGCCAGGTTCACTGGCCATGTCGAGGATCTGGTACCAGAGCCCCGAGCCGTCCTGGACCGCAACAACCGACTTCATGAGATCCTTGAACATCGCGACGACAGCCAGCCTGTCTCGATGGCTTTCGGGCAGCCAGTCCAGGATGTCGATGAGAGCCATCGAAAGCCAGCCCACCGCTCTGCCCCAGATATGGGGCGAAAGCCCCGTTCCCGGATTGGACCAACCCATGCGACGCGATTCATCCATGGCGTGTAAGTAGAGCCCCGTAGCCCTGTCCTTCATACTTTCCCTCACATGGAAAAGCTGGAGGCAGACATCATCAAAAAGGGCTGGATTGGAAAATTCAGCCGCGCAGCGGGCGGCGAAGGGGCCGAACATGTAGAGCCCATCCAGCCAGATTTGGTTAGGGTAGATCTTTTTATGCCAGAAAGAGCCCGAAGGCGTGCGGGGATGCGATGCCAGCTGCTCCATGAGCTGCTCCAGGGCAATTTTATAGCGTTTATCGCCGCTGTCCTTCCACATCGAGAAGACGAATTTGCCAGCGTTTATCTGGTCCAGGTTGAATTCGTCGGTTCTATAGCCGACGATGAATCCTTCGGGGGTGACGAGGGCTTCGGCGATTTTTCGCAATGCAGCGTCATAGGTGCTCCCCAGCTGCCGTTTAGAGGCTTCCCTGACTGCCTGAAGGATGAGGCCGTTCTCGTAGTTCCAGCGCACCGTGTCGGGTCTGCAGGCCTGGAGTGCTGCATCGGCGAGGTCGGTGAGCAGCCTGCCTGATTCTGTGTGTTGTGCTTTGTCCATGGTGGTTCCATAAAGGAGGCGCGGCCGGAATACTCCCGGCCGCGCCTGTCAGCTTAAGTCTTTTTTCGCCTTATTTCAGGTATCCGTTCTCATCCATCTGCGCCCTGGCGGCCTTTTCCCAGGCAGCGGCGCCCAGCTTGTCCATCTGGGTCACGAAAGCGTCGAAGTTTTCCTTCGTCAGCGCCGTCTTGCCCAGTACGAATTCCTGAACGCCCTGGTTGATGAAGCGCTTGAGGTCGGCGTTGTTCGGGGAGGGGGCTATCGTGCCCATACCCGTCACGTTGATCCAGGGATAGGACTGGAAGGACTTCAGGTAACCCAGGGGGCCGATCTTGCGGCCATTGGCGGTCGTGAAATAGGGATAGCGGGCGTTGAGCTCGAGGGTGCTGTTGTAGAAAACCATATTGCGGAGCTGCGTGACCGTCTGTCCCTTGGGAGACGAGAACTTGGTGTCGGCGGGTACGTTCTTCTCCGTGATGTCGCCGTTCGCGTCGAGTGAATAGTTCACGCCTTCGACGCCCCAGCCGATGAGCTTATAGCCTTCTTCGGAAGCCATCCAGTCGAGGAATTTGGCGATCGCTTCCTTCTTTCCGGCCTTTATGGCTTTGGGGGAGACGGCATAGATCCTGTAGTTGGCATCCATGACGCCCGTGGCGGCGAGACCTTTCGGACCCTTGGGAGGGGGAAGCGCGACCCATTCACCGTTGGGGAAATTCTTGTCGAAGGGGGCGTAGTTGGCCTGGGCGGCGAGGGCGGCATTCTGCTCTCTCATCACGCCGAACTTGCCCTGTTTCCAGGCGGCGCGGAAATCGTCCTTCTTGAGGGAAGGCCAGTCGGGGTCGACGACCTTGTTCTCCACCATCTTGTTGACGAACTTGAGGGCTTCAAAGAACTCGGGCTTTTTCGCGTTGAGTCCGAAATTCTTCTCGGTCATGTTCCAGGTGCCGGCCACGCCGAAGGCGCCCATGATGGGCTCGAAGCGCCTGCCGAGGTACTGCTCCTGGTCGAAAAGCTCGACGAAGGCGCCGTAGCCGTAGGTGTCGTTCTTGCCGTTGCCGTCGGGATCCTTGAAGGTGAAGGCATAGCAGACATCGTAGAGCTCGTCGAGGGTGGTTGGCATCTTGAGGCCGAGCTTGTCGAGCCAGTCTTTCCTGATGACGAGGCCTTCGTTCTTCTGGAGGGAGCCGGGGAAGGCGAAACCGTAGCTTTTGCCCCTGATCGTCGAGAAGGCGATGGAATCCTCGTTGAAATGATTCTCGGCCCTGTTGGGCATGAGAGGATACATGTCGTTTATGGGGGCCACGAGGCCTTGCTTGATCAAGGTCTGCCAGGGATCGCGGCGCACCATGAAGAGGTCGGGCAGCTGGTTGGCAGCCGCCGCGGCCAGAATCTTCACGTCCTGGTCGTTCTCGTTCGAAGGCTCGGCCGTGATCTTGAGCTCGATCCCGTATTTTTCGCGCAGTATCTTGTAGACCACCCAGTCGTCGGGGGGCGGGCCCGCCTCGGTGATGGCCGCTCCATACCACATCTCGATCGTCACCGGCTTCGCCCCCTGGGCGAATGTCGATCCGATGCAGACCATGGCGAGAATGAGCGTCATCATGATTCTGATTGTTCGTTTCATGGAAACCTCCTTGATCTATCGCGACGGGGACAAAAGCCCCGATATGGAACCCGATTCAGCCCTTCACGCTTCCCAGCATCGTCCCTTTTACGAAATAACGCTGGATAAAGGGATAGGCGATGAGCATGGGAATCGCCGCTAAAAGTACGCTGGCGGCCTTGATGGCGGCGATGGGCGCCTCGCCGAAGGCGTTCACTTCGACATATTCGTTCATCCCCGAGGACAGGAGAATGTTGCGCAGGAGGATGGGGAGGGGCTGGAGGGCGCTGTCGTTGAGGTAGAGCATGGCGTTGAAGAAATCGTTCCAGAAATGCACCCCATAATAGAGGCCTATCGTCAGGAGTATGGGCTTGGAGAGGGGGAGGATGATCCGCAAGAGAACAGTGATCTCCGAAGCCCCGTCGATGCGCGCCGATTCCTTGAGCTCATCGGGGATTCCCTCGAAGAAGCTCTTCATGATGAGGGTGTTGTAGACGCTGATAGCCCCCGGCAGGTAGACGGCGGCCAGCTTGTCCATGAGGCCGAGCTTGGCCACGAGTAGGTAGTTGGGGATGAGTCCCACATTGAAAAGATAGGGGATGATGACGATGCCGTAGAGAATCTTGCGCCCCGGCAGGGTCTTGATCGACAGTATGTAGGCGAGGGGCACCGTGAGGAAAAGTGCGGTGGCCACACCCTGAAAGAATATGCGGAAGCTGTTGAAGGTCGAGGTCAGGAAGGCCCTGTGGCCGAGGAGGGCTTCGTAGGCCGATGTCGACCATTTCCAGGGCGCCAGGAGCATGCCGTCCAGCGCCGATCCGATGAAGGTGTTGGGGCGGAATGAAAGGGTTATCGTGCTCCATATAGGTATCACGAAAATCGCGAGAATGACGAAAAGACTCGTATTGACGAGGAAGTGGAAGAATTTATCGCTATTTGTCAGTCGGATGCTGCTTTTCATGTTTCCATACCTCATTAGTACAACCCGGAATCGGTGTGTTTGCGGATAAGCCTGTTGGAAACCACGATGAGAATGAGGCCGAACACTCCTTTGAAGAGACCTACTGCCGTCGCCAGCCCGAAGCGGAATTCCAGGAGCCCCTGGCGGTATATCCATGTGTCGATGATGTCGGCCACGCTGTATACGGGCAGCGAATAGAGCATGAATATCTGGTTGAAGCCGGCGTCCAGTATGGTTCCCAGCCTCAGGAGGAAAACCATCACGATGACGGGGCGGATCGAGGGCAGGGTGATATAGCGCACGCGCTGCCAGGCGCTGGCGCCTTCGACGGTGGCGGCTTCGAAGAGCGAAGGATCGATGCCCATAAGCGCCGCGAGGAAGATGATGGCGCTCCAGCCCATTTCCTTCCACATGTCCGAGAGGATGACGATCCACGGGAAGGCCTTCGCGTCGGTGAGGAAGGATATCGGCTCGCCGCCGAAGAGCTTGATGACGTCGTTGACGATGCCGTTCGAGGGCGAAAGGATGGCGAGAAGGATGGCGTACATTATGACCCAGGAAAGGAAGTGGGGCAGGTAGGCGAGGGTCTGTACCGACTTGCGCAGGAAATAGACGCGGCACTCGTAGAGGGTCACCGACAGGAAAATCGCGGCGGGAATGGAGAAGATCATCTTGCCGATGCTGTACATCACCGTGTTGCGTATGAGTTCCCAGAAATAGTAGGAATTGACGAAATCCTTGAAGTTCTGGAGGCCGACCCAGGGGCTTCCCAGGACGCCGTCGAGGGCCATGAAATCCTTGAAGGCTATCTGCGCGTTCCAGATGGGAACATACTTGAAGATGATGAAGTAAGTAAAGGAGATGGAGGCCAGCAGGTAGACCGATTTGTGGCGCTTGATGCTCTTCCAGAGGCCACTGCCGCCTGTCCTGCCCGCGCGGGCAGAAGCGATGGTTGTCGTTGGTGATGTCATACTGTTACCACCAATCATAGTATAGTATGATTTTGCAAATTTTCAGTCGGATTATTGTACTATTCTGACATTGCTTCCCGATTCTTTTCGAATGGCTCCCGGCGTCGCGCCGGTAATCCTCCTGAAGACGCGGCAGAAATACGCCTGATCCTGGAATCCCGACCTGGAGGCCACCTCCGCGACGCTCTCGGCCGAACTCTTCAGAAGCTCAATCGCGTAGCCGATTCGGAGCCTGTTCAGGTATTCCCACAGCGGGATTCCCATCTGTTTATGGAATATTCTCGAGAGATAGTCTTCGCTCGCGTTCACGTATTCGGAGAGCTTCCAGCGCGAAACCTGTTCGCGGAAATATCGGTTGAGGAAAACGATCGCCTTCATGATTATGGCGCCCGTCGGCGCGGGTAGGAGCTCCTCCCCACCGGGCAAGCGGCCCGCGATGGAAGCGATAACGTCGCGGAAAACATCGCCGGAATTGCAGATAATCGTCCTGGGCCTATCGGCGATGAGCTTTTCGAAGGAAGCGTCGTCGAATCTCGCCGCGACGCAGAGCAGGGGAATGTTGGCGAGGGCGGGAGAATCCGCGATGGCGCCGATGAATTCGCTTTTCTGGCCTAAAAGGATGAGGAGGCAAGGCGGTTCACGCTCCGCGAGAAGCTCGAGTTCTTCCGGATCCCGGCAACGCAGGAGTCTCGGCGCTTCTTCCGCCGAGGATGCCGCCAGGCTGATCGCCCAGCTTCCGGCCGGATCTTCGCCGCGTTCGGCAGCCCCCAGGACGAGAACGGTGTTGGATGCTTTTGCGGGAACGAAGCGCAGGAGAAAATCGCCGAGGGAAGGACTGTCGGCCGCGGAATTCGTTTCCCAGGATGCCGGAATGGACGCGAAGCTTGAGGCGGGAACATAACAACCCACTCTTCGGAAGGCGCCGTTGTCGAGGAGAAGGCCGGCGGCCGCCGCCTCCTCTCCTTGCATGGAAGTCGGGTCGATGTAGAGAAGGGAGATTGCCTCGGCTTGGACCATCGAGCCGCCGGCTTCGGCGATGCCGATTTTTTTTGCCGTCCATCCCGGGAAAAGGGCCAGCAGCGGGGCCGGAAGCCGCCCGCCGAGAACCCCAATGGTGCCTGATGCCGCGACGGCGGCGCTCCAGCGATCGGACGCGTCGCGCTGCGCCGAGGGTTCCATGGATGGATAGGGCAGACAAAGTTCGAGGCTGAAAGCTTCGGCGTCTCCCTCGCATCGCAGGCTGCCTCCATGGAGGAAAGCAATGCGTTTGGCGAGCTCCAATTCTATCTTCATCCTTTCCATCGAGGCGATTCCGGGACCTGCTTCCAGGAGGCTGCGCAGCTCGTCGAGGTTCCGGGCGGCGCGCTCGCCGCTCGGGCCTCCGCCGATCTTGAATCCTATGCCGGAAGGCGAAATCCCAAGGACAATTTCGACGCTTGGAGTCCCCAGATCGCGGAAAAGGCAGTCGAGGAAGATTTCCAGGACTTGCGCGACGCGAGCGACATCGCCCCAGGCGAGCGGAACGCCACTTACCAGTGGCTCGCCACCTATCGGTGGCGAGCTGCCCGCCGGTGGCGAGATGCCGACGGGACCCCATTTTTTCCTTCGCTGTTGGACCCTCGATGCCGCCGCGAAGCCTTCCATAAAAGATCGCGGGTCGAAAAGCGAACTGTGCAAGGCGAGATCGTCCACCTGCGCCAGCGATAAATCCAGAAGATGTCGCGTGAGTTCCATTTGACGGGCTGAATAGGAAGCTATGGCTTCCAGATCCTCCCTCTGTTCGGGCTTCGCGTCCGCCAGAAGCCGGGTCGCGGCGCCGTAGATGAAACCCATGGGCTCCTGGAGTTCTCCCGATATGCCCGCCAGGAACTCCGTCTTCATCTTTTCGGCTTTCTCCGCTCTTTTGCGCGCCTCGTTCACCTGCTCGAAAAGAAGGACTCCCCGCATCGCCGAGGAAAACATGGCGCGCAGTTCCTCGAAAATATAGGCGTCGCTCTTCTCGAGCCGCAGAATCACATAGCCGAGCGAGGTCGATTCATAATAGAGAGGGAGGACGATATAGGCTCCCTTGCCGACTGGATATATATCCTCCGGCAGAATCTGGCTCGAGGGGAAAAGCCTTCTGTTGGCTTTCGGCTCCAGGATCTTCGCGCCGCCGTCGTGGCTTCCCGTCGCGTCGAAGCCTCCGGCGAAGATCCTGTGAGCGGGATCTTTCCCGTTCAGCACGAAAAAGCCGGATTGGATATTCAGTTTGGGGAGACAGCGGCCGGCTATACTCACGATGGCCTCGAAATCCTTGGCGCAAAGCAGTTCGTGGTTGAGGATATAGAGCCAATGGTCGAACTCTTTTTCCTTCCATGCCCTATAGTTGCTTATCCGTTTTTCGGCGTCCGATACGAGAACCCTCCCCTGGCTGAGAAGCGTTTCGAACATGGCCTCCGACGCGGGCGAAGCCGTCCGGCTTCTGCAGCTGATTCTCAGCGCCGAAAGGATATCCTGGAATGTCTCTATATCCCCGTCCCGGAAAATGAAACCGTTCAGGATGGTGTCGAGGGTATTGAGAAAGCGTCCTCTCGATCTGCCGGACAGGCAGGCGAGAAAACTGGATACTATGGGCTCGAGGTACAGCGAAGATTCTTCGGGCGTAAAACCCGCGACGCTGGCAACGAAATGAAGGATTTCGGCTTCGGACGCGGCGGCGGCATCCGCCGCCATTCCTTTCCAGCGGGAAGATGCGGTCATCCCCGCCAGGTGAACCGATTCGGTGAGACATCCGCAGGATTGCCTTATGACAAGTTTTGTCTTCAGCACCTTGTCGGCCGGATTTTTCCCGTCCAGCCTGTCGAGCAGCATATGGAAAGCCTGCGGAGCCTGCCGCTCGAAAGGCATTCGCACCGTCGTATAGGTAGGCGAGAAAAGATTGCTCTCGTCCGTATCGTTGAAACCGCCCAGAGCGATGTCAGCCGGTATCCTGAATCCTCGCTCCTGAAGGAGCTCGGCGGCTTCGAAGGCCAAAAGATCGCTGGCGGCGCAGAGCGCGTCGAAATCGGTGCCCGGTTTCAGCTTCCTCCCGTCGAGAAGATCGAGCATGGCCTTTCGTCCTTCGGTCCATGAATTGTCGAGAGAAGCCAAGTTTGGGTCGAAGCGCAGCCCCAGTTCCCCGAGCGCGTCGCGGTAGGCCCTGTAGCGGTCCTCGGCCGAGGAATGGGCGCGGGGGCCCCCGACATACGCGATCCTTTCGCATTTATGCCGCTTGGCCAAATGAAAGACGAGCTGTTTCATGCCCGCGTAGGTGTCTATGTTGACGACGGGAGTGTCCCTGATCTTGAGCCCGAAGGTGACGAGGGGCATGTCGATATGGGAAAGCAGGAAATCCTCCACCTGCTTTTCAGAAGCGAATCCGCTCAGTGAAGAAGCCCAGCTTATGGCCCCGTCGAAGCTCTGGGCGCCAACCAGGCCGAAAATGCCGTTCCTCATGTATTCGAATTCATCATGGCTGGCAAGTCTTCCGCCGGGAAAAACGAAGAGTGTGCACTGATGTTTTTTGCTTTCGGCGAGAATTTCGGGCCAGACCTTCGTGGATGACCCGCTGTGGATGGAAGCGAGAAGGAAGGCGATGCGTTTTCTGTTTTTGGAATCTTTTCCGGGGCGAATAGGCTCTTCTCCTCCGCGCATGCCGACGTGCCGCTTTTTTCTCATTTTCGGGCCAGTGGGGAGATATGTCAATGGAAATTCACGATTCTCGATAGCTGGATATCAGAAAAATCCAAAAAGACACCATTAAAGACAATTGTCAGTTCATGGGATTAGAACGACAATTCAAGTCTATGATTCCCAGCGACAACATAATGGATTTCGGCGCGGAACCAGGCGGGCTGGTGGACTGTTCGCCCGTTTTTTCCCGGCTGCTCGCCGGCATCCGCGAAAAGGGCGAAGGCCACATCCTCGTGCCGGCAGGCACCTTCCTCACGGGGCCGATCGAACTTCCGGACAATACGACCCTGGAGCTGGCGAGAGGTGCGACCCTTCTTTTCATCGACGATCCCGAACGCTACGAACCTGTCGAGACGCGCTGGGAAGGCATCGTCTGCCACGCCATGCATCCTCTCGTCTTCGCGAAGAACGCCAGGAACGTGGCGATCATCGGCGAGGGCGTCATAGACGGAAACGGGAAAACCTGGTGGGAAACCCATCGCAGAAAGAAAGCGGAGAAACAGGCGGGGCCGGTCAGCGCCATCGAAAAAAGACTTGGAGCCCTCAACCGCCTGGGGTTGAACCAACCCTCAGGCGGAGGAGGCCGCGAGACCCAGTTCCTCAGACCCCCTCTCGTCCAATTCCTCTCCTGCGAGGGCGTGACGCTTCGAGGCGTGACGCTCAGAAATTCGCCGTTCTGGACGCTGCACCCCGTTTTTTCCAGCAGGATTCTCATAGACAACGTCAGGATCGAGAATCCCAGCGATGCCCCGAATACCGATGGCATCGACATAGATTCCTGTTCCGACATAACCATCGTCGACTGCGTCGTGAACGTGGGCGACGACTGCCTCGCCCTCAAGGCGGGAGCGGGTCCCCAGGGCCTGGCGGAAAACCGGCCGACGCGCAATGTCAAGATTTCCGGATGCACCTTCCTGAGCGGCCATGGCGGGGTGGTGATAGGAAGCGAAACGGCCGGCGGCATCGAGAATGTGGATGTAAGCAATTGCCGCTTCATAGGAACGGACCGCGGCATACGCATTAAGAGCCGAAGGGGAAGGGGCGGCAAGGTCCAGAATTTGCTGTTCCAGAACCTTGTGATGGAAAGAGTCCTCGCTCCCCTCACCGTCAATCTTTACTACAACTGCGGGGCGCAAGCCGAAGATGCCCCCGCGCTTTTCTCTAAATTCCCCCAAGAGGTTTCGCCCCTGACTCCTCAATTCCGGAATATCAAGGTGGCGAATCTCGTGGCTTCCGAATGCCGGGCTTCGGCTGGCTTCATTGTCGGTCTTCCCGAATCGAGAATTGGCAATCTCATATTGGAGAACTGCGTGATTTCCATGGCCGGCGACAATCTCGTGCCGGTGAGTCAATCGGAAATGTACCAGGGGCTCGAGGAAACGACCCACAGGGGCTTGAGGCTGAAAAATGTTGATTGTTCACTCAGCGGCGTCCAGATTCATAACTGCGGCGGCTGCGGCATTCAAGTCGAGGAAGGATGCGCGATAACGCCCGCGCAGCCTCTGTCGGCCACGAAATCCGGCTCAGGGATCTAGTCCGGGGATCCAGCCCAAGGACTCCAGCCGTCAGCGCCTGAAAGTATGGCCTGAGGCGTAAAGCCGCCGGCGCTTTTTTCATCCAGTTTGAGGGACCAGGCCGCGCGCTCGCCGGCGGCTCCCTCGCCCCGATTGCCGAACTCCGCGAACTCGGCGCTGCGCTCGTTGGCTGGGTTGTCCCAGTTGTCCCATCCGTATCCGGCTATGTGTCCGCCCAGTTCGCAGCGCAGAAAGGCCGCCTTGGCCGAGGCGCGCCAGGGGCGTCCCAAAAACACGCTGCCCTTGGCCGCGTTTCCGCCCAGCCTGCAATCCAGGAAGACGAAACCATGGCGCTGGCCCGGAAGTGTCGACGGCGCCGTCACATAGCCGTTCACCGTCTCCCCTCGCTCCAGGCTGATTATGTCGCAATCTTCGAAGAGGGCAGCGGCCGACCCGAAGATGAAGTCGATGTCGCCCTCGATACGGCAGTTCCTGAAATAGTGCCTGAAAGGCCGTGACTCGTCGCCCGCCTTGGCTATCGCGACGGGATGGAGCGTGTTCAAACCCTTGGGGAGGGGATTGGCGGGCAAAGGGCCAAGGCAGAGGGTGTCCTGACGCGCGAGGAATTCGCATCCGTAAAATGCCGCCCTGTCGGCGTCGACGTAACAGGCCACCGCCTGTCCCACCGCTCTTCCGTCGCCCGCCGAATTTTCCACGCAAAGGTCGCGCGCCTGGAAATCCGCGGATCCGACATAGAGCGTATAAGAATTGAAGGTACGCATCGGCTCGCCGGAGGGGAGAGGTTTTGTGGCGTGATCGTCCCAGCTTATGATCGTCGAGTCGCGCCCCTCGCCGATCAGGGTTACTCCCGGGCGCTCGATTCTCAATTTTTCGCGATAGATTCCGGCGGCGATGGAAATCACGGCCGCATCGGCGCCGCGATGGCCGGCTTCGGCGCCGCAAGCATCGGCTTCGACGGCGGCCATCGCGGCCAGGGCCTCCGAAATCGTCCTGAAGTCGGCCGGTCCTTCCTTCGCTACCCTAAACCGCGGCATTCAACGCTGGACTCGTCCCGAAGCGTCGCCACCCAAGAGCTTCTGCACTTCGCCCGGTTCGATGAGGGCGAAATCGCCCGACATGGAATGCTTGAGACAGGAGAGGGCGACCGCGTATTCGAGGGCCTGCCTCGGCTCGCCGTACTGGATGAGTCCGTAGATGAGTCCGGCGGAGAAGCTGTCGCCGGCGCCCACCCTGTCGACGATATCAGTTATCGCATAACGTCTTGAAACCATCGCGCCTTCGCGCGCGCTTTCACGCGAAGCGAGCATCGCCGACCAGTCGTTGCTGTCGGCTGAATGGCTTTCGCGCAACGTCACGGCGGCGTATTTCGCCGCGGGAAACTTAGCGAGAGCTCGAGCGCACATCGCGGAATACTCGGCGGTATCTATCGCGCCCGCGCCCGCGCTCGCCGGCCCCTCGATTCCGAGCGATTTCTGGTAATCCTCCTCATTCCCGATGAGGACGTCGGCGTAGGCCGCGATTTCGGACATGACGTCCTTGGCCTTGGCCCCATATTTCCAGAGCTTCGCGCGGAAATTGAGATCGAAGGAAACCGTGAGTCCAGCCTCGCGCGCGGCCTTCGCCGCCGCTATGGAGGCGTCGGCCGATTTCCTGGAGATAGCCGGCGTGATGCCCGAGAGGTGGAACCATCCGGCTCCCGCGAAGGCCGCCGCCCAGTCGATGTCGCCCGGCTCGATCTCGGCGATCGCCGATCCGGCCCTGTCATAGATGACGTTGGACGGTCGCTGATTGGCTCCGTTTTCGAAGAAATAAATGCCCATGCGTCCCGGCTTGAATTTTATGAGGGAGACATCCACGCCGTGATAGCGCAGTTCCCTCACGCATTCCCTGCCGATCTGGTTGTCGGGAAGCACCGTGGCGAAGCTGGCCGGCTGTCCCATCCTCGCGAGGGCCACGGCCACGTTGCCTTCGCTTCCGCCGAAGGTGGCTTCCATGAACGGAGACTGGAAAAGCCTTTCCTGTCCCGGCGACTTGAGCCTGAGCATTATTTCCCCGAAGGTCACTACATTCATCGTCGCGTTTCTCCTTGCAGAAATTTCTTCAGATGGCTACTTTTATCACCACTTTATGTATCGCTATCGGAACGCCCTCGATCGCTATGCAGGGGCGATGGGCATCCTCGGGAAAGAGTATGGCCACCGCTCCCGGCACCATCAGCAGCGTATCGTACGATCCCGCTTCTGGCGCGGCGTAGAACTCGATGTCGGGCTTGTAGGGTTCCGCCACTTTCAGTCCCTCGGCCGTTCTCACCTCGATGAGTTCGGCGCCCGATGCGACCAGCTGGATGTCGATGTATTGGCGGTGCGTCTCGAAGCGGCAGGCATCGGCGGGTTTCGAAGGATAGCGCGAGACGATGGCGTAGACATTTTCGCCGTTTATCTCATGTTTCCCGTCGGGCAGGTTTTTCCAGTCGCTCCCCGATAGCCAGTCGATGGCTTCGTCGAGGTTGTCGCCCAAGCCCTTGTAGCGTCCGATATTCCTCAGGTTTGTCGCAATCATGGAACCACCTCCTATCGCGCCTCGTTCGGCGCGTCAGCCAACCTCGTTCAACGCGCCAGCCAGCCTCCGTCCACGGCGACCGTGTATCCGTTCACGTAATCGCTCGCCGCCGACGCGAGGAAAACCGCGAGACCCTGCACGTCGGCGGGAGTGCCCCATCGTCCGGCGGGAATGCGTCCGAGAATCGCCTCGCTCCGTTCCGCGTCGGCCCTGAGCGCCTGAGTATTGTTCGTCGCCATGTATCCGGGAGCCATCGCGTTGGCGTTGATGCCGAACTTGGCCCATTCGTTGGCCATCAGCCTCGTCAAGCCCATGACGGCGCTCTTCGACGCGGTGTAGGACGGAACCCTGATGCCGCCCTGGAAGGAGAGCATCGAGGCGATATTGATGATCTTGCCGCCCGAACCCTGGGCGATGAACTGCTTCGCGGCCGCCTGGCTGAAGAAGAAAAGCGTCTTGGCGTTGATGTTCATCACGTCATCCCAATTCTTCTCCGAGAAATCGATGGCATCCTCGCGGCGGATGATGCCGGCGTTGTTCACGAGTATGTCGAGGCGTCCGAAAGCGGCCAGAGTCTGGGCGATGATGCCGGGAATCGGCTCGATCGACATGAGATTGGCCTTGATTTCGAGGAACTTCCTGCCCAGCCCTTCCACGAGTTTTTTCGTCTCGGTCGATTCGACATAATCGACGCCGACGACGTCGGCGCCGGCCTCGGCGTACGCCAGGCATACGCCCTGGCCCAGTCCCGTCGAGCTTCCCGTGACAATCGCGACTTTTCCGTCCAGCTTGAATTTATCCAGTATCATTGTTTCACTTCCTTCCCTAAGTTTAGTTCAATTTGTCCATGGATACTCCGTCCATGTCGGTGAAAGTTTGATTTTCTCCCGCCATGCCCCAGATGAAGGTATAGGCGCCCGTGCCGACGCCGGCGTGGATGGACCAGCTGGGGCTGATCACCGCTTCCTCGTTGCGCACCACGATGTGCCTCGTCTCGCCCGGTTTGCCCATGAGGTGGAAGACGAGCCTGTCCTTCGGCATGTCGAAGTAGAGGTAGACTTCCATCCTGCGTTCGTGCGTGTGGACCGGCATCGTGTTCCAGACGCTTCCTTCCGAGAACATGGTCATGCCCATGACGAGCTGGCAGGTTTCCAGGACGGCCGGGTGGATGAACTGGTTGATGACGCGCTTGTTGCATTCGGCCGCGCTTCCCATCTCCACGTGCTTGGCCTGTTCAAGAGTGACGAGCCTGGTGGGACAGGCTCTGTGGGCCGGCGCGCTGTTGAAGTAGAACTTGGCGGGATTCTTCGCGTCGTCGCTCGCGAAGGCCACCACCTTCGATCCCATGGAGACGTAGAATCCGTCGCGCGCACCCACGGCGTACCGCGTTCCGTCCACGGTGACGCTCCCCGCGCCGCCGATGTTGATGATGCCCATCTCCCTGCGCTCGAGGAAGTAGCTGGTGCCCAGTTCCTTCGTCGCGGCGAGGCTGAGCGTTTCGCCGGCCGGCGTCGCCCCGCCTGCTATCATCCTGTCCACATGGCTGTACGTCATCGTTATCTCGCCGGGGACGAAAACGTTCCGGATGAGAAAATTCGAACGGAGTCCTTCGGTATCCAGACCCTTCGCGTACTCGGAGTTTACATATTCCCTGATTTCCATACATACCTCTCTGTGTTGAATCCGGGCATCCGGGGCAAAAAATTGCCCGGCGGCCCTGTACTTGTTCCACACTATGGAATATAATTCCAGAACATAGACCTGCCTAATGATAATCTTTTTGTCGTTCCTGTCAAGGCGCGTCATAGGCGGCGGAACGAAATTTGGAGGAATCCGATCATGGCCGAAATGAAGGTCCAATCTCTCGATCGGGCATTCGACATACTCAACATTCTCGCCCGGGCCGCCGGCGGGCTTGGCCTTTCCGAAATCGCCGACTCAGCGGGGCTTCCCCGCAGCACGACCTTTCGCCTTCTCGCCGTTCTCCAGCAGAGAGAGTTCGCCAGGAAAGCGGAAGACACGGGCAAATACCGGCTGGGTCCGGGCTTTATCGAACTGAGCAGCATGTATCTCAATAGCCTCGAGCTGAAGACCGAATCCGCTCCCGCGATGAAGGAGCTGGCCGCGGCCTTCGGAACCATCGTCTTTCTCGCCTGCAGGCAGGGCAGCAAGATGGTCTACATCGACCGTCATGACCAATTCGCGAGCATGCGGAAGTACGCGATCATCGGACAGCAGAAACCGCTCTACTGCACCGCCCTCGGCAAGGCCCTGATGCTGGACATGGACGACGATGAGATCAGGCTCCTCCTCGCGGGCGAGGAGTTCAAACCCTTCGGCCCCCATACCCATGGCGATCTCGCGGCGCTCATCGGCGACATGAGCCGGTGCCGGGAGCGCGGCTGGTCCCGCGACGACCAGGAAGCCGAGCCGGGCACGAACTGCGTCGCCGCGCCGATCAGGGACTATCGTGGCAAGATCATTTCCGCGATAAGCACTTCCTGGTCCATCGAAATCCGCCCCGAGCTGGACGCCGAAAAAGTAGCCGTCCATGTCGTGAAAGCCGCTCATGATATCTCGCGGAGCATGGGCTGGATTGAAAGAGCCTCCTGAACGTGGAAGCCATGGATGACTATTCTTGATTCGCTCGCGGGATTCATACCCCGCGGCTTGCCGCGTTCTTTTTATAAAAAAAGTAAAATGGTATGAAACCCGCATTTAATCCAATGCCTTGTAGAACCAACAACCTCGCAGCTTGCTGCGAGGTTGTTGATTTGCGCCGGAAAGCGCTGCACAATGCTGAAACATTGAAGTATTCGCATGGAGGAAGATGATGACCGAAGTCGAGATGTGGTCCAATGAAGCGAGGGGCGAGCGCGTCTGTCAGGCGCTCGTCAAGAACGGTTTCGACGCCGTGTACGCGAAAACGAAGGAAGAAGCGGCCGAACTCGTCATGAAGTTCGTCAAGCCCGGCATGAAGGTGGGTTTCGGCGGTTCGATGACCGTGAAATCGATGGGAATACAGGACAAGGCGCTCGCCGCCGGCGCCGTGCTTCTCGACCACAACAGGCCGGGGATCACGCCCGAGGAAAGACTCTCGACCCTTCGCAGCCAGCTTACCTGCGACGTATTCGTATCGAGCGTCAACGCCGTCACGCGCGACGGCTTTATCGTGAATGTCGACGCGAACGGCAATCGCGTGGGCGCTCTGTGCTTCGGACCGTCCAAGGTCGTGGCGGTGGCCGGCGCGAACAAGATCGTGGCTGACCTTGAAGACGCCTTCACGAGACTCGAGGAAGTGGCGGGACCCATGAACAACAAGCGCCTGGGAAGGCCCAATCCCTGCACCAAATCGGGATACTGCATGGATTGCGACGGCCCCATGCGCAGCTGCCGGATCTACCAGATCCTCAAGAGAAAGCCGGCCCTGACCGATTTTACGGTGATCATCGTGGGAGAAAGCCTGGGCTATTGAATCAGTAGCGTTTGCGGACCAAAGCCTTCCTTGATTTCTCCAGATTGGCTATGTAGACATCGCTGTGCAGAAGCGAAACGCCCACCGACAGCACGTCGATGACGCTGAGCTGCGCGATCCGGGAGGCCATGGGTTCGAACCTGTATTCGGTTTCGGTCGAGGCGACGCAGAGCGTGTGGTCGGCCTTGCCCGAAACCGGCGACTTATGGTGGCTGACGATGGCGATGCTGCGCGCGCCGGCCTTGGAAGCCACGTCGAGCACGTCGACGATGTCGGTGGTCGATCCCGAGTGGGAAATCACGACGAGCACGTCCCCCGGCTTCATGATCGAGGCGGCCATCATCGCCATGTGGCTGTCCTCGAACCATTCGCAGGGAATCCCGATCCGGAAGAATTTGTGGTAGGCATCCTTGGCGACGACGGCCGAGTTGCCCAGGCCGAAGAACATGATTCTTCTGGCGTTCGAAAGTTCCTTGATGGCCTCGTCGATCGAAGCGAAGTCGAGCGTGCCGAGCGTGCTCTGGATCGCGGCCGTATTCGCGTCGAACACCTTGCGCACGAGGTCGGGAACATTTTCGCCCTGGTTCACCGTCTCGTGGATGTTCCTGATGCCCGGAATGATGCTCTGCGCGAGATAGATCTTGAAATCCTGAAATCCCTTGAAACCCAGGCTCCGGCAAAACCGTATGACGGTCGGATCGCTTACGCCCGCCTGTTCGGCCAGCTCGCTGACCGAAAAATGGATAGCGGCTTCGGGATGTTCCAAAATGATATCGGCAACCTTCGTTTCCGACTTGCGGAGGCTGTTGTACTTTTCCATTATCTGCTGCATCGAGCTCATTGCCTCCATTATATCGTGACATGGCCCCCGTCACAACCTTGGAAGGGGGCCAGAACCGCAGTCAGGTCAATCGATCTTGAAGCTCCCCGTTTCAAAAGTCAGGCTGAGTTTGGCGAAGGCCTGCTCCATATTCGTCCTGATTTCCCTGTACTTGGGATCGGAGAAGGGGGGGAGAAGCATAGGCTTTCTGGGGAATCCGGCATCGTAGCCGCGCGCGTACAGCGCCATGTGGCTCGCGATGGTCGAATCGGTGAAATGGAGCTTGGCCGAGAGGTCCATCATCACGAGGTAGGCCTGCCTCGCCCTGTCCATCTCGCCAGCGAAGGTTGCCCGCACCATCTCGGCCGTGATTTCCGGAGCCCAGTTGTTCATGCCGGCTATCGTCGCCTTCACGCCCATGTAATAGATGGGCAGCCATCCCGTGGAAGTGCCGACGATCAGCTGGAAGGGCTTTTCTCCCCTGGCTTCGGCTTCCTGGGCGAGATAGGCGACCTGGGAGATGAATCCGATGTTGAGCGGACTGTCCTTCATGCCTGACAGCCCCAGTTCCTTCAGCTTCAAGATGGTTTTCAGGTTGAAGGTGTACCTGGAGGTCTCCGGATTGTTATAGGCGAATACAGGGATCTTCACCGCTTCCAGAATGGCCTTGTAATACTCGATGATCGCCTCGTCGCTGTGCTTGTAGTAAAAGGGCGGCACGGCGCCAATCGCGTCCACGCCGATCTCCTGGGCGGCTTTCGCCAGCTCCACGGTACTTTTCGTGTCGATGCAGCCGACGTGGGGCAAAAGGATTTTCCCCTTGAATCCGCCCGCGGCCTTTTTCGCGAGCCGGAAGATTCTGATCCTCTCCTCATTGGTCATGAGGGGGCCGGCTCCATAGGATCCGGTCAGAAAAAGTCCGTCGACGCCATGGGAAAACATCCAGTTCATGTGCCACGAGGTCTTCGCCTCGTCGATATTTCCCTCGCGATCGAACATCGTGATATTCGGGACGAGATTTCCTTTGATTGCCATTTTCTGCTCCTCTTGGTATATCTACCGACCTATGATCATCGAGCCGCCGCGGCGACCCGATCCTTGTTGACGGCGCTCTGCGTTCGGCCATTTTTCAGGATATCGACAATGTTCCTTGCGACTATCCAGGACATGTTGGCGGCCGTCTCGATGGACGTGGCGGCCATGTGGGGCGTAAGCGTGATTCCCGGCATGCGAAGCGGGGAATCCTCGGGCAGGGGTTCCCGCTCGAAGGCATCCAGCGCGGCTCCGGCTATCCTGCCCGCCCCGATGGCCTCGCACAATGCCGCTTCGTCTATGAGGCCGCCCCTCGCCGTGTTGATGATGCGGGAGGTCGGCTTCATGAGGCCGAGCCTCTCCTTGTTGACGATGTTCCTCGTCTGGTCGTTGCAGGGAAGGGCGAGGATGAGGAAATCGGCCTGGGCGAATACGTCTTCCATACAGTCGGTAAACCTCACGGCGCGGCTCGATGCCCAGGCTTCGTCGGGTTGAGGATCGTAGGCGATGGCCTGTACGCCGAATCCGGCGAGCAGTTCGACGATGCGTTTGCCTATGTTGCCGAGACCCAGGAACCCGATGGTCTTGCCCGAGATCTCCACCCCCGCGCTTCTCTCCCATCTGCCTTGTTTCAGCAGATCTATGTGCGCGTCGATGGCTCTGGCCGAGACGAGCATCAGCCCCACGGCCAGTTCGGCCACGGCGTTGCGGTTCGCCCCCGGCGCGTTGGCGACGAGGATTCCTTTTTTCGTGGCGTAATCCACGTCTATGCCGTCGAGGCCCGTTCCGTTCATGTAGATGAGCTTGAGATCCGCGGCCGCGTCGATCACTTTTTTGTCTATTGTGTCGTTTCCCACGATGAGCGCGTCGAATCCGGGAACTTCTTTCGCTATTTCGTCGGCGGTCATCGTGGGTTTCGAGCCTCGCGTCAGTTCAAAACCATTTTCCGCAAGGAATTGGACGGCATCGGGCGCGTACCGGCCGAAGGATTTGGATGTAATCAATATTTTCATCGAAAGCTCCTCAGGGCAGATCCGCGTTGCGGAATGTTTCGACGAGACGCGTGTACTTCCCGTAAAATTCACGATACAGCTCTTCTCTCTCCGGATCGGGGAGCATCGACGCATAGCGCGACGAGGCTCGCGGAAACTCGAGCCCATCCAGGTGGCCCAAGCCTTTAAAGCCCAGAATCGCAGCTCCCGCGATGGATCCCTCGTTCTGCTCGGGAATCCTTATCTCTCTGCCGAGGACGTCGGCCAGGAGCTGGGGGATGACGGGCGAGCGCGAAAGCCCTCCCGTGAGCAGGATATGCGGAATGGTGGCTATTCTCCGGTCCATGAGCCCTATGATGGTTTTTAGATCGTAGGCGACCGCCTCCAGGAGGGCGCGCGACATGTGGCCGAATCCGTGGTCGGCGGTGAGGCCGTACATAGTGCCCCGGAGCTTCCCGTCCCAATAGGGCGAGCGAGCTTTCCGCAGGTAGGGCATAAAGAGAAGTCCTTCCGATCCCGGCGCGACGGCGGCGGCCCGTTTGTTGAGAAGCTCGAAAGCGGCCTCGAGGTTTGAGCCGGATGCTTCGGCGACATTGGAGGCGAGCCACTGGTAGGAGTTGCCCACATTGGTGACGATGCCGCCATATGCCCAGTGGGCATCGTCGAGGCAGAAACACCAGAGACTGGCGGTATTGTCGGTGACGGGGGCGTCGGTCGTGCAGCGCGCGGCGCCCGAAGTGCCCAGATCGATGTTGATGGCCCCGATTTCCGAAGCCCCCGACCCTATGTTGGCAAGGGGTCCATCGCCCGCGCCCAGGAATACGAGCGTATCCGCGGGCAGTCCGAGCCCGGCGAGCGGGGAATCCGCGAGGAGCCTGAAGCCTAGAGTGCCCGATACGGGCTTCGACAGCTGCGACTCTCTTATTCCCACGGCATCGAGAGCCTCGGCGTGCCAGGCATGGCTTGCGACATCGAACATTCCCGATGCCGAGGCCATGGAGTAATCCACCGCCCATTCCCCAATGAGGGGCTTCGTCACGAATTCCTTTATGCAGACGAAGCGGGCAGCCTTTCCGAAGACTTCCGGCGATTCTTCGCGAAGCCATCCAATTTTGGCGATCGGATAGATCGAATTCATGGGGCATCCCGTATGGGGATAGAGCCACATGGCTCCGCGCGCTTTCTTCATGTCCTCGGCCTGGGCCTCCGCCCGGCCGTCGGACCAGGGCAGGCTGTTGGTCAGCGGATTTCCCGCCGCGTCCAGGGCCAGGACGCTGTACATCTGCGAAGAGAAAGAAAGGCAGGCTATGCGTTTTGGATCGATCGAACCCGAAGATAGAAGTTGGGCTATCGCCCTATAGGTCGATGAGTGGACGAGAAGGGGATCCTGCTCCTCGAAATATGGGCGAGGCCTGATGACAGGATAGGCGATCTGGGCGCGGGCTTGTATCCCGCCCCCGGCGTCGAAAGCCATCGCCCGCACCGAGGAAGTGCCTATGTCGACCGCCAGAACCAGCGCTTCATTATTCATTGCGCAATCCTTTGCCCTTTCTCTCATCCGCCGTAGAGATGCAGGACATTCTTCGGTATGAAGGTGATGAGATCAGGGAATATGGCGGCCACGAACAGCACCGCGTAGACGACGACGATATAGGGAAGCAGTTCCTTGACGACATCGGTGAGCGATCTGTCCGACATGGAGCAGCCGATGTAGATGAGGGTTCCCACAGGCGGCGTTATCAAACCCGCGGTGAGCGTGGAACAGAAGAATACGCCGAAGAAGATCGGGTCGATATGGAAGGCGGCGACGGGGCCGACGAAAATGGGCGTCAGGATCAGGATCGCGGGGGTGAGGTCCATTATCATGCCGACGATGAACAGAATGCCGAAGGTGACGATCATGAAGAGGGAGGGTGAATGTATCGTCGATACCATGAGTTCGGTCACCTGTTGTGGCACGCGCACGTAGGTGAGGACCCATGCCACGGCGGTGGCGGCCCCGACGATCGCCATTACGGCGCCCGAGCTTTTCATGGATCGCACCATCATCTCGGGGAATTCCCTGAACTTGAATTCCTTGTAGATGAAGGTACCCACGATCCACGCGTACACGACGGCCATGGCCGAAGTCTCGGTCGGCGTCATGATGCCGGTGACGATGAATCCCATGATGAGTATCGGGAATATCAAGGCCCAGCCAATTCCTTTCGTGTTGCCGAAATCGATGTTGGGGACGTTGACGCCGTAACCGTGCTTCTTGCAGTAAAGGTAGGCGACGACTACTTCGCCGGCTGTCATCAGGATGCCGAGGAGGAAGCCTCCCGCGAAAAGAGCGGCCACGGAGTCGCCCGTCGTGGAGCCGTAAACGATCATGGGAATGGATGGGGGAATTATCGGGCCGATGATGCCGCCCGCGGCGATGGTCGCCGCGGAAAAGGCGGGCGGATAGCCCTGCTTGACCATGGCGGGATACATGATGGCGCCGATGGCAATGGCCGTCGCTATCGCGGAACCGTTGATGGCGGCGAAGATGGCGCAGGAGACGAGCGTCACGATCGCCAGGCCGCCGGGGATGCCTTTTACGAGCTTGGACACGGCGGCGACGATTCTTCGCGTCATTCCTCCGCCGTTCATCAGTTCCCCGGCCAGGATGAAGAACAGCATGGCCGTAAGGCCGTAGTTGTCCATGGAGACGACGAACTTCTGCGCGAATATGAGAAGATCCAAACCATTGGTCAAGAGCATCACGACCGCGGCGGCGGCGAGCGAAAGCACGACGGGAACCCCCACCGCGAACAGAATTCCGAATATGACGAGATAGAGTATCAATGTGCTCATTTGGTGTTTTCTCCCTTGGCTCCCGCAAAGATCTTTGCCAATTTCTGGATGCCAATAACCGTCCACGCGGCTCCGGCGAGGATGCCGGGCCACATCAGTACGGCCGTGGGAAGACCGGTGCCGGTAAGGGGTACCCCACCGGTAAACGTGTTGTATTTAAAGCCATAGAGGCAGAGGATCGCTCCGACTACGATGAGCGAAAGCGCGTACGTGATTCTGTATATGAGATTAGGCGTGCCCTTTTTCTTGGCTATGCCGTCGAAGCCTATGTGCTCATTCCTTAAAAACGCGGTGGTGACCGCGATGAACATCGTCCAGACAAAAAGAATCCTGATCGATTCTTCGGCCCATACGAAGGTCGTCTTGAAAAGATACCGCGATGCCGCGTTGAAGAACATGATGAGCGTGGCGACGGTTCCCAGTATGGTGAGAACTCCCCGCTCGATTTTTATCAATATGGGCAACTCTTTTTTCTGTGTGTCGGACATACGCTACTCCTGAAACAAAGCGCCGGCACGGAGTACCGGCGCTTGCGATAAATGCTGGAAAATGATTACTTGGCGGCCGCTTCCAAAACGTCATCGAGCAGGTTTTCGTAGGATTTGCCGAATTCTTTCTTCGCCCAAGCGTAGGCGGGAGCAGCCGCTTTCTGGAACGCCGCTTTCTCGGCGATGCTGAGAATGGCTACCTGGGATTTTTTGCCGATCTCGGCCACGTAGTCTTTCTGCATCTCGCGACCGCGCTGGCGCTGCCAGAGCCTGAGGTCGTAGATCGTGTCCTTGACGAGCTTCTGGACATCGGCCGGAAGCTTGTCCCATTTCGCCTTCGAGTAGTACACGGGGACGGCGGAGTAGACATGGTCGGTCTGGGACACGTATTTCTGCTGCTCGTAGAATTTGTTGGTGGCGATGAGGGAGTAGGGATTTTCCTGTCCGTCGACGACTTTCGTCGCGAGGGCGTTGTAAATTTCGGTGAAGGCCAGAGGCGTGGGGCTCGCTCCGAGATCGGTGAAATACTTGATGTGGAGCCTGTTCTGCTGGGTTCTCATCTTCAGACCCTTGAGATCAGCCGGGGCTCTGATGGGCCTGACGTTGTTCGTTATCTCGCGGAATCCGTTTTCCCAGAACGCGAGACCGACGAGGCCTTTAGGCTCGAGGACTTTGAGAATCTTCTCGCCGATGGGACCATCCAGAACCTTGTCAGCCTGCTCTTCATCCAGGAACACGAAAGGGGTCTCGAGAACATAGAATGCCGAGTCGATCTGCCCAAGCGGGCCTGTCGTCGTGGGAAGCAGGTCGGTGATTCCGGCCTGAAGCTGGCCGACAATCTCGCCTTCTGAACCAAGCTGCCCGCCCGGGAAGACTTGCACATCGATATTGGGATTGGCCTTTTCCACGCGTTTCTCGAACTCGAGGGCGCCTTCGTGGATCGGCCCGCCGGCTGTTCCGTATCCTACCTTGATGATGATCTTGTTGGGCGCGGCGTTCGCGAACGACAGCGCCAAAAGGACCATCATAGTGACCAATGAGAGCTTTCTGAGCATGATCTCCTCCTGAAAATGTAGTAAAATAACAACCTAGGTAGTATTATTACACTACATGTAGTAACTGTCAAGTTTTTATTTTTTGAGTTTTCCATAGGCGGGCGCCGCGGCATTTGGGGGAGAATGAGTGTCCTGTGGGTCAATACCCGAAGCGCTCTTCGTGAAGTAGCTCGCCTCGTTCGTTCCTGAATGAAAGGACGACTTCGGCGGGGAGAATATCCACGTCGAGCCAGCCGAAGGTCGCCACGGCCATCCATTTTGTAGCGGGCGAAATATACTTCGGCGGGGGATCGCTTATGCCGCCCATGCTTCCGATGATCGCGTAGCGTACGCCGGCGTGTTCGAGATATTCCTGGTAATGATTATGCCCGGAAATCACGAGATCCACGCCATACTGTTCGAACAGGGGCGTCACGGCCGGGATATTCTGGTAGTGATCGTACCAAGGTTTGTCGTATGAGGGGTCGTCGTAGCCCGATGCGTAAAAATAGCTGTGGCTGAGCACGATGACCGGCTTCGTCCTGTCGGTTTTCTTGAGGACGCTCTCTAGCCAGGTCTTCTGCTTTTTGTTGAAGTTTTCAGTGCCCCAGGGGAGGTCGAGGACGATGATCCGGGCGGCCTTGGCGTCTATGGAATAATAATAGGGAGAACCCGAATCGCTCTTGAAGCCGTCCGGGAAGAAAGCTTTCCTGAAGAGATACTGTCCGCCCAGCAAGGCGTCGTGATTGCCCAGGAGGGGGCGGAGGGGGATTTTGGGCATTATGGCTTCGAGGTCGGAGAGGGCGAAGTTCCACATCATCGATTTGGAGCCGGTTTCCACCGTATCGCCCAGCATGAAGAAGGCGTCGGGCTTGTTCTCGGCTATGTTCGCGAGAATGTCCGTCCTGGCCCTGCCGTTGGACGTATCGACTCCCCAGTGAGGGTCGGAGGAAAAACTGAGGCGAAGGAGAGGCTGCGTCGGGTCTGACGGAGCCGCGAGGAAAGCGGAGAAAGGGGCGACTAAGGGGAAACCTGACGGAGCCGCCGGCGCGCTGCCCGACTGGAAAGCCGTTTTTACCGCCTGCCGGGGCGTTATGCCGTCGATGGGGTTGATGAGGTTGAGGCGCGCCGGCTCCAGGGTGCCGAGCCTCGGGCCCGCTATGAGCATCGCGCCGATGCCGACCGACGCTACGATTACTATGAGCGACAGGGCGATGGAGAGACCGCGGAATAGCCTGGAAGCGCCCTTGTTCCTGAGCTTTTCGAGGGGAAACGAAAGGAAGGCGACCGTGGCGGGAATAAAGCCCATGAGAATGAGCGCGCGGAACATGCCCGTCCTGTTCCAGACATAGAGGCCTTTCGCGCCTTCAAGGGAATAATGATAGGCATTCATGGCCAGGCATGCCGCCAAGGCGGCGGTCGCCCAGACGAGCGCGCGTTTCTGCGCGGGCGAGAGATGGCCTTCTTTCCACATATGTGACATATACCAAGAGTATGCTACTTCACCCAAAAAGAAAAGTGACAATGTGTACGCCGGTTCGGGCATTATGCCGCCATTTCAGCGCGGGACAGGCAGATCCGCGTATCGTCCCGAATTGTTCCAGAAGGTCATGCCCTGGTTCGCCCCATCCAATACGCCTTCCACTTCTTCCACGACATAACTCGGGCCGTAATATGTCTTGTCGTAGCTGACATTGAGGTAGAAGGCCTGGACGTAGGGACGCACGATGGCCCTGTCGCGCGCTATGGCCAGATTGCGCAGCGTGCCTAGTCTGTAGATCCTGTACGGTCTCAATTCGGCGGGGGCCTGAGCCAGAAAAGCCTGCTCGAAATGCGAGGGATAGAGCATCGGACTGATGACATCCACATAATTGGAGAGCATTTCGACATCCTGGCCGGTCCTCGTGCCCGAGCGGTACCAGCCATTGGCCCCATAGATATCGACGCCGATCGGTACGTCGAGCGATTCCCGCGCGAAGCGCAGGAAAGATTCCAGCGCCGAGTCCTGCGTCATGCCCGTTTCCTGTCTGGGAAATCTGGCCTTATCCAGATTCTCGCCATCGGTGGGGAAACGTATGTAGTCGAACTGGACTTCGTCGAAACCGCGCGCCGTCACTTCCTTGGCTATTTCGACATTGTACTGCCATACATCGGTCGAATAGGGATCGACCCAGTATTCCTGGATCGGCTGGCCGTCCGCCTTAATGCCCTGCCATGAGCCGCCCGAAACCGAATCGCGCAAGGCGAGCGCGCCGCCCTTCCATTTATAGAGCGCTTCGTCCTTGAACACCACGATTCTCGCTATAAGATAAATGCCTTGCGCCTTCGCTTCGGCGGCAAAGGATTCGATATCCAGGATTTCGCCCGTCCTGTCCATTCCCTGGAGGAGGGGCTGGCGGGGAGCGAAGCGGAAGCGGCCGTAATCATCCTTCATGTCGACGACGAGGCTGTTGAGTCCCAGCGATTTGATGAGGCTGAAATATTTGGCCCGGGTCTCGGGGTTGATGACGAAACCGGTCTGTAGGTAGATCCCGTCCTTGCCGTCGGCCAGCTGCCTGCGCCGCAGCGCGGCCTCGGAGAGCTCAGGATCGTCCCTGGACAGCTGCCAGAGCTCACCGATCGCTATGGGAAGGGGCTTTTTAGAGGAATTGGCCTTGTCGATGTCGGGCAGCCAGGCCAGGCAGAGCGCCGAATCGTCGTACCGCGAACGAATGGCTTCCGAGATCGATTTCGAGGCCAGGGTGAGCCATTCGTCGGGCTTCAGCGTCATCCTGCCCGTTCCCGGCGTGAGCAGGAATCTGCCGATTTGGCCGTTCGAAATGGCGAAACCCGAATCCTGTCCCGCCGGAACGAGGGATTCCACCCCGCCGAAATCCTTGATGTCGGAATAGCGTTCGGAGAAGGTCTTCTGAGCCTGGTCCCATTGGAAGATTTTTCCCAGGAAGCTCAAGCCGGCGATGAGGTTCCAGGCGGAACCATTCGAGGAACCATTGGAATAGGCTCCCGATGGCTTTCCCGTCTGAACGAGGGCAAAACTCGATACTTCCTCGATATTGCTGCCGAAAACCTTCGGCAAGCCAGAAGAGACGCCGACCCACCCATTTTTCCCGTTCACGTCCCTCGCGAACAAACCCTTTATGGTATGGGAAACCCAGACGACATGCTGCGCTGTCCCCTGCCAGGGGCCGAAGGATACGGCTTTAAGGCCCTGTATCAGCGAGGGACCGCCCAGGGAAATCCAGGATTTCCCGTAGGTTTCGCTGTACCAGATTTCCGTGCCCGTGCAGAGGGCGAGACGGTTGGGTTGAGCCGGGTCGACAGCCAGAGACTTTATTTCGACGGTTTCCCGAGACAATCTGAAGGCATTGCCTTCAAAAATCTTCAGAACCTTCATCGGTAAACCGGCCGAGCGGTTTTCGAAGGCGCGCAGGTCGGCGCTGTAGGTGATTCCCTTCGAACCGAGGAAATACCAGCCGCCCTCGAAGGGCACGATGGAGCTCACCGAGCCCTCGTCCCATACGATCCGGGTTTCCGCCTTATTCTGATTGAGTGTCGCGCGGTACAGCCCTGCCTGCCCGCCGACAAGAAAATCCTGGGCCGAATCCTGTCCCGCCTGGGCCAGAGCCGGGGGGGCTGTCAGGGCGAGGAGAAGCAGGAGGGGAAAAAGCCCCTTGAGTCCGGAAATCGCGCGAGAAAGCCCCTGGCCGCGACCCGGGCGAGCTGATGAATGCATGAGTGAATCATAATACGCATCGTGCCCATTGGAAAAGAGAGCAAGCTTTCCATTGACATGCGATTCTTCTTGTTAGATGGATGAAACGAGAATATAATTTGCCCTGTGCTCGATTATTCGAGCCCATTATCAAGGAGGTTTGATGATGAAAAAAATCGCCGGCATCGCGCTTTCGTTTGCTATCATGTTCACGATGGCATTTATAGCAACCGCTCCTGTCGTCTCCGATCAAGTTCCGCAGGAAGTGAAAATCACGCTTCTGCACACCAACGACATGCATGCCCGCATCGTCGAGAGCAAGACCGAACTGGGCTATTCCAGGATCGCGGCAGCTTACCAGGCGGCTAAAGCCAAGAACCCGAACACCTTCCTCATCGATGCCGGCGACACCTTCCACGGGTTGCCCATCGCCAATATCGACCAGGGCGAAAGCATCGTGAAACTCATGAACGCCGTCGGCTATTTCTGCATGACGACCGGAAACCACGATTATAATTATGGTTTCGACCGACTGCTGCTGCTCGAGAAGAAGGCGGCATTCGATATTCTCGCGGCCAACGTCTGGAAGGACGGTAAAAGGGCTTTCACTCCCTATATCATCGAGAATGTCCAGGGTGTCAGGATCGCCTTTTTCGGCCTCGCCACTCCCGAGACCGTCTATAAGGCCGACCCCAAGAACACGGAAGGCGTGACCTTCACCGATCCCATCGTGGAAGCGTCGAATGTGGCCATCGAGCTCGCCGGACAGTACGATGTCCTCGTCCTCGTCTCCCATATCGGCACCGATAAATCCTCGGATCCGACTTCTCTGCAGATCGCTGAGGCCATCCCCGCCATCGATGTCATCATCGACGGCCATAGCCATACCACCCTCGAGACGCTGCAGAAAGAAAACACGACCGAAACCCTCATCGCCAGCACCGGTTCCTACGGCGCCGGCCTCGGCGTCGTGGAGCTTGTTATCGTCGACGGCGCGGTGCAGTCCAAGACCGCCCGGACCATCACCGTCGCGAATTCGCCCGAGCTGAAGGGCGACGCGAAGATCGGGGCCATGGTCACTTCCCTGGCCAAGGCTCAGGATTCAGTGCTTCTGCAGGTCGTCGGAAAGACCACCGTGGCACTCGAAGGTAAACGCGAGATCGTCCGCACCCAGCAGTCCAACCTCGGCACCCTCATCGCCAACGGAATGCTCTATGTGACGGGCGCCGATATCGCCCTCATGAACGGCGGCGGCATCCGCGATTCCATCCCCGCCGGCGACATCACTCTGAAACAGATCTACACCGTCATGCCCTTCGGCAACTATATCCAGACCGGAAAACTCAAGGGTTCCGAGCTCAAAGCCGTCCTGGAAAACGGCGTCGGCAAGCTGCCGGCTCCCGACGGACGTTTCCCTCACCTGGCAGGCTGGAGTTACACGCTTGACGTGACCAAACCCGCGGGAGAGAGAGTCTCCAATATCCTCGTCGGCGGCCAGCCCGTAGACCCGAATAAGGACTATCTCTTTACGACGCTGAATTTCGAGTTCAACGGCGGCGACGATTACCGCATGCTGATCGGCAAGGCGCAGAACGATTTCCCCTCTGACGCAGAGGTTTTCCAGAAATATGCCCAGCATCTCGGCACCATTACGGCGGACAATCTCATCTATAAAAAATAAATTTCAGGGAGAACCGGAATCGGTCGAAAACGACAGGATTCCGGTTCACGGAAAAGGGGCGGCCGCGCGAAGGGCCTCCCCTTTTTTTGTCGCCCGCTCAATCTTGTTTTCCCGCCTGAAAACTCTTATCGTACCACTATGAGTATCGTGAAGCTCGCCCTGGGACTACTGTCCGCCTATCTCCTCGGATCCTTCCCGACGGGCGTCATCGTCGGAAAGTTATTCTTCCATAAAGATCCGAGGGAAGGCGGAAGCGGCGCCACCGGAGCCACCAATATTTTCAGACAGTTCGGAGCGCTGGCGGGCATAGGGGTCAGCACCGTGGACGTGGCCAAGGGCGCCCTGGCCGTCGCCGTCTGCTCGGCTCTGGGCTCGGCTTCAAGCGACGCAGTTCTTCCTTCGATAGCGTTGAAAATTGCCGGCGCCCTCCTCGCCGTCCTGGGGCACGTATATCCGATATTCGCGGGATTCAGGGGCGGCAAGGGTGTGGCGACGGGGGCGGGCGCCATCCTCGCCATCGCCCCGGGCGCCGCGCTGTATTCGGCGGCCGGCTTTCTCCTCGTCCTGGGCGCGACCGGCATCGTTTCCGCTAGTTCCATCGTCGCCGCCCTCATCCTGCCCGCGGCTGTGGCCTTGGGCGCGGCGGGATCGCCTCCCTCGCCATGGTTACTGGGTTTTTCGGTCATTTTGGCCGCCTTTGTCGTTTTTACCCACAGGGCGAACATCGGGCGCATTCTGAAAGGAAAGGAAAAATCCTTCGACAGGATGAGGTTCCTGCGCCGCAGGCGCTGAACCCGGTTTCCGCCCCGTCTTGCTCTTTGACAAAAATTGCAATAATGTATAAGTGAGATGAAAATAGCTTATATTGACGGAGCAAGGCTGCGCACGGCCTTCCTGGCGGGGTCGCAGTCCATAATATCCAACGCCGAAAATCTTAACGCGATCAATGTATTCCCCGTGCCCGACGGGGACACGGGCACCAACATGGCCAGCACCATGCGTTCGATCGCCGCTTCCCTGAGATCGGCGCTTCATCGGGACGCGGGCAGCGTACTCAGGCAGGCCGCGCGTTCGGCCCTCGAGGGAGCCAGGGGAAATTCTGGCGCCATCCTGGCGCAGTTTCTTCAGAGCCTTGCCCACGAACTGGGTTCAGAAGCGAGGATCGGAGCCAAGCGATTGGCCCAAGGCGCCGTCATCGCGGCCGAAAAAACCAGAGCCGCCCTCACCAGCCCCCGCGAAGGAACGATCCTCACCGTGCTCCACGATTGGGCACTGGCCCTCCACGATTCGGCGACCCATTGCGACGATATTTTCCAGGTTTTCCACTCCGGCCTCGACGCGGCGAAAGCTTCCCTCGAGCGGACGCGCGATTTCCTTCCGGAAATGCGCAGGGCCGGCGTCGTGGACGCCGGAGCCAAGGGCTTCATCCACCTTCTCGACGGCGTAGCCGAATTGCTGAAACCCGGCATGAGGCCGCGATCGCGAACCATTCTGGGCAGACCGGGCCGCGTAAGCGGGACGCAGGCCGGCCTTCAGGCTGAAATCCCCGCCGAAGCAGCGTTTTCCGTGAACGCGGGCGGCATCGATGATCCGGGCGATCCCGAAGGACCTCGATACTGCACGGAAGCCCTGCTGTACAATGTTTCCGTCCCCCTGGATTCGGTCCGGGAGAGGCTTTCCGACCTCGGAAACAGCATCGTCGTCGCCGGCGACGAGGAAATAGCCAGGGTTCACGTGCATAGCGACAGACCCTCGGCCGTATTCGACCTGCTCGAGTCGGCAGGCAGGGTGGAACAGCATAAAGTGGACGATATGGAACTCCAGCGCAGGCTTGTCGTCCGCTCCGCGAGCGCGGCCAAAAGGCCATGCGCCATCGTCGTGGACACGGGCTGCGATCTGCCGGCCGACTACATGCTCGAGCACGGCATTATAAAGGTGCCCGCCCTGATCACGATAGGCGGTATCACAAGACCCGATGGCGCGGCCATGGAATTGGAAAGCATCCATTCGAGGATGACCAGTGATCCCGGCTTCTCGATGTCGACGAGCCAGCCGGTGGAATCCGCCTTTGTCCGGGCTTTTACCCTCGCGCTTTCCCAGGCTGACGAAGCGCTTTATCTCGGCCTTACCTCGGCCCTGTCCGGCACCTTCCAGGCGGGAGAAAAAGCCGCCTTAGGCTTTGGAGGCAGAGTTCGCTGCGTCGATTCGAAGACGATCACCGCCGGAGCCGGAGCTCTGACCGCCTTGGCGGTAGCGCGCGCGGAATCGGGGGCTTCGGCCGAAGAAATCCGGGCCGAATTCGAAAAGAAACGGGAGGATGTCGCTCTCTTCGTGGCCGTACGGGACCTCGCGAGCCTCATCCGTTCGGGACGGCTGCATGGAATCAAAAGCCTCGTCTTGAGGAAATTCGGCCTGAAACCCCTGCTGGGAACGGACAAAAAGGGAAAAGCGGTGACGAAAGGGCTCTATGTAGGCGAGAAGAACGCCGTTTCGGCGCTGTTCGCCAGAATTCGCCGACTGATTTCGTCAGACGCGGCCTGGACCATCCATATCGTTCACGTGGCGGCGAAGGAGGAGGCCGAAAAACTGGCCGGCCTCTGCAGATCTCAGGCAAGCGCCAAAGCCGAGATTTTCGTGTCGGACATGGGGCCGTTGCTCTCGTCGATCGCCTGGCTCGGCGCCATCGGCGTCGCGGTCGTCCCCCGGAACTGACTCACCTCGCCGCGGTTGGAGCTCACCTCGCCGCGGGGGAAGTTCTCCATAGTTCAAGCATTTTAAGAGCCCTGTCCGCCGTCCTGAAGACAACGACGCCATATTTCTCGAGCAGCCTGCAAAGCGGATCGTAGAGCGGTCCCGTGTCGACGACCGTTACGAAGGGTTTTTTAGTCTCCGACATCAGCGAGCCGTAGCGATTGGCGATGGAATCGGCCATTCTCACGTCTTCGTCGTGGACGGAAGGCTCGGCGGCGAGAGAATTCATGCGCACGGTAAAAGGCACGATGCCGACGATGCCGAGGTCGGTGTTCTCATCGGCCAGCACGGCCCTGAAAGAGCGATCGTAAGCGTCATCGCTTCCCATGGGCGTTATATCGAGAGGATTATGCACATCCACGATTTCCGTGATGCCCGCGTCATCCAGGACCTTCGCTAATACCGCGTTCGTCGCGTTCGAGAATTTCGCCAGCTTCATCCCGCCAAGATTGTCCGCTATCGCCACGCATTCGAAACCGGCGTTGGACACGGCTCCCAGCCTGTTCCCCTTCGCTTTCCTGCCCTCGAGGAGGGTAAAAACGGTGATCGCGTCGTCGAATTCGTCTAGACTTCCGCAGACAATGGCGCCCGACTGGGCAAAGAGCTCTCGCGTAACGGGATAATCACCCGCGATGCTTGCCGTGTGGCTGGCGGCCGCGCCGGCCCCGGCGCTCGTCCTTCCCGCCCTATAGAAGATCACCGTCCGGCCCGATTCGATGATGGCTTTCGCGGCATTCAGGGTCTTGAGGCCGTCGAGCGCCTTGAATCCCTCGACGTAGACGGCGAAGACTCTTATGTCGGGGTCGTCGCGCATATATTCGAGATAGTCGCCTATGGTGAGGTCCATCTGGTTGCCGAGCGTGATCACGTACTTGGGATTGATGTCGGGGTGCTTTGAAATCCTCGTGATGGAGAAAGCGCCGGACTGCGAGATGACGGCGAGCGGGGCGACCGCGCCCTTGGGCATCGGAAGCTTGTGTTCGGGTATGAAAAGCGTGTTGTACCTGCCCGATACCGACCTTATGCCGAGACAGTTGCCGCCATTGATGAGAGGACCGGCGCCGCGAGCCCGCGCCTCGTCGAAGGTCTTCCGCATTTCTTTCACTATAGCGTCCGATCCCGACTTTTCCTCGAGACCGCCGGGAATCACGATGACTGACCAGGCTTTGTCGCTCAACGCGATCTGCGCGAGAGTCTCGGGCGTGCCTGCGGCCGGGATGACGAGGACGAATAAATCGACCTTTTCGGGAAGATGGGCGACATCGGGAACGCAGCGGCAGCCGTCTATGCTTTCGGCTCCGGGCTTTACGATGTAGATGCGTTTTGGATCGAAACCGTTTTCGAGAAGATTCCGCAGGATTATGCGGCCGTTGTTCATTCCTTTTTCCGAGACGCCGATTATCGCGGCGCTTTCCGGCTCGAGGATGCGGCCGATGTTCTCGACGGGACGAGTGTCCTGGGCGGCGTTGCGTGGCCTGCCGTCGGCAGCGGGGAAGAGGCCGATGGACGAAAAATCCTTTAACTTGACGAGACAGTCGAGGGCGACGAGTAGCGAGGGAGGTGAGGTAGGCGAGGTGGGCGAGGTGGGCATGGCCGCCGAAACCCCGGCGGTCGAGCTTGCGCTTGGGACCTTGCGGATGACCATGGGATTCACTTCGAACTCGGAAACGCCGCTTGCCGCGAGAGCCTCGGAGGCGGTGATGAAGTTCATGAGCGCGTCGATAAGCGCCTCTCCGGGAATGGATGCTTCGGTGTTGCGCAGACCAGCGCTCACGAGACCGTAGACAACGTTGTGCGCCAGCATTTCTCTGACTAGTTCGCGCGTCGCGGTCCTCGGAGAGAAACATACGTTGGCCGATCCAGGCTTGAACTTTTCGGCCAGGAACTCGGCATAAATGCCGCCGGGTCCAAAGCTGACGACAGGGCCGAAGTCGGCCGCGAAACGATAGCCGAAGATAATCTCGTGTCCTAGCCTCGGTTCGAACTGCACGAATTCGTTGACGGTAAATCCATCGACATGGAACATGACGAAGCGGGCTTCCATCTGCCTAATGGCGGCGAGTATGGCATTGGTCTCGTTGGCGACGATGGCGACGCCGCCCATTTCCGTCTTGTGCAGAATCTGCGGGCTGATCACTTTTACCACGGCGCGAGTACCCGAAAAAAGATGGCTGCCGTCGCCCGATGCCGCGTTGCCCGATACGACGCCGTTCTCGGCGGCGGTCCGTCCCGCAAGCGCCTCGTAATCCTCCGCCGATGCCACGAAATGATGACGCGGGGCCGACACGCCCATAGCCTCCAGCATCGCCAGGCCTTCCACTTCGGTGAGCGAATCCCTGCCCTGGGCCTTAGCCGGGGCCAGAATGGCCGAAAATCGCTTCGCGAGTTCGACCTGGCCTGGACTCATGGTGTTTTTAGCGGACAAATTGTGCTTGACCATCTTTGAATGCCCTCATATTGGCTTGAACGATAGCCTCGCCCTTCCGAGCGAAAAGCGCCGAGATTTCCTTCTCGATGAGATCGGCGGGAATCGGCGTCAAATCCGCGGCCGCTCCCACGAGGACGACGTTGGCTGATTTCGCGCTGCCAGCGGCCTTGGCTATCGCCTCGGCATCGAGGATGCGATGTCTTGGCAGCTTTTCTATTTCAGCGATGATGGCTTCGATCTCCGGATAATTGGGAATGTTTCTTATTGGAGTCCTTGCGGAAACGACAAAGCCGCTATCGGCGGAGAGCCAGGAAACATAGCGCAGGGCTTCGAGCGGTTCGAACGCGAGAACGAGATCCGCGGAACCCATCGGAATCGTCGGACTGTGAATCTCCGAATCGGCGATGCGCAGATGGGCGAGGACTTGGCCGCCGCGCTGGGACATGCCGTGGACTTCCGATTGCTTGACGAGAAAACCGGCGGCCATGGCCGCTCGCGCTATCACCACGGAAATGGAGAGGCTACCCTGTCCGCCGACTCCCGCGAGGATGATATTATAGTTCATGACCGCCTCGTTTTCTTGAGATACTCAAGGCATTCCCTTTTCATGATGATCACGGATACGCCCTCATAAGCCAGCTCTTCGCGAAGGACGGCGACATTCGCCTCGTGATCCCTGCGGTGAGCCTCCAACTCGCGGACATGTTCCGCTTCGACGCCCAAACCCTCAATAATAGCCCGCAGTCTGAATCCCGGCGAAATGGTAGGTTGGGCGCCCGTCATGCCCGTCGTGCTGTTGTCGAGGATAAGCACGGTGATTGTTGTCTTATGCGCCACGGCGTCGAGAAGGTTCGTCATGCCCGAATGATAGAAGGTGGAATCGCCAATGATAGCCACCGCTTTTTTCTGGCCGACGGAGGAAGCCCCGCGAGCCATGCCTATCGACGCGCCCATATCGACGCAGGTGTCCACGGCATTGTAGGGAGGAAGAGCCGCCAACGTATAGCAGCCGATGTCGGAAGCGGTCAGGAAGTCGGCTTCGTCCTTGAGCGCCTCCTTCAGCGCGGAAAAGGAATCCCCATGAGGACAACCCTGGCAAAACTGGGGCGGCCGCTGCGGTATTCGAATCCCCGGAGAGGGCAGGGCGCTTTTCGGGGCAAGCCCCAAAGCCTTGCGTACGGAATCCGCGGACAATTCCCCGTCCTCGGGGATCGCTCCCGACAGTTTTCCCATGACAGGCAGGGGTGCCGGAAATACGCCGACGATGAACCTTTCCATGAAAACTTGGCCTTCCTCGACGACGAGGATCTTATTCACGTGAGCGGCCAGTTCCCTTATCTTATTGCCCTCGATCGGATAACGCCCTATGTGGAGGTGCGAAGGGCGGGCGCCGTCATGCGCGGCGGCCCAATCGTCCTCGTTTTCCAGATAATAGCGCAGGGCCAATCCGCAGGTGATTATACCCAGGCTTTTGTCGCGCAACTTCAAGGTCGCGGCACCCTCAGCGTCCCGCCGGAAAAGAATATTCTTCTCCAGCAACGTCTTCCAGTTTTTCTGCGCGTTGTCGGGCATGAGTATCCACGACTTGGAGTCGGCGCGTTTCGCGAGGGCGTTGGGCAAACGCGCCGCCTTCGTCCGCACCAGCGACCGCGCATGGGCCAGCCTCGTCGTGACGCGGAGCATCACGGGCACCTCGTGCGCCTCGGAGTAATCGAAGGCGGCGCGCGTCATCTCGTAGGCCTCCTGCTGGTCCGAAGGCTCGAAACAGGGAACCCGCGCGAAATCGGCCAAAATCCTCGAATCCTGTTCATCCTGGCTCGAATGCATGCCGGGATCGTCGGCTACCACCAGCACGAGCCCGCCTCGTATGCGCACGAGCGCCGAATTGACGAAAGGATCCATGGCTACATTGAGACCTACATGTTTCATGGAAACCATCGCCCGCTTGCCGGCGAAGGAAGCTCCCAGGGCGGCCTCGTAGGCGGATTTCTCGTTGGCGCACCACTGGGCGACGACCGATTTTCGTTCGGCCTCCGAAAACTGGGCCAGGTAAGCATCCAGATTGTCCTGGATGAACTCCATGATCTCGGTGGATGGAGTGCCCGGATAGGCAAAAGCACCCGAAACCCCGGCATCCAGGGCTCCGCGTCCTATCGCTTCGTCGCCCGAAAAAACGAACTCAGGCATTGCTATTCTCCTCTTAGGCAGTAAAACGCCATTTCCGAAAAAGCTTTCCCATCAGAAGTAAAGCTCGTATTCCTGCGGAACGGGAGCGTTGTAGACATATTCGGCGTCCTTGGACTTGCGTTCGGTCCACACCGCGATGAGCTCTTCGGGGAAGATGCCTTCCAGGTACTTTTTATCCTTGCGGAGCCCCGACAGGACATGGTATAGCCCCGTCGGGAAGGTGTTTTTCGGCGTCACCTTGTCGGAAGCGAAACCCATCGCCACAGGATCTAGCCCCCGCTGGATCCCGTCCAGACCTGCCAGGACCATGGCCGCGATGAAATAGTAAACATTAGCCGTGGCGTCGCCGGTCCTGAACTCTATGCGCGCCTCGCCTTTGCCCAAATACCCGGGAATGCGGACCGCGGCGGCCCTCGACCCCTGGGCGAAGGTCGCGCTCACCGGCGCCTCATAACCTGGCACCAGGCGACGGTAGGAGTTCGTCGAAGGATTCGAGAAGGCTAGAAGGGAGCCCGAAAGCGCGTGGGAAAGAATGCCCGCGGTGTAAGCCAGCCCCGTCTTCGAGAGCCCGTAAAGCCCTTCGCCCGGGAACACCGACGCGCCGTCCTTTACGATGAACTGATGCACATGCATGCCGCTGCCCGCGATCTTATACATCGGTTTAGGCATGAAGGTGACATAAAGCCCGAGTTCGGCCGCCTCGTTGCGGAGAATCCACTGCGCGAGGGTCACCAGGTCGCCCGCCTTTTGCAGCGAGATGAAATCCAGCTCGATCTCGAGCTGGGAGGAACCCACCTCATGGTGGTGATATTTAACGGGAATTCCCGCGTCGATCATCGATTGCACCGCTCTATTACGCAGAAGCTGATAGCGATCGTCAGGCGAAGAAAGATGATACGCCCTCGAAAGCCCCACCCTCGGCGCATCCTCGGATTCTTGTCCGATACCCTCGGAATTCTCGACGAAATAATAGGAATGATCGACCGTCGTCGAGTATTTCACGCTGTCGAACACATAGAATTCCAGCTCGACGAGCAGCATGACATCCTCGCCGATGCCGCTTTGCCTTACCTTTTCCAGCGCGGCTGCCACCACCTCCCTCGGATAATGGGCAAAAGGCAGTCCATCCGTCGTTTTTACGCTACAGAAGGCATGAAGTATCCTGAAACCTTCTTTCTCCTCGATGAAAGCCGTATCCAGGTCGGGCACTGCCACCATGTCGGAAGAATGAACCTTCGCGTAACCGAAGTTGGAAGCGTCGAAGCCGATGCCTTTTTTCAGTACTTTTTCGCTCGCATAATTCGCGGGAAGACTCACCGCGCGAAGCCTGCCGTCAATGTCGATGACAAGCAGGGACAGGTAATCAAAACCGCTCATATCGCGATTCCAGGCTGAAAGTTTCATAGTGTCTCCATGGTTTTTTTGCCTGTCGGAAGGGATAAGCGCAGGCAATTCCGCTCCACTTTACGCATCGAGATCATACTACCCCGGGATGTCAAATCTAGCAAGTTGAGAAAAGCCGAATTTGAAACCATGGTATCAAACGTTGAAATAGCCTTCTGTTGACGCGAAACGCATCCGAGTGCTTGACAGAGCGTGCCTGTACCGGTAAAAATACACTCCGCATAACAGACTCCGTTCGCCCGGATGGTGGAATTGGCAGACACGCTAGATTCAGGTTCTAGTGCGAAAGCATGGGGGTTCAAGTCCCCCTCCGGGCAATTTTTAGGCTTCCGAAAGGAAGCCTTTTTTATTGGATTGTGCGCATGGTATCGTCGTGGCATGGATCGATTCGAAAAGGGAGGCTCCGCGATGCTGAAGATTCCGGTCGGGGAAGTTCGGACCGCGTTTGAAAAAATACTGCTCGGACGAGACTGTCCACCGGAACATGCGCGGAAGGTGGCCTTCGAAGTGGCGCGCAATTCACTCGAGGGCACCTACACCCACGGGATCAATCGTTTCGCGCGGCTGGTGAGAGGCATCGACGACGGGACGCTGGACATGAAGGCGGAACCGGTGTTGATCAACGCTTTTGGCGGGCTGGAGAACTATGACGGCGGGCTGGGCTTCGGGATCGTCAACGCCTGGGCCTGCATGGGACGGGCGATCGACCTCGCGAAGGAGCATGGCATCGGCTGTGTGGCCCTGCGCAATACGAACCACTGGCTCCGGGCCGCGACCTATGGCTATCAGGCCTGCGAACAGGGCATGGCGGGTATCTGCTTTACCAATACCTTGCCCAATATGCCGACATGGGGAGCCGTCGATCCGCGGCTGGGCAACAATCCGCTCGTGATTGCTTTCCCATGGAAGGAAGATCATATCGTCGTCGACATGGCGATGTCGCAGTATTCGTACGGCGCGCTGGAACTCGCCGCGCTCAAAGGCGAACAGATGCCCTATGCGGCCGGATTCGATGCCGCGGGCAATCTGACCTGCGATCCCGAGGCTGTGTTGGAGACAAAAAGGATGATGCCGGCCGGGTACTGGAAGGGAGCGGCGCTTTCCTTCGCCCTGGATATTTTCTCGGGAGGACTTTCGCTCGGCAATACGACATCGGCCATCGGCAGGCTCGGCGGCGAGTACGCGATTTCGCAGACCTTCGTCGCGATCAATATTTCCGCCATCGCGCCGCCTGAGCGCGTGGAAGAGATCGTGCGGGAGGCCGTGGAGGATCTGCTCTCGTCGAAACCCGACGGCTCGTCCAGGCCCATCGTCTATGCCGGGCAGCGGATGAGGGCTGTAAGAGAGCGCAACGCGGCAGAAGGCATCCCCGTGGACGAACGCGTCTGGCGGGAGATTCTTTCGCTTTAATCCACGATTTTAAAGCTTGAAAGCCAATCCGGCCTCGAGACTGATCAAGGTGAGGGAATCGTCCCCCTGCGAAATCGGATTCGAGGATGAGTCCATGCTCATGTAGCCGGCCATGGCATAACGGCCCCTGAGCCATAGCCAGGAATCTGGAGCGAAGGTCAGGTAAATGGAGGCTTCGGGGCCGATGATCAGCCCAAGTCCTGTATACGTCTCCGTCGTGCCCATGACATCCAGGATGGAGAAGCCGGCGCGGACGCCCATGTTGAGCCTTACCGGCTTCAGATTGATGGAGTACCCGAACATGACCATATCGTTCATGAGAAAGAAAGACCCCTGGTCATTGAAGGTCATGAAGAGTTCCCCCTCGACGCCGGTCAGGAACGAAGATTCGTTTGACATGGACGTTTCCATGCCGAAGGCGAAATTGAGCGGGCTCTTCCATGTATCGAGATGGGGCGACAGCGGCCCCGAGGTCAAGGGATAGTCATAGCCTATGAAGAAGACGTTGAAAGCCCCCGCCGGGCTGGCCACTTTCTTTTCTTCCTGCTGTTGTTCGAATTGTTTTTCCAGTATCCAGGCCGGCGTTACCATCTTGGGGTCGGCCCCCTGGGAAAATGCCCTGAAAAGTACGAGGAAGCCCATGGCGACGAAGAGAAGATATTGTCTGGTTTTCATTTGGCCGCTCCCGTCTGGTCTATCGCCAGGGTGAAGGCGAGGGGAACGAAGATTTCGACATTGGTCTTCCCCTCCGTTCTATAGCTGCGCCTAATGCCGGATATTTTTATCTCGGTGGCTCCCGCGGCCGCGGCGGCGTCCAGCGCGGAGAAAAGGTCGTCGGTTTTTCGCACCGGCTTTCCTCCAATGCCCGTGATGATGTCCTGGGGCGAGAAACCGGCTTTTTCGGCGGGGCTCTCCTTGAATATCCAGGACAGGATGATGCCTCCCGTAGGCAGAATGCCGGCGGCTTGCGCTTGGGCCTCGCTCAGGGCTCCGAGGGCCGCGCCGAAACGAGGATTGGGCATGGACAGCTTCGCCGCCCTGGCTTTGGCCAGCACGATGACCGCCTTGCCGAGACGTTCCGCCAGATCCCTCGTGGGCATGCGCAGCGATACGGGGCTTCCCCCCGTTATATAGACGAGGAGTCCCCATTTATAGTCTTTTTCGAGGGCCGGATAATGCTCGAGAAGCATGGATGAGACCATGTCGAAGGGTATGACGATTCCGGCGCTTTTCTGGAATGAGCCGTTTTCGATCCAGGACCAGCGGGCCCTCATGCCGTAAGGGTCGACGCTCAATTCCGACAGGGGAAGGTTGGCGTTGAATTCGACCATGGAGTTTTGCAGGTTCTTTATCGCGCCAACCGCTTCATCCTCGGACCATGTCGAAGCGAAGGTCGAGAGGTAGGATTCGTCGCTGTATATCTTCGGCCAGATGTCGGCCTTGGGCGCGGGGGCTTGAAGCGTGGCTGGAGGAGGGGCGCTCGCGCAGCCCGCGACGAGGAATGCCATGCAAAACGGGAGAAGTATGCCCGAATATTTCATGCTGAACCTCCGCTGTATTCATTATCAAGTTCGTCTGGTTTCGCTTATCTGTCAATGCCCGAATACCCTGAACGTCCCCGCTGGGCATTCTCGTCCGTCTCGTGCATACTTATGGCCATGGGATCCATCGCCGCCGAGCGGTCAGGCATTAACCTCTATTCGGAATACAGTCTCCACGCCCAACTCAAGGACTATCTCGCCAAGCCGGGAGATCGACTGGAAGCCTTGGTCGAAGGCAAGGTGGTGGATCTCGTTCGCGCCGACGGCGAGCTTCTGGAGGTGCAAACCGGGCATCTTGGCCAGCTTGCGCCCAAGGTTCTCGAATTCGCCGGGAAGGGGTACCGCGTGCGCGTCGTTTACCCGGTGTCGGCGAGGCGCGAGCTGCGCAGACTCGATCCGTTGACGAACGAGCTGCTTTCGGTCCGCATGAGTCCGAAGCGGGGCGATCTGTACAGCCTCTTCGACGAACTCATCCGTGCGCCCGGGTTCATGGCGGCGCGCAACGTCACGGTCGAGATTCTCATGGTCAGGAGCGTGGAGACGAAGGTCCGCGACGGATCGGGATCATGGTGGCGCAAGGGCGACAGGACGGTCGACAAAGAACTGCTCGAAGTTATTTCGTCGCGTTCTTTCCGGACCCGCGGCCAATGGCTCGCTCTCATTCCGAAGAGTCTCGCGTCGCCCTTTACCTCGGCTGCCTTGGGGGAGGCTCTTGGCATTCATCCTCAAAGGGCGCGTAAGATTCTCTATTGTTTCTGCCGTGCCGGTCTTCTCGCCGAGTCGGGCAAACATGGACGATATAAAACCTATGAAAAGCTCTCGCGTGCCGGCGGGAGCGACCTGACATAGTCCTCCTGCGCGGCGGTCTCAATCGCGCCCGGGCGGGTCTTCCTGACCATTCGGATGGCTTCCTGCGGCTGAACGCCAAGTTCCACCAGAAGCCGCGCGGCGACAAGCCCTGTCCGCCCGAGTCCTCCTATGCAGTGAACGCAGACTCGTCCCCCGCGGCGCAGGATCGCGCGGATCTTGGGGCCGGCGGATTCCCATGACTTTTCCCAGGAAGCGTCGGGCGTCGAGCCATCCGGGATTGGAAGCCGAAGGTGGAGAAGGCCTTCGGGAATCAGTTCGCGCATCCGCTCGACGCCATATGCCGCATACTCCTGCGGCTCGATGAGGCTTAGGAGAATTTCCGCTCCCCAGGTTTGGATAAAGGCCAGATCGGCCGCAAGGTCGCTGTCGCGATCAGCCTCGTGAATACCGTCATCACCGCCGCCGCGATCGCGGACTTCGCGGCGCTGGAAGACTCGCTTCCTGCCGGGACAGGAGGTCATGCCGATGATGCCCGGAAAGCGGGGAATCGCGAGTTCGTCGATGCGCAGAGGGTCGGCGCCACGCGATTGGATATTCATACGTTTAGTATGCGATAGTCGCTCCCGGAATTGAAGAGAAAGAACGGCTGGCATCGCGTAGAGCCGCGGGGATTCGCGGTGGCTAGAATCTCGCTTTGTCTTTGTTTTTCTTTCTTTTTGTTTCTTTTTCCTTGTGATGGATGATTTTTACTTGTATACTTTCCTGAATATGGCGGCGGGGGCGTGAAGGCGGGAATAGAGAAGCCCAAAAGGTGAGTCTTCCGTCGGCCGCGAGGAATTCCATGGATTATCAATCGCTCATGGCCACGGTATCGGAATCGCAGAGGCAAAAACTCAACCTTGGCATGTTCAAGGCCTACGACATAAGGACGAAGGAAAGCAGGCTGACTCCGGCCCTCAGTTCGCGGCTGATCATCGCCGTAGGCCGCTACGTCAAGGAAGCGCTGGGCGCCGATTCCGTGGTGCTGGGGCGCGACGCCAGGCTGGCCGCGCCCGCCCTTATGGAGCTGGCCGTGGAACTGCTGCCCGAGATGGGCATCGAGGTAATCCTCAATCCCCTGCAGAGTTCCACCTGCCAATTTTACTATAGCTGCATGCGGAATCCGGACAGCGCGGCGGTCATGTTCACCGCTAGCCACAATCCAGGCGAGTATATCGGGTTGAAGCTAATGTCCCGGGGCATGATGACGCTTGCCATGGATTCGGGACCGGCCGGCGGCATCACCGGCATACTTGCCCTTTATCTGGAAGACGGCGACCTCGTCCGATCCCCATCCGGAAGGGCGAAGGTGACCGTGCGGCGCTATCTCGACCAGTTCATCGACTATTCCATGAGACTCGCGGGCGTGGAGCGCGATTCCCTCTCGGGGCTGCCTGTCCTGGCGGATTTCCTCTGCGGCGCCGCGGGAACCGAGGTAAGCGAGGCTTTGGGGCTGGCCGGCGCCAAGGTCCGGACGAGGAATCTCGTGCCTGACGGATTCTTTCCCAGGGGGGATCCCAATCCCGGCATTCTGAAAAGCATACAACCCACCTGGGATCTGATGAAGGGTGGAGGCTACGATTTCGGCTTTTGCTACGACGGTGACGGGGACCGGATGGATGTGATGAACGCCCGAGGCGAGCAGCTGGCCCCATCCTTCAATCTCGGCGTCCTTGTTCCGGAGATAATGAAGTTTTTCCGGGGTGTCCACGCTTCCGGCTTTTTCGACGGAGGCGCGTCAGCGCCATGGCGTCCGCATATGTACTCTGATGTAAAGGCGAATCCTCTGGCGATGGTCGACCAGGCATCCCGGGGAATCGATGTCCATATCATCCGCAATGGGCATTCGTTCATAAAAGAGGCGCTGCGGACCCATTGCGGCCGGCAGTATCTGGTCGCTTCCGAGGAATCGGCCCATTACTACATGAATTTTCCCTACGATCTCGACGATTTCTCCAAGGGCTTCGCGGCCACGGAGAATACGCTGTATTTCACCCTGTTGACGGCCAGGCTGTGGGCGAATCATCCCGAACGCTTCGAGAAGGCCATGGAGCGTCAGAAGCAGATCGCCCGAGCGAGGGAATGGCCCTGCCATTTCATCGACGAGGCCCTGATGGAACGCGTGATGGAAGATGTCGAGACCGAATTCGCGGGGCGGGGGCTTTCGGTTCTGAAGACTATGGAAGACGGCACGAGCCTGGATGCCACGCTGATGAGGTCAGGCCTGCCGGAAATCATCGGCGCCGATACCGATGTTTCCGGAGCGTGGTATCAGGTCGCCCAGCGCATTTCCCGCAGCGAAGAGGGTATGGTCCGCTGGGAAGTCGTCTCCAGCGAGGGAAGGCTCTGCCACGAAGCGGTCGAAGCCATCAAGGGCATTACCGACCGCTACGTGGCCGAAGGGCATGCCCGCTATGAATAGGGCATGCCGGATTGATTATTTGTCGCCGGAGAGAATGAGCTCGGCGGCCGGGTAATCGAGCATCAGATAGCAGGAGGGGTGCCGGCGCATTATCGAGCAGGGCGCCTCGGGAGAGATGGGGGCGTTCAGCGCCATGGCGACCGCTTCCTTCTTGCGGGAATCGGGCACTGTGCAGACGATGGTCTTCGACTTCATGATCTGGCGGATGCTCATCGAGACGGCCTGCGCTGGGACGTCGGAGAGGCCTTTGAACCAGCCTTCGCCCACCTGCTGCATGCGGCATTTCTCGTCCAGGTCCACCACGATGTAGGGTTCCTCGGTCTCGAAATCGGCGGGCGGGTCGTTGAAGGCGAGGTGTCCGTTTTCCCCGATGCCGATGAAGGCCACGTCGATGGGTTTTTCCTTTATGAGCGCGGCGAGCCTGGCGAGTTCAGCCCTGAGCGGGACGGCGTCGGCCCCGATATAGTTGAATTTTTTGAGCGTGGGCAGTTTCTCGACGACTCTTTCCTTCATGTATTTACGGAAGCTGGCCGGATGGGAAATGCTCATTCCGACATATTCGTCCAGGTGGAAAATCGTCACGAGAGACCAGTCTATTCCCGGTTCCTGGATCAGGTGCTCGAGCATGGAAAATTGGCTGGCGCCGGTGGCGAGGATGATGTTGGCTTCGCCTTTGGCGGCGATGGCGTCGCGGATGCCCTGAGCGCCGATATCGGCCGCGTGTTTTCCGAGACTGTCGAGGTTTTCAAAAATACCGATATGCATTGCGGATATCTCCTTGAGCGTTCACAATAACACTATTTTCCCGTTTTGTGCGCAAATTTGAGGTGCAGCTGCCTCTATCCCTTTACCTTGCGCATCGCCCTCTCGAATCCCGGCAGAGCCCCGTCGATGACGGCCGGATCGACGCAGAAGGCTATGCGGAAGTAACCTGGGGTTCCGAAGGCCGAGCCCGGGACGACGAGGATGTTTTCTTCTCTGAGCAGGTCCAGGAAGACCGCGTCGCCGCCTTTGCCGGGGATCTTGGGGAAGAGGTAGAAGGCGCCTTCGGGAAGATTGAACTCGTAGCCGGCGGCTTTCAGCCCCGCGGCGAGGAGGTCGCGCGCCTTCTGGTATCGGGAAATGTCGACGAGGGCCGGTCCCGGAAGGGCCGCTATGACATGCTGCATGAGGCTGGGCGCGTTGACGAAGCCCAGGATGCGGTTCGCGAGGCTCAGCGCTTCCATGAGGTTCGCGAGGTCGTCGGCGCGCGGGTTGACCGCCACGTAGCCGATGCGCTCGCCCGGGAGCGAGAGTTCCTTGGAGTACGAGGTGACGAGGATGGAGTGGGGATAGCTCGCCAGGGGGCTTGGAACCGTCGCTTCGTCGAAGGTCAGCGCGCGGTAGGGTTCGTCCGAAACGAGATAGATCGCGTGGCCGAGAGCCGCGCCGCAGCGTTCCATGGCCTTTCCCAGCCGGGCCAGCGATTCGGTGGAATAGATTCTGCCGGTGGGGTTGTTCGGCGTGTTCACGAGGACGATCTTGGTACGCGGCCCCATGGCTGCCTCGAGCGCGTCCACATCCAGGCCGAAGTCCGGCAGGGTAGGCACGGTCTTGAGTACTCCGCCGTGGTTGTCGGCGATGAATCCGTACTCGACAAAATACGGAGAGCTTACGAGGACTTCGTCGCCCGGTTCCAGGAGGGCTTTCGCGACGATGTTGAGGCCGCCCGCCGCGCCGCAGGTGACGATGATGTGCGACGCCTCGACGGGAACGCCCTGTTCCGCCGCGATTCGCTTCGCGATCGCTTTTCTCGCGGCGGGCAGTCCCGCGTTGGGCATATAGGCGTGCAGCCCGAAGGCATCAGCCTCGGCGACCGAGCGGAGCGTCGCCTTGAATATCTCGGGCGGCGGCGCGTTCGGGTTGCCGATGCTGAAATCGAAGACTTTGTTGGCTCCATGGATGGCTTTGAGCCTGGCGCCTTCCTCGAACATTTTTTTGATCATCGCCCCGTTATCCACGAAATTCTTCATTTTCCGCGCTATCGCCATACTGCCTTCCTGCTTGCCCGCCTCTCGGCGCGGCGTCTATCTTATTTCCCGTTCCCGAGGACTTGCCTGAGGATAGAGTCCCAGCGTTCGTGCCTTGAGCCTCGTCAGTCCGAGAACGGTATTGATATAGGGCGTTTTTTCGCCCACGAGTTTCCCGATTTCGACCACCGAAGTGAGGATGGCGTCCAGCTCAAGAGGGCGTCCCGCCTCCAGATCCTGCAGCATCGAGGTTTTGAAGGCTCCCAGGGTCCGGCTGATCGCGATCCTGTCGTCGACGCTCTGTTCGATGGGACAGCCTATTTTCGCGCCTACGCTCTTAGCCTCGGCCATGACTTCCCTGCAGAGTTGATTGACGAAAGGATCGTCCAGGATCTTGTCCATCGTGGCGCCGGTAAGGGCGGAGAGGGGATTCATCGTCATGTTCCCCCAGAGCTTGTACCAGACTTCCCTCTGTATGGAATCCGTGAGCTGGACGGTGTAGCCGGATTTCTGCAATATTTCGCCTAAGACCTTCAGGCGTTCCGTAATTTTGCCCGAGGGTTCGCCGATGATGAGCGTTCGTTTGGGCAGGGCTTTGACGAGCCCGGGCTCGGGACAGGAAGCGCCGAAATGGACGACGCAGCCTATAATGGCGGCCGGGGGGATATTGGAGGCTATGATTTCCCGCGGATCGATCGGTTCGAGCGAGGTTCCCGCGAGCCTGCCTCCGAAGCCTTGGAAGAACCACCATGGCACGCCGTTCATGGCCGGCAGCACTATGGTGTCGGCTCCCAGGAGAGGGGCGATGAGCGGCGCCACCTCGGTCAGCGCGGGAGCCTTTACGGCGAGCAGGACGAGATCCTGGACGCCCAGTTCTCCGGCGGACTCTACCGCATGGATGGATGCCGCCTCGACGGGGCCGCCGTCGGTGAACCGAAGCCCTTTTTCGCGCAGGGCGGCAAGCGTCCTGCCTCGCGCGACGCAAGAGACTTCACAGCCCGCCCCGGCCAAGCCGAATCCAATGCTGCCTCCGATGGCGCCCGCTCCAACGATACATGCTTTCATGAATGTTCCGATTCCTTCAGCCGAGAATGCCGGCCAACATTAATGCGTACAGCACCGCTATCACCAGGAATATGCCGAGAGGAAGGGCGAATCGGCGAATGGTCGCTGGCAATCCTGCCTTGAAATGCTCAGCGCTGACAACCATGCAGACATGAAGGGGCGACATCATCATGCCCGCGAATCCAAAAGCTCCAGCGAGCACGACGGCCGCTTCCTTCGGGAAGGCCGATCCCTCCGGCACCAGGCCGAGGATGATGGGAATGGCGAGCCCGACATAGCCAAAGCCTATTCCCGTGACCAGGCCGGCGATGAAGGGTATCACCGCCACGGCGACAATGGGGGGGATTCCGGCCTCCGTCAGCTCAGCCGCCGCCGCCCCGGCCAGCCCGATCTCGCCGATCAGCGCCGAGAATATCCTTATGCCGAGGATCATGGCGATGAGCCTCATGGTCGCCATGCTCACGCTGCCGCTGAAGGAACCGAATCCCTTGGCGCGGTAACCGATGCTGAGGCTGCCGAGCGCGAGGCCGAGAAGAATCGGCAAATACCTTCCGACGAGCGCCTTGTGGGAATCCTCCAGGCTTAAGCCCGGCGAAATGACGCGCCATAACACATCGAAGAGAATATAGCTGAAAATGACGATGGCAAGGGGAGCGATGCCTTTTATGAATCTCGCAGCCCGCGAAAGCGGCGATACGCGATCGATGGCGGAGAAAGGCGCGTCGGGGGAGCGTTTGGGCGAAGGGGGGAGGATGAAGACGCAGCCCAGCGCAAAAATTATCGGCAGGCTATAAGAATTGAGCAGCATGAGGCGCAGGACCGGTATGCCGCTCAGGGATGTCGTCAGGATGAACGAGGGATAGAGAGGCCAGATAAGTTCCAGCGAATGCCGGAACCAATAGTTGGTCGCCGAGAGAGTGCCCGCCTTCTCCTTGTGGTCGATATCTATCGCTTCCACGAGCGGCGCGGAGAGAATGGCCCCGCCCGGCATCGGCAAAGTACCTATGAGCAGGGGCGTGATCGCCATCGCGATGCGCGGCGAAGAAGCCACCGCTCCGATCGCTTTGGCCAGGGTTTCCATCGCGCCCGATTTTTTCATGGCTGCCGAAAAGGACATGATGCAGACCATAAGGGCGAGAAGGAGGAGCGTATCCGGATTCAGCGTCTCGCCGATCACGATGCCGGAAATAGCCGTAAATCGCAGGCCATGCCATAAGGCCAGGGCGATGCCGCCCAATGCCGCGGCCAGCCCCAGATGAACCTTGAGACCTGTCGCGATGACTACCATAGAAAAAATAATGAGCAACTGGAGGATTGCCGGAATGTCGGCTATCATAGCGCGCCGCCTCCGGAAGGCTTTAGCCGGGATAGTATCGCTGCGTGTTCCAAATGCTGTTCTCCTGTGTCGAGAGTATAAACATCCAATCCGCCGCGGTATAGGTCCAGATCAGCTTCGTTCTGTATCGTTCCATTCCGCTATCTCTGCCATCCATTGACAAATCTTTGATTCTCGTCAAAATGAATATTATACTGATTGAGAGGATCATGTCACGGCAAGGCTCGAACGCCGGTAAAATAAAGATCCCTTGAGGAGTTGTTATGAACAGTCCCCTCCTTGCGGTTCCCTTCGAAACAGCCCGGCGCTATCCCGAACGTATTTCCCACAAATGGAAAACTAAGGAAAAGACGGGAACCCATACCTACGGCGAATTCGCGCACACGATCAGGATACTGGCCGCCGGCCTGAAAAACGCCGGAGTCACCAGAAGCGATCATGTCGGTTTTTTCGTGAACAACCGCTTCGAATGGATATGCACGGATTTCGCTCTCATGGCTCTTGGGGCCATAAGCGTCCCGCGCGGCTCGGACTCCCTCCCGAAGGAAGTGGAATTCATATTCCATCATTCCGATTCCCGTCACCTAATCGTGGAAACCGTGCAGCAGCTCGTCGCCCTCGATGAGGCCTTCACCGAAACGGACTGGGAACGATGCGCGGCTGTCTTCATCGTGGAAGACGGCGACAAGGCTTCGGTTCCGGCCCGACTCGCCGAGAAGGTCCGTTTTTACGGCGAACTGCTTGCCGATGGCGAAGCGGCTTACGCGAGCGAACCGGATCTTCTGGAAAAACTGGACAAGAACATCAAGTTGGACGATCTTCTCACGATCGTCTATACTTCGGGCACGACAGGCAATCCGAAAGGCGTCATGCTTTCTCACAGAAATTTTATCCAGAACCTCGTGGCCAATACGCCGCGACTCGAAATCGATATCGAAAAGGCGGAGACGACCGTCCTCATGCTGCCTTCCTGGCATGTCTACGAAAGGGCTTTCGAGTATTGCGGAATCGCGAGCGGTCTGACCTTCGTCTACTCCTCGGCGGGACGCTTCGGCGCCGATCTTCTCAGCGAAAAACCACAGGTTCTCATCTCCGTTCCCCGCGTATGGGAATCAGTCTATCAGAAGCTCATCAAGGCTTTCAGCGAAATGCACAAGGGCAAACGCAACCTCGTCCTGGCTTTCATCAAAGGCAATCAGATATGGCTGACTTCTTCGCTCTATTTGAAGGGATGCTATATAGCCCTGCATGACCGCTCGGCGCTCGAGAAAATACTGGCGGCTGTATGGCATTCGCTGCGCTTCGTCATCTACTGGCCGATCCACAAGCTGGCGGGAGTCCTGTTCAAGCCTTTCAGGGAAAAAGTGGGCGGGCGAATGCGTCTCGCCACCTGCGGGGCTGGCTCGCTTCCTAAGTATCTCGATGAGCTTTTCAACGCGATAGGCATCACTCTCATAAACGCGTACGGCATGACCGAATGCGCGCCCGGAATTCTGTCGAGACAGACGGGAAGGAATACTTTCGGTTCGACTGGCCTGCCTTTCGACAACACGGAAGTGGAAATCCGCACGGAAGAGGGGAAGTTGGCCGGCACCGGCGAGAAGGGAATTTTGTATGTGCGCGGACCCCAGGTCATGTCCGGATATTACAAGAACCCGACGGCCACGATGGCCGTCCTCTCCCCTGACGGTTGGCTTAACACCGGCGACCTCACGGTGCGTTCGGAAAACGGGGAATACATCATCGTCGGCCGAGCGAAGGATACCATCGTCCTCATGGGCGGCGAGAACATCGAACCGGAGCCGATCGAGGATAAGCTGAAGGAGAGCGCCTATATCGACCACGCCGTCGTGGTCGGGCAGGACCAGAAGCAGTTGTCAGCCATCGTGGCGGTCAACGAAGACGAACTGATGAAGCTCGCCGCCGAGCTGAAGCTTTCCCGCAATGAAATTTTTACCGAGGGTTCGGCCTCGATCGAGAACGACAAAATCTATAATTTCCTCCTGCAGGAAGTGAATTCCCGCATAACGAAGGAAGGCGGCTTCAAGCCCTTCGAGCGAATAACGAAGATATTCCCCGTGCTGAACGATTTCTCCGTCGGAAAGGAACTCACCCAGACGCTGAAAGTAAAGCGCAAGTTCGTGGAGGACAGGTTCAAGCAATTGGTGGAAAAGTATTTCAAGGGCGGGGATGGGAATAAAGATTCGAAGTAAGTTGTTCTTGTTCGCTGTCTTTATCTTCACGGCATCCGTTTTCTCCTGTTCTCTTTGGGCTAGAGATGATGGTATCCCCGAAGGCGTCTTCATCGACAACACGGCATTCGATGACACTTTCGGGGGGCAGCTGCCTGGCGCCGAGGAACTGGCGGGGAAGACCTGGCTCGTCATCGGCGACAGCATATCGGTGGAAGGCCTGATAGAGACGAACTACGAGCAGTATGTCAGCGGATGGCTTGGCTGCGTGGTAGACAACAGGGCGGCGGGCGGGACGGGATATATGCAGCCCACCGCCGCCGACAAGAGCTGGCTCGACAGCTTGAATTCATATCCGGCCGCGGAGAGCGTAAGTTTCATTACGGTGATGGGAGCGCTCAACGATGCCTCTAACACGTTGGGCGATTCGGACGATACCGGAGTCTCGACGTTTTACGGAGCCTTGCATACTTTTTACAATAAACTCCTGGAGAAATATCCCGGAGTTCCCATAGGGGTGATAACGTCCACCCCGCGCTCGTACTGTCATGGCGAGGATGGAGAATACGTCGGATTCATAGACGCGGTTACGAAGGTTGCCGACCGCTTCTCCCTGCCTCTCCTCGATTTATATCCCATGGAAAAGTTCAACCCCTGGACGCAGGCGATCAACAAGGAATATTTCGTCGCCTATCATGGCTACCCTGACGGCGACGGAATTCATCCCAACACCAAGGGACATTTCGAGATGGCCAAACTGATTTATCCTTTCATTGTCCAGAACCTGCGATAAACGCCAAAAAACAGCGTAATACGAATAATCCGCAACCGGCTCGTCTCCTGGAAGGTATGTCTATAGAGGCTATGCCATTCCTTTCGCATTCCGGTGGTCTTTGTCGTCCGGAAAGGAGCGTCCGATGAAGCGTCATTCTTCATTCCGGGGTCTTCGCGCGGTCAGCGTCAGTATAGGATTTGTGATCGTCATCCTGGGAGCCTTGTCCATGACAAGCTGCGATTGGCTTTTCGGGAGCGGTACGAAAGTCTACGTTTCCGGATACTACGGGACCGGGACTTCCGATAGCGTGGCCTGCTATTGGGAAGGCGCGACCCGGCATGATCTGCCCTCGGGTGGCCTGGCCGCGGAAGCTGCCTCGATATACTTTGCGGGGGATTCAGTATACGTGGCGGGCAGCTATAAAGACGGGTCCAATATCTATTACGCCTGCGGATGGAAGGATGGCGTAAAGACGGATCTCGCGGCTCCCGTAGCCTCGGATGACGTACGGGCCACCGCGGTTTTCATCTACGGCTCCGACACCTACCACGCGGGCTATTATTACGACAACACGGCGCTCCGTTTCAAGGCCGCCTACTGGAAAAACGGCGCGGTCACGACGCTTGCCGTTCCCGGAACGGAGTTCGCTAAGGCGGCTGCCATCGATTTCGATGGCGTCACCCTCCGCGTCGCCGGATTCTATGCCGCCACCGACGAGAAAGCCTGCCTTTGGACCAACGGTTCGATAGCCGCCCTCAGCGTCCCCGTCACCGCCACAAAATCCAAAGCCTATTCTGTCCGCACGACCGATGGGCATGTCTATGTGGCGGGGTATCATACAAACGGAACCGTTAAGACCGCCTGCGTATGGACCGACGGGGTTCGGACCGACCTGTCCGCGGGGACCGACAGCTCGGCAAGTTCCGTTCACAAAGCCGACGGCAACATCTACGCGGCCGGCTATCTCAAGAATGGAACCATCCCCACCGCCTCGGTATGGATCGGTTCCACCCATGAATTCCTTCCTGGCGTCGATGGGCATATGTCGGGAGCTTCGGGAATCGTCGTCTACGATGGTTCGACCTATGTGTCCGGATATTACGCCAGCGCCGCCGATGTCGCGATACCCTGCTATTGGTTTCAGGGTTCGGTGAGAGATCTTCCTACCGTTGGCGGAAAAGCGGGCTTCACCACGTCGATAGCCGTCCACAACGCGGGGTAATAATCGGCTAGCGCTCCGGCCATTCCCCCGTTGCTGTGCGCCACGCCAGGCGCGATGATTCTCTTCCAGCCGAACAGAATCTCGCGATTCCTGGCCATTTCCTGGCAGGTTTCGAAATAATTATTGCCTCGTTCGAAGCGGTTTCGTCCTTGGCGCATGGCCATTTCGCTTGTATTGAGCTTGTGATCGTCCAGCAGATCTGCGTCGCCCAACGCCAAGACGAGAGGGAAAGAAAGATATCTGTCGATGTTCTCGCTTTTCACGATGGCGTCGAGTCCCCGCAAGCCGAAAGGCCAGTCTATCGCCGCGTCGGGCGAAAGATACCAGCCAGCGTTAGCCGCTATCGCCAACTCGATCCGTGAGTTCCCCTGGAAAAGCAGCATGCGATGGACAAACTGCGCCCCGGCGCTGTGCCCATAAATCGTATAACGCGTCCGGTTCGTCATTTCCCGAATCGAGAAATCGTCGAACAATCTGTCGATGAGCGAAAACACCCAGAGTTCCTCTGGATTTGTCGCGGGCCTTTCGGCGTTCCCGTCGGTCCCATCCCGCACGACATTCCCGAACTGAAAGCCGTTGGCGCCGGGGAATTCCTCCGGGCTGAAATGTGGAACGAGAAGCATGCATCCAAGCTTCTCCGCATAGGCTTTCCATTCGATTCGATAGGCGAAAGCCGTGCGATTATCGCCGTGCAAGGCGATGAGAACATGGCTGTCGGGAGTATATCCCGAAGGTTTGTAATAATAGATCCTTACGGTCTTGCCTGTCGGAGGGTCGGCATAGTCGTATTCGCCGCTTCCTGTCTCGAGCCCGGACTGCGGAGCCGCATGTATGGACACCGCCATGTTGATTATGGACATAATGAGCCAAAGCCTCCTCATGGCGCGCTCGCGAACTCGTCGAGCATGCGATTGTAGCCGACGGGATCCTCCGCGTAAGGGGCATGGCCTACGCTGGGCATCATTGCCACCTGGGCTTTGGGAAAAGCGCTTGTCAGTTTCATGGTAGTATCCCTGTTGATGACTGGGTCGCGTTCGGCATAGAGGATGAGCACGGGAATCGATATCGAGGCGGCGACGCCTCTATTATCGGTTTCCTGTATCATCCGCCCGGCTGCCGCGAGTCCCTCGGCTCTCGCTTCCATGCTGATTTCCGCGAGAAGCCCCAGCACATCGGGATGGGTATCGGGTGGAACCATTTTGGAAGCCCTTATCCAGCCATACTCATTTTTGGGCATATTTTTCATCTCTTCCAGCCTGGATGCGTATCTCGGCAGAAGGTCCCTCCCGGAAGCGTGTCCATACCCCAGATGAGTACAGCTCAGGACAAGTTTTCTGACCGTATTGCCTTCGGCTGCGGCGACGCGCGCGGCGACTATGCCTCCCATGGAATGGCCGACGAGGATCGCGCCGGAGGCTTCGATTTTTTCCATGAATTCCATGGCTGCCGCTGTATAGCCTGCGCAGGTGGGAGCGCAGACATCGGAACCTCCGAACCCGGGAGCGTCCCAGGCTATGGTCCTGTATTTGCCGGAGAGTTCCATGAATTGGTAAGCCCAGCTTCGCGAATCGCCATTCATGCCGTGGAGAAAGACTATCGGCTCGCCGGAGCCGTATTCGCGATAACTCAGCCGGCCATGGCTAAGAACAATCGTTCTGAGTTCGGGAAACTCGGCCGCCGTCCTTTCCGGACGAGGATGGGCGCCGCTTTCACGATGTTGGCTCATGATTTCTCCTGACTTCCCGTTCGGGATACATCTTCAGCGCCCTCGTGCTTCGACGCAGGCTTCGGTTTCGCCACTCCGGGCGAGGCGAAGGCTCCGAACTGCGCCCTCAGCTCCTCGAACGAGGCGAATCGTTCGTATACCTGTTTTTCCATGAGAGGAATTGTCGCCGCGATGAGAGTCTCCAGAATGACAAGGGTGCCGCATCGGCTGTTGAACATCGCGGGGCTCTCCGAACAGGCTACAAGCTGTATCGTGGCGATATCCGAAATAGGAGTGAATTCGCGGTCCGAGACGAGGATGATATTTCCGCCCCTTCCGTTGAACCATCGGGCGGCATCCATCGTTTGGGCCGAAAAGCGATGGTGGGTTATGGCCACCAGTAGATCATTTTCCGAAACATCGATGAGCCTGTGCGCGAGCAATGAGGGATTGGCGTCGAGAAGCACCACGCTTCCCTTTATGTACATGGCGAGCATGTGAAAAAAGTATGCCAGACCTTGAGATGTCGCGGCGCCCATGATGTAAAGCGTTCCCTTCGATTCAGCGATGAGTCGCGCCGCCCTGTCGATGTCGTCGCGCGAAATGCGGGCTTGCATTTCCTTCAGATTCCGGATGCTGTATTCGATCTGACGAGTCAGCGGATCGACATCGATCTCGCCGCCGGCTTTTTTCCGTACAGCGTACTGTTCGATGGGCGTGTCCAGACGGGCAAAAAGCTCCTTCTTGACGCCGTCCATGAATGTCGAAAAACTATCGTAGCCCAGTCTGTTTATGAAGCGGCCAACCGTAGCCATGCCGACGCCCGCCTTCGCGCTCAGCGTTTGGATGGTTTCGAAGGCGAGGTAGCGATACTCCCGCTCGAGAAGTGATGCGATCTTGGATTCACTCTTCGTCAACGTGTCGAGGCCGCGAATTCTCTGAAGCAGCGTTTCGTCGCCCATCTTGCCTACCCCTTTCCCTTCGGTTTTTCAGCGGAAGCCGGGTCCCGTTTCCGCGGGACCCGGTATTCACTCATTTTTTTCCCGAAACGTCGACATACTTGATATGGACACGGCCGATCGGATCGGTGTACCAGCCGGTTACCCCGTTTTTGATCATGACATAGTTGGTTTCATAATAGAGCGGGACGAGTGCGAAATCCGTGCCGAAGCCCAGTTGTTCGGCTTTATGGAGAATCTCGAGCACTTTCTTGGGATCGGGCTCCATCTTGCTTTGTTCGATGAGCTTATCGTATTCGGGATTGTTGTATTGTGGATAGTTGGATCCGCCGTCAGAGGTGATCTGCTCGAGGAAGTAAATTGGGTGGAATATCTGGGCGCTCCATCCGCCTACGCTGATCTGGAATTTTCCCGTAGTGCGGCGATCGGCTAGTACCTTGCTCTCGACCGTCTCGATCTTCACGCTGATGCCGAGGTTTTTCTTCCACATTTCCTGGATGGCCTCCATCGCCGATCGATATCCCGAGGACATGGTAATCTTGACGTCGGCCGGCCATCCTTTACCTTCAGGATAACCTGCTTCGGCGAGGAGTTTTCGGGCTTTTGGGACATCGCCCGTGACGGTGATACCCAAGTCTCCGCCCGCTTTGCGGAAATCCTCTCCTTCGGCATAGAGTCCGGTCGGCACATAACCTGTGGCGCCCTTTCTGCCTACTTTCATCACATTCTCCGCCAGTTCCTTCTTGTTGATGGCGAGGCTCAGGGCTTGGCGGACTCTTCTGTCGGTGAACGGTTCGGCCTTTACGTTATAGGCGTAATATAGGGTGCGTACCTGGGGCTCGACCTTGATCTCGTCCGTTTCCATCATGAGGCGGGGGATTTCCGATGCCGGAATGTTGTCGAAGCCATCGATTTCCCCGGCGTTGAAGGCCGCCAGTGTAGTACTGTTGTCGGGGATGGTCACGAAATGGATTTCATCGACCTTTACCTTGTTTTTATTCCAGTAATATTCGTTCTTCGCGAGAATTATGCGCTGGTTCATCGAGTATTCTTTAAGATAGAAGGGTCCGTTTCCCATGCTTGTGGAGGGCTTCTGCGCCCAGGAATCGGGATTGGCTTCGACGACGTCTTTGCGCATGGGGAAGAAGACGCCGTGCGCGAAGGTCTGGAGCATGTAGGGGATCGGGGAGGAGAGGGTCACCTGGATCGTATTGTCGTTGATTACTTTTACGCCAAGCTCGGATGGTTGTTTCTTGCCCTTGAAAATTTCCTCGGCGTTCTTGATGAAGAACACCAGATTCACGTGTTTGCTGTCCGTCTTGGGCTGAATCGCCCTCTGCCACGCATAATAGAAATCGTCGGCCACGACGCTTTTTCCGTCCTGCCATTTGGCGTTTTTCCTCAGGTAGAAGGTATAGACAAGGCCATCCTTGGAAATCTCCCAACGTTCGGCCACCCCCGGTACGGGGGTCATGGTCTCGTCGGTGGTGACGAGGCCTTCGTGGAGATTGAGTGCGATCAGCTCGGCGCGTTGGGCGAAATTCTTCTGCGGATCGATGGTTGGAGGATCGTAGTGAATCGAGTAGGTGAAGATTTTCTTGCCTGAAGCGGGCGCGGCAAACGCCTCCTGTGGCATTGAAAAGGCCGCCATGATCGTGAAAGCGATCATCAGCTTTGCGATGTGACTGGCGAAGTGTTTCATCGATAGCCCCCTTGCTATAATGTTCCGACTCCGGCATCGAGGCCGGGTCGCTGGTTCACCTTGAATGAAGATGGCAGGATACAAAGTGTCCGTCGCCGATTTCTGCAAGATTTGGATCTTCCTTTTCGCAGCGCGGCATCGCGTAGCGGCAGCGTTCCCTGAACCGGCATCCGGGAGGCGGATCGATCGGGCTGGGTACGCCCCCTTCCAATATGATGCGCCGTCTTGCCGCAGAACGGTCCGGATCGGCTATCGGGATGGCTGACAGTAGAGCCTGCGTATATGGATGCAGGGCATTCGAGTAAAGGTCGGCGCTTCCCGCCATTTCTACGATTTTCCCGAGATACATGACGCAGATCCTGTCCGAAATATATTTGACCATGGACAGGTTGTGCGCGATGAAGATGTAGGTAAGTCTGAACCGGCTTTGCAGATCCTGGAGGAGATTGACGATCTGCGCCTGGATGGATACATCCAGCGCGGAGATCGGTTCGTCGCAGATCATCAGCTTCGGGCGAAGCGCGAGGGCGCGGGCGATGCCGATGCGCTGACGTTGGCCGCCCGAGAATTCATGGGGATACCTGCTCGCGTGCTCATGTTTCAGGCCGACAAGATCCAGGAGATCGTAGACTTTTTCCCTTGCTTCGGCTTTGGCGCAGACGGCATGGATGGCGAGGGGTTCGGCCACGATTTCCGACACGGTCATGCGCGGGTTGAGGGAGGAAAAGGGATCCTGGAAAATGACCTGAAGCTCACGTCGCACAGGATGCAGGGCTTTTTCGTCCAGCCTGGCGATGTCTTTTCCGTTGAAGATAATCTCTCCGGCAGTGGGATCGTGAAGCCGCGCTATCGTGTAGCCGGTCGTGGATTTTCCGCAGCCCGATTCGCCCACGATACCGAGGGTTTCCCCTTCCATGATCGAAAAACTGACATCGTCCACGGCATGGAGATAGCGCGGTTTTGAGAACAGGGATGATCGCTGTTCGAAATACTTCTTCAGATGCCGCACTTCGAGGAGTGGAGTATCGTTCATCTGCCGCCACCTTGAGTTTGGCCGCCAGACCGCAACCGGACAGCGGAGTTCTGGAGGACAGCCGGGATTTGCCCAGGATTATCCTTGCTGTAGTGCCAGCAGCGCACTTCCTGCCCATCCCCGACGCTTTCGATCGAAGGGCAGCGCTTGCCGCAGACCTTCATGGCCACCAGGCATCGGCTGTAGAAAGGGCAGCCTTTAGGCGGTTCGACAAGGTCGGGGGGGGAACCCGGTATCGTGGCGAGCCGTACTTCTTCCTTGCGCATATCGGGACCAGGCACGGCGCCAAGAAGGCCGACGGTGTAGGGATGCAGGGGATTGTAGAAAATTTGGCGTTTGTTCCCCGATTCCACGATTTGCCCGCCGTACATGACGATAATCCTTTCGCAGAAGTCGGCCACGACGCCCAGATCGTGGGTAATGATGACGATGGCCGTGTTTAGGCGGCTCATGAGCCCCTTCATAAGCCCGAGTATCTGTGCCTGGATCGTGACGTCCAAGGCCGTCGTAGGCTCGTCGGCGATAAGAAGGTCGGGTTCTCCCGCAAGAGCCATGGCGATCATCACGCGCTGCCGCATTCCTCCGCTCATCTCGTAGGGATATTGGCGCAGTCTTTCTTCGGGGGATGGTATCTCGACGAGCTTAAGGAGATCCACGGCTTTTTTCCTGGCTTCGTTTCTTGGCATCCTATTGTGTGAGAGGATCGATTCCATGAGTTGGTTCCCTATGCTGAAGACGGGATTGAGGGAAGTCAGGGGGTCTTGGAAAATCATGGAAATTTCATTACCGCGAATGGAACGCATTTCCGCTTTGCTTTTGGCGAGGAGGTCTTTGCCTTTGAAAGAAATGGCACCGCCCAGTATTTTCCCCGGCTCCTGCACGAGCTTCATGACCGACAGCATAGTCACGCTCTTGCCGCAGCCCGATTCGCCAACTATTCCCAAAGCCTCGCCGCGTTTCACGTCGAAGCTCACGTCCCTTACCGCCTGCACTTCTCCCAAGTGGGTGAAAAACGAGGTCCTGAGATGACTGACTTCCAGAATAATATCGCTCATCGCATCCTTCCTTCGATCAGTTTCTGAGTCTCGGGTCGATGGCGTCGCGCAGGCCGTCGCCTACGAAATTAAAGGCCAGGACAGTGAGGCAAATGGCCATGGCAGGGAAAAACATCTCATATGGATAGCTCATGAAGCCGGAGAGCGCGTTGTTCGCGAGCGTTCCCCAGGAAGCCTGGGGAGCCGAGACGCCGAGGCCCACAAAACTCAGGAAAGCCTCGGTAAAAATGGCCGCCGGGATGTTCATCGTCGTCTGAACGATGATGGGTCCCATGGCGTTGGGTATAAGATGCCTGAGAAGAATTCGTTTCGAATTCGCGCCTAGGGCTCGGGCGGCCAGCACATATTCCTGATGCTTGATGGAAAGCACCTGGCCGCGCACGATTCTCGCCATGCCAAGCCAATCCACGAGACCGATGACTATCACGACGGTCAGCAGGCCGGAGCCAAAAACCACCATAAGCAGTATGACGTAGAGCAGTCTGGGGATCGATTTGAGAATATCGACGATGCGCATCATCGTATTGTCGATCATGCCGCCCATATATCCTGAAATCCCGCCGTAGAGCACGCCGAGCGTCAGGTTCATAAGGGAGGCGACAAAGCCGATGATCATCGAAATTCGGGCTCCATAGACGATGCGCACAAAAAGGTCTCTGCCGACAGCGTCAGTTCCGAACCAGTACTTCTTGTTCCATACATTTTTCCTGCCGATGGTCAGTCTCGCGCCTGATTCGCCGGAGAGCGTCACCGGTTTTTTCCGGTAATCAACAAGGATCGTCTCGCCATGGAGATCGTACATCCTGCGCTTCGAGAATATGTCGTCTTCGGTCTGCTGGATTGGTCCCAGCATTTTCCCGTCGACCGAGACTTCATAGAGCTGCATGGCGGGCGACAGATAGATAAAATAGCGTTCTTCGAAGGAATAGAGGTTCATGACGGGCGGAATGTGAATGTAGTCAAGGTTCTGGTCAGAATCCGACAGCCTCGTGAGCGATGGGCCAAAGACGGCGGTCAGGATGAGGATGACGAGGAGAACTAGTCCCACAAGGGACATTTTGTTCTGCCTGAAACGCCTCCATACATCTTCCCAATAGGAGAGCGATTTCTTGACGTCCAGACCTTCGCGGTCGGCGGCGGGTGTTTCATCCGGCAGCCAGTCGCCGGGGGCAAAATCCAATGCAGCCATTTTATTTCCCCCCTCGCTTGCCATAGACGACGGCCCTCGGATCGAGCCATCCATAGACGATATCGACTAAAAGCATGCACACAAGCAGAATCAGCGAGAAGTAAATCGTCACGCCCATGATCATCGGGTAATCGCGGTTGTTTATTGCCTGGACGAAATATCGACCGATGCCGGGCATCGCGAACATCTGTTCGATCACGAATGAGCCCGTGAGCAGCGCGGCGATTCTGGCGCCCAGGACGGTGGCCATCGGGATCGACGCGTTCTTGAGCGCGTGCTTATACACAATCTTGTATTCGGGAAGTCCCTTGGCCCAAGCCGTGCGGATATAGTCCTGGTGGATGACATCCAGCATCGATGCCCGGTTGAGACGGGTGAGATGGGATATGGAAGAGAGCGAGAGCGCGATGGCGGGAAGAATGTAATGACTGAAGGATCCTATCCCGTAAATAGGAAACAATCTGAGCTTATAGGAAAGGAAATAGATGAATAAAGTCCCGAGCACGAAGGCGGGGATAGTGCGGCCAAGGGTGGCCACGAACATGATGATGCGGTCGGCCGCCTTGTTCCTGTGCATAGCCGCGGTGACGCCCATCGGTACGCTCATCACGAAGACTATCAGGAGAGAGAGCAGCGAGAGTTTGGCCGTGACGGGGAACCCTTGCGCTATCACTTCGGTGACGGATCGTCCGGAGTAATAGAAAGAAGGTCCCAGATCGAAAGTCACCACGCCTTTCAGGTAATCCAAGTACTGTTTCAGGATCGGGTCGTTGAGATGGTATTTTTCCTGGAGGATGACGACGACCTCCTCCTGGAGATCTTGGCCTTCGAAATCGTAAGGGCCGCCGGGAACGGCGTGCATCAGGAAGAATGTGATGGTGATGATGATGAAGAGTGTCGCGAACATGCTGCCGATACGATAAATTACATATTTCAGCAATGCCGTTTCCTCCTGAACCGCCGCAGTGAAGATGACTAAACTGGAAATATATGGTAGAAATTTACCATAAATACAAAATAATGAGCATATATTCCCACAGTCTTAACTGGCTGTCAATGAAGAATCGGAATTATTTGAACTGGGCCGTAAAAAAAGCCATTCCCCCGGCCTGATGCCGATAGAATGGCTTTTTCAGCAAAATTGATCTGGAAAGCTTATTTTTTCCCAGGAGCGAGGGGGGCGGCGCTCTGCTGTCCGGTCAGCTTTTTGGCCTGTCCGGGTGGCAGAATCTTTTTCTTCTCGAGAAAGGCGCAGGAAGCGACGGAGGTGGCGAAGAATACAAGCGCCACGATTCCGAAGATTCTGGTACGAAGTTTCATGTGATACTCCTTATTAATACTATAGTATATTTAATGAAGAATGCTGACTATTTTTCCGCCTCATGCTGCTTCCGGAACTCCTCGAAGGTTTTCCATTGATGGCCTACGCGAATCCTCTGATCGAAACGAGCATTCCTCGCGCTTTTCCACAGCCTTGTCCATGCGATGGTGAGGGAAATGACGAGGATGGCCGCGAGAATATACATGATAGCCCAGGACACGGTTCCCTCCGAAGCGAGGCTGACAAAATTGACTTGTCTTGACTCAGAGGGATACTCCCGGGGGTTCCGCTTGGTTGCAGAAAAAAAGCCGCCGCATTATAAAAACTTAAAGGCGGCATTTTCGCGTGCAGGCTTGGGTTTTTAGTCGACTACGATGGAAAATCCCGGGAATTCTTTCTGGAATTCCTCTAGGGCTCGGCGCGCTATCCCCGCGCCCACGACCCCATTAATAGCCACGCAAGCTGGACAGTGTCCCGCCGCATACCCAATGGCGAGTGTCAGTTCTATGCTTTTTTCCTTTTCACTGTAGCGGACATTGTACACCAGCCCTAAATCGACGATGGGCAGGTCGGACTGCGGCTCTTTTACCCTCGCGAGAACCGCGTCCACTCTCTTTCTGATCTCGGGATCCATCGCGGCCTCCTTTTATCGGAAATACTCGGGGCAGAGTTCCAGGAATTTTTTAAGATTCGCCTCGATCGCTCCCTTGCGGGGCTTCAGATACAGGAAAAAAGTTTTATTGTCGTCGTAACAGCAGAAATGCGCGAGCGTCGCGGGATCGGGCATGGCCTCAAGGGTCCTTTTCAAGGCGGCAAGCATGGCGGCATCTCGCCAGAGGAGAACGAAGGTCTTGCCTCCGCATTCAATTTCCTCGCGTTCCATCTGCGCTATGCCGTCGATCTTCGTGCGCCTGAGATGGCTCTTCTCCACGATATGGCCTTCTCCCGCCAGTTTCTTGTCCGTGAAAAGGTTGAAGAGGAAACGGTCGCGGCTGCCGATGAGGTAAGAAAAGGGAACGTAGAGGAGAGAATGTCTGGGGATGAAGATGAACGATCCCTTGGCTTCTTTCCAGGGATCGCGGAGCTTGTATATGAAGTTGTGGCCTATCACGCCCCCGATATTGACGTACTCCGTATCCCTGGGTTTGAAGACGTTTTCGGCCTGGATGGACATTTGCTTCCCGAGCCATCTGTTTTTCTTGGAACCCAGGAAATACTGTGTGCTGCCGGCGATGCCCAGAAGCAGAAGCGGAATCAAATATGTCGTTTCCATTACTTTTTCTTCCTCTCGGTTGTTGGATTTTGAACGGTTTTCAGGAAGTGATCCGCGATAGGTCCGGCGCCGATAGTGAGGAGGTTCTCCCTCGTCGAAATGCCTCCGCGCGAAAAATCGTAGATGAACTGCGGATATCGGGCAAGGGAGGGATTCTGCTCCCATATCATATCGGACACGCCCTGCTTGTTGACGCAGACCGCCGATAGCGGAATACCCAACTTGGTCAGTTCATCCTGGATCCGCAAGGCTTCATCGACCGAGAGCTGGTCCGGGTTAACGATGACGCTGAGGAAACTTTCCTTGGCGAAGAGGTGCTCCAGTTTTCGGAGTCTTGCCCCGATAGTGTTGAGCTGTCCGTATACCTTGTCGTCATCCTTGTCGACGCAGCTCGCGGCGACGGGGGATTCGGGATTGAGGCGGGTGATCGTCTGCCGTTTCGCGAGGATTTTTTCTCTCAGCTTGCTCAGTTCCTTGACCCAGAGCCCCGAAATCGTGGGCAGGGAGAGAAAGCGCAGGGAGAGGGCCGTGGGCGGCGTATCGAAGACGACGATGTCGTAGAGAGGGCCAAGCCTGCAGTGGATATCCTCAATCGCCCAAAGCACGGCGTATTCCTCAGTGCCGGGCGAATACTTCAGGATGTTGAAGAAAGAGTCCAGGTTCAGCGTGACATTGTAGGAATAATTGGCTTTCAGCTGTTTGCGGCTGTCGTCGAGGTATTTGTCCACCCAATAGGCGAGATCGACCTCGAGGGCGTCCAAGTTAGGCTCGACCGTCTTGACGTTGCCGTTCAGGCTTATGTCGAGGGCGTCGCCCAGATTGTGCGCCGGGTCGAGCGAGGCGATGAGCACTTTAGCGCCTCGTCTGGCGAGCGTGAGGGCAAAGGCGCTCGAAAGGGTGGTCTTGCCTACTCCGCCCTTGCCCAGGAAAAAAGCCGTGCTGTTCATGATGGCTCCTACCTTAGCCCATCTCGAACATGCCGGCGAGAACCCCGATGGGATCCTGTGCCAGATCGGTTCGCGATAGCAGCATTATGAGCTCTTTTTCCATATAGGGAAGCAGTTCGATGGCTATCGGGGAGGGGGGGGAGGGAAGCCCCGCGAAACCGCCTAGGATAAGGAGCGCGAAAATATTCTCGAGTTCCTTTTCTTCGAATTCGATAAGGCCGGTTGCCCTTTCTCGGTTTATCTGGGTGGCGATATGGATTGCCGATTTGATGATATGTCCGATACTTTGAGGCATCTCGACTCCCTTGAAAATTAGTATCTTTGACCGCCCGTTCCTTCGGGAACACCCATGACTATACTACCGCGGACTTTTATCAGCAAGCTTGCGCAAATCTCCGTATCCGTAAAAAAGCCGGACGGCTCGATGCCGTCCGGCTGGACTTTGGCTGACTTATCCGGCGGCGCGTCTTCGACGCGAGGCGTCATGAACGCGCCGCCAGACCCGAATTAATCGGTCAGGCTTTTTCCATCGCGTTTTTCGCGTTCCACTGTTTCCTGAACGCGAACAGCATCACGAAGGAGAGGATGATCATCAAAAGGTTCATGACGCCGACCACAGTGCCGGTGATGACGTTCATGGTTTTGGCCATATCGATGAAGAATACGGGGATGATCACGATTTCATACCAGACAAGGGCGCAGACGACGGTCACCCAGAGCAGCAGGGCGGGAAGCACCGTCGCGAGGACGAACTTCGCGTTGAGCTTCTTGTTGACCCAGATGGCGACAGTGAGCATGGCGACCGAGGCCAGAAGCTGGTTGGCGCCGGAGAATGCCGGCCATATGACCGTGTAGCCGCCGGAGCGCGCGAGGAAGAGGCCGATGAAGGCGATGAGTATGGAGGCTACCCACTTGTTGTGGAAGATGCCGTAGATTACTGGGCTCTTGTCCTTCAAGGGTTCGGCCATTTCCTGCATGATGTAGCGGCCGAGGCGGTTCGTCGTGTCGAGAGTCGTGAGTGCGAAGGTGGATACCCAGACCGCGGCGAAAAGTCTCATGAAGCTTTCGCCCATGAAGGGAATCTGCATGCTGACCATCTTGGCGAAGGAATTGACGAAGCGGCCAAGGGCAGGCGTGGCCATCACCTTGTCGCCCATCGCGAGGACGCCCCATCCGGCGATAGAAATCAGGACGAGGGTGGCGAGGAAGCCTTCTACGAGCATGGCGCCATAACCGACAAAGAGAGCGTCTTTTTCCTCTCTAAGCTGCTTGGAAGAGGTTCCGGCCGCCACGAGAGAATGGAATCCAGAAAGGGCGCCGCAGGCTATGATGAGCGGCACGCAGGGCCAGAAGGGCGAGGGCTGGAGGTTGCCGGCGGGGCCGATCAGCTTGGCGCTGAAGGTCGTGAAGGCCGGGATGGCGTCCAGGGCTTTGCCGCTCGAGATAGCGGCGTAACCGCCGACGATGAGGCCGAAATAGAGGAAGAAAGAGGAGAGGTAGTCGCGCGGCTGCAGAAGCAGGTTGACCGGCAAGGTCGACGCGAGGACGATGTAGACGAAGATGATGAGAAAGTAGACATCCTTAGCCCACTTTACGGGGAGCAGGTTTCCGCAGAAAAAGGCCACGATGATGAGGGCGAGGCCGATCAGTGTGCCCTTTCCCAAGCCCAGCTTGGATCTGTACATGGCGAAGCCGGCGACGAAGGCCGCTACGCAGAAGAAGACGAAGGAGAAGAATACGCGTCCGTCAGCGGCGAACTGTCCCGCGACGATGTCGCCGAAAGCCGCCACGACGAGGATGGTGAGGAAGAGAATGAACCAGCTGAAGGTCTTGCCGGCTTTCTTCCCGATCACATCCTGGGCTACGAACTGCATCGAGCGACCGTCATAACGGACGGAGGCCACGAGCGAGAGGTAGTCGTGGATGGCGCCAAGGAAGATGTTGCCGAACCAGATCCACAGCAAGCCGGGGAGCCAGCCCCAAGCCACGGCCATAGCCGGGCCGGTGATCGGTCCCGCTCCGGCTATCGAGGCGAAGTGATGGCCGAACAGGACGTACTTGGACGTCGGAACGTAGTCGACGCCATCCGATAGCCTCTTCGATGGGGCCTCGGGGGCTTTTTCGCTCTTGAGCACGTTGTCGCGGATCTTTTTGCCGTAGGTGAAGTAGAAAACGACATAGATTGCGATCGCGGCCAAGGCAATGATAGTACTCATGCAGTCCTCCTGCAAAAACGGATAAAGTAGCATACCCTTGCCCTTTTTTGCTGTCAAATGAAATATGCAGGGACAAACAGTAAAAAGCCTTACTAAGCGTATCATTATGCATTATTATTGAAGTTGAACGCTGTATTATCACGGGATAGCGGTGTTATGCCGTGAATTGAGCCAAACTATAACATCAGTAGGGCAGGAGTACGCGATGGCGTCAGGAAGCGGGGGCGAATCCCTTGGGTCAGGCTATTACTGGGTCGGCGCCCGGGCCGCAACCGATAGTCTTCAGTGCAATCCCTATTTGCTCGTCGAGGGAGAAGAAGCCGTCCTGTTCGACCCTGGATCGGTCCTCGATGTCGGGGAGGTGGCGGCCAATATCGCCTCCATAATACCGCTCGAAAAAGTCAAATATGTAGTGCTGTCCCATCAGGATCCCGATCTCGCTTCGGCGGTGCCTCACCTAGAGGCGCTCGGAATGCGCTTCACCATCGTAACGCACTGGAGAACCTGGACGCTTGTTCGTTTCTATGGGATCCAATCGCCCGTCTACTTGGTGGATGAGCATGGGTATCTTCTCACCCTTGCCTCGGGGAGAGCGCTGCGCTTCATACCGACGGCTTATCTTCATTTTCCCGGCGCGATCGCGACCTACGATAGACAGGCTAAATTACTTCTTTCCAGCGACCTTTTCGGCGCTTTTACGCCCGAGTGGTCGCTCTATGCGGGGAAAGACTATTTGGATGGGATGAAAACCTTCCATGAACATTACATGCCCTCCCACGAAATATTGGGACCGGTAATGGAAATCTTCTCCTGTCTCGAACTCGCCGCCATTCTTCCCCAGCATGGATCGATCATCAATCGCGACATCAAGACGTATATCGACGCGCTGAGAACCCTGGAATGCGGCACTTTGCTGGGTTTCCCCAAAAAAAACCTGGGCGATTCCAGTGAGTCCCTTGAGCCGTCCAAGCAGCTTTTGGCGCGTTTTTCCGCCGTTTATGGCCGGAAGTTTGCCGATACGGTTGCCCTCAAGCTTGGGCTTGAATTGGACCCTGAGACCGGCGCCATCGTCAACGCAGCGCCGATGGGCTTGGACCTGTGGAACAGGCTCGCCGACACTATTTATCTGGTGCAGGGCCATTCCGCTCTGACCCTGCTGGAACCTTTCGTGGCCAAACTCTGCGAGGAATTCGGCATAAAGCGTCCCGGGATATACGCATCCATCCTGAAGGAATCGGAGCGGAATTTCGAAGAGCTTGGGCAGGAAGTCGCCAGACTCAGGCAGCTGAACGAACAGCTCATGCAGGCTTACGGCCAAGCGAACGAATCCCAGCTGCGGGACACCACCACCGGACTATACAACGAAGCTTTCTTCCGAAATTTCATCGACGAGCAAGCCTCGCTTTCGCTGAACGCGGAAGGGATGGAAGACGATGTCCTGGCCGTTATCGGCATCGATGACACTATTTCCACAATCGAATATCAATACGGCCCGCGCGAAGTGGAGGCTGTCCTCAAGGGCGTTACCAGGATCATGCTCGAACACAAGACAGCGAGCCAGCCTGTTTTCCGCCTGCATGGGGCGACCTTCGCGATCTGGATGCCGCGCATCGTCTTCCATGAAGCGAATGATCTCTGCGAGCAAATTAGGAAGAATGTCGAGATCTCCAGGTCCTTCATAGAGCCGGTCACCATATCCATCGGCCTCGTCGCGATAGCCGAAATCAGGTCGTCGATCATGGATTCCGCCGAGGCCGGGGCTTCGCTCTACGAGATCGGCTTGAGGCGTTTGCGTTGGGCGCGGCGGCGCGGCGGCGATACCATATGTTCGTCGTCCGAGGTCGGGACGGAGGTCGAATCCAAGGCGAAAATTTTGATCATCGACGACGATGCCGTAAACGCGGGCGTCATCAGGACATTTCTCGAGAATGCCGATTATTCCGTCGCCGTAGCCGAAGACGGCGCCGAAGCCCTGAAAAAAATAAGCGAGGAAGGCTACGATCTCATCATCTCGGAACTCATGGTTCCCAAGATCGACGGCCTCATGCTCAAGGAAGCCCTTTCGAGGAAATCGGGAACCAAGGATATTCCTTTCATACTGATGTCCCATCGAAAGGATGAAAAATCCGTTTCCAGAGCGTATAAATTGGGAATCGACCATTATCTGAAAAAACCTTATCTTCTCCCCGAACTTCTGGGGATTGTCCGTAATATGACATCGGCAGGGGCGGGGAGATGAATCTCGAGATAGAATTCATACTGCTCGCCGTTATCTTTTTCCTTTGGTTCGATATTTTCATCATTTTGACGACGCTGATCAACAAGTCCAGGCTTGCGCTTTCTGACGAGCGGCGACAAAGGGAAATCGCCCAACTCAACCATCTTTTCGAGACAGGCACCAAGTGGGACAAGAAAAGAGTGAGCAGGCTTTTCGATAATTACCTGCGGCTGAAGCAGTCCATACAGCTTCCCGAAAAGGAGCATCTCAGGATTCTCAGCCTGGCCAGGTCGGAAAAGCTGGAGTCCATCCTCAAGAGAAGAATCAGGTATCAAAGCCGCTACGAGCGGATGGAAGCCTCTCTGGGACTTTCCTTGATCAGGAGCGACGATGCCCGCGCGACACTCGAAAAAGCGCTTCTTGTCGAAAAGGAATTTCCCGTCAAGCTGTTCATAGCGAACGCGTTAGCCGAAATCGGGGATCCCCGGTCCCTGAATGTACTCGTAGAGAGCCTGATCGGCGCGCATCGCTGGTATCGCGATAAAGTGAATCTCCTCATCGCTTCCTTCGGTCCGGAGGCTTCAGATTATCTGCGCGGATATTTCTGGCGCGAAGACAGCGAGATACTCGAGCTCTTTCTGGATATATCCATCACCTATATTTCTGAAGACCTTAAGGAGTATCTTGTCGCGATGCTCTCCGGGGGGCAGGCCGAGATGGCCCGGCTTTCGGCTTTGGTGCATGGCTGTCCCGAAAAATGCTGCGCCTTCTGCAGGCATGGACAGACGATCGCCGACGATCAGCGAAGACAATGCAAATACAAGGGCAGCGTCTCGCCGGATTTTTACTGCAGGCATTTCAAGCTCCTTGTCACGAGCCAACACCCCGTGGAGAACCATCACAGGCTCATGCTGAAAGCGGCCGAGTGCATCGAAAAATTCTATGGCGATGTATTGAATTCCACGGAGTTCCTCGAACATGAAGACAAGGATATCCGCGCCATCGCGGTGCGCTCCCTCGGCGACGGAAACAGCCAGGATAATATCGATACATTGCTGCGCTATCTCGGAGATGAGCAGACGGCGATACCGGCGAAAATTGGCCTCTCGCGGATTCTCATGGAGCATCCGCGGCTCATTCCATCGGTCGTCGAAGCTTTCGAGGAAACGACCGACGAGAACATCGTCCAGAGCCTGGCGGAAATCCTGGCTGGAAAGATCGAATATTTCATAACCAAACTCTCGGGGAAGGAGAAGGAAAAGTCGGCCCGGCTCATAAGCGAGGTCATCCGGCTCGGGAAGGTTTCGGAGATCATCGAGTTTTTGAAACTGAACAAGGATGAGGCTCTGGAGGCTGCCGTAATCGCCATCATACGCGAAGAAGCCGATGGAAGCGAAAGGCTGAGGACGGAATGCGGACTCTATCTTCCCGATCGCCTCATCGAGAAATGCGGTTTCCGGAGAATCACGGTTCCCGTCAAAAAGCGCGAAGAAAAACGGGACTGGAAAATGGTGCGTCGGCTCTATATGATATTGATCGGATCGCTTCTGTTTTTTCCCGCTATTTACTTTTTAAGCCATGGCAGCCAGATAGGTTCCATCCCGCCGCTCGTGCAGCTGAAAACCTACGTCGTGGACGTAAACTATAACTTTGCCTGGTATTCGATGACGATCAACGCGATCTATATCGTTCTCCTCCTGCTCTCGACCGTGAAGGTGAAATCTTCCACCCGGCTCTGGAATCTCAAGACGATGTCCTTCCTTTTCAAGCCCCGCATACTTCCTTCGGTCTCCATCATCGCCCCGGCTTTCAACGAAGAGAAGACGATCATAGAGAGCACGAGTTCCCTGCTCAATCTCAAGTATCCGGACTACGAGCTCGTCGTCGTCAACGACGGATCTCGCGACGGCACGCTGAACAGCCTCATTTCCCATTACGGTCTCAAGCGGACGGATTATTATTACACACAGCGGCTGAAGACGGCTTCGGTGAGGGGAATCTATTTGAATCCTCTTTACCCGCGTCTCGTCGTCGTGGACAAGGACAACGGCGGGAAAGCCGATTCGCTCAACGCCGGCATCAACATCGCTTCCAAGGAATATTTTTGCGGCATAGACGCCGATTCGCTTCTCGAGCCCGATTCATTGCTGAAGGTCGCCGCCATGACCCTCGATTACGGGGTGGAGACGCCCGCGATGGGCGGCAACGTGTTCCCCATAAACGGATGCGGCGTGGACCGCGGAAAGCTCACGCACATAGCGCTTCCGGCCAACAACCTGGCCAAACTGCAGACCATCGAATATCTGAGGGCATTCATGTGCGGCAGGCTCGGCTGGGCGCAGATCAATACGCTTCTCATTATCTCCGGCGCCTTCGGTCTTTTCCGGAAGGAGCGGGTGGTCAGCGTAGGCGGCTATCTTACCAGCAACGAAAGGTACGGGAAGGATACCGTGGGAGAAGACATGGAGCTCGTCGTGAGGCTGGCCAGGCATATGCGGGAAAAAAAGCAGAAATACAGGATAAGCTACGCCTATAACGCCAACTGCTGGACGGAGGTTCCGGAAAGCATAGATGTCCTGAAGCGGCAGAGGGACAGATGGCATAGAGGGCTCATCGATATACTGTATTTCCACAGAAAGCTGATTTTCAATCCCGGCTATGGAAAAATGGGCATGATCGGGATGTCGTATTTTCTTATTTTCGAGATGATCGGCCCGCTATTTGAGATTCAAGGCTATTTCATGGTCTTCTTGGCGGCTCTTCTCGGTTTGATAAGCGCCAAGCTCGCCATTCTTCTTTTCCTCTCGACCGTCTTCATGGGGATCCTCATTTCCATGGCTTCAGTGCTGATCGCTGAGCGGCAGATCTATTATTTCTCGTATAAGGATACTCTGAAGATGCTCGCCATCGCCCTCATCGAGAATTTCGGTCCCAGGCAGCTGTTTTCGATGTGGCGCGTGTTCGGTTTCCTGAGCGCCATGAAAAAGCCGAAAGGTTGGGGCAAGATGGAAAGAAAGGGCTTTTCCTCATCCGGCACGGCCCAGGGGCCTACCGGGAATCAGCCTGACAAGGACAAGAAATGAAGAGTTCTGGAATCGGTCAACGTTCCACGATGATGATCCTGGGCATCCTCCTCGTCGCGATCACGGCCGGAATGGTCCTCCTCGTTCTGTCTCCTTTCATCTTGTGGCAGGTCGCCCCATCGCGCGAACTCAACATATGGGCTGTGGACAAGACCGTTCCATATCCAGATTACCGTGAACACGCCGGATTTTTCTGGGTGCTGAAAAACGAGAAAATCGCGAAGCTGGGCTCCAGACGGCTCTATAATGAAAAATCCGATTACTTCGGCTTCTATCCTTATGGCGAAAACGAATGGAGAAGCCTTTCCCTGCCGGCCGATGGACGGCGGCCCGATATCGTCTATATCACCGATACCTATGGCGTCTACAAAGACGACTATATGCAGAAGAAGCTGGCGGGCGAAATTTCCTCCAAGCTATACGGCGCCTTGACCTCGGAGGATATCCAGACGATAAGGAAGAACCTGGGGGCCGGGAATACCTTCATGGCCGAGTTCAATTCGGCGGCCTCGCCGACGAACCTGAAAGACAGGCTTACGCTGGGAAGGTTGCTGGGCATCCAGTGGAAAGGATGGATCGGCAAGTATTTCGAGGATCTCACGGCGGGGAAAGAAGTCCCTGCCTGGGTGATATCCAATTACGCGGCTCAAACCGGCAAGCAATGGAGCTTTTTTGGCCGCGGATACATTCTCATCTCGGATGAAGACCATGTCGAGGTGCTGACGGAAAAGGACGATCTGGGCAAGGACGGGCTGAAGTTTTCCTTCAGAGATCCCTGGGCCGAAACCCTGAAATCGAAAAAACCTATTTCCTACCGTTCCTGGTTCGAGTGGACCGTCCCCGACAGCGGATCGGAAATCGTCGCCGATTATAATCTCGACCTTACCGCGAGCGGAAAGGCCAAACTGGATAGCCTCGGGCTGCCTTCAGCCTTTCCGGCCATTCTTCTCTATAAAAACCCGCAGTATTCGGGCTGGTATTTCGCGGGGGATTTCGCCGACCTCCAGGCTATATCCACTCCCTACGGAATGAAGGGTATCTCCTGGCTGAAAAAACTGCTTATCGACGATTCGGTGGACAGCAACGCCTATTTCTTCTGGAAGGCCTATGTGCCGCTCATACGCTCGATACTACGCGACGCGGAAAAGGCCAAGGCCGCGAGAACTTTGATACCCAACGAACAAGGCGAACCCAAAGTCGACGTCAGGGCCTTCGGAAAAAGCTTTCAGCTACGCGACAAGGACGGGAGCTGGAAAGATTTTTTCGTGCGCGGCGTCAACATGGGCTTCGCGGAACCGGGTATGTACTTCACCAATTTCCCGGAAGACGTCGGGACCTACGCGCGTTGGCTCGAAGGCATCGCCGACATGAATGCCAATACCGTAAGGATCTACACGCTTCCGCCGCCCGAGTTCTATAAGGCGCTGTTCATCCACAATACCGAGCATCCCGACAGAACGCTCTATCTGCTCCAGGAAATCTGGCCAGAGGAAAATCCCGCCAATGGCGACTATCTCGCGCCCGAATATAGGGAAAGCTTCCTCAAGGAAATCGATTACGGCATCGATGCCGTTTACGGCCGGGCCAATGTGCCGGATCGCAAGGGGAGAGCCTGGGGCATCTATACGGCCGATGTATCGAAATGGCTTCTGGGATGGCTCGTGGGCCGGGAGCTTGAGAGCGAAGAAGTCATGGAAACGGATGCGCACAACAGGAATGTCGCATATACGGGGAAGTATGTCTCGGCCGGGCCAGAGGCGACGCCGACGGAAGTATGGCTGGCCGAATCGCTGGACGAAGTGGCGTCGATCGAAGCGGCTCGATACGGCCGGCTCCATCCCGTCTCCATCGTGAGCTGGCCGACCCTGGATCCCAAGGAACACGACTCGGAGTGGGACCCCGCGACCGGCAAGAAGAATAAGGGAAACGACAGGGCGAGCGTGACCATAGATCACTTTGAAATCACGCCCGCCATGACAGCTGGGCTCTTCGGCGCCTACCACATCTACCCGAACTATCCCGATTTCATGAACAATGAGACCGCCTATGGCTCCTACAAGGATGAAGAAGGCCTGCTCCGCTATGGCGGATATCTCAGGGAGTTCATGGAGAGTCATGGACGCTATCCCGCCCTCGTGGCCGAGTTCGGCCTGGCCAACGGTTCGGGCATCGCGCATTTTGCCCCCGATGGACTGCATCATGGCGGCTTAGGCGAAACAGCGGCCGGGGAAGGCATCCTCAGGATGATGGACGCGATCCGGAAAGAGGGCTATGCCGGCGGCGTCATCTTCGAGTGGATGGACGAGTGGGTGAAGAAAACCTGGACCACCGAGACGCTTATGATTCCCTACGACCGGCATGTCCTCTGGCACAACGCCGTCGACCCTGGGCAAAACTACGGCCTTATGGCGAACGAAGTCCTGACTCCGGAACGGCCCGATGTAGCATATAAAGGCAATGGCATCGTCGATTCAATGGAACTGTCGGCCGACGCGTCGTACCTGAATATTACGATAAAGCTTAAGCGAGCCCCCGATTTCGCCGCGGAGGAAATCCTGGTCGGACTCGATACGCTCGGCCGAGACCTGGGGCAGATGCTTTGGCCCATCGGCAAAATGAAGACGAACTCCGGACTGGAATTTGTCCTCCGCCTGTACGCGGCCGACAAAGCTGATCTCCTCGTCATCCCGACCTACAATGCGGCCATGTCCCGCTTCGCCACGGTTCGCCTCTCCGACGGCCAATTCGAGCGGATCAGCATGCTCGTCAATGGAGCGGCGCGGACGAAAGACGGCAGGAGCATCGCCGAGAAGCGTTTCGACGCTTCAGCCCTGCGCCGCGGTCCCTTCGATGAAGCGGGCAACCTCTGGAACATCCAGGGATCGACCATCTCTTTGCGCCTGCCCTGGACTTACATCAACGTGACCGATCCTTCTTCGCGCCAGGTCCTCCAGGATTCGAGGACGGGCTATTTCAATCCAGAAAGGGACGCGCTGAAGACAATAGCAACCGACGGCTTTCTCGTCGACGCGGTCGCATGGGATAAAAAGCAGGGGAAAACGACGGGCGGAATAGAGTTGAATCCCTCGTATCCCTATTTCTGGAAGGTTTGGGAAGAGGCTCCTCCCTATCGTGAAAAGCTGAAGAAAAGCTATTATATCGTGAGGGATGCATGGGCGGCCGAAGCCGCTGTGGAGCGGCCTGTCGAGGCTGCTGTGGAGTGGCCTGTCGAGGCTGCTGTGGAGCGGCCGGTCAGGCCTTAGGCCGCGGCACCAGCCGAGTCTTCGACGAGGGCGCCTAAATGACGGCCTTGATGCCCGGAAGCTTGGACACTTCGGCGTAGAGTCTGTCCATCGTCTGCTTGGAGTCGACGGTTACCCTGGCGCCCATGCGTCCGTACTTTCCGTCGGGCTTGGCCACTCCCTGAATGATGGAACAGGGAACGGCGATTCGCTTGAGGGTCGCTTCAAGGACCGCGGCGATATCCTGGGCTTCGGCCTTGCTGTAGATGACGCGCAGATCGAAGTGGACGGGGTATTCTATCTGGACCCCGCCGAAAGGACCGGAACAGGAAGGAAGTTCTTCGCTCATGATAATGAGTATGAAGAAAAAGCATGATTTTGTCGAGGCGCCGGGGCTCGGGTGCCGTCGAGGACGCCCGGACCGGCGGGTGGAACCGGCAGGCGCCTGTGGATCGATAGATGCTTTTAAGAGGAGATGATAAATGGTGGATCCGAGGATACGAAGGTTGGCCGACATCCTGGTCAATTATTCCGTCATGGTGAAAAAAGGCGAAAAGGTGCTCATACAGGACACGAACGCGGAACCGGAATTCGTAAAGGCGCTCGTTGGCGCCGTCCACGCGGCGGGAGGGCTGGCCTTCGTGGCGCTCCGCGACAAGGCGGTGGAGAGGGAACTGTACCTGAACGGCCCCGAGGAGCAGTTTGTCCTGCAGGCCCAATTCGAACTAGAGCGGATGAAGAAAATGGACGCGTTCATAGGATTCACGAGCCTGCGCAACGCATTCGCCTGGAAGGACCTGCCGGCGGAAAAAATGGATCTGTATAATAAGCATATCTGGAAAAAAGTGCATATCGAGCAGAGAGTCCCGCACACGAGATGGGTGGTGCTCCGCTATCCGTCGCCCGCGATGGCCCAAAACGCGGCCATGAGCGAAGCGGCTTTCGAGGATTATTTCTTCGATGTCTGCACCATGGATTACGCCAAAATGTCGAAGGCCATGGATCCCCTGGTGAAGCTTCTCGAAAGCACGGACAAGGTTCGGGTGCTGGGACCGGGCACCGATCTCGCTTTTTCGATCAAGGGCCTCCCCGCCATCAAGTGCGACGGGACGATGAACATCCCCGACGGGGAAGTGTATACGGCTCCCGTGAGGGATTCGGTGAATGGGGTCTTAAGCTACAATACGCCGAGCGAGAAGGATGGATTCAAGTTCGAGCAGGTGAGGTTCGAGTTCAAGAACGGAAAGATCGTGGACGCGCGGGCGAACGACACGAAGCGCGTCAACGCGATGCTCGACATAGATGAGGGAGCGCGGTATCTGGGCGAGTTCGCCTTCGGCGTCAATCCCTATATCACTCAGCCCTTGCTGGATACCTTGTTCGACGAGAAGATCGCCGGCTCGGTGCACATAACGCCGGGGAATTCTTACGACGACTGTTTCAACGGCAACCGGTCGAGCCTGCACTGGGACCTCGTGCTCAAACAGGACGAGGCGTCGGGAGGCGGGGAAATCTGGCTGGACGGCAAGCTCGCGAGGAAGGACGGCCGGTTTGTGCTGCCGGAACTCGAGAGGCTCAATCCCGAGAATTTGATGTGAAGCGGGGGCGGGCAGGATCGCGATCCTGCCCGCCCCAAGGAGCCGCGGCGGCCGCCCCTTCAGTGGAGGTCAGCCTCGTCATTGCCGCCAGGCTTACGCGTCGTTGCCTATGGCTCCCACGGGGCAGTCGCTGAGCGCCTGTACCGCCAGCTCCGTCTCGCCGCCGGGTCCCGGCTGCTTGGCGACGAAGGCCAGCGATCCGTCGTCGGTCATCGCGAAAACGTCGGGCGCCGTGCCGTTGCACAGGGCGCAGCCTATGCATGTCGAATCCACATACCACTTTCCCGCGACGTTGCCGGGATTTTTTGATGATTTGTCCGCCATAATCCCCTCCATAGACGTAAATGATAGTGCTTGATTATACATCCCGCACCTTACATGAATCAAACTGTTTTCCTGGCGACGAAGCCGCCGTCTATTCCGACGATGAGAACGTCGATCGGCAACGTCGCTCCGGCCATGGACCGTGCTTCCTGAACCAGCTTCAGGAGACCGGAACAGCAGGGCACTTCCATGATGACGACCGAAGTACTTCGGGCCTGCCGCAGTATATCGGCCAGCTTGGAAAGGTAGATGTCTTTCCCCGAATCCAGCTTCGGGCAGGCGATGACGAGGGATTTTCCCCCGATGATGTCGGCATGGAAGGAACCCAGCGCGAATGCCGTGCAGTCGGCGGCGATGACGATGTCAGCATCGGCGAAATGGGGAGCCCTGGGATTCACCAGATGGAGCTGGATCGGCCAATTCTTTAGCGCCGAAACGCCGGAAGGCTTCGACGGGATGGATTCCGGGGCGGAAGCCGTTTTTTCCTTCAGCGCCGAAAAGGCGCCGCAGGATTTTACGAAGGCCGGCGCTGATTTTTTCTGTCCGAAGCGTTCATATCCCTGGGGAATGGCGATGTTCTGGGCGGAGAGGTAAGCGACAGCCCTTTCCAGATAAAGGTCCTGGCCATGGTGATCGAGATGGGCGAAATGCGCCCGCACGACGCTCTGACCCTGGGGGAGTATTTCCTTGAGCACGGCGATCTCGTCGTAGGCGTCGGCTTCCCTTTCGATGACGTGAATCGCGTCCACGGGACAGCGGCCGATGCATGCGCCCAGCCCGTCGCAGAGGCTTTCGCCGACGAGTCTGGCCTTTCCGTCTATGACCTTAAGGGCGCCTTCGGGGCAACCTGTTTCGCAAGCGCCGCAGCCGTTGCAGAGATCCTGATCTATTTCGATTATCGTGCGTTTCGCCATTTTCCCCTCGCCTTGTGGTCTGCCGGCCACTTCTCGCCGTTTTTCATCTCGAGTATAAGGCGACGCCCATCGATGATCTGTAACATATGTTACGGGTTGCCGAATTCGCAAAAAAAATGGGGCTGCCCGCGATTGTCTCGCGGGCAGCCCCGATCGTTCCGGACTGGAAGCTTAGGCCGCTTTTACCGGCACCAGGCGGGGAGCAGACTCCGGCTTTTTTTCGAGAGAGATCGTCAGGAGACCATCCCTATATTTCGCTTCGATTTTCTCCGCGTCCACGTCGTCGGGAAGAGAGAAAGAGCGGGAGAAGCGGAATTCCCTGCGTTCCCTATGCAGCCAGCGGCCCTTTTCGTTCTTTTCGCCTTCCGTATCGCTTTTCGCGGTGGAGAGGGAAAGCGTGCCGTCCTTGACTTCGAGCTTGATGTCCTTCTCGGAATAGCCGGGAAGCTCCGCTTCGATTATATAGCGATTCTCTTCGTCGCGGACGTCGATGGCCGGGGTTCGGAACTGCGGATAGAGGAATTCGTCGCCGCTGAACATCTGGTCGATGAGATCGAAGGGATTGCTTCCATAAAGTGTTACGTTGTTCATAAAACCTCCAAACATCCGGAATTTCCGGAATTCGCCGGATGGGCTTCGGCTCTACAAGCCGCCACATCCTGGTGGGGCCCTTATTGGCGCCCACCTATTACTATGCACAATGCGTGCCAAAAACTTAAAACGCGACAAAAAATATTATAAAATTTGAGTAATTTCTAATTATATATATTGAATAGATTTATATATTTCTCCAATTCCCTTGTTGAGCCCGATGTCTCGCGGATTGACGTAAAAGCGAGCGAAAAGCCCTGGGGTTTAATCGCCCGCGAGACAGGCGGGAACAGCGCCTCGGGAATTCCGTCTTTTATGTTCCCGTTGAATACACCTGTATTAAAAACACCCTAGACAATGTGTTAAAAAGAAACACTCGTGAAAACCGGTTTTGCGAGCTTTTATATTGCGGATTTTATCCGGTGGGCGTATTATGGGCTCATCGTATATTTCAACTCGTTTTTTTTCGGAGGCTAAAATGAAACGTTTATTGACGCTTTTCGTCGTCCTCGTGCTCGCGACGGGTTTTGTGACCGCCCAGCAGAAAGTCGGCGTCTACACGACGCTCGAGGAACCCCTCGCCAAGGAACTCTTCGACCAGTTCCAGAAAGAAACCGGTATCCAGATCAGCTGGCAGAGACTTTCGGGCGGAGAAGTGGAAAGCAGGCTTGAGGCCGAAAAAGCCAATCCCCAGGCTTCCATCTGGGTCGGCGGCGTCGGACTCAACCACATGAGCGCCAAGATCAAGGGACTCACGACTCCCTACAAATCCAAGATGCTCGCCAATACCCCCGCCGAATACCGCGACACGGAAAACTACTGGGTAGGACTTTACCTTGGTCCCCTCTCCTTCATCACCAATAACAAGATCGCCAAAGAACAGGGGCTCCAGCCTCCGAAGTCCTGGGCCGACCTTCTCAAGCCGGAATATAAGGGCAAGATCCGCATGCCCAATCCCACGACATCGGGAACGGCATACAATCTGGTGACCACCCTCCGTTACGTGTTCAACGGCGATGAGGAGAAGGTATTCAGCTACCTCAGGGAACTTGACAAGAACATCGACCAGTACACGAAATCCGGTTCGGCGCCGGGGAAAAGCGTCGCTATCGGCGAGATTCCCGTCGGCATAGGGTATGCGCACGACCAGGTCAAGCTCAAGGTTCAGGGCGCCGACGTCACGCTCACGATTCCCTCCGAAGGCACCGGTTTCGAGATCGCCTCCATGTCCCTCGTGAAGGGCGGCCCCGATCCTGTCAACGCGAAAAAGCTCTACGACTGGGTTCTTCAGCCCGAAGCCCAGGAAATCATCGCGAAGTGGTATGTCGTCCCGCTCTCCAAGCTGGCTAAGAAAAATCCGGCCGCCTTCAGCATGACCGAAGTGAAGACAGTCAAGCAGGATATCGTCTGGGACGCGAGCAACAAGGAAAGGCTTCTCGAGCGCTGGGTAAAGGAAATCGGATCCAAACGCTGAGCAGGATTTCTTTCATCCCGATGAGATGACTCCGCCCGATCATCGAATGATCGGGTAAGCGCTGAAAGGCAACTGGATGTTGAACCGAATGCGGCGGTTGTCGTCGCTCGATTGTCCAGTTGCCTTTATATTTATGGGAGATGAACGAATCGTGTTCACGAAAAAGAAAATTCTGATTTTTATAGCAGCCTGCGCCGTTTTTCTGGCCGCCGACCTGTGGATGTTCTCGACCGTGAAGACCAGTTTTGAGAAAAGCATGACGCAGAACTCGAAGACGCTGGCGCTGGCGATCGCCAGATCGGCTCCAAGGGATGAGGCCATGGCGGCGGAGTGGCTGGATGGGCTTCTGCAGAGCTATCCAGGCTATTCCTTCTATTATTTTATGGGCCTGCCCGGGGAAGAGGGCTATCACGAGGTCGCCGGCGACGCCGGGCTCGTCGACTACTGGAATTCCCAGGTTAAGGATTCGCCCGTCCTTACCGAAGCTGTCGACTCGGTCTCTTATCTGGAAACGTTCATACTTCCCGAATCCGTCAGGATAGGCGATTCGGCGCGAAATCTTGTCGTGGCGCCTATCATCAACGAGACGAACGACGCGGCGTCGGGGTTTGTCCTTATAGCCGTGGACGCGGCCAGAACCTCGTCCTTCGCCTCCCTCCTGGACGGCTTTACGCTGATAGCCTTCCTGCTTTTCGCGCTCGCCTTCGGCGTGGCCACTTTTTTCAGGGATCCCATCACCGGCTATGCCATTCTCGTTCTTTTCGCCGTGGTCATAGCCTTCGTGGCCTACCCGCTTTTCGAGGCCGTCAGGCTCACCTTCGTCACCAACGAAAGGTTCACCTTCGCCACCTGGAAGACGGTGCTCGGCAACGCCCAATACCTGAAAGCGCTGTGGGGATCGATTCACCTGGGCATCTACACGGCTACGGCATCGACCTTCATCGGCTTCATCTTCGCCTTCGCCGTGGCGAGAACCAGCATGAAGGGGAAAAAACTGGTCACGGCGCTCGCGACGATGCCGGTGATTTCGCCGCCTTTCTCCCTCACGCTGTCGATCATCCTCCTATTCGGCAACAACGGGTTGATCACGAAAAGGCTTCTGGGACTCGAGAATTTCAGCATTTACGGACTGGGCGGACTGACCGTCGTGCAGACGATTTCGATGTTCCCCATCGCCTTTCTCACCATGCAGGGCGTGCTGCAAGCCATAGATTCGACCCTCGAGGACGCTTCCCTCGATCTCAACGCGTCGCGATGGCACACTTTCACGCACGTAACCCTGCCGCTCGCCTTCCCTGGGATACTGTCGTCCTGGCTCCTCGTCTTTACGAACTCCCTGGCCGATTTCGCCAACCCCCTTCTTTTGGGCGGGTCCTATCGCGTCCTGTCGGTGGAGTCCTATATCGAAGTGACCGGGATGAACCGGCTGTCCAACGGAGCCGCACTATCCATACTTCTGCTTCTGCCCACCCTGAGCGCGTTTTTCGTCCAGCGTTCCTGGGTGAACAAGAAGTCATTCGTCGTCGTTACCGGCAAGCCTTCCATGAGGCTTTCCGACCTGGCTTCCCCGGGGGCGAGAAGAGGGCTGGTGGCATTCGTCGCCGTCGTGAGCGTCTTCATCGTCGCTCTCTACGGGACGATCGTCGCGGGCTGTTTCGTCAAGAACTGGGGCATCGACTATACCTTCACCCTGGCCAATTTCGGCGAAGCCCTGACGCGGGGCAAGCAGGCGCTCTTCTCCACGATGGCGCTGGCGGGCATGGCGACGCCCATCGCCGGCATCCTGGCCATGGTCGCGGCCGTCATCGTCGTGCGCAAGAAATTCCCGGGCAAGAAGATTCTCGAAGGCTTGATCATGACTCCGTTCGCCCTCCCCGGAACCCTCGTGGGCATCAGCTATATCCTGGCTTTCAACAAGCCGCCGCTTCTCCTCGTGGGAACGGGCGCCATCCTCGTCATCAACTACGTGATCCGCGAACTTCCCGTAGGGCTGGAGGGCGGCGTGGCCGCCCTGAGGCAGATAGACCCCTCCATCGAGGAGGCGGCCGCCGATCTCGGCGCCGACCAGTCCGTGATCTTCAGGACGATCATCATGCCCCTCATCAGGCCGGCCTTCATCTCGTCCATGTCCTACACCTTCGTGCGCTCCATGACGGCGGTGAGCGCCATCATCTTCCTCATCAGCGCGCGCTGGTACCATATCACTATCCAGATATACAACTTCTCCGAGAATATCCGTTTCGGTCTGGCGAGCGTCCTTTCGACGACCCTGATCGTCATCGTCCTTGCGGTTTTCGGGCTCATGAGGCTTCTGATCCGTCAGAGCGAGCATCTGGAAAAAACTGTTTCAGTCCAATAAGGAAAGGATTTCAGAATGGCAGCACAATCAGTACCTGTTAAGCTCGAAATGGTGTCCAAGACTTTCAGGGATCCCAAGACCAAGGCCGAAGTCCACGCGGTCCGGGACGCGAACTTCGAAATCCAGCCCGGCGAGCTCGTCACGCTTCTCGGGCCTTCCGGCTGCGGGAAGACGACGACCTTGCGCATGATCGGCGGTTTCGAGCTACCCACGAAGGGCAAGATCCTCATCGGAGGCAACGACGTCACCTATCTGCCGCCCAACGGCCGCGAGACGGCGACGGTTTTTCAGTCCTATGGGCTTTTCCCCCATTTCAATGTCGAGGAAAACGTGGCCTACGGACTCAAGATCCGCAAGCGGCCGGCATCCGAAATTCAGGAAAGGGTGAAGAAAGCCCTCGATCTGGTGGGCCTGGCCGACCTGGCCAAGCGCTCGCCGGGGAGGCTTTCTGGCGGCCAGCAGCAGCGCGTCGCTCTCGCTCGATGTCTTGTCGTCGAGCCCCAGGTCCTCCTCCTCGACGAGCCGCTCTCCAATCTGGACGCCCTCCTGCGCGAGCAGATGCGCATAGAGATCCGGAAAATCCAGAAAACGCTCGGCATTACGGCGATTTACGTCACGCACGACAGGATCGAAGCCATGAGTCTTTCGGACAGAGTTATCGTCATGAAAAACGGCCTCGTCAGGCAGATCGGCTCGCCCAGCGATATCTACGAAAAACCCAATTCGGTCTTCGTGGCCGGATTCGTGGGCAAGGTGGCGTTTTTCCCGGTGACGCTGGACGCGGTCGAGGCGGACGGTTCCTGTCAGTGCTCTCTCGCCGGAAGAAAGGTCAAAGCGGGGCATAAGGCGGATGGGCTAGCCGCGGGGGACAAGGCGGTGATCATGGCGAGGCCCGAATCGCTGCGTCTCCACAGCCCGGGGCAGGGATTGGCCGAGGGTACGGTTTCGGCGCGGGTCTATCTGGGGTCGAGCGTGGAGGTCTTCGTGAAGACACAGTACGGGGAAATTCTCGTGCAGGTTGACGATCCGGCTGAAAAGCGCATTGCCGGCGAAGGCGAGCCCGTGTCGATCGGTTTCAACGAATCGCTCGTGCGTGTGCTGCCCGAGGCGGCCGAGTAGAAAATCTCAGTCGGTTTCGCGCCAGCGGAGGGCGAGGATTTCGAGGGCGTCCAGGGCGAGGTAGAGTACGAGGCCGACGAGGGAGAGGGCGATGATGGCCGCGTACATGTCGGGATAGTCCACTCGGGACCATGAATCCATGATGTACCAGCCAAGGCCGTCCATCGACGCGAAGGTTTCGGACAGAAAAAGCACGGCGATGGCCGTGCCGAGGCTGATCCTCAGCGACGATAGAAGGGATGGAAGGGTAGCGGGCAGGATGGCATAGCGCAGAATTCCTCCGCCGCGGACACCCAATGAACGGACCGTATCGATGAGCGATGAGGATATTGCCTTGGCCGAGTCCCTTCCTCCGACGAAAAGCTGTCCGAAGATAACCATTCCCATGAGCGCCACCTTGGAGGCGTCCCCCAGTCCGAAGAACAGCATCAATATCGGCAGGAAAGCCACTTTAGGCAGGGGGTGGAGAAGGTAGACGAGGGGCGATGCTATTGTATCCGCCGCCTTAACGCGCCCCGAAAGCAGGCCGAGCGCCCAGGCGGGAGGGCCGGCGACGATCAGGGCAAGGAAAATACGTCTCAGCGATGCGCCGATGTGGACGAAAAGCGTTCCGTCGGCGATTTTTTCGCCGAAACGGCTCGCCGCGAGAATTGGAGAGGGCAGGAAGGGCTTTTTGAGAATGGAGGAAAGGCCGGCCCAGAGAATGGCGATCGCCGAAGCCGCCAGGACAATCTTGCCGAGTCTCGCCATGAAGCCGATCGCCCGGACATGGGCGGGGGACGGCGAGCCATCCTCCAGGATTTCGCTCTCCGTCTTCTCCGCTCCGCCGGGGGGATGGGCGAAGAGATGGCGGAGCGTCGCCACATTCGAAAAGTAATGGCTGCTTTCCCTGTAGGAGGTCGCCGCCGCGTCCGATGTCGGGGAATTCCGGGATGCCGGAACCGAGTCCGCGGGCGAAGCGTCGGTACCATCCGAAGCGATTCCGGAGGGGCGGGCGGGGAAGGCGCTCCGTCTTCGGTCCGTATCGAAGCGGGCCGAAAGGGTGGAGGGGTTCTTTCCGTCCAGGATGTAGATTGTGTCAGCCAGATAGGCCGCTTCCTCGATGGAGTGCGTGACGAGAATAACCGTGGTGCCGTGCCTGCGCTGGGTTTCGAGAAGGGTTTCCTGTAGGGATTCCCTCGTGAGGGCATCGAGGCTGGAGAATGGTTCGTCCAGAAGGAGAAGGTCGCTGTCCGATGCGAGGGCGCGAGCCACGGCGACGCGTTGCCGCATTCCGCCCGAGAGTCTCGCGGGATAAAGCCTGGCAAAAGGTTCGAGACCCAGCTCGGCGAGGATGGGGTTCACTCTGGACCTGCGTTCGGCCGCGCTCATTCCCCTCGTTCTCAAGCCCAGTTCGGCGTTGGCCTGAACGCTTGCCCAGGGAAGAAGCCCGTAGTCCTGAAAGATGAGGGCCGTCTTGGCCCTGATCGCGCCGCCCGCTTCGCCGCCCACGGACACCCAGCCCTCGGTAGGGGAGGAAAGCCCGGCGATGATGCGCAGGAGGCTTGTCTTGCCGCAGCCGGAGCGGCCGACGATGGCCGTTATGGAGCCGCGCTCGAAGTTCACGCTGATATCCGACAGGACGGGGAGGGCTCTCTCCTTGAGGCGATAGGAAAACGAGACTTTATCGAGCTTGACCATGGGGTAGTTCATCATGGACCGCTGTCAGAATCCTTCGATGGGGCGCTTTTCCAGGAGCGAGGCGGGATCGATCGTCTTCTTTAGAAGACCTTTGGCCGTCAGCCAGGAGGCGGCGCGCTCCAGGTCTCCCATGGAGGGAAGCCGGGGTTTCTTGTATACCACGAAAATAAAGGCCTTGGCGGCTTCCTCCGAAAATCCCGCTTTCTTTACCAGGAGCGGGCGGTACGCGTCGGGGTCGGCGTTGATTTTCTGTGCAGCCTTCCAGTAAGCCTTGTAGAGTTTGGTGATCTCCCCCTGCTTGGATGCCAGGGCGTTCTGTGAAAAGGCGAGGATGCCCGCGCCGAGTCCGTAGTCGTCGGTGGTGGCGATGATTTTTGCCCCGCGCACTCTGGCCGTCGTCAGGAATGGTTCGGGCATGCCGGCGCCGGCGGTCTGTCCCGCAAGGACCATTTCGAGGCGGACGGGCATTTTGGGCACCGGCATCAGGTTTATCTCAGCGGCGGGGACTCCGGCCGCGGCCATGAAACTGTCCACCATATAATGGATGACGGAGTTGCTGGATATGCCGATGGGTTTTCCCGCGAGGTCGGCGAGACTGTTCGCGGCGAGGCCAGGGGCGACGGCTATTCCATACCTTCCGTCGGTGAGGCTGGTGATCTTGACGGGGAAACCTCCCTGCACCGAAAGCATCACGGCGAGGACATCCGAGATGACTCCGTCGACGGATCCCGCCTGAAAGGCCGAATCGCGTTCGACGGCGCTCTGGAAGCGGATGAGCTGCACGTCGACGCCTTCCTGGGCGAAGAGATCCTCTGTTTCGCAGAGCATGAAGGGAAGGGAGTCGGCATCGGCGAAAATCCCGAGCCTGAGGGCGTTTTTGCCAGTCGAGGTCTGCGCCTGCGATTGCGCCTCTATCTTAGCCGCGGACAGCCCCGCGAGCAGCAGGAAGGCTGCCGCGAGAAAAGCGAATTTTTTCATTGTCATTATGGAAGCTCCTTTCAGAATGCCTCGTTCCATCGGTACGCGCCTTCGTCGGGAACGCCGAGACGATCCATGATTCTGTTTATCACAGTGTCGGCCAGCTGTTCAATCGACTGAGGCTTGCTGTAGAAGCTGGGGCAGGCGGGCATGATCACCGCTCCCGCTTCCTTGAGGGAGACGAAGGCTTTCATGGTGACGAGGGAGAGCGGCGTTTCCCGGGGGACGAGTATGAGCGGCCAGCCTTCCTTGAGCGCGACGCTGCCCGCGCGATGGATCAGATTGGCCGATACTCCCGAGGCTATGCTGCCGAGCGTGCCCGTCGAGCAGGGAAGGATCACCGTGCCGTTCAATCTGAAGGAACCCGATGCCACGGGGGAGGAAAAGTCGTCTGAAGGGTGAAGCTTTATGATGGCGGGCGATCTGCCGGGGCCACCCGATGCCCTGATCTTGCCGAGCCAGTAGCCGAGCGGCCTTTCCGTCTCTTCGAGGATTACGCGCGCTCCCCAGGGAGAACAGGCTAGATGGAGGATGACGCCTTTCGCCGCCAGGGCGGAGATGAGGCGGAGGGAATACAGCGCACCAGAGGCTCCGGTGATGCAGACGAGATAACGTTCCATCTGGATCTAGTCTATATCAGATATATATCGAGGGCAACACCGAAGAGAAAGAGAAGCGGTATTATCTCGTTGATTCCATAGGCCGCTATTTTCACGTGCTTTTCCGTGCCGCCCAACGCGACGACGTGCTCGGCCGAGAGGAGGGAGGCGCAGGCGAGAAGCGTGACGACCGTAACGGCGCCGGTCGCCGGCCAGAACAGGAGGACGCTGGCCAGTCCTCCTGCGGCGAGGAGATGGCAACCGGCGGCGATGATCCGCGCGCCTTTTGCGCCGAAACGGGCGGGGACCGAGTGGAGTTTTTCGCCGCGATCGAACTCGATGTCCTGTACGGCATAGAGGATATCGAAGCCGGCCACCCAAAGCGCCACGCTGGCCACGAGGGGGAAGTAGCGGAGGTGAAAGGCTCCTGAAACGCCCAGGAAGGCGCCCATCGTGGCGGCCGAACAGGTCAGTCCAAGCCAGAAATGGCAGAGCCAGGTGAAACGCTTGGTATAGGAATAGCCCGCGACGAGAAAACCCGCGGCGGGAAGGAGGGCGAGGCAGAGGGGGTTGAGCATGGCCGCCCCGAGGACGAGGAGGGCCAGCATGGCCGCGGTGAAGGCCCAGAGTTCCTTCCTGGAGAGCGCTCCCTTGGGAAGGTGCCGGCCGGCGGTCCGCGGATTTTTGGCGTCGATTCGGTGGTCGATGAGCCTGTTGAGGGCGTTGGCGGCGTTTCGCGCCCCGAAGGCGGCGACGACGATCCAGAAAAGCTTGGCCGCGGGGGGGCGGCCCGCCGTCTCGAGCAGCACTGCAGTGACCGCGAAGGGAAGCGAAAACAAGGTGTGCCGTATCATGACCGCGTCGCCCACGAGGGCGAGCCGGCGGCCGAAACCGCCGCCTGAACGCCGGTCCGGGGCGCTGCCTGGGCCGTCGGCGGAGGGCTCAGTCGATGCCATAGTCTTTCCACCGGGCGTCGACGCGCTGGACGATATCCGGGCTCATGGCGAGGGGTTCGGGCCATTCCCTGCCGTGGCCTTCCTCGGGCCATTTTTTCGTGGCGTCGACGCCGAGGCGCGTGCCGAAGCGGGGCTGGGGCGAGGAATGGTCGAGGGCATCCAAGGGGCCCTGAGACAGAACGAGGTCGCGCCCCGCGTCGATGTTGTTGAAGACCTTCCACGCGACGAGGGAGAGGTTTTTCAGGCTAATGTCGTCGTCGACGACGACGATGAGCTTCGTATACATCATCTGGCCCATTCCCCAGATGAAATCCATGACCTTGCGGGCATGGCCGGGGAAACGTTTCTTGATCGAGACGATGACGCAGTTGTGGAAGACGCCCTCGAGAGGCATCGTGAGATCGGTGATTTCGGGGCAGAGCTGTCTCAAAAGGGGGAGGAAAAGCCGCTCCGTGGCCTTCGCCATGTAGCAGTCTTCCTTGGGAGGAATGCCGACGATGGTGGCGGGGAATATCGGATTTTTCCTTCGAGTTATGCGTTCCAGGTGAAAGACGGGGTACTGGTCGGGCAGGGAGTAGAAGCCCGTATGGTCGCCGAAGGGGCCTTCAAGCCTCGTCTCCTCCGGGTCGACGTAGCCTTCGAGGACGAATTCCGCGTCGGCGGGAATCTGTATGTCCGAGAGGCTCGCCTTCGTCACTTCGCAGCTCTTGCCGCGCAGGAATCCCGGCGAACATCGCCTCCCATATGCCTTCGGGCAGGGGGGCCGTCGAGGAATAGGTGACGGCGGGATCGGAGCCCAGCGTCACCGCGACAGGCATCCTCTCCCCGCGAGCCCGGTATTTCTCGAAGAAATGGGCTCCGTCCTTGTGGAGGTGCCAGTGCATTCCCGCCGTCCTGTCGTCGTAGACCTGCATTCTGTACATGCCCCAGTTCTGGGCGCCCGTTTCCGGGTCCATCGTGCAGACGACGGGCAGGGTGAAGAAGCGCCCTCCGTCTCCCGGCCAGCACTTGAGGACGGGGAGGCTGTCGAAGCCCGCCTCGTCGTCGATGACCTGCCTGCACAGGGGGTGGCCGACTTTTTTGGGCAGGAGGGATTTCGCTATGGGCAGCTTGGGGAGGGCGCCGGGAATGGCGGTGAAAAGGGAGAAGCCCCGGACCTGTTTCCAGGCCCAGCCGAGAAGATCCTCGATTTCCTTCGACTTGGCGTCGAGGCTTTCGGCGCCGAGGGCCATGGCCATCCGCGATTCCGATCCCATCGCGTTGATGAGGAGGGGCCATTCCGATCCCTTCACCTTTTCGAAAAGGAGGGCCGGGACCGCCGTCGCGCATCACCCTGTCGGCGATTTCCGTTATCTCGAGGATGGGGTCGACCTCGACCTTCACGCGCCTCAGCTCGCCCGCCGATTCGAGGGCCGAGACAAACCCCTGCAAGTTTTCATATGCCATAATGGCAATAGTATATAGGAATAAACGCTTTTATTGAAAGTCACCGGAGGCGCATTGGCGGGCGGCGGCGCAAGCGGGTAGGGCGGCGCGATAGCGAGCGGCTAGGGCTGCCGCGGCGCGCCGTTGTTATATTTTTTAATAAATGTTTCATGGAATAAAAGGCGCGGTCGGTATACGCTCTACCTGATCGTAAGGCTTCGTTTTTTGAAATGGCCTGGAGGAATTCGTGGACGGACAAAATCAGTATGTCGTGCGGCTCAACGATGTTCATAAAAGCTATGCCCTGGGAAAAACCGAGGTCCTCGCCCTGCAGGGCGTGAGCTTCGATATCCTCAAGGGCGATTTCATATCGATCGCCGGCCCCTCCGGTTCGGGAAAGACCACGGTGCTGAATCTCATCGGCTGCGTCGACACGGCCAGCTCGGGCAGCGTGACCATCCTCGGCCAGCGCACCGACAGCCTCGGCGACGAAAAACTCACCGCGCTGCGCCATAAGGGCATCGGCTTCATTTTTCAGACCTTCAACCTCATCCCCGTCCTCAACATACGCGAAAATGTCGAGCTTCCGGCCCTCCTCGACGGCTCTGACCTCGATATGCCCAAAAACGAGCGACAGGAGTGGGTGGACCATCTCATCGAGAGCGTGGGGCTCGCCGACAGGATGAAGCATAAACCGGCCGAGCTTTCCGGCGGCCAGCGCCAGAGGATCGCCATAGCCCGGGCCCTCGTCATGAGGCCGCCCATAGTCCTCGCCGACGAGCCGACCGCCAACCTCGATTCGGCGACGGGCGAGAGCATTCTCGCCCTGATGAAGCGCATGAACCGCGAGTTCGGGACGACATTCATATTCAGCACCCACGATCAGGGCATCGTCGACATCGCCGACCATGTCATTAGGCTCAAGGACGGAAAGATCGTCGAAAATTACCGGGCCGAAGAAAAGGCGTCTTCATGATCCTGTTTCGAATGGCCTACGGCAATCTTTTCCTGCACAAGGCGAAGAGCATCCTCCTGGGCACGATCATGTGCCTCGGGATAGCCGTGCTCTTCGTCGGGAATTCCCTCATCGATACGGCTATCGGCGGCTTGAAAAAGATGTTCGTGGAGGGCTATACGGGCGACGTCATGGTGACGGGGCCCACGAGCTTCCCGACGACGATTTTCGGCGAAACGGCAGGCGGGGAGGAAGTCATCCCTCATATCGCGGCCTTTTCGAGCTACTCAGAAACGATTGTCCGCCGACAGGAATGTCGCGGCGACGCTTCCCATGCTGAGCGGACAGGTGGCCATGGGCTTGGGCGAACAGGTTATCGGTCAAGGCTCGGCCTTCGGCGTTGACATCGCCGATTACAGGAATTTCTTTTCGGGCAACATCAGCCTCGTGGAAGGCCAATGGCCGTCGGGCGGGGGTCAAGCTTGGATCATCATATCCGAAATGTCAGCCCAGATGCTCTCGAGGGCGGCGGGCAAAAAGATCGGAGCTGGCGAAAAGATCGTCCTGAGCGCCTTGGGCGACACCGCCGGCACCGTCATCCGGGAAGTGGAAGTCGCTGGCGTCGTGAGGTTTAACCAGAGCAGCCAGGAACTGGCGAAGATATCCCTCGTCGACGCCGACACGATGCGCGACCTTCTGGGCTTCGCGAGCCTGCGCGACGGCCAGATCGTCCTCAGCGAGAAGCAGGCTGAATTCGTCGAAGCCTTCGACCCCGAGGCGCTTTTCGGCGACGAAGCAGGGGCCGATGTCATCGCCGATCCCGAGAAAGAGGGCATCGTCTCGGAGGGCGGCGGCTTCGTCGATCCCTTCCTGAGCGCCGTCGCGGCTAAAGACGTCGCGGCGAAAAACGCCGCGGTTGAAGACGTCGTAGCTGAAGACGCTGCCGCCGCGTCCGGAGTGGCCGCGCTGTCCGCGCCCCCCGAGCCCGCATGGCAGTTCATCCTCATAAGGCTTGGCTCAGGCGTGAACGCCGCGCGTTTCATGGACGGGCTCAAGACCTTCGCCGCGGGGCTGGACCAGAGCGTCCATGTCCAGGATTGGGTAGCCGGGGCGGGCGCGGTGGCGAGAACGGCGGTGACCATCCGCCTCGTCTTCGATCTCATGGTCTCCATCGTGGCCGTCATCGTCATCATGATCACGATGAACGTCCTCGTCGTATCGATAAGCGAACGGGTGCCCGAAATAGGCACTCTGCGCGCCCTGGGCGCGAAAAAACGCTTCATCCGCAGGATGATTCTCCTCGAGACCAGTTTTCTAGCGATCATCGCCGGCCTCGCCGGGGTCTTCCTCGGCTACCTCGCGCTGATGGTCTTGCGTCGGTCGGGCATCGAGGCGCCCAACCTCTTCTTCGAGGCCATATTCGCGGGGAAAAAACTGGTGCCCTCCATTTCCGCGGGAGCCGCCCTGCGGGCCTTCCTGTGGATATTCGGCATGAGCATCCTCTCATCGCTGTACCCCATCGCCATAGCGCTGCGGATACGGCCCGTCGTCGCCATGCAGGGCGAGTGAAGGAGACCGCGATGATCCGTTCCACGATGGCATTGAGAAACACGCTCAGGCAGCCGCGCAGATCAGCCCTCCTCGGCGGCGCGATAGCCTTCGGCGTCATCGTCATATGCCTCTCCACGGGGCTCACCGCCGGCATGGAAAAGGCGGTTCAGGCGAACGTGACCCTCTTCTCGGCCGGCCATATCCTCATCAACGGATTCGGGACCAGCGAATCGGGCAGGTCCCTGAACAGGATCGAGGACCCGGAGCTTGCGGCGAAGACGAAGGAAATCCTCCCCGAGGCGCTCAGCGTGTCGCCCACGGCTCAGGCTCAGGCCACGGTCGTTTTCGGCTCGAGGGAACAGCAGCTGAAGGTCAGGGGCGTGGACTGGAAGGGCGATCGGCTCTTTTCGGGAAGCCTCGTCCTCAACCTGGGCGACTGGGCTTCGGCCAAGGCCGACCGGGCCATCGTGATGGGAGCCTCCTCGGCCAGGCGCTTCGGCCTCGGCCTGGGCGATTCCGTGCTCGTGCGCCTTTCGACGGTGTCGGGACAGCAGAACGTCACAGAGTACAATCTCGCGGCGGTATACGACGACGCGGCAGCCGGCGGCATGACTACCGTCTTCGTTCCCCTGGCGAACCTCCTTGCCGACCTCAACCTGAAGGAAGGCCAATACCAGTCCCTCGCCGTCTTTCTGCCCGACGCGGCGGCGGCTGACGCCGCCGGGAAGAGACTCGTCGAGAGGCTCGGCGCCGAAGGCTACGCCTTCAGGACGGCTCAATCCTCTTCGCCGGCCGGTACGGGCGCGCGGCCGGGCGAGGTTTTCTACAGGATGGCGACGGTGACCGAACTCTCTGGCCAGATGGGGGCCGTCCTCGGATCGGTCCGGTGGATAGGCGCCACCATCTTCGCCATAATGCTCGTCCTCGTCATGGCGGGCATCACGAATACCTACCGCATGGTCCTCATGGAGCGCACCAAGGAAATCGGCATGCTGCGCTGCATCGGATTCAGGAGAAAGGACGTCTTCCGGATCTTCATCTATGAAGCCCTCCTCATAGCCATGGCGGGGAGTCTCGCCGGGGTGCTCGCCTCCATGCCCCTGGGCCTCCTCGCCCACCTCATTCCTTTTGATCCGGCGGGAAGCCTCGGATCCGCCCTCTCGCGGGGGAGGCTCCTCTTCTCTCCCGATATCCTGTCGCTCGCCTTTGTCAGCCTCTGCGTGATGGCGGCGAGCGCCATAGCCGTGTCCGGCCCCGCCCTGAGGGCCTCGAAGCTTCTGCCAATAGAAGCGTTGCGCGTTACCGCGTAAGGAGTACAGGATGAAACTAAGGACTAAAAGTCTCGCGAGCCTCGTCGGCCTCGCCCTTCTCGTCGGCCTCGCCCTCTCGGGAGCGGAAGCGCAGGGCGGCCCCCCTCCCGGGGGCGGCATGATGATGGGGCCGGGCCTGCCGGGACTCGATGACTACAAGCTTCCGACGTCGAAGGATCCCAAAGACTGGTCGGGCAAGGATTTCCTCATGCTCGTGCGCGCCACCGACATCCGCTCGAGCTTCTACGACAGCGATATGACGGCGACGATCACCATGGTGTCGGTGAGCCCCGAAAAGGGCACTCAGACACGCAAGGAAATCATCTATCGCCGCGACAAGGATGACGCCTTTTTGATGATCACCCTCGAGCCCGAGTCGCGGAAAGGCCAGGGCATGCTCCGTGTCGACTCGAACATGTGGCGCTACGACCCCAGTTCGCGCAAGTTCAACCATACGACCCTCAAGGAGCAGTACGAGAACACCACGACGCGCAACTCGGACTTCAGGCGCTTCCAGCGGGCCATGGACTACGATGTGGTCAAGCTCGAGGCGGGAAAGCTGGGCAAGTACGACGTGTGGATCGGCGAACTGAAGGCGAACAACGATGAGGTTCCCTTCCCCTATATCACGATGTACATCGAAAAGGAGCGCTCGATCGTCCTCAAGGTGGAGGAATACAGCCTCTCCAAGGTTCTGCTGCGCACCTCCTATTACACGAGTTACGCGCAGATCGGGAAATCCCTCGTGCCCACCGTCCAAACCTTCCAGGACGGCCTCATCCCCGAAAAGAGGACGCAGACGACCTACACCAACATATCGACCAAGCCAGTGCCCAACGATGTCTTCACGAAGAATTATCTCGAACGCGTAAGCCAGTAGGAGGCGACCGTGAACCATGACATTTCGCGCGCCGGACGGCGCCAGACCGCCGCCTTCCTCGCTCTTCTCGCTCTCGTTCTGGGCGCCGGCCCCGCCTCAGGGCGAGTTTTCGGCCAGGCGGGGGGCCAGACTTCCGGCAGCGCCGGATCCACGTCCAGCGCGGCCCTGGGCCAGGACATAACCGACACCGCGAAGCCCCTCGACGAGAGCGCCCTCTTCGGAGGCGAGTCGGACATCATCAAGGTGATCGACACCGATGTCGCGGCCTCAAGCATCGTGGAACTCGTCGACGACATAAAGACCTACCCCGTATTTCTCCTCGAAGGCGAGGCGGCGGCAGGGCTCCAGAGTTCCTTCGTTCCTTACGGAGCGAAGAGCACCGACAGCCAAAGCCTTTTCGGGGGCGTCAGCCTCGACTCGATAGCCTTCACCTTCCTTCCTTCCAAGGAATATGTCTACAATGTCGAGCTCTCGGGAACCTTTCTCCCCTCGGGCGTCGAGGATCTCGAGGCCAGCGCTTATGCCGACCTCAGGGCTTCCGAATTCTTCAGACTCTACGGCGCCGTTTCCTACGATTACAACCTGACCCAGAGCGCGACGAGCCTCACCGTCGCGGATGAGGGGTTCGCCCTCGACGAACTCTTCGTCGACGCCGCGATCGATAGGGCGCTCTTCTTCAGGATGGGCAAGCAGCGGGTACGTTGGGGCGTGGGCAACTGGTATAAACCTTCCGACGTCCTCAGCCTCTCCGCCATAGATCCCGACAACCCCCGCGCCGAGCGCGAAGGCCCCTTCGCCTTCAAGGCCGACATGCCCTTCGGCCTAAACCATGCGACGCTCTATGTCGTCCCGCCCACGGAGATCGACGAGCTGGGGCAATTCTCCGTCGCCCAGCGCACCGACTTCGTCGTGGGCGGTTTCGAGCTTACCTTGGCGGGATTTTACCGGGGCGACATGGCGGCCAAGCCCCGAGCCATGTTTCTCTTCACCGGAGCGCTTGCCGGCATCGATGTCTATGGCGAAAACATCATCGCCTGGGGCTCCGACCGCATCTACGCCGAGTCCGACGGAGCGGGAGGTTACCGCGCCTACACCATAGAGAACAGGCCCATCTTCCAGTCGACCCTCGGCCTCAAGTATTCCAAATTCACTTCCGACGGCTTCGTGCTGAACCTACACGTACAGGGCTACTATAACGGCGCGGGCTACGCGGACTCGTCCATCCTCGCGATAGCGGCGGCTAAAAACGCCATAAAGGCGGTCGATGGATACAGCTCCGCCGACATCTCGGCGACAGGCAACGGCCGGTTCTATCTGGCAGGCAGTATTGGCCTCGGCTTCAGGAAGGGCAGGGGAAAGGATCTCGTGAACACTTCTTTCAGCGCCTATGCCCTCCATAACTTCTCGGACAATTCCACGAGGATAGGGCCCTCCCTCGGACTGACCCTCGGTTCGGGCGGATCCCGCTTCAACATGGACCTCACCGCCGTATCCTCCTTCGGGGCCGCGGGCTCCGAATATGCCCCGAGGGGTAACATCATCAAGCCGGTCCTGTCGGTGAATATTTTCAACCAGGTCAAGCTGGTCGTCGGCGCCCCCCTGAAATTCGATGAGGGATTCGCCCTGGACAGAGTCGGGGCCGACATAAGCCTGTACTGGACAGTTCTCGATTTCGAACGGCGATGAGGTGAAGGCATGAGAGGAAAAATCCTGATCATCGAAGACACAAAGGAGCTGGCCGAACTCTACATGCTCTACCTGAACAGGGAAGGCTTCGAATGCAAGATAGCGCCCGACGCGGAGGCGGGGCTCCCCCTGGCCTTGGCTAAGGAAAACGAATGGAATCTCATCATCCTGGACATCAATCTTCCGGGCATGGACGGCTTTGAGTTTCTCGAAAGACTGAGGAAGACCACCATGATTCCCGTCATGATCCTGACGGCGAGGGAAGCCGAGGAGGACGTTATTCATGGACTGGGGGTCGGGGCCGACGATTTCGTCACGAAGCCCTGCCCTCCGCGCGTCCTTGCGGCCCGCGTGCGCGCCTATATCAGAAGATCCCAAGTCCCCGCTTTGGGCAAGGAAGGATCGGTCTGGCGTTTCGGCCCCTTCGAGCTGGATTCGGAAGCGCTTTTCCTGACGAAGGCAGGCCTGCCCATCAGCCTGTCCCCGAGGGAGTTCGGCATCCTCCAGACCCTCATCGAGGCCAAGGGCAAGTCCTTCACGCCCGAGGAACTCTACGATAAGGTATGGGGACAGAATTTCGGCGACGTCAGCGCCGTGGGGGTCTATATCCAGAGATTGAGGCGCAAGATTGAAGATGATCCGTCGGCCCCGCGGTACATCCAGACACAATACGGGCTCGGCTACCGATTCAATCCGGAAACGATCGCATAGGAGGATGAAGTGAGGCTGAAAACCCAGTTTGCCGTCCTCACGGCGGCGGTGACGCTGCTTCCCGTCATATTCTCCATAGTCTTCTTCGGTTTTCAGCAGGCGCCCAAGGATCCGAGGATCCCTTCCAAGGTGTTTATCGAAGCGCTGTCCGCGCGATGGCACGCGGGCGAGACGCTGACGGTCGAGACGATGAACGAGGAAGCCGAGAAAGCCGGCATGCCGCTTCGGGAAGTGGCGCTCTTGACGGCCGACGGCGAGGTCATCCTTTCCACCTTCTCGCATATCGCGCAGGGGAGTTCGATCAGACTCACCGACCTGGTGCCCCCCCGTCGCGCAAGTTCGGATACCGCTGGCCCCTCGCCCGACAGCCGCGGCGGGGGACCGAAACCCGAATTCAGGCTCAATCCTATCGATCCGAAGAGCGATGACAGCCCCTTCATCCTCTACGATATCCAGCCTTTCTGGACCAAACAGGACCTGCGCAACCGCACTGTCCTTTTCATAAGCAGTTTCGCGCTCATACTCTTCATCGTCTCGGGAGTCATCTCGCTCGCCATCCTCCGCTCGATAAGCCGCGCCATAAAGACCCTCGAAGAGGATACGGCCATCGTGGCCACAGGCGACCTCGATCACGAGGTGGCCGGATCGGGCAATCACGAAATCCTCCTCCTCGCCAAGTCGATCAACCTCATGCGCCTCAATCTCAAGGATATGCTGGTACGCAGATCCAAGATGCTGATGGGCGTAAGCCATGACCTGAAGACGCCCATCGCCCTCATCCAGGGCTACGCCGACGCCCTTGCCGACAATGTGGCCTCCGACAAGGAAACCCAGAGAAAATACCTGCAGATCATTCAGAACAAGGCGAAACAGCTGGAAGACCTGACGGGCGAGATCATCGATTTCCTGAAAATCGGCGGGGAAGGCAGCATTTCCGTAGAAGAGGTGAACCTCGGGGAACTGCTTCGGACCTTGGGGTTTCGCTTCGCGAGCGACGCCCGTCTCCTGAAGAGAAACCTGACCTGGGGATTCGGCGAAGAAGCCTCACCCGAACCCAACTTCGCCATTCCGTCTATCACGATGAACAGGCTTCTAATCGAGCGGGCGATGGAAAATCTCGTGACCAACGCATTCAAATATTCGCAGGACGAGGGCGAAATCAGCTTCAAGCTCATTCAATACGAAGGGAAGTTCGCCTTTTCCGTGGCCGACGACGGAACCGGATTGGCCGAGGAAGACGCGCCCTACGTGTTCGACGCCTTCTACCGGGGCTCACCCTCCCGATCGGGCGGCGGCCACGGCTTTGGGCTTACCATCGTCAAGGCGGCGGCTGACCTTCACGGCTGGAAAGTGACGATAGGAAAGCGAAGAGATGGAAAGGCGGGCACGGAAGCCCTTTTCGTGATGCGCTGAAAGAGCGATGCGCTGAAAGGGCGATGCGCTGAAGGGGGCCCTCCGCCCCCTTCGCGTTCATACCCCGAAACGAGCCTTCGTCGACCAGAGACCTAAAGCCGGATTGGGCACGAAGAATACCCGTTCTCCCCCAGGAAGTTCATTCCAGCCGAGGGACATTTTCTTCACGTCGTATTTCGCCTGCATCTCGGTCAGCGAAGCGTAGCCATATCCCACGCTCTCGATTTCGGCCCTGGAGATTCCCGGCCCCGGCGCGTAAGTAATCCTGAAACGACCCTCGCTTGATCCGTGGATGAGATGGGCCGCGGCCGACAGGCTCGAGGCGAGATCCTCGTTCCGGCGGACGAATTCGCGAACTTCGGGGGAGGAGCGATAGCCGTATTTCCTTATCAGGGCGTCGATACCCGAGTCTTCGCCGAAGTGGGCGAGGCCGGGCGCCATGATGATGAGTTCGCCCTTGTTGGCCATGGCCATGCGCGTCCTGTAGACAGCCTTGTTGCCGAGCCAGGTACTGCGGAATTCGGAAGGGTCGAGCCAGACGACCGCCTTGTCGATGCTTTCGTCCAGAAGATCGATGTTCACGTCCCGGGCGATGGCGGCGGCCTTCTCGAAACATTCCAGGTCGTCGCCGGCGAAAAAGCCCTTCATGACGAGCCTGCCCTCATCGTTCCTGCCCATGACCGTGAGGATCCAGAGTACGGGCGCCAGTTTTCCGCTCGCGAGTTCGAGCGCCTTGTTGAAAACGCGGCGCACCGGCGTATCGGTCCGGCCCATCATCCGCTCCATGCCGTAGGAGGCGCCCAGGAAGTGACTCTTGTCTATGGCTTCCTTGCCGCCGGTTCCCACGAAAATATTCTTGGCATGGTTGGCCATGCCCACAACCTCGTGGGGTACGACCTGGCCGATCGATACGATGGCGTCGAAGCTTCCGTCGACGAGCGACTTGTTGGCCTGGACGGGATAGTCGTAATCCACGACACCCTCACCGACTTCCCGCACGAAACTCGCCGGGATGCGATCGAGTTCGACCGGATCCTTTCGCCAATCGTGGATACGGAAAAGATGGGCTGGCGTCCGCGGATACATGGCGGCGATTTCGGCCGACGTCATGGGCGCGTGCGTTCCCAGGGCGGGAAGGACGGCCGAGAGTCTCGATCCCAGATTCTCGTAGAGCAGGTCGGTGATCGCGCCGGCCTGTGAATGGAAACGCGTGATGTCCGGTGGAAGGGCCACGACGCGCTTCGCCCCCCGGATTCCCTCGATCGCGCGCTTGACCAGTTCCGCGAGAATTGTCGGCGTTATTTCTTCCTGGGCCGAGCCCCGGGTTACATACATCATGGCTGCTCCTCGACGCCGCTGCGTCCATTCATCATATATATTGAAGTGTAACAAGGAGGCGGCGCGGATTCAAGATTGGTCCCGGTTTCGGTTCCACCTTGACCAGAAACGGCTTCCGGGGTATAGCAGATAGATCGAAAGGAGCTAAATTTTATGAAAGTATTGAGCAAATATTCGGTAGGGACGGGCGATAGATTCGGCAGACAGGGCGAGGCGCAGATTCGCGCGTTCCAGTTTCTGGCCGAGAAAGGGGTGAACGCCTCCATAGTCTGGAACAAGAGCAACCGCGAGCACGTGATAATCGGCACCGAACCCAAAGACCAGCGCGCCGCCGCCGACGCGGCTATCAAAGCCACCGGATTCACAGGTTCGTACTGCGTAGACGCGGACCACATCGGCCTGCAGAATGTCGACAAGTTCATGGCCTACTGCGATTTCTTCACCATCGACGTCGCCGATTTCATCGGCAAACCCGCTTCCGCTGAGCGCATCCAGACCTTCCTCGCCGGCCACAAGAGCCTCGTCGGCGACAAAAGCGCGCCGGTAGCTGTCACGGCGGAGATCATGGAAAAGAGCGCCCGAAAATATCTCTATGCCATCGATGAAGCGGCCAAGGTCTACGCGAAAATCCTGGAATGCAAGCCCGACGGCAATTTCCATATAGAAGTCTCCATGGACGAGACGGACGAACCCCAATCCCCGGCCGAGATGATCGTCATCCTCGCCGGACTCGCCGAAGTCGGCATCCCTGTCCAGACCATAGCCCCCAAGTTCTCGGGGCGATTCAACAAGGGCGTCGACTATGTCGGCGACCCCGCGGCTTTCCTCAAGGAGTTCGAGGAAGACGCCAAGGTCGCCATGTGGGCGATCGGCGCTTTCTCCCTCCCCGCCAGCCTTAAGCTCTCCATCCATACCGGAAGCGACAAATTCAGCCTCTATCCCGGAATCGGGAAGATCATCAAACGGCTCGGCTGCGGCCTCCACCTGAAGACCGCCGGCACCACATGGCTCGAGGAAGTGATCGGCCTGGCCGAGGCCGGCGGCAGCGGGCTCGAGCTCGCCAAGAAGATCTACGACCAGGCATATGGCCGCTTCGAGGAACTGTCCAAACCCTACGCCACCGTCATCGACATCTCCAAATCCAGGCTGCCTTCGCCCGCCGAAGTGTACAACTGGGATTCCGCCGCTTACGTTTCCGCGCTGAGGCACGACAGGAAAAATCCCCGCTACAACCGCGATTTCAGGCAGCTCATCCATGTCGGCTTCAAGGTCGCGGCCGAAATGGGAGATGAGTATCTGAAGGCCTTGGAAACCCATAAATCGCACATCAGCCGCAATGTGACCACCAACCTCTTCGAACGCCATCTCACGCCTCTCTTCCTCGGATAGACCGGAATGGCCGCTGAGGGCAGGCGCTTCAGGATAGGGATTCGCGGTCGGCTTCTCGCCTTCCTGGGCATCGCCATCATATTCATGGTGGCGATGGAGATCATAGCGCAGCGGGCCACCTATAAAGTGGCCGCGGAATACGAAACCCGCCTCAACCACTATCACCTCGTCCACAGCATGCGCGTCGCCCTCAACGCCTTCAGGGCCGACGCCGACCGTTTCCTCAGGGAACCCTCGTCCAGGCCGATAGAGGAACTCTACGAATCCATCGCCAACCTGTCGGTTCTCGACAATTCCCTCGCCCCGCTCGAATTTCTCTCCGAAGACGCCGGGTTCGAGGTCAGAGCCACCGGCTACGGCCTGGATGCCTATCTGCCCCTCGTGGCGCGTTCTTTTTCCTTCAGGGCGGCAGGCCGAAGCGATTACTATGCCGACTTCGCCCGCGCCGACAGGATCGCCGGCTACGTGGACATGTACCTCTCGCGCCTCCTCAGCATTCTCATGAAGGAAGGAGAGGAAAGCTTCCGCGCTTCCAGCAGACAGGCCAAGTTTATCAACAACGCCATTCTCCTCGGGATGATTGCGGCGGGCGTCCTGCTTCTCGGCTATGTCTATATCGTCGCCAATTCCATCACGAAACCGATACGCAACCTCGCCAAAGCCTCCGAAAAGCTCGCCAGGGGAGAATTGGATGTGGCGCCCCTAAGGATGAAGTCGCGGGATGAAGTGGGGATACTCACGGAAAGCTTTTACCTCATGAGCGCCAACATACGCACGTACATCGAGGACCTGAAGGAAAAGGCCGAACTCGAAAAGAAGCTTCATGACGAGGAGACAAGCCTGCTCACCATGGGGAAAGCTTTGCGCGAAGCCCAGCTCATGAACCTGCAGGACCAGATGCGTCCCCATTTTCTTTTCAACGCCCTCAATTCCATCGCGCGCAACGCCCTCCTCGAGCACGCTCCCGCCACGGAAAAGCTCACTATTTCCCTGGCCAAGCTCCTTCGATCCACGATGAAGGAAGGCGGTCCCTATGTCCCCCTGGGCGACGAGGTCGGCATCGTGCGCGAATACCTGAGCTTCCAGAAAGCCCGTTTCGGCGAAAGGCTCGACTGGGAAATACGCTTCGATACGGCCCTGAGCGTCATCAGGATACCGCGCTTCCTTCTCCAGCCTATGGTGGAAAACGCCGTGCGCCACGGCATCGAACCTAAGGAAGACAAAACCCGCATTCTCGTGTCTGTCCAGAGAAGAGGGGACAACATCAAGGCTTTCATCATCGATACGGGGCAGGGCATACCTCAAGATACGCTCATTCGCCTGCGTCAGGTCATCCGGAACGCCTCGGTGGGCAACATCGAAGCCAGGGAAGGACTGCTCGCGGGCACGGGCATCGGCCTCGCCAACGTTGCTACAAGGCTTTTCCTTCTCTACGGTTCGGAAGGCAGGCTCGAGCTCTACTCGAAGCCCGGAAAAGGCACAATCATCAGGCTTTCCATCCCGATGAAAGGAGTATCGCGTTGGCCAGAATCCTGATCGCCGACGACGAAGACCTGGAAAGGGCGGCGCTGCGATTCATCATCAACGGCAGCGGCCTCGAGCCTGAATTCCTCATCGACGAAGCCAGAAACGGACACGAAGCGCTGGAATTGGGCAAGGCCGGACATTACGACGCGATTTTTCTCGATGTCAAAATGCCCGGACTCGACGGTCTCGGCGCCGCGGAAGCGCTGCGAAAGGCGGGCATCCTTGCCCCGATTGTCATCATTTCGGCATTTGACACCTTCGAATATGCCCAGAAAGCCATCCGTCAGGGCGTCTACGAATATCTTCTCAAACCCGCCTCAGCCGATGAGGTGCTGTCGGCGCTGAAACGTTCGCTGGAAGCGAACAGGGAGCCGGAGTCCCTGTCCAGGAAGAGGGAAGAATCCATCACGGCCATTTCCGAAGCCGCCAGGAAGCTGGAAAGCGCTTTGACCGCCCAGATGAAAGCGGGCGGCCTCGACGCGGCGACCTTTCGGGAGTACGAGAACCTGGCTTCCCTGACGGATTTGTCCCGTTCCGTGATCGTCTTCAGGCTGCGCGCGGCTTCGGGCATGGCCGCGGTGTCTATGGAGAAAGTATACGCGGATCTGGCCCTGGCGGCGGCCTGCAAGATCGCCCTCCAGCGTTCCCGGAAAATCATAGCCACCGCCGCGGAAGACTGCGGCTTCATCTTCCTCTACGGCCTTGAAACCGGGATGACTCCTTCGGAAGACGCGCGAACCGGATCCGCTGAAACGGAAAAATCCGTATCGGCTCCCGGGGGCTTCCAGAAGAATCTGCGGGGCGATCCTCTCTGGCCCATCGTCGAGGAAGCGGGCAGAAAGCTCAGGGACAGCGCTCCCTGCATCCTGCTCTGCGGCCTCGCCGGCCCTTCGCGGGAAGATGCCGACATTCTCTTCTCGCGAGCGCTGGAGGGCTCCAGGCTCGCATCCGCCGACTGTCCAGCCGTACGGCTCGCGGCCATACCCAGGAAGGGGGAGGGCGACTTGCTGCATATGAGCGCGGCGGACGCGAGCCCGCGGAGCCTCGGCATGAAGGCGCTCGACTACATCAAAAACGGCTACTCCAGGGAACTCACGCTGGTTTCGGCCGCCGAAGCGCTGGGCGTCAATTCCTTCCACCTCTCCCACGCCATCTCTAGGGAACTGGGCATCGGCTTCAGCGAACTTCTGGGCCGCGTGCGCGTCAACAGGGCCAAGGAGCTGATGGCGGGCGGCGGGAGCATCAAGGAAGCGAGCTATCTCGTCGGTTTTTCGGATCAGGCGTATTTCACGCGCGTATTCAAGAAGTTTGAGGGCCAGAATCCGAAGCAGTATATCCAACAGACCGCAAAAAAGTACAAAAAATAGTCAAAACTATACAAGACCACGATCAGCCGAATGGATTCAAAATCATTGCAGGTTATTCTATAGCCATAGTTTAAATGGAGGCAACGCTATGAAAAAAGCAAAGTTCGTCCTTGGACTCATGCTCGTTCTCGCCGTCCTGATGCCGGTTCAGGTTTTCGCCCAGAAGGCGATAGTCCTGAGACTGGCCGAAACCCATCCCAAGGGCTATCCGACGGAATTGGGCGATGAAGAGTTCGCCCGTCTCGTGAAAGAGCGTTCCAATGGAAGAATCGTCATCGAAGTCTATCCCGGAAGCCAGCTTGGCCAGGAAAAGGCCGTCATCGAGCAGGTACAGTTCGGCGCCATCGATATCACCCGCGTTTCGGTGAGCCCGGTCGCCGCCTTCGTTCCCAAGCTCAACGCGTTCCAGATGCCTTACCTGTACAGGGACGAAGCTCATATGTGGAAGGTTCTCAACGGCGATATCGGCAATAACCTTCTCGCCAGCCTCGAGCCCTTCGGCTTCATCGGCCTCGGCTGGTTCGAGGGCGGATCGCGCAACTTCTACAACTCCAAACGCCCGGTCAAGACGCCCGCCGACCTCAAGGGCCTCAAGATCCGCGTCCAGGAAAGCGAGCTCATGATGGGTCTCGTTTCCGCCTTCGGCGCCGTGCCGACCCCCATGGCTTACGGCGAAGTCTACTCTGCCCTCCAGACCGGCGTCGTCGATGGCGCCGAGAACAACTGGGCATCCTATTTCTCGACCAGCCACTTCGAAGTCGCGAAATACTTCACGCTCGATGAGCACACCAGAGTTCCCGAGATCATTATCGGCTCCAAGATTTCCCTCGGCAGGCTTTCCAAGGCCGACCAGGACCTGATCAAGCAGGCCGCCGCCGACGCCGTCAGTTTCCAGCGCGCCGAGTGGGCCAAGTACGAGCAGATCTCCATCGATAAGGTAAAGGCCGGCGGATCGCAGATCTCCACCGTTACCGACAAGGCGCCCTGGGTAGCCCTCATGGCTCCGCTCTACGCGAAGCAGTCCAAGGAAATCCAGGACTTCGTCAAGCAGATTCAGGCCGTAAAGTAATACCGGTTCCTCATTCTGACAGCGGTCCGGTCTAAGGCCATTGGGCCTTTCGCCGGACCGCCTTTTCATTGCCGCCGCGTTCGGCCGGCAACAGGATAAACCAAATGAAAGATCTGATCCTAAAAACCATCAACATGATCCACATTTTTCTGGTGGAATTGTCGAAAGTCCTGATCGTGGCGATGATCCTCATCGTGTCGGCGAATGTCTTGCTGCGCTATGTCTTCAACAGCGGAATCCTATGGTCGGAGGAAGTGGCCCTTCTCCTCTGCGTATGGTTTATCTTCATATCGATGGGCCTGGGCATCAAGCAGAAGCTCAACATAACCATCAATCTGCTGAATCGCGAAAAAATACCCGGCTGGCTCAATACCGCCCTCGACCTCATCCTTGAGATCGTCGTCATCTTCGTCGGGCTGGTCATGATTATTTATGGAAGCTCCCTCGTGAAATTCACGATGACATCCATTATGCCCGCGACGAAATGGCCCGCCGGGCTGCTGTACTTCGTGGTGCCTTTCGCGGGGGTGACTATCGTCCTCGAAGCCCTCCTCCATATCGTGGGATGGGACACCTACGACGCGAATATCGATGAATACCTCTCGGGAGAGAGAAAGCTCAAGGACCTGTTCGGAGGTACCCATGATTGATCTAGGGTTCGCCATTGCTCTGTTGCTCGGGGGTTTTGTCCTCCTCATGATCCTGCGGGTGCCCATAACCTATTCGCTCGCGTCCGCCTCCATCGTGACGGCGATATACCTGAAAATTCCCCTCATGGCTATCGTCCAGCAGATGGTGCAGGGCGTGAGGTCCTTCTCTCTCCTGGCGATACCCTTTTTCATCATCGCTGGCGAGATGATGGGACAGGGCGGCATAGCGCGGAAACTGATCGAGCTCGCGAATGTCTTCGTGGGAAGAATCCAGGGCGGCTTGGCCATGGTCAACTGCATGGATTCGATGTTCTTCGGCGGCATCTCCGGTTCGGCTGTAGCCGATGTAGCCTCTACAGGATCCATCATCATCCCGATGATGAAGATGAAAGGCTATGACGAAGACTTCGCCGTCGCCCTCACCGTGGCGAGTTCGACCCAGGGCGTCATCATTCCGCCGAGCCACAATATGATCATCTACTCGATGGCGGCCGGAGGGGTTTCGGTCGGCAGACTCTTCCTCGGTGGCTACATCCCGGGCATTTCCCTCGGCCTCAGCATGATGATTATCTCCTTTATCATCGCCAAGAAACGAAACTATCCTCGAGAACCCAAGATCGCCTTCCGCGACGCAATCAAGATCTTCAAGGATGCCTTCCTCGGTCTCATGACGGCGGTCATCATCATGGGCGGCGTCGTATCCGGTATTTTCACCGCCACGGAATCGGCGGCGATCGCCGTCATTTATGCCTTCATCATCACCTTCTTCGTCTACAAGGAAATCCCGCTGAAAGCGATGAAGGGCATCCTGTATAACTCGCTGAAGACCCTCTCGATGGTGATGGCTCTCATAGCCGCGGCGAGCGCCTTCGGATGGCTGATGGCCTACCTCAGGATCCCCGCGAAAGCCACCGAGCTCATCCTTTCGGTTTCGACCAACAAGTATATTCTTCTTCTTCTCATCAACGTGCTGCTTCTGGTGCTTGGCTGCATCATGGACATGGCGCCCCTCATCCTCATCTGCACGCCGATTCTCTACCCCGTCGTGGTCACCACCCTCGGCTTGTCACCCATCCACTTCGGGATCATAATGATGATCAATCTGGCGATCGGGCTCTGCACGCCGCCTGTAGGCTCGGCGCTCTTCGTCGGCTGTGCGGTGGGGAAGATTTCCATCGAAAAAGTGACCAAAGCTATGCTGCCGTACTATTTCTCGATGGTTGTCGTGCTGATGCTTGTTACCTTCATCCCGGAGATCACCATGTTCCTGCCCAATCTGCTAATGCCGGGCAACTGAGAGGAGTCATTATGTCATTCATCGAATCGATGTTTTCGCTGGAAGGAAAAGTTGCCGTCATAACCGGCGGCGGCGGCGGGATTCCTGGCAATCTGGCCGTGGGATTCGCCAGGGCCGGCGCCACCGTCATTCTCTGGGGCCGCGGTACCAACCACCCCATGGATGAGGCCGCCCGCCAGGTGGCCAAGGCCGCCGCCGAAGGATCCGAAGCCGCCGGCAGCGGCAGGGTTTTTGCCGTTACCGTCGATACCGCCTCGAAGGAAGCCTGCGAGACGGCCCTCGCCGAATCGGAAAAGCTGGCCGGGGCGGCGCCCGACATTCTGGTCAACGGCGTCGGCGGCAACAGGGGCAAGACACCCTTTGTCGATCTGGACGAAGCCCTTTTCAAGGATATTCTCGAACTCAACCTGCTTGCCGGCCTTGTGACTCCTTCCAGGGTTTTCGCGAAATACTGGATAGCCAAGGGCATGAAGGGCAACATCATCAACATGACCTCGATGACGAGCTACAAGGCTCTGTCCGGAACCTGGGCTTACGACGCGGCCAAGGCAGGCGTCCTCAACCTGAACGAAGCCCTCGCCAAGGAGCTCGCGCCCCGCGGCATCAGGGTGAACGCCATAGCCCCCGGATTTTTCGTGGGCAACCAGAACCGCGCGCTGCTGCTCGATCCGAATGGCGGCCTGACAGCGAGAGGGGCATCCATCGTCGCGCGCACCCCCTTCGGGCGCTTCGGGAAATTCGAGGAACTCTGGGGAGCGGCGCTTTTTCTTGCCAGCGAAGCGGCATCAGGTTTCGTCACCGGCGTAAGCATACCGGTCGACGGCGGCTATCTGACGGACAATATATGAAAAAAGCATTCATGGACAAAGACTTTCTCTTGGACACGGATACGGCGCGAAAGCTCTATCACGAGGACGCGGCCGGTCTGCCCATTTTCGATTATCACTGCCATCTTTCGCCCAGGGAAATAGCGGAAGACAAGCCCTTCGGCGACATCGCCGAGCTATGGCTCAAGGGCGATCATTACAAATGGCGCATTATGCGTTCGAACGGCGCGGACGAGTCCCTCTGCTCGGGCGGCGCCTCCTGGAGCGATAAATTCGTCGCCTTCGCCGCCGCGCTGGAACAGTCGCCGGGCAATCCGCTTCTCCATTGGTCCCATCTGGAACTGCAGAGAACCTACGGAATCGACGATGTGCTGACGACAAAGAACGCCCTCGCTATAAGAGAACGCGCCAACGCCGTCATCAGGGAGCGGGGCGATTCGCCGCAGAGCATGCTGAAGCATTACGGCGTCGCCGTCGTCTGCACGACGGACGATCCTGCCGACGATCTGCGATGGCACGAAGCCGTAGCTTCCGATCCAAAGGTGGGAAGCGCCGCCGCGGCCGCGGGCAAACGAGTGGCGAGGATTCTTCCCGCCTTCCGTCCGGACAAGGCCATGAACGCCCAGGATGCCGTGGCGTGGAAGGCCTACGCCGCAACCTTGGGCGCGGCCGCGGGCCTGGATATCCGCAGCTTCGCCGACCTGGCCGAAGCGCTCGCGCGTCGTCATGCTTTCTTCCACGAGCACGGATGCAGACTCTCCGATCACGCGCTTCTCGTACCGCCCTTCGCGCTCGCCTCAGGCGGCGAACTCGACGCCATCATCGCTTCGCTGCTCGCCGGCAAAAACGTCGACGCCCTCGCGCGCGAAAGGCTCGGAACCGCCGTTCTCCTTCAGGTCGCCCGCCTCAACGCCAAAGCGGGCTGGACGATGCAGCTCCATATCGGGGCGCTCCGCAACACCAATACGCGCCTCTTTTCCTCCTATGGCCCCGACGGCGGCGGCGACGCCATCTCGGACGCGGTGGTCATCGCGCCCCTGGCCTCCCTGCTCGACCTGCTCGACGCGGAGGGAAGCCTGCCCAAGACCATCCTCTATTCGCTGGACGACACGAAGAACGCGAGCCTCGCCGTCCTGGCCCAGTGCTACTCGGGAACCTACGCTGGATCGGCGCCCGGGAGCGCCGTGGCCGGGAAGATGCAGTACGGAGCCGCGTGGTGGTTTAACGACCACCTGGACGGCATGGAACGGCACCTCATACAGTCGGCCTCCGTCGGTGTCATCGGACGCTGGGTGGGCATGCTCACCGACTCAAGATCCTTCCTCTCCTACCCGAGGCACGAGTATTTCCGCCGCATCCTCTGCAAGATTACGGGTCGTTGGGTGGAGTCAGGCGAGTTGCCCGGCGACGATTGCTACGCGAGGGAACTTGTCCGCAACGTGAGCTGGTTCAACGCGCGCGACTATTTTGGCATCGATGTGCCCGCCTGGGCAAAATCGGTGAAATGAAGATTCGCTCGTCGCAAGAAGCGCGTCCTTAAAGGACCAAATAGCATGAAAAAGCCCGGGGCAACCCGGGCTTTTCTTTTAGCGATCGGCTTGGAAGCTGCTTTATTTTTCCGTATCGGTCATGCCGGCCACGAACTGCTTCTGCATGATGATGACCACGAGCACGGGCGGAATCAGGGCCAGGAGCGTCGTGGCCATGACAATCTGCCACTCGATGAGCACGTCGGCGCCCGAGAGCATGCGGTTTATGCCGATGAGCAGCGTGTAGTATTCCTGTTTCGTGGTGATCAGCAGCGGCCAGAGGTACTGGTTCCAGCCGTAGATGAACTGGATGACGAACATGGCCGCGATAGGCGTGCGGGTCATGGGCACCAGGATAGTCCTGAAAAACTGCATGGAGGTGGCGCCGTCGATCTGCGAAGCCTCTGCTATCTCCCTCGGAACCGACATGAAGAACTGCCTGAAAAGGAAGACGGCCGTAGCCGACACGATCATGGGCAGAATGAGGCCGGCGTAGGAATTGAGCAGACCTAAGTCCGAAATGACCTTGTAGGTAGGCATGATGCGCACTTCCACCGGCAGCATCAAGGTTATGAATATCGCCCAGAAGCAGAATTTCCTTCCCCTGAAATTGAAGAACACGATGGCGAAGGCGGCCAGGAGGGAAACGAGGATTTTTCCGATGGAGATGCCCATAGCCATGATGAATGAATTCTTCATCATGGTCATGGCCGAAGCGCCGAGGTTCTGCGCGCCCTCGGTGAGCGCCCGTCCGTAGTTTTCGAGAAAGTGCGTGCCCGGGTAGAGCGGCATGGGCGCGGACAGAATATCGGCGCTCGTTCTCGTGGAGGCCACGAAAACAAAGTAGAGCGGGAATATTATGATGACGATGGCGATCCAGAGAATGATATGGGGGAAAGCCCTGGCTGATTTTCTTTGTTCGATCATGGGGGCTTCCTTTAGTAGGTGACTTTCCGCTCGATGAAGCGGAACTGGAATACGGTGAGCCCTATGACCATGATCATCAAAATGACCGACTGAGCCGAGGAACCGCCGAGGTCGAGGTTTATGACGCCATCGCGCCATACCTTATAGACGAGAATCTGCGTGGACTTGCCGGGACCGCCGGCCGTGACCTGGTGGACAATGGGGAAGGTCTCGAAAAAGCCGTAGACGAGATTCATGATGAGCAGATAGAAGGTGGTCGGCGAGAGCAGGGGAAAGATGATCGCCCAGAATCGCTTGGTCGGCCCGGCCCCGTCGATCGCCGCCGCTTCCACGAGAGGAAGCGGCACGCCCTGGAGTCCCGCCAAAAAGAATACGAAATTATAAGAAATCTGCTTCCAGCTCGCCGCGATGGTGAGAAGGAGAAAAGCCTGGTTCGTTTTAAGGAGATGGTTCCAGTCAATGCCCATCTTGTATTTCAGCAGCCAAGCGATGACGCCGACGTTGGGGTTGAACATGAAAAGCCAGAGAACGCCGGCCACCATCGTGGCGACGGCATAGGGCCAAATCATCATGGTTTTATAGAATGAACCGAAACGTATTTTCTTGTTGGTCTGTATGGCCAAGAACAGGGCGATGGCCATCGAGGAAACGGTGATGGCGAGCGCGAAGAGGACCGATACCCTGAACGATGCCCAATAGTCCGGATCGGTCAAAAGCTTGACGTAGTTTTCGAAGCCGACGAAGATGACACGTCCACCAAAAGGATCCTGGAGGAAAAAGGATTGCCAGATAGCCTGGGCGGAAGGCCAGAAGAAGAAGAGAAACACGACAATCATCTGCGGAAGTACCAGAAGATAGGGGAGGCCCTTGGAAGGGAATTCATACTGTTTTGCCATATAACATCCTGAGACTGGAATGGAATCGGAGCTTGGCCGGAGGATCCAACAATGCATCCATGCCGGGCCGGAACAACTCGAGAAAAGGGGCCGCCCGGAGGGCAGCCCCTATGAATCCTCTAAAACTGGAACTTACTTGTTGAGGCGCTCGAACTCGCGGAGTGTCTTATTGCCGTCCTTGACCATCTTGGCGACGCCGTCTTTCACGGAGATCTTGCCGGCCAGGATGTCTTCCCAGGTCTGGTCCTCGATTTCGCGGATGATATTGAAGTTGCCGAAGCGGATGCCCATGGAATTGCCGGTGGGCGCCTTGTTCAGCAGCTGTTTGATGGCGACTTCGGGACCGGGGTTGGTGGCATAGAAACCCTGTGACTTGGTAAGCTCATACGCCGCCATGGTGATGGGCAGATAGCCGGTGTTCTGGTGCCAGAGCGCCTGCATCTCGGGCTGGGAAATGAAGCTGAAGAAATCCGCTACGCCCTTGTACTCGCTCTTGGACTTGCCGTTGAGAACCCAGAGGCTCGCGCCGCCGATGATGGAGTTCTGGGGAGCGCCCTTGACGTCGGGATAGTAGGGGAGTCTGGCGACGCCGAAGTCGAATTTGCAGTTGGCTTTGAAATTGGCGTAACCGCCGATGGACTCGAAATGCATGGCGACCTTGCCGGAGGAGAAGAGGGGGTTGGCCTTGTTTTCGCGTCCGCCGTAGATGAAGGTGCCGTCTTTGGACAGATCATAGATCTTCTGCAGATGCTCGATGACCTTGGGCGAATCGAAGACGAGCTGGGTGTCTAGACCATCGAAACCATTGTTGCGGGTTCCGAAGGGAAGATTGTGCCATGCGGCGAAGTTCTCGAGCTGGATCCAGGAAATCCAGTTAGTGGAGAATCCGCCTTCCATGCCCGAAGCCTTGAGCTTTTTGGCATAGTCGAAGAACTCAGGCCATGTGGCGGGAGCTTTATCCGGATCGAGGCCGGCTTTCTTGAACGCATCCTTGTTGTAATACATGACGGCGGTGGATGAATTGAAGGGCAGGGAGAGCATCTCGCCCTTGGATGTGGAATAGTAGCCGGTGATCGTTGGGATATAGACCTTGGGGTCGAACTTTTCGCTGTTCTCGGCCATAAGCTGGTAAACCGGCTTCACGGCGCCCTTGGCCGCCATCATGGTCGCGGTTCCGACTTCATAGACCTGAAGGATGGCGGGGGCCTGTCCGGCGCGGAAAGCCGCGATGCCAGCATTCATCGTATCGCTGTAGGAGCCCTTGAATACAGGCTGAACTTTGTAGTCTTTCTGGGTGGCGTTGAATTTATCCGCCAGAGTCTGAACCATATCGCCGTTCTTGCCGGTCATCGCGTGCCAGAACTCGATCGTCGTCTGCGCGTAGGCGCCGGCGACCATCAGGAAGACCATTGCCACCAGTGCAATTTTCTTCATCAAATGCCTCCTTGAAAACTTAAGTTGGGCTTAAAGCCCGCCAGTACGTTGCCTAGTTTAAACTGTAAAACCCAGGCTGGCAATGAAAATCTGCAAATAGTTGAGGGAGAGGCGATTCTCCCGGCCATTCATTCGCCAGCCTTCGGTCCGCCGGCCTTCAACGTCCCTCGGCGCGGCCGAGCACGGAAAGAGCCCTGTCGGGGAAATCGGTGATCAGCGCGGTGACCCCCCATTTGACGAGCCTTTCCATGTCGGCCTTTTCGTTGGGCGTCCAGACGTACACGTTGAAGCCGGCTGCTCTGACCTGCTTGACCGTTTCCTCGTCCAGATATTTGAAATTGGGATTGAGCGCGATGGCTCCGATACGCTTGAGCGTGGCCACGGGGTTGGCGATAGGTTTGTCTATGAGCGCCGCCACCTGGATTTCGGGAGCCGCTTTCTTCATCCGCGCAAGGTATTCATGATTGAAGGAAGAGATGATGACCGATTTGGACATATCCATGGCCTTTACGAGCTCCGCTATCTTCTCGACAAGCCAGGGGTCGCAGGCGCGGCCGGTCGCATCCTTGATCTCCACATTCACTTTCCAGCCATTCCGTTTGGTCAATTCGAGGGCCTCGGCGAGCGTGGGTACCTTCTGCGCCGCGAAGCCGCCCTGATCCTCCCGAGTGACGCGCCCGGCGGCGATCTGCCCGAATGGGTCAGCCTTCGCGTACCAGGATCCGGCGTCCAGGCTTCTCAACTCAGCGAGGGTGAAGTCATAGACGGTCCATGGCTTCCGTTCAGGGAAAAGAACCTTCACGTTGGAAGTCCGCACCAGGTTGTCGTCGTGCATGATGACCAACTCGCCGTCGGAGGATGCGGCCACATCGGTTTCCCAATAATCGGCGCCGCTGTCGTAGCCCTTCTGGGCGGCAAGGAGAGTGTTTTCGGGGGCGATGCCCCTGAAACCGCGATGAGCCATTACCAACACAACAGGTGAAGCAGCCATACTAGTATCTTCCTTCCCGGTGGCTCCAGAGGAGACCCGGATGTTTGGAGTGGAACAGGCCGTCAACAGCGCGGTCAGGAGGCCCGCCGCGAGCAGGACTCGGGAACGGTTCGGAAGCTTGATGCCTATGATTTCACTCCGTTGATTCCATATTGACGATAAGCCTTTCATACCTTCATCCTATGACGAAGCGACGCATCGATTCAAGGCGGAAAGATGCCCCGCGCCATAAAGATATTTGCTTTGTGACAAGCCTCGGTATATCATGCCACCATGAGCGAAACCGATGAAGCGGCGATTCTTTCCTCATCATCCTATGGAGCGATGAGAATCCTCTGGTCCTTCGGAACCGACCCCTGGTCCGATCTCAAGGGATCGTATTCACCGGTGCATGATGTCCGCCTCAAACTCGAGGGGCTTATCATATCTCCCGCGGGGCTTCAGCTAGCTCCCGGCACCCCCTTCGGAACCATGGAAACAGATCCGATCGGCGCTCCCGCCTTCGATTGGCTGCTTCCCTGGTGGAACGCCGATACCGCGGGGGAAGGAGCCGTCGAAGTATTCCTCCAGGTGGAAAACGGCACGCGATGGTCGCGCTGGTACCCAATGGGAAGGTGGTCGAGGGTAGCCGCCAGCGCTTCCTGCGCGGACGAAATGGCGCGCGTCGAAACGGATATCCTGATCCTGGCCGCGAAATCGGAACGCTACAGGCTGAAAATGGAGCTTTCCGCCGGCGAGGAAAAGAATGGAGCCGCCATCGTAAAGCGCATGGGCGTCATAACCCGTGACCGGAGCATAGCCCGAATCCCCGCGCGGCCTTATCTTCTCCAGGAGAAGGCCGGCAAGGTGCCCTGCCGCTCCCAGATGACGGAGGCGGCGGAAATCCGCGGCAGGATATGTTCCCCCACCTGCGGGGCGATGGCGCTGCAGCATTTCGGCGTCCATCTGCCTACCGCCTTCGTGGCGGCGGACTGCTATGACGCGGGCGCGAAAATTTACGGGAATTGGCCGTTCAACGTGGCTTCTCTCTGGCGCTTGGGGCTGAGAGCGAGACTCGACTTTTTCCCGAGCATCGAGATGATCGTGAGCGAGCTTTCCGCGGGGCGGATAATAATCGCGAGCATCAAATTCGCCGAGGGACAGCTGAGCGCCGCACCCATCAAGAGGACGAACGGACACCTGGTGCTCATCGCGGGGCTTCAGAAAAATGAATCGGGCAGTTTCGACGTGCTGGTGAACGATCCGGCGGCGGCCGACCCTGCCGAGGTGCCAAGGCGCTATAAACTCGCTGAATTCGAGAATGTTTGGACTGGCGTCGGTTATGTCATCGAGGGCAAAAGGTAGGCTTCCGCTAGAGCGCCGCTGCTATAGCGCCGCTGCTATAGCGCCGCTTCGCTGCGGTTGTAGTTCAGGATGGCGCTGCGGGACAATTTCTTCTCCTGCTTGTCCTTGTACATCATTTTATCGGCGATCCTCACCATCTCGCTCAAGTTGAAGGGTTTTTCCGAATCGTAATTCGCGATTCCCATGCTGAACATCAGCGCGTAGGAATCGGCGTTCAGTTCGTTGTATTGCTGCAGCCCCTTCTCCAGCCTTTCCAGCAGGACCGGAACCCTTCCGTTGGGAATGTCCAGGGCGAGGACCACGAACTCGTCCCCTCCCCATCGGGCGACGATATCCGACTCCCGGAAGATGGAACGCAGCGCCATGGCGGCGGACTTGATGACCTTGTCGCCTTCGATATGGCCAAAGGTGTCGTTGATCATTTTCAGATTATCTATATCGAAAAAGAGAAGCGTGAGTTCTTCCTTCCTTCTGAAGGCATGCTTCAGCTCCTGCTCGGCCGCGAGAGCGAAGCCGCGGCGATTGTACAGGCCCGTGAGGTCGTCCGTCACCGCCAGGCTGCGAAGGTGCTCTTCCATGTTTTTTTGATCGGTGATGTCCCTGAGCACGATGAGTATCTTTTTCTCTTCATCCTCCGGACCGGAGAGGAGCTTCGTTCTGATGGATCGCCAGAGGATCGATCCATCGGGAGTATTCAATTTATATTCGGCTTCCTGCAGCTCTTCGTTCATGACGACTCTACCGATATTCGTCCTGGCCCTGTTCTGGTCTTCCGGCAGGATAGCGTCGAAAACGTTCAGCCCATCCATCGATATCCTGCCGCCCATTCCGAAAAATTGCAGCGCCTTCGTGTTGGCCCTTAGTATCTTCCCATCCTGATGGATGATGATGATAGCGTCGGGAGAATTCTCCCAAAGGGTTTGGAGTATGGTTTCATTCTCAAAATCGGCCGACTTTTTTTTAACCATAATTTTTCCTTGTTTTCAATGGAGCCGTTTTGGAAACTATAATTCAAATTCCGATTATACGTCTATAACGCCGATGCCTTATCGCAGATTCGGCAAGCCGTTCAGCGCTCTGGTATGGGGGTATCGCGCCCGCAGGATTTCCACCGCCGCCGCGGCCTGCCCGGTTTTTCCCTCGCGAAGAAGCGCGAGCGCTTTTATCCTGAAAGCGTCGAAGGCGAGCTTGTTGTCGAAGCGTTCCAGGTTTTCCGCGGTCGCCCAGGGCTCGACGAGGGCAAGGGCCTTTTCCCTCTGCGCCGGCACCGAAAGATTGAGCCTCCGCGCCTCATCGATATCCCTTGCCAAAGCGGGAAGGCCGGCGGAAGTCTGGAGTATCAGGAAGACGGAGGCAAGGGCAAAAGCGGCGAAAGCCAGCCGAAGCAGAAGCCTCCAGGGGAAGCGTCGTCCCGGATGGATCTTCCAGAACAGCAGCGCCGCCGGCAAGCTGAGAAAACTCAGCAGCAGCCCGAGGATTTCCCAGATGGTCCTGCCGTAGACAAGCTCGACATGGCCGGTTTTGGGAATGACCAGCATGAAGCCCGGAACCACCGGATATATTTTTTCGCCGCCGCGGGATTTCCATCCCGGCGCATAGGAAATCTTAATGTAGTGAGGCGTTCCGGGCGAAGCGGTATCGAAGCGAATCGAGAAGTTATCTACATGCTCGCCGCTGATCAGGCTTTTCCCGCCGGTAGGTGTCGCCGCGGAGGCAAGGGCTTCCTGGGCGAGAAAAAGGTTCCTGTAGTCGTCATAATTTTCCCAGAGGCTCCCTGAGCTTTTGGCAAGCGCCTCGAGCGCCGCGTCGGAGAACTCCGAGCTGACGAATGGATGTCCATAGAGTTCGTATTCCCTGAAAAAGCGGTAATAATCGGTCTTGAAACCGCCCGCTCCCGCTTTGACGATGGACAGGGCTTTTTCGGGCAAGGCCTCGACGTAGCGAGCCTCATAATCCAAAAACCTGAAAACGGAAAACTTGCCCTTCGCCGAATCCAGGGCGAATGAGGGATGGGCGGCGAACAAGGGCGTGATCGCCGATGAATGCGTGATGATGTAACGCGCGTTGAGGAGGGAAAATCGCGCCGACCAGGACTCAGGATCGATCTCCGAATAGATGCGCTCCATTTCCGGGTCGACGGGATTGGGCGAATATGAACTCTGGAGATAGGTGCTGGCCCTCGCCATCATGCTCGAACCGTAATGGATGCCTTCCGAAGTCGGATGGCCCGTGAAGAGAGGCAGGTTTTCGAAGGCGCGTTCCGACCCGAAATCCTGGTTGTCGCGTTGGTCCTGTTTTTCCCAGAGAAAGCGCCCATCGTCGGCGTCGCCCCTGTAGTCTTCCCCCAGGGCGCGCAGCGCCGGCCACTCGGTCTTGGCTTCGTAGCCTGAATAATTCCAGCGAAACCATCCGGAGGCGTTCCTGGCCATGCCGGCCGATCCAAAAGAGGCCACCGCGGCAAGGACAAAAACCGCCAGCGAGGGGAGGGCGGATTCGAGGAACTTGAACCTGCCGGCACCCGCGGACGGCTGACCCGGAACTCCCATCCTCGACAGGAAGCTTTCGCAGAGGATGGAGGCTCCCAGGGCGCAGAGCAGGAGGGCCGAAGGGATGAACCTGATATCGGGCATCCCCAGACCGGGCGCCACATAGAAAAGGAAGGCGCAGGCCGCCAGGCCATAGAGGATGAAGGCCAGAAAACGGCGTTCGTCGCGGGTAATTTTCTTGGTTAGCGAGGCCCCCAAGAAGACCAGGGCAAGGGAAACCCAAACCCAGGCAAGCGTCTGCCTGGCGAAGTCCTTGAAGGATGAAAAATGCCAGATGATGCTGATCGGCTGCGCCCAGGTCCTGGTCGCGGCCATCGGGAGCAGCCAAAACGACATGATGAGAAAGGCGATCGCGTAGGTAGCGGCCATTCTGAGCGTCGTTCCCGCGTCTTCCCTGGTCGTTTCCGATTCGCGCGTACGGGTTTTTTTCCTTCTGAGGAGTCTCGGCAGCATCGTGAAGGCTGGGAAGAAGGGCAGGAAAAACGCCGGCATGAAAACGAAAAAGTGCGAGAGCCCGATGAGGCCGAGCAGAATGCCGGAAAGGATTCCCCTGCGATGGCGTCGCGTGTCGGCGACGACCGAGGCCACGAGGAGAGGCAGAAGGGCGATCGCCCAGGAAAAGCAGAATTCCCCCGCGAAGGTGGAGAGCCAGTTGCCGCCGAAGATGGAATAGGACTCGTTGAATAGAAAAAGAAGGCTCGAAGCCGAAGCCAAGGCTCCGGCTCTCTTTCGTCCCGAGATCGAGGACGCGGCTATGAACATCGTCAGGGGAAGGGCGAATCCGCCCGCGACCGTCGCGATTTTCAGCGCCACGGTGAGAGGAAGGATGAAACCCATGAGCGCAGCCGAGAAAAAGGGAAGGATGAAATAATGCTGTCCTTCGAGATAGCCGAAGAAATTGCCCTGGCTGAATCCAAATAGCCTTCCCCTGGGCAGGAAATCGTTTTTTAGCGTCGAGAGCACCTGGAACCAGGACGCGCTGTCCCCTCCCGTGAGTGTCGTATCGGATAACAGCAGCCTCATGTCGAAGCGGGAAACCAGCACAGCGTAGACGAGAATGAGCGTCAGTCCCGAAAGCAGCGCTTCGGCGAGATCGTTGGCCGGCGGCCTGACGAGCGAAGGAGAGGGGGCCGGCGTTCGGTTGCTTTTTCCCATGGATCGCGATTACCTGGCCAGAAGAGCGATGGCCGCTATGCCCAGGGCGATTCCCGCTCCCCTCCGTGCCGTCATATCCTCGCCGAAAAGCAGCATTCCGGCCAGAACCACGATGAGCGCCACGGCGCTCGTCATTATGGGGCTGATCCTGCTCAGGTCTTCCTTGCGCAGAAGGAAGGAATAGATCAGGAAGGAGGCGCCGTACATCGCTGCTCCGGCGGCGGTGACGGCCAGCCATCGGCCTCCCCACGCGTCGAAACGGGCCGAGTATTTGAGCGCGATCTGCGCCAGGGCGGAAAAGGAAACACCGGCTATCAGAAGCGGGATATTCATGCCTGGTCTCCGCGGTCTTCGCGGCAGGGGCTCGGCGACGCTTCCTTGACGATATAGTGCGGCCTGCCTTTAGTCTCCATGAAAAGCTTGCCCAGGTATTCGCCGATGATGCCCAGGGATATGAGCTGGATGCCCCCTATGATGAGAATGCTTATGAGAATGCTGGTCCAGCCCTCCACGGTCTTGTCCGTAGCAAGTCGGATGATGAGGGCGTAGAGCGCGTAGGCGAAACCAATGCCCGAGATGAATATGCCGGCGAAAGAAGTGAGCCTCAAGGGTTTGACGCTGAAGGACGTTATGCCGTCGAGGGCTAGGGAGAACATCTTCGAAAACGTGTATTTTGTTTCCCCGCTTCGCCTGCGGTCGGGAGTATAGGAGATTTCGGTGGAGGGCAGGCCGGTCCAGGGAATGGCTCCTCTCAGGAAAAGGTTATGCTCTTTCATGGACAGGAGCACGTCTCTCGCTCTCCGCGAAAGCAGCCTGAAGTCGGCTGAACCCGGTTCAAGCTTGGTGTCGCTCAACTTGTTTGACAGAGCGTAGAACAGCCGTGAAGTTAGCCGCTTTACCAACGGTGTGCGCTCCCGATTGCCCTGCCCCGCGGCATCAGGCTCGACGCGTTTCGTGGCGACTATGTCGAAACCACGTTGGTATTCGGCGATCAGCGCGGGCACCAGCGAAGGCGGGTGCTGGAAATCCCCGTCCATCATCACGACGCATTCGCCGCCCGCCGCTTCGAGGCCGGCGCGCAGGGCCGCCTGATGGCCGAAGTTGCGGCTGAAACTGATGTAGCGGACGCGCCGGTCCTTCCCTGCCAGGCCTCGGAGAATGAAGAGGCTGCGATCGCTGCTTCCGTCATCCACGAAAACGAGCTCGTAGCCGCCCGCGGCGATGGGCCGATGACCTTCGCCCTCCGTCGCGAGAGCGGCGCCCAGGGCTTCGGCCAAGGCCTCGATGTTCCCTTCCTCGTTGAAAACCGGTATGACGACCGAAACCTGCAAGGGGGCTTTCATCATGGAACCTTTATCCGCGGTCGTAGTGGGGCATGGCCTCGGGCAGGGGGATGGAGATTTCCACAAGTCCGCCGATTTTCCCGTCTTTTTCCCAGGGCGCCTGCCAGATGAGTTTCCTCACGCCATTCTTGGAAATGGTATATACGTTAGGCTGTCCGGATGCGAGAATTTCCTTCATTTTTTCCACCGATTGAGGCTTGTGGCAGTCGACGAGGCTGCTTCCGACGAGCGGTCCCGAGTCTTTTCCCCCGAAGGTGAGCGCGGATTTTTCATTCATGTAGAGAAGCCTGAGATCGGCATCGCAGACCGTGACGGCGGCGTCTATCGAACCGATCGCTTCGCTCAAGTCAGCTGGCAATTTTTCCATGTGACCATCCTAACGCATCGAATGGGACTTCGCAACATCGAAGTGAGGATTCGCGGCCGATGCGCCGCGTAGAACCGCTTGATGCGCCGGCCCGGCCTCGGTACCATCAATCTTTCAGGAGGCCTTTATGGTGGCTGGCGACGGTTCGGGCGCTCTCTCATGGAAAAAGCTTTCCAAGGAAGAAATCTACAGAGGGGCGGTGTTCACGGTATTCGAGCAGACCAGCTCCGGGCCGGAAGGCAGAAAAGGCACTTTTCAGGTGCTCGAGGCCAGGGATTGGGCGGTCGTCGTGCCGCTGCTGAGAAAGGAGCCTGAAGCGCAATTCCTGATGGTGCGGCAGTACCGGCATGGTTCGGACGAATCGAGCCTGGAATTCCCCGGCGGGGTCATCGAGGAGGGGGAAGCCCCCGATAAGGCGGCCGCCAGAGAGTTGGCCGAAGAAACGGGATGGATTCCCTCCGTTCTCCTTCATGCGGGCACGGTTTTTCCCAACCCAGCCATTCAATCCAACCGCTTTCATGTCTATCTCGCCCTCGATCCCTACCCGGCGGTCGACAGGAATCTGGACGAAGACGAAGTCGTCGACGCCCTGCTCATGCCAGCGAAAGCTGTTCATGATGGAATGGGCGAGGGGGAATTGAGCCATGCGCTCATGGCCACCGCCCTCTTCCTCGCTGAAAAATGCCTTCTCAAGCATGGCATTACCGCGTATTGAGATTCAGGCTTTTCAGCGGGCTTCGAAACCCCGTCAGCGGACTTCTTTAAGAACTTTTTCGTGCATGCGATAGAGGACCAAGCTCAGAACGGCGAATAGACTAAAAATCGCGAAAAGCCAGCGATACCCCACCGCTTCCACCACAAGGCCTCCGAAGGCGCTGCCGATGAAAGCCGGCAGTCCCATCCCGATTCCCAGGAGCAGGGCCATGCCTGTCGTCCTCTCCCCTGGCGGGGTTTTGAGATTGACGAAAACGATGGAGGCGGGCTGGAAGAGTCCATAACAGATGGAATGCAAAAGCTGGCCGGCGATGACGCCCAGCCGGCTCGGAAAAATCGCGTAGATCAGGAGTCGGACGAAGATGGCCGCCGACGCCAGGCTTATCACCTGCATCGGGCTTTTCTTTCGCATGAATTTCCATGAAAGGATCATCATCGGAATCTCGACGATGGCGGCCAGCGCCGACATGGCGCCGATGGCATGCCACTGGAGGGATTCCATGAGGTACAGCGAGAAAAACGAATTGATGGAAGCCATCGCGAGCCTGCCCAGGGCGATGACGCCCAGGCCGATCAGGAAGGTGGAATCGATCCAGGCTAGATTGAGCCCTGCTTTTTTCTCGGTTTTCCTCCCGCTGCCCGATTCGGGAAGCCAATAGAGGCTGATGAGGAATATTGCAGCCAGGGATGCCATGACGATGGCCATCACGGCCGGCGATTGGGCGTCGAAGCCCGGGATTATCTGCAGGCTCAGTGTGACGAGGACGAAACCTAATGAACCAAGGCCGCGCAGCGTTCCATAGGTGGTGGTTTTTCGCCCTATGGCGCGTTCCCTCTCCAGGGCGATGAGGATCGAAGTGTCCATGACGGGAACAGGGGTTTTGAGCCCAAGGGAGAGCAGGCTGAGGCTGAGTATCGTTCCCAGGGGAGATTTGACCGTCACCAGCAGGAAGCTTCCCATGATTATGATGGCGCTCGATCCGATGAGAAAGGGATTAAAGCGGCCCATCGCGTCGGCTTTTCTCGCGAGCACGATGGGGCCCAAAATGCCTACGAGTTCGAAAATCCCGAGCAATATGCCGACGGAGGCTGGGCTGTAGCCAATCCTCCTGAGCATGATCTGAAGATATGGCGAGGAAATTCCATAGATGGCGAAGAACAGGAAATAGCTGAAGCCGAACTTAAAGCCCGTTCGTCCGGTTCTTTCGGAAATTGTCATACGCTTCAAGAATAAAAGTTTGCGCCTCGAGCGTCAATCACGACAAGAGCGGGAAGATTCTTCAGGCGCACCGCCCGAACGGCCTCCATGCCGAGATCTGCATGGTCTATGATCCTGCTTTCCACGACATGATCTCTGGCCATGATGGCCGCGGCCCCTCCCACGCAGGCGAGGTATATCCCTTTCGCCTCGGCTATGGCCGCGGCGGCTTCCTTGCCCCGCGCGCCTTTGGCGATGGTGACGAGGGACGCTCCCCTTTTCATGAAAGGTTCGAGGTAGCTGTCCATCCGGGAGGCTGTCGTCGGACCGAAGGAACCCGTGACGGCGCCTGGCGCCGGGTCGGTCGGCCCCGCGTAGAAGATCGGGTGATCCGTAAAGTAGGCGGGCATGGGTCGGCCGTCCCGCAGCTGGGCCGCCACTCTCGCGTGGGCCAGGTCGCGGGCTACTGTCACGGTTCCCGAGAGCGATACCGCGGTGCCCGCCTTCAAGCTGCGGAGCTTTTCCATCCATTCCCCGGCGGGAGCGTCGAGGTCCACTTCCACGGCATCAGGCAGCACGGCGCTTTCGCGGGGCAGAAGCCGCCCCGGGTCGTCTTCCATTTTTTCGATATGCCAGCCGCTTTCGTCCACGAAGGCCCGCGCCTTTCGGTGCGCCGAACAGGATACGCCGATGGCGAGGGGAAGGTTCGCGGCATGACGGGAAAGGCGTATGAAACGCGTCTCGAGGGCGAGATGCCTGCCTCCCCACTGTGCCCCGGTGCCGGATTCGGCGGCGATTCTAGCGACAATATCCTCCCATTCGGCGCTCCGCAGGGGAGATCCGTCGGCCTTCGCCGTTCCCGGAAGCCCGTCGAGCAGCCCGAAGGCGGCCAATTCCATCGCGTAGAGAGCCTGGGAGGGAGTAGATCCGCCCAGGACGGCGGCGATCGTGTAAGGAGGACAGCCCGAGGCTCCCAGAGCCTTTATCCTGGCCGTCAGAACAGCCTCGAGCGCCTCCTTGCGCAAAATCGCGGGGCTTTCCATGCTCAAGGAAGTCCTGCTCGTCGAGCCGCCGCCCTTGGCGGCGAAAAGGAATCGATACGCGGAACCGGGGACGGCGCGCAGGTCCACGAGGGCGGGCAGATTGTCCTTGGTGTTTCTTTCCGCGAGGACGGATTCCGGTCCCTGCTGGGATTTTCTGAGGCGTCGTTCCGCGTATGCCTCGGCGGCGCCGCGGGCCAGCTCAGCCGCGTCGTCATCGGGCGCGGCCCCGGACGCGTCCTCGGGCGATGTCTCGATCCCCGCTCCCTTCCAGCCATAGATGAGGGCCGTGCCCGTGTCCTGGCACATCGGCAGAAGACCCTCGGCCGCTATGGCGGCGTTCCTGAGAAGCATCTCCACGACGAATTTTTCGTTCGGCGAGGCTCTCTCATCCTTGAGGATGGCGGCCAGAAGCTCCAGATGTCCTTTGGGATACTTGAACGCGATCTCGGAGAAGGCGGCGCGCGAAAGCGCGGCCAGACTCTCCGAATCGACGATGAGGCGACCCGAGCCCCTATGCGGCAGGGGAAGGTCCAGTTTTTTATACAGATCCGCGCTTCCGAAATCCAGGAAGCGGCTCAAGTCGCTGTGGCTCATCGCGGCCCCTTCTCCGTTGATTTCTTCTCGGCCGGCTTCGTCTCTCCCGGCTTTCTCGCCAGGACCCTCCCGACGGCGATCGCGTGGGAGGGGCAGACCTCGTGGCAGCAGAAACAGGTTATGCAGGCGCCATCGTCTATGCGGATCTGATGTTGTCCCTTCGCGTTTTTTCCGAGTTCGAGGGCTCGGGCCGGGCAGATCTTGACGCAGGCTTTGCAGCCCGTGCATTTTTCCGGTAGGAAAATCGGCCTGTTCGAGATAATCCGCATCAGGGCTTTCCAGACGAAGGCGGGCATCTTGACCACGTCGGGCGTCGCCGATCCCCCGTAGGGGAGGAGTCTGAAATTTTTCGCGGCCACTTCGGCCACGACGCGCGGGCCTACCTCGATTTCAGGCGCCGCCGGATCGCGTCCGCTTCGTCCTATCGCGTCGACAAGGTAGGGAATCCTCAAGGGATCGTATCCGATGCATCGCGCCGCCGTCCAATCGAGCGCCGCCAGGTCGCCCGAAGCGAGGACGAGTCCCAGGGGGAAGGGATCGCCGCCGCCCGGTCCTTCCCCTTCCATCGCGACGATTCCATCCATGAAGCTGAAGCAGCGGGGGATGGACAGTGCGAGGTCGACCAGCATGGTTCCGAATTTCGCTTTGTCGGCGAAATGCAGATGCATCCTGCTTTTGCCGAGGCCTGGAATGAGGCCGAAGAGGTTTTTCATCGCCCCGGTGTAGTTCATGAGCCGGTGCGTTTTCAGTTTGGGAAGGTTCACGACTAGGTCGCATTCGTCCAGGACCGAAGCCAGGGTGAAGTTTTTTATGAGCCGCGCCTCCGGCGCCGGCCTGGGTTTGCCCGGCAGGAAATCGGCCCATTCGGCGCCGTTCCCGATCGCCGCGTCGTAGATGCCCGCCGCTTTTCCCGCGGACAACCCGCTCTGGAAGCCCGGCGAATCGCCCACCACGATGCGCGACGCTCCCCGCGCCTTGAGAAAGCGCAGGACCGCGGCCACGAATTCCGGGTGCGTCGTCACCGCCATCTCGGCGGAAGCGGCCTTGAGAAGATTGGGCTTGACCAGAATCCGCTTTCCCCTGACGTCCGGAAAACCGGCATAGTCGGCGGCCTTGAGAATAACCTCGTCGAGGGCGGCCGGATCGTAGCCGGAGCAGGCAAAAAGACCGACCCTGCCCGCGGGGTCGGATCCGCCCACCGGCGTATCGTTGCCGCTCGCCAGTGCGTCGTTGCCGCCTGCCGGCGCGATGTTGCCGCTCACCAGGTCACCCCGAAGCCTATGCTCGCGGCGGGATCGACCAGGCCGGGTTCAAAGGTTCCTGAAAGCCTGAAGAGCATGGTGAAGGGAAGATTTTCGAAGAGCGTCCTCGCTTCCGCCGCCGCGTAGAGAGGATTGGCGGGGCTCATGAAAGCCGATGCCCCGAAGTTCCCCTGGGCGGAAAGTCCCGCGTTCAGTCCGGCGCTCTCATACCAGAAGGCTGCGCCGACCCGCGCCGCGAAGCTTTCGCTCCTGAGGTCCAGCACGACGCCGGGCGCTATCCCTAAACGCAAGTTTCCCATGTCGAGCGCCATGGGAAGCGCTATTTCCGCTTCCGACGCCGAGCCCGGATAGGAGGGGACCGTCGCGCTGCTCCATGCGACGCGGCCTAGAATCCCCAGGTCAGCCCCGGGAAAATTCCCTATGCTGCTCAGAATGCCGCCCGCGACGGCGCCGCCGGGGGCAGCGTCGAAGATGCCTTCCGCCGCCAGCATGGTCGAGTCGCCGATTCTGAAACCCAGGGAGAGAGCGGTGCCGCCGGGGAAGCATCCCACCAACTCGGCGCTGCCCGGGAGGAGTTCCCGCACCTTGGGATCGGCAAAATAAAGGAGGCCCGGTCTCGCGGCCGAAGTCCCCGAAGGCACGATAGTAAGGGAGGAATCGATGGTCACGGTCGTCGAGAGGGTGATGGGCGATCCGGGGTCGGAATCCGCCTGCCCGCCTCTTTCCGGCGCGGGGAATGGCAGCGCCTGGCCTTCGGCCGGGGGAAGCGGCCAGAGGGAAAGGATGACTTTGTATTCGCCGTCGGCCAAGGCTCCGCCCGATTCATCCCTTCCGTCCCAGAGGACGCGCTGCGACCAGGTCCTGAAAACGGGCAGCTCCACCTCGTGGACGGAGCGGTCTTGGGCGTCCAGCACCTTGATTGAACCATAGCCCGGAGCCGACACCGTGAAGGTCAGGGCGCTGCGATCGTATAATCCCCTATTGGCCGGATTGAATCGTTCCGGCCTCGTTCCGAAGGCGCTTATCTCGAAGACAGAAGGCGACAGTTCGATGTTCAGCGTGGATGTCCTCTGCCAGAAAATGACGATCGGGAGTTTTTCTTCGTCGTATCCGAATTTCTTCACCGACACGTTGTATCTGCCCACGGGGATTTCCGCCAATGGGCCATAGACTTTGGATCCGTCGACGTAGACGCTCGCGTCGAAGGGGATTACGTCTATCGAGAGGTAGCCCGTGTGGTCCTCAAGCGTTATATAGATGGTGTATTTCGTGTTTTCCTGCGCCGTGAAGGAATACTGCGCCGGGTAATGGTCTGCGGCCGATACCGAGATGATATGATGGCCGGGAGAAAGACTGCCGGTCCAGGTCGAAAAACTCGAGCTTCCTCCGTCCACCGCTATATAAGCGCCGCTCGGCGTCCCGCGTATGACGACTTGCGCCAGGCCTGGACTGCTGACGTTTTCGGTGTTGATCGAAATGGAAGCCGAGTCGACGCCTATTGCCGAAATTCCGCCCAGAACGCAGAAAGAGAAGGCCACGAGGGCCAGAATTGGTTTGCATCTCATGATAAGGCAACAGTATCGTCATAGGGGCTCCAGGGGCAAGATGGAGCCGAAAAAAAGTGATTGCAAACCACCGGAACTGCCGGTATAATGCCCCAATCCTGGTAGTGCGGAGCATTGGGTGCGGAGACGATTCAGGCGAGTGAACAACGAAATTCTTCTGCTTCTGGTGAGCGGCCCTTCGCTGCGACGAACCATCCTGACAGTCATATGCCTTATCACGCTCCTGGGTTCCAGTTTCAGGCCTATGCCCGGACCTAGTTACGCCAAAGGCAGCGTAGGCTCGCTCGACGCCGATGTCCTTCTTTCCGAGTCGGATTCCGAGGCTGAGGACCAGGGCCTCTATTATTCGGTATATCAAGTGCGGAAAGGCGATACGGTATCCGGCATCGCCGAGTCCTATGATGTCACGGTGGACACCATCCTGAGCGCGAACAATATCATGTCGGCGCGCGCCCTGCGCCCCGAGCAGCTGCTCAAGATCCCGAGCATGGCCGGCATCATCTACAACGCCACGAAAGGCGATACCGTGGATTCCATCGCGACGAAATACCAGATTTCGGCCGATAGGCTCATCGAAGCCAACGGCCTTCTGTCCACGGACCTGAATGTGGGCAAGGCGCTTTTCCTGCCCGACGCCAAGCTTCCTTCGGCTGTCCTGAGGGAGATCTCGGGGGACCTGTTCCGCTGGCCGGTCAGGGGCGTCATCACTTCCTGGTACTCCTGGAGAAGGGATCCATTCTCCGGACGCAAATCCTTCCATAATGGTCTCGATATCGGCGTACCCATGGGAACGCGCATCGCGGCGGCCATGGAAGGCACGGTGAGCGAGACGGGGTATTCGCCCATAATGGGAAAATATGTCATCCTCCGGCACCCCGGCGGCTGGAAGACGCTCTATGCGCATATGTCCGCCATTTCCGTCCAGGATGGAGAGTATCTCTCGCAGGGCGGCCGAGTGGGTTTGTCGGGGAATACGGGCTACAGCACGGGGCCCCATATGCATTTCTCGGTCTACAAGAACGGGAAAACCGTGAATCCGGCCAACGTGCTCCAGTAAATTCCGGGTGCCCGACCACTTATTTACGATGAGACGAATTTCTGCTACATTCATGCTATATGAGAGAACTGCATGGCATAGCGGCATCGCCGGGCACGGCCTTCGCGCCCGTCTTCATCTTCTACGATGATTACAACGCGTCCATACCTTCGTATTCCATCGCCAACGAGGATATAGAGCCCGAGTTCTCACGCTTTGCCGAAGCCGTGGTTCAGGCCAAGCAGGAAGTCGGCGCGCTCCGCGAAAAGGCCCTGAAGGAGGCCGGCGAGGAACAGGCCGCGATTTTCGACGCCCATCTCATGATGCTCGACGACCCCGAAGTCGCGTCGAGCGTGAGAAATAACCTCGGCGTTTCGCTGCTCAACGTGGAAAGCATCGTTTTTTCCCTGGAACAACAGATGATTGACCAGCTCTCGGCCTCCCAGGACCCTTACATCCAGGAAAGGGTATCGGACGTCCACGATGTCGTCAGAAGGATTCTGGGACATCTCCTCCATAGGGAAAGATTCAGCCTGGCCGACATTGACAGGGATGTCATCGTGATCGCGAAAGATCTCCTTCCCTCCGACATGGTGGGAATGGCCCGCACCCATATCAAGGCGATCGCCACCGAAGCGGGAGGAAGGACGAGCCACGCGGCCATTCTCGCGCGGGCCTTCCAGATACCGGCGGTTCTCGGCATAGGATCCTTCATGGCGGACGTGAAGGCGGGGGTCCCCTTCATCGTCGACGGAGATCGGGGCATCGTCGTGGTGGATCCCGACGAATCCGCGCTGAAAAAAGAAAGAGCCGCGCAGAATCTCAGATTGATCAGGGAAAAAGAATTCGCCGGGATAAGGGATGTTCCCGCCACCACCAGGGATGGCGTTCGAATCCTGCTCATGGCGAACCTTGAAGTGCCCGAAGAAGTGGAGTCCGTGGTGGAGCACAACGCGGACGGCGTCGGCCTTTTCCGCTCGGAGTTCCTTTTCCTCGGAGGACACGTGCCCGGCGAGGAAGCCCAGTACAAGGCATACAAGAATGTCGTCGAGGGGATGCGCGGCAAACCGGTCACCATCCGCACCCTCGATATAGGCGGCGACAAGGTGCTTCCCGAACTGGGGGCACAGGACGAGAAAAATCCCCTGCTCGGATGGCGGGCCATACGATTCTGCCTGAGCAAGACGGAGATTTTCCGCACCCAGCTCAGGGCCATCCTGAGGGCGAGCGTCTTCGGCGACGTGCGCATCATGTTCCCTATGATAAGCACGATGGAAGAGCTCATCCAGGCGCGGGGCATCCTGGAAGAAGCCCGATTGGAATGCAGAGCCCGCGGCTGCGTCGTTCCGGATCATATCAAGGCCGGCATAATGATCGAGGTTCCGTCGGCCGCCATATGCTCCGATGTCCTGTCGAGAAGCGCCGATTTTTTCTCGATAGGTACCAACGACCTTACCCAATACACGATGGCCGTCGATCGCGGAAACGAAAAAGTCGCCTACCTTCACGATCCCTACAATCCCGCGGTCCTGCGTCTCATAAAGATGACCATCGACGCCGCCAGACAGGCCAAGATCGACGTGAGTCTCTGCGGCGAGATGGGCGCCGACCCCTCGGCCGCCATTCTTCTCGTCGGCATGGGATTGCGGGAGCTTTCGATGTCGGCGGTATCCATACCGGGCGTGAAGAGCTTCCTCCTGTCGCAGAAGCTCGAGGACGCGGAAGCCATGGCCGCGGCGGTGATGAAAATGACAAGTTCCTCAGAGGTGACGACCTATATCGCCAACCGATTCAAACGATAGGATTATCATGAAAAGAAATTCGGAAGAAAACGAGAAAAAAGCGAAGGTCGCGCAAAATCCAGTCTCACAGGACGATGATGCCGTCGATGAACCAGAAAAACTAGTCCGCTATGAAAACCTCCCCCTTGTCGCCCTGGTGGGAAGGCCAAACGTAGGAAAGTCCACGCTGTTCAACCGTCTTCTTCACAAGAGAAGGGCGATAACCGATCCGACTCCCGGCGTCACGAGAGATCCCATCGAGGAGGAGTTTCTCCTGCCCGACACGGATCTGCGCTGCCGGCTGGCCGATACGGGCGGATTCAAGCTGGAGAGGGAAGGCCTGGACGATCTCGTCGTGGCGAGAACCCTGTCCATCCTTTCGCGGGCCGATCTCATCCTGTTCATCGTCGACGCCACCGAGATAACCCCCGAGGATGAGGAGTTCGCCGAACTGCTGCGCCCCATGAGCAAGAAGCTGGTGCTCGTCGTCAACAAGGCGGACAGCGCCGAGCGCGACGCCCTGGTCTGGTCCCACATGCGCTGGGGATTCCCCGACGTCCTCTTCGTCTCGGCGGAGCATAATCGTCATATCGACGAACTCGTCGACATGATACGCACGCACCTGGATTTCACCGGCGTCAGGGCCGTCGATTTCGAGCGCGCCGACATCAGGATCGCGATCATGGGCAAGCCCAACACTGGCAAGTCCAGCCTCCTCAACCTCCTTCTCGGAGAGGAGAAAAGCATCGTCAGCGATGTGCCGGGGACGACGAGAGACATCGTCGAAGGCCGCCTGACCTGGAAGGGAAGGGGCATTCTCGTCCTCGACACCGCCGGTATCAGGCGCAAGAAGAAGGTGACGGACAACGTCGAATATTATTCGGTCACGCGATCGATTTCCGTCGTCGAGCGGGCCGATATCGTCCTTCTCATGATCGACGCGAAGGAAGGTCTCACCGACCAGGATAAGAAAATCGCCGCCTTCGCCGTGGATGAAGGCAGGGGCGTCATTTTCGTCCTCAATAAGTGGGATCTCATGCCCGATGTCAAGAACACCTTCGAAGCCACAAAGGACAAGATCCGCTGGTTCTTCGGCCAGATGGCCTACGCGCCCATCGTCGCCATTTCGGCGAAGGAAGGCGTCGGACTGGACAAGATGATGAACACCGTCATCTCGATGTATTCGAAGCTGACGAAACGCATAGAAACCTCCAAGCTGAATAAGGCGGTAGGAACCTGGATCGATTCGAATCCCCCGCCCATCGGCCTGCGCACTAAATTCAAGCTGCGTTACGCTGTCCAGACCAGTCTCAATCCACAGAAATTCTGTTTCTTCGTGACCAGGCCCGATCTCGTGCCCGATTCCTACATTTCTTTCCTCAAGAACAAGGTGAGGGAAGAGTTCTCCCTCGACACCATCCCGGTGAAGCTGGACCTCAAGGCTTCGCGCAAGGATTGGAACGACCGAAAGAAAGCATGACGAGTTACAGCACCGGGGAAGTGGAGGCGATGCTCGATCTTCCCGCTTCCACCCTGAGATTCTGGGAGAAGGAAGTGCCTTTCCTCGCCCCGAGAAAGGATGTCTTCGGGCGGCGCGTCTATACGCCCCTGGACCTCTGCGTGCTGTCCCGGCTCAAATACCTTGCCTTCGATCACAGACTGGGACTCAAGGCCGCCTGCCGCGTCATGGAAACCGAACTGATGCTGGGCGACCATTCGCTGAAAGCCGATATCATCGAACTGAAAACCACGCTCTTTACCCTTTCCTCCGAACTAAAGTCCCTGAAAACGAACCCCTTCCTCGGTAGAGCGAGGAAAGAACCAGCGCGGGAAGGAATTGAAAACAATGATGCAGACAACGAGAAGCCTTTGTGATTTCCTGGACGCTTCACCGACCTCTTTCCACGCCGCCGACAACATAAAGGCATTTCTTTCCGCCCATGGCGCCATAGCCCTGGAGGAGCGGGAATCCTGGAATCTGGAGCCTGGAGCCGCCTATTACCTGGAACGCGGTTCCTCGGCGATTATTGCTTTCAGGCCAGGCCTGCAGCCCATGGGAACGTCCGGCTACATTCTCGCCGGAGCCCATACGGACAGCCCCTGTCTCAAGGTACGGCCCGATTTCGAGAAAAACGGCAGGTCCATGCTGAGAATCGCCGTCGATGTCTACGGCGGGGCTATCCTTTCGGGTTGGCTGGACAGGCCGCTCGCCCTTGCGGGGAGCGTGGCCATACGCGACGGCGAAGGGATCAAGGAGATGCTGTACAATTCGGGCAGGGCCGTCGGCGTCATACCCAATCTCCCCATCCACCTCAACCGCGAAATCAACAAGGGCATGGAATACAACGCCCACCAGCACCTGCCCGTGCTCGTGGATGTGGCTTCGTCCGCTTCGGCCTCGTCCTCGGCCTTGTTCTCGGCCGCCGATGCGACCGATGGAAGTCGGGGTGAGAACCAGCGTTGGCTTGAGCGCAAGATTTCCGCCGATCTGGGCATTCCGGCCGCCGACATTGTCGCGATGGATCTGTCCTTCTACGACTGCCAGAAAGCTTCGGTTTTCGGAAGCGATGAAAGGAGCGAGCTCATCAACGCTTCTCGCCTGGACGATCTGGCGGGATGCCATGCCATCCTGGAGGCCTTCGGTTCGGCGAAACCAGGTCCCATGACGCAGATCGCCTGTTTCCTCGACGCCGAGGAGATAGGATCCATGACGGCGCTGGGTGCCAATTCCAGCTTCATGCGCGACATCCTCGCCAGAATCAACATCGCCATGAAGGGATCGGCGGAGGATTTCTACAGGGCGGGGGCTCGTTCCCTCTGCCTCTCCGTCGATGCCGCCCAGGCCTGGAATCCCGCCTATACCGAAAAATTCGACGAAGCCTATTCGCCCCTCCTGGGGAAGGGGCCGGCGGTCAAGATGAACGTCAACCAGCGCTATGCCACCGATATGGTCACCGAATCCATATTCAAGCTTCTCTGCGAGAAAGCCTCCCTGCCTTGGCAGAAATACATGTCCAGGGCCGATATCCAGCCCGGGACGACCATAGGCCCGATGTCGGCCTCGCGCCTGGGCATCCGCGCCATGGATATAGGCCATCCTCTGCTTGCAATGCACGCGGTGCGGGAAACCATCGAGGGATCGGATCATCGGGCGATGATCGCCGCGCTCAGGGAATTCTTCAGGGGAATATTGGCTTACTGAAGACTTCCATCTTTCCGCGCTTCCGATTGCCTGACTTCATCGGAACCCGGAATTCTACCGAAGCAATAAAAAGGGCTGTCCGCGTGGACAGCCCTTTTTATTTTAATCTTGATCAGGCGGCCTTTCGTTCGGCCGCCCGACTTTTCATCCCCTATTTTTTCGGAAGGGGATTATAGGACTTTTTCGGATCCCAGGTGCCGGAGCGGGTTTCGCCCTTTATGCTCGGGATCTGGAGGACCTGATTCGGGAATATGAGGTTGGGGTTGGAAGGATCCCTGAAGGTCTTCTTGTTCGCCTCATAAAGAACCGGCCACTTGAGGGGATTGTTATAGATGAAGGGATATTCCGCGATTCTCCACAGGCAGTCCCTGCGTGCGGGGATAAGCCGCACGACGTAGGTGGCGGGAAGGGGGGCGAATTCCGCGATGCCGGAGAGGGTTTCAGAAGCGGCCTTGGCCTTGGCCGAGGCGTTGGCATAGTCTTCCGAATTGAAGGCGACCTTGGCGGAATCGAGCTCGACGGCGCCCTTCGCGAGAAGTTCGGGGTAGTTGTTCTGGGCATTCTTGGAAACCGACCAGTCATACTTGCCCTGGGCGTTTTCGATATCGGTCAGCGCGGCGGCTTTGGCGGCCGCAATGGCGGCGGCCTTAGCGGCTTCTGCGTCCTTGGCCTTTTCCGTGGCGGCGGCTTCCCTGTCGGCGAGCACCTGTTTCTGGAAGCTGTTCGACAGCGTGGTGGATACTTCGCCGGCCAGATCCTTCGCGGGAACGTATTTCTCGTTCGCGTAGGCCATCTCGGCTGCCTTCATCGCGGCGCCGGCTTCCTTGTACTGTTCGGGATAATCGGCCTTGATCTCGTTGTTCTCGGCCCAGGCCATGCGCGTCCTGGCGTCGGCCATGGCGGGATCGGCGGCGGCTTTCTCAGCCGCGAGCTTGGCTTTCTCTTCCTCGGCGGCCTTTTTCTCAGCCATCACCGTATTCTGGAAATCGTCGGAAAGGATGGAGGAAACTTCCTTGGCTTTTCCGGTGGCCGTATCATAGTCTTCCTTGCCGTAGGAAACGAATGCGTCGACCATGGCTTTGGAAGAGTCCTGGTACTCGTTGGGATACTCGTCTTTTATGCCGTTTTCATTGGCCCAGGCCATTCTGTTCTGCGCATCGGCCATGGCGCTGTCGGCGCCCGAGTGGTCGACCGGCTGGCTTTCGGCGACGGGAACTACCTTTTCCGCTGCGGCTGCTTCCCTGTTGGCGAGCACCTGTTTCTGGAAGCTGTCCGACAGCGTGGTGGACACTTCGCCGGCCAAGTCCTTCGCGGGAACGTATTTCTCGTTCGCGTAGGCCATCTCGGCTGCCTTCATCGCGGCGTCGGCTTCCTTGTACTGTTCGGGATAATCGGCCTTGATCTCGTTGTTCTCGGCCCAGGCCATGCGCGTCCTGGCGTCGGCCATGGCGGGATCGGCGGCAGCTTTCTCAGCCGCGAGCCTCGCTTTCTCGGCCTCGATGCTGGCTTTTTCCGCGGCGGCGGCTTCCCTGTCGGCGAGCACCTGCTTCTGGAAATCGTCCGACAGCGTGGTGGACACTTCGCCGGCCAGATCCTTCGCGGGAACGTATTTCTCGTTCGCGTAGGCCATCTCGGCTGCCTTCATCGCGGCGCCGGCTTCCTTGTACTGTTCGGGATAATCGGCCTTGATCTCGTTGTTCTCGGCCCAAGCCATGCGCGTCCTGGCGTCGGCCATGGCGGGATCGGTCAAGGCTTTCGCGTCCTGAAGAGCCTTGGCTTCGGCGTCGGCGGCCTTCTTCTGTTCGCCGTCGATATAGTTGTCCGACATGGCGGCGTAGTTGGCCGCTTCGTTGGCGTTGACCGTGGAATCGGCGAAAAGCATTTCCTCGGACTGGGCCTTGGCGTTCTCCAGATAAGATTTGGCTTCGGGCAGGTATACGTTGCCTTCGATTCCCGAAGCGTCGGATTTCTGTTCGCTGGCCGAAACGGCGGCTTCGGCCGCCGCTATGGCTCCCTCGTTTTCCGACTGCAGGCTCATCGCGGCATCGTAGGCGCCGCCAAAGGCCTCGGTCGCGTCGCCGAACCAGAGGTAGGCGCTTTCATAGTCACCTTTTTCCTGGTTGGCCATCGCTTCGTTCAGAATGTCGTTGGCGGAAGAATACTGTTCCGGGGCATTGACATCGGCCTTGAGGGAAAGGGCCTTTTCCTGCGCCTGGAGAGCGTTGTCCTTTCCTTCGAAAGATTTGTACTCGGCGCCGGTGGAGGCGACGAATTCGTAGTAATCATTGGCTTCCCTCAAGGTCTGGGCGCCGGCTTTCAGGTCCTCGAGCGAGCCGGAGGTCCAGAGATCCTCTTCTGCCTTGTACTTTTCTTCGGCGATCTGGAAGTTGCTGTCCGCGTATTTCGTATAGCCATTGGCGAAAATCTTTTCGCGGATCTTGTTGGCCTTGGCTTTCTCCGCGGCTACGTCGAATCCGGCGGCCGCCTGCTGATAAGCGGGAATCGCCATCGAATATTCTTTGCTTTCGGCAAGGGCGTCGGCGTCGCTATAAAGCTCTTCCGAACCCTGGAATCGTTCGCTGGCCAGTTCGGGCGCCTCGGCGCTCATGGCGGCAAATTTCATGTCCGTGGCTTTTTCGCTTTCTTCCTCGACGCGGAGAGGCATTCCTTCCGCTATCAGGGATTCCCAGGAAGCGATGGATTTTTCCAGCCGAGCCTTGATCGGATAGGCTTTCACGCCATCGTAGCTCACTTCGTCCATCGCCGAGTCGTAGGCGGTCTTGATGGTCGCGAAATCGTCATCAACGGTCTTGAAGGCATCCGGAAGCACTCTTGGGATATCATAGCGGGCTGCGTCCATCTTGAGGGAGTTGGCCTGCCCGAAAAGATTCCTGAGCTCAATTTCGGAAACTGAAGGCTGGACGACTGTGGTTGGCTCTACAGCAACCGTGGTGACGGTTGTTGCGGGTACTACTTCCGGAATGGGCGCGGCTACCGTCGTCGTGGTGACTTCGGGAACCGTTTCCGGTTTTGTCTCCGTCGGCTTTGTCGCGCATGACGCAAATACCATCATAAGTATTGCCATCACAACGACAAAGGGCTTATTGCCTTTATGCATAGATGTCCTCCTGCTATATTATTATTCTGATTCCATGATAAACCGTAAAATGGTCATCGTCCACCGGTATTTGTCGAAATATAACGTTGCTTCCGTTAATAATATCGACATCCGCAGCGAGGAAAGACAAAGTTTATCTCTCCTCCATCCGATAATTATATCACGGAAATTAGGAGCGAACAGTATTGGCATGCCTTTTCACGCATAATTCAACCTCTATGAAGATGCGCGCTCGAAGCGAAAAACGGGGAGTACGGAGATGAAGTCCACATCGCGGACGATGGCGCGCGGATTCATCATTCCCTGCCTGATCGCCTTGGCGGCAGCGGCGGCGCTATCGGCTTTGGCGATAGGCCAAAGAGTCGACATCGCTTCCGGTCTGAATAAAAGAAGCGGCTCCGTGACCTGGTTCTCCTCGCCGGATCAGGGAATCTCCCTTGTCTCGCAGAGATCGGGCAACGATACCTGGGGCTTTTTTGAATGGCCGGAAAAAGAAATATATGGTTTTTTCGGCGGAAGCCGGAAAAAGGGCGGGGATATCCGGACCTCGATCCGGACCGCGGGACCTCCCCTGCTCCTCGGCCTGCCCGCGCGCGGGCAGGCCGGTAGCCCGACCCTGCGTCTAGAAGGCGGAAAAGCCTTCGAGGGCGATGTCCGTCTAGCGAATCGCGGGATGCCTGAGCTGGAGATGGAGGTCCGTTCGGGCATCATAGACGGGAAGGCTCGCGTCCTGTCCCCGCTCGGACGGCTGTTTTCGCCGCTTTCCATAGAAGACGGCGCCCGGGATCAGCGCCAGTCGTTTTTTCACGTGGAATCCCTTCGGGGAAAGTCGCCATCATCGAGGCTGATGCTGGACAGGCTGCTGCGCCGAGGCAAAAACCCTGTTGATTACGCCAGGGACCGGTGGGCCGATTTTAAAGAAAGCCGAGCTTCGATTCCCGAGGACATGGGGTGGCCTTCCGTATTCGTCGAGCGCCAATACTTCATATCGGGCTTCTCATCCATCTATTCCATCGCCACCGAAAGGTATGTCTTCGAGAGCGGCGCCCACGGCAATACCGCGATGCTCATCGATATGATCGATCTGGACAGCGGGAAGATTCTGTCCTCCGACGATCTGTTCGTGGAGGGATGGAAGGATCCCGTAGCCGGCAAATTGAGGGAAGAGGCGCTGCGCTTGCTGTCAAGCGAGAAAGAAAGGCGGACGGGAGCGGAGTCTTTGGTCGATTATGGGTTCTTCGAGGACAGGATTATTCCATCGGCCAACATTTTCCTCTGCGAAAGCGGCGTGGGATTCCATTATGACCGTTACCAGCTGGCTCCCTATTCTTTCGGGGATTTTACCTTCGTCCTTCCATGGAAGGAACTCGGGGGCTTGCTGAAAGCTTCCTGGCTTGAGGGAAAGCTGCCCTAAGCCAGGAATATCGTCTATCCGGAACAAGCCTTGTTCAGGCTTTTCTGATCTTTATCTTCCAGGTTTTTTCGCCCGCTTCGATGGAAGCGGCTTCTTCGCCCGGGGAATCGGTCCATTCGGTGCTTTCGGCCAGGGTTTCGTTCGCGACGAGGCTGCGGAACTGCCCGAGGGCTTCCTTGAGTTCCCCTTCGCCGCCAAGGCTGATGGCGATGCGGTCCGTGACTTCGAAGCCGGATTCCTTGCGCAAATTCTGCACGCCGCGGATGAGGTCCCTGACATAGCCTTCGCGGAGGAGGTCAGGCGTCACGATAGTGTCGAGGGCGAGTGTCAGCGTGCCTTCGTTCAGCACCTTCAATCCCGCCTTTTCATTGCGCCGCACGTCGACCATTTCCTGGTTCAGGCTCACGTTCCGTCCGGGGATCGCTATCTCCACCGTTGTGCCGGCGAGAAGGGCGGCGATCTGCGCGGGCACGAGCTTTTCGATCTCGGCCGCCGCCGCCTTCATGTCCTTGCCCAGTTCCTTGCCCAGGACGCGGAAATTCGCCTTGGCCGAATACTCGACGAGCTCCTCTTCGTTGCGCCGGAAGATGACGGCCTTGACGTTAAGCTCCTCTCTCAGGATGTCTTCCATGGCGGCGAGCACTTCGTGTTCCTCCGCTACCTTGGTGACGAGCTGGACGGAGGCGAGAGGCTGACGCGTCTTGAGATCGTTGACGACGCGAAGGGCGTGGCCCATCGAGACGGCGTGCCGGACCGAGTCCATGTCGCGCTCCAGATCGGCGTTCCTGAAGCGGGCGTCGTATTCGGGCCAGTCGCAGAGGTGGATGGATTCCGGATCCGAAGGCTTCCTTAGATTCTGGTAGATGGATTCCGTGATGAAAGGCATGAAGGGCGCCGCCACCAGGATGAGGCGTCGAAGCACCCTGTTCAGGGTATCGTAAGCCTGGGCCTTGTCGCTGTCGTTCTCGGATTTCCAGAACCGGCGCCTCGAACGCCTTATGTACCAGTTGTTGAGACTGTCGATGAAATCGATGATCGGCTCGATGGAAGGCTGCATCTCGTAGGCTTCGAGGCCCGCGGAAACGCGTTCGACCATGCGCTCGCACACTGAAAGAATCCACTTGTCGAGGATATTGCTCACCGCGGAAGGATCGGGGTCCCCCGCCGTGACGCCGTCGATGTTCGCGTAGGTGACGAAGAAACCATAGGCGTTCCACAGGGGGATGATGATGCTCTTGAGCACATCCTTCACTCCTTCGTCGGAATAGCGCAGGTCCTCGGCGCGGGTGACGGCGCTGTTCATGAGGAAGAGCCTCAGGGCGTCGGCGCCGAACTTGTTGACGACTTCCATGGGGTCGGTGTAGTTGCGCTGGGACTTGGACATTTTTTTGCCGTCTTCGGCGAGGACGAGGCCCGAGCAGATGCAGGCGTCGTAAGCCTGGCTGTCGAAGAGGGCCGCCGCCAGGACGGTAAGGGAATAGAACCAGCCCCTGGTCTGGTCCAGGCCTTCGTTGATGAAGTCGGCGGGGAAATGTTCCTTGAACGTCGCCTCATTCTCGAAGGGGTAGTGGACCTGCGCGTAGGGCATGGCGCCCGACTCGAACCAGCAGTCGAGGACTTCGGGGATTCGGTGCATTGTTTCGCCGCATTCGCAGGGGAAGGTCACGTCGTCCACGAAATGCTTATGCAGGTCGGTGAGTTTTACGCCGGAGCGCTTTTCAAGATCCGCCTTGGAGCCTACGCAGACGGTCTTGCCGCAGGTCTCGCATCTCCAAATGGGAAGAGGGTTGCCCCAGTAGCGGTTGCGGCTGATGGCCCAGTCGCGCGCGCCCTCGAGCCACTTGCCGAAGCGACCGTCGCGGATGTGGGCCGGAACCCAGGTGACTTCCTTGTTGCGCGCCACCATCACGGGCTTTATCGGATCGATCTTCACGAACCACGAGCCTACGGCGCGGTAGATGAGAGGGCTCTGGCAGCGCCAGCAGTGGGGGTAAGCGTGGAGTATCTGTTCGCGCTTGACGAGCTTGCCCTCGGCCTTGAGGCGCTCGAGGATGGGCTTGTCTGCGTCTTTGACGAACATGCCCTTGTAGTCCGAAACTTCCTCGGTGAAGCGGCATTCGGCGTCCACCGGGCAGACGACGGGAATCCCCGTGCCTTTTAGCACCTGGTAGTCGTCCTCGCCGAAGCCGGGAGCCGTGTGGACGATGCCGGTGCCGTCTTCCGTGGTCACGTAGCCGCCGAGCACGGTGACGAAGGCGCCCTGATCGTAGAGATCGGCGAAATAAGGGAAGAGCGGCTCGTAGCGGATGCCGGCGAGCTCGGAACCTTTCTTTTTCCACGCTATGTTCAGGGATTTCGGATCCTTGTAGTAGGAGGCGAGGCGGGATTCGGCCAGGATATAGCGCTCTTCGCCGTCGACCACGCAGACATAGTCGATGTCCGGACCGAGGGCGAGGGCTAGGTTGGAGGGCAGGGTCCAGGGCGTCGTGGTCCAGGCGACGAGATAGGTTTTTCCGTCGGCGAGACCGGCGAGGGATTCGGGAGCCTTCGTCACCTTGAAGCGGATGGTTATGGCGGGGTCGTGGACGTCCTTGTAGCCGCCGAGGGAGAGTTCATGCGTCGAGAGGACGGTGGAACAGCGGGGGCAATACGGAAGGATATAGTGGCCTTCGTAGATGAGGCCCTTGTCCCAAAGGCGTTTCATGATCCACCAGATGGATTCCATGTAGTCGGGATCCATGGTCTTGTAGTCGTTGTCGAAGTCCACCCAGCGCCCCAGGCGGGTGATGATGGTTCTCCATTCCTTCACGTAGCGGAGGACGGAGGAGCGGCAGGCTTCGTTGAATTTTGGCGACGCCGAATTTCTCGATGTCGGTCTTGGAGTTGAGGCCGAGGGCCTTCTCGATGAGGTTCTCGACGGGCAGGCCGTGGCAGTCCCAGCCGAAACGGCGGTCGACATGGAAGCCCTTCATGGTCTTTGTAGCGGGGAATGATATCCTTGATGGTGCCGGGCACGAAGTGTCCCGAAATGCGGAAGCCCCGTGGCGAAGGGAGGGGCCGTCATAGAATGTGTATTCCGGACTCTTCTCTCGCTGTGAGATGGATTTCTTGAAAGTGCCGCGCTCTTCCCAGGAATTGGACTACTTCTTCCTCGAGCTGGGGAAAGCTGACCTTGGGGGTCCACATTTTTGTACACGATAACCCTCCTGGATACCTTTTAAGTATGCCATAAAAGGGCCCCGCTGTTCCAGTATTGCGGATCAGGAAGCTCGTCCGCGCCGCGAGAGCGCGAGTTTTCCGCTCCAGGCTTGAAGATTCGAGCGGCTCGCGGAGGCGGTGATCGCGAGGCTCAAGCCGGCGATGTCGCTGGCCGCTAGGTTTACGGCCACGGTCAGGGCGCCCCGATTCCGGATAGTTAGAGGAGGGGCGCGGAGATGGATATCCATTCGTCGATGGGAAGGCCTGCCTGGGCGAAGACGCTGTGCGCGGCCGCGGCTTGGGGCGAGTAGAGGTATTCGGCGAGGAGGCTGGCGTCCCCCGATCCGGGCTTGGCCCCCTCCGAGGAGCGAATAGGCGATGGCTTTGCTGCCGTCCAGGGCCGCCTGTGAATGAGGCTTCGCCGTAGGGCGAGACGAAGGGAAGGTCGAAGGTGGCCTCTAGCGCCCCAAGGAGACTGGCTGGCGAGCTTTCGGCCGCGCCTCGGAAGCCCGCGGCAAGGGCGAAGGCGAGCGAATCGAAGGCGGTCGCGTAGGCGCGGGCCGCGATGATGGCGCTTGTGGGGGTGGCGCTGGGGACGGCGCCGCCTGATCCGGCGTCACCGGCCAGGGCGTTGGCCGAAGCCGCGTAGGGCGCGTACACGAGGTCGACGCGGCTCGTCGCCCCGGCGAACCAGGTGGCGCGGGCGAGGAGGCTGGAGCGCCGGGAGGGAGTGCCGGAGGAATAGTCGAACTCCGCGAAGAAATCGGCCGGGCTGAAGGCTTTTCCGACGCCCCAGTTCGCGATGGTCTTGCCGGCCTCGAAGGCGAAGGGGCCGATGTCCCAGGCCAGGGCGAGCTCGTCCAGGCGAGGAGGGCGAGGCATTCCGGCGCCGCGGCCGCCGCGTCGAAGGCGGGCGCCATCAGGAGGGAGGAGCCGGCCGAGGGCGAAGCCGCGAGGGTGGTCCATAGGGCGGCCGCTTCGTTGCCGTAGAGGACGGAGAAATGAAGGGACGCGCGCAGAGAGGCGGAGGCGCGTCTCGCGTCGAGGGCGAGGCTGAGGCTCGTGGCGGCTCCGCCGGAAAAGGAGGCGGCGCCGGATTGCGCAGTCGCGACCGAGGCTGTCTGCTGGACCTGTCCCGAGATCGTCGCTTCGTCGGCCAGGCTCGTGCCGCTTGAGTCCGCGGCGGCTTGGGCTCCGGCATTGGGCGCCGCAGCTAGGGCCGCGAACGCGACGAGGAGGATGGCGGCGCGGCGCAGCCGATCGCCGCGGTTAAGCACGGCGCGGCCCAGAACCGCGCCGTCCCAAATAATACGGCGCATGGCCGCGCCGCGCATGCCTGAAGCCCTCCTCATTTCGTCAGCGCCTGGAGGCTGAACCGCGCCTCGTCCACCGGCGCGTCGAGCTTCAGTGAGGTCATCGACATCACCGTCCTCGATTCCTTCTTGAGCGCGTCGGAAAACTCGACCACCGAGGGAAAGTACCGGGAACCCAGTTTCGCGTAGTCCAGGGTTCGGGAAACCTTGAGGAGCATGCCGCTCCTCGCGTAAAGCTCGGATCTGGCGACGATGAAGCGCTCGGCGTCGATCCAGATTTTCCGCTTCGCGTAGGCTACATCCTTGCCCTTGGCGACGAGGGAGAGGACGAAGCATTCGCGACCGTCGATGGCTTCATTGCCGACTACTTCGGCGTCGTACAGCGCCTTGAGGTCGTCGGGTTCCATCGCGTCTTCGTAGGAAAAATCGGAACCCATCATGCCCTGGCGGAGGAGGGCGCCCGATATCTTCACCGTGTCGCGCTCAGAGGGGAAATACATCCAGAGGTTCTTGTCCAGCTTGAGCATCCTGACGCCCCTGTCCTCGGGATT